>NZ_CP174286.1:0-46858 GCF_052466695.1 Microbulbifer mixtoriginis (SeqCode) | reverse complement strand
TTCTACTTTGCCCCCAACAAGATTGGCGAGGCTGTCAGCCGCTACCAGATGGCCCGAGACTCCCAGGAATGGCAAAAAAAGGCAAAAAAGTGAAAAAAAGGCAAAAAAAGTGAAAAAAAGTGTTGACAAAATTCCCTGGGTCCTATCTAGGAAATCGGGCCATACGGGTAAGGTACTCGCGAAATATGCCTAGATATGAGTTTTTTATTTCGGGGTTGTTGTTGTTGTCATTCCATTTTGATTCGCGTTTGAGTCTGCAATTCTAGGGGTTTCTGCAATTCGCACTGCTTTTTAAATGTAAACCCCGTTAAGTTCGGGAGGCTGCCATGGCAAAAGGGCAGGAAGTAAACCGCAATGAGCTTGCGGCCCTCCTCGGTGTTTCCCTCCCAACGATTACCAACTGGATCAAGAAAGGCTGCCCCTATGTAGAACGTGGGGGCAATGGTCGCTCCTGGGTCTTTAACACGGCTGACGTGGTGCGCTGGCGGGAGGAGCTAGCGAGAGGCGAGGGCGTTAGCACTGACCTGCAGGACAAACCCGCCGCAGTGCTGGAAAAGACTCTGCTGGAAATCAAAGTTGAGCGGGAAAAGCTGGCGCTGGATAAGGAAAAAGAGGCTGTGATTGCCGTTGAGCTGGTGCAGCCGGCTTGGGAAATGATGGCCGCAAATATCCGCAGCAAAATGCTGGGCGTGACCGCTAAAGCGCAGTCACGAATCCCCGGATTTACCCGCGAACAAGCAGAAGTTTTAAAAAGCCTTGTTTTTAAGGCTCTGGGGGAGATTGCCGCAGATGACCAGTTACCAGAAGCAGTTGCAACGACTGTGGATGGCGGCGTGTCTGGTGATGACACCGCCGCCCCAGCTGATAGTTAGCGCATGGGCTGATAAATACGCGGTACTGTCCGCAGAGAGTTCGACCGAGACAGGGCAGTGGACTAGCGAGCCCTATCAGCGCGGCATCATGGACGCGCTCGACGAACCCGAAACAGAGCGGGTTTCTGTAATGAAATCGGCACGGGTGGGTTATACCAAGTGCCTAAATCACATTATCGGCAAGCACATCGATGTAGACCCGTGCAGCTTGCTGGTGGTGCAGCCTACGGTGGAGGATGCCGAGGGCTACAGTAAAGACGAAATCGCGCCAATGCTGCGCGACACCCCGGCCTTACAGGGCAAGGTATCCGCTAAAGCCCGCGACGGCTCCAACACCCTTTTGAAAAAGCAGTACCCCGGCGGGGTCCTGCACCTAGTGGGAGCCAATAGCGCCCGCGGCTTTCGCCGCATTACCGTGCGCGGTGTGCTGTTCGATGAGGTGGACGCATATCCCAGCAACGCAGGCGGCGAGGGTGACCCCATCAAGTTGGGGGAAAAGCGCTGCGCCACCGACCCCAACGCATTTATCTATATGGGCAGCACGCCCACCCTTGATGGCTTTTCACGCATTCAAAAGGCGTTCAACAAGTCGGACCAGCGTTACTACTTTGTCCCCTGTCCCCACTGCAAGAAAAAGCAAACTCTGAAGTGGGGCGGTAAGGGCAAGCCTTACGGCATCAAATGGGAACCGGGAAAACCGCAAACGGCTTATTACGAGTGCGAGCACTGCCACGAAGCCATAGACCCCAGCCACCGCGCGTGGATGGTGGAGAACGGCGAATGGCGTAGCACCGCCCCGTTTGAATGTTGTGGAGTAGAGCAAGAGCCTGAAAAGTGGGACGGTCACCACGCCCTTTGCCGCGTATGTGGTGAGCGTGTCGAACGCCACGGCCACGCCGGCTTCCATATTTGGGCTGCTTACTCGCCATTCCCCAAAGCCCGCTGGCCTGCCCTCGCGGCGGAGTTTCTGGAGGTTAAAGACGACCCCGAGCAGCTAATAACTTTCGTAAACACCGTTAAGGGCGAAACCTGGAAGGAAGCTGCCGCCGAACTGGACTGGGAACCGTTACACGCCCGGCGTGAAAACTACGGCCCCAAAGTGCCCATGAATGCCGTGGTGTTGACCGCTGGTGTCGATGTGCAACCGGACCGCCTGGAGCTGCAGGTGATTGCCTGGGGGCCCAATAATCACTGCTGGCCACTGCGTTATCAGGTATTCGATGGCGACCCCAGTGACAGCGCCGTTTGGGAAAAACTCTCTAAGGCACTAGACCGCCAATACGAACACGAAAGCGGCCACGCCATGTGGGTGGAAGCCTGCTGTATCGATACCGGCGGCCACAACACCCACGACGTTTATGCCTACGTGAAGGAAAGAGAGTCAGAGGGCCGGGTGTTTGCGATTAAAGGCGGTAAGGACCCCACCGGCCCGCCCGTACGCAGACCCAGCCGTGACAACCTCGGCAACGTCGATTTGTACACCCTCGGCTCTAACACCATAAAAACCCGAATCGCCCGACGCCTGAAAATTACCGAATCAGATAAGCCCGGCTTTATCCACTTTCCTCAGAGTGATGAATTTGAGGTCGATTATTTCCAACAGCTCACCGCTGAAAAGGGAATGAAAGTCATCTACAACGGCCACCCAGTGATCTGGTTTCGCAAGCCTCATAGCGGCATTCGAAACGAAGCCCTGGATACCTTCGTTTATGCCATGGCCGCCCTGTTCATCCTCAACCCGGATATGGAAGCACTCCCGCAGAGCTACGCCGAGCGCGTTGACCCACAACAGCAAGAGCAAGCCCAGCCGCAGCGGGTTAGCTCCAACTGGATGAATAGCTAATGGAACAACTCTGGACCCCCGAAGACCTGCAAGCGGTCAAAGACGCCATTATGAAATTGGTGTCCGGCAAGCGTGCTGTGACGATCAAATTCAGCGGTGGAAATACCACGAAAGAAGCCAGCTACGCCCCGGCGGATTTACCGCAGTTAAAACGCCTACACAGCGAAATCCGACGCGAACTGCAAAGAGCTGCCGGCGCTTCCGGCAGCGTCACCACTGTCACCAGCAAAGGGTTTTGATAATGGAATTCCCCCACCTTGCGGCCTCGGGGTTCCAGTTGTCAGGCGGTGTCAGCCTGTCCAGTGGAGCCTATGACGCCGCCAAAACGGGTGGCCGCCTCAGCACCTGGACCGCCAACGATTACGGGCCCAATGAATCCCAGCAATTCGATGCCCCCACTATCCGCGCCCGCGCTCGTGATGTTACCCGCAATAACGGCTGGGCGAATTCCGGGCTTGAAAGCTGGGTGGCCAATATTGTTGGTACTGGTATTCGCCCAAGCTGGGACCTAGACGACGAGCGCCTGCGTGAAGACCTACATACCTTGTTCACCTATTGGGCTGAAGAATGTGACGCTTCCGGGGCCCTTGATCTGTATGGCTTGCAGGCCCTTGCCTGCCGCGGTGCTGTCGAGAGTGGAGCTAGTTTTGTGCGCCGTCGAATCCGCCCCCTGTCCTGGGGGCTATCGGTGCCTCTGCAGCTGCAATTGATCGAGGCCGACCAGCTGGCGGAACAGCTGAACACCCGTCGCGGTGGGATAACCATTCGAGGTGGTATTGGCCATAACAAAAAAGCCCGCCGTGTTAATTACCACTTTTACAAAGAGCATCCCGGCGAGGCCCGTTTTAGTTTTCACGCCGGCAACCTGGGCACAGTAGCGGTGCCAGCCGATCAAGTGGCCCATATTTACCGGCCCGAACGGCCTGGGCAGAACAATGGCCTGCCTTGGGTAAGTTCGGTATTAGTGAGGCTGCGAGAGCTGGATCAGTACCAGGATGCGGAGCTGGTGCGCAAAAAAACCGCTGCCATGTTTGCCGCGTTTATTGAAGAGGCACAGCAGGACAACCGAGGAATCGGTAAGGCGGGCGCCCTCGGCGGGCAAGCTACCGCTCCGGGGCCGGTAAGCCTGGAACCGGGTATTTTGCAGTACCTGGCCCCAGGACAAAAAATCAGCTTTTCAGCCCCTGCTGATGTAGGTGCTAGCTACGAGCCCTGGTTGCGCTCCGAACTGCTGCAGTTTGCTGCCGGGTTCGGCCCCACTTACGAGATGGTCACCGGCGACCTGCGCGGCGTTACTTATTCCAGTATCCGCCAAGGGGTATTGGAGTTCCGCCGCAAGTGCGAAATGGTGCAAGCCCACATGATGGTGCATCAACTTTGCCGCCCATTGGCGCGCTGGTTTATGGATGCTGCTGTGGGTTCCGGTGCAATTAAGATTCTCGATTACCTGCAAAACCGTCGCCGTTATACCCGCATCGACTGGCAGCCCCAGGCCTGGGACTGGGTGGACCCGGAAGGCGACCAGAAAGCCGCCGAAGGCAAGGTGCGCGCAGGCTTCAAGACCCGTAGATATTTTGCCAACAAGCTGGGCGGTAATGCCGAGCGCATCGACCGTGAAAACGCCAGAACCCGCAAGCGTACTCAAGAACTTGGCCTTGTTTACACCACCGACGCCGCCGACACCGACAACAAAGGCGCCTTGCAAAAGGTGCAGACGGCTGCCGCCAGTCCTACGGAAGCCGCCTAACAGGAGAACCCCGTGACAATTCACTCTCAGCAATTGCCGCACAGCGTTGCCAATTTGCCGTTAATGATTAGCGAGGCCGGCTGGCCTCAGATGGCTGCCGCTTTAGAGCAGCCGCCCCCGCAGGCAATGAGCGCTGAAGACCTAGCCCCCAACGATGCCGAGCTGGCCAGCGGCTGGGCTTGGGTCGATAGTGCCGGCGGCTACTACCGCCTATCCGATGAAGGCGTGGCGATAATTTCTGTCATTGGTCCCAGCTTTCACCGCGGTTACCCCTATTACAAATACATAGGCATACCCACCTATCTGGATCTGCGCGCCCAACTCATCCACGCCCTGGACTCTCCCAGGGTGTCGCGCATTGTGTTGGAGATCGACAGCCCCGGCGGCATGGCTGCCGGACTGTTCGACCTAGCCCGCTTTATGTTGCAGCAGCGTGGCGAAAAACCTATCACCGCCTTTGTAAATGAAAATGCTTGCTCTGCGGCTTATGGCTTTGCTTGTGCTGCTGACCACATTGTCGCCACGGAATCCGCCACCGTAGGCAGTATCGGTGTGATTGCCAAACACCTGGACCGCACCAAGGCGCTGGAGGGTGCAGGCTTCCTGATTAGCACGCTTAAAGCGGGCGAATACAAAGACGATGGTAGCCCCGATAAATCACTGGATGACGAAACACGCGGGCGCCTAATGGCGCACATCAATGAGCTTTACAGCGATTTTTGCCAGCTGGTCGCGGATGCCCGCGGCCTTGATGTGGAGGCGGTGAGAAATACTGAAGCGGGTGTTTTCAGCGCACGCCAGGCCCTGGAAATTGGGCTAATCGACGAAATCACCACTTATAACGACTTTTACAACGCCATGGCCGGCCAGGCCGCCAACAATGAGGAAAACGGAATGTTTGGAAGAAAAAAGGCCGAAACCACCACCCCGGACACTGCCGCAGCGGGCGAAGCCCAACCAATTACCATGACAGCTGAGGAACTGGAAGCGCACAAGAGCCAGGCCATTAGCGAACACATGCAGGCCCACCAAAGTCACATGCAGGATATTTTGCAAATGGCTGAGGAGGCCGGTTGCCCCGAACTTGCTGCAAAGGTGATGGCCGAGGGGTCCACCAGCCTGGAGGACGCCCGCGCCAAGCTCTTTGCCCAACAGTCAGAGGAAGAAGAGGAGCTTGATAGTTCCCTGGCCTCAGAGAACAGCGAGAACCCACTACTCGCCAGCGCCAAAGCCCGCGCCGCTTCCTAATCGCTTCACGCGAGTAACCCCCTAAAATTTCTGGAGAGCTGAACATGGAATTAACCGAAGGCAAGAACCTGGCCGATTTGGTGATTTATGAAAATGAAAACTATCGCTATAGCCGCAGCAGTGTGCAGGTTACCGGCGGTAAATTTGAGCTTGGCCAAGTGCTGAAAAAGACCGGTAGCAAACACACCGCCATAGATGCCGCGGCCGGTGATAACCCCAGTGGTATTTTACTGAATGACACCGACGCCAGCGCCGGGGATAAAGAGGCGGTGATACTCGACCTTGAGGGCATTGTCCACGCTGATGCCCTGATTATGGACGGCACCGCAGCCCAGAAAGATGCGGTAATAGACAAGCTCAAGACGCTTTTAAAAATCAAAGTCCGCTAAAGCCCGCATAAACCCCAATACCGCAACCGCCGCACAGCCCGCACCCCGCGGGCTTTTTTGCGTCCAAATTTCTTGATCGAGGAAAACCCTATGCCTATGGAAATGGGAAACCCGTTTGCCCGCCCTGAATTTAATATGGCCAGCCTGACCGAAGCCATCAAACTGCTGCCCAATATGTACGACCGCACGGGCAAGCTGAACCTGTTTAAAGAAAAAAAAATCACTTCCCGTACAGCGCTAATTGAGTATAAAAACGGGCGTTTTTATCTGATTAAATCCCAGCAGCTGGGTGCCCCAGGTCAAAGCCATAAAACAGGCAAACGCAACATTAAATCGTTTCTGGTGCCGCACTACCCCTTAGAAGGTGAAATCCTGCCGGAGCAATATGCCAATATTCGCGCCTTTGGTTCCACCAGCTCTCTGGCATCCCTGGCGGAGGTAATGAACGATACCCTGCAGGATTTGAAAGATTCACATGATATCACTCAGGAAAATGCCCGCATGGGGGCCATTAAAGGAGTGATAACCGACGCAGATGGCTCGACAATTTATAACCTCTACAATGAGTTCAATATCACTAAGAAAGTTATCACCTTTAATCACAACGACGACTTTCGCATCAAGACCCTGGAATTAAAGCGCCACATTGAAGACAACATTTATGGCGATGCCATGGACGGTGTACGCGTTGAAGTTTCCCAGGAGTTTATGGATTTCTTTGTGACCCACGATAGCGTTGAGAAACCCTACCTGCATCATGCTGAGGCGAGCCAGCGCCTCGGCGGTGACCCACGCAAAAGCTTTGAATTCCAAGGGGTCATCTTTAGCGAGTACCGCGGCAAAGCGATGGATAGCCAAGGCAATACCCAGCGCTTTATTGGGGCGGGTTCAGGCCACGCTTACCCCACAGGCACGCACCGCACCTTTCAGGAAATTATTGCCCCGGCGGATTTCCTCGAAACCGTCAGTACCTTGGGGGAGCGCTATTACGTGAAAAGTGAGGCGCGCAAGTTTAACCGCGGTGTTGATGTGCATACGCAGTCCAATGTATTGGCGATGTGCAATAACCCCAGCGTGCTGGCGGAAGTTAAAAAAGGCTCTACCGGCTAAACCAATCAGCAACCCCAACCCCAAACCCCCGGCCTTGTCCGGGGGTTTCTGTTTCTGGAGGCAGCAATGTTTGATGAACTAATGCCGCAGCTAAACGACACCATTGACGAGACGTTTAATGAATTAGCACCGGCTCTATACCACCGCATGGCCGGTGGTGCTCCCTTAACCGTTTCCGGCGACTTTGAAGCTCCCAGCCAGCGAAGTAGTGGCCCGGTGGGCAGCCATACAGGAACCCAGCCCAGCTGGAAAATGCGCGCGAGCCAGGCCCCCCAGGACTGGCAAGACGGTGACTTATTGGAATTCAAGGGCACCACCTACCGGGTGCGCGCACCGCTGCCCGATGGTGCCGGCTTTGTGATTTATGAACTTTGGGATTACTCACCATGACTGGCGAACGCATAACCCTGGAATTGCGTGGCAGTGATGCCCTGGAAACCTACATCACCGAGGTGGAGCAAAAGCTGATACCCCGGGCCGAGGCCCGGGCCGCCAACCGCACCGCCAACCACTTGCGCAGCCGTTATGTGCGCGACCTCAGCGCAAAAACCCGCGTGCGCCAGAAAACCCTGCGGCGCAAGGTCAAGCAGCGCCACGCCAAGGTTGGTGAATTGGCGCAAGTTTGGTTTGGCTTGCTGCCGGTGCCGCTCGCTGCCATTCCAGGCGTGCGCCAGGTAAAAGCCGGCGTGCGTGGTCCCGGTGGCATCGATGAGCCTGGCGCTTTTATCGCGATGGTGGGCGCGGGGCATCGTGGTGCATTTCGGCGCAAAACCAAAAAACGCTTGCCCATTCGCCAACTGACCCGAGCCATTGACCAGCCGGCGCGACAAGTGCTGGGCAATGTGGCCGACGACCAGCAGTTATTCGAGTTTTTCGCGCGCAATTTTAATAGTGACCTGGCCTACATGGCCGACCGGGAGGCCCGCAAACATGGCAAATAATCCAGCAGAAGGCCCCAGCCTTACAGCGGTAACCGAGAGTATTTTGCAGGCATTGGCAACGGTGCCCAATGTGGCGCAGCGCGGTGAAATACCGGAAGAGTTTTATATTCCCGGCCGGTCGTTTTCGATTAATACCCCCGCGTTGCTGCTGGGATTTGTCACCGGCGAGCCCACCGGGCCGGCGAATAATGGCCTTCAACCAATCACCATAGAGTGGGAAATCCTTGCCCTGGTAAATAACCAGCGCAGCGTGAAGGATAACCACCGCACCGCCAGAGAGCTGGCCATTTCTGCCGTGCTAGCCCTAGAGCCTCATCTTAAGGA
This sequence comes from Microbulbifer mixtoriginis (SeqCode), assembly GCF_052466695.1. Classification (NCBI taxonomy): domain Bacteria; kingdom Pseudomonadati; phylum Pseudomonadota; class Gammaproteobacteria; order Cellvibrionales; family Microbulbiferaceae; genus Microbulbifer; species Microbulbifer mixtoriginis (SeqCode). The sequence goes on along the minus strand of NZ_CP174286.1, from coordinate 38,384 downwards.
CGCCCAGGGCAAGCCACTAAAGGCGGGGATTATGGATTTTGTTCGCATGGACCCGGCGCAGCTTTCCGATACCCACGGCAGCGGCGTTGCGGCCTATAGCCTGGAATACCGGCAAAAGCTCCGGGTAGGTGTAGACCGAAGAATCGACCCCACCCCGCTGCCCAACCCGGTGGAGCTGTTTGTGGGCTATACGCCGCAAACAGGCCCAGACCACCGCGACGACTACCAAAAAGTGGCTGAGGTCAGAAGGCCATGACCCCAGAATCTTGGCGAATGCTTTTACAGCAATTTAGAGAGTTACAACGGCGTTTCGATAATTTTTTACGCCTTGGCACTGTGGTCGAAATTGACCACAAAAAAGCCCGTGCCCGTGTACAGCTGGGAGCCAACCGCACTGGCTGGCTACAGTGGTTTGCCCCGGCGGCAGGGGAGGGTGAAACCGAATGGCGCCCGCCCAGTAAGGGCGAGCAGGTGGCGGTACTCAGCCCCGGCGGTGATTTGGCCTCTGGCCTGATTCTGCCCGCCATTTACAGCGGCCAGCGTCCCCCGAATGGCGACGCCGCTGGCTTGTATCGGCGTACTTTTGCCAATGGTGACGTGATCGAGTACCAGAGCGGAAATGCGAATCTGCGCATCTCTGGCACCCTTAATGCTGAAGCCGAGAGCATCCACCTAAAGGCCACCAACATTAGCCTGGAGGCTAAAAACCTCAGCACTAAGGCTGATAGCACACAGATGCAAGGCGCTGTGACTCACAGCGGTGGGGACTTCAGCAGCAACGGCGTGGTGCAGCATAAGCACAAGCACAAAGTGGTCGGCATAGATAAATACACCGAAGACACGCAATAGGGGGCAGTGTGTGCAATACGGCATGAACAACCGCACAGGCGCAGCCATTACCCAGCTGGAGCACTTGCGACAATCCGTCACCGATATCCTGACCACCCCGAAGGGGTCAAGGCTTATGCGCCGTGATTATGGCTCTGAGGTGTTTCGCTCGGTGGATGCGCCTTTGACTCGCACCACTATTGTGGACATTTACGCCGCCGCCGGCGAAGCCTTGGGAATATGGGAGCCGCGTTTGCAGGTGGCTGCTATGCAGGTGCAGCGCTTGGATAGCGGCGGGCTCACTCTGCGCATTTCCGGTTATTTGGTGGAAAGCGGGGAATCAATAACTTTAGAGGGGATTGACTTATGACAGCGGAATCCGCGGTTGATATTAGCCGCTTGCCCCCGCCAAGCCTGGTGGAAAGTCTCGACTTTGAAAAGATTTACAGTGAGACGGTGAAGCTATTAGACGGCGCCGTCCCTCTGCTGCTGGATGAGTCCGGCCAAGCCATAGCGCCAAAGGTCCACAACGCGCAGCTGGTTACCAATGACGGCGCGCCCTATTTCAAGGTGCCAGCCGACAATCTGGCCGGCCTTAGTTATGTGCAGCTGGAAAGCGAGCCTGTGGCTCGCCTGCTGCAGGTTTCCAGTTACCGCGAAATGTTGATGCGCCAGAGGGTCAACGATGCCGCCCGCGGCACCATGGTGGCTTTTGCCGTGAAGAGTGACCTTGAGCAGCTGGGAGAAAATAACAAGACCAGACGCTTGGCGGCAGAGAGTGATATTCGATATCGAGAGCGCATTCCTCTGGCGTTTGAAGGGCTCACCACGGCGGGGCCTGAAGGCAGCTACAAAAAGCACGCCCGGGGAGCTGATGCCCGGGTAAAAGACGCCTTGCCACGCAGCCCCAGTGGTGGGGTGGTGGAGGTAGTGATCTTGAGCGCAGAGGGTAACGGTTCGCCTTCGCCGGATTTGCTCGCGACTGTGGAGGCGGCGCTTTCCGCCAAGGTCGTGCGCCCGCTGACGGACAAAGTGAAGGTGGTGGCACCGGAAATACTCGAGTATTCCATTCGCGCCACGCTAACCCCCGTGCCGGGTCCGGTAGATGAGGGGCTTTTCCAGCGCGCCGAGGCTGCAGCCCTGGCTTATGCCAATAAGCGCCATGGCTTGGGATTGTCGGTTACTCGCTCGGGACTGAATAAGTTCTTGCACCAGGAAGGTATCGAGCGGGTGCAATTGCATGAACCAGAGTTCGACATTCTCAACGATGAGCATCAAGCCGCCTGGTGCGCGGGTATCGAATTAATCAGGGGGTGAAATGTACGGCTCACCATACAACATCGAACTGGAGCAGGGCGCGGGCTACGCTCTGCTGATTACTATCGAAGCGCCGCCGGGAACTCCGCGGAACCTCACAGACTACACCGCGCGCTTACAAGTGCGGGATAACCACCAGGATAAAACCCTGCTGCTCTCCCTGGATAACGTCGAAGGGCTCAAGCTCGGCGGCGATGCTGGCACCCCAACCAATGGCCAGCTGAAAGTCGAAATACCAGGGCGTGTCGCCGCCAATTTCACTTGGTCCAGCGCCATCTATGACCTTTTCCTTAATCCGGGTACTGATAGCGCTGAGCGCCTGATGTACGGCACCGTCACCGTGGCGCCGCGCGTCACTTACTAATCGCGAGCACACTATGACAGAAATCACGCAACAGCTGACTGTAGCGCAGTCTGGCGTAGCTGGCCCTGCCGGTCCCCGCGGCCCGCGGGGGGCTACTTTCCGCTTTGGTTCTGGAGTCCCAGCCCCTGGCCTCGGAAACAATGATGATCAATATCTCGACTATGACAGCGCCGACCTATACGGCAAGAGCGACGGCAACTGGGCAAAACTGCGCAATATACGCGGCCCCCAAGGGGCGAAAGGCGATAAGGGCGACCAAGGAATTCAGGGCATTCAGGGTATTCAGGGGGAGCAGGGCCTGGGAATCCTCGCTGGCAACGGCGCCCCCGCCAATAGCCTGGGGCGCAATGATGAGCATTATGTAGAACTCGACAGCCCCAACAAAAAACTGCACAAAAAAACCGGTGGTGCTTGGGCAGTAATTGGCAACCTTGCCGGGCCCAAGGGCGACACCGGCCGAGGCATCGCCGGTTTGGCGGTGCTGGCTGATGGCACCCTGCGGGCGTCTTATACCGATGGCACCAGTGAGGATGCCGGGCCTTTTCCTGTTGAGGGGTTAGGTCGACTGGTGTGTACAACATCACAGGCGGGGAGTTTAACAACGCCAAATTATTGGGTGAAAATTGCCACTATAAAGCTAACTGGAGACTGGGCATCTGCTGGGCTAATGCTGGCTCTATCAGGCACAGCTGGATCGTCTGCTGCTGCTTTGGTGAGTGTACATGTACGGCAAGATCGCGGGCCGGGGACACTAGAGGGTGGTTCAGGGGTTCACATTGCGCACCTTGCTGGTATTTTTTGGGGTAATGACTCTTTTAAATTGGTTTCTGATGGATACGATCAGCCAGTAGAGCTTTGGATTAAAAAATTACCTGATTTCGCTTTAACTGTGTCGGTCTTTGAATTATGCAAATCAGTCCGTGGAGCAGAAATTACTTATCACGATGGCGGAGTCTGGCAAGCCGCTGAACCCAGTGCTGCCTATGTCAAACAATCCGCCGGCTTAACTTACGGTGAAGACAAAAAAATCTACCACGAAGGCCATAAGCCCACCCCGGCGGAAATCGGCGCGGTCAAAGCTGGCGGCACTGTCTCTATAGGGAAAAACGGCAGCGGCTCGGCCACCTTTGATGCCGATGGCAATCTCTCTTTGAATCTGACGGTCAGCTATGCCGCTAGCGCCGGCAGTGCTAGTTCTGCTGGCAGCGCGGACAATGCAGACAAGGTGGACAACCTGCACGCCTGGCAGTTTATCCGCTCTGATACCGATGACACGGTAAGCGGCCACACGGAGTGGCAAGACGGCAAGGAAACGCGCTGGGGCAATGATGCCGATATGCGCATGATGCACAACAATAGCCATGGATATTTAAGCCTCTATAAAGGGGATTTTTATATTCGTGATGGAACTACTACCCGTTACCTGTTCGACGTTTCCAACGGCAACTTGCACGCAGATGGCCATGTGTTTTGGTTGTCCTCTTCGACGGGCTCTGACCCGCTCTTAAAAACCAATGTGCGCCTTATTGATAAGCCCATAGCGCGTCTAAAAAAACTCAATGGGGTTTTCTTCGATTGGAAAGATAGCGGCCGCGGTTCCGGTGGTTGTATGAGCCCGGACCTACGCCGAGCACTGCCGCGCACGGTGTATAAATCCAAATTGAAAAAGGATGGCAAGCGTTACGACCAGGCCGAATATAACGCCGTAACTGGCCTATTAGTTGAAGTGTGCAAGGATCAGGAGGGCCGGCTGGAGCAGCAGAGCCAGGCACTCAAGGAGCAGGCCAAAACCCTAATAAAACTGCAGCGCATGGTGGAAACCCTGCAGCGCCACAACAAAACGGGGGGCTAGCTTATGGCAACCATGCCAAACAGCGGAGCGGCCAGCACCGCCGATTTGCAAACTGTTTTTGGGCAGAGCGGTGCCGGTAATACCTCGCAGTATTATCGGGGCGGTAGTTTGGTGCCGGATATCCCGCAAAATAGCAGCGTGCCCACTTCAGGCCCCGCTGACACTGTGGATTATTACGGGGCTACCGATTATGTGCCGATGAGTACGCCGTCACTATCTGGTACAACCACGAAAAAAAGTGCCGGCACTGGCTCAGTAACTTGTAGTACCACCCTAACCTGCAGCCAGCCCAGCAACGGGACTGGCAATTATGTGTATACCTGGGAGAAGCGCAGCGGCACCGGCCTGTCGATATCCGCCAGCGGCAGAAGCGCGACCTTAAGCCGTAAAGTTGCCGGGGAAATCACTAGCAGTAAATACCGCTGTAAAGTGACTGACGGTGTGAGCACGGTATATAGCAATGAGGTCACTGTTTACTTCCACCATTATCAGCTCCTCCCTGGAAACTTGCCGACCGCCACCTCGTCCAGTTCAACTGGCACCGCCCGAGTGGATATTCAAATTGCTCGCAATGGGCACATTTATATAGACACAGAGTCTAGCTCTCCGGTTAGCCAGGGGACTTGGGTTAAGCCTACCAGTAGTACGGTGGGGGATTTATTTCAGGTTGTTTTTACTAACGGCAGTGTAAGCAATGACAATTCTGATATTGCTGGCGCTTCCCCGTCCGTAGGGTCCGTTGGCACCATCAATGGCACACGCTACGCCTATCGCACAAGAAGTATCAATGGCACTTATATTTGCGGGGTGCGGGTCAGAATCAAAATGATTGGCGGCAGCTATACCTTTGACAAAACTATAGGGTTGCAGGCGACCAAATATACCTCGGTAGGCATGGGCATGGGTGGCGGTATCAGCATAGACAGACAGGAACCATAGGAGGAGGCATGAGAGTCGAAAGAACCGCAGACCCAAGAATAGTCTATGTACACGATGTATTTTCTAGCGGAGAGTGTGGAGAAATTATCCAGCTGGCGGAGTCGATAGGCTTTCGAGAGCAGGGGCGCGTTGTGGTGGAAGGGGGGGAGGATATAGTAAACCCGCGCTTTCGTCGCTGCCATGAAATCTGGCTGAACAGGCATCCAGAACTTGCCGAGCTGAATGAAAAAGTGGCTCAGCGTTATCAGAATATCGCCAGTTTATATCGAGAGAATGTGGCATCTGTCGCGGCCGATTTGGTAGAGGAGCCCCCGCGGTTGGTGCGTTATCGGCCCACTGGATTTTTTGGAATGCACACAGATTTGCGTCACTGCTGCCCGGGAGAATGGCGCCAGCTAACGGTAGTGATTCACTTAAATCACACAACAGGGGGGCAGGTGTTTTTCCCAAATCAGGGGCAGGTTTGCCACACTAGCCCCGGCAGTGCGTTAGTTTTTCCGGTGTCCGATAACTATCTGCACGAGGCATTTGCACCGGAAAATGACAGCAAATATATCCTGTTAAGTTGGCTGGCTGCCTCTAGCGATATTTTTGCAGATAAAGCAGAGCTATTGCCCGCTAAGGGTATTGCAGCATGAAATTCTCTCTGAGTGAGATTGAGGCCCCGCCATGACTGACACCCTATTGCCGCCTAACGCTACCGAGCTGGAGCTGGCGGTGGAGCGGGCTATGGCCGCGCGGCTCGATGCGATACCGGTGAATATCACCGACTTGCACAACCCGGATAAATGCCCGCCGGCGTTTCTGCCGTTTCTGGCCTGGCAGCGCTCGGTGGATACCTGGAACGACACCTGGCCAGAGGCCACTAAACGCGCGGTAGTGCGGGCGGCTTTTGAAACTCATACAACCAAGGGCACCCGTGCAGCGGTGGAAACCGCGGCAGGTGCTTTTGGCGGTGACGTGGCTATTGTGGAATGGTTCCAGAAAACCCCGCCGGGCCCGCCCTATACCTTTGAGCTGGTACTCAATGCTGTGGACCGGCAAGGCCAGCCAGTGAGCGCGGGATTTCAGCAGGATATTATCAAGGCAGTTACTTACGTTAAGCCTTTGCGTGCGCACTTTGATGTGCGGCTTGGGGTGCAGGCGAATGCGAAAGCCTACACTTTCGGCGTGGCGCGTGTGGCCACCTTCACCCGGCTGAAATTTAACGCCGCTTAACCCCTAATTCTCTAACTTTTGCGACCCGCCTCAGTGCTGCACTGGGGCGGCGCTTGCCTATGCCTGGAGTAAAACTGTGACACTTGCGCTAGTGCTTACCGATGCTGGCCAGCAGGCCATAGTGGATGAAAATAACGCCGGCACCCTGCCGGTAAAGCTCAGCCATATTGCGCTGGGGACTGGGCGCTGGAGCCCCGACGCCAGCGCTCTTGCCCTGCAACAAGAATTTAGACGATTGCCGACCATTTCCGGCAATGTGGATGTGGCCGACGATATTCTGCACCTGACGCTACGAGACGAAAGCACCGATACCTACGACTTGTACGAGTTTGGGCTCTATACCGATAGCGGAGTTTTATTTGCCGTTTATTCCGTTGGTCCCGGCGCTGATCCGGTGGCTAACAAAAGCAGCGATGCCACGCTTCTGCTGTCCCTGGATATCAAGCTGGCTGGCGGTAATGCGGACAATATCGCTGTGGGTGACACGGGTTTCAGCAATCCGCCAGCAACGACTCAGCGGCCGGGAGTGATCCGCATCTCTACCGAACAGGCGGTGGATGATGGGCAAGAAAGTGATAGCGCGGTATCGCCTAAAACTCTAAACAAGCGCCTGAACGGATATGCCGATAAAGACCACGGCCATTCGTATGCCTCCGTTAGCCGCGACGGGTTTATCCGCTTGGCTAGCCAGCAAACGGTGGACGATGGTGATAACGGCACCCAAGCGGTAACCCCCAAAACCCTGCACAAGAAAATTTCCGATAACAAACCCGGAGCGGCCGAAGTTGGCAAACAGGGATTAGTGCCTATCGCCAGCCAGGCGACAGTGAATGCAGGCGCTAATGAAAAAGAGGCGGTAACGGCAAAAACATTAAAGGGATTTATCGACAAGCAGTTTCCGGGGCCGCTGATTTATGTATGGGGTGGTGAGATCAAGGATATTCCCAGCACCCACTATCTGTGCAACGGCGCCAATGGCACACCGGATTTGCGCAACCGTTTTGTATTAGGTGCTGGCGATAACTATCCGGTGGGTGCTAAGGGTGGGGCTACTTCGGCGCGGACCAGTAAAAACGGTGCCCATAGCCATGCAATCACCGTGAATAACCACACCTTGACCCTGGCGCAGATTCCGAGCCACCGCCACCACCACGACCTGGGCCGCTACGACAAGAGTACCCAGGGCACTTTCCAGCAACGCTGGATTTTGAAAGGTGATGACGGCATTTGGGATAACAGGCTGGATACATACACACGTTACAGCGGCGGCGGAGCGGCACATAACCACACCGCCAGCGCCTCCACCCATTCCGGCCACGATCACACCGTGGCGATTATGCCGCCCTACTATGCGCTCGCCTATGTGAAGCGCGCGGTTGCCTAAACGAGATAAACCAATGCAATTAACCATTCTAGCCACTGAGGGTCTGGTTTCAGTGGACGGCAACGCCGTGCAAATAGACCTGGCTGACTACGCCATTCTCGACGGGGTACACGCGGTGCAATTTGATGGGGTTAATGGGGAAATCGAATGGCAAGACCCCACCCGCCCCAATGACGAAATTTTCACCCTGGACGACTTCCAGCAGGTAATAAGCGCCCACGCTACGGCCTGGGCGGAAGCGCAGCAAGATACGCGCAACGATGCGCAGAGACGCAGCGATGCAGTGGGAGCTATCGACCACTATGCCGGCCAAGTACGTGCCCAGCTGCTGGGGCCCGGAGATTTTATGGTGGAAGAGCGTCGCCGCACCTATGAAGTGGCCAAAGCGCACGAAGAGGCCAGCTTTCCGGAGCCGCCACCGCTACCGGTGCAGACACAAATGGATATTGCCGGGCAGACAGCTGCTGAGGCAGTAGCGGAAATCAAAGCCCACCACAGTGCATGGCTCGCTGCGCTCGACAAAATTCGCGATTTGCGTTTGCGCGGCAAGCAAGCAGTTCAAGACCTTCCCGAGGGTTCCGACTACGACGGCCAAGCCGTACAGACCATTGATGAGTTGGCGGTGCTAGTTGCCAATTAATCCCTACTAATTTTTTAAAAAGGAGCTTTAAGCATGAGCACCAATATTTTACACGGCGTTGGCGTAACCCATAGTGACGCCGGTCCGCGTGATATCAACCTGGTTAAATTGGGTTGTATTGGCATTGCAGGCACTGCCCCTAATGCTGCCGGCGCAAGTAAGGCGGTGTTAACGATAGGCACCACCGAGGCCAAAACCGAGTTACTTTGCACCGCCGTGGGTGCCGGTGTCGCAGGTAATGCCCTGAGCCTGGAATTACTAAACCCTAACGCAAACAGCGCGGTATTGTCGGTGGGCGTTAATGGCAGTGCCGTAACCGTAAAACTTGCGACGGATGCCACCGGCGAGCTAGTGAGCACTGCTGACGAAGTACGCGCAGCCCTAGCCGGAAACGCCAGTGTTTCCGCCCTGATGACCGTGGCAAATGGAGACAGTGACGGCAGCGGGAAGCTGCCGCCCATGCCAAAGGTCAATCTATCGGGCGGCAGTGATGAGCCCTTTCCGCTGAATACTCCGGTGCTGATTACCGGCTCTGAATTACAGGCGTCCGCTCTGGATATCAAAGGCACTGCAGAGGGGAGTCTGCCCGACGCTCTGGACGGCATCCTCGACCAAGCCGGCGCCCTGGTGGTGGTGGTACGGGTGGAAAAGGGCGCGGATGAGGCGGGCACTTTAGCCAATGTGATTGGCGGGGAGAGTGCCGGCCAATATACCGGCTTACACGCCCTACGCGGTGCCGAGAGTGTGGTAGGCGAGCGACCGCGTATTGTGATTGCGCCGGGGTTTTCCTCTAACTTGGCAGTAGCCACGGAATTGAACGTCATTGCCGAGCGCGTTAAAGGTGTTGCCTATGTGGATGCCCCTGACAGCGATGACGCGGCGGCAAAATCTTACCGTGCGAATTTCGGCAGCAAGCGGCTGCAGGTGTTCGACCCCTCAGTGCTGAAATTTGATGCCGCCAGCGGTGCCAATAAACGTGTGCCTCTATCGGCAATTGCCGCCGGTGTCCGTGCCAAGCGTGACAGCCAGGTGGGTTTTTGGGCGTCAATTTCCAACCAAGAGATACTCGGGATTGTCGGCAGCAACCGCCCGGTGGATTTTATTCAAGGCGACCCCAACAGCCGGGCCAACCTGTTGAACCAGCACGAAATTACAACCGTAATTCGCCAGGGTGGTTTTCGTCTATGGGGAAACCGCACTTGTTCTGCGGACCCTAAATGGGCCTTTGAAACCCATGTGCGTATTGCCGACGCCATCGAGGACAGTATTCAGGAGGGCGTAGCCTGGGCGGTAGATAAAAACATCAATCGCACATTTTTCGAGGACGTGGCGGAGAGCGTTAATAACTTTTTACGCCGCCTTACCCTGCTGGGTGCTATCCACGGCGGCACCTGCACCCCAGACCCAGACCTCAACAACCCCGGCGAACTGGCTGCAGGGCGCGTGTATTTCAATGTGGAATATACGCCGGTGGGTGTTGCCGAGAGTATCCGCTTCCAAGTTTCCAGCACCAACCGCTACCTGGCTGAGCTGGTGGCTTAACAGAACGCACTGAATAATCGGAGAACACTATGCAAGGGCATGTTTTTAAGGATATGGAGCTTTTCGCCGATGGCCGCGGCTATGCCGGGTTGGTAGAAGAGTTCGAGCCGCCCACCTTGAAGGTGGTGACAGAGGATTTTAACGGCGGCGGCATGGCCGCGCCGATTGGTATCGATATGGGGCGAGTGGAAAAGCTCGAAGCCAGCTGGACCTTGGGTGGCTATCACGCCGACACCCTGGTGCAGTGGGGCAAAACCGGCCAGCAGGGCACACCCTTGACCCTGCGTGCGGCTGCGCAAAGTGAGGCCGACGGCTCGGTGGTGCCGGTGGTGATCAAAATGCGCGGCCTGGTACGTAGCTATGAGGCGGGCACCCATAAGCCTGGGGAGATCAACAAACAAAAATATACCGCCGAATTGCGTTATTACTCGGTGGAAATCGACGGCCGCCAACTAATTGAAATCGATGTGCTGAACGGCAAGCGTGTGGTGGATGGTGTGGACCAAACCGCAGAGATTCGCGCGGCCATTGGCCGATAACCCCCCTCCCCTAAAACTCCTTTAATCAATCCCTAATTCCGCCCGCTGGCGCTTTGCGCCGTGGGCTTTTTTTGCGAGATAAAACTATGACAAGCCAAACCAAAGCTACTGAGCAGAAGTTATTGGAAGAAACTATCGAGCTGGATTTCCCTGTGGAGCACCAGGGGGCCACCTATGAAGTGCTGATAATGCGCCGTCCCACTGTGCGCGATTTATTAAATATTGAGCGTTTAGATAACCAGAGCAAGCGGAAAAAACAGGAAATGAGCGACTTAGAAAAAGCCGTGAACACCTATGCGAGCTTGTGCGAAGTGTCGCCCCAGGTGATTGAGCAGTTAAGCACGAGTGACTTTAAGCAACTGGATGAGCAATACGAGGATTTTTTGTCCTAAGCGGTGCCACAGTGCGTCGCTTGATGTTTGCTATTGCCAGCTGGACCGGCTGGAGTCGTGAGTCACTGGAAGCCCTCGACAGTGAGGAGCTGCAGCAGTGGGCTGAGCAAATCCCCGAAGACCAGCCGCCACCCCGCGCGCCTCTCTGATTTTTCTCGGTAATCCTTATGAGTAAATTTTCCCTGCTGGTGAGCTTGGGCGGCGCCCTGACGCCTGGGTTTAGCAAGTCGTTTAAAAAAGGCAACGCGCTGCAGCGCCGTTTCGGCCAAGAAGTGCGGCGCAATGATAAAGCCCTGGCTGCAGCTAAGGGGCTGAAAAAACACCGCGACGCCCTTGCCCGGTTGGAGGCGCGCTATCAAGCCAGCAGTGTAAAAGGTGAGCGCGCGCGCCAAGTGGTGGAGCGTAAGCGCAAGGAGCTTTGGAAAGCGGCCAAGGCGGCGCAGCAGTATGGCGTAAACATAAACAATGTGGAGCGCAAGCTGGAGCGCCTGCAAAAGCGTTCCAAAGGGTTGAGCACCCTGGGCCGCCTTCCGGGGGCAGCTAAGGGCGCGGGCGCTGTGGTGCGGCGTCTGACGTTGGCTGCCAGCATCGCCACCGGCGGCATGTTCGGTTTGGTGAAGTCCACCGCAGATGCCAGCGATCAGGCCATTAAAACCGCCGACAAACTGGGCTTTAGCGTTGAGGGGTTGCAGCGCTATCGCTACGCCGCCGAGCGCTCGGGCCTGTCGGTGGAAAAGTTCGATATGAGCGCCCAACGCATGGTCCGCCGTATTGCCGAAGCAGCGGCGGGCACTGGTGAAGCAGTTAAAGCTATCGATGAGCTGGGGCTGGACGCGCAATGGCTGGCGCAGCTGGCACCAGAGGAGCAAATCAAGGTAATTGCCGACGCAATGGCCGGCGTGGGCAGTCAGGGCGACCGAGTGCGCTTGGCGATGAAGTTTTTCGATTCCGAAGGCGTAGGAATGGTCAATATGCTTCGCGGTGGACGCAAGGAGCTGGAAAGCTTGCACCAGCAGGCTAATGCCACCGGCAACGTGTTAAGCCGTGAACAGTTACAGCGCTCTGAAAAGTTTGTGGACAGTTGGACCAACATGACCACGACCTTCAAGGGGTTTAAAAATACTCTTGCCACTGAATTGATGCCGGCTTTTACCAAAATGCTCGACCGCTTTACCGAGTGGATGCAAGACCCGGAAGCCAAGGAGCAGGCGCTGGATTTTGCCCGCGGCATGATCGAAACCGGCAAGGGGCTGGGCTCCCTGGCTGTTCACTTGGGGAGGTTTGGCCTCGCTCTGCCGGGTTTGATTGGTGGATTTAAAGTTTTTGGCGTTGTTGTGGGTGCCATTATGACCGTTGCGCTTATGCCATTTATTAGTCTGTTATCGATTCCCGGTGCCATTGTGGTGGGTATCGCCACCGCCGTGGGCTTACTGTGGGCCAACTGGGACAAAGTAACGGGCGCTGTGCGCCGCTTTGGTGGCTGGCTGCAGAAAGTCCGCGACAACACCCTGGGCAAATTTTGGGACAAATTGCCCGAGGGTGCCCGCTCAGCGCTGATAAAAATCAAAGACCTGGCTTTCACGCTGTTGCGCAATTCTCCTCTAGGTCTTCTATTCCGTGGTGCCTCTTGGGTGGGGCGCAAGCTATTTGGCGGTGGAGAGGAAACGCCGGCCGCGGTACGCCATAGCCTTGCCCCGGCTGCCGCACGCGGCGGCGATTCCAGCCCAGCGGCGGAGCCTGCCAGCCTGGCCCAGGTGCGCCCAAGAGGTGGCGGTAGCGTTACCCTGCAAAGCCACCTAAGCGCGCCTATCAGCGTGTACCCGGCGCCGGATATGGATGAGGGGGAAATTGTGCAGAAAGTTGGTGAGGAGCTAGACAGGCGCCAACGTGAGCAGCAGGAACAACAGCGCGCAATGCTTTTTGATGCGAGCGCACTAGGGGGTGGGTAATGAAAACGGCGCCGGAAACTATGTTAAAGCTGGGGCGTTATAAATTCACGATCAGTTCAATTTCTTATGAAAAACTGCGCCAGGTTTGGCGCTTTAACTGGCAGCACAGCCAGCGTGCCAAAGGTTACCCGCAGCCGCAATTCACTGGGCAAGGTGCCCGTAATATCACTCTGAGCGGCGTGATTTATCCCACCGAGTTCGGGACTCCTAATCAACTGCAGGAAATGGCCGTTAGTGCCGCTGAGGGGCTGCCCCTGCAAATGTTTTCAGGATTGGGTCAGATGCTGGGATGGTGGGCCGTTACCTCGATTGAGCGCGCCGACAGCAACCCATTTGCCGATGGCCAAGCACGCAAAGTGGAATTTTCTATTTCTCTCACTTATTACGGCCCACGCTATGACGGATAAATATCGGACCCGCGATGGGGACACCCTCGACCAAATTTGCCGCGTCCGCTACGGCCGCGAATCCGCTGTGCCCGAGTTGCTGGAGGCTAACCCGAAGCTAGCTGAGCAGCCAGCGCGGTTGCCTGCGGGGGTGCTTATTGACCTGCCCGCTTTAAGCGCCAACGAAGTGGCCACGCCATTGATTAACCTGTGGGATTAAGGGGAGTTTATGCAGTCGAATTTTGTGCTAACGGTGGCGGGTATTGAACCCGCTGAACTCAACCGCCGGGCTATTTCGCTAAGCTGGACCGATCAGGCCGACGGCAGCGCCGCCGATAGTCTGCGCATTACCCTGGATGATGCCGACGCGCGCCTGGCGATTCCAAACAAAGGCGCCAAGATTTCCGCCCGGCTGGGCTACGGTCAGCGCCTGCAAGAATTGCCGGAATTTGTTGTGGATGAGGTCCAGCTCACCGGGCGCCCGCGACAGATGGTTATTGTGGCGCGCAGTGCCAACCTGCGGGACCGTTTCAAGACTGTGAAAACCCGCAGCTGGGATAATGTGCGCCTGGGGGATTTGGTGGCGGAAATAGCCGCAGATAACGATCTAAAACCGGCAATTTCCGGCGCTTTAGCGGGCTATCAGTTCGAGCACCTAGACCAGACCAACGAAAGTGATTTAAACCTGCTCACCCGCCTGGCTCTGGAATTGCACGCGGTGGCCAAGCCGGTGGGGGATCGGCTGTTATTTGTGCCCGCAGGGGAAGCGCGCAGCGCCAGCGGCAAATCCCTGCCAGAGGTGCCTGTGGCGGCTGATGCCTGTGACAATGGTTGGAATGTCACCCTGCCCGACCGCAACAGCTTTAGCGGTGTGGAGGCGCGCTGGCACGATCCTATAAGCGCGGCCGAGGTGTCAGAGTTGGCGGGAGATCGCAGCGGCGCCGTGGCCGCCTTGCCCTTGAAATACTCCGGGCGCGCCGAAGCGGAAGCCGCTGCCGCTGCGCGCTTGCAGTTTCTGCAGCGGCAAGGGGGCAAAATTACCTTCACTATTGATGGTGACCCCAAGCTACGCGCCGAAACGCCGCTGCGCCTGTCTGGATTCCACTCGCAGGTTGATGGCGTTTGGCCCACACAAAAAGCCGTACACAGAGCCGGAAAAAATCAGCGCTACACCACTCAGGTGGAAGCGGCCCCGAAAGCTGGGGCTTAGTAGGCTATGCCGTCGGGATCAGTGGCGGCGAGCTGTTCCAGCTTAACCCAACCATCATGGCCGCCGGATTTGTCCACGCCCACCTGCACATAGTCGCCGCGGCGGTCGAACTCGACCAGCTTTCGGCCAACGGCCAGCACCAAGGCCACTTCAGCACTGTCTGAGGGTTTAGCAAGCAGTTGGGCCTGCTGGGTTTTTACGTAGTGGATTTGACCGGGCGCGGCAAAAGCGGGGAGGCTGAAAAGCACTAACAGTGCGGCGCTGTATTTCATGGGTGCGAGTCCTTAGCGTTGTATTTCCAAACAGCGGAAACTGTAACACAGGACCCTAACCCCTTAAAAAGCGCCAGATTCTCCTAGCGTGCGACATTTGGTGCAGGTTGTGGGTGGGTTTGTTGCGGCTATACCGCCGCCGCCAGAGTGGTCGGTCCAGCCCAGGCGCCCAGCTGGAGCCGTGCCGCAGAGCGCCTTGGTATAAAGGTTGGTTTGATCCTCTTCGGATTGCACCAGGTGAACTATGGCCCCTGCCCCGCGCTCCCATGCGCTCGCACACCTGCCCGGCTTAGTTACTTTTCTCACTGTTTGCTCCCTTTCCCTTGGGAAATATTGCCGCCATGCTCTGGGCCTGCCTTTCAAATACAGCGCCTTTTAGGACAAGCTCAAACAGGCGGCGCTCTTTGTTCCACCAGTTGCTCAAGGTGGCCACGGTTTTGCCGGACATCTCCGCCAGTTCGTTGAGGCTGTCGAGCCCTGCCGCTTTGCAGGCTTCGCTGGGTTTATCGACCACGGCCGCCGGCCTGGTAAAGGTTGTCAACGGCGTCGCGGCACTGGGCTGCCAGCTCCTGCGCGGCTTGGTCGTCACTCTCCGCGATGGCGTCGAACATATCGGACAGATTGAGCATTGCCCGCCCCTGGTCTAGCAGTGGTTGCGCCTGGCGCACAGGGTCCGCCCCTGGCTGCACTTCCTGGCCGTTTTGAGTTAGGAGGTGCCGGGCAGCTTCGCCGCGGGTTTTAAATGCCAGCACGCTGCGCGCGCTCTCACAAACTAGAAAAACCATTCTAAGCCCTCAAAGTAGGTGGGGGCCTATGGCCCCCTGTTGCTAGATTTCTTCAGTGTGCTGGTAGTTAAAAACGTATAAGGCTTTCATTACCTGCTTTTTTTCTTCCTCGCCTTTGGCGTTTTCCTGCTTTTTCTCGCAGACCATAAAAATTTTGCAACCCTTGGCGCCTTTCTTGACCTTGCGGCCCTTCTCCTGCCACTGCTTAAACCCTGCCCAGGCATCAGAGTCGAGTTCGTGCAGAACTTTGTGCTCTTCCAGGTGGTTTTGGTTGTAGATGGAGTAAGCGGCGTCGGTAACTGCGTTGTAATTTTTCATGGTAGGTTTTTCCCCTTTGGATGGGTGAGAGCCATTCCCTCACCACTGGCGCCTATATTACTAGGCAGAGTTTAGTAAATCAAGCATAAAACTATAAATATTTTAGTTTACACTTGATTTAACCTCTCTCTATAGATGTAGATCGGCCCAGCTGCTGGCGTAGGTGATTTTGCCGTGTGCAATACCGCCATGAACGCTCACCCGATAAAGGCCCCGCCAGGCGTCTGAGTCGTGGGGCTGGATTTTACGGGCAGTGCCAAGCAGTTGGTGGTCGGCCGAGAAAATGCACATAGATTCCGGGCCGGTGTTTTTTAGGTAGGTGGTTTCGCCTTGCATGTTAGGCATGGTGATTTCTCCCAGTTGGAGCGGTGAGGGCCAATCCCTCACCGGCAAGGCTATGCTATCTCCTAGAATTTAGAAAAGCAAATGAAAAGCTAAAATATTTATAGTTTATTGCTCGGGGGGGTCAGTAAGCAGGCGGTAGTGCTGGAGGGCGGTTAGAGAATATCCGCCAGTGGGCCAAAGGTCCTGAGTTTCTGCCTCTGCGGTGTAAAACTCCACCAGGGGCTCACCGTCGAGCAAGTACAGGTCGCGGGCTGGGCTGGCTTGGAGGCTGCAGCGCCCGGCCAGCTCTTCCTCCTGCCAGTCATCCCGGCCCAAAGCGCGGCTAAGGGCATTGCGCAATATGCGATCCCTTTGCGCGGCCAGGCTTTTAAAAGCCCTATCTGAAGATCCCTTAAGGCTCACTGTGCGCCCCCTTCTTCTAGTGCCAGCCGTTCGGCTAGGGTTGGAGTATTTTGCAGGCACTGGGCCTGCTCCCGGCTGTACAGTTTGACGGTGTGCTGACTACCGCAGCACTCTGGCGTAGGTGCAAAGGGCTCTGGCTTGTAGCTGGCTGTGCGACAGGTAAAGCACCAGCGGCCAATACTATTGCCCTGCCCTGCCAGATCAAACACGGCAAACAGCTCTGCACCGCGTCCTTGGAATAGGTCGTCATCGAGGTCGCGAGCCTGCACCCACCAGATACCATCGGCAATCGCGCGCTCTTCGCTGTTTAGTTGCCGATAGCTGCGCGACATTACAAGGCCCCTTTCTTTTTCAGCAGGGTGGCTAGGGCATCCGCTACCACATGCTTTTCAAAAGTTTTGGTGTCCTGGCTGGCGCAGTAGATACGCAGGGCTTTGCGTATTTCTACAGGCAGCTGGGTGGTGAATTTCTCCCAGTCGGCGCCCTCGAAGTCACCACCGTGCAAACGCTTGGGCTTGCTTCTTGATTTGCCTGCTGTCTTAGCTGGAGTGGCTTCGCCCTGCTCTTGCGGTTTCTGCTGTGCTGGGGCCGGCTTTTGTTCTGTGGGTGTAACCGCTGCCGGGACTTCCTTTGCTGGCTCTTCATTGGCTGAGGATGCACTCTTCTCCTCAATTTGTGCCATCAATTCTTCCATACTTTGATTGACTACAGAGCTGGTCGCGTTGCTGTCGGCCATGCCGCGCACTTTCTTTTTTCCTGTCGCCATTTTGTTATCCCTGCTCCACTAAAATCTTCAAAATTTCCATAATCATGCCATCCATTGCCTCAGCAAATTTGCCGCCCTGGGCATGGTCAAAAATGGTTATGCCACCGCTGTAGCTCTCCTGAAACCGCACGGAGTTGGGCAATTCGGTTTGCAATACCGGCGCCCACTTCTCTGCCTGGGCGCGAGAATCGCGAGAGATTACGGTGCCGGGGGTAACGCGAGAGAGGGCAAAAGCAGCTGCCGGCTTGCCTGTAAGCTTGGCGCGAGCGGCCACCAGCTTGGCAGTGTCGATGCCGTTATCGATATCCGCGCGGCTGGGCTGGATAGGAATCACCACCAGGTCGGCCACCATGATGGCGGATACCACCATATCCTGGGCCATGGCGGCGCCATCAATCACAATAAAATCATTGTCCTCTGCGAGACGGGGAATACTGTTTTCCAGCAGGTTGGGGTCATCCACGGCCACCACTTTGGGGCCTTGGTACTCTTCGCCATCTTCCTTGGCTTGGGCCAAGGCCATGGCTACCCATTTGCGCGCCGAAGTGGTGGAGTTGTCGGTGTCTACCAGCAGTGTTTCCTTCTTCAGGCTTTGGGTGCGGCTGGCGATATGGGTTGCGAGCATGGTTTTACCCACGCCGCCCTTGGGATTAAGGACTGCGATTACTTTAGCGGCCATGATGGCCTCCCTTGGTTGTTATTGGTTGCTTGCCTGCGGAGTCTTTCTGGGTTTACTTCTTTCCGGCTTCCCACCTTTCCCGATTCCAGTGTTTCCGGTTACCCGGCTTGCCGTAAAACCTGACTCCCAGATTTCAGGTTTTACTTTTTTCTGGCTTACCGTGTAAGCGTTAAACCGGAATCTCTTTAATCAGGCTTTCTGTTAAAACGGTTTTACTGATATCCGTTAACTCTTTTTTCAGAGTTTCCGGTCTTCAGGCTTTACCGAACTCCGTTATTCCCGTATTCCGTAAATACAGACTACCTGTTTACCTGATTTCGGTTTTTACGGGTTCCCGAGACTCCGGGTTCACGTTTTACGGGATACCCCGAAACCCGTCAAGCCATTTTTGAGGGTTAGCGGGTTTACGGAAAGGTGTAATTACGGATTGCCATTATTCTGGTAAAGCGGTTTGCCCGCTAGAAGGGTTTCCCGATTAACTTAAAGGAGGTTTTACGGAAACCCGGAAAGCCGGGTTTTTGGGGTTTGCACAAGGTAGGGTTGGCGGTGCCATAGGTGGCGGCCGCCATTTGAGAGGTTCACTTACGAGGTACGGCTCTGCCTGGGAGGGAAGGGAAGGCTTCAGTATCGTTAAGAGGAGGGGGAGTAGGTCGTTGACTGGCCTGATGATTCCCCCTGGCAGCTGCAGCCCAGGAAATGCCTGTAACAACTCTACTTTTTTCCAGAGCCTCACGCTGCTTTTTTTTGGCCGCTTCCTCTTGTGCGGCCTTTTGGGCCATCATGTCGGCATGCACCTGCGGTTCGATCGGCCTATTGCGGTCAAGCCATTGGGCGCAGTTCCGACATTCATGGGGGTTGTGGCCGTTATGGGTAACATGATCAGAAAATATGGTCATGTTACCCAGCGGTACTTTTAGCTCAAGCAATAACACAACCGCATTGGCTTCAGCACACTCGAATGGCGACCTCGGTTCTCTCCGGCTAAACCTATCAATGCATGTTAACCAGTTATTGAATGCAATCGCGTCACCCTTTACCTCCGAGCCTGAACTGAGCAAAGCGGTAAGCCTATCTGCCGTGTCACCACCTTCCGAGCGACTTTTGCCGGTAACTCTCTGGGGATTTCCGAATATATCGATTCCTTTTGCTTGTCCTCTAGCCATCTCTTGCATCCTTTCTTATTAATTATTAGTTGCATGTAAAAGTCAGTACAACGTCTAACTTAGCATTAATTATTGCTTTTGTGCCATTACATAGAATTTTGTTTCAAGTGCAACCTTTTATGCAGTAAATTCTGGCACAGCCGAGAAGCAGTAAACCCGGCTTTCCGGGTTTACTGAAAGCCGGGTTCTTGTCGAGAAGATAGAGGTAGAAAGTGGCGACGCCTGGGGGGTGGCGCGGCTAGAGGATTGGGGTACACTGGGCCGAGCAGTCGGGGGTTACTCCCAGTGACTCCGGTTGCTTGCCTGAGAGGCGGGACGGCTTGCCGTCCCAAATCTCAAGAACCCGCTTCCGGTCGCTGGTTACAGCGGCAACCCACCCATAAACTGGCTTCACCTTTTGCCCCGCGCGCTGCTGCAGAGATTGCTGCGGCTACCTGTTCCGCGCTGCCACCCAAGCGCGCTGCAACCAGCTGCGCTACCGCTTGAGCTTTGCCCACGCTGGCGCGGCATGGGGTGTTTTGAATCCTAAGACTGTCAGTTTTATTGATATTTTTACGCATAGATACTTCCTTTCGCCTTACGCGACATCTAATTCAGGCACATTACCCGTGAACGCGGTCACAGTTCCAATGCGGGTGGCTCACCAGTGGCCCAAATTACTAAAATAAATCTGAATATTTCCTGTTTTGTTGTTGTTTGTAATGAAACGTCAATCGCTAAGGGCACAATTGCCAGCCGATTGGGGCGAGCTATCCCCCGGCGGCCGGTTGCTGGCGCGCCGCCGTGCCGAAGGTCTGAGGCAGCACGATATTGCCACCGCCAGCGGCCTATCCATTGACCGGGTGCGCGCGCTAGAGCATGACCAGGGCAGGTTGTCCCCGCCCGAAATCCTGCCAGTGCTGCGTAGCTACAACCTCAGCCCCGAGCAATGGCTGCAAGGGCAACCAGGTGCGCAGGGCGATATCCCCGCAGAAACCTGGCGGCGGCTCCAGCTGCTATCACCCGGTGAGATGCGAGCGGTAGAGCGGCTGGTGTTTAACCTGACCGAGGGCCGGGAATGATTGCCCCATAAATCCGCACAGGCGGGCGACGCAGAATACTGCCGGCTGATAGCCAAAGTGGCCGGCGATCTGCGACGCCGTGAGGGCTGGACTAAAGCCCACGCCGCCCATGCACTAGGGATTACCTACAGCAGTTATAAACGGCTGGAACAGGGGGACTATATGCCGAGCGGGGCGGAGTTGCGCCGTATGGCGGTCACTTACCAGGTGGACGCCAACCTGCTCTTGCATGGCATTGCCCTAACAGGCGAAAACTTCACCCCTATCGAGCAAGCCAGTGCAAACCTGCGCGCAGTGTTTAACCGCTTTGTGGTGCTCGATCGACAGCAACGCGCCGCCGTGGCACAACTGGTCGGTGACCTGTACGAGCTGGCCCACGCCGAAGGCAGAACCAGCGAACAGCAAACCGCCGCACAGTTACGCGCACGCTTAGACCTTATTTTCAGCCACTTGGCAGAATCAGAGAAGGGGGATTCCTAGCGGGTTTGAGCCAGCTTTGCTAGCACCTGCACGGATACCCGCGCCACCAATTCCGGGGAGATGTGCCCCCCATTTTCCTGCGCATATCGATACAGCGTGCCATAAGCATCAGCCAGAACCGCATCCGGTAGCGTGTCTGGGTCCAGTTCGCACTCATCCCGCAGATAAACCACGATGGCATTGACGCACTTGCCCACCAGCAGGAAATCAATTTCCTGTAACTTGGCTGTCTCCTCTCCCGTTGCCCAATAGCCTGCACTGCTGCCCAAGGCGCTGGCTATTCGTTGTTGCTCGGCCGGGTCCCTGGGCAAAACATCATTATTCAACCAGGCCGCCGCCGTGGTTTTCCCCACCTCAAACTGCCTACAGAACTGAGCAAGGCGTCCACGCCCTTCTGGGTAACCATTTCGGGTGAGAAGTTCCTGCAGGCGCGTGCTGGCGCCTTTATTACCTGTACTGTTCGGCGCTTCATCCCTATCGCCTGAGATTTTTGTATTCATTTTGTTTTTGGTTGATTGGTAAAAGTTAGAGCGGTGTTTATCCATCTAACGTGGACTTATAGAAACTAAAGCCGAACAACTCACCCGCCCAATGGTGGCTGCATCATATACAGCGCTGTCTTCGTTGCAAGTAAAGCCGCTCAAGAAGTGCGCGGCGGCCTTTAAATCATAGATGTACTCCCTCCGCAACGCCCAAAAAATTACATGTTCTTACATCTCAACCGAACATCAGTGCCTTTTTTTTTGGTTTTGAGGGTTGCCAGATGTACGCCTCGGGTGTACTTTAGCGACTCAAATACATTTGAGATGGACTTTCGATTGTGAAACCGCGCATTGTTGAATTGGAATTGCCCCGCGCCACCCTGCTGCAAAACCAGTGGGAGCGGCTGCATTTCCGCCAGCGCACGAAATACAAAAAAGACATGGCCATGGATGTAGCGATGCTGCTTCGCCAGCAGGGCATCAACCTGGAGAAGTGGCAGCCGATGAAAGCCTGCACGGTAGAGATTCTGCGGGGTTCCTCTGCGCTGCCGGATTGGGACGGGCTTTTTTGTGTTAAAGCCCCGCTCGATGTACTGCCCACCTATCACGAAAAAGTGCGACCCCACGGCCTGGGGGTGATTCAAGACGACAATATGAAGTGCATCCGCGAGCTAACCGTGCGCGCGGTAAAAATCCCGCGCAAAAGCCAGCCCTTTACCCAGGTCCGCATTGTTGAGGTGTTGGCATGAACCTGGCCAGCATGAGCCCCACGCAGCTTTTTACCTACGGCGAAGACCTGGGCTTTCGCTGGGCGAAATCCCAGCAGTGCATCCGCCTATTTCATTTGCATTCGCATATCTACGCCATTGCCGCTCTACAGCCGGAACCCATCCGCGACGGTTTCACCTTCGGCGCGCAGCGCAGTTTGGTGCGCCGCCTCACCCTGCCTACCAGCAAAGCGAGAACCCTATGACCACCACACAGAAAAAGAAAACCGCGGCCAAGCCGCGCAAGAGCACTGTGGAGCAGCTGCCGCAAATCAATATCGGTGCCGAGCTTACGGCAGAGGCCAAAACTCACGGCTTGGAATTGCCAACCTTCAAGCCCGGACACACTTATGACCTGTACTGCACCCACCCGGTGGAAATTGATTGTGGCGACCGCCAACACGCAAGAGCCGGCCTTCGCCTAACTCTGCCCCAGGGCGTGGTGGCTTTTCTAGCGCCTTATCCGGGGTTGTCTGATGTTCGAGGCGTGATGCTAATGAATGCCGGCGCGGTTTTGCCTGCGGGATTTAGCGGTGAATTGGAGGCCGTGCTTTACAACACCGACGCAAGAATTTTCCGCCGCGATGCTGCCGAGCCGGTAGCGCAGCTCCTTATCTTGCCGTTTCCCTCGCTCGCATTGACCACAAACGGCGCTGCACTGGGTGAGGAGGGCAACCAGTGAAGTTGGCCCCAACTCGCATTCCCAAGCTGCTGGCCCTTGCCAATGGCCGCGCCTGCGTGAACTGCCTGACCTCTGACGGCACGGTGGTGGCCGCCCATTACCAAGGTTTCCGCAGTTATAGCTACGGCAAAGGCCGCGGCATTAAGCCCCATGACGCTATGGCCGCTCACCTGTGCTGCCGTTGTCACCAGCAGGCAGACAGCTCTGGCTTAGCGGATACCCGCGAGGCACACAGCCACAATTTCCTGCTGTTGATTCTCACAACCCAATTAGAGCTTGTGACAGAGGGGCAGGTTATTACCGGGGAATCTGCGCGCCCTGTGGTGATGGAGTTGCTGGGTAATGCCTCGGCCTTGATGGAGTACAGCGAGCAGGAACTGCACGAAACCGCCTGCCAACTGGGCCAATACTGGGACGCGGGCGAAATGAATGTAGCGCCACGCGGCGCCATGGTGAGTGGCTTTACCGCTTGGAGGTGTGCATGAGTTACGCCACACCGAGCCCCTGGGAGCCTTACTTTGGCTACGACGAGCTGCAATGCCGCTGTGACCAGTGCGAAAACTCGCGCCGCTGGGATGAGCCTATCGGCTTCAACGGCGACCAAATGTCACCGGTGTTTATGGGCCACGTTCTGGTACTGCGCCGCGATTATTACGGCGCCCCCCTGGGGGTGGCTTCCGGGTTTCGTTGCCCTAACCACCCAATTCCCACCGCCAAGCGTTTGCAGGCACTGCGCAAGGGCTGCGAGTACATCCCGGGCGCCCATGCCCGCGGCGAGGGCATCGACCTGCGCTGCTCTGGCGCCGCTTTTATCAAGCTGATGCACGCCGCTTGTGCCTACAACCGCGACCTGGAAGCCCAGGGCAAAGCGCCTGCCTTTACCGGGGTTGGAGTAAGCCAAAAAGGCCCCGCAAGCAAACGCTATCTGCATTTGGATGGCAGCCCCGCAGCACTGGGCCGCCCCCGTCCGCACGGCTGGAGTTACTAACCCATGGCGCAACTGGATAACAAATTAAAAAAAGCCCTGCAGGAACGCTTGGAAGAGTGGCGCGAGTGGGTGGAGTCCGGCAGCTACGGCGCAGGCGGCGGCAACATGATTGCCGCACTCATGGCCAGCGGTGGCGAGTTGATCCGCTCCACCGCGCCCAGCAGCGGCTACCGCTGCCCACGTTCGGAAGAGGTGGACCAGTGCCTGCTGGCACTGTCGCAAATTCTTCCCAGCGCGCGGCGGGTGGTGGTTATCGAGTTGCGTGCCGGTGAGCCCGGCCTGGAAACCCAAGTGGCGCGGGCCCGCGCCGCCAAGATGAGCAAACGCCAATATGTGGAATATCTCAATACCGGCCGCTGGGTTCTGGTGGGCATGCTGTTTGGCCGCACCGCCGCCAGCGCTTTTAAAGCTGCTGCTTTTGAAACTCCCGAGCCCCGCCAGAAACGCATCCGCACCTGGCACGACGACGCGACCCGCAAAGCCCTGCCGGAGACAAAAGCCCAATGACAGAGCAACAAAAATCCGTGGGCCGCCCGCGCCGTGCCGTTGACGATCAAGGCCGCCTCTTGTGCTGCCTGTGCGACACCAGGAAAGACCCGCAAGAGTTCCACGCGAAAACCAACAGCAGCAGCGGCCGCGACAGCCGCTGCAAAGAATGCGACCGCGAGCGACGCAAGGCCACCTGGCAAAAGAAACAGCGAGCAAACCGCATAGCGCGAGCGCTGCGGGCTTCCGCCGCGAATTTGATGTAGTGCAAACCGCAATAAGAAGACAAGGAAAAGACCATGGCTAAACCAACAGTTAAACCCTTCAGAATCACCAACGAGATACGCAGTGATATTGCTATGGCGCTAACCTCTGAGGCCGTAGAAAAGTCAATCAAGAGTATTGCCAAAGAAGCTGAGCAGTTAAATAAAAACTTTTGGAAGCTTTACGAGAAGCGATTGCGCGCAGTTTCCGGCATTCCTTCCACCCGTTGGTCGAAACTGATTCAGGAGGGGTTTGCCACTAGTTGCTACTCCATAGTTCCAAAAATCCGCGTAAATAATGCCAGTTCTGTGCTGCTGCAAATTGACCGCGATTCTCAAGCGTTTAGGCAGGTCCACTGCATGCTCAATAGGAGCCTGCAGGAACTGCTAGACAAGTGGATCAAGCCAGCGCCTTCTTACTCACGCTATGCAACTCTTTTCTTTACCGCACCTAGAACACTTCCCGGCCTAAATGACGGAAGTATTCTGGAAGACCCTGAGTTAATTGCCGCTATTCGCGCTTTAAAGGACCGAATAATAACGGTGCTTTCAGAAGCTTTGAGCTTTCTCAGAAAGACGCAAACCGTACTCAATTCCTGCCGATCTTCAAAGCAACTTGAAGAGTTGCTGCCAGTCGCCGCCAAGTACCTGCCAAGGAGAGAAGAAAAAACTCAGGAGCTAGCGCCTATCGAATTGGCCTCTTCAGTCACCGAAATGCTGCAACAGGGCATTCCAACCTCTAAGGCGAGCGCAGCCTAAGTGGGGGTAAGTATGAAAGCCAGGCAATACAAAAAGCTCTGTAAGCAAGCGCGTGCGCTGTTAATTGCGCTGGGGGAGCCTGCCAGTGATTTCTCCAAAGAGGATGACTCAATAACGGTTAAAGGGCGCCATGTGTGGGTATACGTCTGGGGAATTAATACCGGCCCTGACTATTTCGGCGAGTGCGACTGGTACGACGCCTGGCACGTACTGAGCCAGCGGATTGCCGACGAAACCGCCACCTGGGGACCCTACGAACAATTTCCCTACCGTTCCAGCATAAAAAAAACCATCGCCGTTTTGCGCTATGCGCAGCAGCAAGTGGAGATAAAGAAAAATGTACTGTGATTGCATGGACAAAAAACTGGAAGAGCTGCACGAAATAGCCCTGAAGCAAATTGACGGGAACGTCTTTAGCTCCTCAGTGACGACCCAATGGGAAAGCAAGGCGCTGCCCCTGGCGGACGGTATCGAGGATGGGCTTGTAATGCGGGCGGTCACTCAAGTTCGGCGCACACGCGGCAGCGGTCAATTCCGGGAGGCTCCGCTGGAGATAACTATCAGCACACCAATGAAATTTTGCCCATTTTGCGGCGAGAAACTGGAGAGAGAAAGCAATGACCACTGAACAGAAAATCAAACAATTCGCCGTTTATCGCGGCCAGCTCGGCCTAACGAACGGCGGCGAGCGCAACTTTAAAGGCGCCTTTCATGGTCACGATGAAGCGATGGGAAAAGCCCGTGAACTGGCCGAACAGCAGCGGGGCGGCTGGGTGCAGATCGAGGACCGACTCACAAACACCTACACCGAGTACGGGGTGACCTTTAGCGGAGAGTTAGAGAAGCGCAAGCGCGATTGTTAAGGGAATAAAGCACAGAGCCGGCAAAACATCGACGGAATGGGGGAGTGATGTGATGACACCTGAACAGAAAGCTCATAGGGATTTTTTCCGGAAACACTCAGAGCCAACTGCAGATAAGCCGTGGTTTTCGTATAGCCCAGATGGTGGCTTCTTGTTTTTTTCATCTGAGGGAGAGGCCAAGGAAAACGCCGAGCGCGAAATTGATGGTTACCTGGATGAATCCTGGAGCGAAGAAGTTGAAGGGGTATTAGTTGGGAAGGTTTCTCTCGTGGCGACCCGAACCAACGTAAAGGAGCTTCCTCCTGGGAGTGAGTTTGATTACTGGTGTGACTACCAGCTTCTACCCCTGGCAAATGGAAGTGAAAAAGCTGCAGAGCAGCAAGACGAGAGCCCGGTGGATGCGCTAATGGAGAAGGTTGAGCACCTTGCCACTACCTATGCCTCTGCTCGTAGTGATGAGTCGAATGGAGCCCTGTTAGAGGGGCTGCAAGGGTTAGAAGATGCGAAGGAGCTGTATTCAGAGCTGCGCGAAGAGTTGGACCAATTGGCATGCAGTGCTGGGGGTGAGTCGTGAAAGAGCTTCCGGTACTGCTGAAAGATTGGGAGGTTCTAGCGATTCTGGATGGCCATAAAACCCAGATGCGCAGGCCAATAAAGCCGCAGCCATTTAATGGCGCAAGTGACGAGGAGGCTATCAAGCAAATTGGTGGCTTGCCTCCCGGCCGCTCCTTATACCAGGAGATCAACAGTGCCTGGCAAAGCAGGTTTGTAGATATTGACTGTCCCCACGGTGAACCGGGTGACCGCCTATGGGGGCGTGAGGCATTTGGTTATGAGGTCCGCTCATTGGGAGGCACGCCACATGAGCAGATCGTCTATCGACCCTCTAAACCAAATGCCGTGCGCTGTTATGACTGCAATGGGGTGGAGCAAGCCATTAAATGGAAGCCGTCAACCCACATGCCCCGCAGGGCCAGCCGTATCACCTTAGAAATTTCAGCTATTCGAATTCAGCGTATTCAAGAGATCAGCGAAGAGGATGCGAAAGCCGAAGGTCTGCGCTGGCATAGCCTCTACCAGGAGTGGGGCGGCGTCGAATTACACCCCGATTCTCGGCCGGCCCTGCCGCAGTGGCGCTGGTATGGCAACCCCGTCGAAGCATTTAAAAACCTGTGGGAATCCATCAACGGCGCAGGCAGCTGGGGGCAAAACCCCTGGGTATGGGTAATTGAGTTCCGCCGGGTAGAGCAGGAGGCGCAGCTGTGAGGTACGGGAGCGTTTGCAGCGGTACCCAGGCTGCCAGCAGTGAAAACTTAAGCCCTGCACTCTCTGTAACGCACACCACAGCAGTGGCCTTTGCACAAAACAGCCGTGATGAGCTCCGCGAATCACCAACGGTTGGTGCATTAAGCTCTGGCGGCGGCAAGCCTGGTCAAGGATTTGCTGCAGTTCGCCAGGGCTTGGCTCCGCGCCGCCTCACCCCTTTGGAATGCGAGCGCCTGCAGGGCTTCCCCGATAACCACACCCTAATTCCTCTTGAGGCCCGCAAGAAAGTGGAAACAGAAATGGTGGCTTATTACAGCCGCCAGCTGGGCCGCGAGCTCACCGCCGAGGAGTGCGATTACCTAGCCAGCGATGGCCCTCGATACAAGGCCATAGGCAACAGTAAGGCTGTGCCGGTGGTGCATTGGATTGGGTTGCGAATTGATATTGCTCTGGGGGTGGCAGCATGAAAGTCGCGAGCTGGGATATTCAAAGCGACCAGATACGACTGCACACCAATCGCAACCTGGTGAACCGCCTGTGGCGGCTGGTGCTGTGGGCCCAGGGTGAGGACGGCGAGCAAGTAAAAAAAACGATTCAGCACCGCCAGCGCTGCAACCTGACAGATATTGCCGGGATTGCCGCCGAGGAACTGCTGGAAATGATCCGGGAAAAGGAGCCGGTAACCCAAGCCGGCTGGAGAGTGGAGCTAAGGCGATGAGTTCAAGAAATTATTTTCAACGCTTGCTAGATAACTTACAGAAATTAATCAGCCTCGCAACTGGGTGCCGGTATCACTGGCGGGTGAAATTGGTGTATTCGGTTGAGCGTGATGATTTGTTTTTCACTGAAGTCACGATCTCTCTGAATAGCCGCAGCCTTATTGAAAGCCGACGAGAGATTGTAAAAGCAGTACCCGCTATGCACGACCAAGTTAAGGGGCACTGGAGACGGAACAATGGCGAAGTGCGAGTGATTCCCTTGGCTTATCTAGGGTGGTTTTGATGATTAGCAGTAATACACCCAGCCGCCAGCAGTGCAGCGACCGGGCGGAGATTGAGGAGCAGGTCGCGGCATTTTTAGCCGGTGGTAAATCCATTCAACAAATACCCCGTGGCCAATCTGGTGAGCAGTTACGGGTGGCACCTGGTAGCCAAAAGAGCACCAGCCGTCGCTGGGCGAAGCAGAAGAAAAACCACTTACACATTAAAAACCCAGACAAAAAGCAGGGGAGGGCGAACAAATGAAAATGCGCAGTATTGAAGTGGCCGCACTGAGTGGCAACGCACTGGACTGGGCGGTGGGCGCAGCTATTGAGCCGGGCTTTGTCGAGAAGACCAGGGAAATCAGCACCCTGGAGGGCACCCAGCTTTTTCTTACCTCGCTGGGTGAGCCGGTATGCGTTATAGGGCGATTCACGATTGCCCAGCGCAAACGGATAGAGGAGAGCGTGGGCAAGATATGGGCCGATTTTTATAGCCCCTCTACAAATTGGAAGAGCGGCGGCGAACTAATCGAAAAATTCGACGTTGCCGTGTGGGGCCCTTTGGGTGAGCGCACCGAGCACACCGCCAGCGTGGGCGCTAATGGCGACCGCTACCCAGGCCCCAGCAAATTGGTGGCCGCAATGCGCGCGATAGTTGCGCACAAGCTGGGCGAAGTGGTGCAGGTGCCGGCGGTTTTGTTGGGCCGCATTTAATTCATTTTGAAATGGGAGAGGAAACAGTGAGCCAAGAGATTGAACTAAAAAACTGCCCATTTTGTGGCGCTAAGGCGGTATTTGACTCTGACGACGATGGCTGGCAGTGGATCGAATGCACCGGTTGCGGTGCTGCTACTGAAAGTCGTGTTTCTTGCGCGGATGATTGCAAACCGCTGCTAGCGAAAAAATGGAATTCACGGGTTAGCGAGGACGATGCGCCGCTGACTACTTCCCAGAGGCACCAGTGGAACGATGTTGGCGAGCGCTGTTTGCGTTGCGGGGATAAAGATTGGATGGCCGCCCCAGAATGCAAGCCCTAGAGAAAGGGGAGCCGCTGCTGAATCGTTCCTGGGGCGCAAACGCGCCCTACCTGGCAGCGGTGGAGTGCCTGCGGAAATGCTTGTACTGGCTGAGTTTTCACGGGGCCGAGGCATTGCGGGCACAGGTGAAAGCGGGGCGGGTTTTGGTGGAGGTAGACCGCCCGATACCGGGTGAGAGCGCACCGAGAATGCACGGCGGTGAGGACTACCGGGCAGTGGAGTTATGCGGCTGCCAGGTGATTTGGAGAAAGGAAAAACAGAATGCTAGTTAAGACCGAAGACGGGCGCGTATTCGAATCAATCCATATTTTTGCCAGCAATGAGCAGAGGGCACGCCTAGCGGCAGAGGCGGCGGGTATTCCCTGGAGCCGCTGTAGATATGTTCACAACGTGAAAGCGCTGCGCAGGTGTTACAACCGGCCGGTGTGGTTTGTGCGCGGCTGGTATCAACGCGCAGACGCCTACGACGTTGAGCGAGCAATGGAGCTGCGTAAATGCTACGCAGTGCATCAAGTGCGCACAGTGTTAAGCGTGGATTTTGCAGAGCTGGAGCGAAAAGCCCGGGAGCTGGCAAGCCTGGCCGCAGTTGCGCAGCCGAAGACGGTCGAGGATTGGCGAGTCAATCTTTCCCGCTTGTTTTTTTATACGTGGGTGGCTGGTTTTTGTCGAGCTGTAGGGGGTGCCCGTGATTAAGCCTCGCGCCGCTGCAGAGTGGCAAACAAGGCACGTTTTTATTTTGGCCCGAGGGCATCGCGAGGCCGCGAACTATGCCAAGGCCCAGGGGCTGCACCCATTGAACTGGGAGTATTTGAACAGCTGCAAACAGCTGAAGAAAAAGCCAGGCGCAGCTGTGGTAACGGTAGGGAATTTCCACCAGCGCAAGGATATCGCCGCACTGACCGAGGCGATGAAGAAACACCATTGCCACGCGGTTTTTGCGGTACGGCGGGCGGGTTAAAAGGCACCGCTAACTAATTTATCCCCTCACAGGATAGAACTCTGCGGCGCCGGTACGGGCCGCGCTTATTGACGATTTAGGAGAAGACTATGGCAGCAAGACGCAACCCGGTACGGGGCCGGGCACTTTCGCAAGTATTCCGCGCAGTCCAGAAGAAGCTGCAAGCGATGGAGCCCTGGGAAGTAGACGACCTGGCCCGCCGGGCCGATTTGAGCCCCGCCACCCTGTACGACTGGCAGACAGCGCGGGTGGAATCCCCCGGTATCGAGAACCTGGAGAAAGTGGCCTATTTACTGCGTATTAAGGTGACGATTGAGGTGAAACCAGGCGTGGTAGGACAGCGCAAGAGAAAAGCGGCAAAGGGGAGGGCCTGCGCTTGAGCAACCTAGTATTAATGGCTTTGGTGGGGGGGGTGTTACTCCTACAGCTGGTTTTAGTGGGCGCACTGCTCTGGCACCGCTTCGGTACCAAGTTGCTGCTGGTCAATTATTCGATGAGCGGCGGCGAAGGTGAGGGCGCCTGGGTAGTAAGTTGCAGCAGTTTCGGGCGGGTGCGGGGCCCTTTAACGGATGCAAAGCTAGATTTCCTGCTGGATACGTTTATCTCAGCAAAACGCCGGGATTTCCCGGACCTGACGGGCTGGAGTTTAAACGGTGTGACGGTTTTAGATGCGGCGGCGCCATTGCCAAAGGAGGAATAGACGCGTCTTTTACTAGGGAGCGAACTCCTTGTGGGGGTTCGCTCATCTGCGAATTTAACGAATCAGACTGCAGTTGATCATCTGTAGCCTAGGACCAAAGCCCTTCAGTAATTGAACGGGCTTCACCCGAAAGCTCTCGGATACGCTGGCGCCCCTCGGGGCTCAGTCCAGAATCGGAGCTGTATGCCAGGTTATCGAGAGGCCCAAAAGCACCTAAGTAGGAGCCAATAAAACAGCGTCGCGCTTCCTCAATGGGAACCTTGTGGTGTTCAGCGTATCTTTCTGCAAGATCGTCGATTTCGCCGGCAAGCGCTCTTTGTATATTACCGAGCCAAAGCCTGGCCTCGGCAATCAAACTCTTTTCCAGAGCTGAGGCGGGTGATTCTGGCATTACGACTCTCCCAGCCGCTTTGGGGGGTTGTCTAAGAACATTAGATCGATAAGCTCGTTATCAACCATTCCAATATCATCCCCTTTAATCTCGCGTACATACGCCTGGATAGATTCTTGTGCTATCCGCAAATTCTCTTCACTGGGCTGGCCTATCGCTTCGTATCGCTTTCTAATTCTTTCGATATTCTCTTCGAAGCTGATTTCATCGCGCACCGCATAGGTGCCTAATATCGCATGTAGCAAGGCGTTCACTTCTTCAGCGGTAAATTCTGGTTTATCTTCTTCACCGCATGAGGGATCAGCGAGGATAAGCGCGGCCAAGTCCTCTGGGAACTCCTTTAGTTCGCCTGTCTCAATTCTGATCAGCATGGTAATACCCTTAATTCCTTGGCTAGCTCTCGCTGCTGCCCTTATCCACAGAAACTGGGGACAAAGCTGTGGGCGATTTTGCCCGGCTTCCTTTTAATGCGCCTTTCTCTGAAATGGCGGTTTTTTACTCAGGGTGGGGGTGGGTAGGACGGCTGACGCCGGCCTATCTATCTGGCAGTTTTTTGATTGTTTTGGGCTTTATTAGAGACTTGGCAAACTGCCTTTCTTGTTCAGTAGCGGAAAACAGCTTCAAATAGTCTGAGTCCACACTGCCGATATCTGCCTCTTCGACTTCCCTCACATAAGCCCGGATCGACTCTTGTGCCCAGCGTAGGCTCTCTGCACTTGGCGGCTTGAATTGATCATATATTTCTTTCACCGCTTTAATATTGTCCTCACGGCTCAAGTCAGGATCAAAGTATGTTCCCAAAATCGAGTGGAGTGCGACATTGACCTCTTCGGCAGTTAGTGCCTGCTTGTCGCCGTTATCGGAGAAAGGATCAATCAAGACACGCGCGGCCAAGTCTTCAGGAAATTCTATAAGCTCCCCGGTTTCAATCCGAATCAGCATGGGATCACCTCCAGTTGCTTGGCCAGCTCTCTCTCAAAAAATTGAAGCTGCGGATAGCTAGAATAGTCTTGCTCACTCATAGCCCAGCCAAGGCCGCCGTCTACCTCAAACCTGGTTAGATGCTTGAGCTTGCTTTTAACATCCTTGTGCATCAAAAGAGCCTTAGCCTGATACATCTCTTTTTTTCTAGCCGCTCCGCCCTTTCGCCGAGCTTCCAAGCCTTCAGTCTGCAGATAAAAACCAAAAATGGAGATTTGATCGAGGTCGGGCAGGATCATGTTAATGGCGGTTTGCGCTATGACTCGTCCTAAGCCGAAAGGGTGTACCCTTGCAACTTTGGCAGAATCTGTACTGTTGGATTGATCATAGAATTTAAGCCCCACAACATAACCGTCAATTCCATCGATGTTGTGATAGCTGATTTCTACAATAAAAAACGTACCGCTGTATGGAACCCGTTCCGTCTTAGACTTCACTTGGTTGAGCTGGGGGTGGCCTGACATTACTTTCTTCCTTGAAATACAATCGAAAATCCTTATCGACTGAGGCGGAGAATATATTGGGGGCCATGATTTAGCAATTCCAGCGGCTCACCAGCAGCCTCTTCCTTGAGCACACGCTTACACAAACTAAAACGTTGCATATTAATCACAAAAGTTGCTTTTAGGTATGGCCATGGGGGCCCACCCCCGGGTACAATTTCATGCGCCCAGGCGAACACACTTGAAAGCCGCTGATTAAGAGACTGTTGATAAGGGACTAGCATGGAAATCAAGTTACCCGAGGGAAAACTGCTTATAAAAATGTGGGAGAGTCTTGCAGATAACGGAATTCCAGCGCTTCTGGGCCCCTGGCAGGAAATTCGTATGGCTAGAGCTAAAGCTGACGCAATGCGGGTTCTTGCTCAGGCTGAAAAAGATGTAGAAGCAATAAAGGCAGGGGATGTTGCTATCCAGATTACCCCTGGCACCGCGCGCCTGGAGCACAGCAGCGAAGAAATACACCAACCTACCCGGAGAGAGCCGGCATTAAACCTCGAAGAAATGGCCGCCTCTGTTGCATCGGCTGAGCTTGCAGGCTCCATTCGGAGAGAAGTAAATACCACTAAAGCCATTCTTGTGGCTGAGGATATTTTAAGCCGGGATACCCAGCGACCTTCCGATCAGAATATAGACGGGGATTGGCTGCATACATGGAGGGAGTATGCCGGCAAGGTTTCCGCTGTGCAGCTGCAAGAGCTTTGGGGGCGAGTGCTTGCTGGGGAGGTTAAAGAGCCTGGCTCTTTCTCAATGAGAGCATTAGTATTTCTAAGCGGTATATCCAAAAGAGAAGCCGATCTAATTGCCAGAACTGCACAATTTATTATTGGAGATAAAATCCACGTAGATCAAGCTGAGCTTTTAGATAAAGCGGGGCTAAAGTTTGACCAGCTGCTCTACCTTCAAGAGATTGGTTTCTTGGCTGGTGTAGAGTCTAGGAACCTTGGGACACAATACCCTTCAAGGCTCTCTGATTCTTACGAGGCATTATTATTGGCAAACAATAAAGCTTTAAAGGTAGAGCATCGGGATAAAACCAAGACTTTGCTTGTAGAAAGTTACTCTATCACTCATCTTGGCAGTGAAATACTTCAGCTTTGTAAGTTTGATATAGATGAAGATTATTTTAGGGCTGTTGCTTTAAAGATCGCAAGGCAAGGTTACCAAGTAACCGCTGCAGATCGCGACCGAACGAATGGGGCTAGCTTTACCAATGCCCAGGAAATAAAAGTTGAAAATCACCCTCATGGGTGAATCGTTAGAGTTAAAGTGCCGTCTAACTTTCGGCGGCTTCCTCCTTTCTATACTCGGCCTGTATACGGCAAACCTGCGACTTGCTATAGCCGGTAGCCATAACTGTCTCGGCAAGGCTAAGCCCTTTCTCCTCTCGGAAATAGCGCACCAGCTCGTGACGGTCTTTGTCTGCTGGTCTGCCCTGATACTTTCCGGCTTTCTTCGCGGCTTCGATACCCTGGCGCTGTCGGTGCTGCCGTGATTCATAGTCCTTGCGCGCCATGGCGGCCATCAAATCAATCAGCATATTGTTGATAGCTTCCAGTATTGCCTCGATAACCTGGTCCCCATTGGAGACGCGCCCGCGGTCTAGCGCCAGGTAGGAGGTGGGCACATCCAAACTGACTATGCGCAGCTTCTTCGCCTGTATCTGGCTTTTTAATTCGCTCCAATCGTTGTTGCTCAAGCGGGTAAGGCGGTCGATTTGCTCCACCAGTAACACATCATTGGGCTGGCTGTCGGAAAGTAGGCGGTTTAGTTCTGGCCTCTGCAGGGTGGCGCCGCTTTGATTCTCGACGTAGTAAGAGGCGATGCGCTGGCCGTAAGGTTCGACAAAGGCGTCAAGGCTGGCGCGGGCGCGGTTGGCGTTTTGTTCTTCGGTGGAGGCTCGCAGGTAGGCGCGAATAAACATATCTGTCCCTAATGGTCCCGTTTGGGTTGTCCGATAATATGCTGTCTCTTTTGGGTAGTCGCAAGCTCTTTTTGGGGTTTTGCTGTGGGTGTCTCTTTTGGGGGTGCTTAAAGAAGACAATCGCTAAAAGTTAAAATTAAACCAAATAGATAGATAAACCTTTTTTGTTGCATTTATTCAAAAGTGATTTATTCTTCCCCCTTCACGACAAAAGCAGGGGAGGGATAGCAATATGTACGATTTCCCAGTAGTGCTAACTAAGGCTGAAAGCCGTGCAGGGGTTTGGGTGGTTTGCCCGGATGTGCCGGAACTGAACAGCGCCGGTGATACCGCCGAGGAGGCACTGGCGCTGGCGAGAGATGGACTAATTAGGGCACTCTCTCTCTATATCGACAACCGACGACCAATCCCGGTGCCGTCAGAGCCCGAGCCCGGCCAGCCCGTAATCCATTTGCCTGCCTTGATTGCTGCAAAGGTTGCCTTGTGGAATGCTATGCAGGAGCAAGGTATGCGAAAAGCTGACCTAGCCCGATTGATGGAATGCAGCCAGGCGCAAGTAGACCGGTTGCTGGACTTTTCGCACGGTTCAAAGCTTGAGCGCATTGAATATGCGTTGGGGTTGTTGGGCAAACGCTTGGGGGTGGTTGTAGCGGAAAAGGAATTCAATAAAGGCTGAGAAGGCAAGGGTATGACCGAAGACAGACGACAAAAGGATGGTTGGTATGAAAAGGGGCATTCTCTAACTGAGAGATGGCTAGGGAATGGATATATACCTAACTGGTTTCGCTGGGTTGAGTGGGTCACTCTTACTTGCGTATTGGTTACAGCTGCTATCAAAGCAACTAATGGTATAGGCCAGGTTATCTTAGGGGTAGTAGCTGCTGTATCTATTCTGTTTGTATATTACTCAGGGATGATTGGCTTTAATGTATTGACCTCAGGACTGCTAGAGAAATATAAATTAAAGAATAAGTTAGGTTTTTGGTCTGTAATCTCACTAGTTTTCCTAATTCCAAGTGCGCTCCTCTTCGGGCTTACTACTGCAATATTAAGTTTGATACCGCAATAAAGCTCGATTCAATAAGAGGTTATTAGAATATGGCCAACAACGACAAAAACCAATTAGAGCTATTTATTGCCGACATTCTCGACGTGGCCCCAAAGGGTGACATGCTGACTATGGAGCACCCTATCTTTTCCCTATCCAAACGCCGCGATACTCGCAAGTGGGTTTATAAAAACGGGGAAAACTGGATCGAGGTGACGCCGAGCGCTGACGGCCGCGCAACCATGCACGACAAAGATGTGCTGATGTATTGCATTGGCCAAGTGGTTGAGGGTTTGAACCGAGGCCGTGAAGTTTCCCGTCGAGTGCAGATTGTGGCTTATGACTTCTTCCGAGCCACCCATAGAGACACAGGCGGCAAGAGCTATGCGGCCTTGCATGATGCCCTGGCGCGTTTACGGGGAACCACTTTTAAGACCAACATCATGGGCCGCCGTGGGGTATTTGGTCTGGTAGATGACGCCGAGATTATAGAGAGGGACAACCGCGGGCGAATGGCTAACATTGAGGTCACACTCAGTAAGCAGCTATTCGAGGCAGCTAAGCGCATGGAAGTTTTGACCTATAACCCTGGCTACTTCGACCTGAGCAGCGCCAATGATCGACGCATGTATGAACTTGCCCGCAAACACTGCGGTAAGCAGCCTACCTGGTCCATCAGTATGGATAAGCTATTCATCAAATTTGGTTCCACTGCTGCGCGCAAAGAATTTAACCGCATGGTGTCGCGAATGGTGAAAGCTGATCGGATACCGGATTACAGCTTGATGCTAGAAAACGGAATTCTGACAGTAATCTCACGTAGTGATGCGGTTTGGCAAAGGGCTGGAGCGCTCGAACACACGCCAGAATTAGAGCTGGAATAATTCTGTGATAAAGCTGTTTAAATGCTGTATGTAAGCTGTTGATTTTATCGGGTTTTTACCCACCCTGCTTTCGGGGTTTTACCCACCTCAAAATCGGGGTATTACCCACCCACTTTCGGGGTATTACCCACTCATATTCGGGGTATTACCCACCTAAGTTCGGGGTATTACCCACCCGACCACCCCTCTAGCCCCCGCCAGCCGTGGCTTTCAGAAACCGTAACTGTATTAACTTGGTAACTATTAGATAACTAGATAGGTAACTTACTACTTAACTTTTATTGGCAACAATAACAAGCGCTATTTCTCCCCTGTTGGGGGTGATTCTGCTGTTTTAGACGCTGTAACCCTCAAAATTCAATGTGCTAGAGCTTTTGGTGGGTGAAACCCCGAAATGACGGGGGCTGCATGGCAATGACTCGGGGTATTACCCACCCATGCTAAAAGAAGCGGCCTTAATTTTGAGGGAGACGTTTTTGGGAATTACGGATTTTCGCGGTAACTTTCCCTCATCGTGGGCAAGGTGAGCCCAAGCAGCACAGACACTTAACACCGCCACCAACTGAGGGCAGCGCATGAAGAACTACCACTAATCGCCTTTAGGTTGAAAACCCGAATATCAACGAAAGCCCCGGCAACCCCGGGGCTTTTTTTATGCCTTGAGGAGCCTATGAGCTGCGAGCAACCCAAGACTATTAACCGCGACACCCCGGTGGCCATTGGCCTGGTTGTCATGCTGTGCGGCGTGGCTACTTCTGTTGGTATGTTCTGGAGTAAGTGGGAAGCCCTGGAGCAAAACCACCGCAAAGATATTGCCCGCCTGGATGAAGACAACCGCCGCCTAGAAGAAAAGACAGATCGCAAATTTGCTGATCTACAGGACAGCATCGACCAGGTGGGGCAGGACGTGAACCAAGTGAAAAACTTTCTAATGCGTAACCCGGGGCCAAGCTATGAACGCAAGTAAACGGCCAGCCACCAGCCTGCAAGCTATCGGGGCCACTGAAATTCTGGTGCTCGTGATTCCCATCAATGGGGTAGTGGTGGCGGCTTCGACTGATAGCGACACCATGACTATTTGGCGACGCATTGGCCCGGACCTATTCAAGCCTATTCACGCTTTGCCATGGGTAGAAACTTCAGATGCACGGTTTCTTATGTTGGGCGAGGCATACGACAAGGCCGCCGAGGCTGTACGACTGTACGCAGCCGGCGAGCTGGGACAGTAAAGGAGCAAAGCTGTGACATTTTGGAAGAGACTATGGGACAACGCCGACACCATCCAGCAGGGCGTCGATGCGGTGATCAGAACCGGCGACGCCTTGGTATACACCGAAGAAGAGAAAGCGGACTTTAAGGCGCGGGTATTGGATTGGCTGCTCAAGTGGCAGCAGGCAACAGCTGGCCAGAATCTAGCGCGACGGTTGCTGGCCCTCTCAATTACTTTTGTTTGGTTATTGGAATCATTGGTTGCCCTAGCCCTGGTGATTTGTTCCGCATTCAAGCCAGAAAGCAAAGCCATCGCTGACGCTGCGACGGTAGCTTTTGAAGCAGCGCGAGCCATGGGGCTGCCTGTTGGGGTGATTCTTACC
>NZ_CP174285.1:4247500-4927283 GCF_052466695.1 Microbulbifer mixtoriginis (SeqCode) | reverse complement strand
TCGCGACACCTTCTTTTGCAAGCCTTGAAAAAGTTCTTTTTTCAAGGCTCAAGCCCTCACCCTGGAAGACCCAAATAATGGCGGAGAGAGAGGGATTCGAACCCTCGATGAGTGTTAACCCATACGCCCTTAGCAGGGGCGCGCCTTCAGCCACTCGGCCATCTCTCCTTTTAAGCCGAAGCAGAAGTTCCGCTTTAGGCCACCTCCGAAGAGGCCTTTCACGCTAATCAACCTGTTTGATTGCTTGCTGAAAGTGGGCGGCATAATACCAACGGCTCGGCAAAAAGCAATGGCGAATCAATAACTTTTTGCAGTTTTTTGCTTTTCCGGACACCTTTCATACAGGATGTTCAAAAAAAAGACTTTTCCGCCAAATGTGGAATACCACTACCCTGCAGCACAAATAAAAAAAGGCCGGGATACCGGCCTTTTTGAAAACGATTCGCTTATTCGTTGCCACCCTCCTCAGAGGATTGCTTTTCGCGCTGGATACGCTGATAAATTTCTTCACGGTGTACGGCGACTTCTTTTGGCGCATTTACGCCAATACGCACCTGATTGCCTTTCACCCCCAGCACGGTAACCGTGACATTGTCGCCAACCATCAGCGTCTCGCCAATTCGGCGGGT
The DNA here is from genome assembly GCF_052466695.1 of Microbulbifer mixtoriginis (SeqCode). Lineage (NCBI taxonomy): Bacteria > Pseudomonadati > Pseudomonadota > Gammaproteobacteria > Cellvibrionales > Microbulbiferaceae > Microbulbifer > Microbulbifer mixtoriginis (SeqCode). Next base: position 4,926,654 of record NZ_CP174285.1, on the reverse strand, counting down.
TAAAATCAACATTACCTACTTCTCCTTGATCATCCTGTGATAAAGAACAGCCGGTGTTTATCCAAAGCTGCTCTTATTTGGTCATCATAACCGGGTGGCGGTGCACGCAAGGTCAAAAACTACCCATCACACTCTTCAGTATTGACCAGTCGAACAAAATCTCAACAGGTTGGATGCAATGCCAAACAACTGAATCGAAATGGGAAGGCTCTCTTTGCCTTAACTCCGGTTATAGTGTTTCTTTCAGCTCTCTCACTTGGAGAGTTCAAACTCACTGTGCAAAGCACGCACTGCCAGCTCGAGATAGCGCTCATCGATAATCACCGAAATCTTAATTTCCGAAGTAGTGATCATCTGAATGTTGATATTGTCTTCACCCAGCGCACTAAACATACGACTGGCCACATTTGCATGGGAACGCATTCCCACGCCGACAATAGAAACCTTGGCAATCTTGTCGTCTGTGATCACCTCACGGGCGCCAAGTTCCGCCGAAACACGCTCCAAGACTTCGCGAGCCTTAACCAAATCATTGCGATGTACCGTGAAAGTAAAATCGGTAGTCCCGTCAACCGCACTGATATTCTGCACGATTACATCGACCTCGATATTCTCTTTACCTACAGGTGCCAAAATACGGCAGGCAACACCGGGGGTGTCCGGGACACCACGAATCGTTAATTTGGCTTCATCACGGTTGAATGCGATGCCGGATACGACAGGCTGCTCCATCTCGTTATCTTCCTCATCCAGGCTTATCAGGGTTCCTTCACCCTCTTCAAATGTTGAGAGCACGCGCAAAGGAACCTTGTATTTGCCAGCGAACTCCACGGCGCGGATTTGCAGGACCTTGGAGCCAAGACTGGCCATTTCCAGCATTTCCTCAAAAGTGATCCGATCCATACGGCGCGCACTATCCACCACACGTGGATCAGTGGTATAGACCCCGTCAACATCCGTATAGATTTGGCATTCCGTGGCATCAAGGGCAGCAGCGAGCGCTACCCCCGTGGTGTCTGAACCGCCGCGCCCCAGAGTGGTGATATTTCCGTTGTCATCCACGCCCTGGAAACCGGCAACCACAACTACTTTGCCTTCATCCAGGTCTGTGCGCATACGCTCGACATCAATGCGCTGGATGCGAGCCTTGGTGTGGGCATTATCCGTGAGGATCTTGACCTGCCCGCCAGTATAGGAGCAGGCATCATAACCGCGCTTCTTAAGGGCCATGCTCAACAGCGCAATAGTGACCTGCTCACCTGTGGACACCAGTACATCGAGTTCGCGGGGATCGGGTTTTTCCTGAATCTGGTAGGCGAGCTCAATCAGGCGGTTGGTCTCCCCACTCATAGCGGAAAGAACGACAACCATACCGTGCCCCTTTGCACGAAATGCGGCTACTTTATCGGCGACGGCTTCAATACGCTCAATAGAGCCTACGGAAGTCCCGCCGTATTTCTGCACGAACAAACTCATAACTTTCTGTGTTTCCTTAGCTCCAGGCCAAGTCCGCGCACCACCCGAAATCGTGCAGGCGCGCACTTAATCACCAAACTTCGGCGAAATCAACTTCACACGCTATTTATGGCGCCAAATTGACCGAAATCAGCTTTTTAGGGCGTTCTCTACCCATACAGGTACTTCTTGCAGCATACCTGGCAGAGCCGAAGCGTCAGTGCCCCCCCCCTGCGCCATATCGCTGCGACCACCGCCCTTGCCGCCAATCTTGCCAGCAGCAAAACGCATCAAGTCTCCCGCCGATAGGCGGTCGGTGAGGTCTTTAGTCACTGCCGCAACCAGGGCAACCTTTTCCTCTCCCGGCGCCGCCAGCAATACAACTCCGCTGCCCAATTTGCTCTTCATTTGGTCAGCCAGGTCACGCAAAGATTTAGGGTCGGCGCCGTCGATTGATGTAGCCAACAGTTTAAAGCCCGCAATCTCTATTGCCTGGGCACTGAGGTCTCCACCAGCACCACTGGCCAGCTTAGTCTTGAGTTGCGCAACTTCCTTTTCCAACTTGCGGTTATTGAGCAGTAACTGCTCTACCTTATCTGCAAGAGTGTCCGGGCGCGCCTTGAGGAGAGCCGCAACATGCTCTAGCCGCTGCTCAGCGCGATCAAATTGTGACAGCGCATGCGCACCTGTGACCGCCTCAATACGTCGCTGGCCGGAGGCGATGCCACTCTCGCTGACAATACGCAAAAGACCAATATCCCCCGTGCGTTTCACGTGAGTGCCACCACACAGCTCTACAGAAAAAGTCCTGCCCTCTACAACGCCCATAGAGAGAACGCGCACTGTATCGCCATACTTTTCACCGAACAGTGCCATGGCACCCATTTCTTTGGCTGACTCAATATCTGTCTCGCAGGTATCAACCGGTGTGTTCGCGCGAATCTGCGTATTCACTAGGGATTCGATCGCATGCAATTGCTTGGCGGTGACCGCTTCCGGGTGGGAGAAGTCAAAACGCAAGCGCTCGGAATCCACTAGTGAGCCCTTCTGGGTTACGTGCTCGCCGAGCACTTTGCGCAGAGCGGCGTGTAGCAAGTGAGTCGCAGAGTGATTCAATGCCGTTGCCTGGCGCACATCCGCTGACACCTCAGCAGTGAGCTGCTCACCAACAACTACTGTTCCCTGCAGCAGCTTGCCGGTATGTAAATGATGACTGCCCTGCTTGGCACAATCACGCACCTCAAAACGGCCCGATGCGGCCTTTAGATAACCGCTATCCCCAACCTGGCCACCTGATTCAGCGTAAAATGGTGTCCGATCGAGGATTACCACGCCTTCTTCCCCATTCTCCAGACGCTCAACCTGCTCTCCGCCTTTGAGAATCGCGGTTACTGTGCCTTCAGCTTCGGTGGTTTCGTATCCAAGGAACTCCGTGGCACCTTGCAGATCCAACGCCTCGGTATAATCCTGCTTAAATTTACCGGCGGCACGGGCCCGCTCACGTTGAGCTTCCATAGCGGCTTCATAACCCGCCATATCCAGAGATAGGCCACGCTCGCGGGCGATGTCCTGGGTTAGATCTGTAGGAAAACCGTAGGTATCGTGCAAGGTGAATACCAACTCACCCGGCACCTCACTCCCTTCGAGAGTGCTCAATGCGCTCTCAAGTAAAGCCATGCCTTTATCCAGGGTCTTGGCGAATTGCTCCTCCTCTTTGCGCAGCGCCTGCTCAATCAGCGACTGTTTCTCACGCAATTCTGGGTAGGCCTCTCCCATCTGCTCTACTAGAGCGCTCACTAACTTGAAGAAGAAGACTTCTTTGTGGCCCAACTTGTGTCCATGACGCACTGCCCGGCGAATAATACGACGCAATACAAAGCCACGACCTTCATTGGAAGGCATAACACCATCGGCAATTAAGAAGGAGCAAGAGCGAATATGATCGGCAATTACCCGCAGGGATTTTTCCTCTAGGTTATCGCAACCAACAATGCTACTGGCTGCTCGTAACAACGCCTGGAATAGGTCAATTTCATAATTTGAGTGCACGCCCTGCATAACAGCGGCAATACGCTCCAGCCCCATCCCGGTATCGACAGAGGGTTTGGGCAGCGGGTGCAGCTCGCCGTCCGCCGTGCGTTCGTACTGCATAAATACCAGGTTCCAAATCTCGATATAGCGATCGAGATCGTCGTTGTCGGAACCAGGAGGGCCACCGGGTACATCTTCGCCGTGGTCAAAGAAAATTTCTGAACTGGGACCACAGGGGCCGGTATCACCCATTTGCCAGAAATTATCCTCATCAAGACGGGAGAAGCGCTCAGGGCTCACCCCAACTTCCTTTTGCCAAATATCGGCTGCTTCATCATCGCTGATATGCACGGTTACCCACAGGCGCTCTTCTGGCAAGTTCAGCACCTTGGTGAGGAAGTCCCAGGCAAAACGGATGGCATCGCGCTTAAAGTAATCACCGAAGCTGAAATTACCCAGCATCTCGAAGAAGGTGTGGTGGCGCGCGGTATAACCTACATTTTCCAGGTCATTATGCTTACCCCCAGCACGCACGCAGCGCTGCGAACTAGTGGCCCGGTTATAGGGACGCTTTTCCTGGCCGAGGAAGGTGTCCTTAAACTGCACCATGCCGGCGTTGGTGAATAGCAGGGTCGGGTCATTGCCCGGAATCAAGGAGCTTGACGGCACCACAGTGTGGCCCTGTTCGGCAAAGTAATTCAGAAAGGCGTCGCGAATCTGTGCGCTTTTCATCCGGCGTAATTCCACTTCGTTAGTTGAGAGTTATTGAATGACACCGGTGACGCGGTGTCTCGTCTATCCCGCTACTGTGCAAGCCCCTGCTCGGGCATGGTTTGTTGAGCCAGTAGATGGACATGCAGGTGAAATACGGTCTGTCCCGCGCTTCGACCATTGTTGACCACAAGTCGAAATCCCTCTAATCCCAGCTTTCTGCCAAGTTCAGCGGCCACCCACATCAGATGGCCGAGCAGAGCCTTGTCATCGATTTTGGCGTCGAACAAGTTAACCAGGGGTTTACGCGGGATAATGAGGAGATGGGTCGGGGCTTGTGGCGCCCGATCCTCAATAACGATACAAAGATCGTCCTCGTAGATTTTCTCGTTCGCTATTTCGCCCGAGATAATTCGACTGAAAACGCTGGGTTCACCCATTGGTTTATTTTTCCAGCTTTTCCTCAGCAGTCAGCTGACGCGCCTCGGATTCCAGCATCACCGGAATGCCGTCTTTTATTGGATAGGCCAGACCGCTAGCTTTACACACCAGCTCCTGGGTCTCCTCACGGTACTCAAGCGGCGCCTTGCTTACCGGACACACTAACAGGCTCAGTAACTTCTTATCCATGTTCCACCCCACTATTTCCCCCTGGCGTAACAAGCAGGGGGCAAAAATGACCGCGTATCATACAATGCTTCATAGGGTTTTTCACGGCATTCGCCAAGGGTTACAACCAGCATGGTTGACTGCCCCTTATTTTTATCAAGAGACGACAGACCCCGCCTGCGGTTCGTAGGATTTTAAATGACCAAGCAGCAGATCACGTGCTAAACGCCCCTCTTCGACCTCATTAAAAAGCTCGTGATAAGCCTTGGGAAAACAGTGCAGCATTTTGCCGGCCGAGCCCATCCGCCCAAACCACTCACGACTCACTCCAACATCCACCAGCCGATCGGATTCCGGCAGCAACATCAGACAAGGCACCAGTAATCGCTCCAGATTAGCGGAGAGAAACTCCCGCTCGCGAAGAAATGTCTCAAACCAGCGCAGTGAAACCCCTCGATGCGTTAGCTCATCCTTACGGTAAGCTTCAATTACCGCAGAATCCCGGCTCAACCACTGGCTATCTATCCTGCTGGAAAGCACTAGCCCCGGGAACATCTTTGCCAGTATCAGTACCAGCCTCAACTCGAGTCCCGAAGGCTCCTTAGCCCCGCAGAAACCCGGTGCTGATAAGATGATGCTATCTACAGCCCCGTAGCGAACGGCACTGCCACAAGCGACCACCGCCCCCATACTATGCCCTAACAGATGCAGCCGTGTGCCGGGGTTACCACTTTTGACCAGGCAGATAAATTCATAGAGGTCCTCGCTATAGAGCGAGAAATCCTCTATGTGGCCCCTCTTCCCCTGGGACAAACCATGACCATAATGGTCCGGCGCATACACACTGAAACCTGCCCGATTAAGATGTGCCGCTAAATTAACGTAACGGCCGCTGTGCTCACCCAGCCCATGGGAAATCACCACAGTTCCCCGCGCGCCTTCAACCCACCAGCGACGGTAATGTAAACTGATGTTTCTTGTTAAAAATTCCATTGTCGCAGCCCACTTTCCTTATTGTTTTATCGCGCTTTGGTCACCCATAACCCTCCCCCTCAAGGCTATCGCGATACTTACCCAACATAGCCAGATGATTCATACATGCTCGCTTCACCAAGGCTCTCTGCGCCATTTCGATATTTTCCAGCTTGCCATGCCAAGTCGCTAACGCCGGCTGTTGTAATGCCCTCCCATAGGAGAAACTCAACTGCCATGGGGCATTGTTAAGCTGGTTAAGGGCATTAAGGTTTTCTGTAGCCTCTTCCGGGCCCTGGCCGCCAGAAAGAAAATTGATACTGGGCACTGCGGCAGGCACACTGCGACGCAGGCTGCGCAAAGTGTACTCAGCCACCTCTTGCGGCTCCGCACTAGGCAATTCTGCTCCGGGAGTGACCATACTCGGCTTGAGCAACATCAACTCCAAAATAACACCATGACGATTCAAGGCATGAAAAACACTGCTCCAAACCTGTTCATTAACAGTCGCGGAGCGTTCGAGACTGTGATTGCCGTCCATTAGCACTTCCGGCTCAACAATGGGCACCAACCCCTCAGACTGGCAAGCGGCGGCATACCGAGCCAACATTTCCGCGTTAGCCGTAAGCCCCAACTCAGTCGGGTTGTGAGCACTCACGGGATACACTTCCCGCCACTTGGCAAATCGCGCTCCCTGGGCCTTATATTCCCGCAAGCGTTCGATAAGGCCATCGAGCCCATAGGTGATCATGTCCCCCTCCGCACCGGGAAGAGGCCCCTTGCCTTTATCAACTTTAATACCCGGTAGAATCCCCTGTGCCGCCGCCACCTCAGGCAAAGGCGTACCACCTCTATCACTCTGACCGAGCGTTTCCTCAAACAGAATGACACCACAAATAAAGTCCCCAAGCCCCTCACTCGACAACAGCGCCGCACGGTAATCTCGGCGGTTTGTTTCGGTTGATTCCACCCCTACAGCAGAAAAGCGCTTGGCGATAGTTCCGCTGCTCTCATCTGCAGCCAGGATTCCCCGACGACCATCGACCAGAGAATCTATCGTTGCTTTTAACTCATCGTGAACTGTCATAGAAACACCTCCATGTGCCAAAACCCAGTCAAGGATAGACGCTTAAATTAGAATGCTTTGCAGGCTGCAACTGCTCGCTTCCAACCCGTCAGTAGGGAATCCCTTTTTTCTGCTGGCATTCCCGGCAGAAAATCGCGCTCAATCTCCAGCAGACGCTCCGGTAGCCGGTGAAAATGCCAGAGACCACTGCCGATCCCCGCCAATAGCGCCGCGCCGATTGCCGTGGACTCAATCTGTCTGGGGCGCTCTACACGCAGATCGGAAATATCGGCCTGAAACTGCATCAAGAAATCGTTCGCGCTTGCCCCACCATCGACACGCATATGGCTGATATCAACCTTTAGAGCCTCTTTCATAAGCCGCGCCAGCTCATCACTCTGGTAGGCGATGGACTCAAGAGTGGCGCGAACTACTTCAGCCCGCCCCGCGCCCCGGCTCAGGCCACACAAGGTCCCCCGCGCCGATGAATCCCAGTGTGGTGCACCCAGGCCGCTAAACGCCGGCACCAAATACACTCCGCGGGTATTGGGAATGCTCTGCGCAATAATCTCGCTATCGACAGCCCGCTGAATCAATCCCATTTCATCACGCAGCCACTGTATTGCAGAACCCGCGGTAAAAACTGAGCCCTCAACTGCATAGCCTGGTAACCCATGGGGATCACAGGCGATTGTGGCCAGCAGGCCGCGAGGCGGCTCAGGGCGTTTTTCGCCGGCATAGGCCAGCATAAAGCAGCCAGTGCCATAGGTATTTTTGAGATCTCCTGGGTTCGTACAGCCTTGCCCAAACAGCGCCGCCTGCTGATCTCCAGCCACCCCACAAATAGGTGCACTGACGCCAGCAAAAGCTGCTGGATCCGTATCGACAAAATATCCGGCAGACGGCCTGATTTCTGGCAGAATCGTTTCAGGGCACTCAAAAAGCGCCAATAGCTCTGGATCCCAGCTTTTCTGCTCCAAGTTATAAAGTAGGGTGCGACTGGCATTAGTATGATCAGTCATGTGCGCGCGGGCACCGCTCATCTTCCAGATCAACCAGCTGTCTACCGTGCCGAAACACAGCTCCCCCTTGCGAGCACGCGCCTGTAGATCCGGCTGCTCTCGAAATAGCCACAACAGCTTACTGGCAGAAAAGTACGCGTCCAATAGTAGTCCGCTGCGCGCGCGCAGCCATTCGGACTTTCCTTCTGTGGCAAACTGCGCACAAATATTTGCTGAGCGCCGACACTGCCAGACAATTGCCCTATGAACTGGCTCGCCTGTGTGGCGATCCCACAGGATCGTGGTCTCTCTTTGGTTAGTGATACCAACCGATTTGATTTCGGATGCACAAACACCAGCACGCTGCAGGGCAGCCGTACAGACACGCTGGGTGACTTGCCAGATTTCCTCGGCATCCTGCTCGACCCATCCAGGCTCTGGATAATAATTGGGGATCTCTGAGTAACTGCGCCCCACCAGGGTACCGCTACTATCAAAAACGAAAGCTGTGGTGCCTGTAGTGCCCTGATCAATAGACAGGATCATAAAGTCTCTCGCGCTTATTATTCTTTCTCTCATTACCCTAAGCCTGAGGGAAAGCATTACCTTCGCGCCTCAAGCAAGCATGAGAGTATAAGCGTGATTACTCTTCGTCCAGCGCCCAGCTAATAGCATCTGAAGAGAAACCGCGGTAAGACAGGTAGCGTTGGCGACGTGCGCGCTCCTTCAGTTGCTGTTCCCGCGGCAACGCCAAATCAATTGGCGAGCGATATTTGCGCTGCAGCTGCTCTTGGGCCAAGGAAAACCAGTCCACCTCTAGCTGCTCTAAGACCTGGGATAAAAGCTCAGCGGAAATGCCGCGCTGTTGTAATTCCAGGCGGATACGCAGGGGCCCCTGACCACGCTGAACACGAGAACGGGCAAAAACTTCGGCAAAGCGCTGATCAGACTGGTAGTTGAGTTCTTGCAAGCGCGTGAATAGCGCATCGAAGTCGGCACCGGGGAACTTACCCACCAGCTTCCGCCTCAATTCCAAACGGGAGTGCTCGCGGCGAGTAAGCAGCTCAAGCGCCGCGCCGAAAAGCGCTTGAGCGGGGTCGGCGGTGAAGGCCGCCTTGGAGGAAAAAGACACTTACTCTTGGGGCAGTTCGGCAGCCTCTTCAGGGCTGGCCGGAACCAGATCGCCTAACAGCTGTGCCCGCAGCTGAGCCTCAATTTCATTGCGGATATCGGGGTTATCACGCAGGAACTTGGTAGCATTGGCCTTACCCTGACCAATCTTATCACCCTTGTAGCTATACCAAGCGCCCGCCTTATCAACCAAGCCCAGCTTCACACCGTAGTCAACAACCTCACCAATCATATTGATGCCTTCGCCGTACATGATCTGAAATTCAGTCTGCTTAAAGGGCGGAGCCACCTTGTTCTTCACCACTTTCACGCGGGTCTCGTTACCCACTACTTCATCGCCGTCTTTTACCGAGCCGATGCGACGGATATCCAAACGCACGGAGGAGTAGAACTTAAGAGCATTACCACCAGTAGTGGTTTCCGGGGAGCCGAACATTACACCGATCTTCATACGAATCTGGTTGATAAAGATCGCTAAGGTATTGGTGTTCTTGATATTACCGGTCAACTTACGCAGTGCCTGGGACATCAGACGAGCCTGCAAACCTACGTGGGAATCTCCCATCTCTCCTTCAATTTCAGCGCGCGGTGTCAAGGCTGCAACGGAGTCCACAACCAATACATCCACAGCACCGGAACGCACCAGCATATCTGCCACTTCCAAGGCCTGCTCGCCGGTATCTGGCTGGGAGACGATTAACTCATCAACATTTACACCGAGCTTTTCGGCATAAATGGGATCTAGGGCGTGTTCTGCATCCACGAAAGCACAGGTGCCGCCTTTGCGCTGGGCCTCGGCGATCACTTGCAGGGTTAGAGTGGTTTTACCAGAGGATTCCGGGCCATAGATCTCAACGATACGACCGCGGGGCAGGCCGCCTATACCCAGCGCCACATCCAGGCCGAGAGAGCCAGTGGAGATTGCGGGGATACGCTCGCGCTCCTTATCTCCCATACGCATCACTGTGCCCTTGCCAAACTGGCGTTCGATCTGCGACAGCGCCGCTTTCAATGCCTTGTCTTTATTGGAATCCATGACCGTTCCCGTATATCTGAGCTGTGTTGAGTGGGGCAAGCTTATCGAAGGATTACTGTATAGGCAACCAGTAATTCCGGCACAATCTGTACCAATCTTCCCAACACGGTTACACCGCTCTCAATTCTGCACAACCCCGCTATCACACCAGTAAACTGACCAGGTAGATCACCTTTAAACAGGGTGTTCCTCCAAGATCTTCAGCATCCCTTTGAGAGCCTCCAGCACCGTTTGTGCCTGAACTGTGGCCCGACCCCCTTTAAAGTGGAAACACCGAGCATCAATCTGAACCGGTTCCTGCCCTTCCGCATGAGCCCAGGCAATCCACACAGTACCGACTGGTTTCTCTTCGGTACCACCACTGGGACCAGCAATACCGCTTACCGCCACGGACAGGTTGGCATCCATCATAGCCAGCACTCCACAAGCCATTTGCCGGGCAACTGGTTCGCTGACCGCACCAAACTGTTTTAGGTCCTTCGCATCCACCCCTAACACACTGTGCTTGATGCGATTGGCATAACTAACGACTGAACCATCAAACCAATTGGACGCATTGGGAATAGAAGTGATCGCCGCGGCAATCGCACCACCAGTGCAGGACTCCGCAGAGGTTACAAACCAACAGCGCTTTATCAATTCCTCACCAAGCTGCTGTGCCAAACTTAATATCTCGCCATGATCAGCCATTTTTCTACCCGCGTATCATTTCTCAAGGTACTCACTCGCCAGGAGCAACCCGCACATCACCTTATATTATGCCAACTGAACGCAACCTCCACTAACAAGACCGCCATTCGCTGCACCAAGCAATGGCGTATAGCCATCCATAGACCTACAAGCAGCAAATGAAAATAACATTACCGTGCCAGCCTTAAAATTACTGAAGCGGTACTACAGCCTCTGTAGATTCAAAAAACTACCTCCCTTTAATCAAGACATAACTACCCACAAAAAAGATGTAGCTCTTCTAGTCGGGCACGTCCAACACATAAACATCCTCATAGGTTTTAAAAGTGCGGAAAATATAGCTACAGGACAAAGAAAAATGCATGGTACTAACCTCGTGCGATAAGCAGGACTGAGCACGCGATAAAGGGGGAAAGCACTCACCCAAGAATAACCCGCTATTTGTTAGGCTTTATTCGTCGATAAAAAAATCAACGATACCCCTTTGATAGCCAAAAAAGAATAAAAAGCTATGCGAATAAAACAATCAGTGATGGTTATGACTATCCTGGGAAGCTGCGCTTCTCCATTAATCAACGCAAAAACTTTAATCTGGGAAGATAATTTTGAAGGAAACAGTATTAATAAATCCGTCTGGACTTACGATGTAGGCAGTTGGGGCTGGGGCAATAACGAACTACAAGACTACACGGGCAATAGTAATAATGCCTATATTGAAGATGGTAACCTGGTTATTCAGGCACAACGCAATACTGACGGCAGTTTTACATCTGCCCGCCTGAAAACGATTGGTCGACTCTCTTATCGATACGGTACGATTGAGGCCCGCATCAAACTACCTGATCTCAACGCCGGTCTCTGGCCGGCTTTTTGGCAGCTCGGTAATAACTATGGGCAGGTCGGCTGGCCCGCATGCGGTGAACTGGATATTCTCGAAGCCGGCATGGCCGAGGCGCTCGAAAGCGGCAGTGTCAATTCAGCGATTTCCAGTGCCTTCCACTGGCATCATGAGTCCGATGAATACACAGGACAAGCGGATTACGGTCAAAGTAAAAACCTCATCAAAGATTTTGGCTACAGTAGGGATTTAACCGAGGGTTACCATATTTTTGGTATGACTTGGACACCCGACCATATTACGATGTGGGTGGACGATGAAGCCAACGAAATCATCAGCATTGGCAGTGAAGACCCGGCGTTTGATGAGTTTCGTCAAGAACACTTCCTGATACTCAACCTCGCTGTGGGTGGTATTTTCCCACAGATCTTTCGCAATGAAGAAATCACCGCACCGATGCCCGCCAAAATGTATGTGGATTATATCCGTATCTATGATAACGACGATAATAACTACAACACAGAAATCACCCTGGCCGAAGACAAGGCAAAATTCGGCAACCTAAGCATATACGGTGACGGTGAAGATATCTCTGAGTCTTTGCAGCTTGGCACCCATACCGAACTCTATATCTGGAACAATATGGAATCCACCGCAAGTGTTGATGACAATGAGGCCTTGGAATTTAATATTGACGCTGGCGATTGGTTTGGCATGGGTTTTTGGATGCACTACGACCTAAATATGATGCACTATCAAAATGGTCACTTAAACTTACGTATCAAGACCAGCAGCACTGAAACGATTGGGATTGGTATCGCCAGCACTGGCAGTGGTAGCGATAGTTGGGTTGATTTAATCGATGGCGGTGAAGACTATGGGTTAAAACGAGATGGACAATGGCACTTGGTCAGCATTCCGCTAAGCAAATATGCTGTGGACTTCCACACCATTAGCCAGACCATAATGGTTCGTGGTGACGCACCTGCAGAGGGGTTCACCTTGGCCATTGATGAAATTTACTTCAGTGAGGGAGAGGCAAAGACTATCCCCGCTGGCATTTTTTCCGTATACAGTGAAACGCTCGAAGCCGATTCGACTTTTAAGCTGGGTAGCGATGGCAATTTATTCGTGTGGGAAAACACCCTGCTGGAAGTCTCTCAATCACCATTCGAAGGCGAAAAGTCCCTCTCCTACCAATCCTCTGGAGCCGGCTGGTTTGGCATGGCATTTACCGCCAACAGCTACCACGACCTATCCGCTTACGATAACGATAGAGCCACACTAAATTTTTTCCTTAAAACCAGCAGTGACACCCCTTTTAAAGTCGGCATGAAGAGTGGCAGCATCAATAATGTTGAACAAAAGTGGATCGAATTTAACAAAAACCCTGATCCCTATGAATTTGTCCGTGACGGCCAATGGCATCAAATATCCATCCCAGTCAGCGACTTCAGCGATGAAGTGGATATGTCCAACGTGATTCAGTTATTTGAAATATTAGGTGTAGAAGGAGATATCACTAATATTGAGATCGATAACATCTATTTTTCCAGTGAAGCCTCTGGATCTCACTGTCAGCACCCACCCCACAAGTGCCATCCACATCACGGGCGACAGGAGCAGCCTAAAAGAAAGTGCAAGCCCTGCAGCCCTCTAAGTGACTTCAGTAATAGTGACTTCAGCAATGATCAGCTCTGTAACTATCGACTGGGAGGTCATCAACACCGCTGTCTAGACTCTGCTGGAGAATAACGATGACAGCCACCGGACAATATCCAGTCCCTGTACGGATTAAGTAATCACAAACGTCAACACTCAATCAGTGTAAACTGCAACTACCCTACTTAAAAATTAATTGTACCAAACGGAGCACAGCGTACAGATTACCTACCTGAGAAACCAACGTCTTCTGGACGGTCTGGGCAGCATCTTAATGATGATGCCCAGTTTATTATCTGATTGTGAGGAAAGTTATAAAATTTCAATTAAATCGCACAAAGGGTATATATACTCTGCACTCAATCATTTAGAGAAATATAAACCCAAAAAACAGCTATCTATAACCCATTGCTGATATGGAGCGCCCTTGATTCAGGTAGCTACTATACAGTTCAGCTACAGGGGTTGGCAGCAATTCGGCCTCCACTACCTCAAAGCCCAGCGACAAATAAAAAGACTCTAAGTGGATATAGGGAAAGGTATAGGTATTCCTATCAAACCTCTTAGCCAGGAGTGCTAGCAATAAACGCGCGACTCCCCGCCCCTGGTACTCAGGGGCCACCGCAACCCCTGCAAGTAATTTAAAAGATTCATATCTACGCAGGTAGCCACAGCCGATCACCTCACCTCGCTCGTTACGCACGACTGCACAATCTTCATGTCGCTTGGCTTTGCCACGAAATCCATGCATGCGATAGAATTTGTTCGCTAGCGGAATCTCAATATCTGCCAACCATTGAACCTTATAAGAAGGCTGCGTAACTCCCATAAACCTGCCTGTACTCAGTAGTCGAAAAATGCCCAGAGAAACCTGCAATACTTGCCTGCGCCCACCCAATGTTTGCTATTGCAGCGCATTGGTTAGCCTAACAAGCACCATAAAAGTGGTGATCATACAGCACCCGCAGGAGGAGAAGCACCCATTCAATACAGGACGTATGGCACACCTATGCCTGAGTAACAGCGAAATGATGATAGCCGAGAGCCTATCGACCCATCAGCTAAATACTTTGCTTTGCACGCCCTCCGCCCTACTCTACCCATCCCTGGAATGGTTACCTGACAGTGGCGAGCTGAACTCTAATAATCACCAATCTAATAAAACTTCAAGTAAACAAGCACCTGTTAAGCAGCTGATCGTGCTAGATGCAACCTGGAAGAAATCCAAAAAAATTCTCCACCTCAATCCTCAATTGCAACGTCTTCCACGGATCAATCTTGGTGGGGGCCTAAAATCAAATTATGAAATCCGTAAAACTTCTGTAGCAGACGGGCTATCGACAATTGAAAGTATCGCCATGGCAATGCAATTGCTAGAGGGGAATAACAATTTTTTAAAATTGTTAGCGCCATTTGAAAAAATGGTTGAGCTGCAACAGAAGAGCTTTACATTTGAACCCGCGTGAATAACCAAACCCATGTTAAATTTCGTATTAGGCCTAAACCTAACTATACAGGGTGTCTACTAAACGTGGGTAAGTCTTACACCTTACGCCGCGCTCTGGGGCAAACCGAAGCGCAGCGTAGGTTTGTCCCAGGCAGTGCCTGTTAGGCCACACCGCTCTGACTATAAATTGAATACTCGGCATGCGTTACCACTCAAGAAAAGCTCCTCCACATCTTCTCCCAACGCCAGCTCTGGAAGATTCTCGAGCGCTTTGGCGGGCATGATCATTGGGTAATTTGTGCCGAAGAGAACTTTGTTGCGGCCATGTCCTCGCATAAACTCGACTAGAGGCTGTGGGTATTTCTTAGCGGTGTACGCTGACGTGTCGATGTATACGTTTTCGTGCTTTGTAGCCACCGCAATAGCCTCATCTGTCCAAGGGTAGCCAATGTGACCACCGACGATTTTTAGCTCAGGAAAATCCAGGGCCACCTGATCTAGGTAGATAGGTCGACCAACCTCCGACGGCATGAGCGGCCCGGTGTGACCAATCTGGGTGCAGAACGGAACACCAAGATCACAGCATGCTGTGTACACGGGATAAAACCGGCGATCGATCGGCGGCACCTCCCAAATCCAGGGCAAAACCCGAATCGCTTTGAAACCTAGTTCGTTTACGCAACGTCGGATCTCTCGAACAGCCTCCATCGGCTTCGAGATGTCCACTGACCCCACGCCAACCAACCTGTCAGGTGCCTTAGCCATGAAACCTGCGACTTCATCATTGGAGATCATGACATTTCGGGGAGCAACCCAAGCCGATATCAGGCTGCGATCCACACCACCTTGATCCATCATTCCGAGAGTCATCTCTATCGGGATTTCTGTTGTCGGCATAGGCATCTTCGTCCACCTGCGTAGCGACTCGAAGACTGGATCTTGCGAGTGCCGTAATGTTGGGTGCTGTGCCCAAGCATCAACAATCATCTACATTTCTCCTTTGCTGCATAACGCCGCACTAAGCGGCAAAACATTGTTGGCTAAAATAGTGAACGTAGTGAACAACAGCCAACTGTTTTTTGTCCGTTCTTGAGTGCTTTGTTATGTTTTACTACACTGTTTTATCAATTGAAAAAACTTACTAGCCAGTCGAGCGTCAAAACGCTTGTAAAAACTTTCAAACCTACGAGGCCAACAAACAGAACTATTAAGGCTACTTTAAGTTTTTTACTTTTGATGTTATTCCAGAACAATAACTTAGCCTTAAATTCACTTTTTTACTCGGCTATATCTTCTTTCACACTAAATCCCTTTAGCCATCACAAATTTAAAATTGAAGCTAAGAATCAATAAAAACATAACGCCCGAAACAGGGGCTGCCAATGCTGTGCACATTTTGTGCGAAACTGGGAGCGCAGCGATCCGCACAAAATGTGCACTGCGTTGGGCGTCCCGCGGAGGCCCGAAGGGGCGGAGCATCCTGCTTGCGTTTGGTATGAATTTAGCACGCCACTTCACGAATCTCTTCAATTGCAGGTAACCCAGAAAAAATGCCGACTAGCCCAGACACATAGGTAGTCTTACCAATACACCCTTCCATCTCGGAGTGAACCCTGCCATTTCTAATTGCTGAGTCGGAGAATAACAGTAAACTCAATACGTTAGCTGGAGGCCGTGTCTATAAATTAACATGATCTTTTGATGGAATTAATACTAAAGCATTGCCTCTGGGTGGTTTGTACATATAATCGACAACTTGAACATGATTGCCATAGTAACTTTCAAACATACCGACAACCATAGGCACACCTCCACGCATGAACCCGCCGGACGGCTTATTACTACAAGCGGTCAGCCCCAAGAGAACTAGAAGTAGTATTGATTTAGTATTTCTCATGAATTCATAAGCCGTGGTTTGGGGCTGACATGGAGCGCCAGCGGAATGGCAGTCCCAGCCGAGGCGACAACACCACCTTGTTATGTGAGATTAAGGCTAATCTTGAAAATCCCATGGAATTTCCTTTTTAAATAGAGCAATAGTTTGCTCTACTAGCTCTAAATCAAGATCCTTTTTGTAAAGAGTAACTTCTCTAGTTTTTTTGGAGTCATCACGAAAAACCTCCAACACCATATCCTTTCCGGTGTATACCTCAACACCGATGCCATCCCTATCACTACCGACATCACTAGCTATTATGTACTTTTCAATTTTGGGGAATTCTTTGCTCATACTCTGGAACTACGTTTTCACTTAACGCCGCATTCAGGTCCGCCGTAGGCGTCACCTTGAATGCTTTGTTAGCTGCGTGCTGGTTGATGGAACTCTATAACATTGCCATCTGGATCTCTTATAAAGAAAAACTGAGCACCGTTGTATTCGGCTTCCCCTGTTATAGGAAAACCCAGAGCTTCGACGTTACTTTTGGCTGAATCATAGTCTGTTATTTCTAAAGCGATGTGCGTATAGCCTGGATATTTCATATCACCTTCCATTAGCACATTTTTCCTTGGTGCATCCTTTGAAGCATTAAGGATCAAGTTGATGTTAACTCCTGATGGATGCTCAACTATAGCTACTGGCTCAGGGCCAACTGGGCCAACTATAAACTCAAAACCTAGCTTGCCATAGAATTCACGAGAGACATCCAAATCTCTAACCCTCAATCCTACATGATTAATTCTGGTTATATCTTTCATCATCGTCCCTTGATATTGAGTGTAAATGATTCGGAGCAGCTAACGCCGCCGGCAGGGGCAGCTTACCTTGTACACACTTTGCGCGACAATGGGAGCGCAGCGACCTGTGCAAAACGTGCACAAGGTAAGCTGTCCCGCGGAGGGCCGAAGGCCCGGAGTGAACTTGAGTAACTTGTTAATGGCTTAACCCTCCGGCGGCAACATATTACCAAACAAAGCCATTAAACTTAGCAAAACAAAGATAACCCACCAGACTATGTAAGCCCCTCTAGTAAATTTCTTTTTCCCGCGGCGAAAAATGGCAAGAGGTATACCTACTATTGCAAAAGCAATTAGAACATTGGTTATGGCACGGCCAAAAACAAATCCTATAGCATATGCTGAAGGTCCTTCGTTAGTTGCAATTAGGCTGGCAGTAAATTAATTGAATGCCAAGCTCACAAGAAGCATTACCAACGTATTTATATTTAGTTTGTTATTCATTGTTTTCGATTGTACCCGCGCCCATTAACGCTGTCATAAACGGCTGCCGAAGCAAAGCGTAGGCAGCCCGGTGGAGGGCTCGCTATTTGCGCCCGGAACGTATTTAATGGCCTTGCTATGTTTTACCATGGCCTTCGTTAATTGCTCCTCTTTCTTGCTAAAGCGAAACAACCAAAAGCAACCAAAACACCGAAGCCTGTCTTGGGCTGTCCATTGTACACACCTACAACCGAAGCCAATGCGATGAGCGAACCAATAACATAAAGGGTTAATGACGAAAATATTCCATTCCCACGCTTTGCTTTACCAAAGAGTAAAGACAACCCAACTAGGCCTACAGGTAAACCTGCTACAAAACTCAGAATAACAACAACTATTTCACCTGTAAGCCAAGCAGACAAGGCAAGAGCCAAACCAATGAGCGTACAAGCAACTCCGAGTACTTTTCTCGAAGCTGGAGACACTTCATTCTCAAAATTATTAGGATTCAGCATATTGCTCCAGAAACATAACGTCGCGCTAAAACACGTCAGCTTTATCGGCGTCGTTTTTTAGCGCCTTGTTAAATTCTATATCCCTTTCCTCTAATAGGATAAACATCCCCCAAAAGTAAGGATATCCGCCTCCCGTAATGGAACTGATATTTCCCATAAACTCCTGGACAATCTCATCCGGAACTGAATCTGCTAGGGAATATTTGAGAGTCAATTCTTTTAGAGTCTGCGTAGCTGATAAAAACTGTCCATAACTCGCACTAACCAAATGCTCTTCCCATGCTCCGCAACCATGCATAGCAGTATACACAGGGAAGTCGGGATCATTTAAATCAATGAATATGGGATCATAACAGTTAAGCTCGGCACCAATAACATACCAACCCTCCTGCCAATCCCCTTCGTCAAACCCAAACAATGGATTTCCTTCACGATCGATTGAAAATCCAACTTGGCGCTCTTCGGCCTGCTCGTTCGAGAATAAAGCTAAGTGAACTAATCCAAATGATATCTCTTCAGAACTTAAATTTGGTGGTAAATATTCCATCATTCGTCTTGAAATTTAACGCCCCGCTAAGCGGCGAGCGAAGCAACGCGTAGCGAGTCCAGTGGAGGCTGCGCTTTTCGCGGCCGGAATAGTGCTTGAGCGGCTTGTATGGTTGTTCTTGCCCGATTCTGATGTTGAAAATCCTTTTCGCTAACGGGTAAATTGAGACCCACCTTCGGCGGCCACCGAAGGCCTTGTTTATCACAGTTCGCTGCCTGGCCGGCTCGCAAAAGACCGATAGCAAGTGTGAACGTGATAAGCACTCACTAGGCATAACTCGAATAGTCATGTGGGCCTCGAGCCCGAATAGCAAGGCGGAGATAGCTTATCTTATGGAACCTCAAGAGATCAATGTCGGTATCGATACCAGCAGTAAACAACTCGATATTTATGTGAGACCTACTGGCCAGTTCTTTAGTGTTACCAATAACAAAGAAGGTATTAAAGACGCCATCAAACAACTACAACCGCTTAAACCTCAAAAAGTATTAATCGAGTCCACAGGAAGACTAGAATTAGAATTCGTTTGTGCTGCTCATAAAGCTGGACTGCCGATAGTTGTTTGCAATCCTGCGCAAGTAAGAAACTTTGCAAAGTCAGCGGGGCGGCTTGCCAAAACAGATAAGCTGGATGCAATTGATATCGCACATTTTGGTGAAGCTATGAAGCCAAGATTGTCATCAATCAAACCAGAAAAACTAAGAAATATCAGTGATTTGCTGACGGTCAGGAACCAGTGCTTAGAGATGAGCACAATGCAAAAGAATCGCCTCAAGAGAATGCCCAAGTCTGTTCACAGGCCCATTCAGGCTATCTTAAAAGCCATCAAGAAAGAGCTAGAAGGGGTCGATAAGCAACTTGATAAACTTGTTAATAGTGTTGCCGAGTGGCGACAAAAACGCGATCCCTTATTAAGCGCTAAAGGAGTCGGCAATGTACTGGCTTACACGCTAATGAGCAAACTTCCTGAGCTGGGCAAGTTGAACCGCAAAGAGATTGCGGCACTTGTGGGTATCGCCCCGATGAATCGTGATAGCGGCAGCTTCCAGGGTAAGCGCTATATTCGAGGTGGGCGACATCGTGTACGCACGGTTTTGTTTGTTTCTATGATGTCAGCAATACAATGCCACCCTAAATTAAAGCCAATGTATGAGCGCCTGGTCGCTGCTGGTAAACCAAAGAAAGTAGCCCTTATCGCATGTATGAGGAAGCAACTTACCATTCTAAATACGATGGTAAAAAACAACACTTACTGGGATGAGAAAATGGCTTAAATACTTGACAAAGGACCATAGTCACTTGTTATGTGTTTCACTCTTGGTATGCATCCAATGGAACCATAGTAAAGGGCTTTTCAAATGAAAATGGTTCTAGTGCATTCAAGTTCTTAGTATTAATGAAGACGACAAAGGTATCTATACTGGGCCCAGATGAATAGGGATACAAAATAGTGCCAACAGGCAATTGGCCATTGCCTTTATCTGACTGAAGTACGAACGGAGCCTGGAGCTCCAAGCTGTCCGACTCCAAAATTCGGTACTTTTCCCACTTCATACCTAAGAAGAAAGATGTCGCCATCATCGAAACGAGGGCCATGAGGGAAAAAATTAATTTCATACTAGTTTACACATAACGTTGCCATTTGCGGCAGACAAAAGTGGAGCGAAGCGTAGCTTTTGGCTGTCCGGCCCAGCTTCGCTGGGCGTACAACATGGCCTTGTTAAGCATTTTTTAGCTCCAGCCTTGAATAAAACTCTTCATTGACTTCGCGGATGTAGTAAACAACACCCTCAATAGGCGCCAATTCAAATTCTTTACTTAGTGCAAGCAAAGCCTTTGATTCTGCTTCCCTACTGCTCGCCTCCTGAATACCTTGTGCAGTTGATTCAAAATTATAAGACAGCTGCTCTAGCTCGAAGAATCCGTAGCGGCTACCTAATCTCAGAAAATCTTGCATACTGCGAGCAATAACCAAATTTTCTTCTCCGAAGTTCATTGGAACAGTCATGACAATCGGGGATTCTTCTAGCGCTAACTCTTTGAAGACACTAAAATGCACACCGTCACCACCCGTTGTAGCAAATGCTACACAATTAACTGGTGAACATTCATACCACCCTTCCACTAGCCCATCAGTCAATTGAAGACCTTCGTTTTTGATATCTTCACGTGATGAGAAATTTTTCAATTTTTCGATGATGTCCATAGGTATGCTTAACGCCTTGCCTGTGCTTTATACACATCATTCAAGTCCATTTAAAGCCTCCGCTGCCTCCATATAATGGAGAAGCTTTGTGTACCCCTGCCAAACGGTTTTAACTCCAGGCTCACCATCGCCGCTCCGCCCCAGAAAGCCTCCAAGTCCTGCCAACATACGAGTTATATCTCTCATACTTGGAGCTTCATTGGGTGGGGAGGTTTTAGCTTGCATTATCCATATCATACGCCACTCTTTTTCAGAGTAGAATTTCGTACACGACGTATCAGGAAGCGTTCGTGCCCGTGTTGTCATGAAGTGTAGACGCCACCCAATAATCATATAGATTGCAATACAGTTCAACATTCGCTGCTCGGTTCTAAAGCGATTACTTTCTATCTGGCATCCGCCTTTCAGCACTCGAAAATAGGTTTCAATTTCCCATCGACTTCGATACCACTCAATAATGATCCTCGCTTGCTTAAAGTCCTCAACTGCAAGATCGGTCAGCAGCATCCATTCAATACCTTTTCCCCCTTCTGGTGGGCTTAATTCCTTAGCAAAGACTGCGTAGAGAGAAAGAGGTCGTTTTGATTTTCCTTTTCCCTGCAATCTTACTTCTGCAATGGATACACTGACCTTAGCTTCCCTTTCTGGCTGTCCATTCCTTTTGGGGATACCTACTGAGTATTTCCCGATGGACTTCTGCTTGGTCATATAGTCCCAAAGTAAAGTCGTATCTTCTCCTTCGATCTCTAAACTACGATTAGCCTTGGCTCGAACAATATAGCTTGCACGCCGCTGTTCATTTTGATCTTCAGCTAATTGAAACCACTCATGAATATCCCCCTCTCTATCCGCGATGCTCACAATCGTGGTTTCAGGGCAGCGCTCTTGTATCTCACAAGCTGATTCATAATGGTCTAGCCAGCGTCGACTCTCTTTATCTTGTATCGACTTGGTATAGCGAGAATTAGCACTAGATTCTTTATCTCGCTGCCACATGCTACCCTCAATAATGCCCAGATTATCTCTGGATGGTGTTATAGCGATAGAGGTATGTAGGAGCTGCTGATTAGTCTCTTTGCGTCGGAGTGTTCCCATTTCTTTGCTTTCTAAATCGGTAGCAAAATTTAGGAAAGTGGTATCCTGAGGGATAAGAACAACTGGTTGAACCTTGATTCTTTCAAGAGTGGCTGATTTATGGCCACTCATAATGGAGTCAAAGCTGACTTTATCATTTTCGATAAATCGATAGGCTGCAAAGGTTTCTGCCCAAGACTTGTTTGCACAGGGAATGCTACCCTTTGGGTCGGAACTTAAATTACTGAGAATATTGGACAAGCGCTTATTCAATCGTGTATCACCCATAACCTGATTTTTCACTTCGTCCCTGACCCAGTCCTGCATAATTATCTAGCCAAATTTGTAGCCCCTATAACGTACAAACTGTAACTCATTGATTTTTATAATAAAACTGAAAAAACTTGTGTATAAAACTTAGCGCCTTGCTTAGCGGCAGCCGAAACACAGTGCAGGCTGTCCGGTGGAGACCACGTCTTTTGTGGCCGGAACGTACTACAGCAACTGGTTATGTGTACCCGCCGAACCGTCTAATTCAAGCTTTAAATCCATAGTTCACCTCCATTTTTGAGATCCTTTAACTTCCCTAATATTTCTTCAGCATGATTACGATCTCTGCATGGAATCATAACCTTTCCTTTACCTTTTTTCCGATTCCATATCATTGGATTACCAGATTTAGATTCAAGAATCTCAAATTCTCCGGCTGACCTGGGGATTTGATATTTTGGCAAAGCTCAGTCCCTTCTTAAAACACATAACGTTGCCAGCAAGGGCAGCCGAAGCAAAGCGTAGGCTGTCCAGCCCAGCCACCGGCTGGGCGAGCTTGCCTGGCCTGGTTATAGCTGGCGCGCTCTGAACGACCTACTTGCTCTCTGCCAGCCACCTTTGGCTGGCCGCTGCTCAATATTTACGAGGAAAGAATACCGCACTTTCCCCAACTAATTCCTATCTTACTGGCACTCCACGAAATTGCTGTGGACTGCCTCTTTTTACAGCACCTGAGCGAACGCTCTAGGAGCGAAACTGCTTGAATAGCAATCAGTAAAAACTGCTCAATACTGGGTGCTATTTAGTGGCACAAAACCTTCAGCTACTACGAAAAATTAATAAAACCGACCGCCACAATAACGCCTAAAGCACGGGCGGCAAAACCATAGCGAAGCGGCGGTTTTGGCGTCCCGTGCCTTTACTTGTTAAAACGCGCCCTCCGCAGCCTTACGAAAGAACAGCCAACTTGCGTTAGCAAAATAGCCGACCAAACAGCTCCACAAAAATAAAATTGAAGCAAGACCTAAATACCGGTGATCTCTGAATCCAGATTCTGCAAACATGCGAAATGCTGTAAGGTCATAGCCGAAAATCTGAAATTTTAAGACTAAAAGGATTGGAACAAACGCAAATGTCAGCATTGCCATAAAGAACCAAACTAATCTAGGTACGCGCATTGCCAACCAACGAAGTCTTGCTGTGATATTTCGGCTATAAACCGCCTTAATTTTTTCGATCAAACCTCAGGTTCCTTTTGAGTTTTAACGCTCAGCTAAGCCGCCGGAACGGAGTTGGTTGTTTTGTGCGAGCGTAGCGGAAGAGCACAAAACGAGCAACGCAGTGGAGGTCGGATTGAGCTGTTTGTTAAGCAGCATCTGGCACACGAACCAAAAACTTGCTGAATTCTGCTTCCATTTTAGAGTTATTCGCCTCTATAGTCTTGCGATACTCTGACTCATTAAACGGCATATTAAGTTCATTACGTATGCAAGTTATGGCTTTAACTTCTAACTCTGACAAGCTTATTGAAGCTTCCATACACTTAACAAACAACTCCTTCATAGCTCGGTTTAGCTCAGTATATTTTGCGTCTCTGCTTTTAACAATATGATCAATCTGCGATGAATAGTGATCAAAATTATCTTGTAATGCTTTCCACAGTCTCGGGTCACTATCCCCCCTAAGGTTGTATGCAGTCATTTCATTAAGCATTTGATTCTGTTTCTGGAAGTTACCATCCAGTTGAGAAGATAAAATCTGAATATCTGTTCTAAGGTTATCCAATGGTAGCTTTTCGGGAACTAGAGCAAGAATAGCCTGGGCAATAGCAGCAGAGAGTTCCGTGACGGCTTGTACAGTAGAGTTTTCTGCAACTATGGTTAATTTTGCTGTAGCCACTCCCTGAGCTGATGAACTTTCCATTTCTTGCTGCGATATATTCGGAAGTTTCATTATCATTAGCTTAGAAGTCACCAGTTGTTCTGCTGCCGCCAAATATATACCTGACTTTAAAGAATGTTCTCTATCTTCTTTTTTTGATTTTAACTGGTAACGATTCGCTAGCCACATCCCGACAATCGTAATAAATGACCCGATTGAAGCTCCTAGAACTACATCTGAGATTAAATTTTGCACTAAGTTCTCCATGGTGCTTAACGCTTAAAGCACCTGCATCAAAACCATAGCAAAGCGACGGTTTTGATGTCGGGTGCCTTTGCTTGTTAAAGATGGGTTCAATCCAAACCTCCTGAGCCAGAAAAGTCGTTGCTAGAATCTAATTCTAATCCGGAAGAATCGTTATTACTCATGGAGATCACAACAGATCCAATTTCTTTCCTAGCCTCGATTGAGGTAAGGCTTATGTTAGATTCTGTACAATATTTATCAAACTGCTTTTTCTCTGACCACATGTATATTGCGTACATTTCATACTTAGATAATTTGGGGTAGTGGCTTTGAACACTATTAGTTACCTCAGAGGCCAAATACTTCCTCTTGTTACCCCAATCATCTGACAATTTACGCCTCAAATCCCTTTTGAAGATCTGTATGGCCTTGCGCTTACTTGAAAATTTTAAGAGCCACACTATTGAGTACCTTTAACGTTGCCAGCAAGGGCAGCCGAAGCGAAGCGTAGGATGTCCAGCCCAGCCTCCGGCTGGGCGATCTTGCCTGGCCTGGTTATGCTTGTTCTGGGACATATAAATACTTTAAATAACGCTCTTGATAAAAAGATTCAAGACTCATGTTTGACTGAAACAACTCGGACCAAACTTCGTAATTTTTAATAAGCTTATCGCCATCCTGTTTATAACAAACTTGCTCTGGATACATATCAATGCCGTTGCTTTCAGCATATTCCTCAGCTTCTTTTCTCGCTCTACTATGCGCCTTCTTGAAAGAATCGGTTTTAATGCAAACTACTCTTTCTTCAAAGATATTCAAGCCCTCAGAATTGACTCCGAAGTGATAAACGCTTCTAGCACCATACCAACTCAACTAATTTCTCCTCCAAAGAGCATAACGCCGTGCTCTGGGGCAAACCGGAGCGGAGCGTAGGTTTGTCCCTAGCAGCACTTTGTTAGGGCTGATATACATTTGCATTATGGTATGCAATGAATTGTTCCGATATTGCATGACCTTCCTTTGATACGATATTTTCCAAACGTAATTGCATTGCTCCATAGTCAAGCATGGCATGATGATTTGGACAAACACAGATCATGTTTTCGACCACATCAGGCCCACTATGTGGCTCACCAAGCGGTTGAATGTGGTGGGCTTCTGCATATTTTTTCCCCGCAGGCATCTCTAATGTCAAACCGCAGATTTGGCATTCATAGTCATTCAAAGCTTTAACCTTTGCAGATAGCTTTGAATCTCTGATGATTCTCGAAACCGTTACATCTTCTCTATCCGGCGAAGAAAGGTCTACCGGCTTAAGATCAAACTCATCTTGAATATAGGGCGTCCAATTAAATTCTTTTGATTTTCTTACTTCTTCAGCCCACCAAGGGTAATCACCTTCGTCCTTACCAAAGAGTTTGAAGTACCCTTTTCCCGGTTCAAATGAGTCTGTGCTTATAATTATTCCGGTTATACCTGGAAGGTTATTCTCATGGGTCCAATCAGCGAGAGCTGCAAGTCCTTGCTTTTTTAGACTCTCACCCCAAGTAGGGCCAAGATATGTAAGCCCCAACGCTTCGTGGACATGCTTATAACCCAGGTAGGTTTCGGGTTTTCCAGGGACAACTTTACTTAGATGAGGAACTAAAACCTCTAATACTCTTCTTCCAGAACCTTCAAGTTCCATTCAGAACCTCCATGTCAGATTGAGCCTTAACGTTGCCAACAGGGGCAGCCGGAGCGTTTGCGTGCGAAGCGCGCTGCGTAGGCTGTCCAGCCTAGCCCCACAGGGTCTGGGCGAGCCTGCTTGGCCTGGTTATAGCTGGCGCGCACTGACCGACCTACTTGCTCTTTGCCAGCCACCTTTGGCTGGCCACTGCCCGATAAATTTACAGGGAAAAATACCATATTTCCCCCACCAATTAACTATCTGATTGGCACTCCACAATGGTGCAATTGACTTGCAGGGGCTGTTGACTTAAAACGAAGGCATTTGAACAAAACTGCGGTGCCAGCTTGCAGGAAAACTCTCTGGCGAAGCGTGTTCAGGTAGAGATTGTTACTGGCAGCAACTACAAACTATCTAAAAATTGACCGCCACAATAACGCCCGCATTTGCGGCTGGTTTGGAGCGCAGCGGAAAACCAGTCCAGTAACATGCGCTTGTTAGGCATTTGGTACAAGCTAGCGAACAAGGTGTGCCCCAGCTATTTCTAGCATCTCAATATCGATAGCCAGACCAGATTCCGAACCAACTACAACGCCTGTCATTCCGCAGCGCGGACAACAGGCAGTAGCTCCATCATCCCACCATCTGGTAATTTCAGATGGTGGATATATTTCACCACAGCCAATACAACCGCAAACATCACTTCCTACTATCTGCTCTCTATTATTGTCAGTGGCACCCTGATAAGAAAATGGATCAACACTAGGATCCCAATAACGGCCACTTTTTAAACGTATACTCATTATGTGCCTAACGCCGCATTCAGCGGCTTGTCCGCTGCAATGCTTTGTTAAATGCGCTCTATGGATACTATTGAACCTGGTACTTCACTACTGACCAAGTCATCTATTTCAAAGTGCACAGTATAATTCTCAGACATTGCAAGATCGTATATCGAAGTTTTTTTATACTCTCTAAGGTTACTCCACCAATCCAAATTAAAAAAAGCATTTTCTGCGTATGCAAAAATACACTTCGTTAACCACGATTTGACGAACTCCGAACCTTTCTCAAAAACTTCCTCCAAGTATTTTTCTATAACATTATGCTCTTTCAAGTAAGAAACCACATAAGCAGCACAACCATTAACAGTTACCGTAGACAAAGCAAAATGTTGAAAGAGATACATAGGATCACCTAAGTTCTGAACCTTGACTCCACTGATATTGTAATATGGCGACATTGTAGCGCTTACAGAAAGACAGAGAGGTTCATCCAACACAATCACATAGGAAGAGAGCAAATCATACTCACTTTGTACTTTTGCTCTCTCATATTTATTTTTAATTGATGAAATATCTTCAAATCCTTTGAGTACATCTCTTTTTAGGCGAAACAATTCGCCCTGAAGAATCAACTGTTCACTCAACTCATAGCCTTTATCAAAGTTTTCTAATTGCCAGATAACTGCTTTTTTAGCAGCACTTTTCTGATAGTACTCATGGCAAACCGCACGATATGAACT
The DNA here is from genome assembly GCF_052466695.1 of Microbulbifer mixtoriginis (SeqCode). Classification (NCBI taxonomy): domain Bacteria; kingdom Pseudomonadati; phylum Pseudomonadota; class Gammaproteobacteria; order Cellvibrionales; family Microbulbiferaceae; genus Microbulbifer; species Microbulbifer mixtoriginis (SeqCode). The sequence continues at coordinate 4,898,913 of NZ_CP174285.1, read as the reverse complement.
AGCCCAGCAATTCTCCGGTGTAGCAATGAATTCATTTAATTCTATGTCTTTAAATAGCTCAGTATCATGATATTCACAGAACCCATAAAATATTGACGCTTCCTTTTTGATGCCTGTTTTTATATCTCTTGGCTGTTCAAAACCATTTATATTCCGATAGAAGGTTCCTACGTGACCATCTTTTGCCATACTAGACAGCACTCTACCTCGTTGCACTGTATGTGCACCTTTTATTGGAAGCTTACAGTTTCTATCATCAAAAGAAGCTGAACAGTATTTTTTACTGTCAAAAATCTTTGATAGCTCTTTTCTTACTTCTCCTTTACTTATTTTTCGGTGCTTATTCCTTTCGAGATGACAGTCTTTATATTCTTTTCCACTTTGACACCAACAAGCTTCATAGCGCCCAGTTTGTGAGGCTTGGATGATTGCATGACAAAATCGAGTTTTAGTTTCCTCATCGAAGCTTCGTATCATACTGCTCAATCTTTCCGATAAATCATCCATATACTTCATTCTCCATTGAGCATTTAACGCCGTGCTAATGGGCAGCCGAAGCAACGCGTAGGCTGTCCCGTGGAGGCCACGTTTTTTGTGGCCGGAACGAAATTCAGCACTTTGTTATGAGTGCTCACGCAACCTACCTCTGACACCACTTAAAGACAACGAACCCCACTTCATATTCACTATTTTTAAGACCACAGAGAACACTATTGGGATGATAATATAGGTAACCAGACCAAAGTGGAGCAGATGAAAACCTAAAATATGGAGTAGATTAAAGGACAGATAAAGTAACCCCAATACTACCAACATGCCAATCAAGAAAGTCTTAATTTTGAATGAGCGCTTTATAATAAATGAAGACTTACAGGTGTCACAGACAAAGCGCTCGCTAATTAAGGGGGCTTTAACAGTCTTATTTTCGCACTCAGGGCACTTCCGTTTTAGCACGATTTTTCCTTACTCATAACAGTTAATTCAAAAGAAGCATCTTTATATCACCCTTCTATATAATTCTACTCACCACTTTCAAGATAACCTAAAAAACCCAATAATATCAAAAAGTTAAGAGCTTTGGCATAATTCTCAACAGGTAGATATATAGCAGGCACTATATATCTACCTGCTTTTTCTGCTCTTTATAACATTACCAACCCTATAAAAGTCAAAGAGTTAGACCCTCACCCCCAGAAATAGGAGAAGCTTCTCTTGAATTCTGATATTGACAACAGAACAAAAGAGCAAACACTGTATATAAAAACAGTTTAAGAGCAATATCATGGACGACATTCGCCACAAAATTCCAAGTAAGCCTGAACGCTTTATGGACAATCTGCGATTTCATATCCGAAAACAAGGACTATCGTACCGAACAGAGCAAACTTACACGCATTGGGTTAAACGCTTCATTCATTTCAATAAAAAGATGCACCCTGCTGATATGGGAGCTGTTGAGATTGAGACGTTTCTCTCTCACCTTGCAGTTTAAGGTCTTTGCTCCGCAAATACACAGCGAATAGCTCTGAACGCTTTGATATATCTATACAAGAGATTCTTAGGTAGGGATATTCACGCATTAGACTTTAAACTGGCAAAACAACAAAAGTACTTGCCTGTGGTTTATAGCCGTAGAGAAATATCAGGAATTTTGGATCATCTTGAAGGCACTTACAGATTACAGGTTGAGCTAATGTACGGTAGCGGTCTTCGCAGTGCCGAACTGCTTTCTTTGCGTATAAAGGATATAGACTTCGACAGCAATAATATTTTTGTTCGAGGTGGTAAGGGAGATAAGGATCGCACCACAATATTACCCAACGGGCTAATTGTGCAATTACATAGGCAAATAGAGACTGTTTCCCTATTGCACCAACAAGATCTTTTGGCTGGTTTTGGTTCGGTTTATTTACCTAACGCTTTGGAAAGAAAGTATCCAAGTGCAAGCCGACAACTCGCCTGGCAATACCTTTTCCCTTCCAGGACCATCGGCCAATGTCCTCGCTCCGGTGAAAACAGAATGCACCATATGCACGCAACAACTTTAGCACGCCAGGTTCGTTTAGCTGTCAAGCTAGCGGGAGTCAACAAACCGGCTCGTTGCCATGCATTTCGCCATAGTTTTGCGACTCACTTGCTCGAAGCGGGTTATGACTTGCGTACGATTCAGGAACTGCTAGGGCATTCGGATGTTAGTACTACTGAAATTTATACCCATGTCGTAAATCGGGGAAATAAAGGCGTTTTAAGCCCCTCGGATCGACTGCGCAACATTAATAAAATTGAGGAAGCTGGAGCTAACTATTTTTTGGGGAACAAAGTAGAGGAAGTACACGGGCTTAGCTTATTGGCTGCATCTTAGCGGCGAGGAGACCGGATACCGGCTTTCGCCGGTATCGCAATAGAAAAAGGCCGATCAAATTATCCCGGTGTTACGTCGCCGTTCTGTGCTCGGTGGCGCAGAGCATGGTCGATCAAAACAAGAGCCATCATTGCTTCAGCAATTGGCGTTGCGCGGATACCTACGCAAGGATCGTGGCGACCTTTGGTAACCACCTCAATAGCATTGCCTGAGCGATCGATACTTCGGCCGGGGATACGCAAGCTGGAAGTGGGTTTCAGGGCAATATGGGCAACAAGATCCTGGCCACTGGAAATACCACCGAGGATGCCACCGGCATTATTGGAGAGGAAACCCTCCTCGGGAGTAATTTCATCGCGATGCTCGGTGCCCTTTTGCTCCACACACTCAAAGCCGGCTCCAATCTCCACCCCTTTCACCGCATTGATACTCATCAGGCCGTGGGCCAGGTCTGCATCCAGGCGATCAAAAATCGGCTCGCCCAGCCCTGCAGGGACGCCGCTGGCTTGTACTGAGATCCGTGCACCGATGGAGTTACCCTCTTTAATCAAGGCTTGCATATAAGCTTCCATCTCGGGTACTCGTTCAGCATCCGGGCAAAAGAAGGGATTCTGCTCGACCTGCTCCCAATCCAGTTTTTGCACTTTAATTGGTCCCAGCTGGGACAGGTAACCGCGTACTTCAATACCATACTTCTGCTTAAGCCATTTTTTGGCGATGGCCCCGGCCGCAACACGCATGGCGGTCTCCCGTGCAGAAGAGCGGCCTCCACCGCGGTAGTCGCGAATACCGTATTTTTGCCAGTAGGTGTAATCGGCGTGCGCCGGGCGTACCTGCTCAGCGATATTGCCATAGTCTTTAGAGCGCTGATCCGTATTTTCAACCAACAGGCCAATGGGAGTACCGGTAGTTTTTCCTTCAAACACACCGGATAGAATTTTCACTTGATCCGGTTCACGGCGCTGTGTGGTATAGCGAGAAGTACCCGGCTTTCGGCGGTCCAGCTCCAGCTGGATCTCCTCTTCACTGATCTCCAACCCCGGGGGGCAGCCATCGACGATACAGCCCAAGGCTGGACCATGGCTCTCGCCAAAGGTGGTGACGCAGAACAGCTTGCCAAAGGTATTGCCCGACATATGCGACTTTTCCAGATAACGGTTGATAAATTAACAGCGGTTGGCTTTATGCAGAGCCGCGCATTATAAAGGATCTAGCCGCCGCGCGCGGCGTTCAAGGTAAAAAGCACAATTGCTGCAGCTATGTGGCTTTATCAGAGAACCCGGCAATAGCTTTTGCCGGGTTCAGAAAAAGAATTACTCTTTTTCAAAGTGGCTTTGGTAGGCGAGCAGCTCTTCGCGACTAATCACAAACACACCGTGGCCACCATCCTCAAATTCGGGCCACATAAATGGCACTTCCGGGAAAGCCTGTTCCAGAGCTTCCCAACTGTTGCCCACCTCACAGACTAGTAAGCCTTCTGGCTGCAGGTGATTGGCAGCCTCACGCAGCAAACGGCGGGTAAAATCAAGACCATCGTCACCGGAACCCAAGGCAATCTCCGGCTCGGCCAGGTATTCTTGCGGCATCTCTGCCAGATCGCGTGCATCCACATAGGGAGGGTTACACACGATCAACTCGTAACTCATGCCTTGCAAACCACTGAAAAGATCCGACTGCACGGCCCGCACACGCTCGTTGAGCTGGTGGCGATTGATATTCAGCTGTGCCACTTCAATAGCGCCTTCAGAAATATCACTCAGGTCGACTCTCGCTTCAGGGAAGGCCTCTGCACAGGCGAGGCCGATACAGCCACTGCCACAACAGAGGTCGAGGATTGCCAACGGTTCTACATTGAGCCAAGGCTCAAAATTGTGGCGGATCATTTCACCTATAGGGGAACGCGGCACCAACACCCGCTCATCCACATAAAAAGTCATATCGCAAAAATGCGCTTCATTGGTCAAATAAGCCGCTGGCAAACGCTCGATAAAACGCCGCTCTAGGAGAGTAAGCACGTCCCGTCTCTCCTCCATGGTCAACCGCGCATGCAGGATTTCCTGCTTACTGTAGGGCGGCAGGTGCAGTGCGTGGGTTACCAGCAGTACCGCCTCGTCCCAGGCATTGTCCGTGCCGTGACCATACCAAAGGCCCGCTTCGCTAAAACGGCTGGCTCCCCAGCGGATATAGTCCAAAACCGTGGTCAGCTCGTGCAGGCTGGATTCACGCCTTTCTATCATTGAATCTATCCTTAAGTGCTATGTATCTCATCAAGGCCTATTGTCACTCATTAAGTAGCCTCTGCTGTGGCTATAGAAGCGCCAATCAAGGCACGAGGAGTGTAGTTTGGTTGTTCCAAATAAGCGACGAGTAACGCTGAGTGACGGTTTAACAGCTGTAACCCGAAGGACCTAGGCTAATTTTCACCCAACTGCATTGTCGGTCGTTTATGTGGATTCACTCCTTTTGCCTCCCCGAGCTCACAATGGCCCCGAGAGTAGCGATCAAATTGGTACCAATAGGCCCCTAGGTCCGCGCGGATCTTTACTCTCGGGTTACAAACGCTTAGGGTAGCGCACCCGCCCCCTCGGGCTGAGATGTTGGAAAGAGCAGCATGAACGAACACTACGCACGAATTATTGAAGCAATCGGCGAAGACCTGCAGCGCCCCGGACTCAAAGATACTCCGAAGCGCGCTGCCAAGGCCATGGAATACCTAACCCGCGGCTATCAGCAGACCGTTCAAGAGGTTGTCAGCGACGCACTCTTCCCCAGTGACTGCACCGACATGGTATTGGTCAAGGATATCGAGCTCTACTCCCTGTGCGAGCACCATATGCTGCCATTTATCGGTCGCGCCCACGTGGCCTATATCCCCCAAGGCAAGGTGCTGGGCCTATCCAAGGTAGCGCGTATTGTCGATATGTACGCACGCCGCCTGCAAATCCAGGAGCAGCTGACCACACAGATCGCCAAAACCCTGCAATCTGTCACTAATGCTGCCGGTGTTGGCGTTATTATTGAAGCAAAGCATATGTGCATGATGATGCGCGGCGTGGAGAAGCAGAACTCCGTGATGAAGAGTTCGGCAATGCTGGGCACCTTCCGCGAGAACCAAGCCACACGCAACGAGTTTCTTTCCCTGATCAGCCGCCCTTAAAGGCTGCGAGCTAGCAACGTGCGGTCCCCTGGGCCGCCCGCAATCACGGAGTGAGCCACCATGCCCCATCTGGTTATTGAGTACGCCAAGAATCTGGAAGACCGTATTTCTGTCGCCGCCCTGGTCAGCTCGGCTCAGGAGGCAATGCATAGCTCCGGCTTATTCGCCTCCCATACCATCAAGACCCGCGCCAAGCCCTACGACCAATTTATTGCCGGTGAGCACGGCGATAGCTTTATTCACGCGGAAATCCGTCTACTGGCAGGCCGCAACAACCGCGAGCGGGAAGCGTTGAGTTCAGCGGTTTTTAACTGCCTGTGCCAATTTGCCGATGGGGTACCAGCGGTCTCGGTAGAAGTGCGTGAAATGGACCCCGGCAGTTACTCAAAGCGGGTGCCCTTCTAAGCTTCTCCACGCAGGAAGGGACCAAACCACTCGGCAATGCCCTCGGCGCCCTCTTCCATATGCAGGTGATGGCTGCCGGGTATTTCCCTAACCTCGATCGTTTTATAGCTCTCCAACACCGGACGCAGCCGCTCGATCATATTCGCAATCCCCTCCTTCGCCAGCACCAGGCGCACCGGCATGCTCAGGCGGGATAGAAAAGCGCGCACCTGTGCCTCGTTAAGCTTGGCAGAGGACGCCGCCATCAGGCGCGGATCATTACTCCAGGTGAAGCCACCTTCTAGTGGCAGGGTCCCCCGCTCGGCCAGCGCACGCGCCGCCCATTCTGTCAGCGGGAACATGCCGTTCATACGCGCTTCTACCGCCCCCTCAAAAGTGGGGTAAATCTTTGCCCTGCGCTGGCTGTAACGGGCACGCTGGGCGATAGCCTTAGCGAGAATTTCCGGCGCCTCGCTATCCTTGGTAGCAGGAGGTACCAGGCCATCAATCAGGGCCAGGCGTTTGATGCGTTTGGGGAAGGTGCCTGCCGTTATCACACTGGCAATAGCACCGCGGGAATGGGCCAGTAAAGAAAAATTGCGCCAGCCCAGTGCTTCGGAGGCACCGATAATATCCTCAGCTTCTTCCCAAATATTGTAATTAGCATGGGGAGACCGATGGTAGCTGCGCCCATGGCCTGCCATATCCACGGCAACCAAATTAACGCCTTTCAAGAGTGGGGCCAGACGATCAAAGCTGGCGCAATTATCCAGCCATCCGTGCAGTGCCAATACCGGCTCTCCTGTGCCATCCCCCCACTGCTTTGCGGCAATGGTCTTGCTGTCGAATTCCAGGCTGATCTCACGGGGGGCGGCTTGCTTCATGCGCGCAGATTCCAGAAAAAAGTGAATATTAAAGAGCCAGATGGTGCAGGTCCAAAGGCCCGCAGGCAATGACAGTTAGCGCCAGCAACCTAGGGATTTGAAGGCAAAGGGGAAAAACCGGAGGGAAAAATGGCTAGCCGGGGTGCTGTAACCACTGCAACTCAGCACAACCATTAGCCCAGACCTCCGCGCTGACACAGGCGAGGCTGGAAGTCCCCATCGGGTGTTGATTGCCACTACCGCAGAGACCGTTCAACAGGCTACCCACCAGTGGTTGATGGCTCACCAGGAGAAGAGGGAAATGATCGGCTTGCTGTTTCTGTAACTTATCGAGTAGCTGCTGTGGATCGGTATCGCCAATCAGCAATGGCTCGGTAACAACAGGCAACCCCAAGTGGGCGGAGACAATATCAGCTGTCTGCTGAGTGCGCACAAAGGGGCTCGCCCAAATAGCGCGCACTGAGGACAACTCCCCAGCGCGCTCTTTGCATACCTGCGCCACCTGCTTACGACCGCGCTCCGTAAGCGCGCGGCCGGCATCGTTACCGTACATGGGTTCGGCCTTACCATGACGCAGGATAAACAGCTGCATTGACTTCGCCTCAATCGCTTTAGTGTGTGTCGCCGCGCTTGTCAGATTCACCCTTCTGCTCACTGAAGGGCGTTGAGGACTCCTCTGCGCTCTCCTCTACCAGCTCGGGTTTACCGTCATCACTACCGAGGATAATGGCCTCCTCGGCTTCTTCTTCCTTTTTGGACTCAGCTTTTTTCTCGGACTCGGCTTCATCATCGGAAGCCATAACTTCTGCATTAACCTCTTGCGCGCCCTCGTAACCGGAGAGATCGTCCACTTCAGATTCCGGCCACTCTGCAAAAGGAAAAGGCTTTTCCTCAGAGTTGTAAATTAAAAACTGTATCGCCTGATAAATATAGGAGGCGAGTTGGTCGCCAAAACGACGCAAATTATCATTGGCACTGCCACCAATAATCGAGAACAGGAACTGCAGCACAACCACCGCGAGCAGCACCCAGCTGGCAATCTGCAGGCAGATAGCAAACAGCACCATATAGATCAGCCGCACCCACTGGTTCCCGGAAGTCAGGTTGCGCTTTAAATCATCATTTTTCATAAGAGGCTTCCATCAAGGCTTGGCCGAGTAGGCCACATCAAAAGTTTGCGCGCCCGACATTAAATTGCGAATTACCTCAGGAATCGGTCGCTCTTCAAATAATATGGCGTGAATTGCGGAAACCAAGGGCATGTAGACGCCCATTTCATCCGCTTTCTTTTTAATCAGACGAACCGTATTCACCCCTTCGGCAACCTGACCGATTTCCGCGACAGCACGATCCAAAGGCTTGCCCTTGCCCACCAAATAACCTACCCGGTAGTTACGGCTGAGGTCGGAGGAACAGGTCAGGATTAAATCGCCAACGCCGGCGAGGCCGATAAAAGTCATAGGATCTGCACCCATAGCCTCGGCAAAACGCATCATCTCTGCGAGCGAACGGGTAATCAGCAGGCTGATGGTATTTTGCCCCCGGTCCAAGGCCGCCGCCATACCGGTGACAATGGCATAAATATTTTTCAGCGCCCCAGCCAGTTCCACGCCAAATACATCGTTACTGGAGTAAACGCGGAAGGTCTCGGAGTGCAGCGCGGACTGGATATCCTTGCACAGCGCCTCATCTTCACTGGCAACCACGGTTGCGGTGTAGTGACCCGCGACAATTTCCTTGGCAAAGTTGGGCCCACTCAGCACCCCCACGCGCATACCCTGGGTCTCCTCGCGCAGGATATCGCTCATCAAATGAAAACTGTCGTGCTCTATTCCCTTAGTGGTGGAAATCAACATGGTGCCCGGTTTTAGCAGCGGGGCCACCCGGCGGACCACTTCACGGAAAGATTTACTCGGGATAGCGACAAATACAATATTGCAGTTCCGTACCACTTCCTGCAGGTCGCTGCTGATACAAAGTTCTGGGTGCAGGGCCACTCCGGGCAAATACTTGCTGTTCTCACGGGTTTCTCGACAGGCTTCCGCGCTCTCCGAATCCCGCATCCACTGGCGGGTATCGTGACCATTACCCGCAATAATATTAGCAATGGCCGTACCGAAACTACCGCCGCCCAATACAGCGATGGAGAGAGGGTTGGAAGTTTCCTTTTGCATATTGATACCGATAAAGCTTCTCGAGGGCAGGGATTATAGAGGTATGACCCGCTCAGCCCAAAGGGTTCAACTATCAGGATCTTGCGCGTAAAGTTACAAATTAACACGCCAAAAACGGAAAACGGCCCCAGCGGGACAAGCTACCGGTTGCACAACCGGGCTGTTCCGCTGAGGCCGCAGAAATAAGGCGCAAGAACTTCCGAAGAAATCACCGCGCCAGGCTCCTGAAAGCCAATAACAACTGATTAAAACTTAGTCGTGCATTTCCAGCAGCAGTGTATTCAGGCGACGCACGTAGTCGGCCGGATCTGTTAGCTGGTTGCCCGCCGCCAAATTGGCCTGATCCATCAGAATATTGGTGAGATCGGCAAAGCGATCCTCATCCTGCTCCTGATCCAGGCGCTGTACCAGCGGGTGCGATGGGTTGATTTCAAAAATCGGTTTAGCCTCTGGTACCGCCTGTCCAGCCTGTTCGAGGATACGGCGCATCTGCGGACCCATATCCTGTTCGCTCACCACCAGACACGCCGGCGAGTCCACCAGGCGAGTGGTAGCGCGTACAGATTCCACACGGCTATCCAGAACAGACTGCACGCGCTCAACCAGCGCACCGGACTCATTCTCAACTTTCTCGCGTTCGGCTTTATCCTCTTCGCTCTCGGCTTCACCCAAATCCAGCGCGCCTTTAGCCACGTCCTGGAACGGCTTGCCATCAAACTCGTTCATATGGCCCACGAACCACTCGTCCACCTGATCGGTGAGCAGCAGCACCTCGATACCCTTCTTGCGGAATACTTCCAGATAGGGGCTGGATTTCGCTGTCGCGAAATTGTCTGCGCACACGTAGTAGATCGCCTTTTGGCCATCTTTCATACGGCTGACGTAGTCTTCCAGGGACTGATCTTGTTTGTCGGTATCGGTATGCGTGGTGGCGAAACGCAGCAGCTTGGCCACTTTCTCTTTATTGGAGAAATCCTCTGCCGGCCCCTCTTTCAGCACATTGCCAAACAGGTCCCAGAATTTCTGGTACTCGTCACCATCCTTCTTCGCCAGCTTATCCAGCATATCCAGCACACGCTTAGTCAGTGCGCTTTTGATCGCATCGGTATTGCGGTCTTTTTGCAGGATTTCACGGGAAACGTTTAGCGGCAGATCGTTGGAGTCCAGCACACCCTTCACAAAACGCAGGTACAGCGGCAGGAACTGCTCGGCGTCGTCCATGATAAAGGTGCGTTGTACATAAAGCTTGAGGCCGCGGGCGGCATCGCGCTGGTACAAGTCAAAAGGTGCACGCGCCGGAATATACAGCAGGCTGGTGTAATCCTGCTTGCCCTCAACACGATTGTGGCTCCAGCTGAGTGGATCATCAAAATCGTGGGAAATATGCTTATAGAATTCTTTGTACTCCTCGGCTTTCACTTCGGAGCGTGGGCGGGTCCACAACGCCTGGGCCGCATTGACCGCTTCAAACTCGGGCGCCTTCTCTTCTTTTTCTTCCTCACCCTCTGCCGCCGGCATTTCCTCTTTCAGCATCTCTACCGGAATAGCGATGTGGTCGGAGTACTTTTTAATAATGGAGCGCAGGCGCCAACCATCGGCAAACTCTTTGGCATCTTCTTTCAGGTGCAGAACGACACGGGTACCGCGCTGGGGCAACTCTGCATTTTCTACGGAATATTCCGCTTCGCCGTGACACTCCCAGTGCACACCCTGATCGGCTTCTGCACCTGCGCGACGAGTAAACACATCCACTTTATCGGCGACAATAAATGCTGAGTAAAAACCAACACCAAACTGACCGATCAGGTGCGCGTCTTTTTTCTGGTCACCGGTGAGTTGCTGCATAAAGGCGGAGGTACCGGAGCGAGCGATGGTACCGAGGTTTTCGATCACTTCGTCACGGCTCATACCAATACCGTTATCGGTAATGGTCAGGGTGCCCGCATCTTTATCGAACTCGATACGAATACGCAAATCCGTATCATCGGCAAATAATTCTGGTTTGGACAGTGCCTCAAAGCGCAGTTTGTCAGCGGCATCGGAGGCATTGGATACCAGCTCGCGCAGGAAAATCTCCTTATTGGAGTAGAGCGAGTGGATCATCAGGTGCAGCAGTTGCTTGGCTTCTGTCTGGAACCCGTGGCTCTCTTTGTGGGCCTCAACGGTCATCTGTAGGTCTCCCCATACACGTCAATCGGAACAGGGAGCAAATATTGGGACCTGCTGACAGGTTTCAAGGGCAAAGCTGGAAATAGAGGATATCTGCATGATGCCGTAACGCAAACGGCGCTGACAGTAATTCGCTATTCAGCTGGGACTTTACGGGAAACGGTGGGGTTTCAAGAAGACATTTTAGAGTTGGGACTTCCCCTTAAAGCCCCACCAGCTGGGGCTTTAAGGGGAGCGCATTATTGACTATTGCACAATCAACTAACGCTTGCGACTGGCCTTCGCCTTGAGCGTTGCGGCTTTGCCCTTGCTGCCTGTCACGTCGATCACAAAGTTGGCGGTCATATCGGAGATCACCCGGGATTCGGCATTCAGCAAAATGGCGATACCGATTTTTAGTTTCTCCGAGTAGGCAACTGCCGCACGGAAACCTGCCACCCAGCCACCGTGATAGATAATGCGGTCATCACCAATGGTGTAGAGACGCCAGCCGAGGCCATAACCGGCATGAGATAGGTAATCCCGCCAGATACGATGGCGCATATGGCGCTGAGTGGACACTCGCTCGGTGGTCATATCCTCAATCATTGCGGGAGAAAGTACCTTGGGGTAGTAACCCATTTGTGCTTTCAACCACTGGGCCATATCCGAAATACTGGCGTTGACACCCGCCGCTGGGGCAGCGAAATAGTACTCTTTTTCCACCTTCACCGGACGCCAGCCACTGCCTGTTTGCACATGGGGCGCGGCGCGGTTGTCCGAGGCCATAAAGCTCTCCCAACCTACCGAGGCATTCTGCATTTTCAGCGGTACAAAGATTCGCGTCTTGAGTTGTTTGGCAAAGGTGGTACCTGTCGCCTCAAGAATCACATCTTCAATCAGGCTGAACAGCACATTCTGGTAGCCATAGCATTTTCCCGGAGTACAGCGTGGGTCAATATTCGCGAATTTCGGCAATATTTTGCTGAGCGGTTTATTGTCCTCCAGATAATCATCGTAGGCATTGGGCGTTAAGCCGGAGGAGTGACTGAGTAAATGCTCTACCTGCAGCTGGCGAGACAGGGACGGCGTCTTGAAGCTAAGATCCGGCACATAATTGACTACCTTGTCATCCCAATTAAAGCGCTCCTCATGCTCCAACAGAGTGGCCATACTGGCGGCAAAGGTCTTTGAGACCGAGGCCAGGCGAAAAACGGTATCCGAATCCACCTTACCTTTCTTTCCGCGTGTGCGCACACCGTAAGTGTCCATGGCCACCACCCGGTTGCCATCAACAATGACATAGGCACCACCGGGGATCGACTTGCCAGCCATCATCTTGCGGAAGTATCGATCGAACTCCTTGGCCCTGGCGTCTATATCCATCGCCCGCACAGGTAGCGCCACAGCGCATAGGAGCAGTAGTGAAAGAATGGTACACGCCTTCCAGGCACGTAGGTGGTAGACGATATTTGAAAGAATTGCAGGTCTCATAAGCAAATCGAGCCGCCAAAGCAATCCGGTACATGCAGATAAGACTAGCAGCCAACGGACAAAAACTCTATTTAGGCGCCACGCAGGACTGACTGCTGAATTCTAGTCGCTTGCCATTAGTCTTGTGTGAATCCCCATGCCACCCGCATAGATCTGCGTATTGGCACTCATTAAAACGAAAAAACCGCCTTTCGGCGGTTTTTTCTGCATCGGGACTAGCTTCGAGCTAGCCCAGCGATCTTGAGCTTACAGCTTCTCAGCGTTCTCGCTCAGGTAAGCCGCTACGCCTTCCGGAGAAGCGTTCATACCTTTGTCGCCTTCCTGCCAACCGGCCGGGCAAACTTCGCCATGCTCCTGGTGGAACGCCAGAGCATCAACCATACGCAGCATTTCGTCAACGTTGCGGCCCAACGGCAGATCGTTCACAACCTGGTGACGAACCAAACCTTCCTCATCGATCAGGAAAGAGCCACGGAAAGCAACGCCAGCGTCAGCTTCTACGTCGTACGCCTGGCAGATTTCGTGCTTAACATCGGCAACCAGAGTGTATTTTACAGGGCCGATACCACCGTCGTTGACCGGGGTGTTACGCCATGCGTTGTGAGAGAACTGAGAGTCGATGGAAACACCGATTACCTCAACACCACGCTTTTCGAACTCGGCAAAGCGGTGGTCGAAAGCGATCAGCTCAGAAGGACATACGAAGGTGAAGTCCAGCGGATAGAAGAAAACTACTGCTTTCTTACCTTTAATCGCTTCTTTCAGGTTAAAGGTATCGACGATTTCGCCATTACCCAATACCGCTGCAGCGGTGAAGTCCGGAGCCGGCTTGCCTACCAGTACTGCCATGAAAACCTCCTCAATCCAATGATGGGTTGTTGATAAAGAGAGTGAAGTGTTCAATTTATACGCAACAGCTATAAATTGAATAGGAATTGATAGTGGGCCGCTATGATACACATCCACTAATTGCAGGCCCATAAATTTTTTTAATGAGCCTGATAGCGGAAAAGCTATGCGTGAACCAGGCCTCAAAATAGGAAAAAACAACCGATAATTCGCATAAAAAAGAAACACAGAGGTCGCTTTTTAATCTTTCTGGAATCTTATTGACACTCATTCTCAATTGCAATAGGATTCACATCAGTCTAGTATTGAACAGAAATCGAGCAGAGCCCACCACGATGTATGTATGTATCTGTAAAGGTATAACCGACCGCCAAATCAAAGAGGCTGTCTACGATGGCTCCACTTCAGTGAAGGCCTTAAGACGCCAGCTCGGAGTTTCTTCCCAGTGCGGTCGCTGCGCCGAGCAGACCAAGGAAATTATCAGTGAAACCCTGGGTACCGGAATGATTTCCTCTGCCACCAGCGGACTGTTTTACTCCGCCAGCTAAGCTCTCTTTTTGGCCGCCGCGCACGAATAGATTGCCATGAATGGCGGCCAGTTATACTTAAAGCCCTACCCCTGTAGCTTTCCCTAGACTTCTGGCAATCACACTCGGTGCGCTAAGCTGGGTGCACATCAATGTGCTCAGCTTTGCCCATGAAGAAGCACCTCTTACACTTCTATGAACGGCTTCGCTCCAGCTTTTGGAGTGTGCCACTCGTGATGATTCTGTCGGCGTTGCTGCTCGCCTACCTGATGCGTCAGCTGGACGCCCTTTTAAGCGCACTGCCTGTATTTGAAACAGGCCATATCGCCACTCTCGACTGGCTGCATATGACCGACGTTAACAGCGCACGCGCCTTGCTCTCGGTAATTGCCGGTTCAACTATTACAGTTGCCGGTACTGTATTCTCAATTACTGTGGTGGCCCTAACCCTTGCCTCCAACCAATTTGGCCCTCACCTGGTAAGAAACTTTATCCGCGATCGCAGTACCCAGGGGTCCCTCGGGATCTTTCTCTCAACTTATGTCTATGCACTGGTCACAATGCGCGGTATTGAGGGTAGCACTGGGGAAATCACTACCTATGGCTTTGCTATCCAAGTCGCTTTACTGCTCACTCTAATCAGCGTCGGCTACCTCGTTTATTTCATCCACAACGTGGCGCAATCCATCCAAGTGGATAACATCGCCCACCAGATCAACCTGGAATTCCACCAGGCAATAAACCGTGAATACCCAAGCTCAACAGAGCCCAAACGCGGCGAGCACTTCGATACTGAGCGCCTGGCATTGGGGCCTGGGTGGATCCCCTTACCCACTCCCCGCGGGGGCTATATACAAATCATCGATCGGGAAAAAATGATTGCCATTGCGGAAAAATTTAATTGCTGTGTGCAGGTCAATTATCACCCAGGCTCCTATGTGCATCACTGGGGACACATCGGCAGAATTTATCAGGGCGACAACCCTGAAAAGATAATTCCACCACTGCAGTCCGCCCTACAAATTGGCGCATTGCCCACTGCCGAGCAGGACATTGTTTTTTCAGTGCGCCAGTTATCACAGATTGCAGTACGTGCACTATCCCCCGGTATTAATGATCCTTTCACAGCCTATTCCTGTGTTGACCGCCTCATTGAGGGGCTGGGTACTGTGCTGCAAAGACCGGAACCTGCGAATTGTTTTACTGACTCCAGCGGAGCTTTACGCCTAATCAGCTGCAAATTGGAATTTGCTCAGCTGCTTGATGCTTCACTGGATGAAATCGTCGAACACGGCCGCGCCAATGGCGTTTTTATGCGCCACTTACTCAACGCATTGGAACATCTCGCCGAAGTTTGCCAAAGGGAAAAAGACAAGACTGCACTATTTAATTATCTGCAACGTCTGGCCAACGACAATAAAAACTTTATTAGGAGTGAAACCGATTCCACTGAAATTCAGCAAATAATATCTGCTATTCAAAAAAAGCTCGCCAGCTGACACTGCAACCTAAACAAGAATCATTTTCGTTGCTATTTTCGGCCAAATTCGTGTTAAAAACCGTGTTTTTTCTGCATTCCGCAGCTAACAACTTCTTCTTGACTTGCCGCAAATCGCAACGCAAACTCGGCCCGGATTGCAGCTATCACCCTAAAATAAATTGTGGGAAATCGGTCAGCTGCAGACATAAGTGACTAACACAATTTAGTGACTTTTTATTGCTACTTATTTCAAGTAACCAACAAATAGGAATTCTCTGAGGGTGTTATCTAGCTCGCAGGGCCACAGGAGCAAAAGCTATGAAAGGCGATCCCAAGGTTATCGAACATTTAAATAAAGTACTGGGCAATGAGCTGGTAGCTATCAACCAGTATTTTCTGCATGCGCGCATGTACGACAACTGGGGTTTAAAAGAGCTAGGCAAACAGGAATACCACGAATCCATCGATGAAATGAAACACGCCGATTGGCTGATCGAGCGTATCCTGTTCCTTGAGGGTATCCCCAATCTGCAGCACCTGGGCAAATTGATGATCGGTGAGAATACCGAGGAAATGCTCAAGTGCGACTTGAAGATTGAATCCAAAGCAATTCCCGATCTGCGCGAAGCCATCGCCTATTGTGAATCGGTACGCGATTACGGCAGCCGTGAATTACTGGAAAAAATTCTCGACTCCGAAGAAGAGCATGTCGACTGGCTGGAGACTCAGCTCGAACTGATTGACAAAGTGGGCATTCAAAACTACCTGCAAACTCAAATGGAAACTGCAGCCGGCCACTCTGGCAAATAATTAGAACAACCTTAACAGGTATAAAAAAACCGCAGTTTCAACTGCGGTTTTTTTATTCTCAACCATGTACTGCCGCTTTCACCAGGCAGATACATCGAAGCAAAAACGAAAATTAACCTTCGCCTTCACTCTCCGCCGATGCCTCATCGATCAGGGTTTTCAGCTCACCATTTTCATACATTTCCATAATGATGTCGCAACCGCCGACCAACTCACCCTTCACCCAAAGCTGAGGGAAAGTCGGCCAATTGGCGTACTTGGGCAATTCAGCGCGAATATCTGGATTAGCCAGGATATCCACATAAGCAAAGCGCTTACCGCAGGCCATCATCGCCTGGGAGGCGCGCATGGAAAAGCCGCACTGGGGCGCGTTGGGGCTACCTTTCATGTAGAGCAGAATGTCGTTGTCAGCAATCTGCTGTTTGATGTTCTCCAGTGTATCCATAAGCGTGAGAAACCTCAGGTGGTGGAAGCAAATTTATTAACGTGTATCGCATCGGCACCCAGCCATTGCGCACGGTCGGCCATTGTACCTCAGCGCAGGGGGGAATAAGTACCCGCAGCAGTGCATAGCCAAAAAATGCGCACCACTCCCCAATGGCCCCATCCTTTACAAAGAGAAATCAAATAGATGGCCCACACGCCGTAAAGGCTGTGTTAGCATTAGTTCAACAATATAATTTGCAGATTAAAATACATCAAACAGAATTATCTGCGGAAACGACTTCTATTAAACAAACCCAATGATTAAATAAGGAGGCGTCTCAGTGCCCCCCCACACACTGATGCACAACTATGGCGAAAGGACCCTGACCCTGGTCCGCGGCGAGGGAAACTACGTGTGGGATGATCGCGGCCACCGCTACCTGGACGCTATTTCCGGTATCGCCGTCTGCGGTCTTGGCCACTGCCATCCAAAAGTCACCGAAGCCCTACAGGAGCAGGCCAACACCCTGCTGCATGTATCCAACCTGTACAACATTCCTCCCCAACAGCAGTTGGCCGACCGGCTCGTATTCCTATCGGGTATGGATAATGTATTTTTCTCCAACTCCGGTGCTGAGGCCAATGAGGCCGCTATCAAGCTAGCGCGTAAACTCGGTAATGAGCGCGGGCTGGTGACACCGCAAATTGTGGTTATGGAGGGCGCTTTCCATGGGCGAACACTCGCCACGCTTACGGCAACAGGCAATGAAAAGGCACAACAGGGCTTCGCCCCCTTACCCGAGGGTTTTTTGCGGGTGCCTTTCAACGATGTGCAAGCCATTGAAAACCTGGCACAACAGCACAGCGATATCGTCGCCATACTGGTGGAACCAATACAAGGGGAAGGCGGTGTCCGCGTACCAGATACCGATTACCTAAAACAACTTCGTACACTCTGCGATCGACACAACTGGCTGTTAATGTTGGATGAGATCCAGACCGGCAACGGTCGCAGCGGCAGAATGTTTGCCTACCAGCACGCCGACATAGTGCCGGATGTATTAACCACCGCCAAAGGGCTCGGCAATGGTGTCCCTATCGGCGCCTGTCTCGCCCGCGGCAAGGCTGCCGGCCTTTTCACCGCTGGCAGCCACGGTTCGACCTTCGGCGGCAACCCTCTCGCTTGCCGTGCCGGTCTTGCAGTGCTGGAGACTCTTCAGGGCGAGTGGTTAATCGAGCGCGCAGAAAAACTGGGCGAACAATTACTACACTCCCTGCGCATGCGACTGGGCGATTGCCCTGAGGTTGTGGATATTCGCGGACAGGGTCTGATGATCGGTATTGAACTCAACCACCCTTGCGCTGAGCTGGTTGAGCGGGCTAGGGAGCAGGCGTTACTGATCAACGTCACCGCCGGCAATGTGGTGCGGCTACTGCCTCCACTCACCCTTACTGACGAGGAGTGCCAGCAACTGGCCGACGATGTCAGCACTCTGATTCAACAATTTACCCCGCAGGCAGTCTGAAGCACTCAAAGGAGAACAATTTATGGCGACCAGGCATTTCCTCACCTTAATGGATCTCTCCGCAGAGGAGCTAAAACAAATTATCGAACGCGCTATCGAATTAAAAACCCTGCGCAACCAGGGCATTACTACCGACCTCTTTCGCGGCAAAGTGCTGGGAATGATTTTTGAAAAGTCTTCCACTCGCACCCGCGTCTCTTTTGAAGCAGGCATGGCGCAGATGGGTGGCAGCGCCCTGTTTCTGTCACCGCGCGACACCCAACTAGGGCGCGGCGAGCCTATCGAAGACAGCGCTCGGGTGATCTCACGCATGGTCGACATAGTAATGATCCGCACCTTCGGCCATCAAAATGTGGAGCGCTTCGCAGCCCACTCACGGGTGCCCGTAATCAATGCTTTATCTGACAGTTACCACCCCTGCCAGTTACTCGCCGATATCCAGACTTTCGTCGAACACCGCGGCAGCCCCGCGGGCAAAGTGGTGGCCTGGGTGGGCGACGGCAACAATATGTGCCACTCCTATATCAATGCGGCGCGGCTTTGCGACTTTGAACTACGTATCTCTTGCCCCCAAGGATATGCTCCAGATGCCGATATTGTCGCTGCCGCCGGCGATCGGGTAAAAGTTGTGCATAACCCTGTGGAGGCCGTGCGCGATGCCGACTGGGTCAGTACCGATGTATGGGCTTCCATGGGCCAGGAGACAGAACAACAAGCCCGCAGAGAAGCCTTCGACCGCTATCAAGTGAATCACGAGCTGATGAGCCACGCCAACGAAGACGCAATTTTCATGCATTGTCTGCCAGCGCACCGCGGTGAGGAAGTCAGCGCCGAATTACTGGAGGACGAGCGTATTTCCAAGGTGTGGGACGAGGCGGAAAATCGCCTACATGCACAGAAAGCACTCATGGAGTTTTTACAGGAGCACAGCCAGTAAGGTTTTTTATGCGTCGGTCGATGGCGTTATTTACAACCTGTCGACTGGCCCATCCTCCGCCCTACCACCCCTCCACCAACTGACATCCGTATAAAAAACGACCACGCACTTTTTTCGTGGCATCAAAATACAGGTTCAGACGAAACAATACGGATGAACAAATAATAACCAGGCATGTTGCAACAAAAAAATCACGCCACAAAACTGATCATCTTAGTACCAACTTGCTCAAATTGCGCACATTCGCAAATGGTTATTGCCGTTGTTAATTTAGAACGCCCCGGCTATTAAAAAAAATTGTAAGAGCTTGTATTACCCTTCTCCCTTCACTGATAAATGCCATGCAGCCCAGCTGTGGCGGGACCTGCCGCAGAAGTGGCTACTGACTCAACACGCCTACCCACAATTTATCCACAAACAACCACAAAGTTATTCGGCTTGAACTGACCCGCCTACCGCATTATCTTGTAGCGCGCTCGAGGCATACCCCCTATATATTGGGGTAAGGGACCTTGAGCATCCCCAAATCTAGGGGCGAATCCCGGCACTCCGCCACACTTTTTGGCGGCCGGTGCCAGACGCTGCTTTTTTCAAAGCAGAATCAGAGGTAAGCGGGCGGAAAGGAATGATCCGCCACAGGCAGCAGCCGGCAAAGCTTAATTGAATGCCGGCCACCGAGCCGCCTGTTTCCAGTGCCTTCACGGTGTGGGAGGAATCACTGGCCAAGCGATGGACTCGCTCCGCACATGCCACGCAGTCCAGTGGCGCTGTTCTGGTGAACACACGCGGACAGACAACAATACAAACCTTTCGGAGATTTACATGCACACAGAGACAGGGCGCTCTCAAACCGTGCCTGCGGCAAAATCAGGCACAACCAGCGACCAGGCTACTGACGGCACCACTCTGGCCGCCACCGCACCGGGCCAGATCCGCGTCATCAAGCGCAATGGTACCGTTGTCCCCTACGACGATGGCAAAATTTCCGTTGCCGTTACCAAGGCCTTTCTCGCTGTTGAAGGCGGCACCGCCGCTGCGTCCAGCCGTGTACACGAGCAAGTCGAGGAGCTGGTTGGTCAGATCAGCGCCACCTTCAAGCGTCGCATGCCCTCTGGTGGCACTATCCATATCGAGGAAATTCAGGACCAGGTGGAACTGGCCCTGATGCGCGCCGGTGAACACAAGGTTGCCCGCGACTACGTACTCTACCGCGAAGAGCACGCACGCCTGCGTGCAGAAAAAGAAAAAAGTGCCAGTCAAACCGAACAGGCTGTCGATGCGCACCCCAGCATCCGCGTTAAACTCGACGACGACAGCCTCGTTCCCCTGGATATGGAGCGCCTGCGCACTGTTGTCAGCGAAGCCTGTGAAGGTCTGAAAGACGTCAAAGCCGAGGCCATCCTCAGCGAGGCCCTGAAGAACCTTTACGACGGCGTCTCCGAAAACGATATCAATACCGCCCTGGTAATTACTGCGCGTACTCTGGTTGAAAAAGAGCCAAATTACACTTACGCCACAGCCAGCCTGCTGCTGGACAAGCTGCGCTCCGAAGCCCTGCGCTTCCTCGATATCGCCGAGCGCGCCACCCAGCATGAGATGGAAAAACTCTACGCTTCCACTCTGCCCGCTTACGTGAAGAAGGGTATCGAGCTGGACCTGCTGGACCCCGCCCTGGCCACCTTCGACCTGGAAAAACTCGGCGGAGCTTTAAAAGGCGAGCGCGATCACCAGTTTACCTACCTGGGCCTGCAGACCCTGTACGACCGCTACTTCCTGCACAGTGACGATATTCGTTTCGAGCTGCCGCAGATTTTCTTTATGCGCGTCGCCATGGGCCTCAGCATTAACGAAGAAAACAAGAACGAGCGCGCGGTAGAGTTCTACAACCTGTTGAGCTCTTTCGACTACATGAGCTCCACCCCGACCCTGTTCAACGCCGGCACCCTGCGCCCGCAGCTGTCCTCCTGCTACCTGACTACAGTACCGGACGACCTGCACGGTATTTACGGTGCTATCCGCGACAACGCCATGTTGTCCAAGTGGGCCGGCGGCCTCGGCAACGACTGGACGCCGGTGCGCTCCCTGGGTTCCTATATCAAAGGCACCAACGGCAAGTCACAAGGTGTTGTGCCCTTCCTAAAAGTGGCCAATGACACCGCAGTAGCCGTCAACCAGGGCGGTAAGCGCAAGGGCGCTGTGTGTGCCTACCTGGAAACCTGGCACCTGGATATCGAGGAATTCCTCGAGCTGCGCAAAAACACCGGTGACGACCGCCGCCGTACCCACGATATGAACACCGCCAACTGGGTCCCCGACCTGTTTATGAAGCGCGTGTTCGAAGACAAAGAGTGGACCCTCTTCTCCCCGGCCGATTGCCCAGACCTGCACGACCTGTTCGGCACCGCCTTTGAAGAGCGCTACAACCACTACGAGCAACTGGCTGCCGAAGGCAAGCTGCGTCTGTTCAAGAAAATCCGCGCGCTCGACCTATGGCGCAAGATGCTGGGCATGCTGTTCGAAACCGGCCACCCCTGGATCACCTTTAAAGACAGCTGCAACCTGCGCAGCCCGCAACAGCACGCCGGTGTGGTACACAGCTCCAACCTGTGCACCGAGATCACGCTCAACACCAAGGCCGACGACGAAATCGCCGTATGTAACCTGGGCTCTGTCAACCTGGCGCAACACATTGGTGAAAACGGTGAACTCGACCGCACCAAGCTGGCCAATACCGTAAAAACCGCGGTACGTATGCTCGATAACGTTATCGACATTAACTACTACGCGGTTGAAAGTGCACGTCAGTCCAACATGCGTCACCGCCCTGTGGGCATGGGCCTGATGGGCTTCCAGGACGCGCTGTACAAAGCCGGCATCGCCTACGCCAGCGATGAAGCCGTAGCCTTCGCCGATAACACCATGGAAGCGATCAGCTTCGAAGCCATCTCCGCTTCCAGCGACCTGGCTGCCGAGCGCGGCAAGTACCAGACCTACGAAGGCTCCCTGTGGAGCAAGGGTGTTCTGCCACTGGATTCCATCCAGATCCTGGCTGAGCAGCGCGGCCAGCAATTTATCGATCAGGACACCAGCTCCACTCTGGACTGGAACGGCCTGCGCGAAAAAGTAAAAGCCCAGGGTATGCGTAACTCCAACGTGATGGCGATCGCCCCTACCGCGACCATTGCCAATATCACCGGGGTTTCCCAGTCGATCGAACCGACTTATCAAAACCTGTATGTGAAATCGAACCTGTCCGGCGAATTCACCGTAGTAAACCCCTACCTGGTACACGATCTGAAAGATCGCGGCCTGTGGGACCAAGTCATGGTTAACGACCTGAAATACTACGAGGGTTCCGTACAGAAAATCGATCGCGTACCGGAAGACCTGAAAGCGAAATACCGCACCGCGTTTGAAGTGGAACCGCGTTGGATTGTGGACGCCGCCAGCCGTCGCCAGAAGTGGATCGACCAGGCCCAATCCCTGAACCTGTATATTGCCGGCGCTGATGGCAAGAAGCTGGACCTGACCTATCGCATGGCTTGGTTCCGCGGCCTGAAGACCACTTACTACCTGCGTGCCCTGGCTGCCACTACCACAGAGAAATCTACGGTAAACAGCGGCACCCTGAACGCGGTAAGCGCACACGGCAGCAGCAATGGTGCCGCCGCAGCAGCGCCTGTAGAACAGGCTGCACCCGCACCGGCTGCAGTGCCGCAGGCTTGCTCTCTGGACGATCCAGACTGCGAAGCCTGTCAGTAAAAATTTGGCCCCTCCTGGGGCCTGTACTCACTCTCGGGGGAGAGCGTCGTAACCGCAAGTGCGGGCATGACCATGCGCAACGACCCCGGCCCACCCGGCTGCAAACACCGGGAAGAATTTTCGGGTCGGGGATCGTCTGCGTTTTTTCCCAACTGCGTTTTCAGTAACCCGCACAAACTGTGCGGCGTATGAAAACCACGAAAAAAACTTTGCCACAAACCTCACAGCCATGCGGTGAAAACCCAAAAATAAATTTTGGCTAAAAGCAAAGTGATAATTGATCTGGCACAGAAACTTTGTGCCCCGCTGGGGTAAAAATACCTGCAGCGATTGACCACTGCCGGAAAATTCCGGAATAGCACCCCTGGCCTCGCTCTGCGAATGTAGCGCCAGGAAGAACACAGAAATTAATATCGAATTTCCGATAACGAGACCGATTAAAAGGGCCGACTATGCTGAGCTGGGACGATTTCGAGACAAAGCCCCAACAACCCGAAAAAGCCGTTAAGGCGCAGACCGCAGCGGAGCCCCAGGCGAAATCCGTACAAGAGCCCAGCGCTTCTTACTCTGCGGAAACTCCAGCGAGCTCCACCACAAAAAATGGCTCCGCCACTGTTGAGGCTGCACGTGCAGCCGTTGCCAGCCTGGACCCAGCGCCCGGCCTGGAAGAACTGGAAATGGGTGCAGCCCGCATCCAGGTGGATGAAAAGCGTATTATCAACTGCCGCGCAGACCTCAACCAGCTGGTCCCCTTTAAATACGACTGGGCCTGGCAAAAATACCTGGATGGCTGCGCCAACCACTGGATGCCCCAGGAAATCAACATGAACAAAGACGTGTCCATGTGGAAAGACCCCAACGGTCTGACCGAGGACGAGCGTCGCATCGTGGAATACTCCCTGGGCTATTTCTCCACTGCAGACTCCCTGGTTGCCAACAACCTGGTACTGGCTATCTACCGCCATATCACCAACCCGGAGTGCCGCCAGTACCTGCTACGCCAGTCTTTCGAAGAAGCGATCCACACCCACGCCTACCAGTACTGTGTAGAATCCCTGGGCATGGATGAAGGCGAAGTCTTCAATATGTACCGCGAAGTGCCCGCCGTTGCCAAGAAGGCCGCCTGGAGCCTATCCCACACCCAGGCGATCGGTGATCCCAACTTCAAAACCGGCACCGTAGAATCCGACCAGGAGCTGCTGCGCAACCTGATCGCCTTCTACGCCGTCACTGAAGGTATCTTCTTCTACTGTGGCTTCAGCCAGATTCTGTCTATGGGCCGCCGCAACAAAATGACCGGTGTTGCCGAGCAGTTCCAGTACATCCTGCGCGACGAGTCTATGCACCTGAACTTCGGCATCGACGTGATCAACCAGATCAAGCTGGAAAACCCACACCTGTGGACGGCGGAATTCCAGCAGGAAGTGACCCAGATGATTCTCGAAGGTATGGAACTCGAAGTGGCCTACGCCCGCGACACCATGCCCCGCGGCGTACTCGGCATGAATGCAAATATGATGGAGGAATACCTCCAGTTTATCGCCAACCGCCGCCTCAGCCAGCTGGGCCTGAAAGAGCAATTCCCTGGCGCACAGAACCCATTCCCGTGGATGTCTGAGATTATGGACCTGCGCAAAGAGAAAAACTTCTTTGAAACCCGCGTTATTGAATATCAAACCGGCGGCGCGCTGCAGTGGTAAAAGAGGCTTCCGGCCAGTGAATTACTACAAAAGGAAAAAGTAGTCGCTCACAGGAAGAGAAGTATTGAAAACGGGCTTTCAGCCCGTTTTTTTTATCTAAATCCTGAATAGTTTAAAACAAAAGCATAAAAAGGCTTTTCTTACCTCTCCACCCCCTGACTTAACATTTATTGCAATACACCTTGCCCCCTCGGAGTCTATTTCAAGTGGAACCTGCCAAGTCCCCGCAACAAATAACTCATTAACTTTTTTGCAGAGCGAGGCCCGACTCTCGCTCTCACCTAGTAGCTTCTTCCAGTGTATCGCTAACCGTCACCCAGCCAGCAAGGCCCCAAAGAACAATTCCCTAACGTGTTAAACCCGTTCCAGTGGATTTCTGAGATTATGGATCTGCGCAAAGAGAAAAACTTTTTTGAAACCCGCATTATCGAATATCAGACCGGCGGTGCATTGTGGTGGTAAGCCGCTGTGAGTCATAGAATTAACTGACTCCAATCACGCCATCTGGTGACTTTGAGAATGTTTCTTATTTGCTGAACTGAGAGTAATGAAATACAAAAAGGAAGATTTATAGATACTAATAGCGAGATTTCGTGCTTGCGAAATCTTCCCCAACAGACTGTAGAAATGGAATTACTACAAAAAAGTCACTCACAAGAAATGATATATTGAAGCGGGCATAATGCCCGTTCTTTATGTATAGCCTACCACCTACTAGAAGTAGCTGAAATACTTAACAGTCTTCAATATATTGCAATTTAAGTAGGCCAAGCTTTTATTAAGAGGATCTATTTAGTTTATTAAAAACTCGTAATAATTTTTCACTAGGAACCACCTTGATTTACTACAATAGGCGGTTTACTCATTCAAAAATAGATCACCCTCCAAAAATGACAAAATCTACTATCTGCTGAAGGAGGAGTTTACCAATACTTACATCAGAACCGATCCTCCCTGTACTCCTCAGAAAGCTTTCTAGTTACTCTTTGTAGTAAACTTTGTCAGTCTTTATTGATTTAGGGGGAACTCAAAGCTAGTCGGCCTTACAGTTACTCCTACACCTCAAGTATAAGTTCTCTGTAAAGCTTGATACGGGTGGGCGTCCTTCCTTGGTTGTTTCCGATGGCAGCCATAAAGTGGCTTACCCTTGCCTTCATGGCCAAGTTTGTATCCAGTACACTCTCCACCCTGCTAGGCAACACTCAATTCAACGAATACCAGACAGTTTATATTGGTGGTCTCATTCCATCATTACTCGCATGAGTTCCTGCTTCATACGCCAAGCTGCGTTGTAAGAGATACCCAAATGACATGACAACTCCATACAAGAAATGCCTTTTTATCCTGAGTGATGAGAAAAATCCCGAGGCCCCAAGTAATAAGGGTTAACTTTATAGAGTCAAAGATTGTACGAGGGGTGACCAGCGCATGACGTCCACACCGGGTTGCACTGCTCTTCACTTCCATATTTTTTAAAGAATTGGGTCAAACCAATGCTCTTCTGAAACTGCACCTTGTTTCAAGCCATGGTGCATTTCCTTCTAGGCCAAACAGACAACTGTATTTGTTTACAGAACCCTGCAAGTTAGCAAGAGTGTCAACCAGGATAAATCAAGTAATAAATTTTTCCTCAGGAACATACAAACCGCCTTCAAAAAACACCCTCGCCCACCCGAGAAATAAAGCAAAGCTATAAATTTGAACAAACAATAAAATATTAGTCAGATAAAAAAGCCCCGAAAAAATAATCGAGGCTCAAAAATAATTATTTTAGATCAATTTCTACTCCAAACTTTAACTTTATCATTTCCGAATACAACATTTGATACCGATGGAGGAACAATAACTTCCTGCTCAAAGGAGCCACTCCCTCCTTTCAATCCTGGCTGCAAATGAACCTTGACTGATAAATTACCCCCCTCAACTTCAGTGCTTATTTTTGAAACCGATAACGCACTATGAAAAGACAGGCCTGAAACCAGTAAACTTACAGTATCATGCTCAACATCAATTACTTTAACAGTAAAAAATTGGGTATCCTTTTTCTCTAAAATCATCGGCTCACCAAAGCTACATGCCACATAGAAAGACGATAACAGGGTCAGCAAAAATATTCTAAACTTCATTACAATCAGTCCGGTTCCGGTATTAGGCTTTGTAGAGGGGTAATGCTACTTGATCCTGAAGATCGGCCAAATGATCCAAATGATGCACTTGAAGTACCATCCGGCCCCGTTCCAACGGCATGATTTTGCCCTCCATTGGCCTTGATAATTGATTCTTTCAATGTCATGGGGTTACTTACAGGTCCATAATTCGAGTTTAAGTTTTCACCAGTGCCAGAATCCCACGCATCACGCGCAAAGGACGAACAAGGAGCACCTAATTCCCATGCATCTTCTCCCATTGCTTCGTATTCAGAAACGGTCTCAAGAAAAGCTTGCTCTCCCTCTACGGTTAACGCTAAAACTCGTGAGGCCTCACTTTTTTGCCCAATCTCTAAATTCTTGTGCAGCCCGTTTCCTAGCTCACGGGGATTGTTTCCCCAAGTCCCATAGGTAGTTGTGTTACCAGATGCATCGGTATATACGACCCAGGCATGGCCATCTATAAGGCTATTACCTCTAGAGTGAATGGCCAACGTTGCACCACTAGTTTGTGCGGGAGAAACATTACCCTGGCCGCTTTGCTTAATAGCCGTTTCACCATTGGGATCCACATAATTTATCGGATTATTCCGCGCATAGCGATAAGGCGTCCAACGCTGCGGATCCGCAAAACGTCCCGAGTGGTTTAGCACCGGATCCGGGCTGATAAAGGTACCAAAGTCAGACTGCAGGTAGCGACGCTCGAAGTAACCTAACCCCGTAGATTCATCCAGCTCTTTACCCGCATAGCGGTAAGGTGCTGCGGTACTATCACCGAAGATATTTTCCAGCTCGCCGTAAGACTTATAGGTAAAGGCATTAATGATCTTGCCAGCCTTATCCAGAGTCAGGTCGGTAGAACCTACGTGCGTGTGCAGGTAATACTCAGTCGGCGTGAACACTTCTCCACTCTGGTCACTGCGGGCAATACGTTTCTGACCAACACTGATGTACTTCAGTAATTTGCCATCACGTACTTCACTATCTCCGTCGATATACAGAGTGACGCTGCGAGCTTCGCCTGTACGTTCGGTGATTTTAAAGCGGCGTTGGTGTTTAAAGTCATAACCGTACTGGTCAGCGGCTTGCTGATTACCGGCGTAAGTCAGGCGCTGGTCGTGGTCCCAGTGGTAGGTCTGGTCGCCGGCTTGCGTACGATTACCGTTGTCATCGTATTCAATCAGGCCTTCAGCCCAGCTCAACGCTTGGGGTCCAGGCAGGCTGCCACGGCTGCTGCGGTTGGAGGCGCCAGTGTTGCCATTGTCATTGCTGCCGCCATAACGCAGATCTGTGATCTGGGTATTTCCAGCGGTAGCCATATCTGCCAGGTCGACACTCGCGCGACCCACTTGCAGCAGGTTGCCGATTTTGTCGTAGCTGTAATAAACCTGCTCGATATCGTCGGCAACGCCGGTCAGGCGATAGACATCGTCGTAGCTGTAGACAATATTTTTTGCCAGGGAGGCTGCCTGGGCACTGGTTGCGCCGAGTTCGGCAGCCATTGCGGCGAGAGCGTCGCTGGGGCGTTTGTCGTCGATACCGAGTACATTGGAGACGGCATCAAAACGGTAATCCCACTGTTGCAGTGGCAGGGCGTCCCCGCTGCGCTGGGTGCGCAAGCCAGCCAGTCGCTGGCGCTCGTCAAAGCCCCAATCAGTTTCAACACCATTGGCCAGCCCTTGGTGCTGCAAAACCCCATTGGCGGTATAGTCCAGGCGTTCCACCACTCCCGGGATGCGCTCGAGCAGGCCGCGGGTGTTGTATTCGAAGTTCACCCGGCTATTGTCGGGGTAGAACTGCTGTGTCATACGCCCGGCACTGTCATAGGCGAAGCGCGTGGTGTAGAGGGGGCTGTCAATTTGTGGGCCGGTAATCTTGCGCTGGCGCTGTACCACTCGGCCGCGTGCATCATATCCCCATTGCTCGAAGCCAGCTTGGTCGGTCACTTTGGCCAGGCGCCCAAGCAGGAAGGCACCGCCCTCTTCGCCGCGCTGGTCGTACTGGTAGCTGACTACCGGTGAGGTGGAGCCCAGCTGCAAGCCCGGTTGCCAATTTGCGCCGCTGGGAGCTTCTCCTCGCGGCGATAATTGATACTCGGCAAAGAGACGGTTGGCGCCGTCGTAGCGATAGTGCCGCTCCTGCCCCAGGGCATCGCGGGTGGCCAGCAGGTTGCCGGCATCGTCAAAGTACTGCCAGCGCTGTCCGCGGTTGGGGTCGTCCAAGAAGCGCATGCGCCCCAGGTCGTCGTAGTGCATGGTGCGCACATTATTTTGTGCATCCTGCAGGCGGGTAAAATTACCATTGAGGTCGTAGTCGTAATAGGTGGACCAGGTGGCACCACCGATGCCGCCCTGGGTATTGGCTCCAACAATTTCATCCACTTGCCTCAGGCGGTATTCACCCTGCGCCGTTTGCAGGCCATCAAACACCAGTTTTTTGGCGGCGCCATGGTGAACACTGTTCGCACGAGTTTGCTCTTCATCTTCCAGCATCTGTGCCATGGGCAAATAGGTGATGCGATTGAAGACACTTTCCCCACTTTGCGCGGTATAGGGCTGATAAACCTCCTGGGTACGCCCTTGGGCGTCGTAAAGATATTGTCGGTGGTGCTGGCCTTTATCATTAGCGCGATAGGCGAGCCCCTGGGCAAAGTAAGGCAGTGCGGTCTGCACTACCTGGCCGCGCGCATTAAAGTTACTGTGATCGCTGACCACAACCTGTCCCGGTTGCTCGGCTTCACTGCGCACCATCAGGGTGCGGCCCAGACCGTCGTAAAAACGGCGGCTGTCGATGGTACCGCTAGCACCACTCCGCTCGCGCTGGCGAGTCTCTACCCAGCTGATACGGTGACCATCCACCATCTGCGCCAGTTGGTAATCGTACTCAACCGTGGGGAGTTGCAGGCTGTCCCCTGGCTTGGCCATGGCGGTGAGGCGTCCATGGCTGTCGTAACCATATTGGGTCTGCTGCCCGTTAAAGTCGGTGTAGTCGGTAAGTACACCGAGGCCCTTGTCATAACCCGCACGAGCGGTGAGCCAGCGGCTGCCGGTATGCAAACCCACTTCTGTTGGGAAGGTGTGATATTGCGAGTCGTAAGTGACTTTGGTTTGGTGGCCTGTGTTGGCGTCCCACAAGGGGTCATAACTTTGAATGCGGTTGCCGAAGGCATCGTAGCGGTGGCGCTCTGCGGCAACATAGGCATCTGCACTCTCAGCATCGTGCCAGAGTCGACGCAGGGTCAGGTTGCCCTTGGAGACCGCGCCTAAATTACCTGCGGAGAAACTTTCATCATCGTAGAACCACTGCTCTTTGGCCACAGCGCGGCCCGATAGGTCGGTAACCTTGCGCTCTAGTGGTAGGTGCAGGAACCAGTGGCCCTGTGCAGAGGCGGATTCCGCACTGAAGCGCAATTGGGTAATACGCTCGTCCTGCCAGTTGCCATCGGTACGGCCCAGCTCTTTGATATAAGTGGTATTGCCGTAATTATCGTAGTCATACTCCCAGGCAAGGGTCACTGGGGTACCGCTGCCCCGCTCCAGCATATGCTGCTGGCGTTCGGTCATAGCCGCAAACTCGACTTTGCGGCTTTCCTCGGCATAACCAGACAGCAGTTGGCGCAACTCCCACTGATTTTCCTCGCGCCAAAAAATTCCGCCGAAGGCATCGCGGGTTTCTATTTGTTTGATCTTGCCCTGTAGGGCTTCCTGTTCGGTGCCATCGGCTTTTTGGCCCAGGTGGAATTCGTAGCGGGTTGCCAGTGTCGGGGTACTGGCATCACCCACGCGGCGCTCTTCACTGTGTGCAAAGCCCTGGAATTCTTTATCGGCAGCATCGTAAAAGCCGTCCCAGTAATCCATCTCGGTGGTTTGCTGTTCACCACCGCGACCATCATCCACAACAACGCGCTTAAGTACCTGCATTGCCACAGGGATACCCTGCGACCAGGGGCTGTTACCCTCGCGGTCTCTCACCATCTCCTCGACAACAGAGCCGTACTCCAGGGTCGTCAATGCACCCAGGCCATTGTCGATCGTTTTTAGCTGATTCGGTTGCTCATTGGGGAATAGCTCTGCGAAATAAAAAGTATTAGCACCGCGACCGGGGCTGTACCAAACAATATCCGTAGAGCCGTTACCATTAATATCGACTAGGCGCACTTCTTCGGCGGATACATTTCCCTGGGCTTGAATTAATTGTGGCTGACTAAACTTTGCCAGCTGATGTTGCTTGGTATCCAGGCCCTGGTTCAGCCATAGCGATACCTGAGTGCCATTGAGGTAAATTAGATCCGCACGGCCGTCGGCATTGATATCAGTAACACGAACATTCTTGAGGTTGTGTAACGTATCGGGACTATTGGCAAACACTACTGCGGGAGCAAAACCCTGCAGGCCACGGTTAGCATAGTAAGCCGCGTAGCCATTGCTGACCCAAACCAGATCAGGCAGACCATCTCCGTTCATATCCCGGAGAAAGACATTGGGATCACCCAAACGCACTCTCTGGCTATCTGCAGGTATCGGTAATTCGATGGGCTGCGACCAGCCATCGGGGTGGTTCAACTGCACTATATGAGATGTAACCTTCCCATTAGTGCTAGCAGAGGTTGTAAAAACGTCAATGCGCTTATCGTTATTGATATCCACCATTTCAACGTTTGGACTGTCCAGGGGAATATACAGGCGATTGAGTGCCCCGCTATACTGCCAATTATGCGTTTCATCCAAGTGGAAGTAATCAATACTGCCGGAATTGTACTGCAGCATATTAACCAGCCCGTCACCATCGATATCAGCCCAGGTAACGGCGGGATTAGAAATTCGGCTATAGGAAAAAGTACTCATTTCGCGATAGTTCTGCCATTGCGGCAGGCCATCGTCCCCTGGACCTAGGTTGAGCCAGTAGCTGTCTTTATTCGGTGCGGTGTTAATAATATCCGGCAGTCCATCGCGGTTAATATCCAAGAAGGCAACGTCGGGGTTATTCAGTGGTACCTGACTCGCAGCCGGCATCGGTGACATAAACACCTGATCCTGCTGGTAGTGGGTATAGCCATAGCGCACTGGTGGCAGGGTTACCGTAGATTCACCCTCGCCTGCACTGGAATGGACTTCCTGTAACAAAGAGAGGCTTTGCCATTCCGTTAGCGGCTGATAGGAAAATTCGTATTTACGTAAATGGCGCCCGGCAAATTGTGTTTCCACGCGCTGCAAGCGATAAGCGGTTTTAATCTCAAAACCCGCTTTATAATTTGTTAGGACGTCAGGGCGGTCTTCATAGTGAAACTGCACCGCCATATCGCCATTCGTATTATATTGAATCCTGTCCAGATAAATCTGAACGCCATCATCCAACTTGCGATATTGATAGTCGATACGATTGCCATGGGTATCTTCTACCGCCTCTAGATACCAGGAGAATACCGATGTGCTGTTGTTGCCACTGACTCTGCTATTAGAGTCTTGACCCAAATACCAACGCAGGCCGTTGGATTGAGTCACCAGCCAACCCTTCGACAGACGCTCGTAGCGAGCAAAATCGCTGGCATTTTTGGTGCGATAAACACCGTCTTCCACCAGAACTAATTCTTCGCCCAGGTGATTGATAAACGTATCAAACTCATCAAACTCATCGGTGCGACCATCGCGGTCGTTATCCTGCCGATCAGCCTGACCCCACTCTGAATAATTAGGCAGGCCCTTGTCGGTTTGACGCTGGATATAGGGAATAACCAGTTTATGCCCCAGTCCTAATAGCCCGTTACCAAACCCGCTGTTGTATTCCAGTGATACATCCGGAGCCAGTCCATTACGCCCAGGGGGCACAGCCAAGTTCACTAGGCGCGAACTGGTGCCGGTATTTAAATTAGGGGTAAAAGCTTCACCGAGCCCAGAAATACTTCCTGGGCCTGTCGGCAGATTGAGAACGGGCGCTTGCAGAGCGGTATGTTCATCCGCAGCGATAACCGCCGTAGATGATGCAAGCAAGCAGCAAGAGAGCAATAATTTGCGCAGCATAAGCATCCTTGTTTTAGAGAGAAGTGCTTTATAAAAAACACTTTAAGAACTTAATAATTTTTTCTTTATGAATAAAACCGGCGAGGTTCGGTGAAAAAGAAATAACCCCCAAAATAGAGCAACAACCCAGCAGCATAAATGCCACTGGATTGCCAAATTAAGTTCTCTATTTTTTGAAGTTAGAATTAGTGAGTTACTGGCTGCTTCAGTAATAACAGCGGGCCGCCGTCATCATCACCACAGGTATCAAAATTTCTTGACTTATAGCGATGATTGAAGATCAGCTCAATATCCTTAATTGCATCAATATCGACAAGCTGACCAAACCGATCTTTCAATTGAATCGATAAGCGCCAACCTGTTGCGGCTACACTGCGCTCCTTGAAGACGCTAGTAATCGTGGAATTGGAGCCAGAACCGGTGTTAAACGTATCCAGATTTGCAGACATAAATACGCGATAGCTATCACGGAAGGCTAAATTGCTACCTTCCCCGGTATCCCAGAAACGAGGACTATGGGTAATTAACTCACCTTGAATGCCCACATCACCTTCGTTGTCCACCAAAGTACCTGGCGTTTTACTACGTAGGAAGCTGGTACCTCCGTAGGTTAAGAACGCTGGCACTTCAGTTTCATTAATAAGGCTATACTTGACTGGAATATTGAGTCCAATAGTCTCAATTTTATCCAGGTATGTACCTCCGGCTGCCAAGCAAGTCAGATCATCATCGTCCGCAATTACAGGCCCCTTGAAGAAAGTACTGCGTGGTAACTCCTTCGCAGTACTAAATTCCACAGTTACCCAAATGTCTTCACGGATAGAACGCGATAACAAACGCAGTTTTTCCTGAAAAGCTTTCTCAGAGCTTAACAAAGAGCCATTCTGCTGCTCAGGATCAGGGTGTGGATAGCTTTGCGTGATACCACTGATAAGATCCACATAACCGAACACATCGTCCTTAAGCGAGAATTTATCCGTTGCCTGCTGAGTGCCATTCAGGTCACGCAACTGATCGAAAGACAACATCTCACTGTGGAAATCCCTCAGCTCCTCAGCATTACGCAAGCCATAAATAGCCTCTTTCCTATATCCACTACTGGGACCAACAAAAGGCTCCTGCCACTTGTACTCTAGTGCACTAACCGTGTAGAACAACCATTTCTGCGCTTCTTCAAAGTGACGTTCCGCACGCAGCATTTCTGTAGTCAGGCGACTGGCGTGAATCGGGTCAGCAAAATAACGCTCTGCCAGGTTAGCGTTGGTGGTGAACATCTGGCTCATAACCCGCTGTGCCTGATTAAGCATACCGATCAGGCGCTCAACTTCCTGCTCTACGGTCGCTTCTGCCTGGGCAATATCCAGAGCGATGGTATTCGCTTCCAGCCACATGGTGCGCACACGTGCACGGCTTTCCACATCAAGCAGTTTATTCGTGCTGTCATTCAGCTTCGCTCGCTCCTCTGCGCCCAGGCGAATGCTCAGCGCCTCCAGTTTACCAATCTCTTTAATACTCTTGAGATTCTTATGGCTGGAAACTACCTGACCAATACCCTGCTTCATAGTGCTTGTATCCCCGGTGAAATACGCTTTGATCGCGCCACCCACCACTTTCAGGAAGCCACCCCGCTTTCTGGATTTCTCCGCTTCTTCACGAATATTGGTGATCTGCTTCGAAATGGATTCCTGCTTGGAGCCATAATCCAGGATGATCTTCGACATGCCGTCGACGATACCCTCTTCTTCCGCGCGTCGCTCAATTTCGATTTGAATCGTATCCAGCAGATTTTCCATACGCTGCAAATTATTACTCAGCGCAATTTCCGCGAGCTCGATGTTTTTCGCCTGTAGCGCAATTTCACTACCTTGCTGCGCAGACTCTTCAATAATGATGCAGTCTTGGTTAAAACAATTACTCGGGAATTCCAGGCCCAGCAAGCTGTACAACCAGTTGCCCAGTTGCTGGTGACGATCGGTATATTCCGTAGCGAGCTTATCGGCGCTGTGGCGATAGTTCTCATAGCTGGTTTTTGCTGCTACCAAACTGTTTTGCGCTGTGGCAATAGGGCCACTGCTTTCGTTGCCCAGAAAGTCACTCAGTGCATCGAAGGAGTCAAACACGGTGTTGCCATCAATACCGTAGCCCTGTACCAGCAACACAGCATCCTGGGGCAGACCCAGAATGTTGGTTTCTCCAGTGAGCCAGCTCACTGAGTTTTCCAAATCGCTGATATGGGTATTCCATTCGGATACAGCTTCAGGCAGGCCGGAGAAACCTTGAACCTGGGTAAAGTCGACATTCGGAAAGATCGCACGCAACGATGCCTCTTTGGCAATCAGCTCACTGCGCAGCGTGTCCATCTCATCAACCATTTGCGCCAACAAGGTGGTATTGGTCTGTCCGGCTACGACGGCCAAACGCGCTTGCTGCACTTTAGTAGAAACCAACTTGCTCATTAGCTGATAGAGCATGGTGACATCTTTGTAACCGGTGAACAGTAATTCTGCCGGGGTTACATCTTTTTGTGCCAGGTCGTTGGGGTCGTAGTAACGGGGGCTGATTTGGCCACGGGTGGGGCCCCACTGCGCTAAAAACTCCGGTGCATAAGTCAGCAGGGAGTTGTATTGCTCCAGGGCGTCTTTCAACAACTGGTGTGCGGTTTCTATATGACCAACTTCAACCTCCACCGCTTCGTTACGCAGGCGGCTGATACGAGCATTATCCAGGGCTTCATTGGCCAGGATCATTTCCGCTACCGCGCGATCGTAGTAAACATCCAGCGTGAA
The DNA here is from genome assembly GCF_052466695.1 of Microbulbifer mixtoriginis (SeqCode). Classification (NCBI taxonomy): domain Bacteria; kingdom Pseudomonadati; phylum Pseudomonadota; class Gammaproteobacteria; order Cellvibrionales; family Microbulbiferaceae; genus Microbulbifer; species Microbulbifer mixtoriginis (SeqCode). The sequence goes on along the minus strand of NZ_CP174285.1, from coordinate 4,863,343 downwards.
ACGCTGCAGGTTTTCATTGTTGGGATGATGGGTCAGCTGCTCAAAAATAAACGCTTCCACATCAGTGGCGAGGTTACGCTCAACAGTGTCATACAGGCTGGAAAATTCAACCGTGGCTTCACCACTGGCATAAGGGTTGATGACCGTATTGGTGTCGGTATCAACGATATACATCAGGTCCAGGTAGCGGAAGGCCGCTTTATCACGGGAGAAAATACCTTGAGCCGGATTATGTTGAGCTGCCGGTACTTGATCGGCTTCATTGTAATAGAGTTGCTTACGGATCTGTACCGTTGGATCAACTTCAACAGTAACTGTAAAAGTGTCACTGAAGTCGGATGAACCTGCCTTGTTAGCAGCTTGGACACGATAATCGTGGGTACCGTATACGAATGGAGAGGCATTGTAGTCATAAACATTACCAGAGCCCGAGTATACAGTTTGCCAAGCCGACTCACTGTTACCATTAATACGTTGCTGCAAGAGGTAGCTATCGGCGTTATCGACCGATGGCCAGTTCACTGTATAACCCTCACCAGTAGAAGAAGGCAAAGTGATATAGTCTGGTACTACTGGCGGTTGTAGTATGGCAACAGTAGAACAATCTTGCGGAGAATAACTGGACTGATCGCTAGAGGTCAGTGCTCGAACCTTGTAGCAGTACTGTCCATTACTCAAGTTTGTGATAGTGAATTTTAGATCAGTACCAAGATAAATTTGCTTGCCAGTATTATCCAACACCTCATATTTAACTTCGAGGCCGCCTTTATCCACTTTTCCCCAATTTAGGGTAAGCTTTCCTTTCCAACTCTCCGCTGAATCTATTGACAATACCGGCACACCTACGTCGCGATCGACCTTAACTGTTACCAGTGAGGAATAATCGGAACAGGCATATTTATTTTCGTTACAAGCGCGTACCTTATAGCTGTATGTACCGTTATTAATATCAGTAAAACTCTTACTCAGGCCCGAGCCACTATAAATAGATGAACCGTTAGCATCCAAAACCTGATAGATAGCGGCAAATTGCATGGCATTCCAGCTAAGTGTGTATTTACCATCTGGGCTGTTCTTCGTTGATAGGCTAGGAGTAGGTACTCCAGGGCGATAAGAGACAATCAAATCCCCTCCTTCACGATAACCAGAGCAGGTAGTATTACAAGCACGCACTCTATATCGGTAGTTGCTTCCATGACTCAATGAAGAAACAGTTCTGCTGGTAGCGGAACCAGAATAAACATTACCCGACCAGCTTCCATTATCCTTGCGTTGCTGTAATTCATAACGAGTGGCCCCGCTACTGGCAGACCAGCTTAGATTTGCACTGCTAGAGGGTGTATAGCTGGGTACACTGATGGAAGATGGAACCGATGGAGTATGCTCTACCTTCATAGTTCCGCCGGTCTTGTAACCACTACATATGTTAGAAACACAAGCGCGTACACGATACTGGTAGTTGCCATTGGAACGGCTGCTTTCAGGGAAGCTAGTCCCTGATGAGCTATAAACTCTATTCCAAGAACCACCATTCAGGCTGCGGTAAAGCTCATACTTACTTGCGTGAGTAACTGAGGACCAGCTAATCGGGTAGGTTCCATCACTATCGAAAGAGGTATAACTAATACTGGAAGGCACTGGCAACTGAGTTACCACATTAACAGTATGTGTGGCGATGACAGTTTCATACTCTATAGTATCCCCCCTACATAGCTCGGGAGCTCTCAAAGCAGTCCGGTTAAAATCGTCGTCTGGGATACACTCCTCAAACTCATGCCAGTATTCATAATGATAGGTACCAGCAGAAAGCCCAGATATCGAAACAAATTTATTTGACGTTCCCCATGAATTCAGGGAGAGAGTTCGTACATAGTTACCGTTTTTATACTCTTTTAAATATGTTCGACTCAAGGAAAATGAAGCATCTACCGGCATATACTCCAAAGAAAAGTTCCCGTCAGTATCCACACTAGGACCATCCAGGTAATCTCCATATGCAACTGCACTAGCAAAAACTAGCTGCAGTACAAATAAATTACGAATATAAGTAAACATTTATCAAACCAAGCTATTATAATTTATCTAGATAAAACACTGACAAACATCAGAATCCAATCCAAACTTTTCAAAAACACCTGAAAAATAATAAATACCCTCCAAACACCTCCCACTGAAAACATATTTAATTTCAAAACCACAAAACCTTGAATACTCACAAAGAGAAACCACAAGATTTGGAGGCACACAAGAATATAAGCAACTTTTACAACCAAGTCGCCAAATTCATTCTTACAGAAAATTACATTTCTTAAATACAGTACTAGTTTTCAACTACCATTCCGTTGATAAAGAACATTCCAAAAAAGTGCAACTGAAGGAAAACTTATAAATAGCAACAAGGTTAATCTCACCCCCAGGCAGATTAACCTTCAGAAATTTTGAAACTTTAGTGGTAGAACTACAATTTATTCTTTAATACCACCTTAAGTGTCACAAAAAGTCACCCTATATAATTATTGCAGATGCTTGGCGAGTGAATTTTATTTTCACATTGATCAATCATCCCCATCTTTCATCAAGATGCCTTGCTGCATCCGGGCCAGATAAGATCACTTTTCCAATACTCTAATTGCATTGTCAAGCAACTCAGGAAGGGACACCGAAAGCGCGGCATTAAGGGATTTCTCAGCTTCCAATGTAGCCATCCATTACGGCCTTAAACCCAGGTAATAAAGCGCTACCTTTGCGAATCAACCGAATTTTTCACTCTCTCGCATCTTCACCTAATGACACTCGTACCAATCTTTGCTTAATCACACTCTTCATAACTTGAATTACTGCCAGCTGAGATATATTTGTGCTTGCTACCACCTCAGAAATGGTAAAATTACCTTTGTTTATAAGTGCACGTATTACAGGGAAGCAGGGAGACTTGTAATCACCCAGGTCGCATTTTTATGCTTTCAGCAATTTACGTTGCTGCTCTTTATCAGACACATCATCGAGATGTGCATTGTGCTCATCTAACCCAAATTTCTCAAGAATACCGTACATAGTGAGATTTTCTGGACTGACTCCTTAGATCTTAAAAAATGCCCTTTCAAAAAAATGTTGATAGACCAAGGTTTAAAATAAATGGCGTTGACAGCGAAGATTGAAACTGCCACAACCCCCAGAAATAGTACTCCACTGAACCACTTACCTATCTTTGTTATCATAATTAGCCATTTTATTTTATCCCCCTCATTTTCACTACATCACCTAATCAGCACAATCATTCTGACTATACAATACGCTCAACCACCTGGATTATCCGACAAAACGAAGCCCACACATAACTTAGAGTGACAAGCGTCTCAAGAAAATGGGCTTTGTTTCTTCGCAATTCACCGGCGAATAAAAACTCCACCTTCCCAATAGAAGTAGAAGATTATGAATTTATATAGTGCAGTTTCACTATCATTATCCAGAGTATCACTACGGGAATGGCGAAATGATGGCACAAGGTGGGCCTTCCAGGCTGCCATTATCCGTAGCAGAAGCAAGCTACCATTTGAGGAGTCACTACATTATCAGCTCAATACTAACGTTAATCAGAGGCTGAAAGCGGGTCATCAACTTAATGGTCACAAGCTAGAGCACCGCGTTTTCAAACCCCTATACTTTAATATTTTACTAGTGGGATCAGCATAAACTATAAGTATCTGGCACACCTGTAAGCTGTGCTATGCATCCGCTGCATCGGTCAGAGAGGCATCTGGTTAATTAGCATGTAGGATAGCCTGCTACTCTCAGCGTTAGCAAACTTCGTATAATCAGCAGATTATATGCACAGCGTCACTGGAGGACAGCTTATAAAAAAGAGAAGGCCATACTGACCATGCACAAACAGGTTCACAAAGAGTTCACGTGTCTAAATGGTCATATATTTTTTGGACCTAATGCAACTTGTAATGAAATCTGCAAAGAGACAGGAAGTAAAACAGAATTCACATAATCTATCGATGCGAAGCAATTCATAATTATCAAAGCACAGCATTGTAAAGTTAAGTAACTCACTCTTAATACTATGAGTACCTGTCTGAAGATTGACAGAAACAACTTTGGTCTAGATTTTATTGTCCGAGATATACATGGCCACTTGTACCAATTAGATAAACAACCGCAAGAGGTTGCTTTTGATCCATCCTGTAACCGTCTGTTTTGCCTTGGAGATATGAACGATAGAAGCCCTAGCAGCGAGTCTTTACTCACGCTTATTGATCACAAAACCTACTTCAATATTTTAGGCAATCATAAAGCCATGGTAATTGCCAGACTAGAGAATCCTGATACGGCGCCCAGGCATAAACCCAACGAAGGTGAGTAGTTCTACAAATTGAGGATGAAAGAGCATCAGCAGTTAGTAAATCAGATTAGATGCTGGCCTTGGGGTATAGAATTAGATACAGGAAACTAACGTTTTGGCCGGATCCATGTGGGCGTCCCCAATAACAGCTAGCCACTCACGCAAAGCACCCTAGCCGACATTGATAAAGCCTTGGTCCACTGGAGTATCGATCGAAGAGGAGGAGGCGATTGCAAGGCCGCGGGGAATTTTCTATGGGGCCGATCCCCGGTAAGCAGCTATAACAGTACCTGCTCGGCATGGGCGGCGCGAAGCGTACAATATAAAAATACAAACGTTATTTTCTAGAGCGCTTGGACACAATCCCCTCAGCCAACCTAGCCTATCCCCTAAAAATCTATTACCACATAGTTCGGGCTGATGAAACAGCTATCGAAGATCTGCATTTTTAATTTACCAAATACACAAGATATCGAGCGACTCAACAGCCTTAGACAGAAGTCCAATATCGTTGAGTACGAAATCGGCTAAATTCGCTTTCGTTTTAGTGGTCAAGCCTCAGGAAGCGCTCTTCATAAAGCTAGTTGAACTGAGGGAGTAGCAATGACTTGTACGACTCTATCTTACTGGAAGCCAGCGTACTCATAGAGGAGGCTAGCTTTCGACAAAATCTCATAGTTTCGTGCAAATAAAATGGCGACGAAAAGGTGTGCTTAATCCTGCCACGTCATCGCATGAAAAATGTCGCGTAAAGCAAGCATAAATCTAAATTTCTATGCTATAGATTCTCACTCTGTAAGTGAGCCCAATTCACTTGATGTCCCCCCAGATAACAAAATGACACGAATAAAACTCACACGCAAACGCTCTGCCCAGGGGCCCTAGGCTACTGGCCGAGGCGCAGCATCACTTGGAGACTCCCCATGAAGAACGATGAAGTGACACCTGAGCGCACTGAAGAGGTTGAGCCAACTACCTTGCCTGGCGACACGACTGCACTCACGCCGGTACCCATGACTGTTGTCGAGGTCACTAATTGGCGTTACCAGCGCTTAAGCTGCTTCTGGGGTGGGCCAAAGGGGCTCGATTACGGTTTGTTGCGCGGGCATCAGGATATTCAAGTCGCGAATGCTTACCCGGATCAAAATTCCACTTATTTCGTCGGTCAGTTCAAATTGCCAAAAGGCGCTTACCTGAAGCTGCGGGGACATTACGGTCACCTGCGTTATTTCTCACTCACCATCGCAAACAATTTGCCGGGCGGAGTACAGGGGAACGGTAGTTACCTGCGTGACGACCAAATCGTGCCCGATGAGGGCTCAATCAACCCTTTTATGTCGCCCAATAGGCGCGATGTACCGACAGAACGCCGACGCTACACCGTATATATCCGCTCGGGGCAGGCTCCTCGCAAGCCGCGCCCCAATACACTTTATACCGGTACCAACTCTGAGCGAGCCGGCATCCACCTCGCGTTTCGTAACTATATGCCCGACAACGGCTATGATGGCACAGGCAACGTGCGCATGCCGCCACTTGAGGAGGGTGGATTGCCAGTTGAGCTGGGGCTACCAACAGTCACGCTGCACCTTCCGGAGACCCCGATCCAGGGCGAAGAGGGTTTGTATAACAGCGACGATGTGGTGTTAACAGGCGAGAGAATGTGCCGTGCATTATTGGCTTCTAAGGAGGGGCAGAAGCAGGAATTCCCGACTAAAGAGTGGCTTCAATTGATTGAGGACTCCTGGGACCGGGTCAATGCACCTGCTATGCCCGCCCCCATGTTCCAGCGATTCTGGAATATGGATTACAGTGTCAAAGGTGCCTTCATCCCCGATCCTATCAAACGGGTTATCCGTTGCCCTGCAAGCAATGACGGAGCATGGCTGAACAACCCCGACACTGTATACATGGTTGGCCTGTTCTCGCTAGCTTTTGGCGAGGTCGTGGTGATCGAAGGTAAGATGCCGACTTTTCCTAAAACCAAGCATGGTCAGGTGAGCTGGCCCGAAGAGCAAACCCAGGTACGCTACTGGTCTCTTACCACTGGGGGCACGGCGCCGTCGGGTCTAGGCTGGTCGACAATCTTCGATGAAGAGATACCACTAGTTGAGGATCGTAAGTTCACTATCGTCATGAGCCGGGCGATCGATCGGCCCAAAAATGCAGACCGTGAGCACGGCGTCAAATGGATAGAGTTCGGAGCCGGCGAGGGGCACTATATCGGCGCTCGCAGCTGGGTCAACTGCGTCTACATACGCTACCAGGCGTCACTGAGCAACTACGACTGGCCGAACTCCCCCCTCAATATTCCGGTACCTACTGAGGAAAATCCCGCGCCTATGGACAGCCTGGTCATGGGGCCCTACTACCCTACTGCGAAGTATATGTCGAAGAAAGAGTTTGAGCGGCTTGCTTAAAGGAACTGCAATTCCTCGATAGTAATTCAACTTTGCCAAACTCCAGCAAGCGAAACTGGCCCGCCATGTCTTTAATGAAACCAGGAGTAGCCACATAACATGGCCAAATGATCGCCGGTAGGCGCGATCTTTTCGGTAACCGCTTTCGCGGTTACCCGGCCATCACAAGAACTTTACCGGGGAAATACTCGGCACTGGTCTCGATGCTCTGCTGGCTGCCCCGAATTTCAGAGTCACAGGCAAAAGCCCTTTTCGATACCTTTCTTGATCACAGCTTTGTGACAAGAGCAGTAACAGTGGAAACTGAAGCTTTATCGACTCATGACTTAAATTGCACAATGATAAACTGCCCCTAGCTTGTATAAACAAGCTCCAATATTGACAGAGCTTCTCTAATAGCAACTAGAGACTCTAGGCCAAAAATAGGCTAAACCAACAGATAATGTACCTATCTAATTTAAACGTCGTTAGATAGAGTAAATCTGAGCGTTATCTACTATAAAAATCAACCCGTAACCAGTTGATTTTATTGAGGTTTTATATTGTATTATATGGTAGAGTTCGCAACAGGTTTCGGGCCAATGAATTACCACAAAAAGAAAAATTGTCGCTCATAGAGAGAGTTGTTGGAATAAGCCTTCAAGCCGATTTTTATTGAGAGTACTTCGATTTACTCTCCAAACTATTCATAGACTTATATTCTATAGAATCCCTACCGCACCTCTGTACTACCGGGCAACACATCAAACCATCTGGACAGTATCTTGTATTCGCGCATAATGCCACGCATTGACTGTGTTACTGTTACACACTTATTCGAGCAGGCCTGTAAATATCAGCCTGCTACCAATCAGCCATTGCGAATTTATATATGAGTACTCCCAATCTAAATGAAGTAATTAACCAGAGTTGTGAAGACCGATACGAATATTTCCTGAGTGCAATCGGTGAAGAGCGGGAAATTTGGATATTAGTCGATAACCAAAACTGCTTCCTCAAAATACATACCGATGAGGACGGAGGTTTTGAATATTTACCCGTATGGCCTACGTCAGAATTTGCTAGCGCTTATGCTAAAGATGAAACCGAACTCACGCCTAAAAGTATTCCCCTCCCACAGTTTCTGAAGAAATGGCTCCCCGGCTTGAGAAAAGATAATATTGAAGTTGGTGTATTCCCCGCACCAGATAAAAGCGTATGGATTACTGGCACTGAGGAGCTGGAACACGACCTACGTGAAGAGTTGAATAATTTCTAATGTCACTGGCCTCAAACTGGGTTCTATGGCAAACCTCTGACACTCTAAAAAGAATTGATAAATAGCTACAAAGTTAACCGTTAACTCGCAATAAAAATCTCATATCCCAATGGGGTTTTTATTGCGTTTTTCTGGGAAACTCGGCCCCAGCTTAGGGACTTTAGTAGGTTCCCCGAATTGGATAGTTATTCTCCGGATTTCGAATAAACTCGATCCCCATCAACAAAGTCTGCAAGTCTGGTCTGGCGAAAGGCGCATTAGAAATATCAACGATTTGCAGCTTACCAGCCTCATTAATCACAAAAATCCCGGGTTCGGCAAAAGGCTTATCAGTTTCCTCTGGAGACCTGGGATTGGAGATATAGACACCCAGTTGCTGCATCTGAGGGATGGATAAGTTGTAACCTATCGGAAAATCTGGCTTGACCTCCTTCATTTGTTCAGACGCTTTCTCGGCGCTATCCGCTGACACAGCTGTCACATAAACGCCCTCTTCATGATATCTCGGCAGCAGCACATTCAATTCCCGTAAATACTTGGTACAGAGCGGACAGTGCTTACCTCGATAAACCACTACCATTTGCCAGGGGAAGCTCCCTTCCGTTTTACCCAGCTGAATTTTCCCACCACCCAGCTTGGCCACTTCAATAGCAGGGATTTCAACACCCGCTGCCAACTTAAGATTGCCCATAAAGCCGCTCCATAAGACTACTGCCAAAGACACTCTATCAAGACTAGCCCTTTAGAACACGACTGACTTGAGAAGCCAAATATAAGGAGGACTACATCGCCCACTCTCCAATGATAGAAGCTATAGTTATGACTAATCGGACAAAAAAATCAAATATTAAATACAGGTGAGTATATGAAGCAACTCTTATCAGTTTTATTCTATTTGATACTCTTTAAAGGATATATTTGCACTGAGCGAGACTATCTGGAGAGATTACTGACTGGCACTGCCAGATATATATCCTCCCATGAATTAGTTCTTCGAACTATTCCGATAAGCCCCATACAATAAACAATATAGATAGCTAACGTTTTGGAATACGCACCATTTCCAAGGAAAAGATGACCGAATGGCACTGGCAAGTAACAGCGGTTGATACCACCCACCTTGAACTTTCCCTAAAAAAAGCCCGCTATAAATAAGCGGGCTTTATCCTGTGAGGAAGCAGGAAGCGATTAAGCCCCCTAATGAGCCAAAAAAGGCACAAAAATAAATCTAAAAATTACTGAGTACAGGCAGCAATACGACCAGCGCTGTTCTTACCAATACCGCAGTTCAGACCATTAGGAATGCCGGTATAATCTGGGGACATAATGCCACCATTACGCTGTGCATCGTGGTCAGTATAGAGGCTTGCCAGGTTATATGAACGCGCCGTGCCCTTGTGATCGTTGTCACAGGAGAAGATAGCGCTGCCATAGGCAATGCCCAGGAAGGTTTTGTATTCCTTCAGGTCTGAATAGAGATTACGCTTGGCAGAACCGGAGCAGTTCATCTGGGATGCGAGATTAATATAACCATCGTCCTCACCAGCAAGCAATATAGAACTTGCGGTTGCAACACCAGGGAAACCAGCATAACCACCAATGGTATATACGGGCGATGCCAAGTTAGTGCCCACATAGTTGCGCACGGAGTACACATCATTAGTTTGCAGATAACGTACCGCTGAGCATTCACGACCGATAAATAGGTCGTTAACCACGCTTTCGATCCAGCTACCATTACACAGACGATCGACGAACTCGGTGCCTGTAATAGCCCCTCCAGTGGTAAAGATCGCAGCAATACCATTCATAGCTTTGTCGAAGTCGACCTCTACAGCATAGCGATCATCTAAACCGGCAACATTTCTGGTTTTGGTTTCCGTTTTACATCTCTTCCAAAACCAGCGACCAGTACAAACCTTATTGCTCTCAGTAATAGTATTACTATCAAACTGATTATAAGCACGATTGTAATAAGGAGACCCAGGCACTGCGTTACCCGATAAGTACATCATTTGTGCAGCGCCCTGGCTATGGGCAATCACCCAAAAAGTATCATCGGCTTTACATTGATTCTCATGTTGATAGCCATCTCCCTTACCGCTGCGAATATCGATAATCTGTCTGGCAATTTCGCCAGCTGTGCCATCATGCCAGTAAGGCATTTCACCTTCATCGGTGGAGTTATAACCTACAACTCCATAGTTGCCGCCATTGATTCGAAGCTGCTCAATAAAATTACTGCCGTTATATTTATCAAAGAAAGCTTCACTCCAATAATCTAGGGCTGGTTGCTCTAACTTACCCTGGGAGTTGGTGCGCTGTTTTATATGCCCTTCGGTACCATGTCCGTGGACTAGGATATAGCAGTTATCTGCCGCAGCAGATACGGAAGCAAATAGGCCAGCCAGTGCAAGTGAGAGACTCGCACCTAGTCGTTTACAAAGAGTCATTGTTGTTTCCTTATATTTATTTCCCGGCTCTAGATCACACTTCCCAAAAAATTATTTTTATTGGCCGGAGTCATTTTTGGACAGGGAAAGTTATCCGGGGATGCTCAACGGATATAGGACTTAGGGCGCCAAACGAGAACCGGGGGCGACAGGCTTGCAGACCAATCAGTCACATATTTGACTACCAGCTGCTAATCGAATTAACTCAAATCAAAATTGCCTTGATCCGTACTGATCCATGAGCCCAATGCAAAGAATATTGAAGTTACTATCCTCCTCTATTAACCCCCCTCCCTCTATCAAGAAAGAAAGCTTGCCCAAGCCTATTGAGGCTCACCCTCCACCAGGCCCATTTAGTCAAGATTACGAGATATCATCAAATCATTCACATCCTTAGACTTCTCAAAAAAACAATATAGAGATTAGGGCAACTATGCATTCCCCAGAGGAAGATATTCAAAATCGAGTAAAAGTATGGGATGTTAGGTAAATTCTCTATATGGATATAAACCCAGAATATGAGATGAATTTCACCGCTGACGTCTGTGCAAAATCGAAGTATTAAATTCCATAGCTGGAGTCTATTTTATTTCAGGAGGTACTACCCGCCTGCCGCTTTAACTTAATGATACGAACAGCTCCAGAAAGGAAAGGATTTTAGCTTCACGGGTTAGCACATTAGATATTCAGCAAGCACCGCTTTGGCAAAGGAAGGCCAGTCTAATTTAGAAAATATACCTTGAAACTTTGCTTACCTATTAAACAAAAAAATAAGTTTTGCAGAGTTCAAGCAGAAACATGAAACTCATTCCACCATTTATAGAAAATGGCCCAGCAACAATACTGGGCACAAACTTACTATCCTTTTGACAGGGGGGGGGCTTAATTGGTACTCTTGGAATGATAAATTATCACCTGCCAGACATTCTGTCTGGCCACCACCATAATTTTTAATATTCAGGTTCTTGATGTAGCTCCAAGCTACCTTGCCATCACCTAAATACATCGGTTCATCTAGCCCCCCAACCATGGTTGGGAAGTTGAACTGGGCCCTCAAGAATATGCAAATCCGAATCGATCTCCAAAACATAATACGTTTTTTGGGCCAATAACCGCAGAGAGTTAGGGCTATTAATTCGATCAAATTTCAGATTATCCGAAATACATTGAAATTTAGCATAACCAAGTAAATAACAACCATTTCTTAAGCCAATCAACTGAGGATCACTAATTTGGCAATTATTATCCTCAACCAACCATTTAAAGCCCTCACCATCAATGCTGCCACTACCATTAACCTTGGCAATTCCCATACGAGTTAAAAAAGAGGAATCCAGTCCGTTACCGGAATAAAGAGCCTGGCGCTCTATAATGGGACAATCATCATTATCATATTCACTCTTATGGGCCATATAAGAGAGAAAACAATTAACCTCCCAATTTGAACTACATCCCTCATCAAAAGCATCTACTTCATTAAGATCAGCACCAACCTCATCACGAAGGTAGCGCTCCATATCTGAATATTCTATGTATTTAGGAGAAACAATAATTGATAGGTTGGTCTCCGCATCTAGAGGTACCACCGTGTGGCCTCCTCCATTGGATACCATCGCTGAAGTAGAAGGTACAAAATGATTAAAATAGCCTTCGAATGAATCACTCCACTCCATTTTTATCGCAATTGTACCCAACTGACCACGTGACCATTGCCGCAGCCCCAGCCACGGTTATCTGAGCCACTCATTTTCAAAAACCAATAATTTCTATTAATGATAATTAAGCCCGCAGAATAGTGAGAGCCAGGACCAATAAATTTTTTAAAAAATGAATTCCCATGATTTTTCTTCACCCCGTAAGTCGCTACAAATATAGTTATTATTTGGTTTGAGATACACGTAAGCCAACGCGACCTTATTAGCTATGCAATCGACCTTCCGTGATACACTCACCACAAAAACCGTGACATAGATCAAGCCGCAAAAGACAAAAGGTCTTAATAAAGCAACATGAGAGCAAAAATACAATGCAAAGTATTGAACATTGACACGAACAGTCATTAAAAGATAATTTATTGAAAAATCAGAGATACAATTCAATAAAAGTGAAGACAAACAAATAATCAAGGTATTTCTTATTAATATTCAGTAAGCAATTTATATACTTTGATTTAAATAGAAAGCTGCTAGGTTATACAGCTTTTAACAAAAATAATCATTCTTCAAGCTATTAGGGCCTGGCAACAATATACATCTTTGAAATTAATCGATATTCCACCGCATAAGTAGTACACCTGTAAAACCCAACAAGGATATAGTGAAATGAAACTAACACTACTAATTATCAGTTTACTCTTATCTAGTGCTTGCCTGGCAGCTCCAGAAATTAGAGGTACACCCCAGGACCTACGTGGACTCCTCCACCCGGCGGAGAATATTGTTACCATCCGTGGCAGCGCGGAAGAAACCGCATACTCCGATAAGGCCATTGTCAGTTTGATTGTCACAACGGAAGAAGAGCTACTTTCAAATGCAATTGACGCCAATCACAGGCTCCGTTCCAAATTGCATCAGAGCCTGACAGAGGCTGGAATCAAGGGAGCAAATATTAAAAGCTCAAAATTTTCCTCCTCACCCCAATATGGCTGGATGGGCAAGAAGCCTAAGAGCTATAAGGTTGTTAACCGCATAACTATTTCAATCAACGAGGAAAGCCAACTCCACAGTATTGCGCAGCTCACAGATCAAAACGAAGACGTTGAAATAGCAAACACCATATTTGAGCATTCAGAAAAGCATCTGTTTAACAAGAAAGTTAAATCCAGGGCTCTGCAAGATATTCTGGAACAGAAAGCGGATTATGAAAAAGGGCTTGGTGTCCAGCTGACACCGATAGGCATTCGCGGTGATAACATACACTACCGAGCTACTGAAGGCGCCATGGCTATAGAAGAGGTTGTTGTTACCGCTTCCCGTGACTCCAGCATCAACTTTGAGAGCAATTTTTTTGATTCTGGCCAGGATAAATCATTTGATGAGGTTATTTATGAGGCGGAGCTCTCTGTAGACTTTCGTGTTCGTCCTCAGCCATAGTTAAACCAGTTCTAGTGTTATTACAATTCTGATGATCTGAGCCCACTCTTTAAACTGCTTAAGCAGTGGGCTCCATCTACCAAGCTTAACGAACTACCCAATAGATAAGGATAATATCTGGCTAATCTCATTTAAGCTGCGGTTCGACTGCGCCTGCCAAGTTTCAATAGCTGCTTGTAGTGCGGCCCAGTCTTTTTTTGAAGAGGGAGATTTATCTACTACCCCCTCTCTCACCAGAGCACGGATAGTATCGCTGGCAAAGACCAGTGTATCCACCCCCATACGACGCAAAAAAACCTGGGCGGTTTTGCCTCCCAGTCGGTCTCCACCTTTGCGTAAACTCTGGAGATTCTCTACATAGTTTTTCGTATTCCAGCTAGCAAAATACTCCCCCAGACTCCCATTCTCATTGGATAAATGCCAGAAGAAGTCTGCATTCCGGGAGATTGAGCGGGTTTTGGTCCAATGCTTTATCATGCCCTCCTGGCGCATTAAGTCATCCAGCGCTTCCTCAGAGAGATATCGGCAAAAGGACAAATCAAAGCCATAAAAAATATGCTCTATCCCCGGCCATTTTTTCTCCACGACTTTCCAACTAAACCCCGCCTGAAATACAGCCCGAGAAGCCGCAGACAACCATTGGCTGTTGGGTATTGCTGAGATTTCTTTAGCGGGTTTAGGCTTTGTGAGTCTGGCCGTAAGGCCTTTCTTTCCGCCGAAACGGTCAATGACGGGGGCTTCAATATCGAGAAAATTTCGCATTTATGCTTAATATCCTTTAATAGCTAAAGCATGTCGTACGAGTGATGAAGTTAGCGGTGAGCACATTTGACAGGACCACAGTGTGTCCAGGCTATCGGAGTGAGCCTATCATAGCCTCTTCTCCCACCTTCTTTAGAAGGTCGTTAATCAGTAAGGGAGCTCTTACAATTGGCTTGATCACCGCAGGGATGTAAAGTTGCCTCCATACATCAGCGCATAACAATCTACGAATCAATAATCTCAGGTGAGCTCATCAATCATACGCATAGCATCCTGAGCACCATAGGATTGCCTTCTGGTAGGTTCAGCTTCAGATGACGCTTGGGCCTGGCTCTGTGAATGGCCAGAAGGCTTGGCAACATTCACCACTCGCGCCATCGCTTGGTAGGGGTAACCCGCATTAAACGCCAAGCCACCAATCGGCTTCCAGCCCTCATTCAGCAGCTGGGTAACTTCCTCTTCCAAACTGGAAAAGCCAGACTTCCCGACGGCAATTTTATACTCAGCTTTCTTCACATCTACCTCCTGTACCGCATGTTTTTCCGATTACACCATTCACACTCTGTAACCGGTACATAACCTTATTAGGCTCAAAGGGGCGGAGTTTAAAACACTTACCACCCACTCTAAAGTAATGGATACCAGCCCTAGAGAAACCTGTGAACTCAACCCGGTAAAATCAACCAGCTCATCCCCGCAATAATCAACGATGCGGTCACACTGAGTACCGCCCCCTCGCGAACCATATCCTGTATACGCACTTTACCAGTCCCGTAAGCAATGGCATTCGGGGCTGTGGCAACAGGCAACATGAAGGCACAGCTGGCACTCATAGCCGCGGGGATCATCAATACCATAGGTTCAAAGCCCGCAGAGGTCGCCGCCACAGCGAGAATGGGCATGAGTAGAGTCGCAGTGGCTGTATTACTGGTGATCTCTGTAAGAAAGGTAACTCCCAAACATAGAATCACCAACATCAGCCATAGTGGCATGGCAGTAAGAAAGGACAATCCATTACCGAGCATGTCGCTCAAGCCAGATGTTGAAAATCCTTTGGCCAGGGCTATACCACCTGCAAACAATAACAACATGCCCCAGGGAATGGTTTCCGCTGTCTGCCAGTCCAGCAAGCGCCCCCCTTTGCCATTGGGTACCAGGAACATTGCCACCACTGCAGCGAGAGCTACGGTACTGTCTCCCGCCGCTCCTATCCCCAGCCAATCGCTCCAGCCACCAAACGGTGCATTGCGGGTTACCCAGAAGAAAATAGCGATGGCGAACACTAGCAGAGTGCGTTTCTCCTCAGCCCGCCACTCACCGACTTGGGGCGGCTCAATTTCATTCTTCAAGTGAACATTGCGGGTAAGCCAGAGGGCCATTATCGGTAAAGTTACCAGGGCAACCGGTACCCCGATCTTCATCCAGCCAAGAAAGCTAAACTCCCGACCGGTGACCTCTTCATATATTCCCATGAAAATGACATTGGGCGGTGTCCCCAGAGGCGTCCCCACGCCTCCAAGGCTTGCTCCATAGGCAATCCCCAGAACCAGGGCAACAGTGAGGCGCTGATTATCAATACGAGAGAGAATTGCCAGGGCAATGGGTAACATCATCAGGGTTGTGGCGGTATTGGAAATCCACATGCTGAGGAAACCAGCGGCCAGCATAAAACCGAGCACCAAGCGCCTACCGCTAGATACCCCAAAGATACGCAACATATATAGAGCCAACCGTTCGTGGGCACCACTCTTTTCAAGGGCTTTCGACAGAATAAAAGCGCCCATCAAAAGCAGAATTACATGGCTACCGAGGGATGCCGCAACAGTCTTATGATCCGTCACCCCAAATAGGGGTAAAAGCACAAATGGCACCAGAGAAGTGGCGGGAATAGGAAGCGCCTCTGTTACCCACCAAGTCACTGTTAGCAGGGTGATCGCTGCCGTCACTGCGGGAAGATACTGCATCCCCAGTAGAGTCAAAGAAATGTAAAACGCTACAGCCAGTAACGGCCCCAAGACGATAAATTGTTGCCGCGCAATCGACATACCAGCTCCCAATTCCCCCCTAGCCAGAAGGGTTAACTTTCTTATTGATTTATTCCCCAGATGAATTTGGTGAGCAGTGCTACCCCTCTCATCTGGAGCTGCACAAAATACAAGAAATCGAGCGGCTTTCGCAGCCTTGACCTGAAGAAAATACTCCGAGAAGGGGGCATATTTAAATAAGCAGACCTAGTAGTCATGAGGGAAGGGCTCAACCGCCGTCACCAAAAGACAAGCCTAGTGTCATAGCAATGAGAATTTCCGCTTCAATCCAGTAATGAAGGACCCTTTCTGCTTAACGCTTAATTTGTACAGATGTACAATGCGCGCCAATCATGACTTTACGATCTTTGCCGCTTGCTAACACCCAAGCGCCTGTCGACTGACTGAATTGAGGTACCCCTTGAATCATATCGCTCTCACCGCCCTAATCGCATTAGTTAGTAGCGGCGTTTACGCAGAGGAGAAGCCTTTTTACCTAAAAGCCTCACTGGGTAATATGCAGTTTGATAGCGAAGACTCCACTGCGATAAGAGAGGACCTCCACTCAACCGGCTACGCATTGACTGTTGGCTATCAGGTAAATAACTATATTGCCTTCGAAGGCGGTATAGCGAATCTCGGCAATATCCACAGAGACTATGAACAGAGCGCTCACGGCCTCGAGTGGCACAATGAAGATGAAGTATTAATAGAAAACTACGATTTCAGAAGTCTGCAGGAATCCAAATACAATTCTTATAGCTTAGGATTAACCCTTTCGACGCAAATTCAACAAAACTTAAATGCCGGAGTTCGCTTTGGTGTACACCAATGGAATGAAAATAACAGCGGCCAGACTGAAGACTCCGGCAACCTCAGCGTATACAGCCTAGATCGCGAGCTCTTGTATGCAGAGTCCTACGATAGGTCTTATAGCTGGAGTAATGAGAAGGACAGCGGCAGCAACCCATACTACGGTGCTGAAGTTAAGTGGAAGAACGGTGACTGGGGCATCAACCTGGAACACACCATCTACGAGATTAAAAAAGAGAAGGCCAACCTGTCTTCTGTCGGCGTAACGTATAGCTTCTAGGCAATTCACTACCAGCTCCTATTTGAAGCCCTCAAATTGAGGCCTTGTAAGGCGGGTGCTCACTAACCGCCAGCACAAGGCCCACTAAACCCTCAGTGTGTAAATTAAACACATCAATCCCAATCTTCCCTGCTCCACCCTGTACATCTCATTTTTATCCGGCAAACTATCGCCCTCCAAAAATAACACTAAAGGGGCAGAAGGGATTCATGAGCACGATACCGAATACCGTGGCAGTACTGGACAAACTGCGCTGGAATGCCCATCTGTGTAAGCACAGCCACTTCCGCGCCTCTATGAAGGGGCGCAATCTGCATGTGCTCTGCGGAGTCCCCATAGTGGTGGTCAACTTATTCCTTGGCTCTCTGTTCTTTTCCCTAATCAATGCGGAACTCCCCGACTGGACCAAGTGGAGTGGCGCCGCTTTAGCCTTGCTGGCTGCTTTACTGGGGGGAGTACAGACTTTCTTCAACTTCAAGAAAAACTATGAGGGACACCGCCAGGTGGGTAATGAATACCTAGCCATTGCCAGAGAATGTGAACGGTTAATTGCCCTCTACTTTGATCGCATTCTCGACCTGGAGCACCTCTCCAATAAAATTTCCGAACTCAATACCCGCTACAGTGAAATTAATCAACGGGCCGAAGAATTTATTGTCTCCGACAAGGTTTATCGCCAAGCGATGCAGATACAAAGCCAAAAGGCCAGCAAGGAGCCTTCTTTAGTGGAGCGCATGAGGAATACTTCTTTCGAAGAAGCTAAAATAGGCTCACAGGTAGAGAGTTCCCAAGAACCTCTCAGCAGTTAGTAGCCATTTTCAGCAGCGGTAACTATGCAGAAAGAGCACAGCGATCATTCACCCAGCAAACACAACTTTCCCCTTTGCTATTTGGCCACTGATATTCGCACACCCAGCAATATCGGTGGACTCTTTCGCATTGCCGATGCCCTGGGCGTAGAGAAAATTTACCTGGCTGGAGATAGTCTGCTACCACCAAACTCCAAGATCCGTAAGGTATCCCGCTCAACTGAGCAGCATATTCCCTATCAACACGAGGAAGATGCCCTAAAAGCCGCCTTAGCACTACGGGAAGAGGGATACCGGATAATCTGTTTAGAGATCACATCCAGAAGTGTTGAACTGGGTCAAGCCCCTGTCGTTGAGGGAGATAAGGTCTGCTTGGTTTTAGGGGCTGAAAAAGATGGAATTGCCTCCGAAATACTGGAAATAGCCGATGCGACGGTGCACATCCCTATGCATGGGGTTAATTCCTCAATGAATGTCACCTCGGCCTGTGCTATCGCAAGTTATGAGCTATTAAGAAAGATGACTCCCTCGCGGTCCGCTTAAAACAACAAACTTCTTTACAGTGTTATAGACACAACGGCAGGATAGATAAATTATCTCCTTCCATTATTTAAGCTCTGCCCTCAATCCGGTACTTTTAAAGTTATATTTTTCTTGTGTACATAATCCGGATCACCACCAAGCCGCTTGTTACAATTCAAGTTGTTAATCGACTGGATATCGGAGTTACTCAGATTAAAATCGCTTAGTAAGAAATTAGTTCCTATATGCTCTATAGATTCTGATTTAGGTATAACAATACGATGCTGCTGAATATTCCACTTTAAGATGACTTGTGCCGGCGTAGCTGAATGCCTTTCAGCAATTTCAGCGATCACCGGGTCCATTATCGGCTTCTCAGCCAAAGGCACCTCTGCCCAGCCCCCGGTACCCAGTGGGGACCAACAACTAATTGCAATTTTATGAAATTGACAATAGTCAACTAGTGGTTGCTGGGTGAAATATGGATGCAACTCTATTTGGTTAATAACCGGGCGAACTTCGGCAAAAGATGCTATTTGCTCAATATCTGATTTGCGGAAATTTGATACCCCTAAAGCTCGAACTTTTTTCTGTTGGTATAGCCCCTCCATCGCCTCCCAGGTTTCCCTTGTATAAGCGGGAACGGGCCACTGGATTAAATAAAGATCCAGGTACTCCAGTTTCAAACGCTCCAAGCTTCGTGCAAAAGCATCGTGTGTCTTCTTTCCTCCCTGCTCGGTATCCCAGACCTTACTGGTAATAAACAGTTCACTCCTGGGGATACCCGACTCCTTGATAGCTCGGCCCAAGGCGCGTTCATTGCCATATAAAGATGCCGTATCGAAATGCCTATAGCCAATTGCCATGGCCTTTAGGATTACCTCGGTGACAAAACCATCATCTTGCTGCCAACTACCTATCGCAGCCATCCCCATTCCGATTTGGGGAATCTCCACGCCATTATTTAATTCGATAAAATACATACTCGATCCCTTGCCAAATGCTGCAGTCTCTACCCACAACAAACAGCCACCCTTGTTCTAATTACGCCCGGCGCTGAATATAGGTGATACAAGTTGTTCGCGACGAAGTTTTCAAATAAATAGACATTTAATTAAAAAGGAAAAAAGAAATACACCACTCTCGATTGCATAAACGACCTCAATGTCATTTGTCGAAATATTTCGAGAATAGTGTACTCTTTTTTGCGAATCGATATAAAAATCCAAGTGCAAAAGCCAGGAAATCTTGGCTACCATTGCATCTCTATTCTTTGCTTTATGTTATTTAGGCGGTAGAGACCCCGCGAATTCCACCCCCCGATTTACCCACTCATCGAGGTCCTGCTCCACTGCATCTTCCTCCACATAGACCATACCCTTTAGGGGGCGACCGGTATAATCCATAGGGCGAGTATAACGCTCAGCCAAAGCATCCTGATAATTATCCGGCCCCACCCGCACCATCAACTCTTCACCAACCACACCACAAGCCATATTGCCATTTAACATAAATGCGAGGCCACCAAACATCTGCTTTTCAGATAGCCCCTGACTTCCCTGTAATAAATTGCGCACTTTTTCTGCTAGTGTTTCGTTGTACGCCATGACAATCTCCTTAGTCACTGTTGCTAGGTAGGAAAAAGAATCTTTGGTACTGCTGGGATCTGCGCCAATAAAAATGCGACAAGCGAAAGATCAATCGAAGGGAGTTTATGAGTAGCGCCCCATGCCGAATTTCTGCATAGAAGCCAATTAAAAAATTGTGAATCGATACAGATAACTGCACCATAGCGAGAAAAGTTATTTCGAATAATCCTTTAAGTGTAGCAGGAAATATCCAAAGCGCCCCAAAAAGTAAATCGTGCCAGATGCAAACACTGACAAAACCATAAAAAATCAATTAATAGTAAAAATACACTCGACACTGAATTCGAAGAATCACTATCGATTTTGAAGGGCGACTTTACAGCTGATACAGGCGGCATATCCTTATGCCACAAAAATCCATTTACCTGCCTAGAGAATAATTTGCACCCCGACAGAATTGTGAGGTGCAGAAGAGAATCGGCTTAGTCGACAAATACCCGCGCATTGCGGAACAAGCGCATCCAGCCAGAATCTTCTTTCCACTCATCTGGATGCCAGCTATTGCTGACAGCTCGGGCAACACGCTCGGGGTGCGGCATCATAATAGTCACGCGACCATCTTCAGAACTTAGGGAGGTAATACCATTGACCGAGCCGTTGGGGTTGGCCGGATAAGTTTGGCTGATTTCCCCTTTGTTATTCAGGTAGCGCATCGCGATAGTGCCAGAAGCTTCACACTTCTCCAGCGCCTGCTGATCGGCAAACTCCACGCGCCCCTCACCGTGAGCAACGGCAACCGGCATGTAAGTACCCGCCATACCTTTAAACAACACGGAAGGTGAGTCTTCAATGCCTACCAATGCGAAGCGCGCTTCATACTGCTCAGAGAGGTTGCGCACAAAGCGCGGCCAGTGATCCGCACCTGGAATCAGCTCTTTGATCACTGAGAACATCTGGCAACCGTTACACACCCCCAAGCCGAAGGTATCGTTGCGATTGAAGAAGCCCTCAAACTGATCGCGGGCACGATCGTTAAACAGGATGGTTTTAGCCCACCCCTCACCGGCACCCAGAACGTCACCGTAAGAGAAGCCGCCACAGCCCACCAAACCGTTGAACTCGTCCAAAGCGACACGGCCGGACAGGATGTCACTCATATGTACGTCGACAGCGTTAAAGCCCGCGCGGTGGAAGGAGTGCGCCATTTCCACCTGACTGTTCACACCCTGTTCTCGCAGTACCGCAACTTTCGGGCGAACACCTTTAGCGATATAAGGTGCGCTGATATCGTCGTTGATATCGAAAGTAAGATTTACTGTCAGGCCCGGATCTTCCTGGGCGATTGCAGCAAATTCCTGCTCGGCACACTCGGCGTTATCGCGCAGGGATTGGATACGGAAGCTGGTTTCCGACCAGATCTGCTGCAATTCAGCACGGGAGCGTTTAAAGATTTCAACACCGTTATTGGTGATGCACAGGTGTTCGTTATTGTTCAGGTAACCGATCTTGTGGGTAGGTACACCCACAGCGGCAAAGCGCTGTACCAGCATATCCGCTTCACAAGCGGGAACCTGCAATACCGCACCCAACTCTTCACTGAACAGCGCGGCAATCGGGTCTTCACCCAATTCATAGATTTCCACATCCATACCCACACGGCCGGCAAAACCCATTTCCGCCAGGGTTGTGAATAGACCGCCGTCGGCGCGGTCGTGGTAGGCCATGATCAGGTCTTCGTTCAGAGCCTGCTGCACCACCTCGAAGAAACTTCTCAGCTTCTTGGCATCATCCAGGTCTGCGGGCTTGTCGCCCAACTCGTTGTAGACCTGTGCCAGACAGGAAGCGCCCAAACGATTTTTGCCAGCACCCAGATCAACCAACAGCAGCTCACTCTCACCTTTATTGGTGCGCAGTTGCGGGGTCACTGTTTTGCGTACATCGGTAACCGGGGTAAAGGCAGAAATTACCAGAGACAGCGGTGCGGTAACCGACTTTTGCTCACCTTCTTCTTCCCAAGCGGTGCGCATAGACATGGAGTCCTTGCCCACTGGGATGGTAATGCCCAATTCAGGACACAGCTCCATACCCACCGCTTCTACGGTGCGATAGAGTTTTTCCTCTTCACCCGGGTGGCCCGCAGCGCACATCCAGTTGGCGGAAAGTTTGATGTCGGACAGCTGCTTCACCGGAGTACAGGCGATATTGGTAATTGCCTCACCCACAGCCAGGCGGCCTGAGGCCGGCGCATCCAACAGTGCCACCGGAGTGCGCTCACCCATAGACATGGCTTCACCGGCGTAGCTGTCATAGGCAACAGTAGTCACCGCACAATCGGCCACCGGCACCTGCCAGGGACCGACCATCTGATCGCGGGATACCTGGCCGGTTACAGTGCGGTCACCAATGGTAATCAGGAAGCTCTTGCTGGCCACAGTGGGCAGGCGCAGCACGCGCTCAGCCGCTTCGTTCAGGTCGATATCCGCGGTGGAGAAAGCCTTGGCTTCAACCTGGCGAGTCTCTGCTTCGCGGTGCATGCGCGGCGGTTTGCCGAACAGTACCGACATCGGCAGATCCACCGGCTTGGAATCGAACTTCTTGTCATTTAACAGCAGGTGCTTGTCTTCGGTAGCCTCACCGACAACGGCGTAAGGCGTACGCTCGCGCTCACAGATTTGCTCGAAGCGCTCCAGGTCTTCCGGCATAACCGCCAGTACATAGCGTTCCTGGGATTCGTTACACCAGATTTCCAGCGGGCTCATACCCGGTTCATCACAGGGCACATTGCGCAGTTCGAAATTACCGCCGGTACCGCCATCTTTCACCAACTCGGGGAAAGCATTGGACAAACCGCCCGCACCCACATCGTGGATAAAGGCAATCGGGTTGCTCTCACCCAGCTGCCAGCACTGGTCGATCACCTCCTGGCAGCGACGCTCGATTTCCGGGTTTTGGCGCTGTACTGAAGCAAAATCCAGGTCTTCAGAGCTGGAGCCGCTGGCCATACTGGAGGCTGCACCACCACCGAGGCCAATCAACATGGCCGGACCACCCAGCACTACCAGCTTGGCGCCGGGGGAAAACTCGGGCTTTTCTACATGCTCTTCGCGGATATTGCCGTAACCACCAGCCAACATGATCGGCTTGTGATAGCCGCGACGCTCGCCATCGAAATTCTCTTCAAAGGTACGGAAGTAACCGCAGATATTCGGGCGGCCAAACTCATTGTTAAATGCTGCACCACCGATGGGGCCTTCGATCATAATATCCAGAGCGGTAACGATACGCTCGGGCTTGCCGTAATTGGACTCCCAGGGCTGTTCCCAACCGGGGATCTGCAAGTTGGAAACGGTAAAGCCGGTCAGGCCCACTTTCGGCTTGGAGCCGCGGCCCACCGCGCCCTCATCGCGAATTTCACCACCGGCACCGGTACCAGCGCCGGGGAAAGGAGCAATTGCAGTGGGGTGGTTGTGCGTCTCCACCTTCATCAGCAGATGAATGGCTTCACTACTGAAACCGTATTCCTTGCTTTCCGGGTCTGGGTAAAAACGTCCAGCCACGTTGCCCACCACAACTGCGGCATTATCCGCATAGGCAGACAACACGTTGTCGCCGCCTTTTTGGTAGGTATTTTTAATCATGCCAAATAGAGAATGCGGCATTTCTTCGCCGTCGATTGTCCAAGAAGCATTAAAGATTTTATGGCGGCAGTGCTCGGAGTTCGCCTGGGCGAACATCATCAGCTCCACATCGGTGGGGTTGCGATCCAATTCCTGGAAGCTGGTGAGCAGGTAATCAATTTCGTCTTCGGCCAGGGCCAGGCCCAGTGTCACATTGGCAACTTCCAATGCCTCGCGGCCACCTTCGAGAATATCCACACCACGCAGCGGGCGGGGCTCTTCTTCTACAAACAGCTGCTCAGCCTGTTCGAGCTCGGTAAAGACCACCTCGACCATACGATCGTGTAGTTGTGAGGCCAGCGCCTGGCGCTCGGCCTCGCTAAGCTCAACCCCACTCAGATAGTAGGCAACACCACGCTCAAGCCGATGAATTTGGGTGAGACCAGCATTGTGGGCAATATCGGTGGCCTTGGAAGACCAGGGAGAAATAGTGCCCGGGCGCGGCACCACCAGGATCAGCTCGCCTTTCGGCTGGTGCTTCTCTTCGCTGGGGCCGTACTGGAGTAGCCGCTCAAGCAGCGCCATCTCCTTGTTATCCAGTGCGTCGCTATCGGCGAAGTGTACGAACTCGGCGTAAAGATCGTCGATGGTCGGTAGCAGCGCGCGCAGTTGGTTGAGTAGTTTTTTATGGCGGAATTTCGACAGTGCGGGAGCACCACGCAGAACTAACATTGCGGGAGATAGCCTCTTGTCTAAATGAGAAAGATTGCGCGAAAGAAGAATCGCACAAGGCCCCGGAAATTTGAGAGGCGCAATTGTACCCGAAGCGCCGCAACTCCAACACACCCGCCCGTCACTTGAGTACACATGAACTAAATAGCAATCAATGTGATCAAAAGGCGAACAAAACCAATCGTAAATTCACCGATTTTATTAGGGGGTTAAAACTCCCTACAAAAGTCTTAATGGCATTTCAAGCGCCCATGTCACAGTGTCCTAAAGCCAAATTGGGCAGATTGTCGTCAAATAATGTAAAATTGGCAGACTGTGCCAGCATTGGCGAGGAAAGCCCTGGCGGAAATACCCGCAGCAGGCCTTAGGCATAACAGCGATAAAACCAACGGACGAGCTAGAGGGGACAGCCTATGATGATGAGAAGCCGAGCGCTGCGCTATGTCCGCCGCGTGTGCAAAGGCATCGCGCTATCCTGCTGTGCCTCCCTATTAGTTGCCAGTAAAGCACCGAATACCCTGGAGCGAATTAAAGCTTCCGGTGAACTTGTTGTCCTCTCGCAAAACGGCCCCACCACCTATTACGAAGACGCCTCTGGCAATCCCACCGGTTTTGAGTACGGCATGCTGCACGCTTTTGCCGAAGAGCTGGGAGTCAAGCTGGTGATTCGCGATGTGCACAGCCTGGATGATATGTTCGCTCGCCTGCGCGATCCCGAAGAGGGTGCTCATTTTGCCGCTGCCGGGCTGACAGTGACCCCGGAGCGCCGTGAACAAGTGCGTTTCTCCCCTTCTTATTTTGAAGTTCGCCAACAGATTATCTACCGCCTCGGAGAAAAACGTCCTCGCAGAACCAGTGACCTTGAAGGTAAGACCATTGCGGTTATCGCCGGCAGCGCCCATGCCGAAGAATTAAAAAAACTCTCACAGCGTTACCCCAATTTGCGCTGGGAAGAAGTTTCTGATGTCGACGCTATGGAGCTGGTAGAGATGGTACACCAGGGCCAATACAGCTATGCGGTGGTGGATTCCAACGCCTACGCTGTGCACCGTGGGCTCTACCCCAAAACTGGAGTGGCTTTTAATCTCAGCCAATTCCAACCGGTTTCCTGGGCTTTTCCCAAAAGTGACGACGACAGCCTCTATCAGCGAGCACGACTGTTTATGTTGCGTGCCAATACCAATGGCATGATTGCACAGCTGCGCGAGGAATTTTTTGGTCACGTCAGCGAACTGAATCCCGGTGGTGCCCAGGCATTCGCCAGGCGTAGCCGCGAGCGACTGCCCAAGTGGCGCGGAGTTATGCAAAAAGTGGCCGATCAATACGAGCTGGATTGGCATCTGTTGGCTGCACTCAGCTACCAGGAATCCCACTGGAATCCCCGCGCTCGCTCACGCACTGGGGTTCGCGGCCTGATGATGCTTACTTTGAATACCGCCAAAGAGCTGGGGGTCAACCGCCTCAACCCGGAAGAGAGTATTGAGGGCGGCGCTCGCTATATCGTGCATATCCGCAACAAGCTACCGGAACGCATCCGCGAGCCCGACAGAACCTGGATGGCTCTGGCCGCCTACAACGTGGGCTACGGTCATCTGGAAGACGCCCGCGTACTCACCCAGCGTATGGGCGGAAACCCGGATCTGTGGCCGGATGTACGCGACCATCTGCCACTACTGGCCAAGCGCCAGTATTACAAATCTACCAAGCACGGCTACGCACGCGGCTGGGAGCCAGTCACCTATGTGCAAAATATCCGCCACTACCAGGCTCTGCTGAGCTGGACCAGCCGTATCGAAGAACAACGCCTGGCGGCCAATGATGAAAACGGTGGGATTCTTGCAGAGAACAGCGCAGTGGAAGCGGAAGGCAGTGCCGCACCCGCGCTATAAATTACAGGCGCCAGAGAGATGGAAGACACTGTTAAAGAGATCGAGGAGTTTATCGATTATCTTGTACAGGCAGGAGTCCACTGCCGAGTGGATGAGCTGGAGAGCGTCTACTACAGGAATATGCAGGTCTACATGCTCGATGAATCCGACCAATTGACCCTGGCCGATTAGAGCGCATTTATCGATTTATTCAAACACAAGCACGATACCGGTGAATTGCCACTGAACAGCTGGAAAAAATTCACCATGTGGCAGCGAACAACAACTCTGCGCTGGTAATATTTTCCCGAAAAAATAACTTAGCTGGCCAGGAAAGAAAATTAAGGCTGGGCATCAACCTGGTTTATGAGGATTGGCGCTGGCAAGTCATTCGGGAAATCATCTTTCTGGAGCCCCCCTACCCTAGCTAACTCCTTCGTAGCAGTTACACTGGCCGCCCCCTATAAAAGGCCCACTGTACAACAGATAATTTGTTGAATCCCCACCTGGCTAGTAGAAACCAGCTAGCTTTCCGCTTGAGACACTCCCCAGGCACAAGGCAAAAACTGCAAGTCCTCTGGCTCATCAATATCTGGTAGCACTTCCAAACACCGGCAGAGCATTGCACATTCCTGTAGGCGCTCCAGGGTTTGCTGGGCAACCACCTCCGTGCTCCAGGAAATGTCCTCAAACAATCTCCAGTGCACCCGCTTGAGCCCCAACAGGGTGTATCCACCATCTTTTGCCGGGCACATAACTGCATCGGCATTCTTTAGCGCAACGGCCGCCTTTCGCAGACGCGCGGCCGTTAATGCAGGGCAATCTGTGCCCAGTAATAAAAGTCCCTGGCCCGCCACCTGACAAGTATTGGCCGCATGCCACAAACGCTGACCTAGGTCGCCTTGCGTCTGATTATGCAGAGTTACCCCCCTGGGTAGGGCTAGTGTTTGCCAGAAGGGATGCAGTGAGTCCGGCGCAACATGCAACTCTACTGGGCCGAGGTCGGCTTTTACTGCTTCCATTAATGTCTGCTGCAACAAACGCTCAGCCAAAGAGGCGGCACCCTGCTCCCCAAGAGCTGGAATCAAACGGGTTTTTGCATAACCGGGAAGGGGCGCCTTAGCCATTACCACCAAACGCAGAGAGGGCAGAGAAGATTTACTCATAGCGTTTTGCCAGACACTCCGCCGGAACGCCACGCCAGTAATCGAAACGCAAACGCCACATTAACAAGACTGTGCGCCAAATTCCGAACTTTTGCCAGCGGCGCCCAGAGGTAGTGACTCTCTGACGCAGACAATGGGGCCGCGCTATTTTTAACAGTTGGCGGCTCAACTCAATATCTTCCATCAGTGGTTGCCGGGCATAACCTCCCACCTCATTGAAGAGAGAGCGACGAACAAAAATCGCCTGATCACCTGTGGCGATCCCACTCAAACGAGAGCGCCAATTAATCATGGTAGAAATCAGGGGAAACCACAGGCTGTCTCCACTGATACGAATATTAAAACGTCCCCATTGTGCCCCCCTAACCGAGGCAGAGGCAATGGCACTCAGAGCACCTTGCGGTAGGCGAGTATCCGCATGTAGGAATAACAACCAACTGCCACAGGCAACCGAAGCACCCGCATTCATTTGAAGCGCGCGTCCACGTTGGGATTGAATTACCCGCAACCCGGCTGCAGCGGCTATCTCTGCACTACCATCACTACTGCCACCATCAACCAGGATTATTTCACAACTGCTGTATGCGACCAGCTCCCTCAATTGCGCTACCAGCTTGGGTAACTGCTCCCGCTCATTTAACAGGGGCACAATAACACTGTATTGCACTATCTTGCCTCAACTCCGCCTCATCCCTTTTTTTAGGCCTTACCCCAGTCTCCACTGGTGAAATTTTTCCAACCAGCGCAGCAAGCGTTTGGGTGCATTGGCCCGCTTCCAGTTTCCTGCAACAAATTTATTGCCTTCGGTCATTGTCGGATAGATATGAATGGTGGATAGGATTTTATTCAGCCCCAGCCCCTGCTTCATAGCAAACACAAACTCGGCGATAAGCTCTGCCGCATTTTCACCAACAATTGAAACGCCTAATATTTTATCTTTACCTGGTACTGTTATTACTTTAATAAAACCCTGTGCCGCCCCATCTACAATAGCCCGATCCAGATCATCAAGATTATAACGAGTTACCTCATAAGCAATATCATTTCGCTTGGCCTCGAGCTCACTGAACCCAACACTGGCCACCTCAGGATCGATAAAAACTGCCCGAGGTACCAGCGAGTAATCTACGGCAAATTTCTTGATATCACCAAAAAGGCCATTTACTGCAGCATACCAGGCTTGGTGCGAAGCCATATGGGTAAACTGATAGGGACCGGCAAGATCCCCAGCCGCGAGAATATGGGGGTGGCGAGTGCGCAGGAAAGTATCGGTTGATAGTTTACCATCCTGCAATAAATCCAATTTTTCCAGCCCGAAACCCTTGGTGCGAGCGCGCCTGCCAAGTGCCAGGATAACCTCATCAAATGTCACCTGTGTTTCACCCTCGGCATTACGTAAATGTAATGTGCTCTCCTGGCGATCTTTATTGCCACTAAAAGAAACTGCCTCATGCCCAGTGAGAAGACATACCCCTTCAGATTTCAATGCCTTGGCAACAGCCTCCGATACTTCGTGGTCTTCCTGGGGGAGTAGACGTTCATCCCGCTCAATCAAGGTCACCCGAGACCCCAAACGGGTAAATGCCTGGGCCAGCTCACAACCAATGGCACCGCCACCCAGTAATACCAATCTATGCGGAACCTTATCCAGTTCAGCAAACCTATCCCAGAGTGTTTCACTCGTCAGATAATTAACCGTATCGAGGCCGGGGAATGGCGGCACTATAGGCTCGGCGCCAGTAGCCAGGATAATGGCACGCCCACGCAAAGATCTTTCACCGCCACTTTTCAAAGTGATATCAACTGTCCAGGGATCAACCAATCGTGCATAGCCTTTTATCACTTCCACACCGAGTTCTGAATAACGCTCCACGCTGTCATGAGGCTCTATCTGCTGGATAGATTCACGCACATGCCGCATCACCCCAGGAAAATTAATCTCCGGTTCCGGCAGGCGCACACCGAAATTACCCGCAGTACGTGCGGAGTGCGCTACACGAGCACACTTGATCAATGCCTTACTGGGCACACAGCCGGTATTCAGGCAATCCCCCCCCATGTCCCCAGACTCAATTAATGTCACCTTAGCTTTTACTGCCGCAGAAATATAAGCACTGACCAACCCCGCAGCACCTGCTCCGATAACAATAATATTGCGGTCAAATTTTTTAGGTTTTTTCATTGGAGTCTCACTTGGCCTCGCGGCGACGTTTAAGCCAGTTGAGGAAGTATTTTGCCAACAGAGGGAAAATACCCAGCAGCACAAAGGACAAAAGCAATTGAGGGGAAGCGATATCTTTAAGGCTTTCTATTCGGGCGAGTTGCGTTCCCGCATTCACGTAGACAATTGTGGCCGCAAGCATGCCTAACTGGCTCACCCAATAAAATGTCCAGACTCGCAGGTGGGTTAACCCCATCAAGATATTAATCAGAAAAAACGGGAAAATAGGTACAAGGCGCAGGGCAAAAAGATAAAATGCGCCTTCCCGCTCAATACCTTTATTCACAACTTGGAGGCGTACCGCAAACCTTTCCTGAATATAATCGCGAAATAAGTAGCGGGCCATAAGAAAAGCCTGAGTGGCACCGATACTGGAAGCAAAAGACACAATAATAGTGCCCCACAACAAACCAAAAATCGCACCAGCGGCTAGGGTGAGAATAGCCGCGCCAGGCAAGGACAAGCCGGTCACCAAAATATAAAAAACTAAAAACAGGAAACTCACTAAAAATGGTGAGGCAGCTTTCCATTGCTGGAACTGCTCCCCGCCTTCCTGCAACTTGTCTAGACTCAACCAGTGATGTAAATCAAGTGCATAAAAAGCAATCACCAATACCGCGATAACCACCAACAGCAGTATTTTTTTACTCATAATATTCCTGCCCTATGGCTATAAAACCCTTTCCTCTTACAGTGCTCCACCACAGCTACTCCCCTGCCCCGCAGTACAGCCATAGCAGTGGTCTGCCACTGCAATCGCGCTCCCCTGCAGATCCTCATTGAGTAAATCATGCAGGTGCGGCCTGCCTGGCACAGGAATATCTAGCTGCTGATTAAAATCGCAATCGAATAGATTCCCCTGCCAGTCAACACTCACCAGGCTGCGACACATAACGCCATCGAGATTTTCAGCGCTATAGCTGTCACGTAATAAAGTCATATAATCTTTAAACTGCCCCTTGGAAATCAACATGGAACCAAAGCGCTTGATGGGCATATTGGCGAGTGCAAACAATTGATTGAACTCAATATTAAATTGCCTTCTCAATTCTCTGCGATAGTCTGCCTCCAGGACACTCTGCTCTGGGGGTAAGAAGGGGCCTTGAGGGTTGTATACCAAATTTAACTGCAAACCACTTTCTGGCTTGCCATAACCCAGTTCATTGAGCTTTTGCAGACCGGCAATACTCTTGTCAAAGACCCCTTTGCCGCGCTGTTTATCGACGTTATCCATGGAATAACAAGGAAGAGAAGCGACCACTTCCACATGATTTCGGGCGAGAAACTCCGCAGTATCTTCCTGGCCTGGCTCGAACAAAACTGTGAGATTACACCGATCAATAACCTGCACTCCCAATGCCCGTGCAGCACTGACCAAACCGCGAAACCCCCAATGTAATTCCGGTGCGCCACCAGTGATATCCAGTCTCCGAATACGGCGCTTCTCAATGACCTCCAACAGCAGTGCCAGGTTTGCATCCGACATCATTTCCGTGCGATTGGGACCTGCGTTTACATGGCAGTGCACACAAGACTGATTACAGCGATAACCAATGTTGAGCTGCAGGGTTTCGATAGTACTGCGGCGTATTGCCGGGAAATCGGATATTTCAAGTAATGGCAGTGTTTCATACATATGTCTCAGTGCTCCACTTCTTCCAACACTGATTGTGTCGGTTCAAGCAGTGGTTTTATTACAGCAAGCTGGCCCTGCGACATTGTTTCCACAGGTGTGACCAATCCACTGGTCAATGCCGTATGGGCAATGGAGTCAGGTTTCTCTATACCCAATAATCGAATGGCCTCTGCTGCTATCAACTGGGCACGCGTAGCATTTTGCTGCAGATTGGCGATTGCCACTTCTGCGGTAACCGCTTGCTCGCGAGGGTGCCAACAGTCGTAATCGGTGGCCATTGCGAGTGTGGCGTAGGCAATCTGCGCCTCTCGCGCCAATTTCGCCTCTGGCATATTGGTCATACCAATGACCGACGCCCCCATGCTGCGATACCAGTGGGATTCCGCTCGCGTTGAGAACTGTGGCCCCTCAATGCACAAGTAACTACCACCCCGATGTAACTGCACCGGCTGCTCGGCCTGGGTGGAAGAAAAGGCCCGCGCCAGACAATCTGCCACTGCGGAACATACGGGGTCTGCCATAGAGACATGGGCTACAGCGCCGCCACCAAAAAAAGTGCTCTCACGCTTGCGCGTCATGTCGATAAACTGATCGGGAATCAACATATCCAGTGGCCTGACCTTCTCCTGCAGAGAGCCAACCGCCGAGAGAGAGAGCAGATAGCGCACACCCAACTGGCGCAACCCATGGATATTTGCCCTGTAGGGCACCTCAGAGGGAATCAGCCTGTGACCACGTCCATGGCGGGAGAGAAAAGCAACCGGGATACCCTGCAGCTTGCCACAAAGAATGGGATCCGATGTCGGGCCAAATGGGGTCTCCACTTGAACCTCTTGCACATCTGTCAGCCCCGGCATTTCATAGAGACCACTCCCCCCAATCACACCAACCAGTGCTCTAGCCATGTTCACTCCTAAGTAGTTAGTTTTTCCGCAGTATAGAATTGAGCAATGACCCTGTATATCGGCAGATAGGGTGCAAAATACTCCCTAAGAACGCACCTAGAGCCAGAAATACTCACGGTAATCCCACCGATAGTAGTCCTTCAGCACATACCAGTAGATTTTGCGAGAGACCTTTGCTGTACATAGACAAATTGATCGCCTATATTTACCCGGGTAATATTATTTTGCCCGGATAAATTAATAGGAGACTTTTGTTGTGCCAGAGTACATAGCCATTGAGCGACAACAACTGATTGCACGGGGCACACTGGAGTCGATCGTTCGCCAGGTAAAATCCCGTGAAACACCACTTGAACCCATGGTTTTTTCAACCGATAACTGCCAAAGAATCGAGATCGATTGGCAAGGCGATATTGAGACGGTACTAACCAAATTGAAGCCCAGCACAACACCTACCAGTGCAAAGCGAGGGCGCCCAAAGTTGGGAGTCATTTCCAAGGAAGTCACATTGTTACCCCGTCACTGGGAGTGGCTGAGACAGCAACCAGGCGGAGCCTCCGTAACCCTGCGCAAGCTGGTGGAGCAGGCCCAGAAAGATATTTCACTCGAAGAGCGTATCACCACAAGCCAGCATCAACTCGATAGATTTATGCTGCAGGTTGTTGGTGACGCCCCAGGCTTCGAAGATGCCAGCCGATCCCTCTATCGAAATAGCAAAGTAAGCTTTGAAAAAGCCATCCGAGCCTGGCCAGAAGAAATCAAACACTTTGTTTTGGCCAAATTTAATGATATTGCAGAGATACATAGTGGAAATAAGTAATAGGGATCGTATATGAGCGAACAACAAGACAACATTTTCCTCAAGGGTGCACTTTTACCGGTTTTCTTCAAAACAGCGGCACCGATCATTTTTATAATGTTGGTAAACGGCTCTTTTACCCTGCTGGATGCTTATTTCCTCGGGGAGTATGTAGGCCCTGACGCACTGGCAGCTGTCACCCTGACATTTCCAATGTTTATGTTGCTAGTGGCACTATCCTCCTTAATATCGGCTGGCTACTCCAGCGTTCAGGCCAGACTCTTGGGCGCGGGAAAAACAGATAAGGCAAAACAGGCTTTCTCTCAGGCAATCACCTTGGCACTGTTAGTTTGTGGCCTTCTTATGGTGCTGTTTACTCTTGGGGGTAAACAATTGACGATGTTAGTAGCCAATGGCTCCCAGCCGTTGGCGGATATGGGCTACACCTATTTAACAATTCTTGTTTTCCTATCTCCCGCCCTATTTATTGGTTCCGTAAACTCCGACACATTACGCTGTGAGGGGAAACTATCGTTGATGGCGATAGTTTCTTTAAGCTCCATACTTCTTAATATCGTTTTTAACTATATTTTTATTGCCCATTTTCAAATGGGAGTAGCGGGCTCCGCTTATGGAACAGCATTGGCTCAATCAATCGCCCTGATGATAGTGGCCGGCTATCGTCATTACGGAAAAACAGTCATTGATACACAGGTCATCCGCCTCTCCTATGAGAAACAATATTGGAGAGAGTTTCTGTCCTTGGGCTTACCGGCTAGTTTGAGCTATATCGGCGTTTCCCTCACCTCTATGGCAGTTATATTCAGCCTACAGGCATGGGGAGCGGAAAACTATGACGCTACCGTTAGCGCCTACGGTATTACCACTCGGATTATGACTTTTATTTTTCTACCCCTACTCGGCTTAAGCCAGGCTTTTCAAACGGTGGCTGGAAATAATGCTGGCGCAAAGATCTGGTCGCGAATGGATAGTAGTATCAATATCGCCCTGACTGCGGCATTCGGCTACTGCCTGCTGCTTCAACTAGCTGTCATTATTTTTAAAGACACTTTAGGTGGGCTATTTGTTAACGATCCTCTGATCATTGAAGAAGTAGCGCGTATCCTGCCAATGATGACTCTGGTTTATTTCTTGGCTGGCCCCCTCATGATGGTTAATACCTTCTTCCAGGCGATTGGTGACGCCAAACGAGCAGCCATTCTCGGACTGGCAAAAACTTATATATTTTTACTGCCTTTGATAGTGCTACTACCTCTGGCCGTTGGTGAAGTTGGAATCTGGTATGCAGGGCCCATTGCTGAGTTATTACTACTTAGCCTGACGGCTTTTATTCTTTACCAACGCAGTCGCACACACGGTCACAAATACGGTTTGTATAGCACCTAGCAGTACCGAATACTTCAGCGGCACAGATAGAAAATGCAATTTATCTTTTAGTAAATTTTGCGCTTAAGCCTAAAGAGCTAGAAATTTAGAGGGTACGTTTAGAGAAGAAAATAAAAAGTAAAAAAGGGAGATGCTGACTCCCTTTTTTAAGTCACCT
This sequence comes from Microbulbifer mixtoriginis (SeqCode), assembly GCF_052466695.1. Taxonomy (NCBI): domain Bacteria; kingdom Pseudomonadati; phylum Pseudomonadota; class Gammaproteobacteria; order Cellvibrionales; family Microbulbiferaceae; genus Microbulbifer; species Microbulbifer mixtoriginis (SeqCode). Next base: position 4,828,465 of record NZ_CP174285.1, on the reverse strand, counting down.
TCGCAGCAACGAACTGATCTACACCATTGGCATCGCAAAAGATCTTGGTAAGGTCAGACGCCTGCCATCATACAAATAGGAAAGCATATTCAAATCACCCGCGCTGGGATTCCAACTTGAATTATTTACCTGGTTGGGGGTAATTTTACAACCGCCTGTCCTGGTATTTTCCCTGACCCCCAGCGCTTGGGCTTGAGCATCGTACATCATGATAGACTGGCCATCGAATGACGAGCCATGAGTCATAAAGCGTGCCATTGTCTGGGTGCGGGTTTGCACTTGTAAAGAGTCCAGTGTGCTCTGCACTGCCATGGGAGCATCTGAACGCATATGCTCGTGGGCCAATCCCAGGGTATGACCAATTTCATGTGGAAGCGAGGCAATCGCAGCCCGATTCCCTCTCCAATTAACACCGCAATACTGATTTGTTGTATTGGTATAACCTACGGTGGCACTACTATCATTATCCCGGATAGTAATCACACCCTGCCCCGCCGCTCCCACCTGCAAAAATTTAATCGCCGCAAACTGAAACGCCCGATAAATACACAACTCCCAGCGGGACATGGCTTTCTTAACCGCCGTTACATAGCCAGCATCAAGATTATTCGGTACGTAATATTTAACGATCCCATTAGGCCAGACTCCGCCAACATCCTCATTTCTATCCAAAGAAAAACCACTAAAGACCAGCTTATATGAAATATTTCGAATATTTTTATCTATTGATAGTCCCATGCTGTGAACCTCCACAATTATTTGGTCATTATTTTGAGGGTTAATAAATCCTTTATCTAACTTACAACCGGACTCTTAAAAGCCAACCTCCGCATTTAATCCCAACAAGGAATTTATACCCCAACAAATTCACAACACCTAGAAAAAATTAAATAACCCCTAAAACACTCCAAGAAAAAATAAAAAATAAGATACTTTCTCAAACAACAATAAATATCATTCAATATTTAATTGCATAAAAAAACAAAAATATGAAAAAACCACAAGGCAGAAGAAAAATATCGGCAAAATGCACAGAAATAGTGAGTAGCGTGAAAATTAAAATGGCTGCGCAGCGAAATTAATCTGGCAACAAAAGAAGCCAAGGGAAAGATTGGCACGGAATTAGGATGACGGTTGAGTTTAATAAACAAAAAAAGGCCACCCAAAGGGTGGCCTTTTTTTGTGCTAGCCAGCTAGTAATTACTTACCAGCCAGTAACTTCCTTCAGAGCGTCGCCGATCTGAGCCAGGGAGCGCACGGTTTTAACACCAGCGTCTTCCAGAGCAGCGAACTTCTCGTCAGCGGTGCCTTTACCACCAGAGATGATCGCGCCCGCGTGCCCCATACGCTTGCCGGGAGGAGCAGTTACACCAGCGATGTAGGAAACTACAGGCTTAGTAACATTTTCCTTGATGTAAGCAGCGGCTTCTTCTTCAGCAGTACCACCGATCTCACCGATCATAACAATCGCTTCGGTCTGCGGATCGTTCTGGAACATCTCCAGGATATCGATGAAGTTGGAGCCCGGGATGGGGTCGCCACCGATGCCCACACAGGTGGACTGGCCGAAGCCGTAATCGGTAGTTTGCTTAACCGCTTCATAGGTCAGGGTACCGGAACGGGAAACGATGCCCACTTTACCCGGCTTGTGGATGTGACCCGGCATAATACCGATCTTGCACTCACCCGGAGTGATAACACCCGGGCAGTTCGGGCCGATCAGACGCACGCCCAGCTCGTCGCATTTCACTTTAGCGTCGAGCATATCCAGAGTCGGGATACCTTCGGTGATACAAACAATCAGCTTGATACCAGCGTTGGCCGCTTCCAGGATGGAATCCTTACAGAAAGGCGCAGGTACGTAGATTACGGAAGCTTCAGCGCCGGTCTTCTCTACCGCTTCTTTAACGGTATCGAATACTGGCAGGCCCAGGTGAGTCTGGCCGCCTTTACCCGGAGTTACACCACCAACCATCTTGGTGCCGTAAGCAATCGCTTGCTCGGAGTGGAAAGTACCCTGGGAGCCGGTGAAGCCCTGGCAGATTACTTTAGTGTCTTTGTTAATCAATACTGACATGATTATTTACCCTCCGCAGCTTTAACCACTTGCTGAGCCGCATCGGTCAGACTGGTCGCTGCGATAATGTTCAGGCCACTGTCGCTCAGAACCTTGGCGCCCAGGTCTGCGTTGTTACCTTCCAGGCGTACAACAACCGGTACTTTAACGCCAACTTCTTTTACTGCGCCCACAACGCCTTCGGCGATCATGTCACAGCGAACGATACCACCGAAGATATTGATCAGTACGGCTTTTACGTTCTCGTCAGACAGGATGATCTTGAACGCTTCAACAACGCGCTCTTTGGTCGCGCCGCCGCCAACATCTAGGAAGTTAGCTGGCTTGCCGCCGTGCAGGTTGACGATGTCCATGGTACCCATGGCCAGACCAGCACCGTTTACCATGCAGCCGATGTTGCCATCGAGGGCTACGTAGTTCAGATCGAACTTGGCAGCGTGCGCTTCACGGGAATCTTCCTGGGAAGGATCGTGCATTTCGCGCAGGTCCGCGTGGCGGTACAGCGCGTTGCTGTCGATTACCACTTTGGCGTCCAGGCAGTGCAGGTTGCCTTCGGTAGTAATTACCAGCGGGTTGATCTCGAGCAGGGCCAGATCTTTTTCTTCGAACATTTTCGCCAGGCCGAGGAAGATCTTGGTGAACTGCTTCACCTGAGTCGGGTTCAGGCCCAGTTTGAAAGCCAGCTCGCGCGCTTGGTAAGGCTGAGCGCCGACCAGCGGGTCGATGGTGGCTTTCAGGATTTTTTCCGGAGTCTCTTCCGCTACTTTCTCGATCTCAACGCCGCCTTCGGTGGAAGCCATGAAAACGATACGACGGGTGGAGCGGTCAACAACGGCGCCAAGATACAGTTCTTGGTCAATGTCGGTGCAGCTTTCAACCAGGATACGGGAAACAGGCTGGCCATTTTCGTCTGTTTGATAAGTTACCAGGCGCTCGCCCAGCCACTTCTTGGCAAACTCTTCAATTTCTGCCTTGGAATCTACCAGCTTTACTCCGCCAGCCTTACCGCGGCCACCAGCGTGTACCTGGGCCTTTACTACCCACTTATCACCGCCAATTTCGTCAGCCGCTGCTACTGCCGCTGCCGGGGTTTCCGCTGCAATGCCTTTGGAAACCGGCAATCCGTATGCCGCAAACAGTTGTTTGCCCTGATACTCATGCAAGTTCATAGTCAATACCAATTCACATGTGAAATGTGTTTATTAATTGCAGATCTCTCTGCACCTGAAAGACAAAACTCAAAATTTCCGTCGTTGCAAATTTTGAATTCCGCAAATGAAACCGGGGCGCTAATTAATCAATAATTAGTGCCCCGACATCGAAAAAACTTCTTACTTGCGCTTCTTGCGATTTACGGTGTGAATCGCATGACCGTTCACGCCCAGTGCCGCTTCTTTCACGGTCTCAGACAGAGTCGGGTGTGCGAATACGGTCATACCGATATCTTCGGCGCTGGAGCCGAACTCCATCGCGATCGCCACTTGCTGAACCAGATCGGCAGCAGACGGGCCAACGATGTGGGCACCCAGTACACGGTCAGTTTCCGCGTGAGCGATGATTTTCACAAAGCCCTGGGTATCGTTGGCAGCCATAGCGCGACCGTTGATGGCAAACGGGAAGCTACCTACGTTGTAGGGCTCGCCATCGGCCTTCACCTGCTCTTCGGTGCGACCAACCGCAGCGATTTCCGGGTGAGTGTAAATAACGTTGGGGATCACGTCGTAGTTCATCATTGGCTTCTGGCCGGCGATGCGCTCAGCGACTACAACACCTTCTTCAGAAGCCTTGTGCGCCAGCATCGGACCGCGTACCACGTCACCGATCGCCCATACGCCCGGTGCAGAAGTCATGCACAGGTCGTTAACGTAGATAAATCCACGCTCGTCCATCTTCACGCCGGCATCTTCAGACAACAGGCCTTCAGTGTAAGGACGACGGCCAACGCAGACGATCAGCTTGTCGAAAGTTTCCTGGTGCTCTTTACCATCTTTGTCCTGGTAAGTAACAACCACTTCCTCGCCCTTCACTTCAGAGCCGGTTACGCGGCAAGCGAGGCGGATATCCAGGCCCTGCTTCTTGAAGATCTTCTGGGATTCTTTGGCAACCTGTTGGTCCATGATCGCCAGGAACTTATCCATCGCTTCCAGAACAACCACTTCAGAGCCCAGGCGGTTCCATACTGAACCGAGCTCCAAGCCGATAACGCCGGCACCGATAACGCCCAAACGTTTGGGCGTTTCAGAGAACTCCAGAGCACCGGTGGAATCGACAATAATTTTGTTGTCTACCGGAGCAGGTGGAATATTTACCGGTACAGAACCGGAAGCCAGAATGACATTTTCGGCTTCGTAGACAGTGCTGTTGCCTTCGTCGTCAGTGACTTCCACTTTCTTGTTGGCCAGCAGTTTACCGGTACCGAAAATGGAGGTCACTTTATTGGCGGTGAACAGGCCAGCTACGCCGCCGGTCAGCTTCTTAACGATCTCGCCCTTGCGCTCGATCATCTTGCTCACATCCATCTTGACCTTGCCGACTTCAATGCCGTGCACGTCGAGAGCGTCTTTGGCCTCGTGGTACTTCCAGGAGCTGTCTAGCAGTGCCTTGGAGGGAATACAACCTACGTTCAGGCAGGTACCGCCGTTAACGTATTTACCTTCCTTGTTTTTCCACTTTTCAATACAAGCAGTCTTCAGGCCCAGCTGAGCGGCACGGATGGCAGCGACATAACCACCAGGACCAGAGCCGATTACGATTACGTCAAATTTTTCCGACATGATCAGTTCCAGATATTTCTAATGCAGTGTGATCGAGGGGCCCGCAGGCCCCAGAACTTATTTTTTAAACTTCGAGCAAGATACGCGCTGGATCTTCGATCATTTCCTTGATCGCTACCAGGAAGCCAACCGCTTCTTTACCGTCGATCAGACGGTGGTCATAGGACAGCGCCAGGTACATCATCGGCAGGATTTCCACCTTGCCATTTACCGCCATCGGGCGCTCCTGGATTTTGTGCATACCCAGAATTGCGGTTTGCGGCGGGTTCAGGATCGGAGTGGACAGCAGGGAGCCGAATACACCACCGTTGGTAATGGTGAAGGTACCGCCGGTCATCTCTTCGATAGACAATTTACCATCGCGGGCGCGAACACCCAGATCGCGGATATTGTTTTCCATATCCGCCAGGCCCATGTTTTCCGCATTGCGCAGAATCGGTACAACCAGGCCTTTCGGAGAGGAAACCGCTACACCGATATCCTGGTAACCGTGGTAAACGATATCGTTACCATCGATAGACGCGTTCACCGCGGTGTAGCGCTTCAACGCTTCTACCGCAGCTTTCACGAAGAAACCCATAAAGCCCAGGCGAGTGCCGTTGTGGGTTTTTTCGAACAGGTCTTTGTAGTTCTTGCGCAAGTCCATGACCGGCTTCATGTTCACCTCGTTAAAGGTGGTGAGCATGGCGGTGGACTGGGAGGCATCCAGCAGGCGTTCAGCAATACGCTTGCGCATGCGGGTCATAGGAACACGCTTCTCCACGCGCTCGCCCGGAGCAACAGCCACTTCAGCAGCAGCGGCGGGAGCAGCAGCGGCAGGCGCAGTGCCAGCTTTCATTACGTCTTCTTTGAGAACACGGCCACCCTTGCCAGTGCCTTCAACACCCGCCAGATCGACACCCTTCTCAGCAGCCATTTTCTTAGCGGATGGCATGGCAATTTTGTCGCCAGCAGCGGGGGCAGCCGCTTCGGCAGCCGGAGCTTCTGCTTTTTCTGCCGCCGGGGCAGCGGCCGCGCCAGCGCCCGCTTCAAACTTGGCAATCACTTCATTGGAGAGGACGGTATCGCCCTCACCCTTGATGATTTCAGTCAGGGCACCATCGGCAGGTGCAACAACTTCCAGCACAACTTTATCGGTCTCGATGTCCACGATCAGTTCATCGCGGGACACAGCTTCACCGGGTTGTTTATGCCAGGTGGCGACAGTTCCGTCCTGAACAGATTCAGGGAAAGTTGGCGCTTTAATCTCGATCGTCATTTTTTCTGTTTCCTGAGATTGACTCTTCACTTATTACTGCCGCCGGTTACTTGACGGTCAGCGCCTCGTTGATGAACTTATTCTGTTCTTCAAGGTGCGTGGACATATAGCCTGCCGCAGGTGCTGCGGATGGGGCGCGGCCCACGTATTCCAGATCCAGCTTCGGATGGGTTTCCGACAGTAGACGACGCAAGTGGTGCTGGCTGGAGTACCAGGCGCCCTGGTTCATGGGCTCTTCCTGACACCAGGCAACACTCTTGATCTTCTTGAATGCGGATACCGCTTCCACAAACTCTTCGTCTGGGAATGGGTACAGCTGTTCGATTCGTACGAACGCAACATCTTCCTGCTCACGCTCCATACGGGCTTCCAGCAGGTGGTAGTAAACCTTGCCGGAGCACAGCACCAAGCGTTTCACTTTTTCTGGGTCTACGCCCTGGTCCTGGATCACGTTATGGAAGCGGCCTTCGGCCAGCTCTTCCAGGCTGGAGGTGGCCAGCTTGTGACGCAAAATCCATTTCGGGCTCATAATCACCAGCGGACGACGCATCGGGCGCACCGCCTGACGACGCAGCAGGTGGAAGATCTGTGCCGGAGTAGTGGCATTACACACCTGGATATTGTGCTCGGCACACAGCTGCATAAAGCGCTCTAGACGTGCAGAGGAATGCTCCGGACCCTGGCCTTCGTATCCGTGCGGCAGCAGCATTACCAGGCCGCACATACGGCCCCACTTGTGCTCACCGGAAGTGATGAACTGGTCGATTACTACCTGGGCACCGTTGGCGAAATCACCAAACTGAGCCTCCCAAACCACCAGGGATTTTGGTGTAGTGGTGGCGTAGCCGTATTCAAACGCCAACACCGCCTCTTCAGACAGCAGCGAGTCGTAGATGTAGAAAGGCGGCTGGTCTTCGAACATATGCTGCAAAGGCACATAGCTCTGGCCATCTTTCTGGCTGTGAATCACCGCGTGACGGTGGGAGAAAGTTCCGCGACCCACATCCTCACCGGTAAAGCGGACCATAAAGCCCTCTTCCAGCAAAGTGCCATAAGCCAGTGTTTCCGCCATGCCCCAATTCAAGGGCAGTGCGCCACCGGCCATCTTGCGGCGGTCATCGTAAATCTTGGAGACCTGGCGCTGCATCACAATGCCATCGGGCACAGCGGTCATACGGTTGGCCACATCCTGCAACTTCGGCAGCGCATAGCCAGTATCTGCAGCTACTTGCCAGTCGTGGCCCAGGTAGGGGCTCCAATCTACAAACATGGAGGAGTCCGGCTGCTTCACCAAGCCGGTGGCCACGTCCTCACCCGCATCGAGTTTATCGCGGTAGTCGTTGGCCAGTTTATCCGCAGCAGCCTTATCGAGAATGCCCTCACCTACCAGCTTCTCGGAGTAGAGGGTACGGGTAGTTTTATGCTTGCGGATAGTCTGGTACATCAGCGGCTGGGTACCAGAGGGATCATCAGTCTCGTTATGACCGCGACGACGGTAACAAACCAAATCGATAACGATGTCTTTCTTAAATTCGTAGCGGTAGTCCACCGCCAATAGCGCGGCCAATACGACCATTTCCGGGTCGTCGCCGTTTACGTGCAGCACCGGCGCATCGATCATCTTGGCCGGATCGGTAGAGTACTCAGTGGAGCGAGCGTCTTCGCGCTTGCTGGTGGTAAAGCCCACCTGGTTGTTCAGTACGATGTGCACAGTACCACCGGTGTAGTAACCGCGTGTCTGAGACATCTGCAGGGTTTCCTGCACCACACCCTGACCGGCAAAAGCCGCGTCGCCGTGGATGTTAATCGGCATTACTTTCTCACCAGTCCCGTCTTTACGACGGTCCTGGCGAGCGCGTACAGAACCAACCACCACAGGCGCACTGATTTCCAGGTGTGACGGGTTAAAGGCCAGCGCCAGGTGTACTTCACCACCGGGAGTCATTACGTTGGAGGAGAAGCCCTGGTGGTACTTCACGTCGCCAGAGGTATCCAGAGTTTTCTTGCCCTCGAACTCTTCGAACAGGTCCGATGGGTTTTTACCGAGGATATTCACCAGGGTATTCAGACGGCCACGGTGGGCCATACCAATCACGATTTCCTTCACCCCGTAGGTACCGGAGCGGCGGATCAGTGCGTCCATCATCGGGATCAGACTCTCGCCACCCTCGACACCAAAGCGCTTGGTACCCGGGTATTTGGAATCCAGATGGCGCTCCAGGCCCTCTGCTGCTGACAGGCGCTGCAGGATTTCAATCTGGATATCGGTGCCGAAATTGGCCTTGGACTGGCTGCGCTCCAGGCGCTGCTGAAACCACTGCTGCTCTTCCAAATTGGAGAGATGCATGATCTCTGCACCCAGATTGCCACAGTAGGTGCGCTCCAGCCCCTCTACGATTTCACGCAGGGTCGCCTCTTCTTTGCCTAGGAACAGGCTACCGGTATTGAAGGTAGTATCGAAATCACCCTCAGTCAGGCCGTGGTAGCTCAACTGTAAATCGGGCACCTGCTCGCGGGCCATCAGGCCGAGCGGGTCCAGGGTCGCTTTCTTATGGCCGCGATGGCGATAGGAATCGATCAGCTGCAGAACTTTAATCTGCTTACGCTCGTGTTCGATATTGACGGAGCCGGAACCGGGCGCCGCTACTGGGCGCGCGCGGTGTTTGCTGAGCAGCTCGAAGTGCTGGCGCACTGCGGCGTGAGAGACATCGCTGCTACCCTCAACGCGGGGGAGGCTGTCGAAGTAATTGCGCCACTCCTCCGGTACACCGTTGGGGTCGTGCAGATAGGTCTCGTAAAGCTCCTCCACATAGGCAGCATTGCCCCCGGAGATATGGGAGCTACGCCACAGCTGCTCCATGGTACTTTCGTGCATTTTGATGCCTACCTCGATTGCAGTGGGCTCTCATCGCTACAGCCACTGCGCTTTCCTTCACTCACAAAAGGGGAGGCGCACAAAGCCACCTCCCCTTTTTAATTTAATACCGACCGGAGCCGGCTTTTGTATTAGATAAGCGCCCTACCTGGCACCGGGCCCACCCAAGGTGAGCCCTGAAGACTGCTTTGCAGCCTTCATTAATCCCTATACAGCACGCGTCAGCAGCATATTGCGAATATGGCCAATGGCGCGAGTCGGATTCAAACCCTTAGGACATACGTTGACACAGTTCTGAATACCGTGACAACGGAACACACTGAAGGGGTCGTCCAGGTTGGATAGACGCTCGTCAGTGGCCAGGTCGCGGCTATCCGCCAGGAAGCGGTAAGCCTGTAGCAGGCCGGCCGGACCGATAAACTTGTCCGGGTTCCACCAGAAGGACGGACAGGCGGTGGAGCAGCAGGCACACAGGATACACTCGTACAGACCGTCGAGCTTTTCGCGATCCTCTGGGGACTGCAGGCGCTCAATCGCCGGTGCCGGAGTGTCATTCTGCAGATACGGCTCAATCTTTTTGTACTGCTCGTAGAACTGTTCCATATCCACAACCAGGTCGCGAATCACAGGCAGGCCCGGCAGCGGACGCAGAATCAGTTTACCCTTGGGGGCAGCTTCAGACAGTGGCGTAGTGCACGCCAGGCCATTGCGGCCGGAAATATTCATACCGTCGGAACCACACACACCTTCGCGGCAGGAGCGGCGGAAGGACAGGGTCGGATCCTGAGCCTTGAGCAACTCCAACACGTCCAACACCATCAGGTCCTTGCCCTGGGTGTCGAGCTGGTAGTCCTGCATGTAAGGCGCTTTATCAGTTTCCGGGTTGTAACGGTAAATGCTTACTTTCAACATACTCTATTCCGCTCCCGAATCAGTAGGTCCGAGCTTTCGGTTCAAAGGCTTCCATGGTGGTCGGTGCGAAGTTTACCGCACGCTTGCCCACACGCTTCTCAGTTGGGAAGTACATGGAATGACACAGCCAGTTTTCATCATCGCGCTCCTGGAAGTCTTCGCGGGCATGGGCACCGCGGCTCTCAGTGCGGGTCTCAGCGGCAATCGCGGTGGCCTCGGCAACTTCCAGCAGGTTCTGCAGCTCCAGGGCTTCGACACGGGCAGTGTTAAAGGCACGGCTTCTGTCGTCCAGGCGTACATTCTCAATACGCTCACGCAGGTCAGCCAGCTTCTTCACACCTTCCGCCATGTAGTCGCCGCGGCGGAATACGCCGAAGTGATTCTGCATTACACCTTGCAATTCTTTGCGCAGGTCCGCAGCTTTCTCACCGGTTTCGTTGGTTTCCAGACGGTTCAGACGCGCCATCGCCGCTTCCAGATCGGACTCGGAAGCTTCGCGGTGCTCGATACCTTCACGCAGCGCCTTCTCGATAAACAGGCCGGATGCACGGCCGAATACCACCAGGTCCAGCAGCGAGTTACCACCCAGGCGGTTAGCGCCGTGTACAGATACACAGGCAACCTCACCACAGGCGTAGAAGCCATCGATGATCTGGTCGTTGCCCGCAGCGTCCTGGGTCAAGGCCTGGCCGTGAACGTTGGTCGGAATACCGCCCATCATGTAGTGACAGGTGGGAACAACCGGAATCGGCGCCTTAACTGGGTCGACATGGGCAAAGGTCTTGGACAACTCACAGATACCGGGCAGACGGCTGTTGAGCAAGTCTTCGCCCAAGTGATCAAGCTTCAGGAACACGTGATCGCCCTCGGGGCCACAGCCGCGACCATCGAGAATCTCAAGTACCATGGAGCGGGCTACAACATCGCGAGAAGCGAGGTCCTTAGCGTTGGGCGCGTAACGCTCCATAAAACGCTCGCCGTCTTTGTTGATCAGGTAGCCACCCTCACCACGACAACCTTCGGTCACGAGTACACCGGCACCGTAAATACCAGTCGGGTGGAACTGCCACATCTCGATGTCCTGTACAGGCATACCTGCGCGCAGGGCCATACCGACACCGTCGCCGGTGTTGATGTGTGCGTTAGTGGTGGAGGCGAAGATACGGCCGGCACCACCGGTAGCGAATACGGTCGCCTTGGACTTAATAAACACCACTTCGCCATCTTCTATGCACATGGCGATCACACCCACCACGGCACCGTCCTGGTTCTTCACCAGGTCAATCGCAAACCACTCGTTCAGAAACTCGGTTTGGTGCTTAACATTATTCTGGTACAGCGTGTGCAGGAGTGCGTGGCCAGTACGGTCGGCGGCAGCACAGGTACGGGCTGCCTGGCCACCGCGGCCGAAATCTTTGGACTGACCGCCGAATGGGCGCTGATAAATACGGCCTTCCTCAGTTCGGGAGAAAGGCAGGCCCATGTGCTCCAGCTCAAATACCGCTTCGGGGCCTACAGAACACATGTATTCAATCGCTTCCTGGTCTCCGATATAGTCGGAGCCTTTAACGGTGTCATACATGTGCCAGCGCCAATCATCATTGGGGTCAGAGCTGGCAATCGCACAGGTAATACCACCCTGGGCGGATACCGTGTGAGAACGGGTTGGGAATACCTTGGTAATTACCGCAGTTTTATAGCCGGACTGGGCCATCTGCAGAGCCGCGCGCATACCAGCACCGCCGCCACCAATCACAATCCCGTCAAAAGAAATAGTTCGCATGTTCGCCATTGCTTATACACCCCAAAGAATTTCAATGCCCCACACCGTGTAAAGCACGGCAACCGCAGCCAGAATCACTTCTACGAATAGGCGCAGAACAGTGGCCTTACCGCCCATCACCCGGTTGGTGATGTAGTCGGTAACCACAGACCAGAGGCCGATCCAGGCGTGAATCACGGTGGACAGCAAGGCAACCAAGCTGAATACACGCATCCAGCGCTGGGCGAACAATTCAGACCAGGCCTGGTAGCCGAAGTCTTTGGTGAAAAAGATAAAGCCCACTATAAAGAGGACGTAAGCGAGCAGTATTACTGCGGTAACGCGCTGGTAGAGCCAGTCGAATGTGCCGCTACGGCCGAAGCTAGTTACTGTTCTTACCACAACCATACTCCCACTAAAAGAATAAGGATTACACTCACCACCAGCACGGCAATTGCACTGCGGCGACCACCTTCGAGGCTCTCACCCATACCCATATCCATAAACAGGTGGCGAACACCGGCCAGCAAATGGTAAATAAGAGCTGCCAGGGAGGCCCACAGGATGAGCTTGGCTGGAATACTGTTAAATGCTGCCGCCATATCGGCGAAGCCCTGTTCGGATTCCAGGCTGGCATCGAGCATGCAGAGCAGCAACGCCACAACGGCGAAGAGCACCACACCGGATACACGGTGCAAAATGGAAACCAAAGCGGCAGCGGGAAGCTTTATAGTGGAAATGTCTAAATTGACAGGTCTGTTTTTGTTCACAGGAAAAACACCTTGTTGCCCTGAACGACCGGGCGCCCGTTAGCTTTTCAAATTGGGAGGGACGAGCTGCTTGCTGATCACTTTGCACTCGACCTGATGAAGCCTTGTACAAAGTAGCCGTACCATGGCGCAAGCCGCGCGGATTATAGGCATTCGATAGTCAAAACACAACGAACGCCTAGGAATACGCCACCTCAGCGCACCTCGCAGGCACAGGAATTAGCCCAACGGGATTTCCGCAGATTTTTGCGCCCACGACCAGGCAAAAGCTCTACCAGCCCACGCTGTCGCCGAATATCCTGTTGCCGGCCGACTGGCCGTCCACCCCTTTGGGTTTGACAATTTGCGGCGCGGCACTTAAGTTTGGCCCCGCTCAAAAGGCCGCCAGCACCCGAAAACACTAGGAAAAGGCCGCCATAAGAACAGTTTTTAGGAGTCCGCAATGTCCGATAAAAAAGCGCACCTCACAGTCGATGGTATCGACGGCGCTCTTGAGATGCCCGTTCGCTCCGGCACCCTCGGCCCCGATGTGATTGATGTCGGCGGCCTGACCAGCAAAGGCTTTTTCACCTACGACCCGGGCTTCGTATCTACCGCCTCATGTGATTCCAAGATCACTTTTATTGATGGTGGCAAAGGCCAATTATTGCACCGGGGCTACCCCATCGAGCAATTAGCAGAAAAATCCGACTATCTGGAAACCTGCTACCTGCTGATGAATGGCGAACTGCCCAATGCAGAAGAAAAGAAGAAGTATGTAGACACTATTATGTCTCACACCATGGTTCACGAATCCCTGGTGAGTTTCTTTAAAGGCTTCCGTTACGATGCCCACCCGATGGCGATGATGTGTGGCGTAGTGGGTGCCCTCGCCTCCTTCTATCACGACTCCCTGGATATCACCAATCCAGAGCACCGCGAGATTTCCGCGCACCGCCTGATTGCCAAGATGCCAACCTTGGCAGCCATGTGCTACAAGCACTCCCAAGGCATGCCCTTCATGTACCCGGACAATAGCCGCAGCTATTCCGAGAACTTCCTGCACATGATGTTTGGCAATCCCTGCGAGCCCAGCAAGATTGATCCGGTTGTCGCCAAGGCAATGGACATCATCTTCCTGTTACACGCTGACCATGAGCAAAACGCCTCCACCTCTACCGTGCGCCTGGCGGGCTCCTCTGGCGCCAACCCCTTCGCCTGCATCTCCTCCGGTATCGCCACTTTATGGGGACCCGCTCACGGCGGCGCCAACGAGGCAGTACTGAACATGCTGCAGGAAATCGGCGATGAGAGCCGTATCGACGAATTCGTGAAGCGCGCCAAAGACAAGAATGACCCCTTCCGCTTAATGGGCTTTGGTCACCGCGTCTACAAGAACTTCGATCCTCGCTCCCGCGTAATGCAGGGCATCTGCGATGAAGTTCTGGGAGCCATGGGTGCCGAGAACGATCCACTGCTGAAGATCGCCAAGAAGCTGGAAAAAATCGCCCTTGAGGACGATTACTTCGTTGAGAAGAAGCTCTACCCGAACGTCGACTTCTACTCCGGTATTATCATGAAGGCTATCGGCATCCCCACCGATATGTTCACCGTAATTTTTGCCACCGGCCGCACTTCAGGCTGGATCGCACACTGGAACGAAATGATTTCTAACCCGTACAAAATTGGTCGCCCTCGCCAGCTTTACACCGGCTATGCCCAGCGCGATTATGCTCCACTGGAACAGCGCTAATAAAGCTCAAAATAAAAAACCCGGCAATGCCGGGTTTTTTATTTCCTGAAATAACCACCTGGAATTTAAAAATATTCAACAAAATTCAAATAACGCAACAACCTAGACCCTCATTAATTGTGACGAGGTTCTCAATATTAAAATTCTCACCCTGATGCAACTCCCGCCACACAGAAAAACACCTGTCATGCAATGTAAAATCCGCGCCTCTCGGACCGGGTGAATTTGCTGTGTAGTTACCGCACCTCAGCGACTACCCGCCCGCGGTTTCCCTTACCCATACAACACACAAAATTAAACCTATTAAGGGCACAGCATATGCTTAGCTTTATCTCCGGCATGTTCAGAGGTAGCAAGTCCTCCGACAGCGTCGACCTGGAAGAAAAATATACCCGCAGCAACTATGCCAGCGCTAAAGGCAGCCGCACAATTTCTTACGACCCAACTCTGATCAAAGCCCTGGAGGACGATCATCGCCACTTAATTGGCATTTTCCAGCGTATGTGGTCCGAAGGCTTTGAAAAGCAAAACTATCGCCAACTGTCACAACTACTCACTCAATTTAAGTCCGGCTTCCAGGCACACCTGATAAAGGAAAATGTTCGCTTCTACGTCTATCTGGAGCAGGCCCTCGCCGGCGATGCACACACACTGCAGGTTGTAAAAGATTTCCGCACTGATATGAATGAAATCGCCAATGCCGTGGTGCAATTCTGCAAACGCTACAATCATGAAGCCTTCACCCCGGAAATGGTTCGCGACTTTAAAATGGATTACCAAAAGATAGGTGAAGCACTCACTCGCCGCACCGCACTGGAGGAAAAAGAACTTTACGTTCTCTATCAGCCCTCCTAAGTATTTTCGGACTAGAGAGGTCCAGTTCGTTACTCAACATCTACAGGAATTCGGCGCAAGCCAATGAGTGAGTAACAACTTATTAAAAAATACTTTGAATGGATGTCTGCGACCCACAAGGACGGGGCGCAAACCTTTTCCCTTTAGAAGCCTGGCCCAGGCCCCCTCTCGCTGACTCAAAATATTTTTCTAAAAACCGCTTACCAACCCAAAAGCGTTAGACGCATACCCGACAGGTAAGTGAAAATTATTTTGGAATTATTTCGGATAAGCGTATCTAGCCCATAAGAGTGGGGCGCATATTTTTTAGCTTATTTAAAGCTACACCCCAGGGATAACCAAACTTACCCACCTAATAGGTATTGACAGTGAGGGCCTGATCGAAAATATTTCCTCAGCAAATAAAAAGTGGTAGCCACGATCAGGCCAGCTACTTTTTTTGCTAAAGCCAGCATCAAAAAAAGCGAATGATAACAACAACTTAAAAAAACTTTCCAGCCTGACCTCCCATACCTTCCTATTCTCTCTCGCGATTTCTATTCAACACTAGACGTTTATTTAATTTTGTTTAAACATATAGAAATTAGAATTTAAAAAAACTCATAACGGTGGAATATTGGCCTAGGAAGTTCTGAAAGCTTTGTGGCTTAAAACAAGAAGGACAAAAGGCCAGTAGTAAAAGCCGGGGGATTCGGGGGAAATATGACTGAACTAGAAAGTTCAGCTGCTCGTCAATATTCACCAGATGGCGCCCGCACCAGCGACAGCAGCTATCCGATTTATGTAATTGTAGGCACTGGACCGGTCGGGGTTCGCTGCGCACAAAAGCTGCTTGAATTCTGTGACGAAGCGCAAATTGTTATCTATGGAGCGGAAACAGAATCACCTTATAATCGTGTAAAATTATCTCAGTACCTCTCTCGCCATGTGGAACGGGAGGAACTGGATAATCCCATCCTAGGTAAAACTGACCACCGTCTCGCAGAATATATCGACCGTAAAATCGTCTCTATAGACCGTGTCAAAAAAACGGTAACAGATGCTGCCGGTAATATTCAGCCCTACACCAAGCTGATTCTAGCCACCGGCTCCAACCCCAAAATTCCCATAATACCCGGTGCAGGCTTACCCAGCGTTTACCCCTTTCGCAGCCTGCGCAATACCAATGATCTAATCGCCCTGCGGGAGCGGCACGCCGATATTTGTGTGATCGGCGCCGGCGCCCTGGGGCTGGAAGCGGCAACGGCTCTAAAAACACCGAAAAATACTGTCACGCTTCAATCCCGCGGAAAATTACTAAGTGGCCTTTTAGGCGAGGAAGGCGAAGAGTTTTTAAAATCCTCTCTTGCCGCCCTTGGTGTGCAGCTGAAAACGGGCTCAATTCTTAAGTCAATTGAGCAGCAGGAAGAAAAATCCCATTTACACTTTGAGGACGGCGAAAGCCTCAGCGTCGATGCCATTGTTCTTTGCACTGGTATTCAGCCGGAAGTCTCCCTTGCCAAAAAAGCCGGACTAAAAATCGATAGAGGGGTTGTAGTTAACGAATGGATGCAAACTTCCGATCCGAATGTTTACGCAATTGGTGAATGTGCCGAGTTTGATCAAAAGGTTTATCAGCTGGTTCGCCCCGGTTATGAACAGGCGGAAAGCTGTTGTTCACATATTCGCCGCGAACATGGCGGAGAGATTTTAGAGCGCCCCTACTCCGGCAGTTACACAGATATCCAACTCAAAATCGCCCATATTCCTTGCGCTATTATGGGAGACGTTGCCTCCGATAACCTTCACCAGCAGGAAAATTTACAGAGCCACGTTTTCCGTAATCGGTTCAAGGGTATTTATCGCCGGCTATTTGTTCAAAATGGGCGCATTCTCGGTGCTATTTATATTGGCAGCTGGGATGAGGCCAACAGCTTGCGCCAAGCGGTGGCTCAGGAGGAAAAAGTCAGTGCTCAAGCGCTTAAGCAGTTTGCAGACGAGGGCCGTCTATTTGGCCAGCAGGCGTCAAACAGTATCAAGAGTTTTCCCGACAGCTACCTGGTGTGCCAGTGTAATTCCGTCAGCAAAGGGGAATTATGCAAGGCTATTTCCGAAGGCAAGCGCACGTTAAACGAACTGCAGCAGGCAACCACCGCCGGATCTGTCTGCGGCAGCTGTCGCCCCTTAATGGCCGAGCTACTCGATACCCCTGCGCCTAATCTGGTTATGCGCCACGCCAAGGGTATATTAATCACTTCGATCATATCGTTACTTTTAATTACCTTGTCATTCCTGATGCCACCCCCGCCAATATCCGACACGGTACAGGCCGGCCAATTCTGGGAAAAACTCTGGTACGACAACTTCTGGAAACAGGTAACCGGCTACACGATTCTCGCGCTGTGTTTTTTTACCGCTGCACTCAGTGTGCGAAAGCGCTGGAAAAAACTATCTTTCGGCCATGTGGATCACTGGCGCTACGCCCACAGCCTTACTGGGGTAGTTGCCGTGGTCGCACTCGCTGTGCACACAGGCTTCCGTATGGGGCAAAACCTCAACCTCGCACTCATGCTGGTCTTCCTTGGGGTTACCGCTACAGGCTCCCTTGTTGGTGTTTTTATGGCCCGCAACCATCACTGGACCGATCTCAGACTACGCGAACATCGCAAGTGGTGGTCACGCGTTCACTACGCCTTACTTTGGGCACTGCCGGTACTCCTCGCCTATCACATTCTTGCGGTTTATTACTTCTAAATGAAATCTTATCAATTTAAATTTTGGCATTACGGACTACTGTTGACCCTGGCTGTAGGTGCCTACGCTTCCTATAACCTAACGGCAGATGACAAGTCTTTATTTATAACTGGCGAGCCCACACATGGCCATCATCAGATAGAGCTCGCTTGTACTTCTTGTCATACCGATGGGTTTTCAGGGGAAGAATCTATTCAGCAATCTTGCCTAAGCTGCCACGCAGAAGAATTAGAGCTGGCCGATGACTCCCATCCACGCAAAAAATTTCTCGACCCTCGTAACGCCCAATTGCTGGAAACCCTGGATGCGCGTCAGTGCATCAGCTGCCACACAGAACACAAACAGCAAATTACTCGCGAAATGGGTGTCAGCCTGGCCGGGGATTTCTGCTTTCATTGCCACAGCGAAATTGCCGAAGAGCGCAGTAGCCATGAAGGTATGGGCTTCGAGACCTGTGCCAGTGCCGGCTGCCACAACTACCACGATAACGGCACCCTTTATGAAGATTTCTTAATCGCCCATGTCGGACAACCCGATCTGCTCGAGGAGGCAAAGCTTCCGGCTCGTACCGCCATGCAATCCTGGCTACAGGAACATCCCGATGCCCAGCCCCTACAGGTGCAGCAGGCGGATATACAGGAAGAAACTGCAGCTGCAGGAATCGCTGAGACTTGGGTGCAAAGCCCCCATGCTCAAGTGGACGTGAACTGCAGCAGCTGCCACGCCAATGGACAGATGCAATTTACTAGTGCTGAGGTTGTGGAACAGTGTGCAAGCTGCCACAACGAGCAACGGGAATCTTTTACCCAAGGTAAACACGGAATGCGCCTCTCATCCAAGTTGCCACAGGAATTTGTTCAACAAGTTGGTGCCATGACGCCACACCAGGCCTGGATACCCATGCAGTCTGACGCTTCCGGGGAACTCAGTTGCACCAGTTGTCACGGCCCGCACGATGTCGACTTGCAGTTCGCTGCTGTGGAATCCTGTCTCAGCTGCCACAGCGATGAACACAGCTTGGCCTACAAGGAATCGCCGCACTTCAATACCTGGCAAGCAGATCCAGAAAACGGAGTTAGCTGTGCCAGCTGTCACTTGCCGCGGGAAACCCACGGAGAACAGGTTGTGGTCAATCATAACCAGAACCACAATCTCCGCCCCAATGAAAAAATGTTGCCTGTCTGCCTGAACTGCCATGGAGCGGAGTTTTCCCTGGCAGCCATGGCGGACGAAAAACTGATCTCTCAGAATTTCAAGCATAAGCCTGCGGATAAGCATGAAACGTTTGACTTAATCCGCGACCGCATTGCAAGAATTTCCAAAAGCAAAAATAAGCAAACACAATCCCAATAGGAGGGGAACACTATGCGTATTGCCGCTTGTTTTATCGCCGGACTGGCCCTACTCACTGGCTGTGAAAAAAACCAGGGCGTGGCACCGGAGCGAATGGCGGATGCTATCTTTGCCGTGATTGAGGCAGACAGAGCCAATTACACCAACAAGGTAGTTAACCGTTTGCAAAATGAGGAAAAAGTTCTGGATGCCGACGAGCACTGGCAGGATAAAAAATTGCTGCCGTTGCCCGCACAAATGATGCGAATGGGTGCTGAGCGAGTCGCGGAAAAAGAATCCGGCTTCAGCTACGCTCTGCTATCCCTATGGCCGGTAAACAAACAGAACAAGCCGCGCACCGAAATGGAAAAGCAAGGTTTGCAGTTTGTCATCGATAACCCAGGTAAAAACTTCTATGGCCGTGAGACACTCGGTGATACCGAATACTTTACCGCGGTTTATGCCGATGTGGGTGTATCCCCAGCTTGTGTCAGCTGTCACAATGATCACGCGGATAGTCCACGTGATAATTTTGAGCTAGGCGAAACTATGGGTGGTGTAGTTGTTCGTATACCGCTTTAATCTATCGCCTGAGCTTCCTTAGCTAACCCAGCCCCGGCAAATCCGCTGCCGGGGTTTTCCCCAACGCACTCTACATTTAACAATCAACGATTGCCTTTTATCCCACAGAACTAATTGCAAGATTTTTCAGAATTGCAACATTTACCGATAAAAATCAAAATATAAGAAGAAATTAAGAAAAATATTTTGAGTAGGTACAATTAATTAGCGGCCGAATTCATTTCGACCGCTCCCTCTTTAATATGACTGGCTCTACTCCCGCTTTAACCTCGCTGAAATCATTCAGACCAGTGGTCACCCGCTGTGGGCCTATTTCCGGGTTAGTCCAGTCTCCATTACGGACCGCTTGTTGTTAACGCTTCGCTCCGCAAAGCTCACCTAGGCATTTACATACTAGACTCGCAACCTAGAAAATCAAAATCAAGGTACTGGTATAACATGCTCTTAACCGAGCTAGTAGGCATTTTTTCCACAAAAAATCATGGAAAACGAAACAAAGAAAAGAGCAGCCTAGGAGTTTTTAAAGTGGTCACTTGCTTAGATTTTTTTGACTTTTGCCAAGAGACAACGATAAACATCTTCAGATTATTTTAACGGCGCAATCAGCCCTTCCAGCCCTTCAATTTTGATCTCCAATGTCAGAGCCATCAACTGCCCCAACTTCCCAGTAGGAAAACCCTTTTTGGCAAACCAAAGCAGGTACTCCTCAGGAAGATCGATAAGTACTCTACCCGCATACTTACCGAATGGCATTGGGGTTTGGGCAATATCAATCAATTGCTGCTTTTCAAACATCGCAAAATCCTTCAAACCTCTTATTTTGTGCTATACGCAGCCCACAGCTTAGATATTTGTTGCTGACTTATCTCCACCCTACACTGGCTGCGAAATTATTCGGTCTGTCTTACCGAATATCTATCCCTCAAGCATCACTGAAAGGGGTGACTATGCGTATCAAAGCGATTAAATACCTCAGCTTAACCGCAGTATTGGCCCTAGGCCTCGGCGGGCAAGGCTGTGCCAATATGAGCGATACCGATCGTCGCATCGGAACCGGCATCGGCGTTGGTGCAGTAACCGGTGCCCTAATCAGTGGTGGTCGGCCCGGTGGCACTGCGGCAGGCGCAGTGATTGGCGCAGGGGCAGGCTATCTCTACGATAGAGAAAGAAAACGCAGAGACTACTATCGCTATCGCGGAGGCTACTATCGCTATTAGTGTTTAATGGAGAATCGTCAGGCTCAGAGTTAATGCATGGCGCAGCCCTTGGTGTACCTAACGCACCAGGGGTTATCCGGGATAAGAGCTACCGGGACAATAAGCAACATTCAGGAAGCTGCGTTTTCTCTAGCGAGCCACTCTAAAGCAACTTGGTCTTGGTTTTTCCACAGCGCTCACAGCAATACTCTGTGACGAGCTTGCCCTGCTTAACATCAAACTTGCGCTCGGTAACCACTTTCCACTTGTGAAAACCTTCCCGGCAAAGAGTACTGCCCTTGTGTTTCTGCCAGGTGGTTTTTCTTTTAAAAGGAATCACATCTCCCATATCAGGCGACCTCCCCCGCCGCGTGCCCAGAAGCCCAGGCCCACTGAAAATTAAAGCCCCCCAGCCAGCCAGTCACATCCAGCACCTCGCCGATAAAATACAGCCCTGGCTGGGTTTTGCACTCCATAGTACGCGAAGAAATCTGATCTGTATCTACGCCGCCGAGGGTAACTTCTGCAGTGCGATAGCCTTCGGTGCCATCGGGAACCAGCGTCCAGGTTTGCAACTTGGCTCCGAGTTCCTGCAGCTCTATTTCAGTAAACTGCTTAAGGGGACGGCTGTCGATATGCTGCCGCTGTAGGAAAAACTGCACAAGCTTTTTAGTCCAAAGCTCAGCCAAAACACTGTGCAAGTGAATCTCCGGGCTCTCCCGGCGGCGCTGTTGCAGCCAATCGGCCAGATCGCGATCGGGGGCCAGATCGAAAGTCACCTTTTCGCCTTCGCGCCAGTGGCTGGATATTTGTAACACTGCCGGTCCGCTCAAACCTCGGTGAGTAAACAGCATCTGCTCGTGAAAGCTGCCCTCACCACAGGAAGCCGTCACACTAAGCGAGCTGCCCGGTAGGCTATCCTGCCGCTCCAACTGGCGCTTGTGCTGGGTAAAGGGTACCAAGGCCGCACGAGTGGGGATGATATTGAGCCCAAACTGCCGAGCGATATCATAGCCAAAGCCCGTAGCCCCCATGGTGGGTATCGACATTCCACCAGTAGCCACGACTAGGGACTCACAGTGAACTGTCCCCAGACTGCTTTCAACACGATAACCACCCTGCCCCGACTCTATTGAGGATATGGCACAACGGGTGCGAACCTGAGCTTTGGCTGCACGGCACTCCGCCAATAACAGGTCGAGAATATCCTTGGACTTGTTGTCGCAAAACAACTGGCCCAGTGTTTTCTCATGGTAGGAAACCCCATGCTTTTCCACCAATGCAATAAAGTCCCACTGGCTATAGCGCGCCAGGGCAGACTTACAAAAATGGGGATTGCGGCTGTAGAAATTTTCCGCACTGGTGTAGAGGTTGGTGAAATTACAGCGGCCGCCGCCGGACATCAGGATCTTCTTGCCAACTTTATTGGCATGATCCAATACCAGCACACTGCGGCCGCGCTGGCCGGCAGTGGCGGCGCACATTAAACCCGCTGCCCCAGCGCCGATAATCAGTGCATCGACACTTTTGGGCAGCTGGCTATGGGATACATCACTCATGAATTAGGGCTGCGCAATCACCCAAGTATCAGGTACGAGGCAGGGTCACGCCGCGCTGCCCCTGGTACTTACCACCGCGATCCGCATAGGACACATCGCAGACTTCATCAGACTCGAAGAACAGCATCTGCGCGATACCTTCATTGGCGTAGATCTTCGCCGGCAGGTTGGTGGTATTTGAAAACTCAAGGGTCACATGCCCTTCCCACTCCGGCTCCAGCGGCGTTACATTGACGATTATGCCGCAACGCGCATAGGTGGATTTACCTAGGCAGATAGTCAATACAGAGCGCGGAATACGGAAATACTCCACGGTACGCGCCAGGGCAAAGGAGTTCGGCGGGATGATACAGTACTCCCCTTCCACATCGACAAAGCTGTTCTCATCGAAGGTCTTGGGGTCCACGGTAGCCGAATGCACGTTGGTAAAGATCTTAAACTCGCCAGCACAGCGCACATCGTAACCGTAACTCGAAGTACCGTAGGAGATGAGTCGCTCGCCATCATTGCCATGGCGCACCTGACCCGGCTCAAAAGGCTCAATCATGCCGTGCTGCTCAGCCATGCGGCGAATCCACTTATCGGACTTGATACTCACTCCGTCCCCCTAAAAGAATAATCAGTGCTCAACAAAAGAGGCGGAATCATAGCCGGTTTAGACTGTGCAAAAAAGTGCCAATCGACGCCTTTCGACCTTGTCGCTAACCAGCAACTACTGTATAAATTCACAGATAACTGTATACATATACAGATATCTAGCAAAATCCGATTGAAGATCGAGGCAGGGAAACGGGGAGGCAGCGTGAATACAGCCAAAAATCGCTTACAAAACAAATACTTAGAAAACCAAGCCAAGCCCACCATCCAACAGCGGCGCTTTCGAGGGAGAGAGGCCTCCCAGGCAGCCAATGAACCTCAGAACCCAGGCGCTACTACCGGTTTTGCTAGCTTGGACGCCTTACTCAAAGACCACGGCTGGCCGCGCGGGGCTACTACTGAATTACTTGTCGGCCAGTCAAGTGCCAACGCATTGAGCCTCCTACTCCGTATGCTCGCTGAACTGACCCAAAAGGGAGAGATGGTGATTCTCATCAAACCCCCATTTACTCCCTGCGCCACAGAGCTTACCCAGTATGACGTCAAGCTGGAGCACTTGTTATTAGTCCATCCCCGCGACAAGCGAGACTGCCTCTGGGCCATAGAGCAATCCCTACAATCTGGCGGCTGTAGCGCAGTCTTGAGCTGGCAGGGTGAACAGGCGATAAGTTATCGAGAGCTGCAGCGCCTGCAACAATCCGCCGAAGCAAGCGGCTGCCTGCACTTCCACTTCCGCCCCCAGTCAGAAGCCCCCCAGCCCTCGCCTGCCACGCTACGGCTACAGCTGCATAGCAAGCCAGAACAGCTTGCCCTCAGACTACTGAAACAAGTGGGCGGCCCTAGTGGTCAACACCTTCAGCTAAACCTCCTGCAACACAGCACATCAAAATGGCATCATCAAGCCCTGCACTAAGCGGCATCTAAGGGACTCTCCATGCTCTGGCTTTGTATCCAGTTTCCCAAACTTCCCCTGGAGGCGCTCACCCGAGCTCAGACGCCGG
The DNA here is from genome assembly GCF_052466695.1 of Microbulbifer mixtoriginis (SeqCode). Lineage (NCBI taxonomy): Bacteria > Pseudomonadati > Pseudomonadota > Gammaproteobacteria > Cellvibrionales > Microbulbiferaceae > Microbulbifer > Microbulbifer mixtoriginis (SeqCode). The sequence continues at coordinate 4,804,450 of NZ_CP174285.1, read as the reverse complement.
AAGAGAAAAACCAGCCACTGGCGATAGTGGAAAAGCAAATCATAGTGGAGGCAAATAAAGCCGCCTTCGGGTGTGGAGTCATTTCTGGTTTGAGCTCTGCCACCGCTCTTAATCTATGCCCAGATCTCCAGATACTTTCTCGCGACAGGGGTAGGGAGCAGTGGCAATTGGAAGAGCTGGCACTATGGGGAGGCAGCTTCACGCCTATGGTTTTTGCTAAGGCTATAAATCCTGAGCAAGGTAACAAATACCCTCAACTGTACATTGAACTGAATAGCTGCTTAGGAACTTATGGCGGGCTCAGACCACTATTCAATCAAATACAGCTGGAAATCAGGCAAATGGGTATTAGCCATAGCCTAGGGCTTGGCCCCAACCCCAGTGCAGCGTTGCTGCTTAGCCAGATACCTACGCACAGTCAGTGGCTTCAGCAAACCCAGACACTACCCACCTCTACGCAATGGAAACAGTGGATCAACGATACTCCCTGCAAATTACTAGAGTGCGATAGTCAAACTATACAAAAACTATATTTCCTTGGGTTCAAGCAAATAGGTCAATTACTGGCAGCACCTGTATCGGAAATCGAAATGTACTTTGGCCGTGCTTTTATTGGTTACTTGACTTTCCTCAGTGGCAGCCCAAAAGAACCAGCTGCCTGTTATCATCCACCAGATACCTTAAACTTTAAGGTCTTACCTCTACAAACACTGAATAATAGTGAACAACTGTTATTTTTCTGCAATTTACTGCTTCGAGAACTCTACCAGCTACTGCAGCACCGTAAACTTTCTACACGGCTCTTGCACTGGCAAATCAAAGATAAAAAAAGATCCATCAGTATTTATACTTATGCCCCATCTTCGGCTCTAGAAACACAAGAATTATCAGCACATATAAAACTCCAGTTTGAAAAAAAACTTTTTTTCCAAACGATGCAAAATTTACATCTATATTTATATCAACTACCCTCGAAAAGTCTAACTGATCAAGGAGGCAAGCCCCCTATCGCTAAGCATTCAAACAGAGAAAATGAATCTCAAAGACTCATGAAAAAACTAACAAGCCGCCTCGGACATCATGCACTATCTCATATTACATCGAAGTAAAGTATGATATATACCCCAACTTTAAATGTATAAAATTTTGTAGATATTTAGACTGTAGACAACTATCATTTTCTTTGGCACAAACACTCCCTTAGCAACATGCCACATCCTAGTGAACAATAAGAGTGCGATGCGCACCATCCACCATGAAAAATCAACAGTCAATTATAAAACAAATATTTCTCAAGGCCTCTATTCTTTTTTCACCACATGATCCAGACCAAAACTGAAAACGGCATAATAAGAAAAGCCCTAAAACCTCTACTAACCCTAATCTTCGCAACGTCCTTATCCATCCCTAATGACACCCCCCTCAGGAACATAGACGCAATTACGGACTGCCAAAAACTCTCTCAAAAAGTTCTCTTTGCCGCACATAACAACCAAATAAAAACAGTGAGCATCTCTGCCAATATTAATGGGCAGACCTGTGAAATCCAGTCACCAGACATAAGCAATCAGACACGCCTTCAAACCGCCTCATGTGTAAAGCCACTAGCGGCCACCACCATACTCCACACACTGGAAAGCCACTCAGACAGATTCACAGAGAATCAAAAACGATCAATAAAACTGCTGCTCAGCCACAATGCAGGTGTGGCGCCATTTACCAAAAATATCCCAGAAAGCTTCCAAACTAAAGCACTAGCAAACAAAGCATCCAGAGCAGAGCTCATCTCTAGGTACGCCCCTCAAATAAACCCAAAGCAACCGCCCCAATACTCAAACTTAGGATATATCTTTGCGGCCAACCTATTAGAGAGAAACTTACCGCTTAGCTTTGAAAGCTATTTAGACCAAACACTAAATACAGCCGGATTGAGCGACTACCAATCAGGGAAGCGCCACATGCTGTATCACAAAAACATTAAAGGAAAAAAACTCAAGGATGACATCCCAATAAAACTACCGGAAAGCCTATCCGCAGCTGGAAACTTCTTCGCCTCATCAAAAACTCTAAGAAAATTTGCAGATATCCACTATAAGTGCCTGAGTGAGTCCGGCGAATGCCCCCTCAATATTGACCCCAAAGAAATTCACACACCAACTTCAAGCGGATATGGATTGGGATGGAAGATACAAAAAATTGGGAGCAATCTGGTATCTCAACACCTAGGCCAACTTGATTCATCGAGATGTGCGATTGCACTATCTCACAAAGAGCTAAAAACCATAGCAATTATTATTGCCGAAGGTGACCCAAACGCAATTAATTTTATTCGCACATTAACTTATCAATATTTTTAAACTATTCACCCTTGCACGCAGGCCTGTTGCCTTAACCCTATCCTGATACTCCCTGTACTCAGGAAAACCAGAGAGGAATCGCTCCTCTTCTCGAGCACGCATAAAGTAGATCCATGAAACACCTGCCAGGCAAACAAAGTTTTGAATCACACCCCAGAACCCTAGAGGTGATACAAACGGCACGGACAACAGCCACCAGTAGCAGACTTTGCTAGCATACGCCGGGTGCTTAAGGTATTTATACGGCCCCCTATCAACCAGCCCCCTATAGCTAAGATTGGAAAACCTTAAGCCAAAGGACAGTGTTGCCCACCAATAAATAACCCAAAGCGTGACCAACGAAAAGCCCCAGACATAGAAAGATATACCGCCATCCAGAAAGAAATCATTCCAATAAATATCGTCAGATGGCTTTAATACCAGCTGTACCACGCTATATAGTGGTGGATAGCATGCAAGACAAAACAACCAGCTCCGCCAGCCATTATCCACCTTCATTTCAGCCCCTGTTAGGCGAGAGACAAAGATGTACCCCAGAAAACCTATATATAAATCAAATATCGTACCTAGCAGGATAAATTCTGTAATAAAAGTTGCAGATGTCAAAAGGCGCCCAAAGCCGCCCTCCATAAACTTCACCAATGAAACATCAAGCCAGAGAAACATCAAAGGTAGAAAGAAGCTTTTTAATATTAATCCTTTAGCCGCAGGTAAAACTTTTGAGAAATTTGCCCGGACAACGCCAACCCCCAGAGCAACCCATTCATCATTATTAAGAGATGCAAATTTATCGCAGTAGACAAAATAGAAAACAAAAAAAATAAGACCCAATAAAATATAAAAAAAATAATCAGAGAGGAACATCCTGTGTGGCTCAGAAACGAGCGAAAGGCATTTCAGTAAAAGCACAAAAAACAAGAAATAAACCAAAAGGCCAAATATCTTTACTTTGATTCTTTGCCAATCTCTAGGTTTTTTTTGCAAGCGACCAGATGACTCCTGCCAAACGGACACCCCAAAACTCACTGCACTCGCAAAAAGAATAACACCGACACTATATGCAGAAAGACCTAAGATTACTGCCGCCAGCAGCGTAATTGTGAACAGGCCGAGAGATACCGACCCTAAAAAAATTCCCCTGACATTATACACAAAAGCACCAATAAAGAAGGCGGGACAAGCCCGCCTTCTATTTAACTAACTAAGCAGCAAGTTATTAGATAGAGCCACCACCAGTGGAGGTAGAAGAGGCAGCCTTGCGACAGTTAGCTGGCAAAAACTCTGTAGGAACCGTAGTAGCAGCACCGTCGCCCTTAGAGCAGGACCAGATAATAGTACCAGTAGAGTTATCATTGGCGAGGTCCTTGCCGCCAATAGTAGGCTTGTAAGCTATTACGTTGTTACCAGTAAGCTGCGGGATACCACCGAATGTAAGCTTAATTTCACCTGTTGTCGCATTTATCTCTACCCCAGTCACTTTTTCGGTTTTCAAGTTAGCTAAATCAGCTTTAATCTCAGCTGCGTATGCTTTAATTCCATCAACGCCACCATCAGCAAACATATCAGTTACACCAACTTTAAGGGCGCTAGCCATAATCATGCCTTCAGATACTTTTGCACGCACGGTGTAATCCTGGTAAGCGGGCAAAGCTACTGCAGCCAAAATACCGATAATCGCAACCACGATCATCAATTCAATCAGTGTAAAACCCTTTTGCTTTTTCATTTGCTTTTTCATTGCAACCGTCTCCATACAGACTTTTTTGTTGTGAGCCCCGTGAGGGATGGCATCCCGTGAGGAATTCATCATGCAAGATACAAGGATTGTGCCAAGTTTGGCAAACCTACCGAATAAATAGGTTTGTGAACCCCTTTCTTACATTTGCCAATCTGGACAAACCAACTTGCAGTGACAATTTCCTTCCAGGACTGACAAAAAATGTCAGGCCTGGCCCGCTTTGTCACTTCACAGGCTGACAACAACTTCCTGCTTGCCCTCATCTTAATACGCATTGCTTAGCCAGGTCACTCAAACAGTAGTCCTCTCTGGTATGATTCCAGTGAGGTAAAACCGAATCCCCGGCAGTTGGGTGTCTGTCAGTTCAATAAAGCGGTAAAACAATGAGCACTATTTCTCTTAGTGGCTTGGCTAAGCGTTTGGTTGCGGACCAAGTTATCGACGAAACTACGGCGTTGTCGGCCCTTAAAGCTGCGCGCAGGGAGCAGCAAACTTTTGCCCAGCATGCTGTGGAGGCAAAACTTGTCAAAAGCCGGGAGCTTGCCGATATTGCCTCGCAAGCCTTTGGCACTCCGCTCTTCGAGCTGGGCAGTTATAATTTTGACTTAATCCCCAAGGATATCGTTGCTGAAAATTTAATCAGCAAGCACTTTACCCTTCCCCTTTATAAGCGAGGTAATCGGCTATTCGTTGCCGTAGCAGACCCCACCAATCTAGCCGCCCTAGACGAAATCAACTTTAATACTGGTCTTAATACCGATGCTGTACTCGTAGAGACCGACAAGCTGGCAAAAGCCATCGAGAACTACCTATCCGATAGCGGCGATATAAGTGCCGGCCTAGAGGGCATGGAAAATGAGGAGTTAGATGCTCTCGATGTTGGGAGTAACAATACCGAGCACAGTGACGACAGCGAACCGGGGGGAGATGAAGCACCCGTTGTGCGTTTTGTAAACAAAGTTTTACTTGATGCTATTCGAAGCGGTGCCTCGGATATTCATTTTGAGCCCTACGAGAAATCTTATAGGGTACGTTTTCGCACCGATGGCGTATTGCACGAGATCGCGAAACCACCAATACAACTTGCCAGCCGCCTGTCCGCACGTCTTAAAGTTATGTCCAGGATGGATATCTCTGAAAAGCGGGTTCCACAAGATGGCCGCATTAAAATGAAACTCTCTAAAACCAAGGCAATTGATTTTCGTGTAAACAGCCTGCCGACCTTGTGGGGAGAAAAGATTGTATTGCGTATTCTAGACCCTTCCTCAGCCAAGTTGGGCATTGATGCACTTGGCTATGAGGATGAGCAGAAAAAAATCTATATGGATGCCCTGGCCCAACCACAGGGTATGATCCTGGTCACAGGTCCTACAGGCTCCGGTAAGACAGTATCCCTATATACCGGCCTTAATATTCTTAATACACCGGAACGTAACATCTCCACGGCGGAAGACCCGGTAGAAATCAACTTGGAAGGCATTAACCAGGTCAATGTCTCCACTAAAGTGGGGCTCAACTTTGCCGAAGCGCTGCGCTCTTTCCTTCGTCAGGATCCAGACATCGTGATGGTGGGGGAAATACGAGACCTGGAGACAGCCGAGATTGCCATCAAGGCAGCGCAGACAGGGCACCTAGTGCTTTCTACACTGCACACAAATTCAGCACCCGAGACCCTCACGCGCCTTATGAATATGGGGGTCCCTACATTTAATATCGCTACATCTGTCAGTGTGATTATTGCTCAACGCCTCGCACGACGTTTGTGTAATGAGTGCAAGAAGCCCACAAGTCTTCCCAGTGAAGTACTCAAGGCCGAAGGCTTTGACAACGTCACCATCCCCCAAAATGAATGGACGATCTACCAACCTACTGGCTGTGAACATTGCTCCAAGGGCTATAAAGGGCGCGTAGGTGTGTATGAAGTGGTTCGCATTACCGACGGTATATCAAGAATTATAATGGAGGGCGGCAATTCAATTCAGATTGCCGATAAGGCTCTCGAGGAAGGCTTTAACAATTTAAGAACCTCCGCCCTGCGCAAAGTGGTTATGGGAGTGACCAGCCTAGAGGAGGCAAATCGGGTGACTAAAGATTAGAACCATGCATGTACTTTCAATAACTAAATAAAACTAACCTTCTGGGTTTGCGATTAAAAATACATCAACGGAATAAGCCAATAATTGACCGTTGTTAGTTGAGACAAAGTAGGAAAGCACTTATGGCCAATGCCACAGCAGTCCCATATATCTACAAAGGAGTGGATAGCAAGGGGGCCAAGGTCCAAGGGGAAATCAACGGTACCAGCCCAGCGCTGATAAAGGCGCAATTACGCAAACAGGGTATTATTGCCAACCGCGTCCAAAAAAAGCCTAAACCTTTATTTGGGGGAGGCAAGAAAAAAGTCAAACCTGCCGACATTGCTTTGTTTACCCGCCAAATGGCCACAATGATGAAGGCCGGGGTCCCCTTGGTTCAGAGCTTTGAGATTGTCGCCGATGGCTTAGATAATCAGGGGGTTAAAGAATTAATATTTAAAGTTCGGGATGAAGTGGCTTCAGGTACTACTTTTGCTGATGCCCTACGAAAACATCCACTTTATTTTGATGACCTCTTTTGCAACCTTGTTGCCTCCGGTGAACAATCCGGCGCACTGGAAACCATGCTGGATAGGATTGCCACCTATAAAGAAAAAACAGAGTCACTGAAAGCAAAGATCAAAAAGGCAATGACCTACCCTATAGCAGTCGTTGTAGTTGCCATCATCGTCACTTCCATTTTGCTGATAAAAGTTGTACCGCAGTTTGCCGAAACCTTCTCTAGTTTCGGGGCAGACTTACCGGCATTCACCCAACTTGTTGTTGGCATGTCTGAATGGATGCAGGCTAATTGGCTTTTTGCTTTAATAGCAATTGTTATTGGAATTGGCGGCACTATTGAAGCCAAAAAACGTAATAAAAAAATTGCTGAATTTTTTGACCGACTAATCTTAAAACTTCCCATTCTAGGCACAATCACGTACAACTCTATCTCAGCAAGATTTGCCCGAACTCTATCTACAACTTTTGCCGCTGGTGTCCCCCTTATAGATGCCCTTAAATCTGTGGCCGGAGCTACCGGAAACAGCCTATATGAAGAGGCTACGCTTAAGATCAGAGACTCAGTGGCAACTGGTGTCCCTCTCAATAGTGCCCTGCGCTCTTCGGGTCTTTACCCCACTATGCTGGTGCAAATGACAGCAATCGGCGAAGAATCCGGTGCACTTGATGAAATGTTGGGAAAAGCCGCCGACTACTACGAAGAGGCCGTAGACAATATGGTGGATAATCTCACTACCCTTCTAGAGCCTATGATTATGGCCGTACTGGGTATATTGGTGGGCGGCCTGATGATTGCTATGTATCTCCCTATCTTCCAGCTGGGCCAAGTTGTTTAAAAAATGCTTGAATATTTTATTTTTCACCCTGCGCTGCTTTTAAGTAGTGCTTTTATTTTAGGACTACTCATAGGCAGCTTCCTTAATGTAGTAATCCTTCGCCTGCCAACGATGATGGAGCGGGAATACAAACGAGATTTTTATAGCTACTTCAACACTAAACCAGACACCAAAGAACAGGAAGAACTCGAGAAGCCTTTTAATCTAGTGCTACCCAACTCACACTGCCCTAAATGCAAAACCGAGATTAAGCCCTGGCATAATATTCCTGTCATCAGCTATCTATTTTTGCGTGGCAAATGCGGCTCCTGCGGTACACCGATATCCAAACGCTACCCTTTGATTGAGTTGGCTACTGGAATTCTCACCGCAGTAGTGGTTTGGCAGCTGGGCTTTACTTGGCAGGCGCTGGCAGGCTGTGTTTTTACTTGGGCTTTAGTCGCACTAACCGGTATCGACTTCGATAAGCAGTTATTACCAGACAGCATTACCCTGCCGTTGCTCTGGGGCGGCTTACTGATAAACCTTTGGGGTATTTTTGTTCCACTGCAAGATGCCGTTATTGGGGCTATCGCAGGCTATCTTTCTTTGTGGCTAGTGTTTCATATCTTTAAGCTGGTTACCGGCAAGGAAGGTATGGGAGCTGGGGACTTCAAGATACTCGCAGCTATCGGGGCCTGGTTTGGCTGGCAGATGCTGCCTCTGGTAATTCTGCTCTCTGCCGCAGTTGGTGCTATAGCGGGTATTTCCTGGAGCCTGGCGGTTGGACGGGATCGCAGCCTGCCGATTGCCTTTGGTCCTTATCTGGCCGGTGCCGGCTGGATTGCTATGCTATGGGGTGAGCAGATAGTTGCTTGGTACCTGAGTATTTCCGGCCTATAGATAGCCAGTAATACCAGCTATTTTCAGGGCTCAATTAGCCCATTTGAGGCAAGTGAATTACCATGAACCCGGTCACTCATTGGCCGGGTTTCTTATTTTTAGCTCCAAATTTTTTATTGCAAGGGGACAAGCCATTGTTTCGAGTAGGCTTAACTGGAGGTATCGGCAGTGGCAAGTCAGCCGCCGCGGGGTACTTTCGCGAGCTGGGCATTCACGTGGTAGACGCTGACTGGGCCGCAAGGATAGTGGTACAACCTGGCAGACCTGCATTAGAGCAGATAGCCCGTCACTTTGGCGCAAATGTATTACTAGAAAATGGTGAGTTGGATCGAGCGCAACTGCGTGTATTGGTGTTTAATCATGATGAAGAGCGGGCCTGGCTGGAGAGACTGCTGCACCCTTTAATACGCGAGGAAATCATTACCTCGCTGGAACAGAGTTCTAGCCCTTACGCGATACTGGAGTCACCACTATTGATCGAATCCGGCCAATATCAGCTGGTAGATAGAATCTGCGTGGTGGATTTGCCGGAAAGCTTACAGCTGGAGAGGGCCAGCAGTAGAGATGAAAATCACCCTGAACAAATACGCAAAATTATGGCGGCGCAGCTTAACCGACAGGAACGCCTGGCCAAGGCTGATGATGTGTTGGACAACTCTAAAGAATTGACGAAGTTACGCAGCCAGGTACAAGCTTTGCATCAGAAATATTTGCAATTAGCGAAGTCTTAGCACGACTCTACTAATGTAAAATAATAGACCCTGAGACTACCCCAAACATCGAAGAAGCTGTACCAAACCTAATATGCCCAAGCCAAAAGAAGCCCCAAGCCTAAACTGCCCCACCTGCAAAAAGCCAATAGAGTGGAGCGATAAGTTTCCCTTTAAGCCTTTTTGCAGCGAGCGTTGCAAATTAATTGATCTTGGCGAGTGGGCCAGTGAGGGGCACAAGATACCGGGCGAGTCAATTTATGATGACGTTTTGAGTGATGACCTGGACCCGAGCAAGCAGCGCCATTAAGTCGAGATCTATGATTGCAGCCTATGCATAAGACTCTGCCAAGACTTTACATAGGCGTGCTCGATTTAAACTTCCACAGCCTTGATAGCCTCAATAATCGCCTGGTTGGCATCTGGGAATTGATAATTGTTTAGTTCCTGTACCGCCACCCAGGCGGTCTCCTGCCCTTCACGTCCCTGAGCCTCACCGGAAAATGCCGTTACCTGCCAGGTGTCCAGCAATACGGTCTTTTCCGCATACTCATGCTGGATTTCCACCAGAGGCTGCAGTTGCTCAACCTCAATTGCCACTTCCTCAAGCAGCTCGCGGGTCAGAGCCTGCTGTACGGTTTCCCCTAGCTCCACCTTGCCACCAGGAAACTCCCAGCGCCCGCCCATATGCAGATGATCCGGGCGGCGGGCAATTAAAATTTTGCCATCGCTGCGACGGACTACACCAACAGCAACATGAATAACACGGCTCACAACAACTCCTCAGGTGCGATATTCGGCGTTGATGGTGACATACTCGTGGGAGAAGTCACAGGTCCAGATATGCTCACTGACGTTGCCACGGTCCAGCTCTATACGAATGGTAAATTCAGGCTGAGAAAACACCTGCTCGCCCAACTCTTCCCGGTAGTCCACCGCGCGACCTCCGGCCTGTACTACCTGCACAGTATCCAGGTAAATATTGACCTTTTCAGTATCCAGACCATGAGTTATTGCATTGCCAACAGCCATCACTAAACGCCCCCAGTTGGGGTCTGAAGCGTAGAGTGCAGTCTTTACCAGAGGGGAATTACCTACTTCGAAAGCGACTTTAAGAGCTTCTTCACTACTCTCCGCACCTTCCACCTGAATCGTGACAAATTTGTTGGCCCCCTCACCATCCCGAACCACATCCTGGGCCAGCTCGATATGCACCTGGGTAATAGCTTCCATCAATGCGCTATAACCTTCATCAGCAGGGGAATGGATAGGCTTACCTTTTACTCCACTGGCAATGAGCACACAGGCATCATTGGTAGAGGTATCGCCATCTACACTAACGCGATTAAAGGAGGCATTTACGGCCTCCTTCACCATTTGATCCAGTAAAGGCTGGGCGATGCTGGCATCAGTGGCGACATAGGCCAACATGGTCGCCATATTTGGCTGAATCATGCCGGATCCTTTGGCGATCCCCACGACCGTAATTTCTTCACCGCCAATATTCAGGAGACGCTTGGCAGTTTTCGGGCGAGTATCCGTAGTCATAATGGCTTTTGCTGCCCGCCCCCATCCGCTTTCGATTAGTTCGGCAGCAGCGCTGGGGATAGCATCCAATAAACGCTGCAAAGGCAGGTGCTCACCAATCACCCCAGTGCTGAATGGCAATACCTGCTCTGCTCGAACATTCATCGCTGCAGCTACTGCTGAACAGCAGACCCTGGCGTCGCTTAGACCACGCGCACCCGTGGCCGCATTGGCGTTACCCGCATTAACCAGCAAGGCGCGGATATTGCCCTGTGCGATATGCTCCTTGGCTACTAATACCGGCGCGGCGCAGAAGCTGTTCCGGGTAAAGGTGGCCGAGACCGATGCACCCTCGGCGACCTCTATTAACAACAGGTCATCACGGGACCAATCTTTGATCTTGGCTGGAACACTGGCAAGGCGAACCCCTTTTACGGGAGGAAGTAATGATTCAGGCATATCTGATCGACTCTAGCACCGGCTTCGGCTCTAGTTAGTTAAAGCTAGCTGTAGGTAGAAAAGCGCCATTATTAGATCCTACCTCTTTCGAATCAACAATTATCCGCACTTGATGCGGATAAAAATATAAATTCCGCAGAATATTTTCTTGTCAGTCAAAAAAATACCCCGCATATAGCGGGGTATTTTCTAACTTAAACACTACAGTCTGAAGGCCTTAGCTCTGGGTAGAGGAAGCCAACTTACCGTGGCACTGCTTGTATTTCTTGCCAGAACCGCAGGGACATGGGTCATTACGGCCAACCTTGGGTCCACGGCGCTCTGGCACAGGTGCCGCCTGCTGCTGCGGCTGACTTTCAGGAATTGCGGAGGCCTCGGCATGCTGGAGCTCCAGCTGCTGCTTACGCTGCTCTTCCAGGCGGCGCTGCTCCAACTCGTCCATTTGCTCGCGGGTCATAGGTTCCACATGGGCCAGGATACGTACCACCTCGTGCTTGAGGTTTTCCAGCATACTCTGGAAAAGGTGGAAAGACTCGCGTTTGAACTCCTGCTTAGGGTTCTTGTTGGCGTAAGCACGCAAACCAATACCCGCTCGCAGGTGGTCCATGCTGGAGAGGTGTTCCTTCCATAGCTGATCCAGCACTTGCAGCATGATCTGACGCTCCACTGTCGGCATCAGATTGGCATCGCCAGAAGATTCACTAATGCGCTCCACCTTGGTGGCGTAAGCGGCTTGAGCTTCGGCAACAACCTTCTCGCGCAGCGTCTCCTCGTGCAGATTGCGGTCTTCATCCAACCATTTCTGAATAGGCAGCTCAATGCCCAGTTCACCGGCCAACTGCTGCTCCAGTGCCGGGATATCCCACTGCTCCTCAACACTCTGTGGTGGTACAGAAGCGGAGATAATTTCATTCACAACATCTTCGCGAATAGCGTTGATGGTATCGCTGATCTGACCGGCTTCCAGCAGCTCATTGCGCTGGCTGTAAATCACCTGGCGCTGATCATTGGCCACATCATCATATTCCAGCAGCTGCTTGCGAATATCGAAGTTGCGCCCTTCAACGCGACGCTGGGCTTTTTCAATCGCATTGGAGACCATGCGGTGCTCAATAGCCTCACCGCGCTCCATTCCCAGCATCTGCATAAAGTTCTTCACCCTATCGGAGGCGAAGATACGCATCAGATTATCTTCCAGAGACAAGTAGAAACGGGTTACACCGGGGTCACCCTGACGCCCGGCACGGCCGCGCAGCTGGTTGTCGATACGGCGCGACTCGTGACGCTCGGTGCCGATAATATGTAAACCACCCGCCTCGATCACCTGTTCGTGGCGCTTCTTCCACTGCTCCTTCACCTTGGCCACTTCGGCCTCACTCAAATCACTACCTTTCTCCTGAGCGAGCGCCTCGGCCTCAGCCTCCCAGTTACCACCCAGCACGATATCAGTACCGCGACCGGCCATATTGGTCGCAATGGTGACAGTGCCGGGACGGCCAGCCTGAGCAATTATTTGTGCTTCACGCTCATGATATTTGGCGTTTAGTACCTGATGCTTGATGCCCGCCATTTGCAACATGCGCGACATCTCTTCAGAAGTCTCGATAGAGGCAGTACCTACGAGGATGGGTGCCTGCTTATCACGGCAGAACTTAATATCCTCGATAATGGCGTCCATTTTTTCTTCTTTACTCAGGTAGACCAGGTCGTTGAGGTCATCCCGCTGAATATTCTTATTAGTGGGGATCACTACCACATCCAGACCATAAATCTGCTGGAATTCAAACGCTTCAGTGTCTGCGGTACCTGTCATACCAGAGAGCTTTGGATAGAAACGGAATAAATTCTGGAAGGTAGTGGAGGCCAGCGTCTGACTTTCAGACTGGATCTGAACATTCTCCTTGGCTTCCAGCGCCTGGTGCAAACCCTCGGAGAGACGACGGCCCGGCATAGTACGGCCGGTGTGCTCATCGATCAGGACAACCTGACCGTTTTGCACAATATAGTCCACGTCCCGGTTAAACAGTACCTGGGCACGCAATGCGGCATGCACATGGTGCAGCAGGCCCAGGTTACCAGGGGCGTAGAGAGATTGATCTTCTTTCATCAAGCCGCTGCTAGACAGCAGCTCTTCCACCAACTGATGCCCCTGCTCGGTCAGCTCTACCTGGCGGGTCTTCTCATCTACGGTGTAGTGTCCCTCACCACCTTCTTCGGCACGCTCCAGCTGTGGAATCAGCTTATTCATGGCCAAGTAAAGGTGAGAGGAATCTTCCGCCGCACCAGAAATAATCAGCGGGGTACGCGCCTCATCGATAAGGATTGAGTCCACCTCATCCACGATAGCGAAGTTTTGTGGGCGCTGAGTACGATCTTCCTTGCGTAACACCATATTGTCACGCAGATAATCGAAGCCAAATTCGTTGTTGGTGCCGTAAGTAATATCGGCTTGATAGGCGGCCTTTTTATCGTCCGGGTGCTGCTGGGAGATAATCACTCCAACAGTCAGACCGAGAAATTCATAGACTGGGCGCATCCAATTGGCGTCGCGGGATGCCAAGTAATCGTTGACTGTAACAATATGTACGCCCTTGCCTTCGAGCGCGTTCAAATAAGCCGGTAAGGTCGCTACCAAAGTCTTACCTTCACCGGTGCGCATTTCCGCGATACGACCTTCATGTAGCGTCATACCGCCGATTAGCTGAACATCGAAGTGACGCATGCCCATTGTGCGCCGACCCGCTTCACGCACTGCAGCGAAAGCTTCCGGCAGCAGCTGGTCTAGGGTTTCCCCATCTGCAATACGCTTTTTAAACTCTTCTGTTTTGGCTCGAAGAGCTGCATCATCCAGCTTCTGGAAATCCTCTTCCAGCGCGTTGACTTTTTCCACGACGCGTCGCATGCGCTTCAGCTCGCGGTCATTTTTTGTACCAAAGACCGATTTAATCAGTTTGCCAATCATTATCTAGAAACCACTTATCTTATGTGCGCTATCGGCGCTAATGCTGGGCAGATATTGCACCGATACTCCTTTATGCGAGGGGTGCAAGTAAACAGGAAGGCGTAAGCGCTGGCAACTCTTATGCCAAGCTGCCAGCAATTACGCGTAAAGGAAGGATAGTTGTTATCTGCCTGTACGGCGGATATAGCTGGCCGGGTCGACCGTGCGATTGTTCTTAAAGATCTCAAAGTGTACATGAGGACCAGTGGAGCGCCCACTGGACCCCATTTGGGCAATCACCTGCCCTTTCTTAACTACATCACCGAGCCCAACATTGAGCTCACTGTTATGGCCGTAGCGGGTGGAATAACCATTACCATGATTGATTTCCACCATATGTCCGTAGCCGTGACGCTCGTCAGCCCAGGTAACAACACCGGCGGCTACAGATACTACGTCTGACCCCATCTTACCGGCAAAGTCCACACCTTTATGCCAAGTGCGGCGCCCTGTGAAAGGGTCGGTACGATAACCATAGCGCGAGGACATCCAGCCTTTGGTGATCGGGCGCCCGGCAATAAATTGCTCATCCTCGAGCTGCAGGTTTGCCATCAGGGACTCGAGCGTATTGAGCTGCATTTGGCGATCATCTACTTTGTGAGACAAGTCACCAATCACTTCGAGAAACTCGGGGGGTTGATAGGGTAAATCTGAAGCTCCGGCGATGCCGGGATCTTCCGGACCACCCACTGCAGGCACAGCGCTAAATTCAAACTCGCCCTGATCGAGATTGGCCGCTGCGGTTAGGCGCTCACCCACAGCATCCAATCGGGTAAGGCGCGCCTGCAATTCAGCCAGTTTTACCGTGAGCGCAGCAAGTTGCTCGTGAGCCTCGCGATCGGCCTCCTCAATTTCCTGCTGCTGCTTACGTAAAGCGCGCTCCCAAGCCTTGGCTGTACGCGCATCAAATAAATCAGTTTTGGTCACGGGAAGATTGGCACCCAGGAAGAAGGCACCAACCGGGAGGCCCAAGAGGCACAAGCTCAATAGCGCCTTGCTCAGCCCACCAAAGTTGAAGCTGCGGGTTGCACCGCGCTCATTGACCAGAATTACTTTCATAACAAGCAGGAGAAGTCCGATATCTTGTAATTTTGCTGTCTCTGTAAGTGAGACGAGGCTCCAGTGCAATACCTCACACTAAAAGACCGGTCATCCAAATACCCAAAGGGAAACAAGGTTACCAGAATTACCCCAACCCTCTCTGGCGAATCTGTCACGTAAAAAAGCCGGCAATATAATGCCGGCTTTTTTATTGAGAGTTTAAACTGCCAGTATTGGCTTAACGTAGGAGATCGGAGCTTCTTGCTCTCCCTCGAATGTCACCATCTCCCATGCGTCCTTTTGGGTCATCAAATGACGCAGAGACTTATTGTTCAAGGAGTGGCCGGATTTAAAGGCTTTAAACTCACCGATCAGGCTGGTACCCAGAAGATAAAGGTCACCAATTGCATCGAGAATTTTATGTTTCACAAATTCGTCTTCGTAACGCAATCCACCTTCATTCAGAATGCGGTACTGGTCAATCACGATGGCGTTATCCACAGAGCCACCCTGAACCAAGCCCTTAGAGCGCAGATACTCAATTTCGTGCATGAATCCAAATGTACGCGCACGACTCACCTCTTTCACAAAAGAAGTACTGGAGAAGTCCACGGAAGAGGTTAGGTTACGCCCCTGGAATACCGGGTGGTCAAAGTCGATGGTAAAGGAGACCTTGAAACCATTGAAAGGCAGGAAGCTGGCTACTTTATCGCCCTCTTCCACGGTAATCGGCTTCTTAATACGCAGAAATTTCTTCGGCGCAGACTGTTCTTGAATGCCCGCAGACTGGATCAAAAACACAAAAGGACCGGCACTGCCGTCCATAATCGGTACTTCTTGGGCGGACAGTTCGACAATCGCATTATCGATACCCAGGCCCGCCATCGCTGAGAGCAAATGCTCCACGGTAGCGATACGAACATCACCCTTGACCAGGGTAGTGGAAAGTAGCGTATCGCCCACATTCTCTGCGCGGGCTTCAATTTCGACCACCGGGTCCAAGTCCGTTCGACGGAACACGATGCCGGTGTCTACGGGAGCCGGCTTCAAGGTCAGGATGACCTTTTTGCCAGTGTGCAGACCTACGCCAGTGGCGCGAATAGCATTTTTAAGCGTGCGCTGTTTGATCATGAAACTATCTTTTCCCAGTCGGTGGTCTACGCAAAACGCGCAGCAAGCCGCCGATATTAGCACAATTGCGACGCCAATACCAATTGTGGGCGTGTGGTCAACTTAACACACCGCCACCGTCCTTCTAAGGATAGTTTAAATAAAGATTGGAGCGCCACATCTCAGTCGCTGAGACAGCATTTTAAGACCATGAGCGCCGGGATCACTGTAAAAAATTGTTAATTAAACTCTTACTTGCCTATTTCCTTGCCCCTCATAGCAGAGAGTAACTCTGATAGCAGGTCTTATGGAACTGAGCAAACTTCTGATTTAGCAATACCAAAAGTGATATCAAATACAAAATTCTGCGATAAGCCGCCCCGCAGAGGCGACACCCAACAATAAGCTGGGTGGACATGAGCAGTGTACTGCCTCTGCGGCGGCTACTCTCAGTCTGCCTGACGGCGCAGGAAGGCCGGAATATCCAAATATTCCATATCGGCATCAGCAGAACTGAGCGACGGAGCGGGGCGCTTGGGACGCTCTACATCCACCCTAGGACGGGTGTCGGCCGCGCTCTCACGAGAGACTAGCCCTGCGGCACCGTGGCTTTCACGCATATCGCGCATATCCCGGCTCTCACGCATGTCTCGAGTCTCGCGAACATCGCGGGATTCACGCACTTCTGGACGACGTGTGTTATCTACCACTTTAGCCGGGCGAGCCGCAGGAGTTCCCTCACCCAGGCCAGCGGCTACTACAGTCACCCGCATTTCATCACCCAGCTTATCATCCACTGCCGTACCAATAACCACTGTGGCCTCATCAGAGGCGATCTCCTGCACGATCTCACCCACTTCAGAGTATTCACCCAGGGTCAACTCCTGACAGCCAGCTTCTTCACTGCCGGTAATGATGTTGACCAAAATACCGCGTGCACCAGCAAGGTTAACGTTATCCAACAGAGGACTGCGTACAGCCTTCTCCGCCGCTTCACGAGCGCGATTCTCGCCAATGGCAGAGCCGGAGCCCATCATCGCCATACCCATTTCAGACATCACCGTGCGTACATCGGCGAAGTCCACATTCATAATGCCGGGGCGGATCATCAGATCGGCAATACCCTGAACCGCTCCGAGTAACACGTTGTCAGCCTCTTTATAGGCAGACTTCATGGTGATTTTGCTACCCAATACTTCCAGCAGGCGATCGTTAGGGATAGTAATCAGGGAGTCCACTTTGTCGCGCAGTTCGAGAATACCCTCTTCGGCTACGACAGTGCGCTTGCGGCCTTCAATTTTGAACGGGCGAGTAACAACAGCCACGGTGAGAATGCCGAGCTCTTTGGCAATCTCGGCTACAATCGGCGCTCCACCGGTACCAGTGCCGCCCCCCATGCCAGCGGTAATAAACACCATATCAGCACCGCCCAAGACTTCAGCGATGCGATCGCGGTCTTCCAGAGCGGACTGACGACCGATATCGGGATTGGCCCCAGCACCTAGTCCACGGGTAATCGTATTACCAAGCTGTAGGATAGTTTGCGCTTCAATATCTTTCAGCGCCTGAGCGTCAGTGTTCGCGCAGATAAAGTCTACGCCCTCCACGTCGCTGGCAATCATATGCTTAACAGCATTGCCACCGCCGCCGCCGACTCCTATTACCTTGATGACAGGTTTATCCTGTACGCTATCAACTAGCTCGAACATCGCTGTTCCCCTTTCTTGCTCATGTCGAATTTTACAGCCACGCCTAAAAAAAATCCCTTATGGGACGGCTAATTCTGGTTGCATGCTATTACAAATTTCCACGAAACCAGTGCTTTACTTTGTCCCACCACTGATTATCGTTACGCACGGGCTGAGTTCTTCCCTCTGCAGCCTCTTCCTGCTGCATTGCGTACATCAATAATCCAACTCCGGTGGAGTAAATTGGATTGCTCACAATATCGCTCAATCCAGAAATTCCTTGAGGCACTGCGAGACGTACCGGCATATGGAAAATTTCCTCAGCCAGCTCTACAGCACCCTCCATTTTTGAAGAGCCTCCTGTTAAAACCACTCCTGCTGCGCACAGATCTTCAAATCCACTGCGGCGCAATTCCGCCTGCACCAGAGTAAACAGTTCGTCATAGCGCGGCTCTACTACTTCAGCCAGGGCCTGACGGGACAAATCCCGGGGTTCCCGATCTCCGACACTCGGTACTTTTATGGTTTCACCTTCCCGCGCAAGTTTTGCCAGAGCACAGGCATATTTTATTTTTAAATCTTCGGCGTGCGGTGTCGGGGTACGCAATGCCATCGCAATATCGTTAGTCACCTGATCCCCAGCGATGGGAATCACTCCAGTATGGCGAATTGAGCCACCGGTAAATACAGCAATATCGGTGGTGCCCCCACCGATATCCACCATACATACTCCGAGCTCTTTCTCATCTTCAGTCAGTACCGCGTAACTGGAAGCCAGCTGTTCGAGAATGACATCCTCCACTTCAAGACCACAGCGGCGGATACACTTCTCAATATTTTGTGCCGCATTGACGGCACCACTGACTAAATGCACCTTTGCTTCGAGGCGCACACCAGACATCCCCAGAGGCTCTTTTACCCCCTCCTGGTTGTCGATCAGGTATTCTTGCGGCAGCGTATGTAAAATTTTCTGATCCGCGGGTATAGCAACTGCACGAGCTGCATCAATTACCCGATCCAAATCCTGTTGGGTTACTTCACGATCTTTAATAGCCACAATGCCGTGAGAATTGAGACTGCGAATATGGCTGCCCGCGATACCGGCATACACAGAGTGAATTTCACACCCCGCCATTAGTTCTGCTTCCTCCACCGCACGCTGAATAGATTGCACGGTGGATTCAATGTTTACCACCACACCTTTTTTCATCCCGGTGGAGCGATGGGAGCCAATACCAACAATATTGAGGTCCCCGTTAGCAGATACCTCACCAACGATGGCAACCACCTTGGAGG
The DNA here is from genome assembly GCF_052466695.1 of Microbulbifer mixtoriginis (SeqCode). NCBI lineage: Bacteria > Pseudomonadati > Pseudomonadota > Gammaproteobacteria > Cellvibrionales > Microbulbiferaceae > Microbulbifer > Microbulbifer mixtoriginis (SeqCode). The sequence goes on along the minus strand of NZ_CP174285.1, from coordinate 4,785,208 downwards.
TGCCGATATCCAGCCCAACAATCATGCGCTGATCGGATACTTGTGTCATTTTTGTGCCAACCTCGCTAGGCCATACCCCGGCTTTCCTTTCATTATCAACCGGATCAGCGCCTTCGCTTTTAAACTTTATCTTTCCACAGCGGCTACTGCCGCGTCCCTGTTTACTCTTGCTCGTTCTTCCACTGAACCGCTACCGCGTTACCGTAACGAGTATCTACCTCGGCTACTTTTTGTAAATAAGGAGCAAGTAACCCGCGACTCAAAGTGAGAAAGCGGTTAACACGCTCCAGCAGTGCCTCATGACCGAGTTTTAATTCAATTCCCGACATCAACTCCAGATGCCAGCCACTAAGGTCATCAAATGACAAGCGCTTTACTTCCATATCCCGCGTAGTCAAAAGCCCCGCAAGCGCTTGGTATTGGGACATAATTTGCCCAACCAACTCTTCATCCCCGGCGAGCTCGGGTAGTGTACCCACCTGCATTTGTTTCGGCCGTGGCAGCAGTGCACCACTGGCAACCAACAAACGATCACGGCCCCAGATGGCAAGTGGCTGCGCCTCGCTGACTTCAACAACAACGCCTTTGGGCCAGCGGCGACTTATGGAAACCTTGGTAATCCACGGTTTCTCCAGCAATGCTGCGCGCATCGCGCGGATATCAACAGAAAAAAAACCCGCTTGCAAATACGGCAGTAAAGTTTCTTTAATCTGCTCTTCAGTTACAGCATTAAAGGTTCCGCGAACCTCAACCTGCTCCAGTGCATCAACTCGACTGAGCTGAATCGCCGGTAGGTGCTGCCACAACCAGTAGCCCCCACTAAGCAACCCACCAAGCAAGAACATAAAGACACTGGTAAATAACCAGGGGCGCCAGTGGAATCCCCGCTTCTCTCTCTCTATGAGAGGGCTGGCACCACGAACCGAGGCCCGGGGAGTCCCTGTATTTTTTTTTTGTGCAGACCTCACTACCACTCAAGCCTCGAGATCTTTCTCACCCAGGCGCCATTCCGCCAACCTCTGTGAAAGAGCCCCAACATTACCCGCGCCCTGAGTCAGAACCACATCGCCGGGTTCCAGTAGATCAGCCAGGATCGGGGGAACCTGATCAACGGTTTCGACAAAAATGGGATCGACCTGGCCTCGATTGCGCAGGCTACGAGCCAAAGTCCGCCCATCCGCGCCGGCTATCGGTGCCTCCCCAGCACTGTAAACATCCAGCAAAATTAATTTGTCCACCTCGGACAGCACCTGAACAAAATCCTCAAACAGATCTCGGGTTCGGGTATAGCGATGCGGTTGGTAAACCATCACTAAGCGCCGATCGGACCAGCCGTCACGTACAGTCCTGATGGTTGCTGCCACTTCCCTTGGGTGGTGGCCATAATCGTCCACAAGCATCACTTTTTCTGCGTTACTGTCGTCACTAATAGAGAAATCTCCATAAATTTGGAAGCGACGACCGACACCTTGAAAACCTTGTAATCCCTTTTGAATAGCTTCATCACCGATACCCTCATCGGTAGCGACAGCAATTGCAGCAGTAGCATTCAATACATTGTGGATGCCAGGAGTATTTACCGAGACCTCAAGCAGATCACCCGCCGGGCGCTGCACTTTAAAATGGCTTCGCAACGGCTCCTGTTTAACCTCGACAATGCGGAAATCATTGCCCTCAGCAAACCCATAAGTCAGCACCGGCCGGGAAAACTTGGGTATTACTTCCTGCACATTGGCATCATCACCACAGACCACAGCAAGGCCATAAAAAGGCAGGTTATGAACAAAATCAATAAAGATCTGTTTGACCTTTTCAAAGTCCCCACCATAGGTTTCCATATGGTCCGCATCAATATTCGTGATCACCGTCACCATTGGTTGCAGGTGAATAAAAGATGCATCACTTTCATCTGCCTCGGCGATTAGATAACGACTTTCGCCCAATGCCGCATTGGCACCTGCCGAATTGACCAAACCACCAATCACAAACGTCGGATCTTTTTTATCCGCAGCAAAAATCGAGGCTATCAGGCTGGTAGTTGTAGTCTTTCCGTGTGTACCCGCTACGGCAATACCGTAGCGATAACGCATCAGTTCCCCGAGCATTTCCGCACGGCGCACCACCGGAATTCGGTTTTCGTGGGCAGCGACCAACTCTGGATTGTCGTCATGCACGGCCGAAGAGTTAACAACCACATCGACACCGCGGATATTTTCCGAACTGTGTCCAATTTCAACCCTAACACCGAGCTTTTGCAGGCGGTCTGTTACAGCTGATTCGCGCAAATCGGAACCAGAAACCTCGTAACCCTGATTCTGTAGCACTTCAGCAATGCCGCTCATGCCTGCACCACCCACACCGATAAAGTGGATGCGACGAATGCGGCGCATCGTCGGTACAGCATAACTTTTTTCCATATTGGCACGCTCAGAAGCCATACTTTCCAACCTTGATCCACTCATTTTTTATTTGCTATCTGACAAGAGCCAGCTGTTCAGCGCAGGCACCTACTACCTGCTCGGTTGCATCAATTTTTGCCACACTGCGCGCAGCTTTCGCCATCTCAAGCAACGCTTGAGGGTCCGAGAGAAGCTTCTGCAATAATTCTGACAGACTCTGTGCATCCATGGCGCTCTGCTGAATTACCACAGCACCACCGGCATTTTGTAACCACTCGCCATTGCGTGTCTGATGATCATCAATCGCAAAGGGAAAAGGCACCATAATTGCGCCCACACCAGCGGCAGCGATTTCCGACACAGTCAGCGCCCCGGAGCGACAAATGATCAAATCTGCAACGCTATAGGCATCGGCCATATTCGCAATAAAAGGTACAACCTCTGCCTCTACTCCCGCAGCCTTATAAGCTTCTTGGGCCAACGCTGCATGACGTTCACCCGCCTGATGAACCACTTTCGGCCGTAGGGATAACGGCAGAAGAGCCACAGCTTTTGGCACCAGCTCATTAATTGCCACAGCGCCGAGACTGCCACCGAGCACCAACAGGCGCAGTGGTGCCTCATTTCCGATACGCTGTTGCGGCTCAGGCAAACTCGCAATCTCAGTACGCACAGGATTGCCGACCTGCTTAGCACCAGGCAAACCACTGGGGAAAGCCTCCAATACCCTACTCGCGATTCGAGCAAGCAGGCGGTTAGTGGTGCCGGCAACCGCATTTTGCTCGTGAATAATCAGCGGAATTCCACTGAGTCGTGCTGCTACACCACCGGGACCGGTGGCAAAGCCACCGAACCCGAGCACCGCATCTGGTGCTACCGCCCTTACCACGGCACGGGCCTGGACCACCGCGCGAAAAATCTGCAGAGGTGCCTTGAACAAGGCCAATTTACCTTTGCCACGCACACCCTCCACACGAATACAGTGCAGTGGAATATTCGCCTCGGGAATTAAACGCGCTTCGATACCGCGCTGTGTACCCAGCCATTCAACACTGGCACCGCGCTCCTGCAAGGCTTTTGCCACTGCCAGTGCTGGAAATACATGGCCACCGGTACCTCCGGCCATCAGTAAAAACTTCTTATTGGCGAAAATTTTTTCTTCATGGGACATCAGACTACCTCCCCACTACCAACACCAGCACTGGTGCGGCGCCGGGCAAAAATTGGCAACTTCCCAAACAAACCAGGACTTTCCTCACTATCTCCGGCTTGCCCAAATTGCCCTCGCAATTCAGTGCGAATCCTCAAAGCCAACCCCAATAGGGCACAGCAAATAATCAAACTACTACCACCGGAACTGACAAACGGCAGGGTCAGCCCCTTAGTCGGTAATAACCCTGAAGCCACTCCCATATTCACAAAAGCCTGGCCAGCAATCTGTATTGCCATGCCAAATGCCAATAAAGCCGCAAAAAATTTTTGTTGCGCCAGGGCTTCACGGACCAAACGCAATAGCGAACAGGTCAGGAGCGCAAAAAGCCCAACAACAACCAAGCCGCCAAACATGCCCCACTCCTCGGCGAGGATGGCAAAAATAAAGTCGGTATGGGCCTCGGGCAGATAAAACAGTTTTTGCACGCTATTACCCAGACCCACACCAAACCATTCACCACGACCAAAAGCGATGAGCGATTGGGTCAACTGATAGCCACTGGCAAACTGGTCTCCCCAGGGGTCTAGAAACGTTAGCAGGCGCTGCAAACGATAGGGGCTCATCAGCGCCATCAAGGCCAAACCGCAAGCCGCTGCCGCCACGAGTAAAAACGTGTGGGGTAAGCGTGCACCACCCAAAAACACCATCGCCAGCACTGTGCCGGAAAGTACTACCACAGAGCCGAAGTCCGGTTGCAATAACAGTAAAAAAGCAACCATCGTGAGAATAACCACCGGTACCATAAAGCTGCTCCAGTGGTGTAATTGCTTGCTGCGCCGGGTTAGAAAACTGGCAAAAAATACCAGCATGCAAAACTTCGCCACTTCTGCAGGTTGGATAGTAATTCCCGCAAACACCAACCAGCGTCGACTACCATTCACCTCTCGACCAATACCTGGCACCAATACCACGATTAAAAGCAGACAGGAAAACAGTAGCAGTGGCCAAGATAGGCGCGACCAAATAGCCAATGGGATCTGGCTTACCAATAACGCCGCAATTGCCCCAATTAACAAGAATACCAAGTGACGCTTCAGGAAATACCAAGGGTCTGCATAAATATCTGTAGCAAAAGCGATCGACGCTGAAGCCACCATCACAACGCCGATGCTCACCAACGCCAAAACGCTAAAAGGTAAAAGAGCATCGAGAAAATCACGCCTGGTATTTAGGGAGGGCAATTCACTCATTGCCCCTCCCGTGAGCACTCACACAGCGTCGCTACAATATTGCAAAAGTCTTCACCACGCGCTTCAAAATTGCGATACATATCAAAGCTGGCACACGCCGGGGAGAGCAACACGTAGTCTCCGCTATGAGCCAAAGTTCGGGCCTTACTCACAGCATCCGCCATAGAATCAGCGCTGAGTGTCCTGCACTGACCGGCAAACACGCTGGCAATTTTGTCGCCATCAACACCGATTGAAACCACTGCACGCAAGGAGCCTGCGCTTTTCTTCAATGCGGAAAAGTCTGCACCTTTACCATCTCCACCTGCGATTAAAACTATTTTACGGGTTGAGGTCGCCAATCCATCCAACGCGGCCTGTGTTGCACCTACATTAGTGCCCTTAGAGTCGTTGACATAAGTTACGCCATGTAAATCCGCCACGCGCTCACAGCGATGTGCCAAGCCAGGAAAACTACGCAGCACCGACAGCATTGCCGCCATGGGCAGTCCCACTACACTACCCATGGCCAATGCAGCCAGAGCGTTGGCAATATTATGCTTGCCCACCATCGCCAGCTCATCGACCGGCAATAACTGCTCACTTCCTTGAGCCAACCACTCACGCTCCCCAGATAAGCACACACCAAACTGTTTTAAGTCCGGTCGATCAAGGCCGAAAGTCCACTCACGCCGCTCTCGCGACAGAGGTCCCTGGCTCAGGGGATCTTCGCGATTAACCACAAATACTTCTGCACCGCGATAAATCCGTTGTTTCGCCCGGTGATACTCCAACATACTGGGATAGCGGTCCATATGGTCCGCACTCATATTCAAAACAGTCGCTACTGTTGGAGTGAGGGAATAAGTTGTCTCCAATTGGAAACTGGAAAGCTCCAGTACAAACAACTCCGGTAAGGGGTCATCCAATAAATCGAGCACCGGTACGCCAATATTGCCACCCACCCGCACAGAAATGTTGGCGGCTTCAGCCATTCTGCCAAGTAGTGTCGTGACCGTGCTTTTGCCGTTAGAACCAGTAATCGCGGCCAATTTCGCTTTAGACTGCTTTCGCACTAAAGCCTGGGCAAATAATTCAATATCACCAACAACCGGAATACCCTCGGTAACGGCCTTTTGCAAAACCGGCTCCGCCAAGGGCACACCTGGGCTGACAATAATTAAACTGGCCGCAAGTAAAGTGTCTGGACGTAGCGGGCCGGTTTCCACCACGACCCGAGGAAACTCCCCCTGAAAAGCCGCAAGCCCTGGAGGGTTATCACGGCTATCCACCACCACCGGGGTATGACCATGACGCAGCAGGTAGCGCACCACCGATTGCCCGGTAGCGCCCAGTCCAATTACCACTTTATGCTGCGAGGAAGTCGCGATCAGGCTCATTGTATTTTTATCGGAGTTTCAGTGTTGCCAGTCCAGCCAGAACCAGAATTACCGTGATAATCCAGAAGCGCACGATTACCCTCGGTTCGGGCCAACCTTTCAATTCAAAATGGTGGTGCAACGGGGCCATGCGGAAAATACGCTTACCCGTCAACTTGAAGGACGCAACCTGCAGGATGACTGAAACAGTTTCCATCACAAACACGCCTCCCATAATAAACAGCACAATCTCGTGGCGAGTGATCACCGCAATGATGCCCAGTGCCGCACCCAAGGCCAGGGCACCTACATCCCCCATAAACACCTGCGCCGGATAGGTGTTAAACCATAGGAACCCTAAGCCCGCACCGCACAGAGCGGCACAAAATACGGCGAGTTCCCCCGCACCAGCAATCGCAGGAATATGTAGATAATCGGCAAACTCCGCATGTCCAGATAAATAAGCAATAATTCCCAGTGCCCCGCCTACCATCACCGTAGGCATAATTGCCAGGCCATCAAGACCATCGGTCAGATTAACCGCATTACTGGAACCCACCACTACAAAATAGGTCAGCAAAATAAAGGTGACGGGCCCAAGATTAATAGCGACGTCTTTAAAGAAAGGCACAAAGAACTGGGTTTCCGCCGGGCTGGTCGCACTCATAAATAAATATATGGCCGCCCCTAAACCGGCAATGGACTGCCAAAAATATTTCCAGCGCGCGATGAGGCCACGGGGGTTCTTGTGTACAACTTTTTTATAGTCATCGACAAAACCTACCGCGCCGAAGACAAAGGTCACCAGTAATGTGACCCACACATAGCGATTACCAAGATCCGACCATAGCAGCGCCGAAGCAAAGATCGAGGCGAGAATCAGGGTGCCGCCCATAGTGGGCGTACCGGATTTACTCAAATGTGTTTCAGGGCCATCGTCGCGAATCGCCTGCCCCACTTGCAAATGGTTCAGCCAGTTGATCATGCGTGGTCCAACAATCAGGGAAATCCCCAGTGCGGTAAGGGCCGCAAGAATTGCGCGGACAGTTAAATAATTGAACACCGAAAAGGTGCTCACATGTTGTTGTAATAATTCCGCCAGCCAAAGCAGCATTACGACTCCCCTCTGCTGTTGCCAAGCAGGGCCTGAGCGACCAGTTCCATACGGGCACTACGAGAACCCTTCACCAAAACAGTGGTGTTGTTATCTAATTCATGGGTCAGAGCCGCGATCAACGGCTCCCGCTCCCGATAATTCTGCAGGGGCTCATTGCCCCCATGGCTAAATGCCAAGCTGGCAGCAGTGCCTAATGGTCCCAGAGTAAACAGCGCATCAAGCCCTCGCTCTCGCGCCAGATCACCCACGTCGCGATGCATGCCCTCAGCATCTGGCCCCAACTCCGCCATGTCCCCAAGCACCAGGATTCGTTTCCCTGGTCGTTGTGCCAAAAGCTCAATAGCCGCACCCACAGAACCCGGATTCGCGTTATAGCTATCGTCGATAACTGTGGCTCCACAAATACCGCGCTGCTCCTGCAAGCGACCGCTGACACCTCTCAGGCTTGATAGCCCCTGAACAATTTCTTTTGCCGATATCCCCGCGGCAAAAGCACAGGCTGCCGCTACTAGAGCGTTATGCACGTTGTGCTCTCCAAGTAGCTGAAGCTGCAACGGGTAGCTAAGCCCTTCAATCACTAGGTCAAATCCGGCACAGCCACTATTATTCAGGACAATATTTTCCGCAAAGATTTCACATTGGCTGGCAAGCCCCACCTCTAAAGTGCGCACACCTTCGGGCATTCGCCCGCGCCAATAGTCTGCGTAATTATCATCGGCATTGATAATTGCGGTTCCACCGACATCCAACCCTGTATAAATTTGACCTTTGGCTTTGGCGATGGCGTCAATAGAACCAAACCCTTCAACATGAGCGGGCATAACATTATTGACGGCACTCACTTGTGGCTTGCCGATACTACACAGATAAGCAATATCGTCAGGGCCATTCGCCCCCATCTCCAAAATCAGTACATCGTGCTCTTCGCTGAGACCGAAAAGGGTTATCGGCAAACCGTACTGGTTGTTTAGGTTGCCTGCAGTCACACAAGGTGTGTGGCGTTGGGAGAAAATCGCCGATAGCATTTCCTTAACCGTGGTCTTGCCACAGGAACCAGTAATCGCAATTACTGGACCAGAGAATTTCTCACGACACAGCAGACCAATTTGTCCGAGTGCTACGGTAGTATCTTTCACCCGCCACTGAGGCAGGCTGCAACCCCGAACCTCCCGATCAACAACTAAGCCAAGTGCCTGACCATCAAGCTCTCCGACAAAATCATGAGCATCGAAATTGTCACCAACCAATGCAACAAACAGTGCTTGGGGGTTTAATTTACGAGTATCTGTGCACACCTCAGAAAATTCGACCGAGCCATTGATCAACTCACCACCGAAGCGCTCTTGCAGTTGCTTAAGAGATAACGACCCAATCACTGGGCTTCCCCCTTCATCCCTTCAACCTTGAGGGGCTTACCCATACGCCGAAGCAACGCAGAAGCTGCCTGTTCGCGATCGCAAAAATGAATTTTTTCGCTGCCGATAATCTGGTAATTCTCATGGCCCTTACCAGCGATCAGCACTATATCTCCCGGCTGTGCCGCAGCCACTGCCTGGCCAATAGCCTTGGCCCGATCAATTTCTACTTCAATATTACTGGCAGCACCTTCGAGGATATCGTCGATAATTTTTTGCGGCTCTTCACTGCGGGGATTGTCGCTGGTAACAATGGCCCGATCGGCCATTTCCGAAGCTATACGCCCCATTGAAGCGCGCTTACCAGTATCACGATCACCACCACAGCCAAATACACACCACAATTTCCCACGGCAATAAGGGCGTGCAGCGGCCAACGCCGCTCGCAACGCATCTGGAGTATGGGCGTAATCGACCAACACTCCCACTTCATAGACACCTTCGACTTGAACCCGCTCCATACGACCGGGCACCCCCTGAATAGAGGGAAAAACCGTGAGAATTTCCTCGAACGGCATGCCCGCCGAAGCAGCAGCAGCGATAACTGCAAGTGCGTTATAAATATTGAAATCGCCAATCAGCGATGCATTGAGTTCACCACTCCCCCAGGGAGAGCTGAGCTGGACAGAAAAGCCTTTTTCATGACGGCGTAAATCTGTCACATGCAGGTCGCCCGCCTGCAGGCCATAGGTCATTACACGCAACCCGCGCAATCTGCAACGCTCCGCCAGTTGAGCGCCGAAAGGGTCATCCAGATTTATAATGCCGCGCTTTAATTTTGGCAGGCCAAATAATTTCTCTTTGGCAGCCCCGTAGGCTGCCATATTGCCGTGATAATCCAGGTGGTCGCGGGAAAGATTGGTAAAAATTGCGGTATCAAAAATAAGACCATGTACTCGGCCCTGTGACAGGGCATGGGAGGAAACTTCCATCGCCGCAGCACCTACTCCGCGTCGGCAAAAATCGGCAAAATCCTCCTGTAGCCGCACAGGGTCAGGAGTTGTGAGCCCCGTCTCATGCAGCTCAATCACCCCGTGATTCCATATGCCATTACCAATGGTACCGATCAGGGCAGCGCTGCCAAAATGCCGAGCCAATAACTGGGAGGTGAGATAAGCGCAGGTAGTTTTACCATTGGTGCCGGTCACTCCCACCAAATGCATTTTTCCGCTGGGATTATCGTGGAAGCGCGCGGCTATTTCCCCCACCCGCTTAGCAAGCCCGGGTACGGTAACCACAAGGATATCCTTGTGGGTTTTACATTCCAGTTTGTCCCCATCTGCCAACACTACGGCAGCGCCAGCTTCTATTGCGGCATCAATATATTCCCGCCCATCCACGACAGAGCCGCGCAACGCCATAAAAGCATCGCCAGCTTTCACCTTGCGGCTATCCAGAGCTACACCACTAACAGGTACATCGGGTATGCTCGCGTATCCGGGCACCAATTCCTGCAGGGAGATAAATGATTGTTCGCGCTGAGTCACGACTTTGAACCCCTTCCGGTTAACTGCGCGGCCAGCTGCCGTTCCGCCGGCTCTTTAAGCTCTGGCGGTACTTGCAGCAGGCGCATAGCCCCAGCCATCACAGCGCCAAATACCGGCGCTGCCACTTCACCGCCGTAGTACTTCGCCTGGCTGGGATCGTCTATTACTACAACCGCGGCAAGGCGCGGCTTGTCTGCGGGAATAAATCCCGCAAATACTGAACGGTAGCGATTATCGGCATAACCACCACTACCAACCTTGTGAACAGTGCCAGTCTTGCCCGCCACTCGGTAACCCTCTACAGCGGCTTGACGGCCAGTGCCGCGGCTGCCAATTACGGTCTCCAGCATGGCGCTCACATCCTTAACGAGCGGCCCTTCGACTACCCGCTGCGCCTCAGAATCGGGCTTATCGTCAGATAGAATCAGGGAAACCGGACGTTTAAGCCCACCGTTAGCCAACACGCTGTAGGCCTGGGCCAATTGCACCCCATTCACGGTTAAACCGTAGCCGAAGGCAAAATTAGCCCGCTCAATTGGGTGCCAGCGGCTGCGGCTAGGTAGGATTCCCGGCGTCTCACCAGGAAAACCACTGCCAACCGCCTCCCCCAAACCCAGGCGGTAAAAGAGTTCTCGAAGCGTATTTGGTTCCAAATCCAGGGCAATTTTTGTAATACCCACCTGACTCGACTTGGTGATAATGCTGGTTAGATCCAACTTGCCGTAGTTGACCGGATCCACCAAAGTTTTACCGGGCACGCGGATATAACCCGGGCTTGTATCTATTTGGGTATGGGGCTTATAGCGACCTGTCTCCAGCGCCGCCAATACCGTCAAAGGCTTTACCGTAGAGCCCGGCTCAAACTGATCAATCAGGGCACGATTGCGCATGGCCGCCGCCCTAACTCCCTTGCGGTTATTGGGGTTAAAAGAGGGCTGGTTAGCCATAGCGAGGACATCGCCACTGTGGATATCCAAAATCACCATAAAACCGGAAGCGGCACCATTTTCTGCCACAGCACTTTTTAATTCCCGATAGGCGAGGTATTGCAGACGCATATCAATCGAGAGGCGCAACTCCTGACCGGGTTGAGCCTCTCTCTGAATAGCCAGTTCTTGCACCGTGCGACCTTTCAGGTCCTTAACCACCTGCTGCGCACCTGGCTCTCCGGACAACCAGTTATCGTAAGCAAGCTCAATGCCCTCCTGACCGCGATCGTCGATATTGGTAAAGCCCAATAGCTGCGCAACCACCTCGCCGGCGGGATAGAAGCGGCGGTATTCCTTTTTGCTGTAGACACCGGGCAAATCGAGAGACAAGACCCGCTCCGCCTGCTCTGGGGTCAGGTGGCGACGCAGATACATAAATTCCTTATTGCGGTATTTTTCCAGGCGCGCGGTCAACTTATCCGCCTTTAACCTCAGCGTCTTAGCCAGTTGCTTTACTTGTTCGGGACTGCTCTCGCGCAATAATTTGGGATTGGCCCAGAGGCTGTGCACCGGGGTGCTAACCGCTAACAGCTCTCCGTTGCGATCGACAATGGAACCCCGATAGGCGGCTATCTCCTCGGTACGGATGGTGCGCGCGCGCCCCTGATCCTGCAGGAAGCGATATCCCCGTTCCGCTGCAGGAACCACCTGTAACCGCGCCAAGTGAGACACCAGTGCCAGGGCGAGCAGGCACAACAGAACCGCTACCAGCACAAAGCGCCAGCGAGCGATTCCCGCTTGAACTTGCTTTTTCTTTACTGCGCCCATAATTTTCCAATTTGGCGTTATATTGTCATCCTGAGGGCAAACCTCTTAGCGGGGCGATTTAACCGGTACCCCGACAGCGCATCGATAAACAAATTTTCTTATGTTTATTAAGTCAATTTCCGGTGTACACTGCCTAAAAGAGCCGCCTACACTCCGACCAAGCCAATCACTCCACTGGCACCAAGATCTGCTCTGAAGGGCTCGGCATGCGCATTTTTAATTCTTCCCGGGCCACTTTCTCCACACGGCTATAGGCAGACCAAGCCCCCCGCTCAAGCAGCAGGCGCTCCTGCTCATAACGCAATTCATCGCGAGTCTTTTGTGCGCGGCCTAGCTCTGCGGTCAATTCTCTGCTGCGCTGAGTCGAATACACCACTGCCAAGGCCGAGGCAATTGCACCCACCCAGAGCACAGCAATGCCAAGAAACGACCGTATTGGCACAGAATCAGCACCCACCCTGCTTTTCGGCAACCCGCATCACCGCACTGCGCGAGCGCAGGTTTTCATCCACCTCAATGGTGTTAGCCTTGACCGCTTTGCCCACTGAACGCAGGGGCTTCGCGATTTGGCTATCCATTACCGGAAGTCCGCGCGGCAATTTGGGTCCGCGCTCTTTTTCGCGGATAAAGCGCTTGACCATGCGATCTTCCAGCGAATGGAAGCTGATAATCACCAACCGGCCTCCCGGCGCGAGCAACTGCAGAGACTTCTCCAACGTACTCTGCAGGTCGTTCAGCTCACCATTCACATGAATGCGAATAGCCTGGAAGACTCGAGTAGCCGGGTGCTTACCCTTTTCCCAAGCTGGATTGGCTGCCTTCACTACCTCAGCCAAATCCAAAGTTCGCTCGAAGGGCTTTTCAGTGCGACGGCGAACGATGGCTGCGGCCATTCGCCGCGCGAAACGCTCCTCGCCATATTCTTTAAACACCCGGACCATCTCATCCTCGGCCTCGGTATTCACCCACTGCGCTGCGCTGATACCCCGGCTAGTATCCATACGCATATCCAGCGGCCCGTCCTGCATAAAGCTAAAGCCGCGCTCAGCCTGATCCAACTGGGGAGATGAAACCCCTAAGTCCAACAGGATTCCGTTAACACTTCCCGCCCTCTCGCCAACAGCGAGATCCATATCGGCAAAGGAGCCGTGCCAAATTGAAAAGCGCGGCTCAGCAGCAAAACGCTGCTGCGCATAGTCAATCGCCTGGGGGTCTTTATCCACAGCCAACAATTGCCCCTTGGGGCCCAGTTGTTCGAGGATCGCAGCGCTGTGTCCACCGCGCCCAAAGGTCCCATCCACATAGAAACCTTCGGTGTCAGTCACCAGAGCGTCCACGGCCTCGCGCAACAACACACTGCGATGCAATTCTTGAGACACTCGGTGTACTCCTTATAAAGAAAGGGAAGCCATTTCCTCGGGCATTCCCTCCTCGTCGTCACTATTATCGAGCCAGGACATCCATCGTTCCTCGCTCCAAAGTTCTAATTTCTTGCCCTGCCCCACGAGCATCAGCTTTTTCTCCAGCCCCGCATATTCGCGCAGAGTAGGAGGGATCAAAACGCGGCCATTGCCATCCACCTGCAGCTCACAGGCATAACCAATCAGTAATCGCTGGGCCCGGCGCGCCACCTTATTAAAGCTGGGAAGAGCCTCGACTTTAGGCAAAATTTGCTGCCACTGCGGCGCCGGATAGACCAGCAGGCAACGCTCCTCTGTATGAGCTGTGATCACCAGGCTACCGGCGCACTCCTCCAGCAAGCGGTCGCGGACCTTCGCCGGTATCGCCAGACGCCCCTTGGCGTCCATATTGATTGCATGGCTGCCTAAATACACTTTGTGAGTTCACTCGCTCTGCTAGGCGATTGTCGCGGTAGACCCCTTCATCCAGCGGGCCGATAGCGGGAAAAATTTAAACTTACGCCGCACTGTGTAAATGCCCACTTACCGGCGACGAATAAACCACAAAGTTCCACGAATTTCCACTTTTACCCACTCTCGACACTATAAAACTGGTCGACACAAAGTCAAGGAAATCGACCGCAAAGTCCGCATAAACCCCAGTAAAATCGGGGTCTACAGCAAAGATGGGAGTAATGACATATAAATCACTGTCACAAAGTAACAAAATGGAGTGGGCACCCACTTACAAAATAGTCAACCATATTAAACTAGCCGCCACAGCACCAGTAAGCGCGCCACGATCAAAAACAGAGGTACATCCGTTCCATTCTCCGCCAAAGGCTATGCCAAGCTAGAGGGAGCAAAATAAAAAGCCCGGCGGATGCCGGGCTTTAGAAATGTGTGAGCTGGCCTGTAAGCCGGGTTCTGTCGAGGACAACCATTCATCTGGGATGCCTGTCACCAGACACCTCAAGCGACCTACCCGCCCTCAGTGCGGGTCACACCTATAGAGGGCCTATTTGGTCTTGCTCCGAACGGGGTTTACCGTGCCGCGGACTGTTACCAGCCGCGCGGTGCGCTCTTACCGCACCCTTTCACCCTTACCTGTGCTTCCCCAGACCAAAATCGAGGGAAGCCATCGGCGGTCTACTCTCTGCTGCACTTTCCGTAGGCTCGCGCCCCCCAGGCGTTACCTGGCGTTCCACCCTATGGAGCCCGGACTTTCCTCCACCGCACAAGGCGACAGCGATTGCCCGGCCAGCTCGCGGCGAAGAGTAATGAGGCGACAGCCGGAATGCAACAGGCATTTTCCCTGAACCGCGAAAGACAGCGCCTTATTTTTGCTCCAGGCTCCAGTTATACAGGACCTTCTTATTAACACCGGTAATCTCCGCAGCAATAGCGGCGGCCTTTTTCGGTGGTAACTCGGCCAGCAACAGAGTCATCACTCGCTGCGCCTCTCCATCCAGCGCATTGTCGCGGCGACGCTCAGCACCACGCACCAACAATACAATCTCTCCTCGCTGCTGATTACTGTCGGAACGTACCCAATTTACCAACTCACCCAAAGGCATCAACTGGAATGTCTCGAAGGCCTTGCTCACCTCCCGCGCTATGACCGCTTCGCGCTCAGCGCCAAAAACCTCTGCCATCGCCTGCAAGGTATCTGCGACCCGGTGGGGCGCCTCATAGAAAACCAGAGTGCGACTGTCTGATGCCAACTCCTGTAATGCTCGCTCACGGGGGCCGGATTTGGCGGGTAGAAAACCCTCAAAGCTAAAGCGGTCACTGGGCAAGCCGGCAGCACTCAGCGCGGCGACAAAGGCACAGGCGCCTGGGATAGGCACCACGCGAATACCCTTTTCTCGCGCCTCGCGTACCAGACGATAGCCGGGGTCGGAGATTAGTGGGGTACCGGCATCGGAGATCAGCGCCACCGTTTGCCCTTGCTCCAGGCGCTGTAGTATCTGTCCCGTACGCTTACCATCGGAATGATCGTGATAGGCCATTAGCGGCGTATCGATATTGAAATGGGAAAAGAGTCTCTGACTGTGACGTGTGTCCTCTGCCGCAACCAGATCGGCGCATTGTAGAACTTCAATCGCTCGCGGTACCATATCGGCCAAATTACCGATGGGCGTAGCAACAATATATAGCAGCGCCTGATCCGGCCCCATAGCTGTTCACTCCAAATATAAATATTGCGGGAGAAGAATATGTTCGCCTCTTCCCGGCGTACCTCTACTGTGATCACCAGCGTGGCAGCCGCCGCCCTGACACTGGCCTTAGCTGCCTGCCAGACTCCAGCCTCACGGCCTGGGGGCTACCAGCCCTCCTATCCGGCAAACCACCAAGTCAGCCGCAGTGATGCCCTGCGGCTGCTGCGCCGCGCAGATACCCTGCCGGCACCCGCTAGGGACCAACAGCGTCTGCAAGCGGCGGCTATTCTATACGAGCTGGGCGACAAAGAGACGGCCAAAGACGCAGTAACCCTAATAATTCCCGAGCAGCTCGACGACACTCTGTTTGCCAGCTACGCCCAGGTTTACGGCCACCTACTGGTTGATAATGACGATTTCTTCGAGGCTTTAGACCTAGCAACCTCGACGCGCCTCGACAGCGTCTGGAGGCAACTACCCCACGATACCGCCCTGCCGTTGCGAAACCTGCGTGCCGACCTATGGGGGCTTTTGGGAGACTTGGATAGCGCTATATCTGAGCGCCGCGAGATTTCCTACCTGGCCCAATCTGATGAAAGCATCACCGAGAACAACAACGGTTTCTGGCAGCTGTTAACCCAGCTGCCCTCCAGTGAACTTCAGCAGCGCGCTAACAGTAGCAGCGATACCCAGATGCGCGGCTGGTATCAGCTCGCCCTGCTGGGGCGCGATACCCAGGCCGATATCAGCTCTCAACTCACCGCCCTGAGCCGCTGGCGGGAGCGCTGGCCAGCACACAGTGCCAATTCCCACCCACCCGAGGCACTGCAACTACTCGAACGCCTAGCTGCGCAGCGGGCAGATAATATTGCCTTATTACTGCCTATCAGTGGCTCACTGGGCAGTGCCGGCCGCGCGATTCGCGATGGTTTTATGGCCGCCCACTACACCGCCTTAAAAGCTGGTGCAGCAACGCCTCGGGTATTGGTGTACGACACCGGTACCGAACAACCTTTCGAGGAGATTTATCAAAATGCTGTAGACGCGGGAGCGCAGTTTATTGTCGGCCCACTCGATAAAAGTAAGGTCGCTAACTTACTGGCCACTGAAAAGTTACCCGTCCCCACACTCGCGCTGAACTATGGAGACAGGGGCCGACTTACTGGCGACCTGGTCCAATTTGGACTGGCAGTTGAGGATGAAGCTCGCCAGATTGCTCGTCACGCCTATCGCCAGGGACATCGCCAAGCGATGGTTTTGAGCACCAATAGCAGCTGGGGACAGCGTGGTGCCGAAACGTTCGTGGAGGAATGGCAGCAACTTGGCGGCTCCGTAAGCATCAATGAAACCTTCACTAATAACAGCAAATTTTCTGACCTGGTCAGCGATGTCCTACTCATTCCCGACAGTAAGGCACGCAAGAAGGCACTCCAGGGACGCCTGTCGGCGCCACTGGAGTTCACCCCACGCCGGCGCGGTGATGTCGACATGATCTTTGTTGCCGCCCTGCCGCAGCAGGCACGACAGCTCAACCCCATGTTGACCTACTTCTATGCTGGAGACCTGCCGGTTTATGCGACCTCACATGTTTTTGCCGGCCAGGCTAACCCAAATCGCGATCGAGATATCAATGGCGTGCGCTTTACCGCACTGCCCTGGTTGTTTGAAGACAGTGAAACCAAACGGAATATCGAAGAGCAGGTAGCCCCGCAGGCTGCATTCGCCCGCCTTTACGCTCTGGGCGCAGATGCTTTCCGTCTCTACCCGCGTCTGCCAATGTTGCGCCAGTTCCCAGAGCAAAAAGTTCACGGCCTCACCGGCGCACTGAGCCTAAGCACCGACGGGCGTATAGTGCGCGAGCAGATGTGGGCTCAAATTGAAAAAGGTGTGCCGGTACCGATTACAACCATAGAACCCCCGATGCCAGCGCGACAACCCAGCCTGCAAGCGGATAATAGTGAAACTTTTTAAAGGCTCCGCAGGCAGTATCGGCGCCCACATGGAGGGCGCCGCGGCACGCTATTTACAGCGTGCCGGACTCACCCTGATCGAACGAAATTACCGAAGTCGCCACGGAGAGATAGACCTTATCGCCCGTGAAAGCGATACTGTAGTGTTTGTGGAGGTGCGTTTCCGCCGCAACAACCGTTTCGGCGGGGCCGGAGCCAGTGTAGATATTCGCAAGCAACAGAAACTGCTCGCCACTGCTCACGGCTATTTGCAACAACACAAACTGGACTGTCCCTGCCGCTTCGATGTCCTTGCTATAGAGGGCGATGCGCAAAACATTCAGTGGATTAAAAACGCCTTCGAAGCTTGAGGCAAAACCGAGATTTACCTTGCCAAGTATGGCGAACCCCAGTTCGCCAGTATTAAGGACACAATGGAACAGCGAGTCGTAACCCTTTTTCACCACAGCCTGGAAGCCACCATGAACGCCGGTGAGATACTGGCGCCCCTGATTGCGGAAGCCAGTGAAATGGTGGTGCACACACTGCTGGCAGAGAGCAAGGTGCTGCTCTGCGGCAATGGGGTCAGCGGCGCCCTGGCACAGAGTTTTTGCTCTCAACTTACCGGGGGGTTCCAGCGTGAGCGCCCAGGCCTGCCCGCCATGGCCCTTAACAGTGACGGCGTCTCCATGGGCACCGTTGCGCAAAATCACGGCAGCGCCGATACCTTTGCGCACCCAGTGCGCGCACTGGGACAACCCGGCGACCTTTTGGTAATTATCAGCAGTGATGGTCGCGACTCAAATCTCGTTCAAGCCATGCGCGCTGCACGGGATCGCGATATGGGCATACTGGCGCTGACCGGTGGCGACGGTGGCGATTGTGCAGCCCTGCTAGACACACACGATATTGAACTGCGAGTGCCCTCTGATGTCGCAGCAGAGGTACACCAGGTGCACCTTCTGACTATTTTTTGCCTGTGTGATCTAATCGACAGCAGCCTTTTTGGTGGCTACGAGGACTGAACCATGAAAAAAAACCAGCTTTCCTTGGGAAAACGCCTTCTCTCTGCCCTTGCCGCAACCGCATTACTCGGTGGCTGTAGCACCGTTATGGAGGCCACCCACGATGGCCCCATTCAACAAGATCCCGGCAAACGCTCACTGGGCACCTATATCGATGACGAGAGAATCGAAACCATAGTGACGGTCAATATCAATAAGGCACATCCGGATCTGAAGACCTCAAATATCGATGTGACCTCCTTTAACGGAGTCGTACTACTCACTGGACAGGTGCCCGATCAAGAACTGCGCCTACTCGCTGGGCGCACTGCCAACCAAGTACAAAATGTTCGCCAGGTTTACAATGAAACTCAGGTTCGCGGTAAAGTTACTTTTCTAGCCTCTACCAGCGATGCCTGGCTGACCACCAAGGTCAAAACCAACTTACTCGCTCACAAAGAAATTGATGGTGCACGCATTAAAGTCGTGACGGAAAACGGAGTGGTTTACCTGATGGGGCTGCTCACCCCAGCCGAGGCCGAGCGCGCTGCTGATCTCACCCGCTCAATTGGCGGAGTTCAAAAAGTGGTGAAAGCGGTGGAATATATCAACTAACAACTCATCCACTGCGCGCTACTGTAGCTAGGCCTTAATAAGAGCCTGGTGATATCGGTCAAAAAGAACAAGCGCAAAAAAAACGGAGGCTTTTGCCTCCGTTTTTTATTTCTAACTATCGCGCGGGACCTATACCCGCTCAATCGCTACTGCTGTGGCCTCACCACCGCCGATACAGAGGCTCGCCACCCCTTTTTTTACATCGCGCTTTTCCATCGCCGCCAGCAGGGTGGTCAGGATGCGGGCACCGCTCGCGCCCAAAGGATGCCCCAATGCGCAGGCGCCGCCATTCACATTGACCCTCTCCCAGGGCAGATCCAGCTCGCGCATGGCCGACATGGTCACCACAGCAAAGGCCTCATTGATTTCAAACAGGTCTACATCGCTGACGGACCAACCAGAGTTTTCCAGCAGCTTGTGCATGGCGCCCACCGGAGCGATGGTGAACCACTCGGGTTCGCGGGCAAACTGAGCCTGTGCCTTGATCACCGCCAACACTTTGAGACCGCGCTTCTCCGCTTCGCTCTTGCGCATCAGCACCAGGGCGGCGGCGCCGTCAGAAATAGAGCTGGAGTTGGCCGCGGTGACAGTACCATCCTTGCGGAAGGCCGGCTTCAGCTGGGGAATCTTATCTGGGCGGGCATTGCCGGGGGCCTCATCCGTATCAACCTTTACCTCGCCCTTACGAGAAGCGATGGTCACTGGGGCGATCTCACGAGCAAAACTGCCACTCTCGATGGCTGCCTGGGCCCGAGCCAGGGATTCCAGTGCGAAAGCATCCTGCTCCTCACGGGTAAAGCCATATTTTTCGGCCGTGCTCTCGGCAAAGGTGCCCATCAACTTGCCATCTGCCGCGTTTTCCAGGCCGTCAAGAAACATTGAATCCTTGACCTCGCCGTGTCCCAAGCGCATGCCGGAGCGAGCTTTGGCCAGCAGGTATGGGGCATTACTCATGCTCTCCATACCGCCGGCAACGATGACTTTGCCTTCACCCAAGAGTAGTGCGTCGCGGGCCATCATCACGGTCTTCATACCGGAGCCGCAGACCTTATTAACTGTGGTAGTGGGCGTGCCTTCGGGAATACCCGCAGCCAGGGAAGCCTGACGGGCAGGCGCCTGCCCGACACCGGCCGGAAGCACACAGCCCATCAGTACTTCATCGACATCGGCAGGAGACACGCCGGCGTCTTCCAGCGCCGCGCGTATGGCCGCGGCGCCCAGCTGCGGCGCGCTCAACGCCGACAGGCTCCCCTGCATAGCACCCATTGGGGTGCGTGCCATTCCAACGATCACTACTGGATCTGAGGTTACATCGCTCATTCTGTCTGCTCCCAGTTCAGCGCCACCATCCCTGTCTTGGCGGCAATTGTTTTTAATGTCGCGGCATTATAGCCGAAGCCATACCCCGTTCCGCCAGAACCCCGGGGCAATACGTCTCGATCGCCACGGGGGCATGTTACTATCGACGCCAATCACAAGAAAAAGTGGCGAGGGGATTATGGAGATTTCAAGCATCGTCGTTCTGGTTGTTTTGGCCGCACTGTTGTTCTACGGGATCGGCATCTTCAACCGGCTGGTATCCCTAAAAAATCGCAACGAGAATGCCTTCGCTCAGATTGAGGTGCAGCTTAAGCGCCGCCACGATCTGATCCCCAACCTGGTGGAAACCGCCAGGGGCTACTTACAGCATGAGAGGGATACCCTTGAAGCGGTGGTCAGTGCACGCAACACCGCCATTAGCGACCTGAAAGCCGCGGCAGCCAGCCCCTCCAACGCCAGCGCGATCGACAACCTCGGCCGTGCTGAAAGTGCCCTAAACAGCGCTCTGGGCCGCTTCAATGCTGTTATGGAGGCCTATCCAGATCTCAAGGCCAACCAGAACATGATGCAGCTCAACGAGGAGCTGAGCAGCACCGAAAATAAGGTTGCCTTTGCCCGCCAAGCCTTTAACGACGCAGTCACCAATTACAACATTTACAAACAGAGCTTTCCCCCCGTTCTACTGGCGGGATTCTTTGGTCACCGCGCCGACGGCCGCTTACTGGAGTTTGCCGACAGCGAAGCCATCCAGGTAGCACCACGAATCGAGTTTTAAGCGATGAACTTCTTCGAGTACCAGGATAAGGCCAGGCGCAACAGCGGCTTGTTAGTCGGACTCTTTACTTTGGCGTTAATTCTGCTGGTTGGATTGACCACCTTGGTGGCTGCCGCTGCGGTTTCGTATTCCCGCGGCCAGGCTTTTTCCCCACTGGCGATCGAGCAGCTGCTCGGCTGGCAGACAGTGGGCTACATAGCACTTACCATTGTGGCTATCGTGGCCCTGGGCAGCCTGTACAAACTGCAGCAGCTGGCCGCCGGCGGTAAAGTGGTAGCTGAGTCGCTGGGCGGGCGCAAACTCAATATCGCCCCTCAGGGCCCTGCCGAACAGCGCGCCCTGAATGTGGTAGAGGAGATGGCCATCGCCTCCGGTACCCCGGTGCCAGATGTGTACCTGATTGAAGATCAAGCCATCAATGCATTCGCCGCTGGCTACAAGCCCTGCGATGCGGTGATCGGTCTAACACGCGGCTGCATTGAAAATCTCAACCGAGACGAGCTGCAGGGCGTGGTGGCGCATGAGTTCAGCCATATCCTCAATGGCGACACACGTCTGAATATCCGTATCGTCGGCCTACTGAACGGCATATTGATTATCGGCCTGCTGGGTCACTGGCTGGTGCGCGGCGTCTACCCCAACAGCAGTAATAACCGCGGCCGTATACCCCTGTTTGCTTTGGGCCTAGCTCTGATGGTGGTGGGCTATGCAGGAACATTACTCGGCAACCTGATCAAATTCGCTGTGAGTCGGCAACGGGAATATCTTGCAGACGCCTCTGCGGTCCAGTTCACCCGCAACAACGCAGGTATTGCCAACGCCCTCAAGAAAATTGGCGGCTACAGCACTGGCTCAAACCTCAGCAGCGGCAGAGCGGCTGAGTTCAGTCATATGTTTTTTAGCAGCGGCCTAAAGCGCTCTTTTTTCAACCTGTTCGCCAGCCACCCTCCCCTGAGCAAACGCATAGCGCGGCTAGAACCGAGCTGGAATGGCCTCTACCTCAATGAGCGAAGCTCCACTGCACAAACACAGACTAAAGAAACAAATTCCGGATCAACTATCCATTTCGTCGACTCAGCCCCCTTCCAGGTCGCCCTGGAAGCGGTGGACAACAGTATTGCCTGCCCCAGTGCACAACAAGTGCAATACGGCCGTCAGCTACTGGAATCTATCCCCTCCGCTATCCTGCAGGCTGCTCACGACCCCTTCATCGCTCGTGCTCTGATTTATCATCTGCTGCTGCACAGTGGGGAGAGCGAGCGCGAGACCCAGATGGTGCTATTGAAGAAAATCGCCCATCCCGCGGTAGTAAGAGAAATGCACAAGTTAGCTCCACAACTAAAAGCCCTGCCCGACAATGCGCGCCTGCCGCTTTTAGATCTCTGCGTACCCGCACTCAAAGTACTGGTTCCACAGCAATACCAGGTATTCAAGAGAAACCTGATTAAACTATTGCGCAGCGATGGAAAGATTGAGATCTGGGAGTGGGCCCTGTATCGAGTATTGATGCACGCCATGGAAGAGAGTCCCGATCGGCAACGCCTTTCCAACAAGAAAGGCGCTGGTAACGATGCCTCTCGTTTCCTGATCGCAGCCATTGCCCATGCGGGTAATAGCGAGTACCTACCGGCAAAACGCGCCTACGAGCAGGGGCTAAAGTTTTTACAGCTAGAGGTTACTCCACTGCCAAGCCGCAAAGATATCGATCTGCAGCATCTGGACAAAGCGATCGCTATAGCCTGTCAAATGAAGCCTTTAGAAAAGCCCTTACTGCTAAAAGCGTTGGTTTACACTCTAAACCACAATGGCATTATCAAGGCGGAAGAGATTGAGTTGCTCAGAGCGATAGCGGACAGCCTGGATTGCCCTATGCCGCCCCTAGTATTAAAAGAAAACTAGCCTGGCAAATTATTTACTCTTAAGGAGCGTGGTGCTGATAGATTGGGCCTATGCCCACACTCCATAAAATAACGGAGGTGATTAGCACTGTGACCATCAACACCAAGGCCACGGTCAACACTGCGCAAGCATAAAGAAAGGCCCGCTCTTTATTCATATTCATCAAAATGGGGATGCCTGCAAACACCAGATAAATGGAATACATACCCGCAATTCCGACCGCAGCCATAGTCAACCAGGGGTGTGGGAAAAGCACGACAATGCTGGCAAGAAAAATCGGTGTGGTGATAAAAACGGCGAGTGCTGTACCTTCATAGTGCCTAGTGGGCTCATCCCCCTCGACCCCATAGGACCTAGCCATCCAGTTGATAAATTCCCCTAGGCAATAAACACCAACCAAAAGAGCAAAATAGGTAACGATTGATAAAACCGCCGCACTCTCAGGGGTCAGCTTCGCCAAGTGCCCGCCTACTTCAAACCCTACCCTAGTTACACCAAAATAACCGGCAACTGTAGGTATCAAAGCTAGAAATGGCACATGGGTCATGAATACCTGGAAGAAAGAATGCCTGTCCGCCCGTATAGCCTTCCACTCTTTCTCTGGGTTGGTCAGAATACCAATAGTGTGACTGAGTAACCGCACGCTTATTCTCCCTTTAATACCCTGCTTTGCAGTATCGGGGGTCGGCGCGAAAATAACCAATGCAAATAAGAAATTAAGCGCCACTTTCAAATCAGGTTGATTTATATCAATGGTGGATACTCATGCGATTTCGACCACTGCGTTTAGCTTTATAAAGTGCCTGGTCCGCAGCTTTTAGAATCTCCTCAGCCCTTCTCAATCTCCTGCTTTTCTGGGCAAGGCCAATACTAACTGTTACCTTGACTTGCTGGCCCGTACGGTTCTCAAAACGCCAAAATTTATTCCCAGAGCTACGTTTTCCTGAGCGCAGATGCATAGGGTAAGAGGCAATTTTCTCCCGCATAAATTCCAGCTGTTTCTCTGCCGCTTCCCAGTCACGCCCCGGTATCAGCAACACAAATTCCTCACCACCGTAGCGAAATAATTGCCCCGGTGCATATCTGGCAATTTGGGTAGCCACCATCCGCAATACCTGATCTCCAAGCTGATGCCCAAAGCGGTCGTTCAGCTTTTTAAAATGATCGATATCAATCATCGCAATGCAATAGTGCCACCCCGGTGTAAGCATTTGATAGCGAAACGCCCTCCGAGACTTAACCCCGGTCAGTTCATCGCGAAAAGCCAGCTCATAACTACTCCCAAGCAACGAAGTTAGAAGAAGTAAGCCCGCTACAGACATCAGAGGAACCAAGGGCATACCACTCCAAACCCCATAAAGCATAAGCAGGTTGCAACTTAGCAACCCCATGGCTGTTGGTCCTGGGTAAAGGATCAATAGAGCGAATGCCCCCATTGAAGCCGCCATACAGGCCAAAAGTGGTAGTGGGGAAGTGAACGATTCAAAGGCTAACGACCAAGCCGGCAAGTGTGGCAACGAGAACTGCTGCAACAGTGGACCAAAGTTCTGCTGCACCCAAAAGAGTCCCATCCCCTGCCCAAGAAGCGCCATTAACCAGACACCCCCCAAATAGCCCCAGATACTACGATCGCGGCTACAACTAAATAGCATCAGATTGAGAGCTATCAATCCCAGGTAAATAGGTAGGTCCTGCTCCCACCCCAATAACCAGTCCAGGCGAGTCGCCCCATAGAAAGCCATCAGCAGCAATGCAGCCAAACCAACCCGGCTGGAGTGGTAAAAAAAGCTGAGTAGAAGCGCCCCTACCAACAGGAGAAATGGCAGCTGGGCATTGTGCAGAAAGGCCAAATCAAGCCAGGGTAAGTATTGGACAAGCGGTAAACCCAGAAGTAGCCCAGGTATCCAGCTAAAACGCAGCCACTGCAAATACGACGGCATGGTGATGAATAGGAACTAAAAAATAACAGGCAATTTTACGCAACTAGCAAGCGCGTATTCTCAG
The DNA here is from genome assembly GCF_052466695.1 of Microbulbifer mixtoriginis (SeqCode). Taxonomy (NCBI): domain Bacteria; kingdom Pseudomonadati; phylum Pseudomonadota; class Gammaproteobacteria; order Cellvibrionales; family Microbulbiferaceae; genus Microbulbifer; species Microbulbifer mixtoriginis (SeqCode). Next base: position 4,760,144 of record NZ_CP174285.1, on the reverse strand, counting down.
AAGTAACTCACAGAAATAGAGAGGAGCGAAAATAAGCTAGAGTAAAAACAACAAAGGGGGCAAAATCGCCCCCTTCGAAATCCTGATGCGATTACTTCACCACCCTTAAAGAGGGCTTTTTCACCGACTTTTTGCCTAAACTGGTAGGCGGTGTCGGCTCCGGCGGCTCCGGGGTCTCTTCAGGCTCGAACACCATGCCCTGCCCATTTTCACGGGCATAGATACCGATAACCGCCCCTACCGGGACTTGTATATCGGTAGGCACGCCACCAAAACGCGCATTAAATCTGATCGCATAATTATCCATGGTCAGGCCAACCACAGCACTTTCCGAGACATTCAGCACAATCTGGCCGTCGTCGTTAACATGCTGTTGAGGCACCAAGACTCCAGACAAATGGGTATCCACCAGAATATAGGGAGTGCACCGGTTATCGGTTATCCACTCATAGAACGCCCGTAAAATGTAAGGGCGATTGGATGTCATAGCCGGCTTACTCACAAAAGTGTCCTCAACGCATTTCCCGTTCGTACTCAGTCAGGCTCTGCTGGAAGGCTTCGCGAGCAAATAGGCGATCCATATAATCCAGTAACGGCTTAACCTGCTTGGTTTTAGGCAAACTGACTTCAAACTGCTCAAGACGCCACAGCAGCGGGGCCATGCAGCAATCGACCAGAGAGAACTCTTCATTAAAGAAATAGGGCAACTCGGTAAACATCGGCGCAATACCAACGAAGCTATCGCGCAGCTCTTTACGCGCAGAAGCTACATCTTTGCCGCCGGCCAAGATTTTATCTACCAGCGGGCACCAGTCACGCTCGATGCGGTGCATAATCTGGCGGCTCTGTGCACGGGCAACCGGATACACAGGCAGCAACGGCGGATGTGGGAAACGTTCGTCCAGATATTCCATCATCACCTTGGTTTCGAACAATACTAAATCGCGATCTACCAGGGTGGGCAAAGAATTATAGGGGTTGAGGTCAGCGAGCTCGGCTGGTTTATCATCGGGATCAACATCAATGATGTCGACGGAAACTCCCTTTTCTGCAAGCACAATGCGCACGCGGTGGCTGTAGTGACTGCGACCATCGGAAAAGAAGGTCATCGAGGAGCGCTTGTTGGTAGGCACACCCATGTTCAATCTACCTCAAACTAGTTGGTCGGCGAGCGCCAACCTTTTCAAAATATAAAAGGGTGGCGGAGCAACTCCACCACCCATCAAAGAGAAACCGGCGAAACTTAGTGGTGTATGTCTTTCCAGTACTCGCGGTTCAACAGCCAGGCGAAGATAAAGAATACAAAAATAAACGCCAGCACGTAGAAACCAATGCGCTTGCGATCTTCAGCCATAGGCTCGGCAATGTACTCCATAAAGTTAACCAAGTCATACATAGCCTGGTCGAACTCTTCAGGATTCATGGAGCCCTTCACACTACCGACTTTCAGGCTGCCACAATCGGCATCCATAATGGGGTTGCCCAACTCATCGCGCACAATCTTGCCGTGGTCGCGCTTAGGACCCGGGGCACATTCCGGCAAACCCTGCAGCTCCATCAAAACATGGGGCATAGCGACACTGGGGAATACCAGGTTGTTCACACCGGTAGCCCGGCTGTCATCCTTGTAGAAACTGCGGAGATAAGTGTAGAGCCATTCCGGGGAGCGGGAGCGGGCCACCAGCGTCAGGTCCGGAGGTGTGGCACCGAACCACACCTTGGAGTCATCCGGACGCATGGAGATCTCCATCAGATTACCAATCTTATCGTTGCCCAGAACCAGGTTCTGCATCATCAACTCGTTGGGGATATCCAGATCGGTGGCAACGCGCTCCCAGCGGGAATAGTTGGCACTGTGACAACCCATGCAGTAGTTGACGAAGTACTTGGCACCGCGCTGCAGAGACGGCTTGTCCTGTAGGTCGATATTGATGTGGTCCAGCTCAACACTGGACTCGGCACCTACCGCCTTAATCGGGATAAGGGTCAGCAGTCCGACAACCACGATACCAATAAACAGGATACCGAAAGTCTTGGCGCCAGACGGGCTGGTTACACGCTCAGGCTCCGGATATACGTCATCGCGGTTAGTAATCCACGGCAGAGCGGCAAAGAAGCCAGCCAGTAGAAGGGTTACCACAGCCATGAAAGTATTCACAGAGAGATTGGCAACGGCCATCCACAGGAACAGCACACCGAAGCCGATGCTTACAACCCAGGAACCAATGCCTTTTTTGCTCTTCGGATTCGTCCAGACCGGCATGGTCAGGAAGAAGGCGAAGTAGAACAGAGTCGCCACCTGAGACAGGAAGTTGCGTTCAGGGGTCGGAGATTTAACACCAAGATAACCGAGGATAATAAATACCGCAGCGAACACCAGCAGTAATGCCTTGGGCAACCAGCCTTTGTAGCGGATGGAACGCACCGGGCTCTTATCCAGCCAGGGCAGCACAAACAGCACCGCAATAGCAGCACCCATAGCAACAGTACCGAGGAACTTAGCCGGTAGAGGGCCAATATCCATAGTTACTGCGCGCAAAACTGCATAGAAGGGTGTGAAGTACCAAACAGGGGCAATATGTGGCGGTGTCTTCAGCGGGTTTGCCTCTTCGAAGTTAGCGTACTCCAGGAAGAAGCCACCCATCTCCGGGAAGAAGAACACCACGGTGGCAAAGATAAACAGGAATACCGCAATACCCACCAGGTCGTGAACCGAGTAGTAAGGGTGGAAAGGCACGCCGTCTTTGGGAATACCGTTCTCGTCTTTGTTCTTCTTGATCTCGATACCGTCTGGGTTGTTAGAGCCCACTTCGTGCAGCGCAAGAATGTGCAATACCACCAACAATACCAGCACCAACGGCAACGCAATGACGTGCAGAGAGAAGAATCGGGTCAGAGTAATACCTGAAATCAGGTAGTCACCACGAATCCACTCCACCAGGGTGTCACCGATGCCGGGTATCGCACCAAACAGGGATACGATCACCTGGGCACCCCAGTAGGACATCTGACCCCAGGGCAGTACGTAACCCATAAAGGCTTCGGCCATTAGCACCAGGTAGATACACATACCGAAGATCCACACCAGCTCGCGGGGCGGCTTATAAGAGCCGTACATCAGACCGCGGAACATATGCAGATACACCACCACGAAGAAGGCAGACGCACCTGTCGAGTGGAGATAGCGTATCAACCAGCCCCACTCCACATCGCGCATGATGTATTCAACGGAGGCAAAAGCGCCCTCGGCAGAGGGATTAAAACTCATTACCAGCCAAATACCGGTCAACAACTGGTTGACCAGTACGAGCAGGGAGAATACGCCGAAGAAGTACCAGAGGTTAAAGTTTTTGGGCGCATAGTACTTGCCCATATGCTTATCCCAGGCCTGGTAGATCGGCAAACGCTGATCAACCCAGTCACCGAAATTTGCTAGCCATTTCATGCAGCGCCCTCCTGGTCTACACCAATCACGATTACAGCATCGCTCTCATAGGAATAAGGCGGAACCTCCAGATTGGTAGGTGCCGGAACACCGGCGTATACACGGCCAGCCATATCGTATTTAGAACCGTGGCAGGGGCAGAAGAAACCGCCCATCCATTCGTCACCACCCAGGTCGGCAGCACCAACTTCGGGACGGTACATAGGCGCACAGCCCAGGTGAGTACACAAACCAACCAGAACCAACAACTTCGGCTTGATAGAGCGGTTTTCCGGGTTTACATAAGCCGGCTGGATAGACTCTTCGGAATTGGGGTCTCGCAATAGCGGCTCCACCTTTTCCAGGTCCTGTAAAATCTCGTCAGTACGACGGACCACATATACCGGCTTGCCGCGCCACTCAACGGTGACCATCTGACCCGGCTCAAGTTTGCTAATGTTGTACTTAACCGGAGCGCCCGCAGCTTTCGCCTTGGCACTCGGCTTCCAGGAAGCGACGAAAGGCACGGCCACCCCAACCGCACCCGCACCACCAACTACAGAGGTAGCAGCGGTTAAAAAACGGCGCCGTCCTACATTTACACCGTCATCACTCATGACGTAGTTCTCCCATCACAGCGATCCCGGACAGACCGGAAATGCGCTGGCCCAAACCCAAAAAGTCTTGAAAGAAGTCCCGCTCCGGCAGATTGCCCGCGCGAATAAACCCCACAAATCAAGCGGATACAAATCCGCGCAATGTTAAAGAAAATGCCATTTTGATACAAGGCAAAGACCTGGGGAACGTCTGGAATTGCGCGGTGAAATTGCGAGAAATTGAACAATTCCCAAATGGGTATTCAAAGTCACAACTACCGGATAGAAAAAAGCCCGGCAATTGCCGGGCCCAAAAGAAAGCTTAACGCTTGGAGAATTGCGGCTTCTTACGCGCTTTGCGCAGACCCACTTTCTTACGCTCAACCTCACGGGCGTCGCGGGTAACAAAACCAGCGGCGCGCAGCGGTTGACGCAGCTCCTCATCGTACTGCATCAGGGCGCGGGTCAGGCCGTGACGGATTGCACCCGCCTGACCAAAGGAACCACCACCTTTTACAGTTGCGATGATGTCGAATTTCTCGACCATGTCTACTTTTTCCAGCGGCTGGCGCACGATCATGCGAGCCACCTGGCGGCCAAAGTATTCGTCCAGGTCGCGACCATTTACGCTGATCTTTCCTTCACCGGGCACGATAAATACACGAGCAGTGGAGGTCTTGCGGCGGCCGGTACCGTAGTATTGAGTAGTTGCCATCAGATTTCTTCCCGTTTAGATCGCCAGTTCAATCGGCTGTTGTGCCGCGTGAGGATGTTCACTACCGCCGTATACTTTCAGCTTCTTGAACATGGCGCGACCCAGAGGACCCTTCGGCAGCATGCCTTTAACGGCGCTTTGAATGGTACGCTCGGGCGCTTTCTCGATCAGCTTTTCAAAGCTGATGGACTTGAGACCACCGGGATAGCCGGAGTGGCTGTGGTAGATCTTGTCTTTGGCCTTATTGCCGGTCACGCGAACCTTCTCGGCATTGATCACAATAATGTAATCGCCAGTGTCCACGTGGGGCGTGTATTCAGGCTTGTGCTTGCCACGCAGGCGGTGGGCGATCTCGGCAGAAATACGGCCGAGGGTCTTGTCCGCAGCGTCAACAATGTACCAGTCGCGTTTTACCGCTTCTGGCTTGGCACTGTATGTCTTCATGTTATAAACACCTGTAATATGACCCCCTGGTTTTAGGGGCCGTCCCACAAAAGAGCGCGGATAGTACAAAAGGAGTGCTCGCTTTTCAAGCGATTTCTGGGGCGCCCACCCTTCTCGGCAAGCGAGGCTATTCCGGGCGATGCGCCCTCTCCAGGTACTCCCTGGACTGCATTTCCAATAACCGACTGACCGTGCGCTCAAACTCAAAACGCAGGTGCTGCCCTCCATATAATTCTTCGGCCAGTACCTCTGCAGAGATCACCAACTTGACGCAGCGATCGTAGAATTCATCCACCAAATTGATAAAGCGGCGCGCCTGGGCATCCATGCGCTCATCAAACTTCGGTACCGCCGCCAACAGCACTGTATGAAATTCCCGAGCCAACTCTATATAGTCATTTTGTGAGCGAGGACCATCGCACAGATCTGCAAAATTGAACCAGGCAACATCATCTGCCACCTTCAGTGCGCGGATAGGACGCCCCTCAACCTGCAAGTCGACATCACTGCGCACCTCACAACCATCCACGATCAGACGGGAGAAACTGTTGGACAGGTTTTCGTCTGCCGCTCTGTCGAGTGGAGCATGGTATAGCTCCAGTAACTCCAGGGTGCGCAGCCGGTAGTCGGTGCCACCATCGACATTCACCACCTTGGTGTGTTGCTGAAGGAGTTCTATAGCTGGCAGAAAACGGGCTCGCTGTAGACCATCTTTATAGAGCCCTTCCGGCACGATATTAGAGGTGGCCACTAGAGCCACCCCACGGCGGAACAAGGCATCCAAAAGGCCCGCCAGGATCATAGCGTCAGCGATATCGGAGACAAAGAACTCATCAAAACAGAGCACACGCGCTCTTCGCGCAATCTTGTCGGCTACCTTTTCCAGCGGGTTTTTCTCCCCGGCATACTCCTTCAGATCCAGATGAACCTGGCGCATAAACCTGTGGAAATGGGTGCGCTGCTTCTGCTCAAACGGCAGGGACTCATAAAAGGCATCCATCAGATAGGTTTTACCGCGCCCCACCCCACCCCAGAAGTAGAGACCGCGCTCAGGCCCAACATCGGCGCCGCGCAGACGTGAGACTAGCCCGGCAAGAAACCCTCGCTCAGCCCTTGCCACCAGGCGCAGGTGCAGATTCTGCAGCTCCTGAACCGCTGCCCTCTGGGACGAGTCCTCCAAAAATTCAGGGCGCTGCAGGTCATTCTCATAGCGCTCAAGAGGGGAAAGTAAGAGAGGTTTGGCGGGCAACATAGATGAAAATTTCTTCAACAGCTAAATCACAGGCGCGCACTCTACCAAATTCACCACAAAGCCGCCTAGGCGACAAAGGTACAACATCGGCGAACCCAGCCAGGCCCTACCCGTGTCCGATTCGCCAGCCTATACCGGCAATTCGGAACTGGCGGTAAATTGGCGTGTCGCAAATAACTAACAACCTTAATTGTCAGATTAATAATCGCGTATACTGGGCCCGCTAACATTGGGCGACAGTCACTTAACGTTGACCATCCAGGGCCTCAGACAGTATCGCGGTCCAAATAACCGCCATCCATAATCATGCACCAGGGATCGCCAGTGCCATATAAGAGCAAGTTCGGGAGGTAGGAAGTGCACTCTACATCGGTATTAATTTTAGTTGGCATTCTCGGAATGACGCTGGGTGCTTTTTTAGCCTACCTGGCGATTCGCGGGCGCTCCAGTATTGACCGCACCCAAGAGCTGGAACAGCGCCTGCGAGAGGCCAATAGCAAGCTCGAGGATTTCCAGCTACAGGTCAATGAACACTTTGACCAAACTTCTCAGCTGGTTCACAACCTGACCGAAAGTTACAAAGACGTTCACGAGTATCTATCCAATAGCGCTTTACGCCTCTCCAACCAGGATATAGGCCGACAAATGCTTGAGGCCGGTAGCGGCAAACTAAAAGAAGACGACAAGCAACTTCAAGAGATGGAACCACCGAAAGACTGGGCACCGAAAGAGCCCGGCGCCAAAGGCACCCTCGATGAAGATTACGGCCTGGAGAAAGAGGCCCACGCAGGCAGTTAACAAGTAACAAAGCCCAATAAGCTCTATTTTTCACAACGGTGTAAAATCACAAAAGGCGGGATATCCCGCCTTTTTCATTAAGTTGTAAACTTACAGACTCTGATAATAATCCATCAGGATCTGCGCCACTTCCGGGCGGGAGAACTCCGGAGGCGGCGCAATGCCATCCCCCAGCATTTCACGTACCTTGGTTCCAGACAGCAGAATAAAGTCTTCCTTAGTGTGATCTGGTACATCACGCATCATCACAACTTTATTGAGCTTCTTTGAGTAGGCCGTGTGATCGGCTCGGAAGATTTCGATTTCCAAAGCACCCTCAGGCACCTTCTCATCGAAAATAGTCTGCGCATCGAAGGCACCGTAGTAATCTCCAACACCAGCGTGATCTCGGCCTACAATCAGGTGGCTACAACCACAGTTCTGGCGGAACAACGCGTGCAGCACGGCTTCGCGAGGACCAGCATAGAGCATATCAAAACCATAACCGGTCACCATTACGGTATTAGCAGGAAAGTAGAGCTCGACCATCTTGCGAATCGAGGCATCGCGTACCGGCGCAGGGATATCACCGGGCTTCAACTGCCCCAGTAACATATGAATCAGAACACCATCCGCTTCTACCGCTTCGAGAGCCATCTTACACAGCTCTTCATGGGCGCGATGCATAGGATTGCGGGTTTGGAAGGCCACCACTTTACTCCAACCACGCTCGGCAAACTCGTTGCGAATTTCTACCGCTGTGCGGAAGGTATCCGGGAAGTCGTTAATAAAATAACTAAAGTTCAGTACTTCGATAGGGCCAGAAATTAACTGGCGACCAGCGGATTTAAAGGTGGCTACACCGGGATGCTTATCATCCAGGGTGCCAAAGACCTGCTCGGCCATAGCATCCATCTGCTCATCGGATACGGTTTCAATCGATTCCACATCCATGATCGCCAGCACCGGGTTACCCTCAACATTCGGGTCCCGCAAAGCGATTCGAGATGCCCCCTCAATAGCACTGGTGTCTTCAACAACATTCAACACCGGCACAGGCCAAAAGAGGCCGTCGACTGTGCGCAAGGTGGCAGCAACACTCAGCGCATCGGCCAAGTTCATATAACCGTGTAAGGGGTTGAAATAGCCCGCTCCCAGCATGACTGCATTAGCAGCAGCGGCAGAGCTAACCACAATAGAGGGCAACGACTCCGCCTCATGCATCAGCTGGTGATGCCGCTCGCTGTCATAAACAAAGCGAGGCTGCAGCTCAACACTGCCGTGGGGACGAACTAAGGACATTTTGGTCTCCAAATACAAAATTTGCCGGTTAGTCAATTATCGGCTGGCCATTATACGCATCTATAAAGGCTGACCAATGTCAAACCTATACAGAGTGGGGGAGTATAGCTCCCCCTATAGCCCATCAAACAACAATACTGCTCTAAGAAATTGATGCTCTACCAAAACACAATTTTTACATATCGTACATATATTCGAAGTAAAGGCTGCGGTTAATCTAGCCAGGAAATAAGCGCTGGGAAAATATCCCTGAATATCCATTTGGGGCTGTCAACATCAATAGGGGATAGATATAAAAACTGGGGCGAGAAAGGTCAGCTTACCACCCCCGATCAAACTCAATAAGCCTCGCGGGGATCACAAGGTAACTTTAAGCACTGGCAAGCATATGAATGGACTGGCTTGAAGGCTCCTAAACAGTGGTCATTGATGCTGATCTTTTAAATACCCCCACTAACGCACCCTCAATAGTCACTGGGGGGATAGAAAACTCCTCGCAGACCCCCTAACTCACCCTGAACCAATCACCGAAACTGTAGCAAGGCTGTACTCGGCGAATCCCCAGCGAGAGGTGTGTATAATCAGCGCAAATGAGGAGTCTCGAGTGTCCCAAAATCGCTTTTTACAGGATTGGGCCCTGCCTGCCCTGATAGGTTTGGCTATGGCCGCACTACTATTGGTCATATTTCCGCAGTTGCGCGGCACAAACCCCACACCTCCCCAGGAGGATTGGCAGGGGCCGGTTTCCTATGCCCAAGCAGTCAATATGGCTGGTCCCGCTGTAGTTAACATTTATACCCGCATGGCACTACCACAGCGGCAACACCCACTATTTAATGACCCCCTTTTTCGCCGTTTGTTCGACAACATGAATGTCCCACAGAGGGAACGCATGCAGTCGAACCTCGGTTCTGGGGTTATTGTCAGTGACAACGGCTATATTCTCACCAACCACCATGTGGTCGACCAGGCAGACGCTATTGTCATTCTACTCGCCGATGGCCGCGAGGCACAGGCTCGCATGGTCGGTAGCGATGCCGACTTTGATTTGGCCGTTTTGAAAATCGAACTCGACAGTCTAACCTCTATCTCAGTTGGTGAGCCCGAATCCGCTCAAGTAGGCGATGTAGTTCTGGCTATTGGCAACCCTTTTGGGGTTGGCCAGACGGTCACCCAAGGTATCATTAGCGCCAAGGGACGCCACTTGGAAAACTCCGGCACCGGAAGCCACCTACAGAATTTCTTGCAAACTGACGCTGCCGTGAACCCGGGTAACTCCGGCGGCGCATTGGTGGACTCTCGCGGGCGCCTGCTCGGAATTAACACTTCTATTCTCAACCAGTCCGGCTACTCCGGCGGGATCAGCTTCGCCATTCCCGCCAATATCGCTTTTAAAGTAATGCAGGACATTATTGCTTACGGTCGCGTTGTACCTGGCTGGCTAGGCATCGAAGCCAGCGCAATCAGCCCGCAGATGGCTAAGGAATTCAATCTCCTGTCCACCGGTGGCGTCATGATTACTGCCATCTACAATGAGAGCCCAGCTCATAACGCCGGACTCAAACCTGGAGATGTGATCACCCATATTGATGGACTCCCCATTGGCGACGGAAAGCAAGGTGAGGCCACCATGGCAACCTTGCGTCCTGGAGACACCATATCCATTACCTTTACTCGAGAGGGGCAGTCTCATACCGTGGAAGCTACCGTGTCAGTCAAGCCTGATACAACAACCCCTGTGGAATAGCCTGCCGGGGAACAAGGAAGACAACCTATGCGCACAATCATCCTTTCCATCCTCGCGACTCTTGTTGCCGGGCAATGCTGGGCCAATGACAAAGAGGAACTCCAAAAACTACTACATTATTTTATCGATAATGCTGCCAGCAGTGCCGAGGCCCATCAGCGCTTTTGGGCTGATGACCTTGTCTATACCAGCTCCGCGGGAAAGCGATTTGGCAAAGCCAAAATCATGCAGGGCATGGAGACAGCTGGCGATGAGCCAATAACAGTAAACTACGCCGCAGAGGATATCGATATTCGCCTACTCGGAGATACGGCAGTAGTAGCTTTCAAATTAGTCGCCAACGATAGTGTCAAAGGAAGGAAAAACTATTATTTAAATACAGGCACTTTTGTGAAACGCCAGGGAGACTGGTTTGTAATCGCCTGGCAGGCAACCCAAATTCCCAGAGAAGGAAGCCAGTAGAAATAGGATATTGCGTGGGCCAGGCTAGTCCCCGGCCCGCCTTTCCCGCCAATTCTCGCGAACATTAGCCATAAATCGGGATTCACTGGGTACATTCGCCTGGGCAATTAGCCCCCTAGCAAAAGTCTCTACCTCCTCCCTGCTTCTCCCCTCTCCGGAAAAAGAAGCTCGCACCTTAATAAATTTATCCTTGCGTACAAATAAATAGGTATGGGTATCAAAGCGCTCCCCATCTGCGGCGAGGAAATAACCAGAAAGCCTGGTCACGGGCATGTCCTGCCCCTGTACGCGCCATATTTCTGAGGCCTCCTCGCTGAGATCCAACACCTGCCACTGAGCCTCCCTCTCGACCAGCTCAAGTTCCTCGCGAACCCTATCCAGCTCCTCAACCTGCGCCTGCTTCAGATCTCCCCACTCCCAATTGGGGATTGGGTAGACAAAAACATCTACAGAATCGAACTGAAACTGACGGTGCACGTAGCGCGTTTGAGCCCCAAATAACGGGTGGCTAGCAAGCACAAGGGGGTTGCTCACATACTCACCGACAGACTCCGGCAAATTCAGAGCCGAATGGTAGTCACTCGCTCCAATGGATTGATAGAGATACTCCGGAGCCATAACCCTATCTTCCTGCAGTAAAGCTATCAGCTCCCCTGCTACCACTTTGGCTAAATCTCGCTTTGCGGCAAGCGGAGAAGTAAACAGGCCTATTGTTGTTGTGAACGGAAACTCTAATTGATAACGCTTCAAGGGTAGGCCATGCCAAGTCAGGATTGCATCGATATGGATATCCTGCGTGGTACGCATAGGAGCCAACATCAAAGTGGCACCTGCTATAACCGCCTCGCCGATATCCTCTATCCCCTCCTCAGAATAACCGGCAGAAGTTACCAGTAATTGGTAAGGAATATCGTCGTTACCAGAGTGCACAGAACTAAAGGCTGTGGAGGCTTCCAGCTGCCCCAATAGTTCCGTGTAGTCCACTACACCATACTGACAATATTTGAGCAGAGAACTTTCGGAATAGTCGTTACAGCGCCGTTCAAAATCCTCACCAGGCATCTTGGCGAATAGGGATAGGGCGGGAAGGCTCTGCTCAAACCTTGAATATTTTTCAACGCTATATTCATCAGTCGTCGCACAACCAACCAGGCTAAGGGCGGCTAAACACAGAAGTAATTTACGCATGATGTGCCTTACTGGTGCCAGATACCGCGATAAGGTATTCGTTTATTTCTTGATCCGAAAGGCGGCAGAGCGAGCATGGGCTTCCAACCCTTCACCACAAGCGAGGGTGGCAGCTACACGACCAAGCTGATCGGCACCTTGTGGGGAACAATAAATAATCGAACTGCGTTTCTGAAAATCGTAAACACCCAGGGGTGAGGAGAATCTCGCGGTACCACTGGTAGGCAGTACATGGTTGGGGCCCGCGCAATAGTCCCCCAAAGCTTCTGCAGTATAGCGGCCCAGGAAAATCGCACCAGCATGGCGAATTTGCGGCAACAAAGGTTCAGGATCAGCCACAGAAACTTCCAGATGTTCGGGTGCAATACGATTAGAGATTTTTATTGCCTGCTCAATAGAGTCCACCAGAATCAGAGCACCGCGATCCATTAGTGACTTGGCTGCTATTGTTGCGCGAGGCAACTTCGCCAGCTGCCGCTCAAGGGATGACTCCACCGCATCGAGAAATTCTGCGTCAGGGCATAGCAGAATCGCCTGCGCCTGTTCATCGTGTTCGGCCTGGGACAGCAGATCCATCGCGATCCAATCTGGATCGGTGGCCCCATCACAAATAACAAGTATTTCAGAGGGCCCGGCGATCATGTCTATTGCCACATGGCCAAAGACCGCGCGCTTGGCACTAGCCACAAAGATATTACCGGGGCCAACGATCTTATCTACCGAGGCAATCGTTTCGGTGCCATAAGCCAGTGCGGCCACCGCCTGTGCACCACCAATAGTGAAGACTTGATCCACCTTGGCAATCGCTGCCGCGGCCAGAACCAAATCACTGATCTCGCCCTCGGGAGCCGGAACCACCATAACCACTGAATCCACGCCAGCAACCTTAGCCGGAATAGCATTCATTAATACCGAGGAAGGGTAACTGGCTTTACCCCCAGGTACATAAATACCAACACGCTCCATTGGAGTAATCTGCTGACCCAATACTGTGCCGTCTGCCTCGGTATAGCGCCAGGAGCCCTGCTTTTGGTATTCATGGTATTCACGTACGCGCCGGGCGGAGACTTCAAGAGCCTCACGCTCCTCGACTCCAATACGGGCAAGAGCCTCAGTCAGCACTTGTGAAGTTAAACAAAAGTCTTCTGCTCCAGTAAGATTACGGCGATCAAAACGGTTGGTATATTCAATAACCGCAGCATCCCCTCGACTTCGCACCTGCTGCAGAATTTCTGCAACTGTCTCCTCGACCTGTTTATTAGCCACCGCCTCCCAAGCGAGCAACTGCTTTAATTGCCCATCAAAATCTGTGTCAGCGGCACTTAGCCGACCAATAAACTTGCGAGTCATAACGTATAAAAATCTTCTAATTCTGCGCGACAGCTGTCGACAATTTTTCAATCAGCTGACTGATTGGCTGATACTTCATCTTCATGGCGGCCTTATTGACAATCAAGCGGCTACTGATTTGCGCAATCATTTCACGAGCTTCAAGGCCATTGGCTTTTAAGGTATTACCACTATCGACTATATCTACAATTTCATCGGCAAGATCCATCAATGGAGCCAACTCCATTGCGCCATATAGCTTGATAATGTCCGCCTGCCGCCCTTGAGCGGCATAATGTCGCTTGGCGCTCTCAACAAATTTTGTTGCCACTTTTATCCGCCCCTTCGGCAGAGCGGCCCCCTTCACCCCTGCGGTCATCAGACGACAGCGCGCAATACCGAGATCAAGAGGCTCATAAATACCGTCAGCATGATGTTCCAGCAGAGTATCTTTACCAGCAACCCCCATATCCGCAGCGCCATGCTGCACATACGTGGGGACATCAACACCACGCAAGAGAAGCAGGCGCACTCCCTCGCAGTTAGTAGGGAAAATCAGCTTGCGGCTTTTCCCTAGGTCTTCAAGTGGTTCCAGGCCCGCCGCTGCGAGTAGAGGTAAGGTTTCTTGCAGGATACGCCCCTTGGTCAAGGCGATCGTGATTTGCATAGTCATTATTAAGCCGGCTCTTCTTCGAGAGCCGCCCCGACCAAAGGGGCGGCTGTCTCAACTTGCTAACCAGGTACTCGGCGAATACTCGCCCCCAGTTGCTGTAATTTTTCCTCAATACATTCATAACCCCGGTCTATATGGTAGATACGGTCGACTGTGGTAGTGCCTTCAGCAACCATACCTGCAATCACCAGACTTGCCGAAGCGCGTAGATCCGAGGCCATCACGGGTGCTCCTTTAAGCTTCTCGACACCTGTGACGAAAGCCGTATTACCCTCAAGGGTGATATCAGCACCCATACGATTCAACTCATGAACCTGGATCAGCCGATTCTCAAAAATAGTCTCCACCACGGCGCCTTTACCCTCAGCTACGGCATTCATAGCAGTAAACTGCGACTGCATATCGGTGGGGAAAGCTGGGTAGGGTGCGGTGCGGAAACTCACCGCCTTAGGGCGGTTGCCCTTCATATCCAGCTCAATCCAGTCATCACCACAGCTCAGGTGTGCGCCAGCCTCCTCAAACTTCACTAATACCGCATCGAGGATGTCCGCACGGGTATGCAGAAGCCGAACCTTGCCACGAGCTGCTGCCGCAGCGGCAAGAAAAGTGCCCGTCTCGATGCGATCCGGCATAACGGTAAAGGTGCAAGGGGTCAACTTGGGGACGCCGTGGATGCGCATAGTGTCAGTGCCAACACCCTCTATCTGTGCCCCCATGGCAATTAGGAATTCTGCCAGGTCGACGATCTCAGGTTCGCGCGCGGCATTGTGCAATACCGTGGTGCCCTCTGCCAAAACTGCCGCCATCAGCAGGTTTTCTGTACCACCGACAGTAACCTTCTCCATAACGATATTGGCGCCTTTGAGGCGGCCATTGGAGCGGGCCCGGATAAAACCACCGTCAATGGTTATTTCTGCACCCATCGCCTCCAGCCCTTTCAGATGGATATCCACCGGACGACTGCCGATCGCACAGCCGCCAGGGAAAGAGACATTGGCTACACCGTGGCGGGCCAGTAGCGGGCCCAAAACCAAAATAGAGGCGCGCATGGTTTTCACCAGCTCGTAGGGCGCCGTCAGATCGTTGACCGAACGGGGGTCTATTTCAACACCCAGCTTCTCATCAATTGTGACATCACACCCCATACAGCGCAGCAGGGTGATCATCGTGGTGATGTCATTAAGGTGTGGCAGATTATGAATATGTACCGGACCATCGGCCAAAAGTGCTGCGGCCAAAATTGGCAGAGCGGAATTCTTCGCACCAGAAATTCGCAGGGTGCCGGAAACTGGGCTACCACCCTCTATTATTAACTTATCCATTCGGTCTCGTATTTCGGGAGTCGCCTGAATACAGGCGACAGGTTATCGACTGGCTTCTTCTGGAGTAAGGGTCTGCATTTGCACGGCGTGCAAAGTGCCGTCGGCAATTTTGTCATTTAGCGCCGCATAAACCAGCTGTTGCTTTTTCAAGCGGCTTAGGCCTTCAAAGGCGCTGCTCACCACAGTCACCATCAGGTGGCTACCTTCAAAGGCGACGTCGACATTACTCTCGGGGATATGACCCTCAATGAGGGTTTTGATTTCATCTGGTTGCATAGGTGGGATTTGCGTTAGTTAAAAAACATCACGCAAGTGTACTTGAATCATGAAGGGTGCGCAGCTGCGCACCCTGAAGTTCGCCGACTAGCTCACTTTATCGGCAACATCCTGTCCTGCGGACCAGTTGGAGATTACCTTGTCGATATCCCCATAAGACTGCATAGATTGAGAAAACTGACTGCGGAAAGTTTTACCCAAATTAACGCCATTTAAGATAACGTTAATCAGCTTCCACTCTCCGGCGCGGTTACGCACCAGAGTATAAGAAACTTTGGTAATACCCTCTTTACTGCGCACTTCCTGCAAAACATTAACCCGGTTCCCACTGGGCAAAGTTCCCGGGTTGACCACTTTCACATCGAGGTCGCCAAAATTTGCTACACCGCGAGCAAATGTTGCCACCAGATCTCGACGAAAAGCACTGGAAAAACGGGAGCGCTGGGATGCAGTCGCCTGTTTGGCATAACGCCCCATAACACCGCGTGCGATAAAATCAAAATCCACAACCGGCGTCAGGACCCCCTCAATAGCGCTGTAATATCTCTGCGGATCAGAGTTGGCATATTGGGCATTTGAGCGAATCACACTCAACAGTTTTTGGGAAACCCCTTCAATCATTACATAGGGGTTTTGATCGGCATGCGCAGCGGGGACCACAGCAGATACCAATACTGCGCAAAGTACAAATCTTAGCCACCGGGAAAAACCGTACCGACCAATCCAAAATGATGTATTCACAAATACTCTCCAATTAGCAAATCATTCCTTGGACGCACACAGCGTAAATAAGTGCCATGACGAAGCTGCTGGCAATCAGTCCCAGTAAATGGGAATTTGTCGTTCATCCGCTGAGTGACATAGCTGACAGCAGCGGCGGCAGACTATACCATGACCGCGCCCGGTGGTGTGGCAGTGTACGAGCGTGTCATTTGACACTCCGGCAGGCGACCGGTTTTCCTACATGCCTGTTGGGTGTTCGTATTTAGATTAGCACGACAATCGTACCAACTGTCGCTACAAGCCCAAAGAAGAACAACGATCTCCCACTGTGCTATATGCCCACAAGTTAAATTGGGCAGGTAGAGTTATCACAAATACGTTCAATAGTTATAAATTTGTATATTTAGAAGTCAGTAACTAGAGGCACTTAATGACCCGAGAATTAACAATGGAAGCTGGAAGGCGCACTGTGCGAATGGAAATGGAAGCTGTCGCCGCACTGGAGCATAGGATCAACGGCGACTTCCAGCGCGCCTGCGAGATGATCTTAAAATGCCCAGGCCGTACCATCGTGACAGGTATGGGTAAGTCAGGACATATCGGTCGTAAAATAGCGGCAACCCTCGCTAGCACCGGTACCCCAAGTTTTTTCGTCCACCCAGGGGAAGCGAGCCATGGCGACCTAGGAATGATCACTCGCGACGACTTAGTGATATCTATCTCTAATTCAGGCTCTTCCGCAGAGGTACTTACTCTGCTGCCATTACTGAAACGCCTGGGTATCCCCATGATCAGCATGACAGGGAAGACGGATTCGCCATTAGCACAAGCTGCAGAGGTAAACCTGGATATTTCGGTGCAAACGGAAGCCTGCCCTCTTAATCTAGCACCAACCTCATCAACCACTGTCACACTGGTTATGGGTGATGCTCTAGCTGTAGCCCTACTGGAAGCGAGAGGCTTTACCGCTGAAGATTTCGCATTTTCCCATCCAGGAGGAGCCCTCGGTAGACGTCTGTTACTCAAGGTCGAAGATGTTATGCACGCAGGAGAGGAGTTACCCCAGGTCCAACCCGATACTTTGCTATCTAAGGCCCTACTAGAAATGACCAGTAAAGGGTTTGGTATGACCACTATTGTCGATTCCAAAGGTGAGCTGCTCGGTGTGTTC
The DNA here is from genome assembly GCF_052466695.1 of Microbulbifer mixtoriginis (SeqCode). Classification (NCBI taxonomy): domain Bacteria; kingdom Pseudomonadati; phylum Pseudomonadota; class Gammaproteobacteria; order Cellvibrionales; family Microbulbiferaceae; genus Microbulbifer; species Microbulbifer mixtoriginis (SeqCode). The sequence continues at coordinate 4,742,743 of NZ_CP174285.1, read as the reverse complement.
ACCGATGGGGATCTACGACGAGTGATCGACCACAAAATCGAGCTGGGTAAGGCCACAATGGATCAAGTGATGAGCCGCCTTCCCAAAACGGTATCTGCCGAAACCCTGGCTGCTGAAGCACTGCGAATTATGGAAGACTACAAAATCACCGCACTCGTCGTGGAGGATAAAGTCCACCACCCCGTAGGTGTTTTACATATGCACGATATATTACGCGCCGGCGTAATCTGAGATAATCAAATAAATGACGGCGCAAATTAGCACCTCACAGACATTTCGAAAGGATTAACCTGGTGGTTTCAGAAGAAGAAATAAACTCTGCACTGCAGAAGGTACGCTGGTTGGTATTGGATGTAGATGGCGTCCTCACCGATGGCAAGCTCTATTTCGACAATAACGGCAATGAGCTGAAGACCTTCAATACACTCGATGGGCACGGCATTAAAATGCTGCAAAATTCCGGGGTTCGCGTAGCCATTATTACAGGGCGACGCAGCTCAGTAGTGGAACGCCGCGCTCACGATCTTGGCATCACTAAACTGATCCAAGGGCGCGAGGACAAATTTACTGCACTGCAGGAACTCTTGTCCGACGAGTCATGCCGCCTGGAAGATATCGCCTATATTGGCGACGACTATCCTGACCTACTGGTTATGACCCGTATCGGCTGCCCCATAGCTCCTCCCAATGCAGCTCCTCCAGTCATAGAACGTGCCCTGTGGATAACTCGAGCCTGCGGTGGTGAAGGTGCAGTGCGCGAAGCTTGTGATCGAATTATGCTGGCCCAGGGAACATTTGATTCTGCCCTCGCCCCCTACATTGGAGAGAAATAATGCGCACCTGGCTACCGCTGCTATTAGTAATATCGCTAATCAGTGTTGGCCTGTGGCTTTCAGAGAGCCCACCTGATCAGCTGCTGGGGGTTCGACCTACCCCCCAGCAGCATGACAAAGCGGCAGAGCTAATCATCCGAAATGCCAAAACACGCCACTTTAATGAGGAAGGAAATCTAGCCTATCGCGTGGACGCGGACCAGATAACCTACTACCAGTTTAAACGCCGTGACCGGGCAGACCTGACCGAACCTCGCATGGTTTTTTACCAAGATGACCAGCCTAAATGGCGTACCGAGTCCCGAGAAGGGGTGGCACACAATCGCGGTGAACGAGTAGTCCTGAGTGGCGATGTAGAAATTGATGAACTACCCACCCCAGGCGGCATCAAATTGGAAACGTCCAGTATTACGATTCTCCCCGCGAAGGAATTCGCCGAGACAGACAAAGTTGTTACTATAAGCTCTGGCCAAAACCGCACCACCGGCAAAGGCATGCGCGCTTACTTGAATGAAGACCGGATGGAAATCCTATCCGATGTAAAGAGCATCTATGACACTGACTAATTACCGCCACCTGTTAAAAGTCTCCACCATCGCAGCGCTCCTGCTCACAGCCTCATCAGCTTTTGCACTGCCTGAGGACCGCCAACAGCGGATCAATATCAGCTCTGATGCAATGAATGCAGGTCTAAATAATAACTTGGTGGTATATAGCAACAATGTTGTTATAACTCAGGGCTCTTTAAAAATACGGGCAGACCGCGTTGAGGTTTATTTCACTCCAGAAAAGGAGATTAGTCGTGTAGTGGCCGTGGGCAAACCCGCACATTTCCAGCAAAAGATCCTCCAGGGCGAGAACCCCGTAAAAGCCAGAGCCCAACGCATTGTATATCAAGTGGGCTCTGAGGAGTTGCAACTAACCGGTAAAGCCCATGTTGACCGGGAAGGCAACACACTGACAGCGGAAAAAATTGACTACGATCTCACTACCGAGCAAATGAGCGCCAAGGGCCAAACTGGGAAAGGGCGTGTAGAGATGACCTGGAAACCCGAGAAGAAAGAGAGCTCGCAAGACGCCAATGATAATCAAGGCCAGTAAACCCTCTACTTAATACCTCATCATAAGTAACAAATATTATTGCACCGGCGGGCATCACTCTGCCCGCGGCATGGATAGATTCGGTACACACTATGCCAACGCTCAAAGCGTTACATCTCGCGAAACAGTATAAAAAAAGAAAAGTTGTCCAGGATGTCACCGTCAGTGTTTCCAGTGGACAGGTTGTTGGCCTCCTCGGCCCTAACGGTGCCGGCAAAACAACCTGCTTTTATATGATTGCCGGGCTGGTGCAGGCCGACGCTGGCAGGGTGATGATCGACGATGAGGATATAACCCGGCTATCCATGCACGGACGCGCACGCAAAGGTATCGGTTATCTCCCCCAAGAAGCCTCTGTATTTCGCCGCTTGACGGTAAAAGACAATATCTTAGCAATCCTTGAAACCCGCAAGGACCTCTCAAGAGACGAGCGGCAACAACAGGCCCAAGCACTACTTGAGGAATTTAATATAACCCATATCGCGCAAAGCCTGGGTATGGCCCTCTCTGGTGGAGAACGACGCCGAGTTGAGATTGCCCGCGCTCTGGCCACCAACCCCGGCTTCGTCCTGTTGGACGAGCCCTTTGCTGGGGTAGACCCCATATCGGTGAACGATATCAAGGAGATCATCCGCCACCTGCGTGATCGCGATATTGGCGTACTAATCACAGACCATAATGTTCGCGAAACGCTGGATATCTGTGAGACCGCTTACATTGTCAGTGAAGGTCATATCATCGCTGCAGGCACGCCGGATGAGGTTCTCGCCAACCAACAGGTGCGCGAAGTTTATTTGGGACACGAATTCACTATTTGAGGCTAACCACCAATTTCTGTCCTTAAATTCTTCACTTAAGACGGGAATAATCATAATTCTGGAAACATAGCGCCAGCTATCACGCCAGGACCGGCACGCTTATTGCTTGTAATAGATTGAAGAGAGGGGTAGTCTGCGCCATCTTAGGACAATTTGATCGACACCCTGTCTTATCGGCCTGCGGCGCTCCACTATGAAGCAGTCTCTCCAGCTCAAGCTCGGCACACAGCTGACCATGACCCCCCAGTTGCAGCAAGCAATTCGCCTACTGCAACTCTCCACACTCGATCTGCAGCAGGAGGTCCAGGCAGCACTGGACAACAACCCAATGCTGGAAGCGGATAGCGAAGAGCAATCCGTAAAGGTGGATGAAAATCAACCACAGTCTGAACAAACACCGGAAAACACAACACAGCCGGTAGAAGAGCGCGAACTGGCCGAGGGGGACTGGGACCAGGCAATTCCTGATGAGCTGCCCGTCGACTCGCGCTGGGATGATATCTACACCAATAACAGCGGCAGCCACGAGTTAGATTCCTCCAGCTATGAGCGTAACTCCACCTCCATCGGCCTTCAGGATCATCTACGCTGGCAGCTGAACTTGACCCCCTTATCCGAGCAGGATAAGTGGATTGGTGAAAACTTAATTGATGGCATAGCCCCCAGCGGCCTCCTTGGTACTTCTGTGCAGGATGTCGCCACCTCTTTATCGATCGATGAAGATGAGGTGCTCGCGGTTCTAAAGGCTATTCAGCAGTTTGATCCCGCTGGCTGCGGGGCTCGGGATCTCAAAGAATGCCTGCAATTACAACTGCAGCAGTTGCCGCCAAATACCCCTTGGCTAAGCCAAGCGCAAAACATTATTGAGAAACACTTGGACTTACTTGGCAAAAGGGATTTTCGCCAGTTGAGTCGACGCACACGACTCACTGAAGCCCAGCTAGGCGAGGCCATTCGCCTAATCCAGACCTTAAACCCCAGTCCGGGAGAGAGCTATGGCGGGCAAGAACCGGACTATGTAATTCCGGATATTGTCGTTTCCCGCAAAACCCTTCGCTGGCACGTAGAATTGAATGCAGAGATCACCCCAAAGATCCGTATCAATGACCACTACGCCTCCCTGGTCAAGCGTGCCGACAACTCCAGAGATAACAATTTTTTGCGGGATCACCTGCAAGAAGCACGTTGGTTTATGAAGAGCCTGCAGAGTCGCCACGAGACTTTACTGAAAGTAGCCAACTGTATTGTCGAAAAGCAGCAAGGTTTTTTTGAAGAAGGCCCGGAAGCCATGCGACCTATGGTGCTGGCAGATGTTGCTGAATCTATTGGCATGCATGAATCGACCATATCCAGGGTGACCACCCAGAAATACATGCTCACGCCTCGCGGCGTGTTTGAGCTCAAGTATTTCTTTTCGAGCCACGTCAGCACAGACTCCGGTGAGGATGCCTCTTCAACCGCTATCCGCGCCCTGATCCGCAAGCTGATTGACGCAGAGACCCCGCGCAAGCCGCTCTCAGATAACAAAATTACCCTAGAGCTCGATAAACAGGGTATTAAAGTAGCCCGCCGCACTGTGGCGAAATACCGCGAGTCAATGGGAATTCCCTCCTCCAGCGAGCGAAAACGCTTGGTCTGAAGGGGCCGCTTGGGTTTCGACTCATGAGGTAGGCCAAGTCATAACCTGGCACCAATTACTACACCTTCGCAACCGAACTCCAAACTTTGAGTGTATCCTTCCATTCTGGGCCACTTCCTAGTAGGGTTGCGACCCGAAAGGAGGCTCGCCGTAATGTGATGCACCTGGTAAGGAGAAATCCATGCAGATCAATATTAGTGGTCACCACGTCGACGTTACCTCGCCAATGCGCAGCTACTGTGAGAACAAGCTGGAAAAGCTCTCAAGGCATTATGACAATATAACCAACGCGCAAGTCATCCTATCCATAGACAAGCTGATCCAGAAAGCCGAAGCCCGAGTACATATCAATGGTCACGATCTTTGCGCGGGTTCGGAAGACAAGGACATGTATGCGGCCATTGATTCGCTTACAGACAAACTGGACCGCCAACTGAAAAAACACAAAGAGAAGTTGCAGAACCACCGCTGAACTATGACACTGGAAGCTTTACTCTCTCCCCGCCTCAGCCTTTGCCATCTGGCGGGGAGCAGCAAAAAAAAATTGCTGCTCAATATCGCCCAGGCTGTAGCCGAACAATATCCACAGCATGACTCTGACACCATATTCAACCAACTGATAGCACGCGAGCGTCTAGGCTCCACAGGAATTGGCGAAGGTGTGGCTATCCCCCACTGCCGCCTTCCTGGATGTGAGCACCCTATTGGCGTGCTCTGCACTACAGAACCCGCCATAGATTTCGACGCTATCGACCGACAGCCTGTCGATCTGCTCTTTGTCTTACTGGTCCCTGAAGATTCGGAACAACAACATCTCGATACACTGGCAGAAATCGCTGCGCTCTTCTCTAACACCCAGGTCCGGGACAAGTTGAGGCAGGCTGACACTAGCGACGCACTCTACGCCCTAGCTATAGACTCAGCCGCAGCAGCCTGATTCTAGCTTTGCGCTCATATCCTGGTAATCCGATTCCGGAGTCACGATTTATAAATTACCGCCAGGAATATAAACACCATTTAATCAACGATTAAATGGTATAAAGAGCTAAAAAGAGGGGGTCCCCATGCGTTTGATTATCATCAGCGGCCGCTCCGGCTCTGGTAAAAGCTCCGCACTTCAACTGCTCGAAGATGCGGGCTTTAACTGCATCGACAATCTGCCGATTAGCCTACTACCCGAACTCATCAAGCGAGCTGAGCAGCAAACGACTAAAGGGGATACCCCCCTTGCCCTGGGAATAGACGCTCGCAACCTCTGGCAGGATATCAAACAGGCCCCCCGTGTTATTGAAGCCCTGCGCAGTACCGGCGTAGAGTGTGATGTAATCTACCTGGACGCCCGCGAACCTGTACTGGTACAACGCTTCAGCGAGACCCGCCGCAAACACCCCCTGAGCAATGATTGCACCCACTTACTCGAAGCCTTGAAACAAGAAAGAGAGCTGCTAACACCCGTCTCAGCCATAGCGGATATGGTGATAGATACCAGTAGCCTCGGTTTGCACGAGTTACGGGAGCTGATTAGAAGTCGCGTGGTGGGCGGACATTCGGAAGGGATGGCAATACTTTTCCAGTCTTTCGGCTTTAAATATGGAGTGCCAGTGGATGCCGACCTGATGTTCGACTTACGCTGCTTACCAAATCCCTACTGGGAACCCAATCTTAGGAAAAAAACTGGACTGGACCATGAAGTAGCCGAATTTTTACGCTCCCACCCCAAAACTAACAAGATGGAAGCAGATATCACCGGTTTCTTAGAGAACTGGCTGCCCTCTTTCCAGGAGAGCAATCGCAGCTACACCTGCATCTCCATTGGCTGCACCGGAGGGAGACATCGCTCAGTTTATATGGTTGAACAACTGGCGCGCACTTTTCTACACAAATTTGGCAATATTCAAGTCCGTCACCGCGAACAACAGAGATAGTCCATACAAATCCGCTACCTATGCAAAAACAGCGCCTCACCATCATTAACAAGCTCGGGCTGCACGCTCGCGCAGCCAGTAAGTTTGCCCAAACCTCTGCCCGCTTTTCCTCCAACATCAAAGTGCACTGTGGCGATAGATCGGTGGATGGCAAGAGCGTTATGGCGCTTATGTTACTTGCCGCCGGGCAGGGCACAGAGTTGGAGCTGGAGGTTGAGGGCCGTGATGAGAGTGACGCACTCGGAGCTATCAGCACTCTCGTCTCAGAGCGCTTTGGAGAAGCCGAGTAATTTGCAAAGGCGAGCGGCTCTGGATAGAGTCCGCCATGGCGTAATAACGCCGCGACTTTCTTATGGTCTCTACTCCCTAAACACCGCTGAGCAGTAAGGATTTATCGTGTCCAGCCCACCCCAAGCCGAAATCAAGTTCCGCGCGCAAAACCAGCTCAGCGAGTTGTTCGCCGCCCTCGATAGTGGCACCGGGCAGGAAGTCCGGCGCATGCTCAAAACCCTGACCCCGCAGAGTATTGCGCAGCTATTGGAAAGCTCCCCCCCGCGTATTCGCCAAGTTCTGTGGAACCTGATTGATCGCGATGTCGAAGGTGAAGTACTGCAAGAGCTCACCGATGAAGTGCGCAGCCAAATCCTCGATACCATGGATACCGAGGAGATGGTGGAGATTATGGAGGGGCTGGATGCGGACGATATCGCCGATATCCTTCAGCAGCTCCCCGAACGTGTTGTCTCTGAAGTCCTCTCAGCAATGAGCGAAACCGACCGCCTGCGGGTGGAAAGCGTACTCGCTTACGATGAGAATACCGCTGGCGGCTTAATGGACACCGATACTATCTCGGTGCGCCCCAACTTAAGCTTGGATGTGGTACTGCGCTACCTACGCCGCCATGAGCAACTGCCGGAATCCACCGATAGCTTATTTGTAGTCAACCGACGCGGCCAATATATCGGGCTGCTACCGCTTTCAAAGCTTCTCACCACAGACCCCTCTGTCACGGTACGCGAGGTCGTCAATACTGATGTGGAGCCAATTCCCGCCGATATGCGCGATACAGAGGTGGCCCGGCTATTTGAAAAGTATGACTGGATCACCGCACCAGTAGTGGATGAACACAACCGCCTGCTGGGTCGAATTACAATCGACGATATCGTCGATGTTATTCGCGAAGACGCTGACCACTCACTGATGAGTATGGCGGGCCTCGATGAAGAAGAGGACACCTTTGCTCCGGTAAGGCGCACTGCGCGCAGGCGCGCCCTCTGGCTCGGTATTAATCTGCTCACAGCCCTTCTGGCCTCATGGGTAATCAGTCTGTTCCAGAATACGCTGGAAAAGGTCGTTGCCCTGGCGGTATTGATGCCGATTGTCGCAAGTATGGGGGGGGTGGCCGGCAGCCAGACACTCACCGTGGTGATCAGGGGCATGGCTCTGGGCCAGATTGGCAAAAGTAACCTCAGTTGGCTACTCTCGCGGGAGCTCGGCTCTGCATGCCTTAATGCCCTGCTTTGGTCTCTGGTGATGGGGCTAATCGCTGCACTCTGGTTTGACGACATTACCATTGCGGTCATTATTGTTGCGGCCATGGTAATCAATTTGATTGTGGCAGCGATGGCAGGAGCAATCTTACCGGTTGTATTGCGGGCAATAAAAATCGATCCGGCATTAGCCGGTAGTGTCGCACTGACAACCGTCACCGATGTGGTGGGGTTCATGTCCTTCCTTGGCCTCGCCACCTGGTATTTTGGCTGAAAGGCAATACACTCCCCGCTCAAACAGAGCCGGTACGATCCGGAACTTTTATACGGAACTGAAGATGTACGAATACGATGATGAAGACCTGCCCAAGAGCAAGACGCAGGTAAAACAGGAGATGCACGAGCTGCAGGCCCTGGGGAAGCAATTAACCGAACTATCTAAAGCCCAGCTCGCCGAGGTGCCCATTGATGAGGATATGCGCGAGGCAATAGACACCTTGGGGCGAATCAAGTCCAACGAGGCTCGCCGTCGCCAAATGCAGTATATTGGCAAGCTGATGCGCAGTGCAGATCACGAAGCGATAGAAGCCGTGCTGAATAAATTTAAAGAGCGAGACCAGCAGCACCTGCGCTTCGATAAAATGGCCGAAGACTGGCGCAGACGCCTACTCGAAGAAGGTAATAGTGCCCAGGGTACCTTTTTTGACCAGTACCCCCAGATAGACCACCAGCATTTACGGCAGTTGGTACGCGACTCCCTGCGCGAGATCAAAAACAGCAAACCACCCAGCAATCAGCGCAAGCTGTTCCGCTACCTGCGTGATTTCTTTATTCAGGCATCACAGTAGTTCTCATTCACCCACCGCATGTCACACGGGCGGCCCTGCTCCGCCCATAAACTCAATTGACTTATACCAAAGCCAAATTGCATCAATTAAAACTACAAAAGAGTCTCGCTCAAACCAAAAATCAGACAAAGATAGTATGAGATCTAGCGATTACTGTTTGACATCCCCGGCCGGCTCAAAATCTAAGGCCAGCGAGTTCAAGCAATACCGCAGGTTTGTCGGTGGTGGACCATCCTTAAACACATGCCCCAGGTGCTCTCCGCATTTGGACAATACCTCTGTGCGCCTGAGCCCCCAGCTGAAATCATCCTTTAATACGATATTCTGCGGATAGGCCACATCCCAAAAGCTGGGCCAACCAGTACCCGATTTAAACTTGTGCTTTGAACTAAAAACCGGCAGACGGCAGCCTGCGGTGACATAAACACCTTCTTTTTCGTTGTATAACAATTTGCCACTAAAAGCCCGCTCCGTATCTCCCTGCCAGAGAACCTTGTAACGGTCCTCGGGGAGTAGCTGCTTCCATACCGACTTGGGGATCTGCTCTAGCCCTTGGCCTTCGGCTATACGTGATTTGGCTTCCGCCACTGTCATATTCTGGATTCTTTGGTCATCAGCCTCAGAGCAGGCCGATAGAACCAGGGTAAACACCAACAGGGGCCATAGGACCGGGGACCTCACCATCTTGCAAACTCCTGTCCTCACTCAGTTATACCTACCTAATAGGATAGAGAACTAGATGCACATGCAGTTGAGCTCTTTCTGGAAGTGTATCCTCCCAATAAGCAGGCTAAGAGCCCGCTTCATCCGCCAAAGGAGGCGTTGGTGCACGGCTGATTCCCTGATCCGGTTTTGCCTGTTTCCCAGCAGCCTCAGAGGCGGCCCCCTGACGCTCTGCACCATCTCCATCAAAGAGTCTCTCAAAACGCATTTGTGGGTCAGCCCAGTCACCGCTGATGCGATAACTTACACTGGCCATCTTCTTCACCTGCTTTTTAAACGCTTTACTAATGAGATAAACCCCTGCCGCTGCCGGCAATCCCCCAGCAAGAGCGGCAACCAGGGCTAGGTTGTTACTTACTGGCAAAGTCGCCACCAGAGTCAAATCCAAATCTTCCCGCAATAAATTGACCCTTCCCGCCATCTGCAGCTCACTGGTTGGCCCCTCAACCTGAATAGGCACTGCAATCAACAACTGCCCATCCCCTTCGAACACGACCTCTCCACGCACTCGGTCGAAAGCCATACCACTCTTATAAAGGTCGGAGAAATCCAATCGCAAGCGGCGCGCCCAGGTATCGAAATTAAACAGCGATAACAACCGCAAGACTGTTGAGCCAGCAGTACCGGTGGAACGAAGGAAGCGGCCATCACGAATATCTATTTTCAAATCTCCGGAGAGCAAACTACCCTTGGCCATGGCCGGAGACCCATCCCAGCGCAAGGCTGTATCAAAGGTCGCAGACTTACTTTCAATAAGCGGTTCATGCCCCATCTCACGCTGAATATCAGCGAGATCATCTGCTGCCAGGCGCCCAATAAATTGAGAGGAATTATTGCCCTCCGCATCGCGCATCCACATCAATTGCGCTCCCAAGGCTTTTTCACCACCACCACGTCCCTGCAGATGGAACCCGCGGACACTACCGCGAATATCGCTTAGAACCAGGCGGTCTTCGGATGGCCGAACTTCAAAAGACCAGCGCCCGAGCTCCTCACCCCCCACTCGCAGACTTTCCGTGCTGAAATCCAGGGCTGGCAGCGTCTGAAAATTAAAATCTGCCCAGGGGTCCAACAACTCTTCCGCAAAGGGCTGCTCAGCCAATGTAGCGCCGGAAATAGTCTGCCTTTCTTCAGGAGCAGGAAGGCGTAAATGCGCCAACTTTAAACGCAGAGGTTTTTGCCCACCGAGCGTTCCCGAAAGTCTTCCCGCCGCCATTTCACTATCAAAATCTAACTGCCACTTTGAACCCACTCCTCCGCCTGTGACATGAATATGCTCAATAGCCACTGTTCCCAATTGCAGGCTATCTGTGCTTAGGTCAAGACTAATCGGCAGTGGACTGGAAACATTGTCAGTTGTCTGTCCACTTTGGGGAAGTGCAGTCAGGCCATCCAGGTTGCTTGCTTGCACCTTATGAATCAGTGATGGTGCTTGTTCGGGCTGAGCGGATGACTCTTCGACAACCGATGAGTCATCTCGGTAAACGCCCAATAGCTTTTCCCAGCGGGGTAAATCAACATTGGAAATGTCGCCAAGGATACTCACCCCTCTTTCTTCAGGTAATTTCGCCTCGGCATTGAGCGCAATAGCCGCTCGTTCAAGAGCTCCGTCCACCAGCCAAAACTGCCCTTGCAGGTGCTCACCGTAGTTCAGGTGAAATAAGCTGCCCTGATCACCAATGGGAGCTCGCAATACAAAATTCGTTTTACTTTCAGAGGGCTTAGCCAGGGGCTCCGGAAGGTTTACCGCCACACCAGCAAGATTTGAGGTCAGCTCGAAAACTGCAGCATAGGGAGCCTCTTTGGATTTTGCTGGGATAGTAATAAGTGCCTGGTAACCCATGGTACCTTCAAGCCATCTCAGCTCAGGACGCTGGCTCCAGCTATAGATCGACTCAGTACTGGCACTGCCATCCACGACCACCTGCGTATCGCGCGCATCGGCATCACCTATATGACGTATGCTCGCATTTATTGGCCGCCCCCAGAACTGACCTTTCAGCTTAGTACCTTCGAGTCCTGTATCGCTGTCAAAAATGACATCACCAGCCAGAGCCTCAGCATGCAAGCGCAGATTTTGCAGCTGTAAATCACCACGACTCAACTGCAATTCAACTCTTTGAGCTGGTGATACTGAAGCGCCACCCAGGGGCTGAGTGAGGTTCAGCTGCCCGCGAATATCTCCCGACAACAACCACTCATCAAAAGCATTGCCGAGCTGTTTGCGCAAAGGGGATTCGCGCAACAAGCGCAAACCATCAGCAGCCGGCCCCTGAAGCTGGGCGGTCACATCCAGACGTGAGCCTTTATCTTTTTGTGGGGTTACTTCCACTAAAACTTTATTCGCATCCACTCCCCAAACACGGGCCTTGTCTGCACTGACAGAAACATTGCCATCATCCAGCCTGAGTAGGCCATCAACAGACTGAACCTTAGGCCATTCGTCGGCATACTTAAGATTGGCGCCAGAAAAGTCTGCAGCCAACTGTACTGTTTGACGCTTATTGTGAGCCCCCAGCGCACGTAGAGACTCATCCTTGCCATCTTTGCGATAACTGCTGCCACGGTAAATAAATGCGGCAGTCTCAACCCGACCAGGATTTCCGTTGCCCAGCCCCTCATTCAACCAACTGCGCAAGTCTTCACTGACATTTGTCGGCACCAGCTTCTCTTGAACGCCAACATCCGCATCACGCAGAGAAAGCGACAGGAGTAAATCCGTTGGACGGCTCTGAGGATGGAAAGGCAGGGACAACAAAAACTGCCCGCGAACTTCGCCCAGATTTCCATCTAATAGCAAAGGGCCAGAGAAGACATTGATTTCATTCGAATCCTTACCAAGGCTCCAGGCCAAAGTACCGCTGGCTTGCTCAAAAGAGAATGCCTCGGAGTAAAGATTTGGAAACCCTGCTTGCAAGTTCGAGCCATCCAATTCCACCCGGCCATCGTTACCGGCAAACTCCATGTAGCCACTCAAGCCGGCCACTGATGGCGCACCGCGGAATGCCTGCGTGCTGATATTGTGCAAATTGGCACTCAGGCTCACCGCACCTTGCGCTTCTTTGCGCAGCTGCACGCGTCGCAACTGGCCAGAAGGCTTCAGGGACGTCAACCACTCGCCTGCAGCACCCTGCAAAACATCCAGCCGAGTGAGAATATCGCTCCATCCCGCTAAATCGATCACATCTGCGGACAGTGCTACTCCCTGAAGGTCGTTACTAACCTGCAGGTTTAGCGGCGGCATCTGCAAGCCCTGCCAATCGATTTGGGTATCCTGTAAAGCCAAACGCCAATGTTCACCGGGCAGCCAGCGACCAGAAATATCTCCAGAAAGCGCCCGTAAAGGTGCCATTATGTGATCTCTGTTTTGTACCAGATCACTACTTTCATGCTGACTTTTGCCCTGACTGCTTTTCTTCGGCGCCTCTTCTGGCTGATCCAAGTTTGATACCTGAGCAAGGTCTACTCGTCCGACCAACCGATAACCACTGCTCGCATCGCTGTGCAGCCACAGGCGTCCATCCGCCCACTTACGCCCACTCCAATGAAATCGGTCGGGTAGAGGGGTCAACTGATGGAGTAGTGACACAATATCCTGGTCCAACAGCAGCTCATTGAGCTGCATATAACCTCGCAGTGAAAATTGTTTTTTACTGCGCGGGTTACCACGCCCCTCGAGCACCAGGCGGAGAGTCTCACTGTTGCTAGCCTGCTCTTCGCCTTCGCGGGAGATAAAAGCGCGGGCCGTAAGACGATGAAAATCACCTCGGTTTTCCAGAGAAATTTGTGGCAAGTTGAGCTCGGCAACCTGCTCATCAGGCAGCCTGACAGTGATTGCCGCATCGCTAATCCAGACCTTGGGGCTCAACTGGAAAAGTCGTGCCGGGTCCGCTGCCTTGGGATTGGACACAACCCTGCCGTCAGGCTTTAGGGAGATATCGGGGAAGCCGTCCAGACGCCACTCGCCCTGCTCATCTCGGCTGAGTCCAGCCGTAAAGGCGTGCATTTGCAGGTCTTTCCACACCAGCTCACGATTCCATAGGCTGGCGAGCAAATCCAGTTGGAACAGGCCGTGCCCCATACGCAACTCGCCCTTCTGCCCCAGACGCAGGCCGTCGAGCTGTAATGAGACTTGCAGTGCTTCCCAGCGCAGGGAGATACGGTCCATCTGCACCGGAACTCCCAACTGGCCGCTGAGCCAACGGCTGATCTGCGGGCGATATTCCTCAACTTGAGGCGATAGCAGGCGTCCGGTTTGTACAAGGATTGCCAGGGCAATCACCAAGCTTACCGATAACAGCCAAAACTTTCGCGCAAGCCAGCGCAATAAGATCATCATCACCCCCACTCTTCCACGGTGCTGTCGCAGGCATCGCAACGACCAGCATCGAAAAACTGCGAGGAGGCTAATAATGATTTACACAAGAACAATGTCGTACTGCTCCTGGTTGTAAATGGGCTCTACTTGGAACTGTATGGGCCTGCGAATAAATTCCTCCAGATCGGCGACATTCGCCGACTCTTCATCCAGCAGCAGATCGATTACCACCTGACTGGCCAAAACCATGATTTTTTCACTATCGTAGGCGCGCGCCTCACGGATAATTTCCCGGAAGATCTCAAAGCAAACTGTTTCCGCACTCTTTAAGGTGCCGCGCCCCTCACACACAGGGCAGGGCTCGCACAGGATTTGCCCTAGAGATTCCCGCGTACGTTTGCGGGTCATCTCTACCAAACCGAGTTCGGAAACCCCGGTAATACTCGACTTAGCGTGATCCCGTTCAAGGGCCTTCTCCAGGGTGCGCAATACCTGACGTTGGTGCTCAGGATCTTTCATATCGATAAAATCGATAATGATGATTCCCCCGAGGTTGCGCAGGCGCAGCTGGCGGGCGATTGCCGTTGCCGCCTCCAAATTCGTCTTGAAGATAGTCTCTTCCAGGTTGCGGTGACCTACAAATGCGCCGGTATTGACGTCAATTGTACTCATCGCCTCGGTTTGCTCGACAATCAGATACCCCCCGGACTTTAGCGTCACCTTATGCTGTAGGGCGCGGCGGATTTCCTCCTCAACCCCATACAGATCAAACAGGGGGCGCTCACCGGGGTAGTGCTCGAGTCGTCCAGCTATTTCTGGTGCATACTTGCCTGCAAATTCTGCCGCGCGACCGTGCGCCTCGCGGGAGTCTATACGAATCTTCTCGGTATAAGGGCGCGCAAGATCACGTAGGGCACGCATAAATAGCGGCAAATCCTCGTAAATTACGGAGGGCACTGCCCGCTCCTTGATGCGCTGCTCCAACTCCCCCCAAAGTTTGTAAAGAAAGGGGATATCCCGTAACAACTCCTCCTCGCTAACACCCTCAGCCACGGTGCGTAAAATAAAGCCTCCATCAGCGGAAAGGCCATCTTCGGCGAGACGTGACGAGGCGGCCTCCACCAGCTGACGCAAGCGCTCACGCTCGCCCTCATCCTCGATGCGATTGGAGATCCCGATATGACGAGTTTGCGGCATATAGACGAGATAGCGGGCAGATACTGACAAGTGGGTGGTCAGTCTCGCGCCTTTACTGCTAATAGGATCTTTTACTACCTGAACGACCAGGGGCTGCCCCTCCCGCACAAGAGCGCGAATATCTGCAACTTCAGCATCCCTGGACTCCATTCCATCATCATCCAGGGGGGCGATATCAGAGGCATGGATAAACCCGGCGCGCTCCAGGCCAATATCCACAAAAGCCGCCTGCATCCCCGGCAATACCCGAATCACCTTGCCCTTATAGATATTGCCAACAATGCCCCGACGTGCACTGCGCTCCAGGTAGACTTCCTGTAGCACACCATTTTCTACCAGTGCCACTCGGGTCTCTGTTGGGGCAACATTGATCAGCAATTCTTCACTCAAGACTTGGCCTCCTGCCAGTAAGAAATCCCGGCCTGTTCCAGCATCGGAACTAACGCCTCCAAGGGCAGGCCAACCACATTGCTATAACTGCCGCTGATAGACTCCACTAACGCGGCTCCCATTCCCTGAATACCGTATCCTCCAGCTTTATCGGCGGGCTCACCGGTGTGCCAGTAGTCTTGAATACTCTGGACTGATAATTGGCGAAAGCGCACCCGGGTTTCCACCAGACAGCTGAATTGCCTGTGCTGACTGCGAAGACAAATCGCAGTCAGCACAGAATGCTCTCTGCCCGATAGGGCCGACATCATTGACTCGAAGTCAGTAAAATCCCGCGGTTTCTCCAGGAGACGCTCACCACAAAGTACGACTGTATCGGCCCCCAGGGCCCAGAGCCCGGCCTGTTCTGGTGTCGCCAATAACCCGGCCACAGATTTTTCCTGCGCCAAGCGCTGAATATATTCTTGGGGAGTCTCTGAAGCTTCTTTCTGCTCAGGCACCGAGGGCGGGCATTGGGAAAACACAACGCCTATTTGCTCCAGCAATTCGGCTCGACGTGGCGACCCCGAAGCAAGAAGAAGACGATTCGAAGAGGTGATATTTGTCACTGTACTACATATTCCCTGTGGGCCAGCGGCTGATTATAGCGATACTGATCGAAAAATGATCAGAATTTTACATTGATTTACAGACTGACAAGACGCTCAATGAACCTGCAGCCGACTGCAGAGGCGATGCAATAGCGGAGCAACCCAAGGCCATAGCAGGGCCGTGGTGAGTGCCGGCCATAAGAAAGTCAGGCCGGGAACGGTTTTTCCCTCCAAACCATGTACCCAGTTACCCACAACCTGGTGGATACCCACCAAAACGAACACCCATAGAAGCTGCTGAGCTGGATTAAAGGCCCTGGTACGCTGGTAGGTTAACAGGCTGAAATAGGCCAAAACTGCCAGAGCCAATGCATGGGTACCGAGACTGGCTCCGCTGATCAGATCTTCCAGGATACCCACCAGCCAGGCAAAACCAACGCCCAAGGCCTGAGGCATACGAGTAACCCAGAAAATAACCAATAGGGCCGGAAACGCGGGTCGGAACCACAGCCACTGCTGTGGCAAGGGCATAACCACAAGTAACATCGAGAGAAAGAGCGTGAGCGTGATAAACCAGCGATTATTCGCTTGCAAGGCCCTGCCCCCCACTCCCGATTACCGCCAGAACAAAGCGGCTGCGACTCATACGCCCGCGCGGGAGCACTTCCGCCTCGGCAAATGGTTGACCCGGGTCTCGGGAGATCGACATAACCTCGCCCACCGGGTAGCCTGCGGGAAAACGTCCACCGAGACCGGAACTGAGTAGCAGATCACCCTCGCGGATATCGCTGGTATTCGCAAGATGCCTGAGCTTGAGGCGATAGAGGTCACCGGTGCCCTCAACGACGGCACGCATACTGTTGCGTAACACTTGGACAGGAATTGCGTGGCTGGAATCAGTGATCAGGAGAATCCGGCTGAACGCATCCCCAGCCTCAATCACCTGCCCGAGCAAACCACTCGCATCCATAACCGGTGTACCCACATCAATACCATGATCGCGCCCTTTATCGATCAACAGCACATGTTCAAGAGGATCCGGTGAGACACCGATGACCTGGGCCACCAGCACCCGGTCATCAACCATTTCTGCCGAATTCATCAGCTCCTTCAAGCGTGTATTTTCCGCTTTGACAGCAGCCAATAATTGGCTGCGCTGCTCCAACAGCAACACTTGACGCTTGAGACGGTCATTTTCTTCAAGCAGCTCCTCGCGGGAGCGAAACTGCTCTCCAGCCCAATCGCCAACACGCTCTGGAGCACCAGTGATCCAGTAAAGAGGCGCTGTAACACCAGAAAGACGCTCGCGAGTAGACTGGAACCAATTGGTGTAGTGATCTGCAACGATCAAGGCGATTGCTAGCGGCACCAATAGTAGAAGGCGGAACTCAGGGGAGGGGCCGCGGGTAAAAAGCGGTTTCAAGGGCAGCCACCTTTGTACAGGTCAATGATTATTGATCTCACAATATATCGAATGTCACTGAAACGTGAAACTAACCGCCGGCAGGGCTACCTCACTAACTGTTAGGAAAACCCGCCAGCTTCAATCCACTCAGTTGGACATCAGGTACAAACGGCTGCGATCCAACATATCCAGGGCCTTGCCGCCACCTCGGGCAACACAGGTAAGGGGGTCATCAGCAACGATCACTGGCAGACCTGACTCTTCCATCAGCAGGCGATCCAGGTCCCGCAGCAAGGCTCCACCGCCGGTTAATACCATGCCGCGCTCAGCGATATCCGAAGCCAGCTCGGGGGGAGATTGCTCAAGGGCACTTTTCACCGCTTGTACAATACCAGTTAGCGGCTCTTGTAAGGCCTCAAGAATTTCATCGGAATTCAGGGTAAAACTACGGGGCACCCCTTCCGCCAAGTTGCGGCCGCGTACATCGATCTCACGAACTTCACTACCCGCGTAGGCACAGCCAATTTCTTCTTTAATACGCTCAGCAGTGGCATCACCGATTACACTACCGTAGTTGCGGCGTACATAGTTGACGATGGCTTCATCAAAACGGTCGCCACCAATGCGCACAGAGTCGGAGTAGACCACGCCATTGAGGGAGATAATGGCAATCTCAGTTGTACCCCCACCGATATCCACCACCATAGAACCGCTAGCCTCTTCCACATTCAGGCCGGCACCGATCGCCGCCGCCATCGGCTCTTCGATCAGGGATACTTCGCGGGCGCCTGCACCCAGGGCAGATTCGCGAATCGCACGGCGCTCCACCTCGGTGGACTGACAGGGTACGCATACCAGCACACGGGGACTTGGGCGCATCCAGCTGTTTTCATGCACTTTCTTGATAAAGTGCTGCAACATTTTTTCAGTCACTTGGAAATCGGCAATCACCCCGTCCTTCAGTGGGCGAATCGCTGTGATATTACCGGGGGTGCGGCCGAGCATACGTTTGGCTTCCACTCCAACTGCCTCAACGATTTTCTGGCCATTGTAGTGACGGATTGCGACGACAGAGGGCTCGTCGAGTACTACGCCGCGATCGCGAACGTAAATCAGCGTATTGGCGGTTCCCAGATCAATGGAGAGGTCACTGGAGAACATGCCCCGCAAACGTTTAAACATGGAATTCGATTACCTTGTACTAATTGTCAGCCCCCAGATCGGGCACTGCGGGCGCGGCTTATTTTATGGATACAAATCCTAGTTAGTCCGCGCAAATAATTCTGAGTTCCGAGCCGCATTTCGAATCGGAATTTACGCAATACGCCGGAGTCTCTGAGCGCCCGGCAGGATTGGGCAAACTCTAACAACGGCACCGGTTCAGGGCAAGGCTGAAGCCCGGCTAATCGATTGCAGACTTCCCCCTACAGCTGAGCCGGTGAGAATAGCGGCCTATTGTGCTAAATTTGCCGGCCCTGCCCCGTCCTTATACGGAGCAACCCAGATTCGCAACTGAAGCCGGAGGAGCTCTATTGCCATGGCTGTGGATACGCAAACCGTAGAGAAGCTGGCGGAACTCGCTCGCATCGCCATATCCGAAGAAACCATTGAGGAAGTCAGCGGCCGCCTCGGCGATATTCTTCAACTGGTGGACCAGTTACAGGCCGTCAACACCGATGGGGTCGCACCCATGGCGCACCCACTTGATGAAGTGCAGACCCTGCGAGCCGACAAGGTAACAGAGACTGACCAGCACCAGAGTTTCCTGAACTTGGCCCCCCAATCTGAAGAAGGGCTTTATCTAGTCCCCAAAGTCATCGACTGAACAGGCCCCCAGGCAAGCACCCAATTATTCGATTTCGCCCTGAGCCCGCCCAAAGCCTTTAAGGGAATAACATGCACCAGCTTACTATCGCCGAGATGATCCGCGGCCTGCAGAGCAAGGCATTCTCCAGTATGGAGTTAACTCGCCATCTACTTGCACGAATCCAACAACTAGACAGCAGCTATAACAGCTTTATTACCGTAACCGAAGAACTCGCCCTATCGCAGGCCGAAGCCGCCGATCAACGTATTGCCAAAGGCGAAGCACCCACCCTGTGCGGAGTGCCAGTTGCTCATAAAGACATCATCTGCACCAATGGCATACGCACCAGTTGTGCTTCAAAGATGTTGGACAATTTTATTCCGCCTTACGATGCCACCATAGTGGAAAACCTCAACGGCGCCGGCACCGTAACTCTGGGCAAAACCAATATGGATGAGTTCGCCATGGGCTCCTCCAACGAAAGCAGCTATTACGGCCCAGTAAAAAACCCCTGGAATACCCGTTGTGTACCGGGCGGCTCATCCGGAGGTTCCGCTGCAGCAGTAGCGGCGCTGCTAGTACCTGGAGCCACGGCCACAGATACCGGCGGCTCCATTCGACAACCCGCCGCATTGACCAATACCACCGGCCTTAAACCTACATACGGCCGTGTATCCCGCTGGGGTATTGTCGCCTATGCTTCCAGCTTGGATCAGGCAGGCCCTATTGCACGCAATGCTGAGGATGCCGCTTATCTGTTGTCTGCTATGGTCAGCCACGACCCAAAAGATTCCACCAGCCTGAACCGTCCGCATGAAGACTTCACCGCGGGACTGAGCGACTCTATCGCCGGCCTCAAAATCGGAGTCCCTAAAGAATACTTTGGGGAAGGCTTGAATGCTGAAACAGCCGCCCGCGTACAAGATGCCCTTAAGGAGTTTGAAAAACTCGGGGCCGAGCTGGTGGATATCAGTCTGCCACATACTGAGTTGGCTATTCCCGCTTACTACGTCATAGCCCCAGCCGAGGCCTCCGCCAACCTATCCCGCTTCGATGGGGTGCGCTATGGCCATCGCTGTGAAAACCCCAAAGATTTGCGAGATTTATATATGCGCTCCCGCGGTGAGGGCTTTGGCGAAGAAGTCCAGCGCCGCATTCTGGTTGGCTCCTACGCGCTATCCGCTGGCTATTACGATGCTTATTACAATAAGGCCCAGCAGGTGCGCCGACTGATCAAGCAGGATTTTGTACAGGCCTTTGAAAAAGTCGACGTAATTATGGGGCCCACCACACCCTCCCCAGCGTTTGAGCTGGGAGCCAAGGGGGCTGATCCGGTAGCCATGTACCTGGAAGATATCTATACCATCGCGACCAATTTGGCGGGCCTACCAGGCATGTCTATCCCCTGTGGATTGGTAAATAATTTGCCTGTAGGGCTTCAGATTACCGGTAACTATCTGGACGAATCCCGCATGCTCAATGTTGCGCATCAATACCAACAGGTTACCGACTGGCACCAAGCCAGCGCCGTATAAGGAGATCTATCGTGGAATGGGAAATCGTTATCGGGCTGGAAATTCACGTGCAGTTATCCACCCAATCCAAACTTTTTTCTGGCGCTAGTACCCGTTTCGGTGCGGCACCGAATAGCCAGGCCTGCGCCGTTGACTTGGCCATGCCCGGTACCCTGCCTGTCCCTAATGAGGAAGCCTTTCGTTACGCGGTTATGTTTGGCCTAGCGATGAATGCGGATATTAGTAAACGCTCTGTTTTTGAGCGTAAAAACTATTTTTACCCAGATCTCCCCAAAGGCTACCAGACAACCCAGTTGGAGCAACCTATCGTTGGGGCTGGCGAAGTTGAAATTCATCTAGAGGATGGCAGTAGTAAAAAAGTACGCTTGCACCACGCCCACCTAGAAGAAGATGCGGGCAAATCCTTGCATGAAGACTTCCACGGCATGTCTGGAATCGATTTAAACCGCGCGGGCACACCTCTGATAGAAATTGTCTCAGAGCCCGATATGCGCAGCGCTGCCGAAGCGGTTGCCTACCTGAAAAAAATCCACAGTATCGTCACCTATCTGGGCATCTCCGATGGAGATATGTCTCAAGGCTCTCTCCGCTGTGATGCCAACGTCTCTGTGCGATTAAAGGGAGAGGAAAAGCTGGGCACTCGCACCGAGCTTAAAAACATCAACTCCTTCCGCTTTGTTGAGCGAGCTATCAAAGTTGAAGCCGAGCGTCAGATCGATATTCTCGAAGATGGTGGCAGCATAGTGCAGGAAACCCGACTGTACGACGCGGATAAAAATGAAACCCGCTCCATGCGCAGTAAAGAAGTTGCCAATGACTATCGCTATTTCCCCTGCCCAGACCTACTACCCGTAGTACTCACCGATAACTATGTCGAGCAACTGCATGAACTACTTCCTGAGCTGCCCGATGCCAAAGCCGAGCGCTTCCAGTCAGAGTACGGCTTATCTGCCTACGACGCTGACCAACTCACTCAGGAGCGCGCCAGCGCCGACTACTTTGAAACAGTATGCAAATCCTGCGGGGAACCAAAACTCACCGCTAACTGGATTACCGGTGAGTTAGCCGCACTGCTGAACCGTCAGGAAATCTCTATACAGGATTCCCCGGTTAGCGCCCAGCAACTCGCGGGCTTAATCATGCGTATCAAAGACAACACCATCTCTAGCAAGATTGCCAAACAGGTTTTTGAAGCTATTGCACAGGGAGAGGGTAGTGCGGATGAAGTTATCGAAAAGCGTGGTCTCAAGCAGGTATCTGATACCGGTGCCATTGAAGAGATGGTAGAGACAGTTATTGCTGCCAGCAGCGCACAAGTAGATAACTACTGCAAAGCCGACGAATCCAAGCGGCCCAAGATGATGGGCTATTTTGTCGGCCAAATCATGAAAGCCTCGAAGGGTCAGGCGAATCCACAGATGATCAACAAGATCCTCAAGGATAAGCTCGACGCTCTCCTTTAAACCTTTTTAACCTGCGGCCAGGTTCAATCTACCTGGCTTCTTTCACTTAACTAAGGAAAAGATTTTGAGCCTAAAAAAAGACAAACAAAAAGTCCTCGGTGAAGTATTTGACGAGGAGCGAATTGCCGGTTTTCTGGTGGGGGAAGCACCAAAAAATACCAACCGGGATTTCCATTTACTTGAACGCGCCTACCGCAGTATGAAAGCGGAGAGTTTTGCCACTTTTGTACAACTATTTCTCGCCGAAGGTCATGACCTCAACAGTATGGATCCGGATGGAAAAACCTTATTAACCCGCATTAGTGAACACCGCCAGAGCAACGAGTACATAGAAATACTAAAAGCCGCCGGTGCTAAACACTGATTGGCCGCCGCGCACCTGCGAGAGGTAACTTTATGACTTCAAATCCAGTCCATGGTATTGACGCGCTAATGCGCGGCGCCCGCCTATTAACCAAGCGTGAACTACGCCCCTTTATCCTGGTCCCCCTGCTGATCAACCTAGTGTTATTTATCGTGATCAGCGGCATCATGATTACCCAGCTCGGTGGTCTCAGTGAGTTTATCAGCAGTCTGCTGTCACACACCCCAGTGGACACTACCAATATGTCCTGGTGGGAAGCCGTGATGGCCAAAGGTGCCGCCTGGACCGCCAGCGTTTTTCGTTGGCTCGCCTGGATCATTGCAATTCTGGTGTTGTTTTTATTTTTCCTCGCCTATGGCTATTTGTTTGGGATAATCACCAATATTATTGCGGCTCCTTTTAATGGCCTTCTGGCCGAGAAAGTTGAAGAACTTCTCACCGGTAAAGCACCTCCTGCTGAACCAATGATACAGATGGTATGGCGTACACTGGGACGGGAACTGCGCAAGTTAGGTTATTTTATTTTCTGGGGAGTGATCATTTTTCTGATATCCACAGTAACCAGCTGGACCATAATTATCCCTGCCGTATTAGCTGCAGTTTGGGGTGCCTGGTGTATGGCAATACAATACGTTGACTACCCTCTCGATAACCACCAGCGTCCTTTTGACGAACTAAAGAGCGTACTACGCAGGCGCAAACTAACCAGCCTCGCCTTTGGTGGAAGCGTAATGCTGGCCAAGATGGTGCCCATTTTGAATATCTTCGTAATGCCTGCGGCAGTGGCAGGGGGTACCGCACTCTGGGTAGAGCGACTGCGCAGGGAGGGAGATCCTGGCACAAACTCTCACCAATACCCAGCCTAGATAGAAACAAGGTAATTGTCTGTCTCTTGATCTCTAGATGAATGCTTCTTTGACTCCAGTGAGTGGCAGAATGAGTCTGCTTCTCACTAAAAATGCATCACACTGGCTAGGCAGTTACTCACCCACCTAATTATTAGTACAAGCGTTAATGAATATCCTAATGATTACCAATGAATTCCCACCCTCCATCGGTGGGGTTCAGACTCATGTGCTCGAACTCTCTAGAGCGCTTGCCAAGCTTAATCACTCAGTACACGTACTGACCAGAAAGCCTTATGAGAACACTCCCGAAACTGACTGCTTTGACGATGTAACTGTTGAGCGCCTGAAGTTGCCAGACAGTCACCTACTCTACGACTGGCTATTACGCAGAAAAATTCACCAACAAGTACGTGAACGTAAAGTTGACATTGTGCATGTGCACGGCATGCGTCCTTTAAATGCCTGCAAGGGGCTAGATGTTCCCGTTATTTTCACCAATCACACCTCCTCATTTGTCAAAAGAGCACAAAAAGGGAAGAAAGCGCTCAAGAAGATGCGCAAACAATTGGATATTACTTCTAGCATACTTGCTGTCAGTGAAACCCTTATTGCCAACACTAGAGAAACGGGTTACCAAAAACCGATAAGCTTTACCTGTAATGGTGTAGATACTTCTGTATTTCATCCGGGAGAATCCTCCCTCAGAGAACAATTATCGATTCCAGAAAGTGCTTATGTTATTGCTATCGGCTGCCGACTCGAACGGGTAAAAGGTGTGCGTTTTTTGGCTGCGGCAGTTGCAGCGATTGATGACCCCCAACTATATCTGGTTGTTGCTGGCGAGGGTAAAGAGTCAGCAGAAATTAAAGAGTTACTAAAAGATAAAATAAGCTCAGGACACGCACACTTTCTCGGTAATGTCAGCAACAAGGAGATGTCAAACATTTACCGCGCCGCAAACGCCTCTTCGCTGCCTTCTTTTATGGAGGGAATGAGTATCGCCGGCCTGGAGGCAATGGCCTCGGGACTCCCCCTGATAGCCTCAAATGTTGGCGGCACGCCTTATATTGTCAACGATGGCATTACAGGCATTTTGACAAGGCCTGGCTCTGTGGAAGATCTACAAGGAGCCATTAAGCAACTAATGAATGACCGAAATTTGAATAATCGCATGGGGAATGCCGCGCTTGCCGTGGTACAAGAGAAATTCAGCTGGGAGAAAGTTGCCAACCAAGTACTCACTCACTATAAACAGTTGACTCGCAAATAGAAAACCAGCTGGTATAAGAAAGCACTTTTAGTAGAAATCAGCTGCGAAGAGACCACAACCGGGGCACATCAACTGGCTTATCCTTAATTACGGGGGACAAGCATCTCATAATTCCTTCAAGCTCACGTAATAACAATGGGTTTTCGAGGTACTCTCCCATCAGGCTTTGCAGAGACTCTCTTAACAGAGCATCGCGCAACTGTTGGGGATGCCTCACACCGGCAGATAGAATCTGCGGTAACCAAGAGGATAAATCCTGCAGGGTTAAATAGTCATTTCCCTCTTCGGGATATCCAGAAAAATCATCACTAAATGCCAAACCCGAAGAATGTTTGAGGAAATGACTATTAAGCGATTTATTACAGCACTCAAATCGTCTAAAGAAGCGCTCTGCCTCAACTTTTGCAGGGAAAGGCTCTGAAACTTCCAACCTCATCATCGGCTTGATTTTTTTAATCTCCGACTTAGAAACGCCAAGCTCTATTAGCTTATTAGTTAACAGAAATTCCTTTCGACCGACTCCCTCATTCACACGAACAGATGGGATGCAAAAATTCACTCCAAGCAATGAGCAAAAATCACTAACCACATCGCCTTCACGCAAGAACTCAGCAGAGAAATCCCGCACATTCAGGGCAGTTCCCCCAAAAACTGCAGCCCATATTTTTAACTTTGAAAAATAGTCAAAATACACCATTAAGTCAGTATTGAGATGTGGGAAAGCACCTTCGCAATGCCCAAATAACAAGCTGGAGGGGCTGACATCAGGTGCTGCCGCCCGTGCAGCCTGCCTTTTAAATGAGAATGCCTGTAAATCCTGCCGTCGCAAATAAACAACGACTTGGCAGCGGTCAAAAAATCTTCGACACTCCTTGTAGAGACTGTCAATATCTTCAAACGTATGCAGAAAACAAAGGTGCTCCGCAGACACAACGACATTATCACCGCGACTTGATGCCAGTAAGTCACTAAGCCGCCGGTTCAGACGATAGGACATTCGACCATTTTTTTTCTGGAAATCGACAGTACGAGAGGAACTCCCCTTTTTCCCCAAGGAAAGAAACTCTATACCTTTTGAACTTAATAGTTTGGTGGATTGTTTTAGAGCAAGCTGCAGTGCACTAGAGCCAGTTTTATGAAAACCGATATGAAGGAAGAGAGTTCGCATTCGAATACTTTTTGATTTTACATAGGTAAAAAAACATCCGAATGCAAGGCTGCGTCAAACATCTGAACAAATGAGGCAGCCCACGGAGTGAAAATCCCAACAACAGGAAAAATCTATACCAGTGTAGTTCAAGGATAGAAAAGGGAGGTCAGAAGAGGGAAAAAGGCAAAAACTGATGCACTCATTACTTATTGAGTAGATAAGGTATGTTTCCAATTACTAGAAACGCCAATAGGCCTTTAGCGGCCTATTAGCTTAAATGGAGTCAATGGCGAGAACGCCCCCGGCCACCACCGCGACGGTTACCGTGCCCTCCACGATGGTCCCTATCACCACCACTGCGACGCACTTCGACTCTCGGGGGCTCCTGTAGTAGCTCTTCGGGTGGGACTTCACATTTGAGCTTCTGTCCCAGTAACTGCTCGATCGGCTCCAGACGCATAGCATCATCTTCACAGGCAAAGCTGATCGATGTTCCAGTCTTGCCAGCACGACCGGTGCGGCCGATGCGATGAACGTAATCCTCAGGCTCTTCAGGAAGCGTGAAGTTCACCACATGACTAATGCCATCGATATGGATACCGCGCCCGGCGACATCCGTGGCTACCAACACCTTGGTTTTACCCGACTTGAAGTCGTCGAGAGTGCGTACACGCTTGTTCTGTGCCACTTCGCCGGAGAGTAGACCGGCGGAAATGCCGTGGGCGAGCAGGTGTTCATGCAAGCGGCGACACTGGTCGCGGCGGTTGGCAAAGACAATCAGGCTGTCCACCTCATCTCGCTGCAAAATATTGTAGAGGAGTGCGTACTTCTCCTCACTAGCGGCCAGATAGACATGCTGCTCGACGGAATCGGTAGCAACCCGTTCAGGTTCAATTTCTACCACTACCGGCTCTTCGGTCCATTGCTCCACTAAGTCATCGACTTCGGGGGTGAAGGTGGCAGAGAAAAACATGGTTTGGCGATGAGTCTTGCGAGGTGTCTGGCGTACAATCCTACGAACCTGGGGAATAAAGCCCATATCCAGCATGCGGTCGGCCTCGTCGATCACCAGCACTTCCACTTGATCCAGGAAGCAATCGCGGTTGCCGACAAAATCCAACAGGCGCCCCGGTGTCGCCACTAGAATATCCACTAATCGCTCATTCAGATTGCGCTGTTGCTTATCGTAATCCATCCCCCCCACCAGGGTATGGATTTCCAAGTCGGTGTATTTGCACAACGCCTTGGCATCATCGGCGATCTGCATTACCAACTCGCGAGTGGGAGCGATGATCAGGGCGCGGGCTTCACCGGCGTAGCGCTCACCATCAAAGGGATGACGCAACAGATCATCAATGACCGTAATTAGGAAAGCTGCGGTCTTGCCAGTGCCTGTCTGGGCCTTGCCCACCAGGTCGTGGCCATTCAGGGTGTGAGGTAGAGAATGGCCCTGGATTGGCGAGCAGTACTGGAAACCCAGGTCGTGAATACCGCGCATTAGCTCCGGCGGCAGGCCCAAGTCATGGAAGCGGACCTTGCCCTCTTGCTCTGGAACCTTGAAATCACCCAAGGACCAGGGCGTTGCCGAGGCCTCCGCCTTAGGAGAGCGAGAACGCTGACGTCCCCTCTGGGAACTTTTGCCGCCGCTCCGGCGCGAACCTCCCTCGCTCTGGCCAGACTTCCCCTCGGCTTTTTGGCCCCCACGAGGCTTTTTAGAGGGATTCTGGCCACTTTTACGCTGCTGGGAGTGCTCGTCTCCCTGGCGGGGAGTCTTCTCCTCAGAGGAGGAGGAACGGCGGAACAACTTTCCTATCAAGTGAAATACTCGCTCAAATGTTCAAATAATCGGCGAGTATACCACCACTCTAGGTGGATTCTCGCCCACTACAGTGGCGGCACAGCCAATAATCAATACTAAAGAAGCGCCCCGCCCCACTACATAACAGTGCCAACAACATAATGAAGTAGGTCGCAGAAAACTCTATGCCGTTCTTCAGAACAGTAAAACTACCCTTCTCGGATAACCACTCATAGTTGCCGTGCTCTTTTAGGAGTTCTATAGCCTTCTCTTTGCGAGTGATGGCTTCATCAATCAGGTCCTCGCGCCACTCCCAAGGAGCAACCAGAGTTTTATCAGGCAGGGCTGACCACCCATTCTCCCAGTGTGCGGTAAACGCCGCCACCGCCATCACAAACATTAAGGGGATCGCCACCAACCTAGTGGCAAACCCCAGTAGGATGGCAATACCACCAAAAAACTCCGTCAATGCCGCTGCCCAAGCCATAAACAGTGGTGCCGGCAGGCCAAGACCCCAGTCGGGGTTACCAAACCAAGCGGCCACACTATTGATATCCCCCATTTTATTGAGGCCCGCCAAAATAAAAATCGGCGCCAAATAAATCCGTAGTGCCAGAGGCCCGAGCCAGTCGATTTTCTGCACCCAATGCACAAAGCAGCCATACCAACGACCCAGGGTATTCATAACAGAACCATCCTTTTCACTCTCTTTTCAGTATATGTGTTCACTTTAGTCGAGCGGCCCAGGCATCTCTTACACTGCCTCCAACTAAGCTTGTTCTTCCGAATCGCGGAATGGAGTAAATGCATAGTGAATACCTACGTACTGGTTCATGGCCTATTTCTCGGGGGATGGTGCTGGGGCCCCGTAGCCAGGCTGCTGACTGCCAACGGACACCGGGTATTCACCCCCACCCAGACAGGCCTGGGAGAGAGACATCATTTACTTTCACCCACAATAGGTATGGATACCTTTATCCAAGACCTGGTGAACGTAATCGAATTTGAGGAATTAAACCGGGTGATTTTAGTGGGGCACAGCTTTGGGGGCATGGCGGCCGCCGGCACCGCTGACGCACTTCCCGAGCGCATTCGCCATCTCGTTTACCTGGATGGTGCCATTCCCAATCCCGATCACGCTTTTGCCGAACAACTACCGCAAGATATCCTCACACAACGCCTGGCAGAGGCAAAAGAAATTCACGGCACCCGCTGTTTTTTACCGATAGATCCGGCGCAAATGGGGATTAAGAAGCAGGATGTTCAAAATTGGCTGCGCCGGCGTATGACCCCTCACCCCGTGAAAACTTATTTGGATCCCATCCAAATGAGACTCCCACCCGAGCAAGGACCGAGCTGTACTTTTATTCGCTGCACCAAGCCCTACTACCCCCCAGCCAATGTAAGCGGTGAGCGCGCGCAAAAGATTCTCGGCTGGCACTACCGAGAAGTTGCCGTCAGCCACGGTTGTATCTTTCTCACACCGCACAAAGTCGCCAGATTATTGCAGGAAATTCCTCTGTAGCCGCTGGGAGAAAACATGATTTAGCCGTAGAATATTCCGCCTTTATGGCGACGGGAAATTCTTGCTGTCAGCTCCCATCCAGCTCCCCCGCTCTGCTTTAAAGATCATTTGGCACAACCGACTGCCTCAATAACATTTTCTGCCCAGCCCCGGCTGAACTTGGCTGATATACCAAAATCATCGACAGGCTCTGCCTTAATAAACTTGGTTTTTCCCTTGCTCAAGATTTACCGACGCGCCATCTCCACCGAACTCTCCCACCTCACCACTCTGGGGGGGCCCTTAGTAGTCAGTAACTTGGCAGTGGTGAGCATGGGCGTTGTGGATACCATTGTCGCCGGTAACGCTGGGGAGGTAGACCTGGCCGGCTTGGCGCTGGGCTCAAGTATTTGGGCTGTATGCGCAGTTACCCTGATCGGCCTGCTCGCTGCAGTATCCCCGGTTGTTGCCCACTTGCGCGGAAGTCGCGATGAGGAAGGTTGTGCTGCCCAGTTACACCAAGCTCTCTGGATTGGCTTGATCGGCGGCATATTAGTGCTACTCGCCCTGCTCGCCGTGCCTGTGTGGAGCCAGTGGATCAAAACCGAGGAGCCTGTTCGACAGGTTTTACAGGGTTATATCCTGGCACTCACGGTAGGCACCCTACCCTTTGCCCTCGGAACCGCACTGCGCGGCTATTGTGAGGGTATGGGACAGGTGCGCCCAGTCATGCGTATTTATCTGGCCGCCGCCCTGCTCAATATCCCCCTGGACATTCTCTTTGTATTTGGCGCCGGCCCTATACCAGCTATGGGCGGTGCCGGCTGTGGCTGGGCAACCGCAGCGGTAAGCACCCTGATTGCTATCGCCCTGTTTTGGCATGCCGCCACAGATCCGGTATACCACCAACTCAAGCTAAAACTGATACCGCCCAGGCCCAACTGGCCCATTTTGAAACATCTTTTGGCTGTAGGGCTGCCAGTATGTGTCGGCGCTGCCAGTGAGGTCACATTTTTTGCCAGCTTGACGATTCTGCTCGCTCCCTATGGCGCAGCCATAGTGGCAGCGCATCAAATCGGCATGAGTATCGGCTCGATTTTTTACCTGGTAGCCCTGGCTCTAGCCCAGGCCCTGAGCATCCGTACGGCTCACTTACTCGGCCAGAAGCGCCCCAAGCGGGCACTGTTTGCCGGCATGGTGGGGATTGGTAGTGGCGTCGTGTATGCCCTCGGAACAGGTGTACTACTGATCACCTTTCGCCACCTGTTTGTGCAGGCTTATACCAACAATGCGGAAATTATCGCAGTGGCAACCAACCTACTACTGCTCTGTGCCGCCTACCAATTGGTAGACGCCGCTCAAGCCATGGCCTGGGGAGCACTGCGAGGTTATAAAGACACCCGCGTTCCCATGTATATACAGCTGTTCTCTTACTGGCTGGTAGGGCTCTCCAGCGCCTATTGGCTGGGCGAAAACTTCTGGGGCGTTTATGGCTATTGGACTGGTGTCTGTATCGGCCTGGGCACCGCCTCGATCCTATTGGCGCTTCGACTGCGCCGAACCAGCCGCAAAGCCATTGCCAAAACCTGGGGAATACAGGTTGGTTCACATTCCCAGGGAACGCTTTGACTATACTGGCGCTCCAAGTCTCCAAGCGTGCCAGGCAACAATAATAACCGGCACCGCCCGCACAAGCAGTTAATCGGAGTTACCCAATGATCCCGCGCCTTTTCCCCAGCAGGCCCCGGCGCCTGTTGAGCCTTGCCCTGATTTTGGCCTCAGCCCAGGCCTGGGCAGTGAGTGCCACCATCGGCGAGCAAGAAAAACCCAACGTGAAGGCACAGGAAAAAGAGCAGGAAGGCGTCATCTCAAAGGCGGAAAACTTGCAATTGGACCAGCCGGTGATTACCGAGCTGGGCCCACCCACTGGCGCCGCGGAACCAATTATTGATACGCAGGCCAATGGGGAAGCCCCCCCTCAGAAATCACTGCCCCAGGCGGAAAATCTGCAGTTAGACCAGCCCATCAATGAACTGGAAGCACCGCCTTCAAATAAAGAGCCGCAAACCAGGCCTACAGTAGATACATCCACTCAGCCAGAATCATCCCCTACCGGCAATATTTCTATAGAAGTGGTAAAGGCCAAACCCCTGCGCTTGCTCGGTGCCGAGGTAACCCCGGCAACCTCCACCCGCCTGGCCTGGTCTCCCAGTCAACACTTTGAGGGTGTCTACAGCCCCACCGCCGTCCTGGTTGTCAACGGTGCCAAACCGGGACCGGTACTTTGCCTGACCGCAGCGGTCCATGGAGATGAATTAAACGGCGTAGAAACGGTGCGCAGGGTCATGTACGACCTCGATGCTGAACAGTTAAGTGGCGCGGTAATCGGCGTGCCTATCGTTAATCTGCAGGGCTTCCACCGCAGCTCACGCTACCTCACCGACCGCCGCGACCTGAACAGGCACTTCCCCGGAGACCCTAATGGCTCCTCTGCCTCACGGATTGCCAACTCCTTTTTCCACGAAGTCATCAGCCACTGCAATGCAGTGGTAGACCTGCACACAGGCTCTTTTTACCGCACCAACCTGCCGCAGTTACGCGGCGACCTCACCAACCCCAGAATCGTGAAAATGACCAAGGGTTTTGGCTCCACTGTGGTACTCCACAGCGCCGGGGCCAAAGGTACCCTGCGTCGCGCCGCGGTGGATGCGGGTATCCCCACCGTAACCCTGGAAGCCGGCGCGCCGATGGTGCTGGACGAGCGCTCCGTTAGCCACAGTGTGAAAGGGGTTCGCACCCTGCTTAACCAACTGGGTATGGTGAGCAAGTTCCGCCTATGGGGTGATCCCGAGCCCGTATACTACAACTCCACCTGGCAGCGGGCCTCCACTGGCGGCATTATTTTTAGTGAGGTTCAGTTGGGAGAGTTTGTGCGCAAGGGAGATCTACTGGGCACAGTGACCAATCCCATCACCAATGTGCGCACAGAAATTCGCTCGCAGCACAACGGCCGTATTCTCGGCATGGCGCTGGATCAGGTGGTGCAACCTGGCTTCGCCGCCTACCACATCGGTATCCAGGCTCCGCAGGAACAAATCAGCCCGCCCGAAGAGGTCATCCCAGAAGAGACGGCTGCACAAAAACCCCAATCTCCAGATGCCCAAAAAACAAGAGTATCCGACAATAGCGCCGCGGACCTCCAAGGGGACGAGGACTAGCCCGCTACTGCGGGCCACTCACTTTATCGATAACCCTTGGGCTGGGCTGCTCCAGGGGCTCCGGTTGTAAAGTGATATGCTCGATATCAAAGCGCTTGGTCAGGGTCCTCCTCAAGCGCTCCAACACCGCGGGCCAAGCACTTAAATCATCCACCACAATGTGTGCCGACAGAGAGATGGTGCTGGAATCCAGACGCCAGATATGCAGATCGTGTACTGAGCGCACACCTACCTCCGCGGCCAGGGCTTCCCCCACAACTGGCAGGCTCAATTCCCGAGGAACACGCTCCATTAGCACATCCACCGCATCACGCAGCAGACGCACACAAGAAATCAAAATCAGAAAACAGATCAACAGCGATAACAGCGGATCAATCGGCACCCAGCCAGTAAAGTAAATCACCGCACCCGAAGCCAGGGCGGCTACTGAGCCGAGCATATCCCCCATCACATGAAGCAATGCGCCGCGAATATTGAGCGTGCGCTCGCCACGCAGTAGCACCCAAGCCGCCAGAATATTGATCAACAGGCCCGCCGCAGCTATCAACATCACCGTACTGCCGTGCACCGGTTGGGGGTTGCGCAGGCGGTTGATCGCCATAAAGGAGATTCCCACAACAATCAGCAACATAATCAGGCCATTCGTCACTGCTGCCAATACTTCCGCACGCCCCCAGCCAAACGACAATTCACGGTCTGCGGGCTTTTTTGCCAGCACCGCAGCAATAGCACCCAGTGCCAGGGCAAAAGTATCCGTGAGCATGTGGGCGGCATCCCCGAGTAGCGCCAGGGAGCCCGACAGCCATCCACCGATGGCCTCAACAATTGAAAAACTAAGCGTCAGAATCAGAGCAATAATTAGCGGGCGGAGGGCGCCATTTCCATTGCGATGGTGAACGTGATCGTGCATGAGCTCCCTCCCTTTTAAATCCTAGTAATACCCGCCCGGCTAGTTTTTTCGCCCCAGGGTTATGCGCTCCCAGCCGGAATAGTCTTTGCGACTCTCCACCGCTCTGTAACCGGCAGCAATAAAAATTTCCCGTACGGATTCTGCCTGCTGCCAACCGTGCTCTACCATCAGCCAGCCGCCGTCTTGCAGAAAACTTCCCGCGCAATTGGCGATTTCTTCAATATCCGCCAGCCCATGGCGCTCAGCCACTAGCGCAGAGTGTGGCTCGAAACGCACATCGCCCTGGGCCAGATGAGGATCCGCTGCATCGATATAGGGGGGATTACTGACGATCAGGCCAAATTGCTGGGGCGGCAACTGGGCAAACCAATCACTTTCCAGGATCTGCACATTGGTGAAACCGAGGCGCCTGCGGTTATCCTCCGCTAACGCCAGGGCAGCGGGAGACTTCTCCGCCGCAATAATCTTCCATCCCGGTTTTTCCGAGGCCAATGCCAGGGCAATTGCCCCGCTACCAGTACCCAGGTCGAGTGCGCGCAATTTCTCTTGAGGGCAGAGTTCCAGCGCGGCTTCCACCAGCAGTTCGGTATCCGGGCGGGGAATTAATGTAGAGGTATCGACCCTCAAGATGAGAGACCAAAACTCCCGCTCACCGGTCAGGTGAGCCACAGGTTCACCATCTTTACGACGCGTCAGCAGTCCATCGAACTCACTCTGCTCACTCGTGCTCAGCTCGTACTCCGGCCAGGTATACAGCCAGCTGCGCTCACGACCGAGAATATGTGCCAACAGGACCTCTACGTCGAGTCGCGCTGACTCACTGTCGATAAGTTCAATACTACGGGCGAGATTATCCTTCACACTGCTCATAGGAAAACGCTACCCAATATCGCCATACAACACGGCAACTACTGTCCCATCGCCGCCAGCTGATCCGCCTGGTGTTCGGTACGCAGCGGCTCAATCACCTCTTCCAGGGCACCCTGCATCACTTCATCGAGCTTGTACAAGGTCAGACCGATACGGTGATCGGTTACACGCCCCTGGGGGTAGTTGTAGGTGCGAATGCGCTCGGAACGATCGCCGCTACCCACCAGGCTACGACGGGCATCAGAGATCTCCTGTGCAGCAGCCGCCTCCTGCTCGCTGGAAAGCTTGGCCTGTAATAGTGCCATCGCCTTGGCCTTGTTTTTATGCTGGGAACGCTCGTCCTGACACTCCACCACGATGCCGGTGGGTAGGTGCGTCAGGCGCACAGCGGAGTCGGTTTTATTGACGTGCTGACCACCAGCTCCCGAAGCGCGGTAGGTATCCACACGCAGATCGGCCTTATTGATCTCGATCGCATCGCGCTCGTCTGGCTCCGGCATTACCGCCACGGTACAGGCGGAAGTGTGAATACGCCCCTGGGATTCAGTTTCCGGCACTCGTTGCACACGGTGTGCACCGGATTCAAACTTCAGCCTGGCGTAAACATCTTCACCGGCCACACGGGTGATAATCTCTTTGTAACCGCCGTGCTCGCCAGCATTCTCACTGACAATTTCAATACGCCAGCCCTGTTTTTCGGCATAACGCGAGTACATACGGAAAAGATCGCCGGAAAAGATCGCCGCTTCGTCACCGCCGGTGCCAGCGCGAATTTCCAGGAAGACATTCTTGCGGTCATTGGGGTCCCGGGGCAGCAGCAGGGTTTGCAGCTCGCGCTCCATGGGCTCCACCTGGACCTCTGCCTCACGCAGCTCCTCCTGGGCCATTTCACGCATCTCGGGGTCGCTCTCGCCAAGCATTTCCCGCGCCGCAGCCATATCCTCTTTCAGCTGTTTGTAACGGCCGTAACACTTGACCACTTCTTCCAGCTCGGAGTACTCCCGCGATAGCTCACGGAACTGATCCTGATCGGAAATTATGCTGGCGTCACCAAGCAGCGCGGAAACTTCTTCGTGGCGCTCCTGCAGATTCTCCAGCTTGTTCAATAGGGATTCTTTCATTTCTGTTTTTTCTCTAATTCGGTATCGGCGAGATCATCGAGCCCCACCACTTCGCGGGCGATACGCAGCCGCTCCAGATCGCCATCCGCAGTCGCTTTTTTCAGGCTGATCGTGGGAGCATGGATCAATTTGTTGGTCAGTGAACGGGCCAGCTGCTCCAGCAAACGCCTGGGGTCATCGCCCTTATCGAGCTGCAGCAGTACCCGCTCAAGTTCGGTGCCACTTATCTGCTGTGCGCGCTGGCGGTAGCTGCGAATCGTGTCCACCGCTCCGAGAGCACGCCCCTCTTTGGTAAATTCCGCCGCAGCGCTATCTACAATTTCCCCGGCGGCCTCAGCGGCGCGTTCGCGGGAGCGCATCCCCTCATCGATCACGCCGCGCAGATCGTCAACACTGTACAGGTAGACATCGTCCAGTTCGCCGACCTCGGTTTCAATATCCCGTGGCACCGCGATATCCACCATAAACATGGGGCTGTGACGGCGCTTGCGCAGCGCGGATTCCACCGCCCCCTTCCCTAAAATCGGCAGCTGACTGGCGGTGGAGCTGATCACGATATCGGCGCGGGACAAGTGCTCGGGAATATCTGCCAACAGTATCGCTTCAGCACCGAAATTTTCCGCCAAAGACTGCGCGCGACTCAGAGTCCGATTAGCCACGATCAGCTGCTTAATGCCCTGATCTAACAGGTGGCGCGCCACCAGTTCCACCGTCTCACCGGCACCGATCAGCAGCGCAGTCTGTTGCTTCAAGTCGGTAAAAATACGCGAAGCCAAGGATACTGCCGCATAGGCAACAGAGACGGGGTTTTCACCAATCGCCGTCTCTGTGCGCACCTTTTTCGCCACGGTAAATACCCGTTGGAAAACCCGGTGCAACTCGCTGCCGACACTGCCAGACTCCCGCGCCACCGCATAGGCGGACTTGATCTGGCCAAGAATTTGCGGCTCCCCAAGGACCAGTGAATCGAGCCCACAGGCGACGCGCATCATATGGCGCACCGCCGCCTCACCACTGTGGATATAGCTGCAACCTCGCAGCTGCTCCAGCGGTACCTGATGGTACTCGGCCAGCCACTGCAGCAGCGGCTCCGCCTCCACATTGCCGTAGATTTCGGTGCGATTACAGGTGGAAAGAATGGCGAGTTCCCGGCAGTCGAGCGCCTTGCGCGCATCCCCCAGGGCACCGGACATCACCTCGGGTGCAAAAGCGACCCGTTCGCGCACCTCGATTGGCGCACTGTCGTGGTTGATCCCCAGGGTAACAATTGGCATAGAATTCCGTCGGCTAAATCTAGAGGCGCGTCATCCGCATTCGGGGCGCATTTTCACGGGCCACCGCTTTGCTTGCAAGCTGATGAGGCGGTTTAATTATGCGCTGATTTGAATAACCGGCCCAGGGCCCGCGCTCCAGAAGCGGATTCACGGCTAGAATTATATGGCGATAAACGTTTAAAACACGCCACTCTGACACTGCATCCCAGTAGCAGCCATGTATGGATACGATCTATGCTTCCACCCCGTCGTCCGCTCCCCCTCCTCAAAAACCAAACTCTATCACTCGGTGCGCTCTGCCTATCCTTCGTCTACCTACTGAGTGCCTGCGCCCAAATACCGCCTGAAACGGCAACCAATGAGGAAACCGAGCCTTCAGCTCGGGAGCAGCACCGCGATGAAGGGGCGGCCGCCGCCGGGAAGGATGCAGCGCGCAGCTTCCCCATAGATACGTTTTACACACTGTTGGTAGCCGAAGTCGCCGGTATACGCGAACAGTACGATGTGGCCCTGGCCAACTACTACCACCAGGCTGAAGTTACTAAAGATGCAGGCGTGGCAGCGCGTGCAACCCGCATCGCACGCTTTCTCAATGCGCGTCAGGCCGCACTGCGTTCGGCACAGTTGTGGGCTGAGCTGGAGCCGGACAATGCGGATGCCCAACTGGCACTGACCGCAGAGCTCACCTTGTCTAGAGAGTTTTTAGAGGCCATGAAACACGCTGAGAGAGCGCTCGCTCTCGGCGGCAAAGCACCGATGCAATCCCTCGCAGCCACCGCCATCGGCCACCAACAACTCGATGAACAACTTCGTGCAGAATTTGCCCGGCTGGCTGGGGTTTACCCCAATAACGATGAAGTCGTTATGGCCTATGCCATGGTATTGCGTGATGCGAAGCAGTACAGGCGCGCCCTCGCACTGGTACGCCACATTCAGGAACAACACCCCGAACAAATCGATGCACCGCTCCTACAAAGCCATCTTTTGGTGGACTTGGATAGGCGCAACGAAGCCATTCAATTATTGGAAAATTTAGTCAAAATTTATCCAGAGGAAACCCGCCTGCGCCTACAATACGCGCGCCTGCTTATTCGCGAAGACCTCAATCTTGCTCGCCAACAATTCGCCGAATTAGTCAAACAGCGTCCAGAGGACGGCAACCTGATTTTATCCCTAGCGTTGATTCACTATGAAACCAACCAGCTCGGTGAAGCCAAACCCCTACTCAACCGCCTACTGGAACTAAAACAACACGAATCGGCGGCACACTTTTACTTGGGCGGACTCGCGCAGAAGCGGGGTGACAACGACACTGCCGCCGCTCACTTCCAACAAGTACAACCCGGCAACGATTACGTGGAGGCCATCACCAAGGGCACCAAGCTACTCGCAGCCAGCGGTAAACACCGTGAAAACAGCCTGTGGTTTGCCAAGTTACGAGAGCGACACCCCGGACAGGTAGAACATTTTTTCCTGATGGAGGTCGAACTGCTGCGCAGGAATGGTGAGCCACAGATGGCCCTACAAGTGGCAGACCAGGCCATTTCTAAACTGAATAACAGCGGCCGCCTGATGTATAGCCGCGCCCTGCTCAACGACCAGCTGGGCAATGCCGCAGCGTTTGAGAAGGACCTGCGTACACTACTGGAACGCGACCCGGATAACGCCACGGTATTAAATGCACTGGGCTACAAACTGATCGACGATGAGACCCGCCGCCAGGAGGCCCTGCAACTTATCAGCCGGGCTCTGGAGCTGGAACCGGAGGATCCAGCCATTATCGACAGTATGGGCTGGGTGCAGTACCGTCTGGGGAATTATCGCGACGCGGAAAAATATTTGCGCAAAGCCCTGGAAAAACTGCCGGATCACGAAATCTCTGCCCACCTGGGCGAGGTGCTCTGGGTTCAGGGGGATCGCGAAGCGGCCCTCAAAGTCTGGAACGATGGGCTGGCCGCCAATCCAGAGAGCAAAATTATTCCGGCTGCGATGAAACGACTGCAAATCAAAGAAACACTGGAACAACATGTATCCGACAACTGACGCCGCTACCCGTAAGTTTTATTTTCTCCTGGCAACAGCACTGACTCTGCTGATCTCCGCGTGTGCTGGCCAAAAGACCAAAGAGCCCGTTGCTCAGGAGCCCCCCGGCGAAACTGCGGCCCCCACTTCGGTAGCCCAGCTCAAACAGTGGACTATCAAAGGAAAACTCGGCGTGCGCTCTCCGGCAGATAACGGCAGTGCCAATTTGACCTGGCAACAGAGTGGCCCGCAAAATTTTCGTATTCACCTAAGCGGCCCCTTGGGTGCTGGTACCACGATAATTTCCGGTTCCGCTGGCGGTGTCAGTCTGGTGCGCGGCAATGAAGCGCCGGTAGTCGCCCGCGATGCCGCCCAACTCACTCAGCAAACTCTGGGCTGGCCACTGCCCGCAAGGGAAATGTTCTACTGGGTACGCGGTCTTCCCGCGCCCGGTCCAAGAGGCGCTGAAAAACACAACGGCCAGGGCGAGCTACAGAGCCTGCAACAATCCGGCTGGTCGTTGCGGTTCAGCGATTATCGCCAAAACGGCCCTTACCTACTTCCCACACGTATTAAAGCCCAGACCAACGGTGCCGCCGGGCCGGTACAAGTCACTCTGGTAATTAAGGACTGGGCTTTTTAAATGCCGAAGCCCCGGCATGCGGGTATGATGCGCCCAACAGAATTAACCGGCCCAACATTCCCGCATGCTGACCTTACCCGCCCCCGCAAAACTCAACCTGATTCTGCGTATACTCGGCCGTCGCCCCGACGGTTACCACGAACTACAAACCCTCTTTCAAATACTCGATTACGGCGACAGTCTTGAGTTCTCCCTGCGGGACGACGGCATTATCCGTGTGGATGCAGGCGCTTTGGATGTTCCCGAGCAGGACAACCTGGTCTATCGCGCAGCTCTGCTGCTGCGTCAAAATATGCAGTGGCAGAATAAATCACTTCCCGGTGTTCATATCCGCCTGATTAAAAAGTTGCCACATGGCGGTGGCATCGGCGGTGGCAGTAGCGACGCGGCCACCACTCTGCTCGGCCTCAACTATCTGTGGCAGTGCCATCTATCCATCGATACCCTCGCCGAGCTCGGCCGGCAACTCGGCGCAGATATTCCAGTATTTGTGCGAGGGCACACCGCCTGGGCCGAAGGTGTTGGAGAAAAACTCACACCACTTTGCACAGAAAAACGCCACTATTTAGTCCTTGCTCCCGGTTGCCAGGTGAGTACGGCAAAAATTTTTTCCGATTCCCGTTTGACAAGAGATTCCGACGCAATTACATTAGCGGCCCTTCGCGAGGGGCAGCTCAATGAAACGCCACTCAGCAGTAAAAAACTGGAAGTTTTTTCCGGTAACGACTGCCAGGAACTTGTTGAGAGTCTCTACCCAGAAGTTCGCGATGCCCGAGAGTGGCTGCAGCAATTTGCGCCAGCACAACTCACCGGCACCGGAGGTTGCGTTTTTGCCGCCTTCGAAACTGAGCAAGCAGCCCGATCGGCACTTGCCAGGCTACCGCGAAAATGGCAGGGTTTTGTTGCGGCCGGTGTACAGATTTCACCGACACATCAGCAACTCGCGAAATTAACCTCAAGCAATTGAGGAAACATACTGGGGCGTAGCCAAGCGGTAAGGCAGCGGGTTTTGATCCCGTCATGCGAAGGTTCGAATCCTTCCGCCCCAGCCATTTTCCTTTTATACAGTGGCAGCAGCAAAAACCGGTTCCGACATGTTTCAGTCGACACTGACCCAACCGGCCGAGGCCACTCGTAGCGGGCTACAAAAAGCCTACCCCCGAATTCTAAAGAATAATGTCGAAGGCAGTTTTGCATGCAACTCCCTGCCGTCGACCCGGAGGCTTTCCGAATATCAAAGCAACCACCTGGGTGACCAGGAGCCACGGCCAGCACCTTTAACAGCTTCGCTATCCGCTCTATCGCCCCCTATAAAAAGTGGTGCTATCGCATCCTAACTGCTAGCAAATTATGCCGGCATCTACACTTCAACTCACTTCAAGACAGAATTAAAGGAACTCGCAGTGGCTGACTTAATGGTCTTCACCGGCAACGCAAACCCGGAACTGGCGCAGAAAATTGTCGACCATATGGCGATCCCCCTGGGCGAAGCCACGGTCAAGCGCTTCTCCGACGGCGAGATTGCAGTTGAAATTACTGACAACGTGCGCGGT
The DNA here is from genome assembly GCF_052466695.1 of Microbulbifer mixtoriginis (SeqCode). Taxonomy (NCBI): domain Bacteria; kingdom Pseudomonadati; phylum Pseudomonadota; class Gammaproteobacteria; order Cellvibrionales; family Microbulbiferaceae; genus Microbulbifer; species Microbulbifer mixtoriginis (SeqCode). The sequence continues at coordinate 4,702,116 of NZ_CP174285.1, read as the reverse complement.
CGCGACGTTTTCGTAGTGCAATCCACCTGCCAGCCCACCAATCGAAACCTGATGGAGCTGATCCTACTGGTTGACGCCCTGCGCCGCGCCTCAGCCGGCCGCGTCACCGCAGTGGTTCCCTACTTCGGCTACGCCCGCCAGGACCGTCGCGTGCGCTCCCAGCGCGTACCAATTTCCGCAAAAGTGGTTGCCGATATGATGGTGAGCGTGGGTATCGACCGCGTGCTGACTGTCGATCTGCACGCCGAGCAGATTCAGGGCTTCTTCGATGTGCCTGTGGATAACGTTTACGGCTCTTCCGTGTTGCTCGACGATATCGAGCGCCAGAAGTACCAGAACCTGGTTGTGGTATCCCCCGATATTGGCGGTGTTGTTCGCGCCCGCGCCGTGGCCAAGAGCCTCGACTGCGACCTAGCCATCATCGACAAACGCCGCCCCGCCGCCAACGTTGCCGAAGTGATGAACATCATCGGTGAAGTTAGTGGCCGCACCTGCCTGCTGGTAGACGATATGGTCGACACCGCTGGCACTTTGTGCAATGCCGCCAACGCCCTGAAAGAACACGGCGCCGAGAAAGTTGTCGCCTACTGTACCCACCCAGTACTTTCCGGCAATGCCATCAGCAACCTGAACAACTCCGTTCTGGATGAGCTGGTGGTTACCGACTCCATCCCGCTGGGTGACAAAATGGAAAAGGCTCCAAAAATTCGCCAGCTGACCTTATCTGCCATGCTGGCCGAGTCCATGCGCCGTATCAGCAATGAGGAATCCCTCTCTGCGATGTTCCGCTAAGGACTCCCTATCGGCAAATAGAAAAGTGCCCCGCAGCAGCGGGGCACTTTGCGTTTGGGACTGATTCCCGTAGAATACGCGCCCGCCTGGCACTGCCGGGCTATTACTTCTGGGCAAGCGCCCAATTTACACTAACGCCAGAGCGGTCCGGTCGCAGGTCTCTCTGGACAGACAACCCGAGGTTTTACCCATGTCTGATATCAAACTGAACGCCATTGCCCGCAGCGATGAAGGGAAAGGTGCGAGCCGCCGCCTGCGTCGCCTGGAAGGCCGTGTACCCGGCATCGTTTACGGTGGCGAAGTTGAGCCGCAGTCTGTATCCCTGCTGCAAAAGGACCTGTTCAAGGCCCTGGAAAACGAAGCTTTCTTCTCCTCCATGCTGACCATCGACGTCGACGGCAAAGAAGAGAAAGTTATTCTGCGCGATCTGCAACGTCACCCTGCAAAGCAGCTGCTTCTGCACATTGACTTCCAGCGCGTTTCCGCCAGCACCAAAGTACACGTGAAAGTGCCCCTGCACTTCCTCAACGAAGAAACCTGTAAAGGCGTTAAGGCCGGCGGCATCGTTTCTCACACCCTGACCGAGCTGGAAGTAAATGCTCCTGCCGGTAAACTGCCCGAGTTCATCGAGGTAGACCTGGCGGACCTGGAACTGGATGGCATCCTGCACATCTCCGACCTGAAACTGCCGGAAGGTGTTGAGTCTGCAGATCTGAGCCACGGCGAAGACCACAACCTGGTTGTAGCTTCTATTCACAAGCCTCGCGGCGCTGTTGAAGCTGAAGCCGAAGAAGCCGGCGAAGGCGAAGAGTAATCACCTTGGCTGCGGCACCGGATACTCCCATCCAGTTGATTGTCGGCCTGGGCAACCCCGGGCCGGAATATGACCGGACAAGACATAACGCCGGTGCCGACTTTGTTGTCGAACTGGCACGCCGCCACGGCACTCAGCTCAGCTCCGACAGCAAATACCACGGCCTCACCGGCCGTGTGCGGATCGGCAACCGGGAAGTCCGGCTGCTGATTCCCACCACCTATATGAATCGCAGTGGCCAGGCTGTAGGCCCGCTGGCGAACTTCTTCAAAATTCCCCCGGAAGCCATATTGGTCGCTCACGATGAGCTGGACCTGGCCCCCGGTATCGCGCGCCTGAAAGCTGGCGGTGGTCACGGCGGACACAATGGCTTGCGGGATATTATTGCCGCTCTGGGCAACAACCGGGACTTTATGCGCCTGCGACTCGGCATCGGCCACCCCGGTAGCGCTAGCGAGGTGGCGCGCTTTGTCCTTCAGCGCGCCCCCAGGGCGGAACAGGAAACTCTGGCTGACGCCATCGATCACTCGATCGACGTGCTGCCCACCGCCGCCAGCGGCGACTGGGGCGCAGCCATGAAAACGCTGCACACCGCCAAATAGATCCCACCGGGCGGCTTGCCTTTTGCCCCGGAAATCTCGATAGTGTGCTGCGCCAAATTGCCGGTATTTTCCCGGCTGGCCCGGATCATTCGGAGGCCGCGCTACCCAGCCCGCCCAGACTCCCGCCAGCGCAATCACTACCGGACTTCAAACGCAATTAGCAGAGCGCGCGGTACGCGCCTCAGGCAAACGGAAAAATATCACCATGGGTTTTACTTGCGGTATTGTCGGCCTGCCTAACGTGGGCAAATCCACCCTCTTCAATGCACTGACCAAAGCGGGAATCGACGCAGAGAACTTCCCCTTCTGCACCATCGAGCCCAACGCCGGCGTAGTGCCAGTGCCGGATCCCCGCCTCGACAAGTTAGCGGAGATCGTCAAGCCCCAGAAAGTGATTCCAACCACCATGGAGTTCACCGATATCGCCGGACTGGTTGCAGGTGCCTCCAAAGGCGAAGGTCTGGGCAACAAATTCCTCGCCAATATCCGCGAGACCGATGCCATCGCTCACGTTGTACGCTGTTTCGAAGACGACAATGTCATCCACGTGGCCAATCAGGTGCACCCGGTATCCGATATCGAAGTGATCAACACCGAGCTGGCACTCGCCGACCTGGACACTGTGGAGAAAGCTCTGCAACGCTTTACCCGCGCCGCCAAGGGGCAGGACAAGCACGCCATCAAGATGAAAGCGCTGCTGGAAAAAATCCTGCCACACCTGAACGAAGCCAAGCCGCTACGCTCCTTTGGCCTGTCCGAAGATGAACTGACGGACCTGCGTGAACTGAGCCTGCTCACGGTGAAGCCCACCATGTACATTGCCAACGTGCACGAAGACGGTTTCGAAAATAATCCGCACCTGGACGCCGTTGCCGCCATCGCCGCTGAAGAGAACGCTGTACTGGTACCCATCTGCAACAAGCTTGAAGCGGAAATTGCCGAACTGGACGACGATGAGAAGCAAGAATTCCTGGAAGAACTGGGTATGGAAGAGCCGGGCTTGAACCGTGTAATCCGCGCCGGTTACCAACTGCTTGGCCTGCACACCTACTTTACCGCCGGCGTGAAGGAAGTGCGCGCCTGGACCATCCCGCTAGGTGCCACCGCACCCAATGCCGCCGGCAAGATCCATACGGACTTTGAGAAAGGCTTTATCCGCGCCGAAGTGATTAGCTACAGTGACTTTGTCGATCACAATGGCGAGGCTGGAGCCAAAGACGCAGGCAAGTGGCGCCTGGAGGGTAAAGATTATGTTGTCGCTGATGGTGACGTAATTCACTTCCGCTTCAACGTCTAATCCCCCTGCTATCTATCCTTCGCCTCCCCACCCCGGGGAGGCTGTCTCTGCGGCGTAAGATCCATGGCGCAATCAAACTGGAAAGTCGGCCTGCCTTTGGCATTGACCACCGTCTTTATGTGGGCAGCCCTACCCATCGCCCTCAAAGGCCTTTTGGAACACATCAGCCCTGAGACCGCCACCTGGTATCGTTTTGCTGGCGCGGCGTTGTTGGCGGGACTCTACTACGGGCGTGCACGGCAATTGAAATTAAAGGCACTGTTCAGCCGCAGCCTGCTGCTGTTCACCCTACTCGCCGTGGCCGGGCTGCTGTTGAATTACCTCACCTATGCCAGCGGCCTAAATCACATCACCCCTGGTGCGGCACAGATCGTGATCCAGCTAGCCCCGCTACTACTGCTGATCTCCAGTGTTCTGTGGCTTAATGAACGCTTTTCTCCGAGACAGTGGGCCGGTGTGGCCCTAGTGGTGATGGGGCTACTGTTATTTTTCAACCAGCGCCTCGCCGAGCTGGGGAGCGGCGCCGATAGTGATTACCTGCTGGGGCTCGGATTGATCCTGATCGCCGCGGTATCCTGGGCGGTATATGGCTTTTTCCAGAAGAAAATCCTCAGCCGCGCCACACCCCAGGACTTGCTGGTATTGATTTATATTGCTGGCACCCTGTGCTTCCTACCCATGGCAGATCCACTGGATGTCACCCATCTGGGCTGGCTGGACTGGCTGCTACTTGCATTTCTTACCGCCAACACACTGATCGCCTATGGCGCCTTTAGCAAGGCCCTGGCGCACTGGGAAGCCTCCAGTGTCAGTGCCACTCTGTCACTGGTACCAGTAATCACGCTGCTGTTCAGCACCCTGGTGAGCAGTATCTGGCCCGATTACATCGCGGTGGAGCCGCTTAACTGGATCAGCTGGAGTGGTGCCGCTGCGGTGGTGTTGGGTTCCGCCCTCGCCGCTATCCGTTCCGGGCATCGCGCCAAGGGCTCTGCGGCTCCAGATGAAAAAAATCGCTAACTAACTGAAAAGAATACAAAAAAGTGTTGACACACCCAGCCCATCGATTAATAATGCGCGCCCTCGGGACAGCCGAGACAACAAAAGAAATGGCAAGGTAGCTCAGCCGGTTAGAGCGCAGCACTCATAATGCTGAGGTCGGGAGTTCGAGTCTCCCCCTTGCTACCATTTCAAATCACAGAGACTATTCTTTGTGAACCTTGAAACTGGGGCGTAGCCAAGCGGTAAGGCAGCGGGTTTTGATCCCGTCATGCGAAGGTTCGAATCCTTCCGCCCCAGCCATCTTCCAGAATTTATCCCGCAGGCCCGAATAAGGGCAGCACTCGAAGCCAGATTACTTAGCAGCTGATATTTTTAACGCAAAACATCTAGTCTTTGCCGCCGGCACGCAGTCGCGCGCCAGCACTCGCCAAGCTCCCTTATTTAACCCCCGGTATCAAACTCTCCTCTATCGCAACTGCCTTAATCTCTGCACCAGACCCATTTGCTGCCGCGCCACGGCTGAGCTCTCGACGCAACCCCAATACCCGCAGCCACTCGAACCCCAGTAAGCACAGCAATAACGCCAATAGCACTAGAGGTCCTCCCAGGCCGCTTAGGGCCTGCCGTTCCGACGCACAGGTCCACAAAAGCTGTACAACACACAGTAGAGCCACAATTAGCAGGGTGGGTTTGCGCCCCAGCAAGCTCACAACAAAAACACCAAGGGGCGCCCCCAAGGCCACCACCGGCGCCGCTGCCAGCCAGTTACCAAAAACCCCTGGCTGCCAGTCGCCGGCCAGCGACTTCACCAGCACACCGAGAACAGAGCAGAAGGCCATGATCACTACCGAGGTGGGAATCGCTACCTTCAGGTCCACACGGCTCAGCAGCACCAAAGCCGCGTACACCAGCATATCCACACCAACCCCGGTTACCGAGACCACACAGAAGCCCGCAAAAACCCCAAGCAGAAGACCTACACGAAAATCCGTTGGGCACTGCGGATCACCCTTGTGCTCACAGTCGGTGATCTCGGCGAGCCGATACAAATGAAATATCCCAAAGCTACCCCAAAGCACCGCGAAAGAGAGCTTCACCCACAGTTCGGAAATCATCGGCGCAAACAGCAATATGCCCGCGGGGGTAGCCAATAAAGAACCAAGCAAGGCGCCACGTAGCATCGACCAGGCTAACGGCTGTCGCCGACAGAGAATAAACAGGCTGGCACTAACCATACCGATCGACTGCACCGCAAAACTGAAGTCGCGGCCGAGACTGGCAGGCATATCAAATAAGAGCACCAACACGGGGAAGCCCACCGTGCCTCCGCCCATGGGCGTGGAACCGGCGGCATAGCTGCCGAGCGCCATGGCAAGCGCCATGGACCAATGCTCCAGTGCTAGGGCCAAGTTATCGCCCTGCACAACGAGAAACAGCCAAGCTCCGTAAAATAACGCCAACCAGGCAAACCAGTAGCGGAAAGAGAGCCGCGCTAAGTATTTCATTTTATTATTCGCGAACTTAAACGTCAGAGGGGCTAATAGTGGTACGAGTGTAAGGCGGGATCAAGGAGGGATAATGACTGCTGATAACTACATCTCGTAATACTGATACGCGCAGACAGCCCGGCAACTGCAATTGCCGGGCCATACAGGATTAGTTCAGACGCTTCTTGCGAATCAGATTCTGAACCTGCATGGAGGACATCATGGAAGCATAGATCGCCGGCAGGGCACCACGCTTGCGCAGTTCCAGGAAGTCTTCATCGGATAGCTTGTTCAGCTTCTCTTCGTCAATCACGTAGAAACCAGTCAGATCGTAGGGCTTATCCTCTTCGGTAATACGCAGAGTCAGCTTCTTCTGGGTCAGCAGGTCTTTGGATACCAGGAATTCGATAAACGACTCGGTAACAGATACGCGCTGGGCAGTTTCCACCACCGCCTGAGCGCGGTTTTTCAGGTAGTCAGTCTGCTCGCCCTCACCGTCAAACAGAGCCTCACCTGCGGACTCACTCAACATGCTGGAGTCTTCATCGATACACAGTACCGCCTGATCGGTATTCTCCGGGTTCTTCACCAGCACGAATGGGTAGGTGCGAACCTGCAGAGGAATGTAGCTGCCATTCCAACCCTCAGCGCCAGAGAACAGGTTTTCACCGGGACGCAGGCCTGTAAGGGCAACCACTTTAAACTGCTCAGTATTCTGGTCTTTTACGAACAGGATCGGATAGCTCTGGGCCGCCTGAACAATTTCCTGAACCACCAGCGGCAAAATATGATTGCTGCTCACATGGTCAAAAGTGATGTCCTGGGTGAGTTTCAGGTTGGCGTGTGCCTTTTTATCCAAAGCTTTGATCTGTGCCATAAGTACAACTCCTAGCTACTTTTATAGTTACTTAATTTTCAGAGATACCCTAACGTACCACTTAATTGGCTTATAAACGATGACAAGCGCTTTCCTGTAGTCGCCGGAAACCAAAGTCAGCATTAAACAGGTAAGCGGGCCAACAGGCAATCTCGACCACCAGTAAATTATCTAAAGACAAAATCCCGCGAGCATGCCTCTCCCAGCAAAGACTTGGGTTCCAGCCATATAATAGAAATGTGAGGCATAACAGTCCAAGCTTGTACAGGGAACCATCAGAGTAGAATTATTTAAGGGACCCGTAACAGCAGGGAAAGTTAGTCAACATTGTTCAATAAATCCGCAATCAGAGCGCTGAGCTAGTGATTGTGCTCTTCAAGTCAATGAAAGCCCTATCCAGCACCCTGTCCTCACCTGATCTCACAATATCCAGGGTGCGCTCCACCAGAATATCTGGCTGGATACCATAGCCAACAAACTCCCGCCCATCAGGGTAAGTGTCCCGCTTGGTACACACCCTGAAAGTACCACCTCCAGGAAGATCTACAATCATTGGCTGACCTGTACTGCCATAAGTAGGCTCACCGACGGTAGTAAAGTGCTCGAGAGAATCTGCATACACCAAGAAATCTTCGGCTGCAGAGGCGGTATTTCGGCCAATTAGTACATAAGTTGGCACTATGTGGTTACTATCCAATTTCGGCTCAACTATATCCCCGGAGTCCTCACTAAATTCCCACGAAGCACCCTCTGCATAGGGCCGATACTCTTCTAAATCTTCAAACTGATCGGCAAAAGAGCCCCAGGCCTTATAAGCCGCAACATGTTTGGGAGTTTTCCATACAGAGCCTGGTAAATTCCGATCAGCCAAATAAGAGATTATCTCTCCGGCATAAGCAGAATTACCTCCACCATTAAAACGCAGATCAATAATCAGCCCTTTAGACTTAGTAATCTCATCGTAGTGAGATTTAAACTGCGCAACAATCGCCTCATCATGAAAACCATTTAGCGCTACATAACCAATATCATTCTCCAGCCATTTGAACTCAAACAGCTCACCGTTGGAGGCGGGCTGTTTAATTGAGGCATATTCGATCTTCCTACCCCGCGCATCCCGCTTAACCTCAATACTCTTGGTCGCCCCATCGGGGGTTGCAATAGTGAGCTGGACCATGCTGCCCGGCTTTCCATCAAGAGCATCCCGAACCGCGGCATTCCAGAGAATATGCTGGGTAGAGCTAGCAATATATGGCAAAACCTGTTCTTTTAAATGAGCTTCTATGGGCTGCCCATTGATTGCGACAATAATTGAACCCGGCGGAATATGTGACTCCAAGCCCTTCTCAACACCTGTGATTACTGCTTTACGTCCGGCCTCAGCTAAGCGAATAGCTGGCCAGTCTACATAACTGGAGGACATACCCTTTGGGTAATAAATATTAGTATGTCCATCCTGTAGAAAGGCATTGAGACGCTTTAACTCGCGGTAATATTCATAGGTGTTTTGTGTTGCTAAAACCCGTGGAATAAACTCCTGGTATTTAGCATCAAAGTCCAACTCGGGAACCTGATCAAAGAAAGCAAAGTTGTAGCTAACTTCCCTCCAATAAAGGGAGAGACCATAAAGTTTTTCTGCATCAGATAAATTCTCTGGAACTTTATTGATGCCCTTCGCAAATACAATGCCTGCAGAGAAAGTTGTCAAAGAAAAAGCCAATATAATTTTTTTAAGCACAATAAAAGCCCTATAGATGCAAGGACTTCTATTTTAGGGCTAGGGGATGGATGGTCAATACAGACCACCTTTATAAGACTGCAATTTGTCAAATATGAAATGCAATATGGCTACATTTGCTTTTTATTTGACTTCAACATCTATTTATAGGTCCTGGAAATAAGTGCCAGAATCTCATTTAATACCATATCCGGCTCATCATTTTGAGGATAGTGATAGCTCTTCTCAGTCAAAACAGCTTTGCCTCGTGGAAACGCTTTGGCCCAATTAGAATGTAACTCCCCCCATCTATCCCGGGCCTCATCAGTAAAGAAAAGAAGAGGAGGATTGTCATACTTTTTAATTGAGGCAATTACTGTGACGGGTATATCTGGGATTTGTGGATAGTCAGGTAAAGGGCGTTTAGACCAAAAATCCAGGTACTGATTCGACATGCCGTTCTTCATATCATCCAGTTTTACCTGAGCAATTTGCTCTTCGGCCAATTCCAGATTCAGAGATCGCATAATATCCACATCATGCTCAGAAGAAGGCTCTATCAGCATCAACGCTGCCATTCTTTCTGGGTACTGTGCGGCAAACGTTCGGGCTACATGAGCACCATAGGAGTGCGCAATATAAGTAACTTTCTCTTTAACCCCCAAAGCCTCCAATAACGCCTTGGCCCCTTGAGCATAATCCTCAGAGCTAAAATGTTTCTTGATGGCTGTAGAATTACCATTGCCAACACGCGAGTAACGTATAACTCGTGCATGCTCTGCTAGCCTGTCATAGATTGGATTCCAGTCAGACATACCAGCCGAGCCCCCCGCTTCTAAAAGCAGGATAGCCTTACCAGATCCTTTGATCTCATATTCAATACGGTACTCACCCACAGGAATCTGTTCCGGCGACGCAAAAGCATATAGCGGAAGTGCAAGCACTATGAGTAGGAGGATTTGATGCATATACAACCCATAATAACGATCAAAGAATCCAAACTTAAAAAATAATAGAGCCACTATGTGGCAGCAACACCCTGCCCTAAGCGCGCTTCATTGCCTGGTCCGGGGTGTTCCGGTACCAGCTGAGCCAATCCCAAAGAAACCAAAGCCATCAAAGATCCAGCAAAGAAAACCATCGCTGGAGAGGTGAGCCATAGCAAACCAAACAAAACGGGGATAATAACCGCCGCGATATGATTAATGGTAAAGCTGACACCTGCAGAGGCTGCGATGTCACGTTCATCCACGATCTTTTGGAAATAGGTCTTGATGGCAATGGCCATAGAGAAAAACAGATGATCGATAATATAAAGCGCAGCTGCCATCATCGCGCTCTCCACCAATGCATAACCAGCAAAGACTAGTGCTAAACCAATATATTCCAGAGTGAGGATTCGGCGCTCACCAAAGCGAACAATAAACTGGCCAATTTTCGGGGCAATATATAAATTCAACAGGTGGTTTACGGTATAAAGTGCAGCAACTTCCCCTACGCTATAACCAAACTTCTCAACCATCAAAAAACCAGCAAAAACAATAAAGATCTGCCGACGTGCACCGCTCATCATTGTCAGAGCGTAGTAAAGCCAATAACGTTTGCGTACAACCAACTGCTTTCTCTGGCTATGGGGCTGGGGAAATTGAGGAAAAAGTATCCAGGCCACCAGGGCAATAATAACTGTGCTCCCTCCTCCAATCAGGTAAACCCAGGAATAGTCCAACCCGCCAAAATCCATCAAGCCCCAAACTAGCCCATAGGCCAATAATGCGGCAAAAGAGCCAGCTGCAGCCATTCGCCCCATCCAGATTGCCGAAGTCTTCTTTGGAAACCACTGCAAAGCCAGAGAGGTTTGCAGGGTTTCATAGAAGTGAAAACCGATCGACATCAATAATGTCGTGAGTAATAAACCTGTGAGAGATGGAAAAAAACCGGTCAGCAACACACCAATCCCGGTTGCTACAAGTGAGAGAAGCGCCAACCGCTGCTCACGAATAAGCAGCAAAACAAAGATCACTGTAAAGGCAAGGAAACCTGGGATTTCCCGCACACTTTGCAGCAAGCCAATATCAGCCCCGGTAAATGAAGCCTTGGCTATCACAAAGTTATTAAGGAGGGTATTCCAGACAGAAAAAGAAAGTGGCATTGAGCCTGCAAGGATCAACAGAAGAATTTCCGGTCGACGGAGGCGTTGTAACATAGCGGGACTCCTACACTGAGGACAGCAATATACGCTATACAACGCTGGCGTGTAAATTGAGCTTAAGATGACTGCCAATCACCACCAAACCAGCTATTAATTCTGCCTTGTAGTAAAGACAAGGCTCTTCTCATTTAAACCCCACTGGGTCAATTAGAACTTACACAAATAGAGCTCTGAGACTTCAGTATCTCTTTCGTAAATATGATCAAGTGCCCCAATGAGATTCTTGATCGCTAAATAGCAGTTTGAAATCACTCTTCGGCGAAACATTAATCCTGTAAACCATTTTCAATATGCATCAATTATCACCTATGCTTTGACCAGGACTCAGATCACCCATTTTCCCACACTACGGCATATACGTATAAATTCTCCTTGACGGCTTAATCACTGGAATTGGCAAATGAAAATCTCCCCAAAACTTCCTGCGCTGTCACTAAAAATCACTATCTGCGTCATTTATTTCTTGTCGACATCATTAATTACTGCGGCACAAGAAAATAAACTGCCAGACGGACTCAAATTAAACGAGTGGAAGGTCCCCTGGCAGGGACTGCCCAGAGACCCCCATGTGGATAACAGGCAGCAAGTTTGGTTCTGTGGGCAGGCCGGCAACTACATCGGTCGATTTTCTCCGTCTGATCAGACGTTTAAAAAATTTGAGGTCCCTGAAGGAACCCACCCTCACAACTTGATAGTAGATAAGCAGGGCATGGTTTGGTATGCGGGCAACCGCAATGCGCATATTGGGCGTATGGATGCAGAGACCGGTAAAATCACTCAATACCCAATGCCTAAAGGTGTAAATGATCCACATACACTGGTATTCAACCGTGAGGGCAATATTTGGTTTACAGCCCAACAGAGCAATCGCATAGGTATTTTGGATGTAAATAATGGAGAGGTGAAAGTAGCTACACCACAAACTGCCAACGCACGCCCTTATGGAATCAAGGTAGACTCACAAGGTCGCCCCTGGGTTGCTCTATTTGGCACGAATAAACTAGCTTGGGTAGACCCTAAAACCATGGTGGTAAACGAAATCTCAATTCCCCGACCAAACGCTCGGCCTCGCAGGCTGGAAATCGATACATCTAACAATATCTGGTATGTGGACTATCCAGAGGGCTATCTTGGCAGATATACGCCCAGTACAAAAGAATTCAAAGAATGGAAGCTCCCCACTGAAAATCCACGCCCTTACGGAACCGCAATGGATAACAAAGGCCGGCTATGGGTAGCAGACACCGGTGATATTCCTAACATCATCTTTGCTTTTGATACAGAAGCACAAAAATTTGTCAGTCAAACGACTGTACCCAGCGGAGGTAACATTCGATATATGTATTTTGACAATAAAGATGGAAGCTTTTGGTTCGGTGTCGATTCTGGATTTCTAGATCAGGGAATACCAAAAAAATGAGTCTTTTACAAAATTACAGATAAATTTATAGAAGAAACTCCCAACAGGAGACGCCGAGGGCAGCCTGCTAAAACTGGAGTCTATCTAATGCCTTCAACACGGTGTTTTAGCCCAAGCGATGCTCACACCCTTCTTTTTTCTCAGAAGGAGGTATACAGATAGTAATAGGCACATATTCATTTTATATTCAAGCAAGGAGTTGAACTTAAGGACTATTCAGTTAGCTCCAGCAACCCATATCGAGAATACGTTCACAGGGTAGATGTAGATCATAGCGCAAAAAGAAATGCAGAAAATTCTGTACGACGGGAGAAATCGATTAATTGATGAGAACTCCAGCAATTGAATTCTCTTAAAAATCCCCCCCTACAAACAACTCTCAATATAGGAGTAAGTTCCCAAAGCTTATTGAGGGGTTACTTTTCAACAACTTGTAATCTTTGGTTTAAAAATAACCAACCATCAGAGAAGATATCTTTGACTTAATTAGGGCGGTACTAAAAATTTAATTAAATCTTGATTACATATAAAGTAAGAATGCAGGCACCTACTCTGGCCGAGGTTGCCAATTGATCACAGCGGGATAGGCCTTATTCTCGCACAACCAAATTACTGCTCGAATCCCAGGCCTAAGTTCTGCTTGTGAATCAGTAACCTTTCCCCAGTCACTCTCCAGAAACTCTTTCCCTTGTAAACGGAACTGACCGAGAAGTGCTTTCCAACTAGGCATCGTCAATTCTAATGATTCTTTGGTGTCGTAATCGGTGGAAATCCATACTTTAACGCCGTTTCCTGTCCGCACTAATTTTGTCACCTCTCCCTGCCAGGAAGTCAGCTGGTTCCTATTACAAGCAACATAGCCTGGCACAGCGAGCCTCTGGGCAGTTACGTTAGCCGTATTCATAGATATCAAAGCAAATAGGATAAAAAATCGGATACTTTTCATAATTATCAGTGTATTGGGGGGAGTAATCCCCCCAAAAAATTATTATAGACCGCGGTAGGTACTGCTTTGCTCATCTGCGCGAGTAGCCTGCCCCTCTGTGAATTCGTACATACAGCTATCGTCTGTGTAATCCATAAAATTTGTAATCGGATCAAGACCGGCTGCGTTCCGCCCCCTAGTACAGGAATCCCTACCTACTGGACACCCGTAAGCCGGTGACCTCTCGGCAGGAGTATCGGAAACATAATCCCCATTTCCACCACAGCCGCCCTGGAAGGTATGATACAAACCTAACCAGTGGCCAACCTCATGAGTAAGAGTATCGCCCTCGTTGTAAGGTGCTGCATCGCCACCAGGCACAGAACCGGTTAAAATAACTACCCCGTCATCCAGCGGATCTGAAGAATAGCTGCTTGGGAAAGTTGCCCACCCAAGTAGACCACCGCCGATATCAGCCACATAGATATTCAGGTCTCCCGCATCACCAACACGCAATGAACTTTTCATAGCGCGCTCTGCGGAGGAACCATATCCAACGTTATACCAAGAATTATTAGCCGTTACTGAAGTTGAAACCAGATTGAAAGTAAATGGTGTACTCGCATAAGCATCATTAAGTACTGCCATTTGCGCATTAATTACATTGCTGGGTAGCGACCCATTATTGGCGTTATCAGTAATAACATGGAAATATACATCAATAGTTACAGAACCCGCTGGACGTAGCGTATGAGTTCCACTGCTTATACTATGAGACTGTCCGCGCAGCGCAGTAAAATGCTGCTCTTTCAAAGCAGCCTCCTGAATAGAGGGGTGATTAGTGCCACAACGTTTAAATTTAGCGTTGTCATTAGCACGCTCAAGTGAAGAATCACTTTCAGCAAAACTGATAGCAGGTGATATTAGCAAACATAAAGATAATGCAGTTTTTATTGAAGTTGAAAGATTAGCTTTTCTCATAACTTGAACCTTAATTTTTTTATTAAATTGACAACCCCAGACAGCCCGATCACCTTCCATGCTGAAGACAACTACTGTCAATAGTACCAACTCTCAAAAAAGGAATAATGACATTGGTTTCTTTAATGAGGCGGCAAGCTCAACCAAATGGCATAAAAAGAATTAAATTCAAGGACCACTTCAAATGAAGTTTCCACACCAGAAACACAATAAAGACAGGAAAAATAGTTTCACAAGTAATTATCCCTGGGCAAAACACGATTAAAAAATTAATCGCAATTTAAAGCCCCAGCTGCTACAGGTACCAATCGACACAATTTCGCTTTTAAAAAGACAATTATCACCTACCACTGCACCCAACTATATTTACTACCATTTCACAAGTGATATAAATCCATGGGATACATCCTATAAGCCATTTTATAACTTCCTTTTTTTATATTGCCTGCATGTTAATTACATTAAGGAAGTTATAAAACAGCTTCTAGCGTTACTCACCATCTAGGCAACCGGTAACACTCTTACCATCGTTACCCAATTCAGAGTAAACCGATATTTAAATTAACCACTTAATAAAGTACTGGCAATACTTTTATTGCCCATACCTAAATCTCAGCTCTTCAATTTATGACCATTCTAAGCTGCCTCTTTAGCACGCCATAGATCACAAGTAATAGGAACTATAAGATACGGACACATACAGAGAGCCCTCCAGACACCATAAAAATTTCTGGCTAATAGACAATCAATCAAAAGCCCCCCAATTTCTCAACTCACACATTTTCTCACCAAACTCTTTTATAGTCATGATATCTGGAAAGCTAACATAGTAACGCTCCTCTAAAGCCTCTATTTTTTGCTGCATTACTTTTGGATTTTCCATATCCTCTTTATCATGTTCATAAACTGGAAAATACTTAAAAACCAAATCAATATCAAAAGGTTCTTTACCATCTAATTTTGCTTTTTGCTTAGCCTTTTCCAGCCTTTCCTGCCTTTCTTTTTTGTGTCGTCGCCTTAATTCAGCAACAAATTGCTTTGCAGCTTCACCTTTAAGCCTCATATCAATCTCCAAACCCACCATGCTCTTCAATAGCTTTACCCCAAGTTCTCCCCTTATACTTGGATAAGGTTGAAACCACATCCTCTTTCCAAGCTCCGTCAGGTAAAGGGTCGGTTATTCTTGCTATCTCAGCATCATCAATTTCAATATGTTTCAACTCATTCATTTCAAAAGTTGGATCACTTGTAAGTTTAACGTATTCAGATTGATCAAGAATATCCAACTCACCTTGCTCAACTCTAGTGACCAGCTTTTTATCTCCTGAAGGGGATGTACCATAAAGCTCGTAAACCCCAAGCTCCGGATTATCCTCAAAAAATTTTATTGTCTTCTCTCTGTTTTCTCTTGCTGGTTTGAAACTAGTCTCTCCCACAACATGAAAAGGGACTATAGGGTCCTCACCACCAGGCTTTCGCATTAGAACACCGATTAAAGAGATTTCGAGCGGAGCATCCATATCAGAGACATTAAGTTTTCTTCCTGTGTTTTGCGCCGCATCAACTAACTTTTGAATATCTTCAACATCACCTAAACGCTTATCTACCATAAAGCTTACAGGCTTTCCTAATACATCCTTTTGTTTTAACAATTCGGCTTGTACTCGTTTAGCAAGCATTGAACTCTCAGCATGTACCTGATCATGTGTGACAGGAAATTTTGTGTTATCAATCAGTAATTTCTTGAACTCATCAGGGTTAATTACTGCAATGTCATTCATACTTTCGACGCCTTGCACTCCGCCAGAGTTAACAAAACGCGACTTACCACTACCAGAATTGCCTCGCATAGCGAATATTGTTGGTTCATCAACTGATTGGCCTAGACCTGTAATACGATTTAATTTTTCTTGAACCAAGTCATGATGTAAAACTTGACGCTCCTCATCCCATACCCCGTTTACTTCATAAACTTCTTGTGTTTTCTTACCTTCCGAAAGTTCTCTTGCTGCTTTTTTAGGACAAATTGAAACTACTTCGCTAGAAGTAAGCCCAAGAGGATCAACCCAATGTATCGGATTAGAGCAATAGCGGTATAAATTGATTCCCCCCACTAAACCAATCGGGTCCTGCTGAGTAAACTCTCCCACCCGCGAATCATAGTATCTAAACCGGTTGTAGTGCAGCCCGGTCTCTTCATCGAAGTACTGCCCTTGGAAGCGAATCGGCTGTTCAATTTGGTTTTCGTGAGCCACGGCGATATTGCCATAGCTCTTGTAGGCAACGTCTCCACACCACTTCACCATCTTGGTTGGTGAGGGTATCCGGGGTTTCGAGGTGGTCTAGGTGGTCTAGGTGGTCTAGGTGGTCTAGGTGGTAGTAATAGACCTACTTATCTTCATTAAGTGCAACAGGTTTGAAAGTCTTCGGTTCGAAGTAGTATGTACGGCTATTAAGATCCTGCTGAACTTGGAGATCTCTTTTGATTTCTTGCAGGAGGACATCACCATCCCAAAGAAAGCCAGTTTGATCATCGCTAGAAGCCTTACTAATAAGGCGCCTTAGAGGGGCATATTGGTAGTGAATCTCTAGTTGAAGCCGCTCTGCCCCATCTTCTACCTTAAGCTTTTCTACCCGCACCAGCTGCTGGCGACTGTTGTAATGGTAGCGGGCTTGCAGTTTTTGGCCTTTACCGCGTAGCTCGGCAATACGGTTGCCGTGGATATCGTAGCGGTAGTGGGTATCACCACGAAAAGCGAGGCAGTTGCCTTTGACTTGAGTGGCGCTGGCCTGTTGATTTGCTTCGCCTTTCGAGTTGGGGGCGACAAGAATATTGTGTAGGAACGTGGACAAAGCATTCGGGGTTGGGTCAGGCGGACCAGGGCATCGTAATAATAACTGCACTCAGGGATTGAGCCCTGAGTCGGATCTTATTCCAGGCAGTTGACCTTGCCCAGACATTGTTTTTCTTGGTATTGCTAATCAGCCGATCAGTATCGCTGCCTAAGTAGGTTTTGGAATTTACTGGCAGGATTGAAGGCGAAGTTAAGCACTTCATACTCATCCAATATAGTAGCTAAAGCCCCCTAGCCGGTATTCCTCTCAAGCCAATCACAGGCTGGCTAGCCAGAGATCAAGAGAACATTGGCAACACATGTTTCACTCCTTAATTACCATTTCGATCAGACCTAAATCGACCCATTTTCTTTCTATGTAATTTTCAACAAGAAATGGAAAAAACTATATGTAAGTTCGCACTCAAAACAGCCTCTTCATTTATTGAAGAATTAATATTACACCTAGCTCACGAAGTGATCCCCACTAAAATTTAACGCTACAAAATTATATACAACCAACTTATCAAAGACTTAATGGAGCAATCAACAACCACTCGCATAGCGGGTGGTATGGTGAAAGCCCCCAGAGAGGGCTAGTTACAACCCCGCTAGTTGAATCTGTTCTTGCCGGCGTTCTTCGACCTCTTGATTCTTGATGCACTCTCGAATCATCTGCTCATCAAGCCCCACTGTACTCACGCAGTAACCCCGAGCCCAAAAGTGTCTTCCTGTGAAATTTCTCTGTACATGTTTGTACTTCCGAAATATCTGGATCGCAGATTTCCCTTTCAGAAACCCAACCGTATTGGAAACACTAAACTTCGGAGGAATCATTAACAGCATATGAATGTGATCCCTCATTCCGTACCCCTCGACTAACTCAATGCCTTTTTGGCGACATAAGTCTCGGAATATTGCTCCAATCTCCCGCCTCAATGTCCCAAATAACGCTTTCTTTCGATACTTGGGCACAAATACCACGTGGTACCTGCAATAATGTTTCACGTGAGTTTGGCACTGCCAATCTCGCATATGGCCTCCTTCTAGAACTTGCCCGTTCATGGAGGCCATATTTTTACTCTGCACGCCGGAACGGCTGAGCCTTGTCAAGTCTCACCGCCAGAGGCGGTGGTTTACCTGTGTGTTAATTAAAACTAACCTATTATTAGAGGAATAATTTCAAATAGGTGCATATGTCGAAATATTATTCCGACAACCAAGAGGCTTCATACACATTCAAAACATAGCAAAACTAGACTTTTTGTAAATTAACAATATTACACTCTTCAAAAACTGGACTCCCTGCATAATATGCAACCAACTCATCTGCAAAATAATAAAATAGATGAGGCTTATGTATCTTTTTTATAAAGTGAAATGGGATCTTCGATTCTCCATAGAAGGCTCCAGCCAATTGACCATATATAGCACCAATAGTATCACTATCACCTCCAAGGTTTACGGCTTTCACAAGGCCATCTTCAAAATTTGAAGTGTTATAAAAAGCCCATAAAGCCGCCTCTAAAGAATCAATGACATAACCGGATGAGAGTATTTCATCTCTTGTTTTTTTCTTATATGATCCCAGTGCTATTTTGTTTACCTTCTCGCAAAGAGGATGAAATCCCCAATAGCCGTTAACTGGAGCATATCCTTCGCTCAAAAGTACATCTTTTGTCTCGCCATACAAAGCACCAAGAATCAGAGCTGAAAAATACCTACATGAATCCACACATTCAATTGCGGGATGAGTTGTTTTTGAACTTTCTCCAGCCATTCGGATACCATCCTGTGGCAGGCTAGCAAAAAAAAGGGGGACCGGAGCCAGCCTCATTAGGGAACCATTACCTGCGGATCTTTCATCGTCAGAACCAGAAAACTCTTGCCCTGTTTCAGAGAACTTACTGAGGGCTCTCGCAGTAGCATTCCCTATATCAAAACAACTACCAGTGGAACTAAAAAGACCATCCTTCCACCACGCTAGATAAAGCTCCATTTGATTTCTTGCATCGAAAGATTTCTTATCAAGCAAGCTATAGGCTAGACAAAGAGCCATACTAGTATCATCAGTCCATTGACCAGGCTTCAACTTAAATGGTCCTCCCCCTACAATTTCTGTTAGATCCTCTTTATCCGGTCTCGCACCAAATTCCAGGGTTGTACCTAGGGCATCTCCAATAGCCAGACCTAACAAGCAACCTCTATATCTATCAGCTAGAATACTAGAGTTCTTCCCAATTGATCTTGTAAAATTGAATAAGTCTGCCTGTGATCGAGAAGATTCTCGATAGATAAAGTAGTTTAGTAGCCATTGATTTTTAGTTTGACTTTCCTCATCAAATTTATTAGACAATGGAGGAACACTAACTTTAACAACCATTATTCCTCCTCCAAATCAATACGCCAAATACCATCTTCATCTTTTTCTTTCTTAGTTATTTTAAATTCTGTTCCCGGACGGAACAAAACCTCATCTTCGGAGGGAACTGCAGATATATCTTGTATTTTTACACCTGTTTTAGATTTTATAGTCATTTGCACATTTCCAGAAAAAGCTTCATCTGGGTCTGAAGTTGAACTACTAAAGCCCTTATCTGAATATATTTCCCCCACACCAGGAAAACGCTCATGAACTTTTTCTTCTGTCATTGGGGCACCGCGATAAGTTGTTCCCGCAAAATTTCTTAAAGGGTCAGCTGAAAGTTTTTCAAGCGCCCTACTTGCAGCACTATTAACAGGGTCCCACGTCTCACTTATTTCAGGGTATTTTCCTCTCAACACCCCATTCATCTGCCTATAGTATGGGCCGGTATAGGTCCGAAGTGCTAAAAACTCATGCTGATATAAATTTTCTGGCAACCCCTCAAGAGAACTTTGCAACTGATTACTATTTTCAACAAAAGATAAACCAGCATGTTGCTCAACGACGTTATTGACATTTAAATCTTCAAGAAAGTCAAAATCATCCGGTATTTTATTTACATCACCTTTAGAGCAATCGTCACTTTTTGCAGTAAGCCCAAACGGATCAATCCATCTAACTGGGTTGGGAACATACCGATAATTATTCGATCCCCCCAATAACCCAACCGGATCTTGTTGAGTAAACTCACCAACTTGTGGATCATAGTACCTAAACCGGTTGTAATGCAGCCCAGTTTCTTCATCGAAATACTGCCCTTGGAAGCGAATCGGCTGTTCAATTTGGTTTTCGTGAGCCACGGCGATATTGCCATAGCTCTTGTAGGCAACACTCCATACCACTTCACCATCTTGGTTGGTAAGGGTATCTGGAGTTCCCAGGTGATCCAGATGGTAGTGATAAACCTGATTATCTTCTTTTAAACCAACAGGTTTGAAAGTGCCCGGCTCGAAGTAGTAAGTACGGGTATTGAGATCCTGCTTGGTCTGGGTATCGACTTTATTTTCCTGCAGGAGCACGTCGCCATCCCAGAGAAAACCGGTTTGCACGCTTTCACTCACTTTACCAATACGACGCCCCAGAGGGTCGTATTGGTAGTGAATTTTTTGTTGAAGCTGCTCTGCCCCCTCTTCTACCTTGAGCTTTTCTACCCGCACCAGCTGCTGGCGGCTGTTGTAGTGGTAGCGGGTTTGCAGTTTTTGTCCTTTACCGCGCAGTTCGGCGATGCGATTGCCGTGGATATCGTAGCGGTAGTGGGTATCACCACGGAAGGCTAAGCGGTTGCCTTTGACCTGGGTGGCGCTGGCCTGCTGCTTGGCTTCGTCTTTCGAGTTAGCGGCGGCAAGAATATTGTGCGCGGGGTCGTGCACAATATATTCGGGGTTGGGGCCGTCTACCTGAGTGAGGCGGTCGAGGGCGTCGTAGTGGTAGCTGCGGGTGCCGCGCAGGCTGTCCTCAATTTGGGCAATCTGGCCGGCTTTATTGTATTGGTAGCTACGCTCAAGGATGGAGTTTGACTGAGCCGGATCTGATACCGGGCCATTTGCCTTGCCCAGGCGCAGTTTTTGCAGGCGGCCCTGAGGGTCGTAGTCTCTCTGGCTTTCCAGCCCATTGCCGTGTTGGCGCTGGCTTTCCCTGCCCTGTTCATCGTGGCTGATGCTGGTGATCAGCTGATCTGTATCACTGCCTATGGGGCGGCGGTGCAGGCTTTGGAATTGACCGGCGGGGTTGAAGGCGAAGTTCAGTACTTCACCATCGGGTAATGTTGTGGCAATACGATTACCGACGGCATCGTATTGGTGGCTCAGTTTGTCTTTGCCCTGCCAATCGGCAACAACACGCCCATTGGCATCGTACTCCCAACGCAGTTTGCGGTGGGTATTTTCCGCTTCGATAAGCTGTCCGCTTCGGTTGTAGCGGAAGTTAGTAATCCCATCCGGGGTCACTTCTTCTAACAGGCGGCCGAAGGGGTCTCGCTCGAAGATGGTGTCGATGCCCTTACCAGTATCAGTGTCGGTAACGGCTCTGGAGCTGATCAGATGGCCAGCGCGATTATAGGCATAGCGGGTCACGCGGCCATCGAAACCGACTTCTTCGATTAATCGTTCGTTGAGATCGTATTTAAGCTGGTAGCGCTCTCCGTTTTCATTGGTGAGGCCGACTAAGTTGCGCTCGCCGTCATAGTGATATTGCAGGCGGCTGCCGTCCGGGTTGGTGCGGGTCTTAACCTGGCTGAGGCCGTCGTAGGCATAACTGGTACTACGACCTTCGGAGTCGGTAACTTCGGCCAGTAACCCCTGAGGGTTGTAGCTGTATTGGGTGCGGGCGCCGTCTGGAGTGGTCACCGCATGAATACGATCCTGGGCATCGTATTCGTAGCGAGTGACCTGGCCGGGGGCGTGTTGTACTTCTTCCAGGCGACGAGCGTTGTCATAGCGGTAGTGTTGGGCGCGGCCCATAGGGTCTTTGACCGCCGCAAGTTTACCCTCGGGGTTCCACAAGTAGCGGGTGGTATTTCCCAATGGGTCGGTAACGCTGCCGATCAGACCAACGGGGTTATAACCGTACTGGGTACTGTTGCCGAGAGGATCTTTAGTGGCAACGATCTGACCTTTTTCATTGTACTCGCGTTGCCACTTATTGCCAGCAGGGTCCGTAACTTTTGCGGGCAGACCTTCGCTATTGTATTCAATGCGGCGCTTATTGCCGGCGGCATCGGTTTTTTGTACCAGGCGGCCTTGATTATCGTATTGATAAATCTCTTCGCGCAGACTGCCATCGTCACTTGGCAGCTGTACCTTAGTGATCTGGCCCAGATCGTTATATGTATAAAGGGTCTCGGCACCTTCCGGATCGCGGTGATAAATGGGCAGGGCGCGCTCATTGAAACGGTAACGCTCTTTACCGCCGCGGGTATCCGTGACGCTAACCCCCTTACCATCATCATCCCAGGCAAACTGATAATTGTAAGTGTCCTGCCCATCGATAGGGTCACCCCACTGACGAACACAGCGGGCGGAGGGACCTTCGGCATCCCATTCGAAGTGGAAGCGGTAGCCGGTTTTTAGGGTACGCTGCTTAATAACATGCTGGTGATACTGATACTGCTCACTGTGGCCATCAGCATCGGTGGCCTTGATCAGGTCGCCTTCATTGTTGTACTCATATTTTGCGAGAACTTTAATACGACCATCGCGGGTTTCTTTTTTCAGTTCACCAATATGTAAACTTTTTGCCTGCCCTTCCGGAGGACTGATATGCAGGGCTTCACCGAGACTGCTCTCGATACAGATTAAACGCTCATCGATATAGTGGAACAGGTAGAAGTTGCCGTAACCATCGCGAATTTCTGCAAGCTTAAGAGTCCCCTTATCCCCGATAGCTTTAAAGTGCCTCTGCACTCCATTGGGGGCACCATAGGGGGTAACTATCCAATGTTCATCATTAACGCGAGTAAGCGATAACTGCTCCACCACATTGTGGCTGCGACCGCTATCTCCTGGTGCCGGCAGGTTAATCACTCGGCCCTCGGCATCGTGGAATTGCACCGCTTTACCGGGTCGCCATAGCAGTTTTTCCCCCAGGGTATGAGTCCAGCCATGTCCCAGACCAAAATCTTTGGGGTTACTGCTGCGGTAAGTACGCGCTACAGTGAGTGGCAGGGGCCCATCTAATACCGTATCCACCAGAGTGAGACGCTCCTCACCGGTTTTTAAGTTGATGGGCTCTCCGCCCTCACAGGCATTCGCATTGCACTGGGAAGTACCACCATTCTGGTTTGTGCCTGTTTCACTGTTAGCTCTATCAGGCTCGTTGGAGGCGGAGTTGCCACCTGCTTGACTCCTGCCCACTGCGTTGGAGCCGGAACCAGCACCCTGGCTACTTTGATTGCCGTTGCTGGAACCGCTAGAAGAGCTATTGCTAGTACTAGAGCTACCACTAGAGGAAGTGCTGCTTGAGGAGGAACCGCGTGACGAGGGGCCGCCGGAAGATGACGGCACTGAAGCCTCTGAAGAGCTTAAATCGGAGAAGCTGGCTCCATTGCCCTTGGCATTGCCGCCGCGTTTTTTGGAGAGCAGATTGCGCTGCTTTTTCAGCTTGGCAAAATCCATCATCAGGTCGCCGATGCCACGGAAGGCTGTTAGCAGGCGCGTATTTTTCGCCATAGCCGCTACCGCACCAATACCCCCTGTAGCCGCAGCCAACACGATGGTGAGAATAATCTCAAAAGCTCCACCACCGGCCATTTCGGTGATTTCTAAACTGTGCTGGGCACTGGCGTAATCCTTGGCAAAACGGATGATGATATCGCGTAGCGCCGGATCGTCATAAATCAGTTCAGCCACCTCAAGGGCCAGATCAAATTGCTGCTTGGTGATTTTAGAGGGGTCGAAGCCGAGTACATCTACCGCTTCTCGCTGAACAGCCGATAAATATTCCCGTTGAGACTCTACAAGACTTTTATCATGGAGCAGGTAATTGACAACCGCTTTATTTTGCTCAAAGGACTGACGTACAGGATGGATTAGTGCAGCCACTTCAAGCACGTCTTTAGCCCAAACGGCCAGCCCCCAGGCAGCGTTGCCCAGGCCCGTAGCGCCTCGATTAATATAAGCACCTACCTTCTCTAGACCCGAGCGCTGTTCATGGCGCTGCTGAATCAACGCAGCCTCAGCCCGCTCTTGAGCAATAATCTGCTGAAACCCTATACGGATTTTGCTGAGCAGTTGCGCCTGCTTGTCGACCAGCTCGGTAGCGGCAAATGGGGCTTCCTCAATAATCAGGCGGTTTTGTACCAGGGCCAGGTAGATTTCTTTTTCCCGGCTGGTTAAATGTCCCGGAGCTTCACTTAAGGGGCCAAGAAATATCGTACCCGACTGACTGGACTGGATACTGACACTCAGCGTATTGCAGGAAATCCCATTCAAGCCGAAAAAGTATTCATAGATCTCCTGAATGGCGGCGTTATCGAACATAGATAAGAGCTGGGTGGCATCCACCTGCAGGGGAATACCCATCTGGTACGCCCAGCCAACTCTCACCATATAACGAATGCCTTGCCTATTCTCGACACTTAGCTGCATGGATAATCCTTCAAACGCCGTAAGCCCGCTCTACGCCAGCTTCTTTTATCTTTGCCAGATCCAATAAATCATCCCGATTTATCTTCACATCTATTTACAACCCGGCGCACATGGCCGGCCTCTATTCCAATAAAAATTTTTCACCCTGCAAGTAATAACACGACGAGTACTTGTCACAGCCCAAAATCTTTTGGATTAGGATGTTCGCAATTTGTGAAATCTTAAATAGTAAACCTCATGATCCCGAAAGCTTATGGAAAACTACTTGCCAATAGCTCCAATTTACCGGCACCTGGATGGGATGAGGCCAAAGCTACCGGTAAGGGATACCTGAAATTGCGACCTATCTGGGCAGATTACCGCAAATAGGTCGAGGGGGATAGATAAACGGTATTACACGAGTACGACAACGAGTGTAGCGCTGCAGACAAATAAATTACTGAAAATATTTTGAATTAAGCGTAATAAATATAAAGGCAATCATCCTAACAACAGATAATTTACTGCAAAGATCTAAAAGAAAAATCAAATTCGAATTTAACCGGCAATAACTCATTAAAAAAGTTATTTGTGCTGCCATCCCTCTTCACTGCTTTAACTAGTAGCTACTAGTTGGATCTATAGAACCACTCCAGGATCAGGCGCAACGTGAACAACATCACAAACCAAGAGAGGAGAAAAGATTAGAAAGAATTTAGAGCTGGGTGAAAAAGTGAGCAGCTGAGAATGGAGAAATGAAAAGTTTATCGACAATCTTTCTCTTCAGGTGAAAGCCATTACTAATTTCAACCCCTAAACCGTTAGTAATGACTTACACCATAAAGATTTATTCGATTTCTTTAATACGCATCGAGTTGGTATGACCACCGACATTGAGGCGCTCACCTTGGGTGATCAATACCCGCTGGCCTTTTTGCAGGTCTATGCGCGCGCCCAGCACTTCGATAATTGACTCGGTAAGGTGCCCCAGAGGCACCGTGGCTGGATCGTAACTGATGGGCTCTACTCCGCGCAAGAGTACCAGCTGACGTGCAACATTGGGGTGCCTTGTCATAGCGTAAATCGGCAGGCGGGTATTGGCGCGGGACATCATACGCGGGGTTCGGCCAGACTCTGTCAACGCAGCCACTGCGCAGAGATTCTCCACTCGGGCAGCCACATCAATAGCGGCCTGGGCGATCACGGTATCAATACGATCCGAAGCACCATGTTCCTCTGGCGAGTAAGGCACACTGCCGAGATACTGCTCAGCCCCCACAATCACCTCGCTCATGGATTCCACTGCGGAGACAGGATAATCCCCAGCGGCGGTCTCGGCAGAGAGCATCACCGCATCGGTGCCATCCAGCACGGCATTGGCCACGTCCATCACTTCCGCGCGGGTGGGCGTTGGGCTGGTAATCATGGACTCCATCATTTGCGTCGCGGTGATTACGCCACGATTGAGCGCATTGGCACGGTTGATCAGTTTCTTTTGCACACCCACCAGAGCGGGATCGCCAATCTCTACCCCTAGGTCGCCACGTGCCACCATAATCGCATCAGAGGCGAGAATCAGGGCATCCATCTGTGCATTGTCGGCAACGGCTTCGGCGCGCTCAATCTTGGCCACAATGGCGGCCTGGCTACCGGCAGCCTGCATGGCCTTGCGCGCGGTCTCCAGGTCCTCGGCACAGCGGGGGAAACTCACTGCGAGGAAATCCACTTCCAATTCGGCAGCCAGTTCAATATCGCGGTAATCTTTTTCAGTTAAAGCTGGCGCGGACAAACCACCACCGAGCAGGTTAATGCCCTTATTATTGGAGAGTTTCCCGCCCTGCAGCACACGGCAATACAGCTTGCTGGCAGTTGTGCCCGTCACCTCCAGGCGAATCTTGCCATCGTCGAGCAGGAGAATATTACCGGAATGGCAATCACTGATCAGACTGGGGTAGTCGACTCCCACACGATGCTCATCGCCCCCTTCCGGAGGGCAGTCGAGATCCAGTGTGAATTCATCATTGTTCTCAAGCGCCACGCTGCCGGCTGTAAAACGGGCAATTCGAATTTTGGGGCCCTGTAAGTCGCCCAGCACTGCGACAGTTTTCCCCTGTGCCTCAGCAGCATCTCGCACTTCCCGCACCCGACGGCGATGGTCATCGGCACTACCGTGGGAGAAATTTAAACGCACAACATTCACGCCAGCACGAATCATTTCATCGATCACACGCGGCTTATCGGTACCGGGTCCCAGAGTGGCGACGATTTTTGTATGGCGAATCATATGGTCCCGTTAGATATTTGTTTGAAAGAAAATGTCTACGACCGACTAGCACTGCAAAAGTAAATTTAGCCGGCCCACTAGAGTACAAGACGAATTCACAGGCTTTCCCACAAGGGTTTTCCAATTTCGGGTCAACCTATCATAGGAGTAAACTCAGGCAGATTCCGCCACCGGCAGATCCAACTGTAAAGCTGCTGCCATGGCCAAGCTGGTATCCAACATACGGTGGGAGAAGCCCCATTCATTGTCATACCAGGCCATCACCTTCACCAGATTTCCATTCACCCGCGTGTGATTGGCATCGAAGTGGCTGGAAGCGGTGGTGTGATTAAAATCCACAGAAACCAAAGGCTGGTCGCAATAGCTCAAAACACCACCACTGGCTTCTGCGGCGCTCTGCATAATACGGTTTACCTCTTCAACCGTAGTATCGCGGCTCGCAATAAACTGACAGTCCACCAGAGAGACGTTACTTACCGGCACCCGAACCGCCATTCCATCCAAGCGCCCCTTTAATTCCGGTAATACCAGACCCACGGCCGCCGCCGCCCCAGTCTTGGTGGGAATCATATTGTCGGCCGCAGCACGTGCCCGATAAATATCCGCATGTACCGCATCCTGAGTGTTTTGGTCGTTGGTATAGGCATGCACCGTGGTCATAAAGCCCCGCTCAATTCCCAGCATACGGTGCAGCGCCTGTGCCACCGGTGCCAGGCAATTGGTGGTGCAGGAAGCATTGGAAACTACGCGATGCTCCGAGGTCAGGTTACTATTATTCACGCCGTAAACTACGGTGAGATCTGCATCTTTTGAAGGAGCGGAAATCAGCACCGCTGCAGCACCGGCTTCGATATGGGCAGAAGCAGAAGCCTTGTCAGTAAAGCGGCCGGTACATTCCAATACCAGATCCACCCCCAGCTTTCCCCAAGGCAGTTTAGCCGGATCGCGCTCCTGATAGACCTGAACTCTATCAGAGCCGATAATCAACGCATTGCCGTCCACTTTTACTTCGGTGGCAAAGCGGCCGTGAATAGTATCAAAACGCGTCAAGTGCGCATTGGAGGCAACCGGAGCCAAGTCATTAATCGCAACCAGCTGGATACGATCGCTGTAACCAGACTCGTAGATGGCACGGGTGACGTTGCGACCGATACGGCCATAACCATTGATGGCGAGTTTAATTTTCATCTGGCTTTACCTTTTTATTAGCTTCTGGTTATCCCCTATTGCATCCATTTATGAATGCACTCTAGCGAACTTTTATGACGATTTGCCTGATGGTGTAGCGCACTTGCATCAGTCACTAAAGTACTACCCGAACAATTCGGGAACGGCACAGGCAATTAACAGATTAGAATTTCAGTGCTGCAGCCTGTTGCGAAAGACGAGTAATCTCGGCCCAATTTTTCTCCTGTACCAAGGCACTGGAGGCCATCCAGGAACCTCCCACACAAACCACGTTGTTAAGTGCCAGGTAATCCGCCGCGTTGTTGGGGCTCACACCACCGGTTGGGCAAAATTTTACTTCCGCTAATGGACCGGCAAGGGACTTCAGCATGGCCACACCGCCGGCGGCCTCAGCAGGGAAAAATTTCTGATAACGGTAACCCCGCTCATACAGGCCCATCACTTCGGAGGCGCTTGCGGCACCGGGTAATAGAGGCACATCACTTTTATCCGCAGATGCCAATAGTTTTTCTGTTGCACCAGGGCTTACCATAAAGCGCGCTCCTGCATCGACAGAGCGGCGCAGATCATCGTCATTTAGCACTGTGCCGGTACCCACATCAGCCTCGGGTAGGTGTTTGGCAATTTGCTCTACTGCAGCCAAGGCTGCTTCTGTACGCAGGGTCACCTCAAGAACATTCAAGCCACCTTCGAGCAAGGCCTCAGCCAGGGGCAACGCATCTTCAGCCCGCTCGATAACCAACACTGGGACAACGCCAGCAGACTGCAAAATGTCGGCGATATTTTTCTGCATCAATCAATTCCAAATCGTTCGTTAAGGCGCCCAATACACAGTGACCGGCTTCAGTCCCTGCTTGAGAATACTGCGCACCGGCATTTCCATTTCATCACTACCGAGCAGGGCTTCACGATAAACCTTGAGTTTTTCCTCACCGGTAATCAGTAGCTTGATATTTTTTGCCTGTAAAATGGCATTTAGGGTTAGCGTCATACGTTCGGTATTAGTTCCGGTCACGGCACTCTGTTGCGCGGTAATGGCGCTACACAATTTGTCCGAATCTGGATTTAGTGCTTCGGCAAGCCCTTGCGCATGGGGAAATAAAGAAGCGGTGTGGCCGTCGTTACCCATTCCCAGAATGCACACATCAAAGGGGCGCGGCAGCTCATCATAGGCGAGCTCACAATCAGCTTCACCCTCAACAGCACTACTGTGCGTGTTTTTCATGCCCAGCAAAGTGGCCTCGGCGGCATTATTTTGCAGTAGGCTGTTTTCAATAAATGCCTGGTTGCTGCCACTGTGGGATTTTTCTACCCAGCGTTCATCCACCAGCGCCGCCGTAATCTGCGCCCAGGGCAGTGGACGCTTGGAAAGTTCACGATAAACCGGTTCCGGAGTACTACCTCCCGAGACAAGAAAAGTGGCTTGACCAGACTCTTTAATGCCTTGCTGCAGTTCGCAGGCACAGTCGTAGGCCAGTGCCTGTACCAGGCGTTCACGATCGGTAAAGAATTTCTCTTCTGCCATGAATACTTCCATCCATCGTTATGGATTACCTTAAAAATAGGTAATCCACAAAATCATTAGTAGGCGTTAAACCATTGGCGACCATCACGCGCTAGCAGTTCGTTAGCTTCTTCTGGTCCCCAGCTACCCGCAGGATAGGGCTTGGGCTGATTTTCGGTTTCACGCCAGTGTTCAATAATAGGGTCCACCCAGGCCCAGGCTGCCGCCACTTCATCGCGGTGAATAAACAGGGCCGAGTTATTGGCAGCGGCATCGAGCATCAACCGCTTATAGGCATCACTGCGGAAGCTGTCATAAGTGTCTGAAAGCGTTAAATTCAATTCCGCCGGCTGTAGCTCAGTGGTCAGGCTATCCATTTTCTTGGCCATCAAAATCAGCCGGATGCTCTCTTCCGGTTGCAAGCGGATAACCAAACGATTGGGGACTACATTGCCGGCACTCTCGTCATAGACTAGGTGGGAAACTTTTTTGTACTGCACCACAATTTCCGCACAGCGTTTTTCCATACGCTTGCCTGTGCGCAGGTAAAAAGGTACTCCCGCCCAACGCCAGCTATCGATATATGCACGCAAAGCGACAAAGGTTTCCGTGGCACTAGAGCCACCTTCCAGATCATCCAGATACCCCGGCACTTTTTGACCATTAATTTCTCCAGCAACATACTGGCCACGCACAACGTTTTTATCTACCAGACCGCCCTTTAGTGGGCGCAACGCCTCCAATACCTTGATTTTTTCCGCTCGAACATTTTTCGCGGTCATGGAATTCGGAGAATCCATAGCGATCAGGCACAAAAGTTGTAAAAGATGATTTTGCACCATATCCCGCAGCGCACCGGTTTCATCATAAAAACCCGCGCGGCCTTCAAGGCCGACAGTTTCAGAAATACTAATCTGTATATGGTCAATAGTTTTTGCATCCCAAAGGTGCTCGAACAATACATTACTAAAACGCAAGGCCAGCAAGTTTTGAACGGTTTCCTTACCCAGGTAATGATCGATGCGGAAAATACTATTTTCCGGAAAGTAACTCGCAATTTTGCTATTGATTTCGTCGGAAGTCTGCGCGTTATAACCGAGAGGTTTTTCTACTACTACCCGGGAATTTTTACTAATTAAGCCTTTGGATGAAAGGTTTTCACAGCAGGGGCCAAAAACACCAGGGGGAATCGCCAAATAAAAAATTCGTACTCGCTCGGGATCTGATTCGAGGATGTCCGATAAGTGCGTCCACTGTTGATCCGGTACAGAAATATCCAGGGCCACAGGGCGTAATAACTGGCTAAAACCAGTCCAGATGGAATTGCAATATTCACCATCGCGCAAATGCTGCTGTAGGGCCTGAAGTGCCACATTTAGATATTGATCGGCGTCTTGCTGGTGGCGACAAACAGGAAGAATTCGGCAGCCCTCTGCTAAGCTGCCCTCTCGGTAAGCGCGATACAGTGCTGGAATCAACTTGCGCAGGGCAAGATCACCACCACCACCAAATAACACCATATCAAATGGGTTAGACATAAATTTTGCTCTGAAATCGTTTTCTACTGCGCCGTTTCTTTTGAGCGACACATATTAATAAAGGATACTGGCACCACTCTCGGCACCACTGGCGATAGCGCGCATATTGGCAAAGAGTTCCCGGCCCATACCGCGGGCGCTATCAGATAAATCGCACTGAGCGAGTTCGCGCGCATGTAATTCCGTTTCATCCACCAAGACCCGCAACACGCCAGCTTCGGCATCTAGCTCCACTATGTCACCATCACGCACCTTGGCAATGGGGCCGCCTTCGACGGCCTCAGGAGACATATGAATAGCCGCCGGCACCTTGCCGGAAGCACCGGACATCCGCCCATCGGTGACCAGGGCCACTTTGAAGCCTCGATCTTGCAGTACACCCAGGGTTGGAGTCAGCTTATGCAGTTCAGGCATACCGTTTGCTTGTGGTCCCTGAAAACGCACTACCGCAACAAAATCCCGTTCCAGCTCGCCAGCTTTGAAACGCTCCAGCAATTCATCCTGGTTATGCAGCACAATCGCCGGCGCTTTCACCTTGAGATGCTCTGGTTTAATCGCGGAAACTTTGATCACACTACGGCCGAGGTTGCCCTCCAGTAGCTGCAAGCCGCCGTGATGGGAGAAAGGATCGCTAACAGGGCGAATCACTGTAGTGTCGCCGCTCTCTTTCGCCGTTGGCCGCCAAACTACACCATCACCCGACTCGTTAAGGAAGGGGTCTTGGCAATAGGACTCAAGACCACTATCACCCAGCACCGTGCATACATCACCATGTAACAGGCCAGCCTCAAGCAACTTACTCATCAGGAATTGCATACCGCCAGCTGCCGCAAAGTGATTGATATCGGCTGTACCGTTCGGGTAGACATGGCACAACAGAGGCACCACTTCAGAGAGGTCGGCCATATCCTGCCAGGTGATCTGGATACCGGCAGCTCGCGCCATCGCTATTAAATGCAGCGTATGGTTGGTGGAACCACCTGTGGCGAGCAGTCCCACAATACCGTTAACAAATGTTTTTTCTGTGAGGATTTTCGCGATGGGTGTGTGCTGGCTGGGCTCAGTAATTTTTGCTAACTGTGCCACCGCCGCTTCATTAAGTGCATCGCGCAGGCCAGTGCCAGGATTGACAAATGAACTGCCTGGCAACTGCAGGCCCATAATTTCCACCAGCATCTGGTTGCTGTTAGCGGTGCCGTAAAAAGTACAGGTGCCAGCACTGTGGTAAGAAGCGCTCTCCGCCTCCAACAATTCGGAACGACCAACCTTGCCCTCGGCATAGAGCTGGCGAACTCGTACTTTTTCCGCATTAGAAAGCCCAGTGGGCATTGGGCCCGCCGGTACAAAAATTGAGGGTAGATGTCCAAAAGCGAGGGCACCGATTACCAGTCCCGGCACTATCTTGTCGCAGATACCGAGGAACATAGCGCCTTCAAAGACATCGTGGGAAAGGGCAATGGCTGTGGACATGGCAATGACATCGCGGGAAAAGAGACTCAGCTCCATACCTGGCCGCCCCTGCGTCACCCCATCGCACATCGCCGGTACCCCACCGGCTACTTGCGCAGTGGCACCTTGGCGCGCCGCCGCCTCTTTCAAGCGTGGCGGATAAAGCCCATAGGGCTGGTGCGCTGAGAGCATATCGTTATAAGCGGTAACAATCCCCAGATTGGGACCACGCCCGGAAACAATAAGCTGCTTGTCCTTTTCTGGAGAGGCTGCAATAGCATGGGCCAGATTGCCACAGGACAGGTGCGCAGTGGCACGCCCTTCAATGTGCGCCTTCTCCACCTGAGCTAAATACTGAGCGCGGGTTTCCTCACTGCGCTGGATAATTCGCTCGGTAACTGCCTGAACCTTGCTGTGAACCATGACTCTTCCGTATTAATTCTGCTCGATGCACGCTTGAACTGACATCGATGCCTTATTGCGGTGGCGGCACAGCCACCATTGAGTTTTCATCCCTGAAAGGGCCTTCCGGCAAGTAAAATCCCGCCGCCTGACTGGGTTGTAGTGCGGGCGAAGCCCTATCACCCGGCAGGCGATGGACAAGCTGGAGAATTCCATCACCCACCCAGCAAAAAAAGTGCACTTTTTTTTCAAGAAAAACTAATAGGCTTGATCAACATCCCTACCAAACCTCAAGAAATGCACTTTCTTACCAGGCCTAATTTTTACCGGAGCCCACTAACCCCATCGGATACTAGTGGGCCAGTGAGATCAAATCCTCCCCCTCCAGATGGAGTAGAAAGCTCACAAACCTCAAATGGCACTAGCAAATCAGGTCCTGCAAGCTTAATGAAGCGCATTATGTAGTAAAACTACAAAAAAGATCAAGAGCCAGTCTATAGCCGACATAAGAACCAAGCCATTAGCCTGGGAAGGCCAAGTGAAACGATGCGAAATCCTCCAACAAGGAGAATTAAGCGCCACAATAGCAAGATATACGGGAAATAAATTTTTGGTACCAAAAGGTAATAATGTAAGAAAATTACAAAAAGATGTCAGATCAGTATATTTTGCTCATGTCCACTACCGCCATTAACCGGGATTACTAGCTGCTGCCAAACTGTCAGTACCGAGTGATCCTTTTTACTTCGGATGGTCCGAACAAAGAAGATGAGATGAGCTTGAGGCTGAGGCCTCCCCAGGGCAGGTTTTGCGAGAGGAATCGGTGCCGATGAAAGTCACCATTAACGACGTTGCCGCACGCGCAGGCGTATCAATAAAGACAGTTTCCCGGGTCATAAACAATGAACCCTCTGTGCGCCCCAGCACCCGCGAGCGGGTCATGCAGGCGGTACAAGCCCTAAACTACCGCCCCAACCTGGCCGCGCGCAATCTGGCAGGTACCCATTCCTATTCCATTGCCTTTATTTACGACAACCCCAATGCCTACTATGTGATCGACATGCAAAACGGCATCCTCGGAGCCTGCCGCGAACGGGGCTACGAACTGCTTATCCATCCTGGCAGTGGCCGAAGAGAAACCATCCATGAAGAGTTGCGCAAACTAATAGAACAAAGCCGGGTTGCCGGACTGGTACTCACTCCCCCTTTCTCCGAGACCCGGGAAGTTATCGATACTTTGAAGTCACTGGATGTGGAATTTGTACGGATAATTTCCTCTGAAGGTTGCGGCCAGGGAGAGGAAAACTGCATTGCAATTGATGACGAAACCGCCGCTTTCACAATTACCCAACATTTATTGCAGCTGGGGCACAGACAAATTGCCTACCTTGGCGGTGGCGCCGAACACTTATCCACCCTCAGCCGCCTAGCGGGTTACAAAAAGGCCCTGCAAAAAGCTGGCTTACCTTTTACTGAGGAGCAGGTCATAGAGGGCGAATATTCCTTTGACTCCGGCGTAGCCGGGGCGACCGCCTTATTACACTCAGTCACCCCTCCCACGGCCATCTTTGCCGGTAATGATGAAATGGCTGCAGGAGCACTTTTTGCCGCGCGCATGTTAAACATTGAGGTGCCCCAACAACTTTCTATCGCTGGCTTCGAAGACAGCCCCTTTTCACGCCAGACCTGGCCGAAGCTCACCACCGCCCACCAACCGAACGAAGATATTGCCCGTCGCGCTGCAGAACTATTATTGGAGCGTATTCAATGCCGTGGAGGACAGGAAAAAGAACAACTAAACAGCGTAAAGTCAGATAGCAATTACCACAGCTTTACTCCGAGTCTAATCGTGCGAGAATCCAGTGGTCCGGTAGTTGAGAAAGCCTACAACCCTCAAACTTGATTGATAGGCAAGCACACTACTCACCATAAACCTGACGCCCACCGATCCAGGTTTTTTGCACATTAAAACTACGGTCGAGCAAAATAAAATTCGCTTTGGTTCCAGGAACAATCCTTCCGCCCTGCGAACCCAGAAACTGGCAAGGATAGAGGCTTGCCATTCGCAAGGATTCACAGATATCCAAGCCACACCAGTCGCTGATATTACGCACTGCCCCCATCATATCCAGATGCGAACCGGCCAACTCTCCGGTACTTGAAGTGAGCTTATCCCCCTCTCTAGTTACCACCCGATCAAATAACGGAAAGCTCAGCGCATCACTTCCCACCAGGGACATGGCATCAGTCACAAGAAGCAGCTTTCCATGCGGCTTAACCTTGAGCGCCAGAGTAATAGCCTCGGCACTGACATGATGACCATCAGCAATAATTCCGCACCAAGCTTCGTCGCTAACAAGAGCGGATCCCACCATACCCGGCTCGCGAGAATGCAACGGCGACATGGCATTGTACAAATGTGTAAAACCCACTGCGCCAGCCTGCAATGCCGAACGCACGGTTTCCCCATCGGCATTAGAATGCCCCAAACACACCCGCACCCCCATAGAAGACAATCGACTGATATCCTCCATGGGCACTGTTTCCGGCGCCAAGGTAACAACCTTGATACCCAGATCCTCTCGCGCATAAATTTCCCACTCCTCATCGCTAAGAGGACGAATAAATGACTGCTCATGAGTCCCCTTTTTCGACACGCTAAGATGTGGTCCTTCAAAGTGGATACCGATCACACCGGGTACTTGCTGATGCAGCGCAGCACTAACCGCATTCGCAGCATCCTGCATAATATCGAGACAGTCGGTAATCAGCGTGGGGAGAAAAGCTGTAGTGCCGAACCGGGCATGAGCCTCGCCCATTGTACGCAGCCCTGCAACATTGGGCTCTTGGTTAAACAGTACACCACCACCACCATTCACCTGCACATCCACCAACCCCGGCGCCAATAGGCCCTGTAAATATGTCGCTGAGGACTGCGGGGATTTTCCAACGGAGGCAATGCGACCATCATCGTCGATAATCAGTGACACGTCCTCCAAGATCCGTTCACCATCAAAAAGCTTCTCTGCGACCAGGGCGAAAGCCACAACCTCTCCTTAACACTGAATATTATTTACACCGAAATTCCTGGCAGATTATTACACGGTCTGGGTGACCTTTTTTAGGCCTGCCGGCTCATCAGGATTAATACCGCGGTTTACTGCCACATGGGCAACATCGATATAAAAGCGCTGCAGCAAAGCAAGGGGGGCGATGCGGGGATGTACTCCTTTACTCGGCACATGCAGATTGATCAGGCTTGCCCCTCTTTGCACTATGTCATCAATTTGCTCACTGTGCGCCTTGAATGACTCATCCTCAATAGGGACATTTACAACGGTCAGCTTGTCCTCAACAAGAGTTACCGGCCCATGCAAAAATTCTGCACTGGAAAAAGACTCCGCATGGATATTGCACACTTCTTTTAATTTCAGCGCCAGCTCGCGGGTTATGGCATAACCGGGACCGCGTCCGAGCACCACCAGATTCTGCACCGAAGCCAGATCCTCAGGTCTCAATTGTATCTCTGCGCGAACAGCAGCTTCTAAAGTTTCAGGTAGTTTTTCCAAGGCCAGGCGCAACGTCTTGTCACCACTCCAACAAGCCACCAACTGCAAAATTGCCGAAAGCGTGGCCAGGTAACTTTTGGTTGCTGCCACCGCTTTTTCCGGCCCCGCCTTCAAGGGAATCAGTAAATCGACAATATCCTTGATTGGCGCCTGCTCATCATTCACCAAGGCTACCGTATAGGCGCCGCACTCCCTGGCCATCTTCGCCTGAGCCAGAATATCCGGACTGCGCCCCGACTGAGAGATCACCAGCACCAATGCCCCTTCCAATTTCAATCGGCGTCCATACACACTGGAAACTGAAGGCGCCGCAGCAAAGGTGGGCGTCCCTGTTTCTATTTCGATCAGATACTTGGCAAAAACACCAGCATGGTCAGAAGAACCCCGTCCAACAATCATGACAAAGCGCGGAGCATGAGCTTGCAAACGCTCCCCCAGGCGCTCCATCACTTTCGCATTCGTTTGTAGCTGTTCAGCAATTCTTGCCGGAGCCTCACGGGCTTCGGCCTCCATAATCGTCGTAGTCATTCCATCATTCACTCAGGCTACCCCTCTCCCCGAAACCGGACTCCCGGCAAACTTTTTGGAGGAATCCAACTATCAGTTTATGTGCAGGTAGCACATAAAGAGCGGCTGTTTTAATGGCTGGGGAGGTCATTGTCACTTCTTTTATCAAGCCATTTTCGACTCATTCTCGATAAGCGTAAAAAGCTTCCCAAAGCAGGCCTACACGAGAGAAACAAGCGATTTCACGCCACAAGACGCTTATATCCTAATCATCTATGCTTTCTAATAATTCCCCGGCATCAATCGGGCAATGCCTACAGGAAACAATCGATGACAAAAGAGGGCGGCACGCCAACACACCTTTTCTGGCGAGTTATAACGCTCCTAATCCTATTACAATTTATTAACAGTTGTTCCAGCATCCAATTTGCCTACAACAATGTGGATTACTGGATTCGCTGGAAAGCCCAAAAATATGTAGAACTGGACCGCACCCAAAAAGGTGAGCTGCAGGGCGCCCTTAACAGCTTTTTTCGCTGGCACCGACAGACCCAACTCCCTCGCTACGCCGACTTTTTGAATAACCTAGCAAAAAGGGTCGATGAAGGAGCACTGGAAAAGCCCAACTTGCAACCTATCGATAAGCAGGTCCATCAGTTTTTAGCCGCCGCCAGTGAAAATGCTTACAACCTGATGTTGCCTTTGGCAGCGCAGTTGAGTGAACAACAGATTAATGAACTACAAGGCAATATGTGGAGAAAAGAGCAAAAGAGATTGGAAAAATGGCAACGCTCTCCGGAAAAAGTACAACATAAGCGCGACAAAATTATCCGGAGAGAAAGCATTCGCTGGCTCGGCGCCCTTACCGAAGAGCAAAAAAAAATGATTACCGCCTGGGTATCCAAAATGGAGTACAACCCTCTACAGCGCATCGAGCAACGAAGACTCTGGCAATCCAAAACCTTCGAATTATTGCGTAACAAACCGGAGGGATACCTGGAAAAAATTCGCAGCCTACTGCTCAACCCAGAACAACTCTGGCCGCCAGAATATCGCCAGAATCAGGAACAGCGCCAACAGCAGGCGCAAGAACTGGCCAAAAAAATATTAACCAGTACCAGCCTTGAACAACGCCGACATCTCAGTAAAACACTAAGAGAATACGCGCAGGACTTTCACTCCCTCGCCAACCAATAAAAATACCGAAGAAAAAAGATAAAGCGCACTTATAAGCCAATGCACCCTAAAAAGTAACCTTCAAAAATCGTAACATGGGGCTGACTAAGCCCAGCTCATACTGCTAAGCTCGCCAACTCTAATGACCAGCCAGGGGACTTCACGTGCAAATCGAATCCGCCAGTTTTGACCAGTTAGCCGAGTGGGAAAAAGAGCTGAGCTCCCACTATGAGCGCATCCGTCAACACGAGCTAAATCTGGATATCACCCGTGGCAAACCCTCCACAGAACAGTTGAATTTATCCGACAAACTCGACGGTATCCTGTGTAACGATTACCGCGCCGCAGGAGGCACTGACACCCGCAATTACGGCGGTTTAATCGGGCTCACTAGTGCTCGTGAACTTGGTGCGGATATGCTTCAAGTGCCCACAGAAGAGGTTATCGCCGCAGGCAACAGCTCCCTAACCCTGATGTATCACGCAGTATTAACCGGCTACCTGTTCGGCTTTGCCGGCAATACCCCCTGGCGAGAATTGAAAGCCCCCAAATTCCTCTGCCCTGTGCCCGGATATGATCGGCACTTCAGTATTTGTGCACAACTGGGGATCGGTATGGTCAGCATCCCCATGAATGATCAAGGACCTAATATGGACCTTGTAGAAAAGTATATTCGTGAGGACAATGAAATTATCGGTATCTGGTGCGTGCCCAAGTACTCCAATCCCAGTGGTATCACTTACAGTGATGAAACCGTAGAGCGCCTGGCTCAGCTCGGCCAAATCGCCAATCCAGGCTTTCGAATATTCTGGGATAACGCCTATGCTGTACACGACCTTGGACACTATGTCAGTCTCGCCAGCATTCGTACTGCCACTCTGGAAAATGACACTGTGGACTCAGTGCTTCAATTTGCCTCCACCTCTAAAGTCTCCCATGCCGGAGCCGGTGTCGCATTTGTCAGTGCCAGTAGTGCCAACCTGCAATCCTTGCAGCAACAGATGCAGACCATGACTATTGGCCCAGATAAAGTGAATCAGCTGCGCCACTCACGCTTCTTTACCGAATTCACCACCCTGAAGGAACACATGCGCAAGCATGCCAATATCCTTAAGCCCAAATTTGACTGTGTGCTGGAACACCTGCACAACGGTCTGGCTGAAATGGATCTGGGCCAATGGGAAAAACCTCAAGGAGGGTATTTTGTCTCCTTCAATACCCGCAAAGGCTGTGCCAAGGCCGTAGTCAAGTTGGCAGCAGAGGCCGGTGTAAAACTCACCCCTGCAGGTGCCACCTTCC
The DNA here is from genome assembly GCF_052466695.1 of Microbulbifer mixtoriginis (SeqCode). Classification (NCBI taxonomy): domain Bacteria; kingdom Pseudomonadati; phylum Pseudomonadota; class Gammaproteobacteria; order Cellvibrionales; family Microbulbiferaceae; genus Microbulbifer; species Microbulbifer mixtoriginis (SeqCode). Next base: position 4,662,758 of record NZ_CP174285.1, on the reverse strand, counting down.
CCTATGGCAAAGATCCTGAGGACAGCAATATCCGCATAGCACCGAGTTTCCCCCCCCTGGAAGAACTCGACACCGCCATGTCGGTGTTTGTACTGTGCGTGAAACTAGCCAGTGTGCGCCAGAAGCTGGAGCAACAGCGAAAGGCAGGATAACCTTCTGAAATGGTTTGGCAGAGAATCAAAAGGGCGGCATTAAAAACTGCCCTTTTGATTCAAGCAGCGTTTTCGCTTGAGAGATAGCGTCGTGCAAACTTCTCATCGGCTAAATCTAAATCGACCACCACGAGCCCATCAACGGAATCACAAAAGTCTGGATCAACATTGAAGGCGTGAAAACTAGTGCCACCCGGCTTGGTTAATGCAGCATACTTTTTGAAAAGTGGCGGTAAAACCACCCCCTCTTCACGCAACACCAGTTTTAACTGGCGCATATCCGCAATTGAATCCCCTGAGAGATCTGGCAGAGGTGCACCGGCATGCAAGAAAGGCAGACGCGCATCGCCCAGTGGGTTTTGTGGAGCAAAATAATGGGAAAAATATCTTACAATTGCCGACTTTGCCCGCACCGAAAATGTTCCCGGCATAGAAACAGGGCCAAATAAATAGCGTACTTTATTGCGCAAGACCCACTGGCCGATAGCGCTCCATAACAAATCCAGCCCTTTGCCCCTCCAGTATTCAGGCAGTAAGAAACTGCGACCAAGTTCTGCCGAACCCGGCAGGCAATATCGCGGTGGGGAGGGATAATTGAACAGGGTGCTGCTGTAGATCTCATTCTCTGCCAAGCTCTCGGTGCCCGCTATACGGTAGGCGCCCACTATCTGCTGGCAATGATGGTCCCACAGTAGCAAGTGGTCATAGTGCGCATCAAATGCATCCCAATCCCGACTCTGTCCTGTACCCTCACCCACTGCCCGGAAAGCCACTTCACGCGTACGCGCCAGCTCACGCATAACCGGGCAATCCGGCCGCTGCCGATAGAGTCGCACGGAGAAGTTCCCCTGGGAGGTCAGAGCTTCACAGCTCTCGATTATTTTTTTCACCTCCCCCCGAGACTCAGCAGCGGCAATAAGTTCCGGCCCCAGAGGCGCGGGAGAACGATGCAATTTATAAACATGTTTGCGCCAGAGAGCCGCCTGGGCACGGGGAGTTAGCGGCCAACTGCGGAAGTGCTCCGCTTCCAAGGGGCGGCCAATACGGATATCAATACCACGGCTGGCTTGCTTGAACATTTCTCGAATAAGCCAAAGGGTTGAAAGTGGTTTATTCAGCATCGACAGGCCGTAGAACCACCAGGAATTTCTGCCGAGCACTTGCACCGGTAAGATCGGTGCATTGGCCCTCTCAGCAAAGCGTACAAATCCAGGGTTCCAGCGCCCATCGCGCACCCCCTGGGGGCTTAGGCGTGAAACCTCACCGGCGGGAAAAATAATTACAGCCCCACCCAGGCCGAGATAATCATAAATCCCTTGCACATCGGCACGGCGGGTACGTCCGTTAAAGTTATCTACCGGCAAAAAATATGGACGCAATGGATGAATATTCCATAAAAGGTGACTGGCAATTGCACGCACATCCTTGCGCACTCTGGCAACCATATCGATTAATGCCAGGCCATCCAGGCTGCCCAGGGGGTGATTAGCCACAATAATCAAGGGCCCAGTCACTGGCACCCGCTCCAATTCCGAGGGATTTAACTCATAGCGGAAATTGAGGTCACTAAATAACTGGCGAATAAAATCCAACCCTCCCAAGTGAGGGTAACGCCGCCCAAATTCTACAATCTGTTCCTCACAACAAATTTTTTTAAGGGTAGCGGAGACCAATTTTCGTGTGGGCTTTTGCGGCGCTGCGCTGTACCAGGCATTTTTTTGTAACAGTGTTTCAAGCTGAATCATGCGGCCACCACCTCTGTCATTATGCTGGCTATTTTTGGGGCCCGGTACCAATGAAGCAGTTCCAGGCTGCCATCTTGTTGTTCTACCACGGCACTCATCGAGTCAACCCAATCACCGCAGTTTGCGTAAATAACCGTACGCCCACCTCTGTTCTTATTGCGCAGCGCCGGGCGATGAATATGCCCACAGATAATCCCATCCATCCCCTTGGCCTGAGCCTCACCCACAGCGACATTTTCGAAATCGGTCATCATTTGCCTGGCTGCACTCACACGGTTCTTTACTTGGCTGGCCAGAGACCACCAGGGCTTGTTGAAACGACTGCGCCAATAATTAATCCAGCGGTTAAATCGCAGCATCAGATAGTAACTGCGATCCCCAATGTGGTAACTGAACGGATTAATTTTGATATTATGTTCAAATTGATCGCCGTGGGTTACCCAGTAGCGTTTACCGCTGGCAGCTGTGTGAATCCAATCGCGCTCGATACGAATATTGCCCAAACGTTTACCCGCCCAGCTGCGCATGGGGGCGTCGTGATTTCCGGGAATATAAATAACCTCCGGAGTAAGACTGCTTAACTCCGAAAGCATCCCCAACAACATAGAGGATGCCTGACACCAGGTGCCTTTCCCTTTAGAGAGGGCATACATATCGAAAATATCCCCTACCAGGTACACCTTATCGGCACGATTCTGTGCCAGAAAATCCGCCAACCGATGAGGCTCACTGTCTCTACTACCCAAATGGACATCAGATATCCACAGCGCATGGTAGCGATTGCCCATAGCAAGGCTCCAACCTTTGACCAGTAATCAACTCGCGTAAAGACTGATAACTAGCCTGCTGAGCGCCAACCTATGCCATGCAGTGGAATTTATCGGTCAATAGTTTGCAAGCCGCGAACAGGCGAACGCTTATTAGATATCGATCAAATACCATCAAGGCCAATGATCGCCTGCGCAGTCACTTTGCAGCGATTTGATGACAGTCCAGAGGACCTTTATTGAAGCTTATATTGCAGTGAAACCCGCTAGACTGCGAGGGCTTTAGGCGCCCGAATCAGCCTGGCCCAAGGCCAGCTGATTCGGTAAAGGGGGAGGGTTATTCGGTATCTTGGGGATGGCGAATGGGCGGCGCAAAGGGAAACTTTGCAACTTTATCGCCTTTAACTTCAACAATTTTGCCTGTCCCCTCTTTTTCCACCTCATCGATACGCACAATACTATGCATCGGGATATAGGAACGGGTTACCGAGGCAAACTCGGTTTTTAGCTTTTCTTCACTGGGGTCCACTACCAGCTGGGCCTTCTCCCCGAAAACAAACTCCTCGACTTCAATAAAGCCGTACATATCGCTCTGATAAATCGCCCGGGCATAGAGTTCATACACCTGGCTTTGGTTGTGGAAAATCACTTTATATATCGGGTTGGCCATAAGTCTCTCAGGATGGGGAATACCCCGAAGCTCGAAGTTGTTCAGAAAGCGGGCAAAGCCCGAAAAAGCGCGCAAGAATAGCACAGGTTCTCAACCGCTAATATAGCCATCTATGCAGTGCCGGGTCCTGTCGCTATAATGCCCCACCCGTTTAATTGACCAGTTTTTAATCAGGCACGATATGTCCGATACACCGGCGAAAAAGCTATACATCAAAACCCACGGCTGCCAAATGAATGAGTACGATTCCGCCAGGATGCGCGATCTACTCGGCGAGTCTCACGCTATGGTACCCACCGACGATCCCGAAGAGGCGGACGTTCTCCTGGTCAATACCTGTTCCATTCGCGAGAAAGCTCAGGAAAAACTGTTCCACCAGCTGGGTCGCTGGAGGCGCCTCAAGGAAAAAAATCCCGAGCTGGTTATCGGCGTCGGTGGCTGTGTAGCCAGCCAGGAGGGCGAGGCTATCGCCAAGCGCGCGCCCTATGTAGATCTGATCTTTGGCCCGCAAACTCTGCACCGCCTTCCAGAAATGATGGAAACCAAAGAGCAGAAGAATGGCGTGGTCGTTGTAGATATCAGCTTCCCTGAGATCGAGAAGTTCGACCGATTGCCACAACCTGAAGCCGACGGAGCCACGGCTTTTGTCTCCATTATGGAAGGTTGCTCCAAGTACTGCACATTCTGTGTAGTGCCCTACACTCGCGGCGAGGAAGTGAGCCGCCCAGTCGCCGATGTACTGGAAGAAGTTGCACACTTAGCAGAGCAGGGTGTCAGGGAAGTGAATCTACTGGGCCAGAACGTCAACGCCTACCGCGCCGCAGGGGTAGACGGACAGGAAGTGGACTTCGCCGAGCTGATCACCTATGTAGCGGCAATTGATGGCATCGACCGCATCCGCTACACCACATCACATCCGGTAGAGTTCTCCGATGCTTTGATCGACGTCTATGCACAGGTGCCTGAACTGGTCAGCCACCTGCATCTGCCAGTGCAAAGTGGCTCCGACCGTATTTTAATGGCCATGAAACGTGGACACACCGCGCTGGAATACAAGTCAAAGATTCGCCGCCTGAAGAAAATACGCCCGGACATCTGCCTGTCTTCGGACTTTATCGTGGGCTTCCCCGGTGAAACCGACAGAGATTTCGAAGCTACCATGAACCTGATTCAGGAAGTGGGCTTTGATATATCTTTCAGCTTTATTTATTCCCCGCGCCCAGGTACTCCGGCAGCGGATCTCCCCGACGACACCCCGGAAGACGTCAAAAAAGAGCGCCTGCAGCTTTTGCAAAACCGTATCAACCAGCAGGCCCAGGCAATTGCCCGGCACATGGTAGGTAACACTGAACGGGTTCTGGTGACCGGAGTATCCAAGAAGGATCCAGGACAGCTGCAAGGACGCACTGAAAACAATCGGGTGGTAAATTTCCGCGCCGATGACTTGGCCCTAATCGGCAAATTTGCCGATGTCCTGATTGAGGAAGCCCTGCCAAACTCCCTACGCGGCACTTTACTCACCTCGGAACTGGAAGAGGACTTATTCTGATCTGAGGCATTGTGACCGTCCTTCCCCCCAGGCAAGGCGTGCTTTAAAACCACGCCTTGCCACCCAAATTTCCTAATAACACCTCTGAAATTACAAGCTGTAATTAAAATCGGGTAAAGTTAGAACCTATTGGTAGCACCCAAAGCTTTCCTATCTGGGGAAAATGGGTATACCCTAGCTATGAACCCTCTAGATTAAGGTGCCGGAAACCAGTTTGGAAACGCAAACCCTCGCTCAAAGTATTACCCTCGAGCCCAACGATGCTCGCCGTCTCGCCAACCTCTGCGGTCAGTTCGACCAACATCTGCGCCAAATAGAACAGCGACTGGATATTGAGATCCGCAATCGCGGCAATCAGTTCGCCGTCTACGGTGAAGCTAAAAAAGCCAAGGCTGCCTGTGAATTACTTAGCTTCCTGTACAAGGAGACTGACTCTCGGGATCAACTAACCCCCGATGAGATCCACTTAGCCTTGCAACAAGCCGGTGTAGAGGAGCTTCTCCACAAGGGAGAGAAGGGCGAATCCACTGAAGCAGACCAGGTGGTATTGATTCGTACTAAGAAATGCTCTGTGCGTCCCCGAGGTTTGAATCAGCGCAAGTATGTGCATGCGGTTCAGAGTAACGATATCAATTTCGGTATTGGCCCAGCGGGTACCGGCAAGACCTACCTCGCAGTAGCCTGTGCGGTCGAGGCCCTGCTCAAAGACCAAGTGGAGCGTATCTTACTAGTGCGCCCGGCGGTAGAAGCAGGCGAAAAGCTCGGCTTTCTCCCCGGTGACCTGAGTCAGAAGGTAGACCCCTACCTACGACCGCTGTACGACGCACTCTATGAAATGCTCGGCTTTGAAACAGTGGGCAAACTCATTGAGCGCAATGTGATCGAGGTAGCCCCCCTGGCCTATATGCGTGGGCGCACCCTCAACAACGCCTTTGTCATTCTCGATGAAAGCCAAAACACCACCCGCGAGCAGATGAAAATGTTCCTGACCCGGATCGGTTTCGGCTCCACTGCAGTGATTACCGGAGACCCGAGCCAGGTGGACCTGCCACGAGGACAGGCCTCGGGGCTGCGTCACGCGGTGGAAGTCCTGAGCAAGGTCAACGGCATCAGCTTTACCCATTTCGGCGCCAAGGATGTTGTCCGCCACCCTCTCGTACAACGTATTGTCGAAGCCTACGATATCCACGAGGCTGAGCGGGATGCCAGTGTCAGCAACAAAGCCGACGAGAATGCCGCCTGAGGTTCCTCCACAGAGTTATGATTGATTTAACCCTTGATGTGCAGCGGGCTAGCCACTGCACAAACCTACCCTCCGATGAAAAGATCCGCACCTGGGTCATTAACGCTCTGTCCGGCCGAAAAGATGAGGCCGAACTGGCAGTTCGAATCGTCGACGAAGAGGAGAGCCAAGCGCTCAACGCGCAATATCGCGGCAAAGATAAGCCGACCAATGTCCTGTCCTTCCAAGCAGACTTTCCCGCAGAGCTGAACCTCCCACTATTAGGAGACTTGGTAATTTGTGCTCCCGTTGTGGAGAAGGAAGCGGAGCAACAGAACAAAACGACTGAGGCGCACTGGGCACATATGCTAGTCCATGGCACACTGCACCTTCTGGGTTATGACCATATCAAAGACAGCGATGCGGAAATCATGGAAAGGCTAGAGACTGGCCTAATGACCCATCTCGGCTTTGCGGACCCCTACACCCCTCTCGATGAGGCGGGATAACGAGGGTTGAAATGGATCTACCCACTAACGATTACTGATTGAAATAGACGAGAGATATTCGGAGCATGGCCACTTCCATGACCACTGACGAGCCCCCAAGTAGTCACTCTTCCAGCAAAGCCAGGTCGAGTGAAAAGAACTGGCTGGAAAGATTGTTTGGTGCATTTTCTGCCGAACCCAAGTCCCGCGATGAACTATTGGACATCATCAAAGACGCCGCTGAAAATCAGCTGGTTGACGCCGAGGCCCTGTCCATCATCGAGGGCGCCCTGGACGTATCCAACCAGCAGGTTCGGGAGATAATGATCCCTCGCTCGCAGATGGTGGTTGTAGGGCTACAGGACAAGCCGGAAACGTTTCTCCCCAAGATTATCGAGTCAGGCCATTCACGCTTTCCTGTCGTCGGCGAGAGTATCGACGATATCCGCGGAATACTGCTAGCCAAAGACCTGCTCCCCCTGCTCCTCAAGGGCGTCGGCGAATTTCAACTCGAAGATATTATTCGCCCAGCCAATATCATCCCTGAAAGTAAGCGCCTCAACATTCTCCTGCGAGAGTTCCGTGAAAACCGCTACCACATGGCCATCGTTATCGACGAATATGGCGGCGTTTCCGGCGTAGTGACCATTGAGGACATCCTCGAAGAAATTGTCGGTGAGATCGAAGACGAAACCGATGAGGAAGAGGCAGATAGCTTTATCCGCCGGGTGGGAGAAAATGACTATATAGTCAAAGCTCTCACGCCGATTGAAGAGTTCAATGAATTTTTTAAATCTGAATTCAGCGATGAAGAATTCGACACGGTTGGTGGTCTGATTATGCAGTCTTTCGGCCACTTGCCCGGTCGCGATGAAGTCACCCGCCTGGGAGACTTCCTCTTCCGGGTGCTCTACGCGGACAGCCGGCAAATCCACCTGCTGCGCGTGGCCCATATGCGTAAACCACCCGATGAAGATTGAGCTAAGCCCCCTCTGGGGCTCTAGCCAAGATTTTCTCGGGTAGGATGCAGCCGCAACGGCGGCTACCGATTAAGCGAGTCTATGCGAAGATTACTTTTACCTGCCGCTGGTGCAGCTGCCGGCGGGCTAATGACGCTCTCCCTGGCCCCTTTCAACTATTGGTTGTGCGGCCTACTTTCTCTGGCGCTTTTTGCCGGGCTATTCCTGTTTGCCTCTCGCGGCAAGCCGCTACGTGGGCGCACCAGCCTCTGGCTAGCTTTCTGTTATGGGCTAGGCCTTTACGCCACTGGTGGCTCTTGGGTCTATGTCTCAATTACCAATTTTGGCAATTCTTCGCCGCCGCTAGGATTCGCACTCACCGCCAGCTTCGTCGCGCTGATGGCGGCGCTGCTTGCAGCACCGTTCTATTTCCTCGGTCGCTTTACCGCCAACAAATTTAGCTTCGCCCTCGCCTTTGCCGCACTCTGGTTTATCAGTGAGTGGTTCCGCAGCTGGATGTTCACTGGCTTTCCCTGGCTGTTCGCCGGCTATGCCCACTTGGAGACCTGGCTATCTGGTTGGGCTCCGGTGGTGAGTGTCTACGGAATTGGACTTTTTCTGGCCCTCTCCGGTGCGGTCATCGCACTGGCTGCCAGTGGCCGCTTGTCCCCCCTCAAGCGACCGGCCCATATTGTACTGATTGGAGCAGCAATCGTACCCTGGCCCCTCGGTGCTGCCCTGGCCAATATACAGTGGACTCAGGCAGAGGGAGGCATCATCACCGTTGGACTGGTACAGGCTAATATTCCCCAGGAGAAAAAGTGGCTGCCGGAGTTTCGCGGCGAGACTATTAGCCGCTATCAGGAGGGTACCCGCACCCTGAGCGAGCGTGATGTCGACGTTATAATCTGGCCTGAAGCAGCGCTACCCATGTTTTACGGCCAGGCTCCGAACCTAATGCAGGCTCTGCAACGCAATGCAGAGAAAACCGGCATTGATCTTATCAGCGGAATTCTCTACGACACCCACAGCCCTGTGGATAACTCTCGCAAAGTCCACAACTCCGCAGCGGTCTTTGGCCGCAGCCCCAGTGTTTACCATAAGCGTCACCTGGTACCTTTTGGTGAGTATGTCCCACTGGAGGAGCTGATTCGAGGCACTATCGAATTCTTCAATTTACCCACCTCCTTTATTCGCTCCGGACCCGACCAACAGGGGCCACTGAATGCTGCAGGAGCACGTTGGGCTCCACTAATCTGCTATGAAATTGTCTACCCTCGCCTAGTGGCGGATAGCGCTCTCACCTCCCAGGTACTCCTGACCATCAGTAATGATGCCTGGTTCGGTGAATCCATAGGGCCGTTGCAGCATATGCAAATGGCGCAAATGCGCGCACTGGAAACCGGTCGCTATTTAGTCCGCGGCACCAATACCGGTGTAACCGCGATTGTCGATCCCCGCGGACTTATCATTGAGCAGCTGCCACAATTTGAGCAAGCCAATATGAGCGGTGACATACGTGCGATGCGCGGCTCAACACCATTTATGCTTGCCGGAATTTTCTCAGTATTTGCCCTGGCACTACCAATGTTGGCGCTAGCTGTAATTCTCAATCGCAAGCGAAAGAACAGCGCTGCCAAGCCAATGACCGGGGGAGTGACCGAATAGTAATGACCTGCCACTGATCACTCTAAAGTGCGCCGCCGAGACACCCCGCATGTGCAGATGACTGCTATGCTGCATGCAATTTACCTGTGAAATTATGGCGGGGATGGGCAGTCTATGCATTGCTTAATCAGTGGTGGCACCGGTTTGATCGGTAGACTCTTTTGCCAACGCTGGCTCGCTCGTGGCGACACACTGACAGTACTTAGTCGCCATCCGGATAAGATACACCAACTCTGCGGAGAGTCTGTCAATGCCGCCAGCGCTCCTGAAGAGGTGCAAGAGCGGGTAGATGTTGTTGTCAATCTGGCAGGGGAACCCATTTCCTCTCGCTGGACCGAGAAACGCCGTGCCGAAATTCGCAACTCACGCCTGAATACTACCGAACGGCTAGTACGCTGGACACTCGCCCAAAGAGAACGCCCCAATTACTTTCTCTCAGGATCTGCTATTGGATACTACGGAGACCGTGGCGGCGAACTGCTCAAGGAGGACAGCCCTGCTGGCGGAGGGTTTTCCGCACAACTGTGCCGTGACTGGGAAGCGGCCACACTGCCACTACAAAGGGCCGGAATGTGCGTCGGAATCATACGCACCGCTATTGTGCTCTCCAACCGAGGGGGAGCACTTCCCAAAATGCTACCGGCATTTCGCCTGGGGCTTGGTGGACCAATGGGTTCTGGCGAACACTGGATGAGCTGGATTCACGAAGACGACGAAGTCGGATTGATACTTCACGCTATTGACCAACACCTATGCACCCCTTTTAACGCCAGTGCTCCAGAAGCAGTTACCAATAACAGCTTCAGCCGCTTATTGGCAAAACAGCTACACCGCCCCTGCTTTTTCCGTTCTCCAGCCTGGCTGCTGAAAACCCTGTTCGGGGAAATGGCAGAAGAGCTACTCCTTGCCAGCGAAAGAGTGGAGCCCCGAGCCGCCTTAAACAGCGGCTACAGTTTCCAGTTTCCTACCCTGGAACAAGCACTAGCCGACCTGCTAGCTAAAGACAATGCTAGTAATAAGGTAAGTGTCTGATTCCTGGGCACTTTTATTGGCTGGATCAGGCTATGCTGCTTAAGCAGCAACCACGCTACTCTCCAGGGCCTGCATTAAATAACGCCGACTGGATTCACTGGTGACTAAATCCCCGTGACTACCCATAGGGGCTGAGCCAACCCAGTGCGCGTGCCAGCGATACCACTGGGACTCCTCTGCATTTACCCGCAGCTCGATGAATTCCACTTCTGCAGGATCTAAACCGAACTCACGGACAATTTGCCCCGCAAATGTCTCGAAATTTTTATTCAAATGGGCCCCGCTCTCAGCACCGCCACATAGGAAAAACAGAATTCGGCCATCCTGGTCCACACGCTTGAAGCCGATCCAAACAGCCCGGTTGAGTCGGTTGTGCAATTGGATGGGAGTGAAGGAAACCGGGATGCCCTTCATCATAAGGTTATCTCGTTTATTGTTATGGTTGTTATCCACAGTCGCTACTCCAATGTAAGTAGTAATTAGCGGGTGAGATCTGTGGCGCCAGTCGTCCATTACCTAGTACAACCAGCTTTCAAAAAACAGATGCAATCCCTCGCCGACGCCTATTCCCTCATGCCTGATAAGTATCTGAGAGCACCGCATCACAAAAGTTCCTCAGCACTTTTTGGCCTGTGGCAGTGGTCGATATTGATACCAGGCTTGTGCCAATAGTTCCCGCCAATAGGCCTGAGTCCGCAGCAGCGCCTCAGCACTGGGAACCCAATTTAAGACCCCACCCTTTTCCCTTGACTCTAACTCAGAAGCACTGCCCACTGATAAAGGCTGTACCTTTAGGCCTGCGCGGGTAAAAACTGCCGCAGCCCTGGGCATGTGCCACCAGTGAGTGGCGAGCACAATAGTTCCCACACCTGAATTGCGCAATATCTCCGCGCTATTTACCGCGTTCTCTGCGGTAGTTCGACTGCAAGCTTCGCGCCAACTCACCGGGCGGGACATCTCATCCAACATTTTCGCCATCAACTCTGCCTCAGAGACATGCTCATCCGGTGAAACACGGCCGCCGGACACCAGGATTGGCATATCCCTTGGGACATGCTTTGCTGCCCAGATCACCCTCTCCAAACTGGACGCAGATAGGTACTCATAGCCTTGCTGATTATCCCTGTAAACACCGCCTCCGAGGATCACCACAGCCCTTGGAGCTGCCTCTGTATCAGGTAAATCTGCTACAACGCCCAAGCGCTTACCGATCCAGCTTGAAAAAGCCGGAGTAGCACTAAGCCAGAGCAGACAAAATGAGAGGATCGCCAATGGCAGAGACAATTTCTCCAGCAAAGAGCCTTCAGGAAAAAAGCGTATCAAGAATGCCGCCAGCAGCCCCAGCATTGGCGCCAGTGGTGGCATCAACAAATTGACCGCTATTTTATACAGCTCAATCAATACTCAAGGCCGCCTTCTATTTGCCTGAAGCAACCATAGCCACAGCGGTGACAGGGTGTAATTTGACTATTCTCCGGCGGCTGAGCGAGATAACCACACCCCAGACATTGCAGTTCCTCATCGGCCCCCACTATCTCACCCGCAAGGGCCCAGGGTTTGCCTTCACGGATACAACGCATAAGATTGGGCCAAGCCGTTTCTGTCGGGTCCGCTGCGTTCAGCAACCAGTCACCCCCGCGCTCTTCCAGAGTAATCAGCTCCCCTCCCAGACCGCGCATATAATCCCCGGCTCGATGCAGATCATCTTTTAACCAGGCGCGAAGAAAAGCGACCTTATTTGCGGTCAGGTCCTCAACTGCCAGCTCTCCCTCAATCAAATCCTCCAGGTCTTCACGAAACTCATCGGCCAGATCGTCCTTCGGCGGTAACTTCGGTTCCTTCGTCACGGTATCCCTCCTATAATCTCGCGTTTACGCATCCTAAAAGATGCTCTGGGGGCAGTCCTTGATCGCAATCAATCCTTTTGCTTGTCGATCCAGAGCTGCTTCCACTAAAACACTGAAAAGTTTCCCCGCAAAATTTGATCACAGAGTATAGGTCCCCAATCGATGGAAGAGCAGTACAACCCCTCCGCAGTCGAAGCTTCCGCCCAGGAATTCTGGGAGGCAGAGAAAAGCTTTGAGGTAAAGGAAGATACCGGCAGGGAAAAGTTCTACTGCCTATCCATGTTCCCCTACCCCAGCGGCAAGCTGCACATGGGCCATGTGCGCAATTACACCATTACCGATGTTATTTCCCGCTATCAGCGTATGCAGGGTAAGAATGTCCTGCACCCCATGGGCTGGGATGCCTTCGGCTTACCGGCTGAAAATGCTGCGATCCAGAATAAAACCGCGCCAGCAAAATGGACCTACGCCAATATTGATTATATGAAGGGGCAACTGAAAGCTCTCGGATTTGGCTTCGACTGGTCCCGCGAGCTAGCCACCTGCCAGCCATCCTATTATCGCTGGGAGCAATGGTTCTTCACCCGTCTCTATGAAAAGGGTCTGGTCTACAAGAAAAACTCCGCGGTGAACTGGTGCCCCAATGACCAGACCGTGCTCGCCAACGAGCAGGTTGAAGATGGTGCCTGTTGGCGCTGCGGCACTACCGTGGAGAGGCGCGAGCTGGCCCAGTGGTTTATCAAGATCACTGACTACGCAGAAGAGCTGCTCAAGGACCTGGATAAGCTACCGGAGTGGCCCGAGCAGGTGCGCACCATGCAGCGCAACTGGATCGGCAAGAGCCGAGGTGTGGAGCTGAGCTTTAGCCTGCCCACCACTGTGGCTGGTATGGATCACTTCGATGTTTACACCACCCGCCCAGACACCCTGATGGGCGTCACCTATGTATCCCTCGCCGCTGAACACCCAATCGCTCTGGAGTTAGCAGAGACTAACCCCGAACTGAAAATATTTATCTCTGAGTGCAAAAAGCAATCTCTGTCTGAAGCCGATATGGCCACAATGGACAAGAGAGGCATGGACACCGGTCTCAAGGCCATTCATCCCATCAGCGGGGAGGAAGTCTCTGTCTGGGTAGCCAACTATGTTCTGATGGATTATGGCTCTGGCGCGGTGATGGCAGTACCCGCCCACGATCAACGCGACTGGGAGTTCGCACACAAGTATCAGTTGCCTTTGACTCAAGTCATAGCGCCCGCCGATGGCCAGGAAATCGATCTCAACAAAGAAGCCTTCACCGAAAAAGGCAAACTGGTGAACTCCGGCAATTTTGATGGTCTGGATTTTGATGGTGCCTTTACCGCGATTTCCGAAGTTTTAATAGCAGCAGACAAAGGCCGTGTGACCACCAATTATCGCCTGCGCGATTGGGGTGTATCCCGCCAGCGCTACTGGGGTGCCCCTATCCCCATGTTCAACCTCGCAGATGGTGGAGAAATCCCGGTGCCCGCCGAGAAACTCCCTATTTTACTGCCGGAAGATGTGGAGCTGGACGGTGTTCAGTCCCCCATTAAAGCCGATCCCGAGTGGCGCAAAGACGAACTCAATGGTACGCCGGTCGAGCGTGAGACCGACACTTTTGACACTTTTATGGAGTCCAGCTGGTACTACGCTCGCTATACCTGCCCAGACTTCGAAGAGGGCATGCTCGACCCCGATCGCGCCAACTACTGGCTACCTGTCGACCAATATGTAGGTGGTATTGAGCACGCCATCCTGCACCTTCTCTACGCGCGCTTTTTCCACAAATTGATGCGGGATGAGGGCTTGGTCAACAGCGATGAACCCTTCAAGCAGCTTTTGTGCCAGGGCATGGTGTTGGCTGAATCCTTCTACAAGGAAGAAAACGGCCATAAAACCTGGATCAACCCCGCCGATGTTGATGTCGAGCGGGATGAGAAAGGAAAACCCATCAAGGCAGTTGAGCGCGCAACAGGTGAAGAAGTAATTGCCGGTGGCGTTGTGAAGATGTCCAAGTCAAAAAACAATGGCATCGATCCCCATGCTGCTGTTAAAGAATACGGTGCCGATACTGTACGCCTGTTCACAATGTTTGCAGCTCCGCCCGAGCAAACTTTGGAGTGGCACGATGCCGGCGTGGAGGGAGCCAGCCGCTTCCTGCGAAAACTCTGGAAAACTGTACATGCACATGCTGCTGTAAGCACTAGCAGCGCTCAGATTGACCAACAGTCTTTGAGCGACCAGCAACAACAATTACGCCGAAAAACCCACGAGACAATTCAGAAGGTTGGCGACGACTACGGACGCCGTCAAACCTTCAACACGGCTATTGCCGCAGTGATGGAGCTTCTCAATGAGGTTGGTAAACTGGCGGATCGCAGTAATGAGCAGGGGCTGGCAGTGGAGAGAGAGGCTCTACAGGCAGCTGTCTTACTACTGGCTCCGGTAACTCCGCATATTTGCCACCAACTGTGGCAAATCCTGGGCAATAACAACACCTTAATTGATGCTCCCTGGCCAGTAGTAGATGAAAAGGCTCTGGTGCGTACCTCAATTACTTTGGTCGTTCAAGTCAATGGCAAAGTACGTGCAAAGCTGGATGCGCCTGCTGATGCGGACAAAGAGGGCTTGGAAAAACTCGCCCTAGCCGACGAAAACGTCCAGAAATTTATTGGCGATGCCACCGTACGCAAAGTCATCGTTGTGCCAGGCAAACTGGTAAATATTGTCGCGAAGTAAAAATTACTGCGCAGTTATATCCAACCAATAGCCGGGAGCATTATGCTCCCGGCCCATATCTGCAAACCCTTTATTTGCTGGCACTATAGCCAGGTAGTTTATGAAAACATTTGCACGTCGTATCGTCCTGCTAGTTACCCTTGTGGCCATCGCCAGTTGCGGTTGGCACCTGCGGGGAGCGCCAAAAAACTTTCCTCCAGGCAGTACTATTTACATATCGAGTGAGAACCCTCGTAGTGATATTGCCGATGAAATTAGCCGTCTTCTGGAAAACGGCGGGGTCCCTGTTGCTCCATCCCCTATTGAAGCGGACTACCTACTCACCATTCATAAAGAAATAGAACGAAAATTAACTGTCGCCGTGGATTCTGAAGGACGGGCTTCTGAGTACGAGTTGATCACCAGCGCGATTTATAGCGTGCGTACACACAGTGGCGAAGTACTGCTAAATAAAGCTCAGGCCGATGTCTATAGATCATTGGAGTGGAACGTCTCAGAAATAGTCAGCAAGGGAGAAGAGGAACGCCTCTTACGCGCGGAAATGCGCCGCGAGTTGATTAGCCGAATGATCAACCGTTTGCGCCGTATCGATGTCAATGCCCCCTTGCAAGATAAGAGCTACTAGGTAGTTCTGTCATGCGTATTAATCCCCAACAGCTTCCCCAGCAATTACGGAAAGGGCTTGCGCCGGTTTATATTATCTCAGGCGATGAACCACTCCTGGTTCAGGAATCTTGCGACCAAATACGTGCGGCAGCGAGGCAGAATGGTTTCGCTGAGCGGGAACTTCTACATGCAGAGCATAATTTCGACTGGGGTTTATTACTTGCCTCAGCCGGAAATATGTCTCTTTTTGCAGAGAGGAAGCTTATCGAGGTACGCGCTCCCAGTGGAAAACCAGGGGATAAAGGCAGTAAAGCCTTACAGGAATTTGCCGCTCTCGCCAGTCAGGATTTGATACTACTGCTGGTTTTGCCCAAGCTGGACAAATCACAACTCAATAGCAAATGGGTTAAAACACTTGAGCAGCATGGTGCTCTCGTACAAATTTGGCCTGTTAGCGCCCAGGAAATGCCACACTGGATCAACCAAAGGATCAATGCCGCAGGGTTATCTGCTGAGAAAGAAGCTATACGTATTCTCGCCGAAAGAGTAGAGGGTAATCTGCTCGCAGCAAGCCAAGAAATCGAAAAGCTCAAACTTTTAAATAGTGACGGGACAATAACGGTCGAACTGTTAGAGCAAAGTGTAACCAGCTCTGCGCGATACAGTGTTTTCGATTTAATTGACAGAGCTTTGGCAGGAGAAGCCGAGAAAGCGATCAAAACGCTACAAGGCTTACGCTCGGAAGGTATTGAGCCACCTGTGGTGCTCTGGGCCCTAACAAGAGAGATGCGCTCATTACTGGAACTAATGGAGAAACTCAATCAGGGCCAGCAACTAGCACGTTTAG
Organism: Microbulbifer mixtoriginis (SeqCode); assembly: GCF_052466695.1. Taxonomy (NCBI): domain Bacteria; kingdom Pseudomonadati; phylum Pseudomonadota; class Gammaproteobacteria; order Cellvibrionales; family Microbulbiferaceae; genus Microbulbifer; species Microbulbifer mixtoriginis (SeqCode). Next base: position 4,646,446 of record NZ_CP174285.1, on the reverse strand, counting down.
TTCGCATCCAAAAACGCCAACCACTTGTACAAAATGCCTTAAACCGTCTAACTCCAAATATACTGGAGGCTCTTCTTTTAAAAGCCAGAGCCGTGGATTCGGCGATCAAAGGTGGCAACACTCACCAGTCCCCATGGAATGGCCTTATGGAACTCACGCTTAATTTGAGTGGACAGAAAAGCGTTTAGAAAGTTAGCCCAAGCAATCGGATTCTTTTAAACGCCGCTAATAAACCCCCCCCCGAAACGAGGAGGGTTTAGACAATAGTCATTATAGGCGTATTAGTTTTGAGAAACTGTAGCCATATTGCTGTTGCCGACCTGGTGCACACTGGCCATATTGAAATTGCCAGCCTGAGTTACATAGGTAGTGTTCTCGCTACCAGACTGTCCCAGGTGAGCACCGTGCTCAAAGCCATCCTGAGATACAACCATCAGGTTAAACTCACCCATGTCCTGATGGATCTCAGCCAAGTTCAGCTCACCGCTCTGGTCAACATCAACTGTGTTGGCCATACCTTCGCTATGGCCATAAGTGAAGTTGGCACTTCCCAGCTGATCAATATTAGCTGTATTGAGATCCCCAAACTGAGAGAATTCAGCTTCGTTATGATCACCCGTTTGTTGCAGAATTGCAGCATTATCATTGCCGTATTGGTACATATCGCCAATATTGTTGAGGTCATTCTGCGTAACGGTCATGGTGTTGGCATCACCATACTGACCAGTAACACTAGAGTTACCAGTGCCATTCTGAGCAATAGTATTGAAGTTATTGGCCCCATCCTGGGACATATTCAGATAGTTGAAGTCACCTGACTGCACCAAGTTAGAAGTATTTTCAACACCGCCTTGATAAACAAAACCGACGTTACCTTCACCAACTTGGCCTCCTACGAAGCCTTCATCAGAGCTCATCCAGGTGCTGCTCCAAACGCTGTTTCCATCACCAGACTGAGTGCTGACAAACAGGTTACTATCTCCGTCCTGCTGCAGGGCAGCCATATTGTCATTACCCTCCTGAACCGCATCAAGGGTATTGTAATTAGCCTCACCACCATCTGAGCGGTACTGATCTAGATGCATAGTATTTTCACTACCCATTTGAGTAGCATAAGCTGCATTGCCATTACCGCCCCACTGATGAACAACTCCCCAGTTACCCTCTCCCTGCTGATAGGAATAGGCTTGGGAGCTGTTTTGATCGAATTGCGTGGTTTCAGAGTAGTTACGGTTACCTACCTGAGTCTGGTCGATATAGTTCGCATCGGCGGTGGATTGACTTGCGTAAGCACGGTTGTCATTACCTTCCTGCCACTGATAAGCCGCATTATTAGTGGACTCGCCCATTTGATAGATATCAGCAGCGTTGTCATTTCCAACCTGCAGTTGATCACCATAATTAGCATCGGCCATTGCGTGACCAGCACCAACAAGCATTGCAATCGCAGCAGCAAGTGAAAGCTTTTTCATTTATGTTTCTCCATCAGACTAAGTAAACAAATACAAACAAAAAGAAAGCAGTGCTTTAATCGTGCTGAACGACCTGCACCGCATGGTTGTCACCGAACTGCGCGACAAATCCAAAGAGCCCATCTCCGTTTTGGATGATGTTGGCTGAGTTTCCATTGCCCACTTGATTTATTAGAGCAATATTATCTAAACCATTTTGTATAGCGGTAGCTTGGTTATAAGCTCCAGACTGGGAAATTGCAGCATAGTTATATTCCCCAGCCTGCTGAATTGCTGCTTCATTCGAATAGCCATCCTGAACCAAAAAAACTTGGTTGAACTGCCCAAACTGAGAAACTTCTGCAAAATTATATTCCCCTGTCTGAACGACCTCAGCTAACTGACCAGTAATAGACTCATCCCGTTGCAACATGAGATCCAGCTTTCCCTGACCAGAAAACAGCTCATCATGGTCATCTAAGTCACCAGCCCAGACAGAGTTAATACAGGTAAGGAGTAAAAATAAACCACATAGGCTCACTTTGATAACGCCCACCAAAATTCTCCTCAAGGTTAATTAAAGAGAGAGCCATTCCGCTCATCGAGGACCACTATAGGAATTTAAGCGAAAACAATAAATCAGAAAAAAGAATATTTTTTGGGGTGGGAAAACAATAAATATTTAAGACTTTTGTATGAAAGCCTTTCTAGAAAGTTGATTTAATACGAAGATGTAAGATATCGACAAGTAGATTTACTAAATTACACAAACTTACACAAAGATTCAACAAGAAAAACCGCCCACACAAAAATGTGAGCAGCTAGCAACCATTGCAAGACAAAGAAATTAGTCAGAATATTTAATAAAAAAATTATTCTAAAGAATTTTCACAGTTGCATCCGCATATTCACTCAATACAGATGCTGGGAATTCATTGACATCCTGCATTGCCCAAATATTATTCGTCACACCATTGGCAATAAGGTGAATAACTGCAGATTCAATCGCAGAAAGCACACAAAGTTGAGCCGGATCATTGGTCGTCATTCCAGCCTCAATCTCTAACAAACGCTTATACTCAACAAATGTATAAACGTCTCCCTGAATCTGCCTTGATAGAATTTTCTTACTGGTTAAAACGCTATTTAAAACCCTTCCAGTTCTAACATCGACCGCACGCAAATTCACGGTCACTTCGTCTACTCGATATTGCTCAGAAAGTCCAATACCAAAATAACGCGCACCGGCTCCGCCGGTTTTGATATTGGTATCATAAGCGACTATACCGCCCTCCAACATTATATTTGCTGACATCAGGGAGGGGAGCTCAAAGGGTTGGGGAGTTTCTTGCTCTTTGATTGCTGCTCGTATGATTTTTCTCTCAGTAAGCAGGTTTTGCAGCCCTTCACGTTCAAGAGTAACAAACCAACCTGACTCGTTGAGTACTTGTACGAGCATAGAGGCAGCACCTTGTGTTACTGCAGTAGAAAAAGAGCTAGACGGTGCCGGCCTGTACTGGCCAGTTTGATCACTAAACCCATAAACCGCTACTACGATCTTCCCCCTCGGTAAGGGCAAATTCAAAAGATCTGCATAAGTACTCATTCGATCCGTCAAAGTGGCTTTTTGATGCCCTGGGCCAAACAACGCCTCTCCTGCATTTTGAAAGAAACTACAACCACTTAAAATAAAAACCAAAAATATAACTATTATTCTAACCACCATCACCACCACCCTAAAGAACAAACAATCTATTGACCAATTAAATCAGTTACCAGGATTTAGGCCAACGACTACGATCTCAGAAAGCTCTCCTGTGACAGCATCTGTAATAGTTATAGTTAGGGTACCATCTACATCAAGTATGTTAACGATAAAGTCATCGGTTACGAGAGTACCATCATTTCCATCTCCAACATCTGTGAGCAACTGAGACAACAATCTGGATTCTAGTGTATCCGTAAACCTGTCAAGTGAAGATGAATCAGAGTATGGTGACTTACCAGCTTTAGGATCTTTTTTACTATTTTGAGCGCTGGCATTATTTAACAAATAATTACCATTTAATGGATTACCTCCGAAGGATGGATTTACTGGAGTGTAAATTAGCTCTGTCGAATAGGCAGAGACAGAAAAGAAAGATAAAACCAATAAAGCATACAACCTCACTATAATTCCTCCCCGGCCAAGTCCAAGTTTTGTGAAAATAACTGCTGCAGCCTTTGCTGTCGTACATTATTATTGATTTGAGCAACAGCTTGCTCAACTATCTGCCCAAAACGTCTTCTGCCTGGGTAAATAACAGTCCTGAACACCTGCTTATTCTCATAATTTACCCACACAACACTACCCCACCGCGCAGAAGGCCTTTCATACACAGTCAGGTTATAATCAAAGTCAGTCAAGTTGGATGTAATATACAACGATAAAGAGCGTGCGAACTCATGCCCTATGCCGCTTACTGTGTTATCAATCACCAAACCGGTAAGGATTGACTCTTCGCTCTGAGTAAACTCTGACTCCTGGGAAATAACTGTACTAGAAATAAACCAAATAGAAAAAAAAAGAATTTTTAATTTCACAGATTTTGACTCGCCCAACTACTTGCCTCCAATCTGTTTTTGCAACCAATCTTTTTATAAACCTTGTATAGGTGACTTTTAACGGTATGCTCACTGACACATAGTACCTCCGCAATATCTGCATTGGTTCTACACTCACAAATAAGCTCCAATATCTGTCTTTCTCTTTGTGTAAGGTTTGCGCTAGAATCCATCCATCTTTTAGGACGTCTATGCTGCCTTAAAAAGTTATGCAGAACATCTCTAGGGAACCAATATTCCCCCAGGAATATCTTACCTAATCGCTCCATAATAACCCCGGGCTCACATTTTGCCGGCATCAATCCTAGGACCTTCTCCCAGTGTAAGACAAAGTCAAACTCATTAGGGTCGTCAACATTTAAGAGAATAATGCCAGGCGAGTTAGTAGAAGCATGAATATCACGTAATAACTGATCAAGATCCGCTTTAAAGAGCCCAACACAGTCGAGCAAGAGATAATCAGCCTTAACTCCATCAAGTGAAAAAGATGGGACTCGCTGAACAATGGAGCATCTGGTTTTAAACTCCTCTTCAATATGCCCTGCAAAAATTGAACTCTGCAAGTTGACTGATGAGGTTAAGAAGGTAACAGCGGGACCCTTACAAACATGATCCTGCGAAACAACTTTGAGGCGTGCATATTCCTTATGCAAATTCATCTGGGTTCCCCCAATATGCAATCTCTTTAAGATTTTATCTAATGACTTCTTACTTTTTTATTATTTTCTATCCACATTCTCGATATTGAGAGCTAAATCTATTCGATCAACCAACACACTGCAACAGTAAGTGATACAGATAACAAAAATTCAATCTTAAGTGTGCCAGCGATTATTACAAATGTCATTTTTTCATACAAAGGTATTAAAGACGATTATTAAGTAACCAACTAGAAACATCCTTTTGTCTAAACTTAAAAAAAAATAAAGCGTTTAAAAAACAGTAATAAATTTGCACTAACCCACAAAATTAATGGATTTATTTTAAATATTAGCATGAAAAAAAGCATACCTAGAAAAGTTAAAAACCTATAAACGGCACAAAAAGCCAAGTAGCAACAAAAATTAAAATTTAGCTAATCAATCACACTAAAATAATAAATACACTCTCTTTCATGAAAGTAATATTATTTTGGATAACCTATCCAAAGAAACCCTATAAATTATACTTATTAAATATTTTTATAGTGCGTAATAGATTTAATGAGTGCGCAAATAGTAATCAGGGTGGGACTACTTTATGATTTTGTATTGGTACGCTATCACCATGTCTCTTGGTACCTGTTTGGTGTTTTGGTACAAGTAGATGAATCAAAGAACATATAACTATGTTAACCATTGAGGCCCTGATCATGAGCGATCACCTTCACCCCTCTGCCCATGCAACCACTCATACGGTAAAGAATCAGACTTCCCCTCTCTCAGGGCACAACCTGTATGCCGGCGATCAGGCTCTACTCGATTCGGTACACCTTAATGGCGGACATTGGGCCGAAAATGATCTACAACGCTATGGCGAGGTTTGTGGAAGACCAGAAATGATTGAACGGGGTTATGCTGCCAATGAGTTTAAACCCATATTTGAAAGTCATGACCGAATCGGAAACCGTATAGACTTAGTTCGCTATCATCCTTCTTACCATCAACTTATGCAGCTTGCCTTATCAGAAGGACTACACAGCTCCCCCTGGAGTCATCCTTGTAGCGGTGCCAATGTTGCTCGAGCGGCAAAGAACTATCTGCATTGTCAACTTGAGGCGGGTCATGGGTGCCCAATCACGATGACTTTTGCCTCTCTTCCTTCGATAAAATTAAACCCATCAATCGCCAAGGAGTGGATCCCTAAAATTCTTAGCCGGGGCTACGATGGCAGTAATCGCCCCTACTATGAAAAACACTCTCTGACTATCGGTATGGGTATGACAGAGAAACAAGGGGGGTCAGATGTACGTGCCAACACAACCAGTGCAATCCCCATGGATGACGGAACTTATGAGCTACTTGGGCATAAATGGTTTATGTCTGCTCCTATGTGTGACGGTTTTCTAATTCTGGCTCAGGCACCGGGCGGGCTTTCTTGTTTTTTGGTTCCCCGATGGCGTCCGGATGGAAGTAAAAACCCATTAGAAATCCAAAGGCTCAAAGTGAAATCTGGCAATGTATCCAATGCCTCTTCCGAAGTGGAGATGCGAGGTGCCTTAGGATGGCTCTTGGGTGAAGAAGGTCGGGGAGTCAATGCAATTATCAAGATGGTCGCGATAACTCGTTTTGATTGTATGGTCGGTTCCTCTGGGGGCCAACGCCAAGCCATATTGCAAGCGATATACCATGCATCCCATAGAGAAGCCTTTGGAAAAAAGCTAATTGATCAAGCCCTAATGCAAAATGTCCTGGCAGACCTGCAATTAGAAGTTGAAGGGTCAGTGGCCTTGACCATGCGCATGGCCCGAGCTATGGATCATGAAGATCAAGAACACGAACAAATGCTCCTAAGACTGGGAGCAGCTGTGGGTAAGTACTGGATTTGTAAGCGCAGCCCGCATCATGCCTATGAGGCGATGGAATGCCTCGGTGGAAATGGTGTTATTGAAAGTTTTATCACTGCACGACTCTACCGCGATGCTCCAATTAATGCCATATGGGAGGGTTCCGGTAATATCCAGGCTCTTGATGTGCTGCGTGCCATCACAAAAACACCCAATGTCGTAAATCACTGGCTGGATGAGATGGCAACAAGCATTGGTATGGATATCCGCTTCGATAAAGCTATAGATTCACTAAAAAAAGAGCTTGCTGATTTGGATCAATTTGAATACAGAGCACGCAGTATTATTGATCAAATGGCGATTGCAATGCAGGTTCATCTACTTTTACAGTCAGGCAACGAATCGATTAGTGATGCATTTATTCGATCAAGACTGGAAACTAGAGGAGCTCATAGCACTGGCAGTCTACCAAAGGGTGTTGACATTGAAACATTACTCAGACGCGGCGACCCGCTTACAATTGGTGTTTAACTGCTTTTGGGAGAAGCAACTCGACGACAACCGAGATGTTTCTCCTGTGCAAGATAAAAGATTAGCTAAAAAAAACTATAGCGAAAACCCAGTTGACCACGAACCCCATAATACTCAACTTGCTTTGGCCTATCTTTATTACCAATATAATAAGTTAAAGGTTCATTCGTAAGGTTTAAGGCCTCAGCAAAAATAACTAAATTGTCCCCAATCGTATAATTTGCACTCATATCCAGGCTTGTGTAAGCACCGTAGTACTGGTCTTCATTTTTATTGCCACCATGCTCTTCAATATACTCTCCCTTATGGTTTTGAGCTAAGCGAATGGAGAAAGCACCGTCATCATAATAGATAGAGAGATTATGTAATAAATCAGCCTGACGGGAAATCGGCACCGCACCATCACAGCCCGGAACACGCATTTCTGAATCCATCATGGTTAAATTTGTCGACACCCCAATATTTGAAAGAAATCCAGGGAGGAAATCCAATTTTCGCACGATATTAAATTCCAATCCCCCCAACCACGCATCTTCACCATTTTCCGGACTATAAATATCGACTCCTGACACCCCATTATATTCACCTTCTTTCACATCCTTAAAAATTGGATCTGTAATATCTTTATAAAATAGACCAGCAGATAAAATCCCGGAGTCATTAAAATAGTATTCATACATAAAATCCAGATTCCAAGAGTAAGTAGGATCAAGATCTGGATTACCTCCTATAAACTCATTATCGTGCTCGGCATAGTACCCTCCCGGATTCAGGTCACCAAAGTCCGGCCTGGCAAAGGTTCTGGTCAGCGCGAGCCTGATATTGCTATCCTCTGTGAGCGCATATTTTAGATGTGCCGATGGTAGAATGGATAAATACTCTTTATCACCATTAAACGGCACCAAATAGCCGTTATTAGCTTCATCGTTAACAAATACCTGGCTTTCCACCTTCGTTTGTGTCTGAGTGAGTCGTAATCCCATTACAAGAGTGGCTCTATCTGAAAGCTCATAATTACCCATACCATAAGCCGATAGGTGCCTCTCTGTTAGCTCAAAATTTCGCCCAAGAGCCCCTCCATTTTCAACTAGAGCTGATTCTTCGGGAATCAAAATGAATTTATCCCGGTTTTGGTTCCAAAAATTCTCCAATTGAGACATTGCAGCAACCTGAGAGAATTGGGAGTCATAGTTGATATCCAACTCTGATAGGAAATCATTTCTGCCAGGCTGATCAGACAAGGTAAAGTCAGAGAGAGCTGGGGCAGGCCCATAGTTTTCCTCATCCCAACTGTAAAATGCATCGGAGAATTCAGACACCCGTTCCTTGTCCCGATATTTCATTCCGAATTTTAATTCCAGCTCACTGGAAAACTGGGAGGTAAAGTCAAAAGTGGCTACCACTTTATCCTTTTCGTTGACATACACTTTATATAGTTCAACCCAAGATAGGCTGGACTGGGTTGGGTCCATTACAAAACCATCCGGGAGGTGAGTGGGTATATTTTCTGCTGGGTCAGTACCACCATCGATTTGGTTGTAAGCCAGCCCATCATCATCCAGACCAACATAACCTACTTCCGTTTGATCAAAACGCATTACAAAATAAGAGCGATCATCTTTATTGGGTGTATTCCCATAGCGGAATTCATTATCATAGCTGGCTAAATTCCAATTCAGCTGCTTATCATCACCAAAAAAGTGCTCTCCACCAACTTCAACACCTTGCATACGTGTTATCAAAGTATTGTGGATATGCTGAAGTTCCATTCTATCTTTATCGAACCGCAACCTGTGCTTGTAATGTGTCTCCTCATCTTCTAATGTCCCATACAAACCACGAGCAAAAATCTTACCTCCTTCTTCCAATCGGTATTCAGTAGCAAGGTTTAACCCCAGGGTATCTCTGGTTCCGGTATAATCCCGCAGTTCCAATCGATATATTCCCTCCCCTTTACGGCGAGGCTCGTAGTTATCTGTTGCCCAATCCCTGCTCCAACCAGTTACATTGGCCAAAAATCCCCATTTACCACCTTCACTTCTATCCCCATAAAGAATGCTCATGGATTTAATATCACCGTCGGCTTTATCCGCATAGCCACCAGATAGGGATATATCCAAAGTGCGTTCTTCAGGGGCTGTACGAGTCACAAAATTAACATTGCCGCCAATAGAGTCACCTTCCTGATCCGCGGTAACAGCCTTAGAGACCTCAATACGTTCAATCAGCTCCGATGGAAAGAAATCAAACGCCGTAGCCCTGCTGGTAGTTTCCTCTTCTGCAGATGGCAAACGATGACCATTAAGGCTAGAAGAACTCCATTGGGACGGGAGGCCACGCACAGCGACAAACCGTCCTTCCCCCTGGTCACGCTCGATAGATACGCCTGCGACTCTTTGAACTGCCTCTGCGGCGTTACGATCCGGTAACTTTCCTATACCATCTGCCGATACCACATTAACAATCCGGTTGGATTCCCTCTGTAACTCCAGGGAACGTAACTCTGTCTCAAACATTCGTCCAAGCACAACAATCTCTTCTATTTCGCTATCATCCTGGACACTCTGCTTACTACTTTCTTGTGCATGAGCGTAATTTACTTGTCCCACCAGCAGAGTAATCGTTGCAGGCAATAATTTGACATAAATCATTTTACTTCCCCTGTATCCATCAAAAAATGATTGGCAAATTTTTATCGACACAAATTAACTTGCTCGATCATCAACATAAATCTGGACTAGACCAGAATCCTAAATTGCCGCTATGACGTTTGTATAACAGGTGTGTGAATATTCCCTGCGAATATATAAATGAAAAATTTTTACCATCTGGAATGGTTATTGAACTTAAAAAAGACTGTCACAAAAACGCAATCATAAGCACCTAAAATCTGGTCTAGACCAAATTGCAGCTATCGATAAAAATGGAAAAAACCGGTAAAAAACAGGAACCTGATTCCAGTGAAGATTTCAACAGTGAGCTTTTCTTGCTACTCTTTTCCGGAGTTGCTGCATTCTTCACTTATTTTTGTATGTATGCTTTCCGCAAGCCCTTTGCAGCAGCATCTTACGCCAACATTTCCGGCTGGGATTTCACTCTAGACTTTAAAACCGCACTTATAATTTCCCAAGTACTGGGTTATGCGTTTTCAAAAATTATCGGGATTAAGGTTGTCTCAGAGTTACGGCCATTGCAGCGGGGAAGAATACTGGTAATTCTAATTCTTTTCAGTCATCTGGCCTTGATAGCATTCGCATTGATCCCCGCTCCTTATAATGTTGTCATGCTTTTTTTTAATGGCCTCCCACTTGGAATGGTGTGGGGACTAGTATTCAGCTATTTAGAGGGGCGTCGTCTTACTGAAGCACTAGGCGCCATTTTATGTGTTAGCTTAATCGTCTCTTCAGGAGCCGTAAAAGCAGTAGCCGCATATCTAATGCTGGAATGGAAAGTGCCGGAAATCTGGATGCCTGCAACCGTGGGCTTATTATTTCTACCTGCACTGATTCTATCGACATTTACACTCAGTAGAATTCCCCAACCCAACCAAGCAGACATCCGTGCACGAAAACAAAGAGTACCAATGACGAATGAAATGCGTTGGACTTTCGTCAACGAAACGAATCTGGGACTGTTGGCTTTAATCGTCGCTTATGTATTCCTAACGGCATTTCGTGACTTCTCTGATAATTTCGCTGCAGAGCTTTGGCAAGCTTTGGGTCATGGTCAAGCACCCCAGATCTTCCTTACCAGCACTCTACCCGTGGCACTGATAGTTTTAGCATCCCTGGCGCTACTTATTTTTGTACGTAACAACTATCGCGCACTGCAGCTAAACCAGCTATTAGTCGCGGGTGGGGGAGTAATCTGCATAACTTCAACTCTCGCATTTGAGTTAGATATTGTGTCCGGGGCTGCCTGGATGATTGGGATCAATATCGGGCTCTATATAGGCTATGTTCCATTTAACTGTTTGTTATTTGAACGTCTGGTCGCCTGCACCAAGAGCCTAGGAAACGCAGGATTTGTGATTTATCTGGCAGATAGTGCGGGTTATATCGGCAGCATTAGTGTCATGCTCTATAAGACTTTCGCGCAACCAAACCTAAACTGGTTACAGTTTACTCAGCAACTTTCCTATGCTACTGGTTTTGCATGTATTTTGTTAATGCTGCTATCACTTCTTTTCTTTCGCCGCTTGCACCGTAATTCTTCTTCACGGTCGAGGCTTATTACTTCTCCAGTATAAAAAAGGTTATAGAGCAGTTATGAAATTTGATATTGCCATTGTCGGTGCCGGGATACTAGGCAGTTTTGCTGCTTACCATGCACTCAAATCCGGAAAAAAAATACTGTTAATTGAAGCCAGCACTAAGTCTCACGGAGCCACGGTACGCAATTTTGGCCAAATAGTACCATCTGGTATGAATCTAAAACTATGGCGAAATCTGGGGCGACGATCGCTGGAACTTTATGGCGAGTTGGCGACAATAATGCCGGACGCACTCTGGCAGCATGGCTCTCTCTACGTGGCTTCTTCTTTAGAAGAGGCCAATCTACTAGAGGAAATGCATGAGATTAATCGTGAGACTAACTACGTTTCCAAGCTTCTTACCTCGACGCAGTGTCACAAACAAATTAATTTACTAAAGCAGAGTTACTGCCATGGTGGCCTCTACTATCCACAGGAAATGAGTGCCGAAAGCTCCCTGCTAATGAAGTATTTTTGGAAACTACTTGAAGACACGAAAAATTTACATTTTAAGAAGGCATCTCCGGTAATAGCCGTAGAGGAAGTCAAAAATGGGGTCCAGCTTCGCTGCTCAACAGGTGAGTCTTTTATTTCAGAACAGGTAATGATTTGTTGTGGCCACCAACTTAGTCATTTATTTCCGCACTTATTACAAACAGAACAACTACAGCTTAGTAAATTGCAGATGTTACGCACCCAACAAATCAAGGGAGTCAAAATACCAGGGAACCTGCTTACAGGTCTGACAATACGCCGCTATGAAGCATTTAAAAGTTGCCCTAATTATAAAAATCTACCGAAGCCCCATATTGATCCAAGCTATGGAAAATTTGGTATCCACCTTCTGTTTCGACAATCTGCCGATGGCAGCATCATCATTGGCGATTCTCATGAGTACTTCACTGCCCAGGACTCAGGCACTTTGGACTATGAAATATGTCAGGAAATCAACTCACTGATGGTAGCCGAAGCCAAGCGTATTCTTAATCTACCCCATTTAAATGTTGCCAGGATTTGGAATGGCTATTACAGCCAGGAAAGTAGCCAAGGCGTATTCCTAAAATCCGCAACAGAAAATATTCATTTAATAACCGGTATTGGAGGAAAAGGTATGACAACCGGACCAGCATTAATGGAACGGGTGGTGAAGGGTATTTTGGACAAGATCCCTCTAGATGAGGGCTTACTCGATGAGAGCTAATGTTGTAGATAAAATTAAACAGTTATTTTTGCAGTACGGGTATTTAACACTTGGAGAAAAATGCACGCAGCTACAGCATGCTACCCAGTGTGCCACCTTGGCGGAACACTCTGGTATCTCCGATGAAATGACTGTTGCCGCGTTTCTTCATGATATCGGCCATCTCCACGCTATAAAGGAAAAAATACCCGGGACGGATACTGAAGGCTACAGTGCACATGACCTAATAGGTGCAGATTTACTCGAAAGGTGGGGTTTTCCCAATACAGTCACGAAGCCTATCGCCCTACATGTTCAAGCTAAAAGGTTTTTAATGAGTACAGATAACATTTATGAGACACGGCTATCCGCAGCAAGCCACAAAACCCTAAAAAAACAAGGAAAAAGAATGACAGATAAAGAAAAAGATAATTTTCTTAATACCCCATTCGCCGAGGATGCTCTACGTCTGCGCGAGTGGGATGATTCAGGAAAAGTGCCTGGTTTAGCCGTAGCTCCTTTGGATCACTGGCTAAAGATCTGCTCAAAGGTACTTAGTCGATAGATATTTTACCGCTCAACTCCCTTATCAATTACCAAAAAGGAGATAATCCATGGAACCACTGCAACTTAAAGCTGCTATCCTCGACTGGGCCGGAACCTTAGTAGATTTTGGCTCCCGCGCCCCTTTACAAGCGTTTATGCAAATTTTTGCTGAGGCTGGAGTTACGGTCAGTGAAGAGCAAACCCGTATTCCAATGGGTACTGAGAAGAAAGAACATATTCGCCAGATGCTACAACAAAATTCCATTCAAACTGCCTGGCAAGTGGTTCATGGGCGCCCATCCCAGGAATCTGATATAGACGGACTATATCGCCGTCTGGCCCCGATACAGATTCAGGAAATCGATAGGCACAGCCAAATAATACCCGGAACCGACAAACTATTTGTCCGCTTGCGTGAGCGTAATATACGTATTGGTAGCACCACAGGTTACAGTCGCATAATGATTGAAGGCATGCTGGCAAAAGCTCAACAACAAGGCCTAGAGCCCGACTGTGTTATTGCAGCAGATGAAGCTGTGGGCGCAAGACCAGGACCCGCAGCTGCATTAAAGAACGTCATTGAAATGGAAATCCCGTCTGTCAACCAATGTGTCAAGATTGATGATACCGCCGCAGGCATTTATGAGGGGCGCAATGCCGGCATGTGGACAGTTGCAGTGGTACTTTCAGGAAATGCTTCGGGATTATCCCTGGGAAGTTGGCAAGCACTCTCGGAGGAAGAAAAAAGAAATCACAGTATTGGCGCTTATCAAAAACTTGAGAATTGCGGCGCTCATTATTTGATAGACGATATCAATAAGCTTGAACCCGTACTGGTCGATATCAATCGCCGACTCGCTCTTGGACAACGCCCCTGATAGGCTATCAAACTTCAGGAATACCAGTTTGGTAGCCCAGGCTTAAGACCGAGTTTCAGTCAAACCCAAGAGAAATACTGTGTCCTCCAGTTACGTAGAAATTAAATCACATATCCAACTGTTGATCGGTAATGGTCGCCTGGCCGCCAATCACAAGCTGCCCGCTGAGCGCGAGCTGGCGGAGCAGCTGCAAGTCACACGTATTACTTTACGAGATGGTTTAAACCGTCTTGAAGGTGAGGGGCTGGTGTACCGACAAAATCGCAGAGGCTGGTTTGTTGCACCAAATCGGTTTGTGATGAATCCGACACAAAAGGTAAATTTCAACTCCATGGCCCGACAACAGGGTTTTAGAGCAACCACCAAAGTACTTGGGGTCCGTAAGCTGACCGTAAGACACGATATTTATTCCGCCTTTAACGCCACTAAAAGTACCAGGTACTTTGAAATCCGAAGAGTCCGCTACCTGGACCAAAGGCCTGTCATGGTAGAAGAGAGTTATCTCTCATCAGAGTGTTTTCCTGAATTATCTGACTTCGATTTATCCGGATCTATTACCGAAATATTGCAAGATAATTATAGGGTAAATATCACTCACGAGCGCTGTAATATTCAGGTTGCGAACCTGGAGTTGCAATATGCAGAGCCATTGGGTATACACGCTGGTGCTCCAGGCCTGAGAATCTTAAGACTTCGCTATGATTCTGCTGAATATCTGATTGATTACAATATTGAATACTGGCTACCCCACGCCATAGAAATGGAAGTAGCCACTGGATAGTACTTATTTTTTACCGCACCTAAAAAATTCCTTGCTCTTTAATTTTAATGAGGGAGATTGGTTAGTTGTTAGCTTTTAAATAGCTGTCTTTTCTTTGCAGTATCGCTGTAAAAATCCCTTCATTGGGATTTAATAGCTATCGTCTATTCTATCATTACTGGTCTAGACCAGAAAATCATTGAAAATACGGGATATTCGATATGAAGACACTTATCTCCTGCCTGTTGTTAATTTCGTTTGTTTCCAGTAACCAATTCGTTTTTGCCCAGAATAATAAAAAGGTACTTCTAATTGGCGTTGATGGGCTGCAGTACGAAAAGCTCAAGGATATAGACACCCCCAATTATGATCGATTAATTCTACACAAGGCTTATACCGGTGGTATCAGTGGCTCTCAAAGTCAACAGGACACTAAAAGTGGCCCCGGCTGGTCCACTATCCTTACAGGAGTTTGGGTTGACAAGCACCAAGTCACGTCCAATGACTCAGGCCTGGCAAATGCAGAATTCCCCAGTTTGTTCAAACGGATAAAGGAGGCTGATAATAGCCTTTGGGTGGGCAGCATATCCCATTGGAGCCCTATAAATACCAACTTTTTTACTACCGACCTGGCACAGGCTAACCTGGTTTTAAGTGGCCTTTCCGATGCGGATGTCACCACACGCGGCGTGCAGGAAATAGCCTCAGGTCATGTGGATTTCCTTTTCCTGCACCTGGATGACCCCGATGGTGTCGGTCACAGCTCCTGTTTTGGCAATCACTATAACGAAAGCATTCGCACAAGCGACACTCAGCTGGGCGCTCTGTTAGATGCCGTAGATACACGTATTGCAAAAGGTGAAGAATGGTTAGTGCTTGTAACTACAGACCACGGCCGTGATTCTCGCGGCTGCGGGCATGGGGCACAAACTGCCAGCGAGAAAACAATTTTTATTGGCAGTAATTTGCCGTTAAATGCTGAGCACAGCGAGTTTATTGGAGATATCCACAATGGAGATTTCAATGGAATTTATGGCCATGCTGCCCAAACCTCCATTGCACCAACGGTGTTGCGTTTTATGGATATAGAGCTGCAAACGAATTGGAAGCTGGAAGGTAACCCACTGATTGGCAGCCCTGGAATACGTAAAATGATGGCTGCTGACAATAAGACAATTAAATGGTATTCCACAGATAGCGGACCCGTGGAGATTCACCAGAACGACCAGTTCATTGATGTCGTCGACGCTAGCTCACAAAGCTGGACCGACTATACAGAAGCACAGGGAGTCCTGGACTATGTATTCGTACATAACGATACCCCAGTTGCTTTGCGTAAATCGGCCCTGGAAATTACTGCTGGCCTGGACTGGAGCACTGCACGTGCTTACTATTTTCGCGGTGACGATCAATATGTACGCTACAATAAAACCTTGGACAAAGCCTCTAGCGGTTATCCACGCATAACCAATAACAGTACATGGCCTGGCTTGGGCGACTATGCCCACCTGATTGTTGCTGCATTTAAAGCCAACAGTGACAAAGGCTATTTCTTCTTAAATGACGGGCGTTACCTGCGCTATGACCTCAATGAAGATCGGGTCGATTCCGGCTATCCCAAATTGGTGGGCAACAATACTTGGCCTGGTTTGGCTACCTACGCGACAAAAATTCGCGCTGTCTTGAAATGGCCTAATAGCAAAGTTTATTTCTTTCTCAAAGACGGGAATTATTTACGCTATGACCTGGAAGAAGACCAACTTGACAGCGGCTATCCCCAACCTATCAATGACAGCAATTGGCCAGGACTCGGTCCTTATGCTACGGAGATTACCGCAGCCCACCAATGGAACACATTTCGTGCATATTTTTTCCTCAAAAACCAGCGCTATATACGCTACTCCATCACATCTGATCAAGCATACAGTGGGTATCCGAGAACAACAGATAATGAAACCTGGCCAGGCTTGATGACCCCCTGATTCACTACCAGGGCAAACGGCTACCATCCCAAAAAAACAGATTACCACTATCGGCGGGCGCCAGTTGTTGTAGTACATCCACAATACGCCCGGCACTCAGTGCCGGGCTGTATAATTTTCCCGGCGCCAGATTACCCTGGAAGGGTTTGGAAAGTGCTGTATCCGTAGTGCCCGGATGAATTGCCACCACACAACTGTTTTCCAATCGGCGCCCCCATTCAATAGACAGGTTTTTTACCAACATATTGAGTGACGCCTTGCTGATACGATAGCTATACCAGCCCCCCAACTCATTATCGCCGATACTACCCACCTTGGCAGACAGGGATACCCATAGCAGCGGCTGCTTGCGTTGTAATTTTCTATCCAGCGCCTGGGCCAGGTGCATATGAGTGAGGAGATTGATACGCATAGACCGTATCAACCAATCATCCTCACATTGCGCTAGAGATTTTTCCGGGCCATGAAATTCATCGTGCAACAATCCACAACAGTTAATTATCCAGTCAGGCGGAGAGGAAAATTCAGAAAGGAAGGTCTCGACAGCCCTGATAGAGTGCTCGTCCGCGAGAGAGACTGTCAGGTGACGACGCTCGCCGGCGTGTCCAGGTACCCGATCTACTGTACCACGGCTCAAAGTCACCAAAGTAATATCGGGATAGCGCCGAACAATTTCGGCGCCGATCGCGCGAGCCAAACCGCCCGAGGCACCAGCCAGTAATACCATCCTTGGTTGATCAAACATACCGGCCTCCATGCCGGATAGCTCGTGTGGCTTTATTTTGCCTTTTTGCCGCCGGACTTTTTGTCTTTGTTTTCTGATTTCTCAGCGACTTCCTTGACTACACGCAGCATAGGTTCATCTGAGCGGAAAATCAGGCCGTGAATCTCAGTAGTATTCTGCCCCTGCAACAACTGCTGCAAGTACTGCACTATCTGCTCAGAAATCTCCTGGCCAGGTACCAGAACAGGGATGCCCGGCGGATAAGGCACTATCTCATCGGCGCTGGTGCGACCGATAAGATTCTGTGTAGCGTCCACCCCATTGTCCATCAACGGCAACTCTTCCGTATCGGCAAAGTAGGCATCCGCCGGCAGACAGGTGAAGCGGGTAAACTCAGGCAGGCGGCGCGGAGTACCGACATGAATACGCTTGTGAGTATTCCCCGCCAGCTGCTTAAGTGCATGAATCAAGCGCAACAATTTACTCTCAGTACTGCCCAGGGTTACCAGTACTGTGATGGTATTGTAGGTGGTCTTTTCCACTTGAATACCGTACTGATCAAACAGCTTGATCTGCATCTCGTTGCCCGAGAAACCGCTGCGGGAAATATCGATGGTTACCTTGGTGGGGTCCAGGCCGATATTGTCACCTGCTAGAGGCTCAGCAATCAGGTCGTCGCGGGTCAGGGCTCGGAATACTCCGGTTTCATTGACTGCACGGCGAAGGGTTTCCACCATCTGCAGACACTGCTTGAGACGTCCATAACCCTCCATCGCCATTTGCTTACGCGCCACATCGAGACTGGCGATCATGGCGTATTGCGGGCTGGTAGACGCATGCATGTTCAGGTTTTCGCGGAAACGGAATTCGTCGAAGTCCGGGTCCTGCACATGAATCATGCTGGCCTGGGAGAAAGCCGACAACATCTTATGGGTACTCTGGGTCACATAGTCGGCGCCACACTCGAGCGCGGTCGGGCGCAATTCTGGGTGGAAGAAACCGTGGGCAAACCAGGCCTCATCGACCAGCACCTTGACACCGCGCTCATGGGCGTAATCGATAATAGGTTTCAAATCGTAGCGCAGACCATCGTAGGTACAGGAAGTGATAACCAATAAGCGCGCATCGCTATGTTCATCAAGCGCCGCCTCGATATCCGAGCGCTTCACCGGGCCATAAATGCCGAATTCAGGGTGCAGTACCGACTTCAGATAAACCGGCTCACAGCGATTCATCACTATCGCATGGTGAACCGATTTGTGGCAGGCCTGGTCGACGATAATCTTGCCGCCGCCACCGAGTATCTGCTGAATCACGACCTTGTTGGCAGTGGAGGTGCCATTGGTCAGGAAAAAGGTATGGCGCGAACCAAACGCCTGGGCGGCAAGATCCTGTGCTTCCTGAATTACCGAGTGCGGTTCCAGCAGGCTGTCGAGTATCTGTACGGAAACAGACAAATCCGTATTGAATACATGCTCGCCCATAAAGCGGTAAAAGTCCCCTACCCAGGGGCTGTTGCGCAGGCTGTCGCCACCGGAGTGACCAGGAGTATGCCAAGCGTCACGTGCGGAGAATACATATTCCTTCAGGGTATCGGCAAAAGGCGTGGAGGCGCGGCGGGCAATAAACGCCTGTACCAGGCGGAACATATGGTTGAAATTGCCCTCTCGGCGATCAAACAACTCGTCAAAGCGGCGGCGCAGGTTGGTCAGTGACTTGACCCCACTCTTACCAGCTAGAGGTGTACCACCGGCGACATCACTTTGTGCCACCAAAAAAATATTGAGTTGAGAACGAAGTGCATGTATCTGGTCAGCAAGCAGATCGGCAGCTTCCAACCCCTGAGTATCGGTGCCACCATCTACGATAATCGCCTGAAGACGAGACTCCTCCAGTGCCAGTTGTTCCACATCTGTCGGTAACACCGCCTCAAACACCAGGCCAAAGGGGTTTTCATGCAGAGTCGCGGTGTTATTGAGGGCGCTAACCCAGTCTCCCGCTAATTTGCTGTCTGCGCTCACTAGCGCGACATGGCATTCCAGCTTCTGTACGCTGTGCTTCAGGTTGCCCAGTTCAGGCATCTTCATTTCCAAACCCATATTCTTATCCACCAGCATAGCCCGCAACTTGCTGAGGGCCGCTGCCTTAATTATTCAACTGTTTGATTTTATTAACTTTTATTTAGTCCCCCGGCAAAAGCGGAGAATCTGGAGTTCTTGGGTAAAAAACCAGGAGGCAAATACTAATGGAGCGGACCGGGGAATTCCGCGATGTCAGTGCTTTTGGCGAAAATCGCCAAAAGCGTGCTGACCGACCAGATCTATTGCCAAAGAAGGGGGTAAAGTTAGAACTTTGCGCTGCGAACAACGCCGTCGAATTCGAGGCAGTCCCTGACCCTCTGCCGTTGCACTTCGGAGAGGCGCTCAAGGGGAAAATAAGCTACCTCTGAGTGCTCACTAGAGAGGGTGATATGTCTTCTGTCGGTAAAGTGGGCGCGGAATATGAATGCATGAGAGTTGTAGATCTTATGGTAATAGACGCCGCTCAAGTATTCGATACGCACTTCACGCCCTAACTCTTCATGACACTCCCGCCGCAGAGCCTCGTGAATGGTCTCTCCGGGATCGAGTGCACCACCGGGTAACCCCCAACTGCGGTTGGCATAGGTCGCCAGCAGCTGCAGGACCTCACCAGAGTCATTGGTAATCACCGCATGCGCACTGAGCCGGTAGCTATCTTCAAATCCCATCGATTCCATCCCTGAATCTTTGCCCAATAGGAGTTAGAACCCCTGTGCCAGGGTGAAGCCGAAGCCAAGAGTCTGCACTGACTCATCGTAATCGATCAGGCTTTCTCCGTAACCATTAAAGTAGCGAATGTAGCCATCCACCCGGTCACCCAGGGGAAAACCCCAGGTCAGTTCAAACGCACCGTGATTTTCCGAGCGCAGGTTATTGCGCACCATAACGGCTATGGTGTGATCGCCATCGCGGTAGCGGCCACCCAGCTCAAAATGTCCTAAATAATGCTCTATATCCGGATTGTCATCATCCTCACGATCCTCCTTGAGACGATACCAGGGCTTTATACCAATCGAGAAATTATCCCGCTCAAAAATAAAGTTGGCATATACCCGATTCCAACTTCGGGAGAAAGGTTCGCTGCGTCCATTGGACTGGTGGTTGAAAGCGATCTGGTTAGCGACATTCTGCCAGCCAAACAGGCTCCAGTTATTGAGCCAGGTGAGAATCAGCTCTGGCTCGTGGTTGGTCTCACGAAATGGTGCCGAGTTATCAGAGTTATAGGCTTGCCAAAAACTCCGGTTGGTGTAAGCCACGCTCATAAATGAAGCGCTGCCAAGAAAACCCCGCCATACCGGTACTTGTACTGATAACTGGAATTGCACCTCGATATTATCAAGGTCTTTCCCTTCGCCTTCGTAATCCGATAGCCCACCCTTCTCAGGAGTTGGGTTATAGGTAAATGGCAATATGTAGTTGGTCTTGTGGGAGGCAAGTGTAAAGGGGTTGCTGGCGGCATCGCGAATGGCCTGGGCCCGGCCACCAAGTAAGACCTCATCCGTAGGCAATTCCTCAGAGTACTCCTCCACCACAGGGTCGACTTCGAAGAAATCCTCCTCCAGACCAAGCTGGGCTCTCACCCGATCGGCACAGAGCAGGCGAATATCCCTCAGTGTGGTATCGGCGGAGGAAATCAGCAGCTGCTCGTGCAAGCACTGCTCTTGTTGTTGCTCCGGGGTTGTGTCTAACTCCTTAAGCTCTATTTCGGTCTCACCATCAATACTTGCCAAAGCAACATTAAGCGGTAACTGTGAAGTCACAAATAAGATGACCGCCAGCGGCATACCCCAGCGCGAATTGGTTTTGGATAAAGGCAAAATGGCTCCCCCATTAGCACATAAGTGACGAAATCTTACACTGCGGTACTGAAAAAATCCCGCGGTATAAATTCCTCCGGCACTCTCTCAAAGTCCTGTTACCGGCGGTTGACTACGATGTGCATCAGACACAAAAAGTTCAAAATGTGGGAGAAAAGATATTTTGAGGGAATTCTTACCAGGCTGGAAAGGCTATAAGCCTCTGGCAGAGTGAATGATGCGTCAAATAATCATCATTATTCACTAGACTGATAAAACCAGTTGTGTTCACAGGGCATAAGTCCGGTGAACACAATATCAAGATAATAATTAAAAAAGGAGACTGGTAAGACTGGGAGACCACTCCAGGTCTCTGAGGCGAACCTGCCACAAACGCCCGGTACTAGAAGGCCAATCATAACCGACTAGCAGGCTGCGGTTATCCACATAACAGTGCGCATCCCGCTCAGCCTCATCCCCCTGATAAATATAACCGCTGATATCTGGGCCCAGATCCTGAGAGCGCTGACTAGCCTGATCACCCGCCATAATTCGCGCCGTGCGATGGCTTACTCTGGGAGCCAATAGTTTTCCTCGCTGGGAGGGGTCGACAATATCTGGAGAAACCACTTCCAAACCCGCTTGGTGTTTTACCAGTGTTTTCAATAGCGGCCCCATAAAAACGCGCATTAGAGGGAATAGCAGACGGTTTTCTCCCCCCAAACGCAACTCTTGAGGGCCGTTAGGGCCACTCCAGTTAGCCTCTATTTCATCTCCTAATCGGGGAGGCTGACCTTCAGGGAAACACAAATGATAATGCGCGCTGACCTCATCAACCTCATCGCGCCAATTCACTTGGCATTCACTCACCAAGCCATTATTTAGCAGCGCAAAGACCTCTATGCCGAAGCCTCGATCACCCACCAGTCTCTGGCTGACCAGAGAGCGGCGTCCAAGGGCATCAAAGCCCAACTGCCAGCTATCTTGAACAGGCATCTCACGCCCGTCACAGCTGTAATGATAACGCCCTTGTGCAAGGGTTGAGTTCAAACGCATTACAGATTTCCTCCCTGCTCACTGCATGCACCAGACCGATGGTTCAGTACCCAAAAAGTATTGCACAAGGTGGGTTGAGCACCCGGGCTTTGGCGCGAAAATTAACTATATATTTATGCGCTTGTACGGGGATTTCTGAGCAGAAATAAGAGGAGAAAAATGGATATATCTCATCGCTATCAAAACAAGTAACGCAAGCATTTACTCGCACTATTCCATGCTGTCATAGACTAGTTATTAAGAAAAATAAAGAAACAGCGACTGACAAATCCGACTCGTTAATCTTTGATAATACCTATCGATCAGACACAATGCTTAATAAAAGTGAAATCCTGATTGATCCAATCCGCAATTCATTTATTTATAAGGCAACTTATTCATTGCTCCAGCACTGAAATTTAAAACTAATTCACCTGGCATCAACTGAAAATTCATTCGAGCAAATAAAAACTTTTAATCACCCTACAAAACTACAGCCAGGAAAATAAAATTGACGCCAAAATGCAGTAACAAGCACCTACGTTAAAAGACCACAATCGCAAAAAAGATCTGGCTTTTATTATTAACAAAAGGTATTAAACCTCGTGATTCATTGGAAGATTCAATAAAAATGAGTAACCGACATGCCAACCTTTGCCTATCAATCCATAAATTCAAACGCCAGTACCAATCATGATATTGGTGCTTCCAACAGCCAGCATTTCACTCGTGTTACCCATAACCACCAAGCCGCCAATCAGAGTCCCTGGCTTTTGGTAATGCCAACCGCCAAAGGACTGGACCCCCACACTCCGCTTTACGGCCCCGCCCAGCTGGTCTCCCAGGCACCTGTGGGTTATATGGCCAAGGGCCAACACAGCAACAGCCAATTTCTCACTATGGTTGAGGGCAAGGCGCGACAGACTCACCAACATCTCTATCGCTCGCTAAGAAAAACTTGCGATCTATTGGTATATGGTGAAATGGATGGGGCTAATAGCGAATGGAGCTCCATGCAGCAACATGCCGGAGCGCTGGTGGGATCAAGCTCCACAGGCAAGGCCTGCAACAGTTTTAGTGTCCATGCCGCAAAAACTACCCAACACCAAGTCCTGGGGTCAGGTATGGGCTGGATCGCGGTGAAAACAGGCAATGTCAATGCTGTATTTGTGCATGTCCCCAATAGCATTGCCAAGAGTGAAGGGCAAGCAACATTGTTTTATCAGAATATTAATAAATACCTGTTGCAGCAGGGCCACGGTGCAATTGACCTCGTGATGGGAGATACCAACCAAGGCAGCAACAGTTTTACCCCTTCAGTAATAAGCCGGGCAACAAACATGATCTTTCACGACGCACACCCTGCAAGCGAGGTAACACCCTCAGATTCCCATCAACGCAGTTTTTCTGGCACCAATAGTACTGCCAGTAAAAAATATGATGTAGCGGTTTACAATACTGCGACTATCAATATCGTAAATGTGGACTACTTATCACAGAGTACTGCAGTCAATATTGACGGTGTCAATATGGCTGCAGCTGTCACTGACCACATGGGTATTTTTGTTGACGTAACCAAGTAAGGCTGGCAGCCACTTCGGCTATAGATAGGATTGCAAAAACTTGTATATCCATGATCGACCTTATTGGTGGACACCTGGAGGTCGATCATGATTTTTCCCTCTATTTAAGCAACAGCTGCCTGCTGAGCTTGCGGGGTAATCCATTTCATAAAATTGCCGGTTTGCTGATTGTCATAGAGCGCATTACCGTGTAAATCATTCACTACTTGTGCCGCACGCCAGGCCGATAAGCTCAGCTGTGGCTCCGCAATGCCGTGACTTGTCCGGCCAGTACCAAGGAAATACAAACGTCGACCACTCTCATCGCCGCTAAGTCTTGCCGCAAAAGCATCATCCAACAGCAAGCGACCCTCTGCATCGCGTGCAATGCGCTCTTGTAAAGGCGCCAGACAAGGAGGTAGAGCCTCACACAGGCCAGTGCATAGAATAACGATATCCGCATTAACCCACTCGGTACCATCTGCCTCACCCAGCAAGTGATTTTCCAGCTGCAGTTGATAGTCACCGCGGTGAGACATCTCCACCAGTTCGCGATTGGGCAATAATGCTACTCGTTCAGCATCCTTTTCCAGGTGCACAAGACGGTAGAACAACTGGTAAAGTTCCTTGAGGGTATCAGGAGATATACCATCAGAAGCCAGCTTCTGCTCTGAAACCACTTCCTCACGACGCTGAGGGCTCAACTGACGGAACACGTCGACATACTCTGGGGTAAACCAATCATTGGTGAAGGGGGTCTCATCCAATGGCAAATAATTGCTGCGGCGGGATACCCAGGTTACCTGCTGTGGGCGGCCCCAGTGTTTACTCAAAAGATTAATAACCACTTCCGCACCAGTCTGGCCTCCACCGACCACGGCGACGCGCTTACCACTTACATCCGGATTACGCAGGGCAATTTCCAGCGCATGGAAGCAATTATCAGACAGGAATGGGCGGCTGCACTCTGGAATATTTGGTTTTTTACCCGCAGCAACACACAGGTTTTTGGTGAGTACCTGTTCGCGACCATTGGGGCCGTGCACGTCCAGCTCAAAAAACTCCCCATTATCCACCACGCTCTGTACACGGCTGCTCATTTGGATAGAATCCAAGCGACGGGCAGCCCACGCCAGGTAATCGGCAAACTCGCGACGGGTTACGGTACGCTGTTCTGCGTGCAGAAAGTCATAGAAACGTTTATTTTCTACCAGGTACGCCAGAAAGCTACAGGGATTGGTTGGATCAACCGGCGTTACCAGGTCTTTCAGGTAAGAAGTCTGCATCATAGCCCCCGGCAACATTAAACCGGGATGCCAAGAGAATTCCGCTTTAGCATCAAAAAAGCGATGGCTCAAAGATGTGTCCCGCATTAGAGCGGCCACAGCCAAATTAAAAGGACCGGCTCCGATACCGGCGAGATCTAGGAAATTGCTCATGATTATGCCTCTAAAGCGGAAGCGGTTGCTGGTTGGTGTTGCTGTGACTCTTGCTCTGCGAGCCAAAGGGGATTAGTCAGGTCTCCACCGACAATGGGGACCGGGCGTTCAGCGCTGTCATCGTAACCTTGACGCAGGCGCACGCGATTAATACAAACGCGCTCGATATGGGGACGGAACAAATTAAACTGCTGGAAACGCTCCGCCATACCGCCATTATCTCGCTGTGCGGATTCTTGATATCGGCGTAGGACCTTGGCTAAAACTCCGTAGAATTTCCTTTCCTCTAGACCAATCTCTGTCATTAATTGGGCGGACAGATAGCGCAGCACTGTGACAAAGTGACCGGTAAACAGGTCGTGAATAATGTAATTAGCAGGCAATTGATCGAGAACTTGTGCCGCCGATTCCGGCAGGTCCGCACGATCAGGAAAATCACCCTGAGCAAGACGCAGATCTCCCTGGAAATCCTTCAGAAGAACACGAACAACTTTGTTGTCGCGTAATACAAGCGTTAGGTTTTGCGAGTGAGCTACCAAACCTATGCCATAACGGCTAAGCAGGTGATAAAGAGGCACCACCGTAGCGTCGAATAGCTGCTCAAGCCAGGCTTCTACTGAAAGGCCGGAGGCTTCAATCAGAGCAGAAATTACAGACTTACCGCTGCTATCTTTCTGTAATAACGCGGCCATTAAAAGATGGCGCTCGCCCTCAGCACACAAGCTTGCCGGGCTCTGCCTCCAGGTAGCTCCCAGTAATTCACGGTAACGATAGGGCGCGCCCTTTATCGACTCTTGGTGTAAGTGTGGTACATGCAGGCCAGCTACTTCTTGAAGAACACCGGTGCCCCGCGATTGTAATTGCTCATCACGCTCACAGAGTAACTGCATCCATTCAGATAACGCCGGTCCGCAGCGCATAAACTTGCCTGGAATTCCACGGTAGCAGGAAGTATTCAATACCGTTAATGGCAACTTCACATGGAGAGCCTGCGGGCGCTTCAAGTTGGACAAGGTACGTAGTGAAACCTGCGGCAAATATTCATCGCCAAACTCACCGAGTAAAACCAAGTCACCACTAAAAATCTGTTGTGCATAATGCTGACTAATATGATGCTGCCATTGCCATGGATGCACCGGCAAGGGCAAAAACTCTTGCCAGTTAACCCCTTTCTCACGACATTTATCGTCCAGCTGCTGTAACTGTGATTCACTCAGGCTTTCTGCCAATAGCTGAGGCCAATCCCACAGGTCGCTATTGCCACTCACAGCGAGATCCCGGCGAACAGCAAGCCATAACAGCCTGACCCCCTGAGCGGCCTCTGTACCAAAGGCGTTAAACTCTTGTGCACCCCAACCGATACGGCCTTTATTCACCATAGCCTTAGGATGACCATCCAGTAGGCACTGCAATTTTTCATCAGTCAGTGTGGCTAGGGTATGCGCTGTGAGCGATTCACGCTTTTGCAGCAAAGTAACATCCGCAACCAGGGTATTGGCCAGTTCGTGTAATAAATTGCCCAAAGTACTGGGGGAGGCTTCAAGATCCAGAGCAGCATCAATAAAAAACTGTGCTGCGTCATCCGCAGGTATTACTTGCCCATCACCTTCCCGCTCAATACTTTGCGCATCAATTAATAACCAATCCCACACAGTTAACTGAGCTTGGAAACGATAGATAACACCAGAAGCAAGTTCCACAAAGTAACGGGCACCCGTTTCTAGCTTTGCCGTCAGAGCCTGTTCATAACAAAGCTCAGCCAGCGATTTCACCAGCAGGTTTCTATTCGCCTGCTTCCAATATTTATCGCCGCTCATATTCCCCCCATACTCTGAAAGAATTCGTCTCGCTTACACATAATCAAAGCAGCTCTTTTGTGGGGAAAATCAAATTCTTTAACTTTTTTCCAGCCAAAAGTGCCGTTGATGTATTTAAGCAATGCGCGATTATCTGCACGCGGCTCTCCAACCAAAGTTTCTGTGCGAGCGTCATCCAGAAACATAAAATGGGTAACACCATTAAACCAAGCCTGAGCAAAACGGCCTCCCAGGAAGCGTTGGTCGCCAACCAACATATGTGCACCACGATCAAATGGCTGGCAGTCATAGTAAGGTGCGATACGATCTTCAAGCGCCCAATAAATTTCAAAATAGGCAAAGGGCTCACCATCAATACAAGCGATCAATGGATGCTTATGGGGATCTTGAATAACAGAGTCAATAAACTGTCTCTGCTTTTCTTTATCACCTTCTTCTTCCCAAAATTTTGCTACACGCTCCTGGTTCATCCAGTTGGTAAAGCGCTCCAGATCTTTCTCTGGATCCAGGTGACGTAAACTGAAATCTATTCCCAGTGCGTGGAAATGACGGCGATAAACTTCCCCTTTAGGTGGTTTCGCACGGAGAGGGTGGCGAACTCCCTGCGTATTTTCTACCCATTGCAAGGGAAACTCACCGGCATTATTACCTCGATACCAGAGCTCTGTACGTTGATAAAAATTGCTGCGGGAAACTCGGCTTACCACAGTATCCGCATTGACAATATCCATATTTTGCAATGCTGGATTCAGCGCAAAAAGCCAGTCGAACCAGAGATCTAACGCTTCTAACGAATTTTCACCAGACGACAGGATGAAAATTGCTATTTCCTGTCCGGGAACATATTCAATTTGAAAATAATTATCGCCATTTAACTGGCAACGATATCCTCCCACAGCAACTTGCCAAGAGCGCCCATCGGGAAGCTGACCGTGTTCCCCTAAAGATACTTCAAGCGCAGCTGTTGAGCTGGTCATAATTCTTTCCTTTCAATTTTTATCGTCACGGTGATCAAGCTTCGGCAACTTCAGCTTCTACTACCGTTCTCAGGGGGTTCGCCATAGTGTGATAGATGGAAAGCGGGTCTTCGGTGGTGGTTTCATTCATACCAATCACCGCACATTGAAAATTGCCCTTAGCCCAAATTTCATCGGCATTGAGCAAATACGCCAAACAGCTAAAGTCACGTCGTGAGCCTTCGTACAGTAATTGCAGGCGCTCGCGCAGCTGGCGCAACAACTCCTGCTCGGAAATTAAACCTGCAGCGGAAAGCGCACAGATCAAACCAAAACAGCTATTAACGATCAGGTAATAAACAAAAAGGCGGTTGGCCATTTCTTCGTCAATGACATTCTCACTGTCCTGGGCCAGATTAGGCAGGTAAGGTTTGAGTAATTCCTCGCCCAGGCGACTATAACCACTGCCTTGACAATCTCTGAAAAAACCAGCCACAGGCAGAGCACCCTCGAAGCTCAAAATCAGATTTTGTTGATGGGCGCCAAATAAAATTCCGAAATCGGCTTGGGCAATTAGCAAGGGCTCAATAACTGCATCGAGAAAAGCCTTAAACCAGCGTTTGCTAGCAGCCTCAATGGAAATATTTTCCTCTCCAGCGAGGCGCTGTACCAATTGCGCAGCCCGGCAGGGAGCACCATTAGGATGATCCTGAGTCAATGTTGCCAACAGGCAGGTATTTTTTGCGGCTGTTTCCAAGAAAGGATTTTCCCGAAACATAACCAGGCTTTCTATAATCTGCTCACCTCTACTATCGGCAAGCATCAGGTAAGCCGGTTCCGCCAACACCTGGAAGCGCGGGTAGCGGCTGGCAAACTCCTGCCCCAGAGGCGTATCTCTTACTTTTAAAACTTCGAGACCACGCACCATTTCTTTTGGTTGCAGAGTACGCACCGAATTAGTCAGCCTCAGGCTGAGAGAAAACTTGAGCATATAAGGGCTTTGAGCGCTGTAAATTGCACGCAGTGAAGAGGTTGCCCGCCACGGTTCCCTGCCCTCACCCAACTCAATAATTTTTCCACTCTCAAGTAATTCGGCCACACGTGGGTCTTGCCCTAGCTGACGCCACTGCCAGGGATGTGCCGGGATAGCAATAAATCCTTTCGGTGCCACCGGAGCACCATCCGTTGCACGCACCAGATCGGCAAACTGCGCCTCGCTAATTTCCGCTCCACTCGCTCCAAGCAAATATTGTGGGTCCACTCCCAGCCACATCAGGGCAAAGCTATTGCCAAATTCCGGGGCGTAACATTCGGCATCCTTATCGGTAAATGGATCGCGGCTTTTAGGAGTCGGATGGATAGAGTGTCCGCATAAAAGTGCCTGTTCCGACTCGACAAAAGTGAGGGGCTGAGTAAATAGTTTCTCTGTATCTGCGTGACGAGCATCCAGTGCCTGAGCCATATTTTTCACACTGGCCGAGACCCTGCGAGTAAATTGCGCTCTGGATTCTGCTGTGGCGCCAGGGAAAAAAGCAGGCTCCTGTGCAACCTGCTGCGCCGCATCGGCAAACCCAATAGTTTTGCTGGCACCCTCTGCGTTACGCAATATCATCGGCAGGGTAAACTGGTGCCTGCCACACTCACTTCGATAGGAGACACTCAGCCAGAGTTCGGCACCACTGGCCGGTAGAGGAACATGCACCGCCGGTACACTGACCCCTTGTGGAAGTTGCTCGCCAGCTCGTTCGTGCCAAATACCGCTATCTGTCTCTCGCAGTAACGCATTGAAGAAGCAGTTGGCTGACATTCTTTCCGCAGCCATATTGACCTCCGTATCCCCGGCGGTCATAACTGGATTTTGAGCAAAAGCATCGCCGTCGACGCCGCCAGTGCTGGCTGCATCGGATTGAGAATTATTCATGGTGGTGATTCTTTATCGGCTAAATCTAAGTGAGAATGGTTTGCATTAGCCTTATGATGCAGGTAAATTTCTCGCACTTCAAGCCCATTGCCAGAGAAATTATCTGGCTGTGAACTCTTGCACAGGAAAGGGTCGCGTTTTTCTGTGATTTTTTATGAATTTGTTGTGGAGTCCCGGATGCGGAGATCCCTGAATCACCCGAAACATCACCTGCGTAAAATCAATATGGTGGTGGCCAGCCAGGGAGCTGCCCAGGTTGTTCTACTGACTCAAATTCCGCTCATCGTTGAGCGCTGTGGGCTGAGTCTGGCCAGCATCGGGGGGTTAGTGGCCCTAGGTACTTTTTGCCTGATGATTGCCGGACCACTCTGGGGTGAAATGGGGGACAGGGTTGGCCGCAAGCCAGTACTACTCGCAGGGCTGACTGGAGCACTGCTGGCCCAGTGCCTCTTTGTGGCCCTGTTGGTGGCCATGTCCCAGGGGTACCTGGAGGAAAGTAATGCCCTAATAGCTCTGGCAATCAGTCGTGTCATTTATGGGTTGAACGCTGCGGCCATCTACCCCTGTTGCCAGGCTTGGGCTATTGACCTGGGGGAGCCGGAAAAGCGTTTATCAATTCTTTCAGGCTTGAGTGCGGCGGCTAATCTGGGACGAGGACTCGGGCCACTACTTGCCTTGCCAGCTCTCCTCGCTGGTGCTCTTTGGCCACTGGCGTGGCTGATATTGCTACCATTCATCACCCTCGTTCTAACCGCCGGTCTGCCGAAGGGAAAGAGCCATATTGCAGAAACAGAATCCTCTGAAAATTCCTCCCTCCCTCCTGGTGCCCTGGCCCTTTTTGCCACCGCTCTGCTCGGTACCGTTAGCGTTGGTCAGCTGCAGGTTGTCATGGGACCTGCCCTTAAAGATCTCTACGGTCTCAGTGCCATGGGCGCCTCATCAGCTACTGCCGTATTGTTGGCTGCAGTGGCGATTTGTGGGTTCCTGGTTCAGATTAGTCTGGTGCGCAAACTCAAGGCGCCGCAGATGAGTTTTATGTTGGGCGTAAGCTCCCTATGCACAGGCACCATCTTGCTCTCCAGTACCCTAGGCAGCCTGCTCGCAGCTGCCGGCTTGCTGATCTTTGTGGTGGGGATTGCCTTTTTGGTACCGGGCTACAGCACACTTTTGAGCCAAGCGAATCGACGCGGAGGCCGGCTATTTGGATTTCTATCACTGATGCACACCGGCGGTTACACTATCGGTTTTGCCATCGGTGGCTGGCTTTATGAAAGGGATCCGCAGCAACCCTTATTGGGATTACTCGTCAGCGTCTCACTTATCGCGTTTTTTGCACTACTCAGCAGCATAATCAGCAAGAAAAAGAAAGTGGGACAGACCCAGTACACTGCCAGGTAACAAAGTTATTGCTTAATTTGAAAAAGGGTGGCCTGTGCCACCCCTCAAGATTCAGAGATACCGCTGCCAGAATTCGGCCTGCCCAAACTCTTCATCCAGCGTATAAGGCTTGAACCCCGACTTGCGATAGGCATTCTTCGCGGCAAAGTTTTTTTCCAGTACTTCCATAGTCAGCTTACAGCCCCCTCTCTTTTTTGCCTCTAACGCCACAAAGTCCATCATGGCAGCGCAAACGCCCTGCCCCCGGGCGCGCTCACTGACGATAACATCGTGAATATTAATCAGCGGCATACAGGAAAATGTGGAAAAACCGGTGAAACAATTAACCAAACCCAAGGCCTCATTATCGCCATAGGCGAGCACGCTGAAAGCACCGGGAAAATTTGCCAATTTAGACACCAGCTCATTGCGACAAGGCTCTGGCAATGGCCCCCCTCCACCAAAAGGATGGCGGGAGTACTCATCCATTAAATGGATAATATCCTCAGCCTGATGGCAGTCCGTATAATTCGCCAAAACCACACGCAATGCGCTGGAAGTCTCCGGGGTAACCAAGGCCATTATTATTCCTCCGACTTTTTCCACCTGGGAAATGCAAAAGTATTGAAAAGCGAGTATGTAAACAAATTTTTGTTAATTTGACGATTATTACTGCCAAATAAAATCCATACCGCTTTTAAGCGCTCTTTTCATTTCCTGGTTAATTTATCGGAAACAGCAAAACTCAAGCCAAGGGCTCCCTTTCCAGTTCTCGACTAAAGGGGTCCTCTCCACCATTCATTGGTTCAATAGCTCCTTCCTCTTCATCAGAATTAGAGGTGTATCCACGTAGCCGAGTCCGCCGCGCCTGTAGCTGGCGCATACGCAAACGGTGCCGATCAGCAAATCCAGAGCGCAAGGATGTGCGCTGTCGCCTACCGGGACCGGAGTGATTCCTTCTCGCCATCATTTCTCCTTAAATTGAGACCCAATGCTAAAAAATAGTCATCTTTCAGGTTAGCCCATACCCTCTTGGCCCGCAGGAATAAAGCCGCTATCCTCCCAACATTATGTCCAATTAGTCATATCAGGATACAAACCCATTGCACCCGCTAGATCATCTATTAAAAAATAATCAGAACTGGTCCGAGGCCACCCACAAGGACAACCCGGACTTTTTCTTAAAGCTTTCAAAGCAGCAATCACCGGAATACCTTTGGATTGGCTGCGCAGACAGCCGTGTGCCCGCGAATGAAATTGTCGGGCTTTTGCCCGGTGAGCTGTTCGTACACCGCAATGTCGCCAATGTGGTGGTGCATTCTGACCTCAACTGCTTATCCGTTTTGCAGTACGCGGTAGAGATTTTGAAGGTCAAGCATATTATCGTGTGTGGGCATTACGGCTGTGGTGGCGTACAGGCGGCACTACACAACGAACAGCTTGGTCTAATTGATAACTGGCTGCGCCATATCCAAGATGTTCGCGACAAGCACCACACTCTGGTTGACTTATTCCAGGAACAACAGCGTACAGACCTACTGTGCGAGCTCAATGTCTTGGAGCAAGTAATCCATATTTGCCAAACGACAATAGTACGCGACGCATGGCGCTCAGGTCAGTCACTCTCCATTAACGGTTGGGTCTACGGGCTAAAAGACGGGCTCGTACACGATTTGGGGATTTCCATTCGCCACCCAGGAGAGATTGCAGACGTCTATCAAAATGCACTGACAAATATTTCCCAAGGCAAACACGATTAGCAGCACCCTCCGACGATCTCCCTTATATTTGCCCTAAAGCCGGTTGCCCTACAGCCGGCTACTGTCTAGCTAGCACGGGGGCACCATGCCAGACTATCGCCAGTGGGAATGTCAAATCTGCGGCTGGATCTACGATGAAGCCAAGGGCTGGCCTGAGGATGGGATAGCCCCTGGTACCCGTTGGGAAGATATCCCCGAAGACTGGTGCTGTCCCCAGTGCGGAGCACACAAGCAAGACTTTGCAATGTGTGAGTTGGATAAAAAAGCCCCCCCCCCTTCTCCACTTGATACCGCGCTTGACTCCCCGTTACCAACTCATGAGGGCACAGCTACTTTTCGCCTCTGGGAGTGCATGGTGTGCGGATGGGTCTACGACGAAGCCAGGGGGTGTCCAGAGGAAGGCATTGCTCCCGGCACCCGCTGGGAGGATATCCCCGAGGACTGGAGCTGCCCGCAATGCGGAGTGGGTAAGGAAGACTTCGACATGGTGCTGGTGACTCCGGCATCAAAACCTATAGAAAATGACACTGAGCTAAGTGGCGGTGAAGTCTCCAACGAGAATCAAGCCCCACTAGTGATTGTCGGCACAGGCCTGGCCGGCTATCACCTAGCCTTGGAGTTTCGCAAGCTCGATTCTGTAACCCCCCTGGTTCTGATTTCCAGTGATGACGGGGCCTTTTACTCTAAACCCCTTCTATCAGCCTCCCTTTCCCATGGAAAAACAGCCCAGCAGTTATGCCAAACCAGTGCCGAAGAAATGGCGCGTAAATTGGACGCACAGATTCTCGTACATACCCGTGTTACTTCAATTTCCCCCCACAGCAAAACATTACAGTTGCAGCAGGATGTTGATAACCACGTAACAGATATTCCTTACGACAGGTTGATATTGGCGACTGGTGCCCACTGCCGCAAATTGCCGGCTATCGCGGGCAATGCCCACGCAAGGCTATTTAGAATTAACAACCTGACAGACTACCACCGCTTTCGCACCGCGCTCGTTGGCTGCCAGCGGGTCCTCCTGATCGGTGCAGGTCTGATTGGTTGTGAGTTTGCCAATGATTTGGTGCAAGCCGGATATGAAGTGGCTGTGGTAGATCCTCAGGAGTGGCCGCTCGCCTCTCTCTTGCCAGAAGCTGCCGGTCGCGATCTCCAGGAGGTGCTCAATAACAGTGGCGTTCGTTTTTATCTGGGGAAATCCATTCGCTCCCTAAATCAAAATCCTAAAGGTATTGAAGCCCTGCTGGATAACGGTGAGACGCTAGTGGCAGATATCGCCCTGGCGGCACTGGGTCTTGAAGCCAATACTGCCCTGGCTGAAACTGCGGGACTGAAAATTCAGCAGGGAATTGCCGTAGACCGGAAATTACAGAGTAACAATCCGCATATATTTGCCATTGGCGACTGTGCGGAGGTAGAGGGGCACCAACTGTTTTACGTCGCTCCCCTAATGACTTGTGCCCGCGCCCTGGCTCAAACCCTTAGCGGTAATCCCAGTCCCGTACACTACGGCGTTATACCGGTTGCGGTTAAAACAACCCTGCGCCCCACAACCCTCTGCCCTCCCCATCCAGGCGCCGAGGGCAGCTGGCAAGTATCTCAAGACACAAAAGGCGTCTGTGCCGAGTTTCGCAACAGTAGGGGAGAACTGCTCGGTTTCGCACTGACTGGCGCCGCAATTACAGAAAGGGAGCGACTGATGAGTGAGTGCATGCCGCTTATGGACAATAAGTCATTCGAATAACGATATTCGAGCTTCTTTTACTAGCTTGCGAGGCAAGACGCGCAATCAGTACGCTTTTGCCGTAAAATGGCTGGCTAGCACAGTTTTTGTACAAGCAACCATCGTATGTCGACAGAAAGAAGCTCCATTATCACTCCCTCCCCTCAACAAAGTCGCCTGCTGCGCGATACTCTGGGCCAGTTCGCTACTGGGGTCACCGTTATTACCACGCAGGACTCTGAGGGACAGCCTGCGGGGATGACCGCCAACAGCTTTAATTCAGTATCTCTGGACCCCGCACTGGTTCTATGGAGTATCGACAAACAATCACTGGGCTACGAGGCCTTCACCACCCGCGAACACTTTGCAGTACACGTACTGCGCGCAGATCAGCAACACGTTTCCAACCTGTTTGCCGGTCGCGGGGCCGATAAGTTTGGGCAGATTCAGTGGAGCGAGGGCCCAGATGGAATACCTCGCCTGGAAGAGTGCGCCGCCTATTTCCACTGTCGCCGTGTTCAGTGTATTGAAGGTGGGGATCACACCATCCTGCTGGGAGAAGTTTTGGAGTTCAGTGCTTTCGGCGGCGAACCCCTAATATTCCACCGCGGACGCTACCGCGCCTTGTCTGGAGAATAAAAAACCCAGAGGCTCCACCATCAAGACTTTTAAGGGGGCACTCTGCCCCCTTTTAAATTTTCCAAACCTATAAAGGTATTTGCCTGTCTGGCTGGGTTAACAACCGATAGACTTAAATCACCCTTGCCTCATCATTTAATAATAAGCTTTTAAAAATTATCGGGGGGAGTTAAGCAACAATGGGCCCAAGCACACTTTTCTGTTTTGCCCACCGGGGATACCAACGCCAGGCCAGTGAAAACACTTTACAGGCCATCAGCCAAGCATTGGCGTTGGATGTTGATGGTATTGAAATCGATGTCTGGAATATTGGTGGGCAGCTCTTGGTAACACACGATAGGCGCCTGGGTAGACTACTTTCCGGCAACGAGCTAATAACTGATCTACATCCAGACGCCCTGCGCTAACGCCCCCTACCCTGCGGTAATAAGATTCCAACCCTGCGTGAAGTACTGGAGCTAATCGGTAGTAACGCCCAACTCAATATAGAGATCAAGGGTCCAAATTCAGCTGCGCTAGTAGCCAAAGAAATACAAACATTTGTCAGCGACAAGGGCGTAAGCTTTGATCAATATATTGTTTCCTCTTTTGATCACCGACAGCTCCACGAGTGCTTACAACTGATACCCAGTGTGCGCCGCGGAGTTTTATTCAGTGGTATTCCCCTCGACTTAGCCGCGAGCACAGTGCCTTTGAAGGCTTATTCCCTGCATACCAGCTTGGATTTTATCAGTGCTGATTTGATTGCCGATGCAAAACAGAGAGGCTTAAAAAACTATGTCTTCACGGTTAACAGCCCTGATGACCTGATACTCCTAGCCTCTCAAGGTGTGGACGGTGTTTTTACTGATCAACCAAAGATAGTACTGGACTTCAATATGCAGGTTATTACGAGCGGAAAATCGATCTGAGTCTTCATAGAGATTGGTCCATGAACAAAAAAACCCGGCAAATACCGGGTTTTTTATTGCTTACAATAAGTACTTCAGAGTAAATTTTGATTGGCATCGGCTATCAATTAATGAAGGCTTGATACCAGTCCCCAATCAAAAAACCCAATCCACTAAAACTCTGCACTCGCACGGAGATACCAAAAGCCGCCGTTAAAACCAAACGGTGATGTCAGAGCATGGCGAACGCCTAAATATTGCAGAGTACCGTCTAGTTCATCATCGGGCTGCACATCAAAAATATTTTCACCACCTATGGATAATTTATAATTTTCATAGAGAGTAAAGGTCGCCTCCAAGTCCACCAAAATTTCACTACCATAACTGTAGGTATCCGTAGCATCACCAGGACCAAACAAACCGCCAGTAGACTCCCAATCACTGTAGCGATTGAATCTTAAGTAGCCTCTAAACAAATCACCTGTATCAAAATCAAAAGTCAGAGTTGTGCGATCACTGGGCACCTGATTTTCCAGGTCGAAGACTCTGGAGGCATTAATCGTATTAGTTTCTACTTTACTCACTTCTTGCTTATTGTGGTTGTGACGTAAATCCACAACCAGTAAATTACCTGCCACTTCAAAATCACTGGTAATGGCCAAGTCGATACCTGAAACTTCTGAATCGTATGCATTGACAAAATAGTTGGCATTGCTGTCTTTCAATAAGGCAGCATCCTCTACCCCTGCATTCTGTAGCAGCTCGATTTCTTCTGCGCCGATTTTATTGTTGCGCAATGCAAGGCGGTCTTCGATGTCAATGTTGTAGTAATCAAGAGTGACGCTGGTATTGCTAAACGGTGTAAACACTGCCCCTAAGGTAAAGCTGGTCGACTCCTCTGGCGTCAACTCTTTTGCCCCCAAGGCCATTGCTACCGGATGGTCCACCGGATAGGTACCACTCGGAATCAGGTTACCACTGGAATCTGCAGTGGTAGTGACATTAAGGGTATTCACTTGCCCAGGTGTTGGCGCACGGAAGCCCGTATTCACTGTCCCGCGCAGAGCAAGGTTCTCATTGACATCGTAACGAGCTGAAAGCTTCCAGTCGGAGGTGGAACCAAACTCATCATATTCTTCTAAGCGCAACGCCACGCCAAGGGTTAGTGCATCAGTAACATCCGCTTCGAGGTCGATATAAGCGGCAATACTCTCAATATTGAAACTACCGTCTGAGTCTTTGGAGAACCCCTGAAAACCATCTGAGCCCACTCCAAAATACACCGCTGTTGGGCCAACCTCAGTAGATGCAGTATCACCAGCTCCAATTGAATAGGTTTCCTCACGCCATTCAGCGCCAAAAGCAACATTCAGTGGGGAGGCAAAGGCAGCAACATCAATAGGTTTCACAAAATCTGCATTTAGACTGGACTCTTCCTGGGTGAGGGTGCCCGGTTTGAAACTAGTGGGTGACAAAACCCCGAGGCTGGGATTAATAGAGTTTTTCAATACATATTCCACCTCATTCTCTGCAACACGAGCACGCAGACCCCAGGTCAAACCATTTTGAAATTCTCCACGAGCACCTATTACAGCGGAGATATCCTGAATTTCCGCACCAAATTGTGGATTGTAACCACCCGGGAATTGGGTATAAATCGGATTGCGCAATACATAGCCACTGGGGCTGGAGTCATCCGCTACCAGGTAATCAGACGGATTTAAGCCTTGAGCAACAATATAATCAATCAGTGACTGAGGGGCGGCATCGGGAAGAAAATCGCCATCATCATCCTTCTGTAAAGTCGGCTCAGCTGCAAATTCATATTCCGGATCCAGCACCGGTTCGCGATAGAAAAAATCAGAAATCGTTTCATTACTGGAATACCCAAAATTACCATATAGCTCTACATTCTCATTAATATCCAGGCCACTATTGACAAAAAATTTCAGAGCCTCCACATCCGGATCACCCCAGCGTTGACCAAGTCCATCTAGAGGCACCAGATTACTACCCAGAATAGAACCTACTTCTTCTGCGCGATTGTGAGTGACACCACGCCAAGTTTTATCAGCTTTGGAATATTCTACAGTGGCATTAACAAACCCCTGATCAAAAAGGTTGAAACCAGCATTAGCGGCAAAAGAATTACGAGTTCCATCCCCCTCAAAATATTCACCAGTCTGAGCAGAAAGAGCAAAACCTTCAGCATCATCCTTTAAGATGATATTAACCACGCCGGCAATAGCATCGGAGCCATACTGGGCCGAAGCACCATCACGCAGCACCTCGACTCTTTCGATAGCCAGTGAAGGCAACGTGGAAAAGTCCACCGCCTGAGCTCCCTGATTGACCGTACCCAGAGGGGCCAGCTGTAAATTCACCAGGGCAGAACGATGCCGACGAGTGCCATTGACCAGTACCAATGTTTGGTCCGGGGACAAATTACGCAGGGTTACTGGACGAATAAATGCCGTACCATCCGCGATGGGAAAGCGCTGGGTATTAAACGAGGGAGCAATTTTTGCCAGAGACTCAGTGAGGTCAAAGCCTGCTTGATCTGCCAACTCCTCTCCGCCAACTACGTCAACCGGTGAAAGAGTTTCTGTTGGGGAAACACCTTCCTTACGGGTACCAGTAGTAATCACCTCTTCCATAGTACGATCATCGGCTGTCGAAGATTTTTCATTTCGATCCTGCGCAAAAGCACTTGGAGCAGTCAGCGCGATGGCGATTGCCAACGATAAAGGTTTTAGCAAATGGGTTTGCATATTGCCCGTCCTCTCTTCTCATTATTAATTCGGACAGCACACCACAGGTTACCCCTGATAAGTGATGCACAGTAATTTTCATGCGCACAATTTCAATAACTGTGCGCGACTTATTTCTGTGGGAATATGTCAGTTCGCCAAGATAGCTGCAAATTTTGGCGTCAGTGCTAAAAGATTTTCACTTTTTGGCATTTTCCCTCGTTCGATTAGACAACAGTTACTCTGGAAACCAAAATCCATGGCGTTTAAATTAATTTATAGCAATGACTGTCAGAGCCGACTGCCAGCCTTAACTGCCAATCATGTCATTTTTTTACTGATATTTTAAAATCGAGGATGGAGATAATAGGCCCAGGGAAGAAAAATCCCTGGGCCCTCTTTTTTTATTGCGGGGTATAGGTGACATCCAGCTCAAAGCTGGAAGTTTGACGGCTGTATCCGCGAACCATGATGAAAGCTTGACTATCACCGCTCGGCACTTGTAGCGAACAATTTTCAGCTGAACCATTCTCGTAGGGCCGGCAATCGTAGTAGCGCCAGGTCGGGGCTGCTCCAAACCGCACGTATAGATCAGCGTCATTGGTGCCGGTCATATCCGCAACAAAATTGGTTGCCGGTGTCACGCTAAATGGCCCGTAATGCTCCTCTCCACCACGAGTCACACTGCCAGAGAAACTTTCCGTTTTCTCCTGACCTGGATCGGGATCGGGATCCGGGTCGGGATCAGGACCTGGATCATCACCAATGGATCCCTTGGCCAGCTCTGCCACATAAGCGGCAGCCAGTTTGCCGAACTTCACAGCGTGATTTGCATCGCCACCACTGTTGGCTAAAGTGTCATTGACAGTGTGGATATAAGGATTAGAGCCATTAAATGTGGCCTCGAAAGGGAAAGAGGCCGCGAAGCCCTGGTTGTGCCAGGAGGCATGATCCGAACAAGCATAGCCACAGGTAGTTGTGCCGACACTAAGGTTCCCCAGATAGGTCTGAGCAAGATCTTTCAGGAAGGCATTCTGTGAGCTGTTGGTGTAATCACCAATAATATAGATATCACTGTTTGAACCATAATAATTGGTCATATCCAGTTGTAGAACACCAACCACATTTTTATTTTGGTTCTTGTAATCCGTAGCAATATCATCGGAACCACGCAAGCCAACCTCCTCTGCCGCATACCCCATAAAAGCCAGAGTTTTTGCAGGCTTGTAACCTGTTGCCACTATGGCATTCACCACATCGGTCAGAGTGGCGATACCCGAGGCATCATCATCGGCACCCGGTGCCCTGGTGCCTTCCCCGGTACCCCAGCCAACGGTGGAATCCAAATGCGCCCCCAATACCACGATTTCATCAGGGTTTGTTTGCCCCTGAATAGTGAGAATGACCGAAGGCTGAGCCCAACTATGGCTATAGAGCTGCACAGATGCATCGCTGCGAGAGCTAGTCAATGCTTGCCATTTATCCCGAATCCATTCAGCACCAGCTACGCCTGTAGTAGTGGTGTAATAGCGATTGGTAAAATTGGAAAGGCTGGTGATTGTCGAGCGAATATTTGCCTCAGAGATTTCCGCCTGTAGGGCATTCACCACATTTGCATTATCAATGGTATAGCTGGCAATACTCGACACAGTGTTAGCCAGTGGAGAGAGCTGCGCAGTTTGCGCCTCCTGCAGGGAATCATGCACCATAAAGCCACCACAACGATTGTGGCTATTATGCATTATCGTAGAAATTTCGGATAAATTATCCTCATTCACCTTCAATATGGTTATACCATTGCGCTCTCCTAGTGCATTCAGGGGCTCCTTAGCCATTAACGCACTGCTTTTTTTCAGGGATTGATAACCGTCACTGCCGATCGTTATCCACAAGTCCTCAGCTAAAGTTACACCGGGTACCACCAGTAACCCTAGTAGCGATGTACAAATCATTTTTTTCATTATCTTCTCCACATTGATTGATTCCCCCAGCGTAAGTCGGCAATTTCCCAAAAAACGCTGGGAGGCACTGGAGACTCATGCAAAATCCTTGCACAAACAGCATGCTTCGATGCCGACGAAGTTAAAAAAACCCATAAAAAACGTTCTTAAATACGCAACCTGACTCAAGAAGAAATACTGTACGACATATGGATTTATTTTTATTATTTAAACTTTGATAAACGCTGGGGTTAACAGATAGAAAAACTCAATAAAAATCAAAGAAACAAGCACCAACAGAAAAATGGTACTTGAACAATTTAGCACCACTCACCAAAAAACAAATAATAATTTTTAAGACTGAAGAGAACTTAAAAAATTCTGAATATAAAAAGTTTCACTATTGTGAATAGAGAACGACAATCACCAGGCGAATTAAATCTAATAAAGGGCTATTAGAAAACGATCGAAATCACTCAACATAATAAACTCTATTGGATTAGACAGGTCCTATCGAGCAATGAATTACACTGCCTTCTTAACTCTATGCCTCAACTCTTACCCCTCTTCTTTTTCACCTTATGTAGAGAGTGCAGAGACACTTTGGTATCGCACAAGGTTTATGAGCCTTTAACCCATTCTCTTCAGCTTACAGTCAGGTTGGCTCAGGTAAGTTGCCCTTTTATCCCGATCATAGGAAACAGCAGTGAAGCTAAGATTTGGAACCCTTTCTTTGGTCGCCATCACGCTCTTAAGCACCGGTTGCGCCACCATGAGCAAAGATGAATGCCAAGTAGCCGACTGGCAGGCACTGGGTTATGAAGACGGCGCCGAAGGAAGAGGATTGAGTTACATGGGCAAACGACGGGAGTCCTGTGCAAAGTATGGTGTTCAGCTCAATACCAGTTCCTACCGCATCGGGCGGGATGAGGGGTTAGAACTTTTTTGTACAGAGCTACGCGGCTTTTCTGAAGGGCGTTCAGGGGAAAACTACGCCGGCGTTTGTCCCGCGGGCCTTGAAGGGCTCTTTCTGAAAGGCTATGAAACCGGCCGGAATCTTTTCATTGCCAAAACTGCAGTTGAAGAAATTGAAGCGGCTATTCACGATCGGGAGCTGGAACGTGAGCACCTCCTAGATGACATGACTGAAATAGGTGCCCAACTGGTTGAAGATGAAGCGACACGCGAAGAGCGGGTTACCCTATTGGCCGACATCGCACGTCTTAAAGTGCGCCATACCGAGCTGGGACTAGAGATTGACGACCTACTATTCGAGCTGACACAAAGACAATTGGAATATCAGGATTTATTGGCTATATCTCCCTACCCACAATAAGTAACAGGGTAAACCCGGGCGGAGGAGAAGAGAAACTGTTCATTAAACGACCTGGAGCATGAACAAATTAGTTATTAACGCTACTCTTCAAATAGCCCTAACTGTAAAGAGTTATTATCTTCCGCCTTAAAATAAGTTTCTAATGCAGAATCCAATATAATTTACTGGGAGTATAGTTTTATTTTATTTTTGTTCTAAAATAAACGGCTGAAACAAAACTCTAACCGTATCTAGCTAACACTAAATTCTCTGGGCTCTGTCTATTTAGCTTCTATAAAAACAGTCATTATAAAAAGAAGACTAAAGAAATTGCTTATTTAGTCCCTAATTTTTCCCCGCATCGCCTTTACTTGAGAGCGGCGATTTTTATTTTTCAGGCGCCGCTCCTTTGAGCCTCGACTGGGTTTCGTCGCTATACGTGGCTTATCCACCCTGGATACCTGCTCGACCAATTGCTGTAAACGCTCCAAAGCATCTGCCCGATTTTTCTCCTGGGTCCGAAAGCGCTGCGCCTTAATAACCACAATACCATCAGCTGAAACTCTCTGATCACGTAATTGTAGTAGCCTGGACTTAACCGCCTCAGGCAGAGAGGAGCTTCTAATATCAAACCTTAGGTGAATTGCACTGGAGACTTTATTTACATTCTGACCACCCGCCCCCTGGGCGCGGACAGCGCTGAACTGCACATCAGCCAGGTTAATCTTTAGACGGGCACTTAACATAATTTCAAATCCAAAACCAACTCGACGACCATCAGGGTGAGAACTTATATTTTACTGAAATTCATCACTCTTTAGGACACTCTCCTTTCGGTACCCTGGTACCCCTCATTCTTAGAAAAACACTTGCCCTTCCCATTAATCAGACGCACCATGAATCGAACGATTAAAAAGCCATAGCGCATTTACCTAAAAAGAATCATTCAGTACTATTGCGCCACTTTGTGCGTGCCTCAAGGCCCCCAATTTTGGGATGACCAAGCAGCCAGCCACTTAACCCGTGACTTATTTTATTGTCTGGGTCAAATCCGCTAGTATTGCCAAGCTTCCTTGAGGTACAGGAACAAAAAACAATAAAGATGCACGCCCAGTTGTTTCCTCTGGATTCCTCCCGATGTCTCCGCGGGTGTGCCATTACCGCGACTAGGAGAAAACCATGCCTAACGCCAAGCGCAGCCTTGCGGCGGCTATTGCACTTGCATCCCTTACCAGCGTTTCTGCAATTGCAGAAGAATCGGCCTTCAGCCAGGTTATTGCTTTTGGTGACAGCCTCACCGACGTAGGCAACTACGATGTATTCACTAATGGTGGCGATGCAAATGATATCGCTATCAATGTCATGTCCCAGAATCTTGGCCTGGGCTCTTTAACAGCATCTTGTGCTGGTATGCAATCTTCTCTCTGCCTACCCAGTATTGACCCTGCATTGATGACTGACCCCGCCAAGCTTGAAGCAGATGTTTCGCGGCAGGTTTTTAACGGAGTCAACGAAGCAGGGTCTGTATGGGCTGTTGGTGGCCACAAAGCTGCTGACGTACTGATGAATATTATCGGTGCCGAGAACTACATGGCTTTCCTTCAAGCTAATGGTTTAGACGCTGACGTCAATCGACATAATCTTCTTAGCGCTTTTATGCCAGCTGTAGATGCGGAAGGAAAACCAGCCTACCCAGACCAACAATTGGCCGGCTTGCTAAAACAGAAGTTAACCGAAGCTGGGACCTACGCCGCTATGGCAGAAGCTGCGAAAGCGCAAGGTGATTTAGTCGCTGCTGCCGGGTATCAGCAACAAGCATTAGCAGCCAAAGGCGAGGCTGATCAAGCTCTAGAACAATTAGGTACTTCTGGCAACCCACACCCTTTGGGTAGAGGTTACCTGGAGACCACTCTTGGAACTGCCGACGCCAACGCCCTTTACTGGGTAAATGGCGGCGGCAATGACTTACTGAGCGGCTTTGAAAGTGTCGCC
Source organism: Microbulbifer mixtoriginis (SeqCode) (assembly GCF_052466695.1). Classification (NCBI taxonomy): domain Bacteria; kingdom Pseudomonadati; phylum Pseudomonadota; class Gammaproteobacteria; order Cellvibrionales; family Microbulbiferaceae; genus Microbulbifer; species Microbulbifer mixtoriginis (SeqCode). The sequence goes on along the minus strand of NZ_CP174285.1, from coordinate 4,602,060 downwards.
AAAGGTGAAATGAGCATTGAGGAAGCCACTGCAAATGCAGGTCTGGCATCCGTGATGCTCGCGAGCGCTGCCGGCGCCTTATCCAACGCAGGGGCTAACTATATTCTGGTATCCAACGTGCCGGATATCAGCAAGACTCCAGCTGTTTATAAGGCCGTTAAAGACGCTGTAGACTCCAGTGAGAGCGCAGCTCAGCTTAAGGCGGCAGTAGCAGCAGGCCTGGTTACCCAAGATGAGGCTGATGCTCAACTGACGGCTGCTATTGACAAAGCTTTACTTGATGCAAGTAAGGCGTCCGAAGGCTTTAATGCCAACCTGTTGGCTCAAGCCAAAGATATCGACGGCGTTCTAATGGTCGACCAAGCCGGCCTGCTCAAGGTGGCCCTGAATAATGCCGGCCAACTGGGCCTGTCTACAGAATTCGACCAGGGCCAATATTGCTTTGACGGCAGCGGCGGTGATTGCATTGAGCACCCTGTATACGGCATTAGCCAGGACACTGCCGATGCATCCAAACTGATCTTCAACGATACCGTTCACCCCACCCAAGTTGGTCAGCAGGTTCTCGCCGACTACTACACCGCTATTGTGAATGCCGCTCAGGTCGCCGGTCAGCTGCCTGACATCGGCGCTCAGGCTGCTCGCACACACATTAACAGCCTGGATGAAAACCTGGCTGGTGTACGCTATAGCCAGGCCCAAACCGCAGTATTTGCTGGTGGCATTTTCGGTGATATCGATTACGACAACGGCTTTGCCGCCGATATGAGCGGCGATAGTAATGCCAACCTGATCGGTATGACCTACGCCCTTCGCGACAACCTGGAACTGGGCTTCGCGGTGAGCCGCTCCGATATCGATGTGGATAACGCCCGCTCCGATATCGAGTCCACCTCTACCAACTACAGCTTGTTTGGCCGCTTCCATCACGATGTATTCTTCGTTGAAGGTAGCATGACCCTGACCGATGTAGACTTCGACCAGGCAAACCGCGCCCTGACCCTCGGCAATAATTTTGCTTCCGAGCTGGAAGGCGATACCTCCGGTGAAAATACCACTCTGAGCCTGACGGTTGGTGCCAATCTGTTTAGCGAAGCAAGCTTCCAGCTAGGGCCCTTCATCGGCGTAACCCGAGCGACCATGGAAGTTGACGGCTATACCGAAAAGGCCATCGAGGGCTTTACTTACACCGACTCCATGGGTAATGAGTACGACCCCCTGGGCATGAATTACGGTGACCAAGAGCGTGACTACAACACCTTGCGCTTCGGTGCTTTTGCCAATAAGAGCTGGAACACCATCAATGCCTACGCGCAGGTTTGGTATGAAGATACCAACGGTACTGACACAGATACCCTTGAGGTAGGTGTTAAGTCTATGGCTGGTAACATGAACGCTATGCCCAGCTATTCCAGCGTGGACCAAGGCCTCTTCGACGATGGTATGGGCCTGATTGCTGGTATTCGCTGGCAAGCGGCTGACTCCCTCGCTTTAAGTGCCAATGTGACCTCACGCCCAGCGGCTGAGCAAGCATCGGTCAATGTTACCTACCGCTTCTAATCCAGCGATAGCGCTAACACTCGCGCCCCTCAGGGGGCGCGACTCTCTTCCCTCTCCTAACAATTAAGTTCCTCCCGAGCCTCCTTCTCGCTATATAAACAGCTTACCGGCACAATACAAAGCCAACCCTCATTGTGAAAAAAACCAGTATGTTTCAAATCACAACACCTAATTTAGTGATCAGTGAGCTCTGTGAAAGTGACTCGAAACTGATGCTCAACCTACTCAATGATAAGGACTTCGTGAGATATATTGGCGATCGCGGAGTGCGCACTCTTGAGCAGGCTAGTGATTACATTAAAAAAGGGCCAATAGCCATGTACCGCAAGTACAACTTTGGTCTCTATAAAGTTGAACTTGGCAATGGTATCGGCATTGGTATATGCGGCTTAATCAAGCGGGACTGTCTTGATGATGTAGATATTGGCTTCGCTTTCTTAGCAAAATATAGAGGCAGAGGCTACGCGTTAGAGGCAGCACAAGCCGTGCTGGAATATGCTCAACACCAATTAAACTTAGAGCGAATTGTCGCGATCACGCTACCCGAAAACACATCCTCAATAAAGCTGCTGAATAAAATTGGGCTTCAAGTAGAGAAAAAGATTGTTTTACCAGGGGAAACAGAAGAGCTTCTCCTGATGGCATGGGAAGCTTAACAGAATAACAGAAGTCATTTGGTGTCCAAAAATACTGCCACCAATAATGACCAACTCATGAAAAATGACTGGATAGAATGTCTCTTCTGAGCCGACAGTTTCAACCACCGACTCAGCGACCTAAACTTAGCCTCTCCAGCTTGGCATCAGGTCCAACTTCCAACCATCTTGGCTTTTTATTATTCTGGGGGCATTAATTTTATATTTCATATCCATGTATTCCATCGTAATAACAAGTTTTGCCCGCTCAACGCCAAACTTAGTTTCGATAGAGTAGTCAATAGACTCCAGATCAGCCTTATCCCAATCAAAGGAATGATTTTTACTTTTCAACAGGATTTTCTTGTAAGCGGTTTGAACTCTACTTTTCTGGGTACGTATATAATCTGCACCCTGCATTTTCTCTACCAACTCATTGGTTCGCTTCATAAAACTTTTTTTACTGGATTCACGAATATCAGCATTTAGAGCCAACTCAATCAAGCCTTCATGATCTTCCGCTGTCATAAATAAATCGTTGTAGCCTTCCTGATCCTGGGAGGTTAGCGCATCTACAAGATCCTCTGCCAAATCCTCTGGCGTTGAGTTTTCTCCACAGGAGGCTAGAAATATGACAGATAATACCAGCACAGCTATTTTTTTCATTTATCCCCTCAATCTAAAGACCATGAACAGGGGGCGGATAGTAGGCATGAGAACAATACCAATCAAGAGATTTCATGCTGACAGTAATCACACGTAATGACACTGATTGACTACAGCAGTAAAACTTCAAGATGGCTATTCTTCATTTGAACCCAAAAGTCCCTTCTCTTTATATCAGAACTCCAAACCAAGTTATGAACTGCGTTGATTGGTAGCTTATCACCAGAGACAAGTCCAATCTTTACCAGATATCGTCCCTACAAATACAATCAAAATACAATTAAAAAAATAAATTTTTACTTTTGAGCTATTCGATTAGTCAATATCTTGGACCGGCATCCAGGCCAATAAATTAAATATTGTTTTTTTGCAGAAACATTGCATCTGAAGAGATAGTCGACACGGCCAAGAATCGTGAAATTTCGAAAATGAATATAAACAACTACTTTTAAATCATAATTGTCTATTTAAATCATTTCCATTGAGTAATTACACTATCAATTAAAGACAAATATGATAAAGCTTTAATGCCTTACAAAAATCATGGTTTCTTTATTGACATGCCACGGCGCTAAGCTAGTCTCCAACTTATTAATCTAGGAGAAGAAAGCCATGATAATCGCGACAGATATGCCTGAAGTGAGCAAATGTGCCGCAACTCAGTGTGCCTATAATGCTAATGATGCCTGCCACGCCAGGGCGATAACCATAGGTGAAGGCGCGGACCCAGATTGCGACACTTTCTTCACTAATTCCAGGCACACCCGCAGTTCCCGCACCGCGGGTGTTGGCGCTTGTAAAATGGAAGACTGTAAATTTAACGATGACTTCGAATGTTCAGCGGACCGTATAGAGGTTGGGCGCAATGGCAACTCAACAAATTGCCTAAGCTATACCCACTGAGCCTGGATCAGCTGGCAAGTTCCCCCCCAATAATAAAGCCCGAAAGCTATCCGCTATCGGGCTTTTTCTTTTAAGGCATTACACGATCTTAATCTACAGCTTGTAAATCCCGTTGAGACTTCTCTTTGATATCCCGGGGCTCCCAAACTACCCCTTGAGTAGTCGCATGCTGCTTAAAGAGTGGTTGATAATGGGATTCCAGCACTTTGCGTTTAATTTTTAGAGTGGGAGTCAGAAATTCATTTAACGGAGTCCACTCCTCCTTACAGATAAAAATTGCCCGGATACGTTCATGGTACGGTAAACGCTCATTAACTGACTCCAGTATACGTCGCAACTGTTCATTGACCTCAGTACGAGGAAGCTTTTCCGCAGATTCCGATATGGTCGCCAACATCACAGGTTGATCCATACCATGCCCCAACACACAAAGTTGTGCCAAAAGGGTCTCATTACCGAAGTGTCCCTCCAGTAAGCTGGGCTGAATAAATTTTCCTTTACTCGTTTTAAAAGTTTCAGAGATCCTGCCTGTAATATGCAGCAAGCCCCTCTCATCGATAAAACCAGAATCCCCGGTATGGTAATAACCATCTCGAATGGCTTCTGCAGTTTTCTCTGGCTCCAAGTAATACCCCTTCATCAGAGAGCCGCTCTTGAAAAGGATTTCACCCTCATCAGAAATTTTCACCTCGCAACCGTGGTAAGGTTTACCCACCGTACCAGGTACGGGGTCCTCACCAGGCATCACAAAACAGCCATAGATGAAGTTTTCCGTCATCCCATAGCCATCAGCTATCTGCATTCCCATACGCTCATACCAGCGCAATAGCTCGATGGAAATTGGTGAGGCTCCGCTTACCAGCATTCGAGCCTGATCCAATCCAAGCCCGGCACGTACCTTATTTTTTAACCAGCTATTCAGGCCCGGAATTCTGAGCAATACATTTTGCAACGCAGGCGGGATCTTCTCGTCAATTCCCTCCTTAAACTTGGTCCACAACCTGGGAACCGAGAAGAACATAGTGGGCTTAGTACGCTGTAGGTCTTCAAGGAAAGTATCCAGGGACTCCGGAAAGTGTACCGGCGTACCTGAATAGAGACAGTGGAATTCCACCAGAATTCGCTCTGCAGCATGGGCCAAAGGCAGATAGGAAAGCACGCGGTCGCTCTCATTAAAGCCATAACCACGAATCATATTGGGTACTACAAAGACTACCGACGACCATGTATGCATCACGCCTTTGGGATTACCGGTAGTGCCAGAGGTGTACATAATGGTGAAGAGGTCATCCTCATTAAAAACGGGACTTTCCTCATAGCGTTCATTAGAGGCGATAACAGCCCCCAACTCTTCATCGCAGTGTATTTCACAGCGCTGAATCGCTACCGAAGGTAGAGTGTCCGCCACTTCCTGAAGAGCGGCATTGTTATCTGTAGCTCCACAAAAAAGCAATTTCGACTCGGAGTGCTGCAAAACATAAGACATAGAGGATGCAGATTGCCCAGGATACAGAGGCACGCTAACCATACCAGCAAGCATGATACCTACATCAACAATGATCCAGTCAGCACAGTTTTTACCGTGAATTGCAATTCGATCGCCTGGTTCGAATCGGCTGCGCAGGTAACCCGCGATACGTCTGGCCCGATCCATTACCTCACGCCAAGTGTAATCCTGCCACTCGCGGCGCTGCATCTGACGAAGAAATACCGTTTCCGGTTCTTCCGCCTCTCTCTTGTAGAGAAGCTCCAATGGCTGCAGGCCCTTCACCTTCTCGTATCGCTCTTCTGGAGTCATCGCTTTCTCTCTCATTATTGTGTTTATTATGGTTTGATATTGGATAGCACTGTAAGACCCTGCACTTGGGTAATAGCAGCGACTTAAATTCCAGATCGCCAATTCAATTGACCGCGCACCTAAATCACCATTTTAGTGCACTCTGACTAGCAGCTTTCTAAGAGGTGCAGTCACAAATATATAGGTCAACGTCAACTTATCGTTATTATTTAACTTAAAGTTACTGAATATGCTCGCTTAGTGCAATTACTAAGCACTACGAAAGGATGTACCACTTCAGCAAGAGTGTAGACTACCCAGTCCGCTGCAATGAGGTTGCAATAAGATAGTATCTGGTGCACTTTTTGTGGAAAGGCAAAAGCTTGAGTTAATGAAAAAACTTAGAAAAGCTTACGGCGCAAGAGATGACTAGCTAGTACCAACTATAATCACGGTAGTAATAATTGTGAATACTTATATTCTTATACTTTCACACTTTAAAAAATCTAATTACTTTCCAGCCTAAACCGTCAAAGCAAATGTGTGTTCACATAAATGACAAGAGCTAAACAGTATCGTTTTTTAAAAGATAAAAACTGGAATCATAATCGAATTAGCAGACCATCGCTGACTCTGACTAAAGCTTCGCTAGAAACACTCAACCAGTGAAAAATATTTACTAAATTAAAAGTTATTTTAAATAACTCACTGCTGCGAAGAACTTTATGCGCAATAGAGTTGAGAGGATAAAGGATGAGGAAGATAAAAGTTACAATTAAAGTATCTTAAAAAAGAGGAAAGCTCATCCAACTCTCCCCTCTTTTATTTACTTATTTTTAGCTTACTGTCTCACCATGAGCCTGCTTATCTGCATGGTATGAAGAACGCACCAGCGGACCACAAGCGGCATGCTTAAAGCCGATTTGTTCTGCATAACGACGATATTCCTCAAACTCATCCGGATGTACATAGCGCTGCACGGGCAGGTGCTCTTTACTCGGCTGCAGGTACTGACCGATTGTGAGCATATCGATATCATGCTCGCGCATATCGTCCATTACCTGGAAAATTTCTTCCTTTTCCTCACCCAGGCCCACCATCAAACCTGACTTGGTTAGTACATCCGGGCGACGCTTTTTGTACTCTTGCAGCAGCTTTAGGGACCACTTGTAATTGGCACCTGGGCGGGACTCACGATAAAGGCGCGGTACGGTTTCCAGGTTATGGTTGAATACATCCGGTGCCTGCTTTTCAAGGATATCCAGTGCAATATCCATGCGCCCGCGGAAGTCGGGGGTGAGGATTTCCACTTGCAGGTTCGGGGAGAGCTCGCGAGCTTCGCGGATACACTCGGCAAAATGCTGAGCCCCCCCATCGCGCAGGTCATCCCTATCCACCGAGGTAATAACCACGTAACGCAGACTCATGGCGGCAATGGCCTCCGCCAGATTCTTGGGCTCTTCCGGGTCCAGAGGGTTGGGCTTACCGTGGCCAACATCGCAGAAGGGGCAGCGGCGGGTACAGATTTCCCCCATGATCATGAAAGTGGCAGTACCGCCACTAAAACATTCACCCAGGTTCGGACAGCTGGCTTCTTCACATACGGTGGAGAGTTTTTGCGAGCGCAAGATACTCTTAATTCGATCCACTTCTTTTGAGGCTGGCACTTTCACCCGGATCCAGTCGGGTTTGCGCAGCACAGTATCACTGGCAATAACCTTGACTGGGATACGCTCTACTTTGTCACCATCACGCAGTTTCTCCCCCTGTTGAAGGCGGCGGGTGCGCTTTACCGGCACCAGATCGGGTTTATCAGCCATTACTCAATTCCTGCTGTTCCGCGCTCAGTTGCGCCAATACATGTTCTTCTAGTGGCTGCCACTTGGCCGAGGGCAGCTCCAAGGTACGCAGTAATTCGCGCACAAAAATTTCCGCCACCTGTTCCCAGGAGGGTACCTGTGGCAATAACTCGGCCATCTGCACCATTTGCATGCCGGCATATCCACAGGGGTTAATTCGGAGGAAAGGGGCCAGATCCATATCGATATTGATGGCAATACCGTGGAAGCTGCAGCCGCGGCGCACACGCAGGCCTATGGAAGCAATTTTATTGCCACTGCGAGGCCCTTCCGTGAGATAGACCCCTGGTGCATCAGCACGAGGCGCAGCCGCTATACCCAATGTTGCCAGCATTGCTACCGTAGCTTTCTCCAAGGCCGTCACCAGATCGCGCACGCCGATTTGGGCGCGACGTAGATCTAGCAATGGATAAACCACAAGCTGGCCGGGGCCGTGATAGGTCACCTGGCCACCACGGTCCACCTGCACCACTGGGATATCACCGGTATTCAACAGATGCTCTGCCCTGCCGGCCTGCCCCTGGGTAAATACCGGTTGATGCTCCACACACCAAATTTCATCTGCGCTACTTTCATCACGAAGATCGGTATATCGGGACATGGCACGCCAGACGATCTCGTAGTCCCGCCGGGCTAGGTTGCGGACAATGGTCATCAAAGCACCATATGAACCGCAGGATGTACTTTCAACTCCTCAAAGAGGGCCTTGAGCTGGTCCTCACCTGTAGCGAGGATAAAAAAGGTCATCGAGGTAAACTTCCCACTGCTACTATCCCGCAGAGTAACGCGCTCCTCATCCAAACCGGGGGCATGGCGACGCATAACTTCCAGAACGAACTGATGCGCGTCCTCATTGGCATCGCGTACCACTTTGACCATATAGTCTTCGCAAGGGAATTCAATCTTCGGGGGTTTCTGATTGGGATCTTGACTCATACCACTCTCCGGGACCGGCCTTTGGACATTAAGAAAAGCTTAGGTGCAGCCGGGCGGCGATTATACCGTGAGCGCAGGGCAGTGGACAGGGAATGACAGAGGAACTGGTCAGGGAACCGGGCGAGCCGGCCAGGGAGGCAAAATTGCCACCCCTGGCTGGTCAAAACTGAGCAAATTTAATTGAAGAAGCCCATAACAAAGCGCTTGATAGAATCCCACATGCGCTTGAAGAAACCGGCTCGGTCTACCTCTTCTGCGGCGACCGCTTTAACATCCGCGACAGTTTCGCCATCGAGAGTCACAACAACTTTACCAACAGACTGACCCTTCTCGACGGGAGCTTCCAACTCTCCATCCACAATCAGGTCGGCCTTGATACCCTCTTCGCCACCGCGTGGGATAGTTACAAAAATATCCTTCTCAACCGCTATGCCAACACTGGGTTCTTTACCACCCCAGACACGCTCGGTCTGCAGTACTTCGCCCTGCCCATATACTTTGTGGGTCTGGTAGTAGCGGAAACCATAAGCCAGTAGCTTCTGGGTCTCTGAAGCGCGTTTTTCATCGCTATCGGTGCCTACCACGATGGCTATCAGGCGCATACCGCGCTTCATGGCAGAAGCCACCAAACAGTAGCCAGCCTCTTCGGTATGGCCTGTTTTAATGCCGTCTACTGCGGAATCACGCCACAATAGGCGATTGCGGTTGGGCTGGTTGATACCGGAATAACTGAAATACTTCTCGGAGTAGATGTCGTAGTGCTCCGGGTGGTTGGCAATCAGAGCACGTGCGAGAACCCCCAAATCCCGGGCAGTGGTCACATGCCCCTCAGCCGGCCAGCCAGTAGCATTGACAAAATTGGTGTTCTCCATCCCCAGCAGTTCGGCTTGCTGGTTCATCACTTCAGCAAATACCTCCTCACTACCTGAAACATGCTCAGCCAGGGCGATACTGGCATCATTACCAGACTGGATAATAACGCCGCGCATCAGGTCCATAATCGGTACCTGGTCGCCAACCTTAACGAACATCTTAGAGCCGCCCTTGCGCCAGGCTTTCTCAGAGATACGTACCTTGTCATCTTCTTTAATGCTGCCTTTGATCATCTCTTCCGAGACAATGTAGGCCGTCATCATTTTTGTTAGGCTGGCAGGAGGAACCTCCTTATCAGCCTCGTGTTCCACCAATACCTGACCGGTATTGGCATCCACAAGCAAGTAGGAGGTAGCCGCCAGCTGGGGCGGCGCTGGAATAAGTGATTGCGCCTGGGCTAGGCCCGCACAAAGCAACAGAAAAGAGCAGGCGATAATCCGTGTGATCATAGGTGAGAGTCTCGTTAATCCTCGTGTTCGTTGGCTGGCTGTTAACCTATTACTTATTTTAAGCGATTAATTCACAGCGAAGGCTTATCACCTTATGCCGTGAGCCAGTAATAAAGACAAAATACAAGAAAATTCGCGCCATTGCGCAGTATTTTGTGAACGGTCGTTCCTATGACCGTCAATTCCATTGGTGATCACTAACGACTTGCTATCCCTCCTGTGCTGCCGGCACAGCTGATGACGGGTTTTTCAGCGAGTTCGAGAAAAGAATATCGTCAGGAATTTACGGTTCTCCGGTAACCGTGACCTTTCTCCACAAACTGGAATATTCACCGTTCGGACCGCACTTTTACCGATGGGTTTTATTCATACACAACCTGGGGCTCTCCCAGCTGGTTCTTCTGCACAGTTTCCCGTGCATTGGCCAGGGCCCGCTGTTGGGAGATTGGGCCTATGCGCACCCGATAAAATTGCTTGCCACTGCGCTCAACCGGACTGACAGAAACAGGATAGTCAATTGCTGCAGCCAAGCGAGCCCGAATTTTCTCGGCCTGGGCTGGGCTGCTATAGGCTCCCACTTGCAGGAAGGTATTTTCCGGCAGGCGGATACTGGCATCCTGGGGCAGACCGCCAGTTACATCGCCAGCCAATAGGGTTTCCGTCACCGGTGGCAGGGTATTTGGGTCCAGCGCTTCTACCTCAACACGGGCAACGCCCTGGTTCACATAGCCCAACTTTTGCGCTGCTGTATAACTCAGGTCGATAATTCTGCCGTGAACAAAGGGGCCGCGGTCGTTAATGCGCACAATAATACTACGTCCATTATCCAGGTTGGTTACCTTGGCATAACTGGGTAGCGGTAGGGTTTTGTGCGCGGCGGACATGGCATACATATTATAAATTTCGCCATTGGCAGTGCGCCGCCCATGAAATTTGGTGCCATACCAGGAGGCCTTACCCTGCTCTTTGTAGCCCTTAACCGCAGGGCGCACGTGATAGGTTACACCTTTGACTTTATAAGGGCTTTTATTGCCCGCCGGTCCGATTGGTTCCCGCACGGGTGTGGGCTCCGGCGTAGCGAGCATATTTACCGGTTTGGCTGGGCCGCTATCCTTAAGGCTATCGAAGTCCTGCTCGCCCTGCTTATTCGGCTTAATTTGCGGGCCGCCACAAGCGACCAAAAACAAAGCGGCGAGTAGGAACACTCGCCGTATATTGCGCTGAAACATAATCCCCCCGGCGCGCGGCAACCCCAGGCTGCCGTCTCCAAGCCGCTGTTATCTATAACTGCTTAGTAAAACAGAAAATTATTGATTACCACCATCACCATTAGTTCCCGGCTTTGGCAATTATTCTCAGGAATTATTTATCTCCAACTCAGCTCTTTCCGCCGCGCGCTTTAACAATCTCCTGGGCAAGTTCATTCACTGCCATGGCGTAGAGGCGGCTGCGGTTGTAAGTCGTAATAGTGGAGAAGTTATTCAGGCCTAACCAGTACTGCTTGCCCTGCTCAGTCTGCAGAGAGAAAACAATCGCGGGCATTTCGGGTGCCACTTGGCTGGTAGCATTAAAACCTTTTTCCGCCAGCTCACCCACTGTCCACTCGGGCTGTAGGGTATCGTTGACGATGGTCATATCTGCATTGGGGCGCGGGTTGGCTAATACAGTCGTTGGCTCACCGGGCTTCCAGCCGTGTCTGGCCAGATAGTTAGCCACACTGCCGATCGCATCGGTTGTATTGGTCCAGATGTCCACCTTGCCATCTTCACTGAAATCCACCGCATAGGCGCGGTAGCTTGAAGGCATAAACTGGCCGTAACCCATGGCACCGGCATAGGAGCCCTTCAGCGCGAGAGGATCCATACCTTGATCACGGGTTAAAAGCAGGTAGTTTTCCAACTCCTTGGTAAAGAACTCAGAGCGGCGCGGGTAATTAAAGGCCAGGGTGGAGAGTGCATCCAGTACCCGGTAGCCTCCCATATTGCCACCGTAGCGGGTTTCAACCCCGATAATCGCGACAATAACCTCAGCTGGGACACCATACTTTTTCTCAGCTTCTGCCAGGGCCTCAGCATTCTTATCCCAAAAATCCACACCGCCGGCAATGCTTTGCGGAGTTAAAAATAGCTTTTTGTATTGATACCAGGGCTTGGCTTTTTCTGCGGGGCGCTTGATCGCCTTGAGGATAGAGTCCTTGCGCTTGGCATTGCGCATCAGTTCCTGCATTTCGTTGCGGTCAAATTGATGCTCTTGCACCATATATTCCACGAACTTTTGCGCGTCGGCATTATCGCCGTGGCCGGGCTCCTGTGCACAAGCTGCCAGCGCTAGCCCCATACCAACCAATAGTCCCGAGGTCCACTTCAAAACCACCGCTCCTGTCTTCATCTCGCGTCTCTACATCCAGTTTTTGATTTGCGCCGCTGGTTCATCAAAAATGTACCCTGCGCCGCTCGGTCCCTACGGCCATGAGAATACCGAATCCCGCCATTAAGGTAATCAGTGAGGTTCCACCGTAACTGATTATTGGTAAGGGTACCCCCACCACTGGCAACAATCCCGTAACCATACCAATGTTTACAAACACATAGACAAAAAAAGTGAGGGTAATACTCCCCGCCAGCAGGCGCCCAAATAGATGTTGCGCCATAAAGCTAATATAGATGCCGCGGGCGATCACCAGTACATAGAGTAAAAGCAGTAACAGAACACCTCGCATCCCCCACTCCTCAGCCAACACCGCGATAATGAAGTCGGTATGGCTCTCCGGCAGAAAGTCCAGCTGCGATTGGGTGCCCTGCAAATAGCCTTTGCCATACACCCCCCCGGAACCTATGGCGGCTTTGGAATTGAAAATGTTCCAGCCAGCACCAAAGCGATCATCATGAGGATTCAGAAGTGTCAGGATACGCTGGCGCTGGTAGTCCCTGAGCCCCCACTGCCAGATTGGCCAAGCGGAAACCAGCAAGCCCATGGCCGCCGCTCCGATCATCTTCCAGCTCAACCCGGCCAAATAGAGCGCGAACAGGCCGGAAGCGGCGATCAGGATAGAGGTCCCTAAATCTGGCTGGCGCACAATTAAAGCGGCTGGAACCGCCACGATGGCCAGAGCCCCAATGACAGTCACAAGGGACGGGGGCTGGGCGCGCTGGTGCAGGAAAGCCGCCACCATCATCGGCACTCCCAACTTCATCACCTCCGAAGGCTGAAAGCGGAAGCCGGCAATCTCCAGCCAACGTTGGGCGCCCTTGGCACCGGTGCCAAAGAGCAACACCCCCACCAGCAGAGCGCAGCCGCCCAGATAGGCCCAGGGAGACCAGCGCCGATAAAAATCCAACGGAATCTGCGCGACAATAAACATGCCGGTGAACGCCAGGCACATAAATATAGACTGGCGCCGCACGTAGTTCATATCGCCGCCAGAAGCACTGTAGAGCACCCCCAGCCCCACAGAGGCAAGCACCAATAAAAGCACCAGCAGTGGCACATCAATGTGTAGGCGCCTCGCCAGACTCACCGGCTTTCGGAGACTGCCGTGAGCATCGGACAGCCGGTGAGAAAAATCGCGGCTAGCCATTATCCACCCCTTTGCTCAATCTGGTTTTCTGTGCCGTATTCTCTTGGGTGTCTGGTCGTGGCACCCACTCGGCAAATAATTCCCGCGCCACAGGCGCCGCCACGCCGCCACCGGCTTCACCATTCTCGACCAAGACCGCTACAGCAATACGCGGTTTATCCACAGGAGCAAAGGCGACAAACAGGGCGTGATCGCGGTGGCGCTCCTGAAGAGCCTCTGAGTCGTAACGGGCACCCTGGGCTATACCCACCACCTGGGCGGTGCCGGATTTTCCAGCGACACGAAAGTTCAGGTCTTTACCCGCGCGTTTGCCCGTGCCATAGCTGCGATTGACCACCGCCTCCATGCCCTCGAACACCAGGTCCCAATTATCAGGGTGCGCCTCCAGGTTATGCAGAATTTCCGCCGGCTGTTCGACCCCGTTGATGGTTTTCACCATTTGCGGGCGATAGTGGGTACCGCGATTGGCAATGGTAGCGGTCATCACCGCCAGCTGCAGTGGCGTCGCCAGGACAAACCCCTGCCCCAGCACGGCGTTCAGACTATCGCCAGGGAACCAGGGCATACCCCGCGCACCGCGCTTCCAATCCCGCGAGGGGAAGAGGCCGGAGCGTTCCATCGGCAGATCGATACCGGTCTTGGAACCCAGGCCGAAGTGAGCGGCCATATCGTGCATGCCATCAATATCCCAGCGGTGAGCCATATCCCAGAAATAGACGTCGCAGCTCTGCGCCATAGCCTGAATCAGATCCACCTTTTCTCCATGGCCCCAGCGCACATGGTCGCGGTATAGACGTGGATCATTTGGCAGCTTATAGAATCCCGGATCCTTAATTTTGGTTTCACGGGTGATCAGTCCAGCCTCGAGCCCGCCTAACCCCATCAGCGGCTTCAGGGTCGAACCCGGCGGGTATTGGCCCTGTACCGCACGGTTAAATAGCGGCACATCAAGGGAATCACTCAGGGCGCGATAATCAGCAAAGCTGATTCCGGTTACAAACAGGTTGGGGTCGAAGGAGGGCTTGCTGACGAAGGCCAGCACCCCACCGGTGTTCACATCGATGGCGACAACTGCACCGCGGCGATCGCCCAGGGCATCCGAGGCCACCTGTTGCAGGTGTGCATCCAGATGCAGGGTAAGGTCAGCACCGGGCTTGGGGTCCTGGCGCTCCAATACCCTCAATACTCGCCCGCGTGCATTGATCTCCACATTTTCATAACCTACTTCGCCGAGCAGGGTTTTCTCATAGGAGCGCTCCAGTCCCACCTTGCCGATACTGCGGGTGCCGCGATAGAGGCGCACGTCCTCTTTAGTGAAATTACTCAGGTCGCGATCACTGATACGCCCCACGTAACCAACACTGTGGGCAAACAGGTCTCCCAGGGCGTAGTAGCGCACCAACTCGGCCTCCACGGAAACTCCGGGCATGCGAAACTGGTTCACGCTGATCCGTGCGATTTCCTCCTCACTCAGACGAAACCTCAGGGGCACCGGTTCAAATGGACGGCGGCGACGCAAGCGTTTGCGAAATTTGGCCACATCGCCGTCACCCAGACGGACCAGGTGGCCGACCAGTTCGAGGGTTGCGTCCAGGTCTTTCACCCGTTCACGCACAATAGAAAGGTTATAACTGGCGCGGTTATCCGCGAGCAATATACCGTTGCGATCGTAAATCAGCCCGCGAGTTGGAGCGACGGGGCGTACCTGAATACGGTTATCATCGGATTGGGTGCGGTAGTCATCGTAATCAACCACCTGCAAATTATAAAAACGCGCAATCAGAACCCCTAGCAACGCGATGACACCAACAATGGCCACCAACATGCGGTTGCGAAACAGTCGCTGCTCCGTGTGGGGGTCCTTGAGGTGATGATCGTGGGGCATTGGCGTTTTTTAAACGATTATGACTGGCGCGGGAAAAAACTAATTCGGACTACATTACCACAGCGAACGCACGGAGAGAGAATTCCAGTTGGCAAATCTCTCCGCACTTGGTCGCAAATGACTTATTTGTGATAAGGGTGGCCGGCAAGCAGGGTCCAGGCGCGATAAATTTGCTCGGCCAAAACCACACGTACCAGAGGGTGCGGCAGGGTCAAAGGTGACAGAGACCAGCGCTGGCGCGCCCTGCTCAGGCAGTCCTGCGAAAGCCCGTCTGGGCCACCAATCAACAGGCTGACATTTTCCCCCAGCAGCTGCCAGTCGCGCAGCTGGTCGGACAATTGCTCTGTACTCCAAGGCTTGCCCTTAACATCCAGCGCCACCACATGATCGCGCGGGCCGAGAGCAGCGAGCATGGCCTCGCCCTCTTTCTTGCGCGCTTTATCAATCAGTGCCGCAGAGCTTTTCTGACCCCGCTGCCCCAGGGGAATCTCCACCATTTCCAGAGCAATTTCACGGGGCAGACGCTTGGCGTATTCGGCATAACCCTCCTGGACCCATGCCGGCATTTTGCCTCCGGCGGCGAGGATGCGAATCTTCACTTAATCAACCCTGATGGGGATCGCTACCATCCGCCTCGTCACGGGTATTTGGAGTCATAGACCAGAGTTTTTCCAAGTCGTAGAAATTGCGCACATCCGCGAGCATTACATGCACTACCAGATCCCCATAATCCACCAGTACCCACTCGCCCTGCTCTTTGCCCTCAACACCAATCGGACGCACACCCTCTTTCTTGAGTTCGTCCACCACATTTTCCGCCAGCGATTTTACCTGGCGGCTGGAGGTACCGGTGCAGATCACCAGGTTATCCATCACATCAGAAAATTCGGAAACATCCAGAGCGACAATGTCTTTGCCTTTCAGATCTTCCAGAGCATTTAGCGCGATATCTTTAATATTTGTCATAACACCTTGATTCATTACGGGTCACCAGTGGCAACCGATTCTGTGTAGAGTTGATGGTCTTCAATGTATTGCAACACCGTTGCTGGCAGTAAGAAACGCGGAGACTGGCCGCTGCCCAGCAACTGGCGAATCTGTGTAGCAGAAATTGGCAGCAGGGTTTGCTCGCGCAAGACCAGGCGGCCTGAGGCATATTCATGTAAATCGGCCAGGGTGCCGCGATGCTGCTGCAGCAATTTCGCTAGCTCGGCATTGCCAGTGGCTGCACTCGCTTCCGGCAAGTGCCAGCCGGGTCTGGTCACAACGACCAGGTGAGCCAGCTCCAACAGGCGTTGCCAACGATGCCAGCGATGCAAGGTCAACAAGGAGTCAGTACCCATACAGAAACTGATGGACACTTGTGGCCCCAATTCCTCACGCAGCGCTTCGAGGGTATCTACCGTATAAGTGTCGCCACCGCGCTGCAGTTCCCGCTCATCCAGCTGCAATTCATCACAACCCGCCAATGCCAGTGCCAACATTTCACTGCGCTGGCGTGAGGAAACTCCCGGACTCTGACGGTGGCGAGGCTGATGGCTGGGTAGCAGACGCATCTCATCGAAACCCAGGGCCTGGCGCAGCTCTAGCGCCATGCGCAGATGGCCGAAATGCACCGGGTCGAAAGTGCCGCCGAATAAGGCGATGGTCTGCCGCTTAGTTGCCAAAATTACCTCTTTACTGGCTGCCGGGTCCGAAAAACTATCGGCGGATATGCCCGTCACCGAGCACAATCCACTTTTGCGAGGTGAGTCCTTCGAGCCCCACCGGTCCTCGGGCGTGGATTTTATCAGTACTGATACCGATTTCCGCCCCCAGGCCGTATTCAAACCCGTCGGCAAAGCGCGTGGAGGCATTAATAATCACCGAGCTGGCATCCACCTCGGCAAGAAAGCGACGACTGCGACTGTAATCCTGAGTCACAATAGCCTCGGTGTGGCCAGAGCCATAGCGGGCAATATGATCCATTGCGCCATCCATATCCGCCACGACACGGATAGCGAGAATGGGCGCAAGGTACTCCTCACTCCAGTCGCTGTCACTGGCTACGTTAATCTGTGGCAATATCTCTCTGCTGCGTTCACACCCGCGCAATTCTACGCCTTTCAGCGTATAGGCCTCAGCCAAGCGCGGCAGAATTTTCCCGGCAATTGCCTCGGCCACCAACAGCGTTTCCATAGCGTTACAAACGCCGTAGCGGTGGGTCTTGGCATTCAAGGCGATCTCAAAGGCCTTCTGCTCGTCAGCCAGGTCATCGATATAGACGTGACAAACGCCGTGCAGGTGTTTGATCACCGGCACACTGGCTTCGCGGCTGACCCTTTCGATCAAGCCGGTGCCACCACGTGGCACTATGACATCCACATAATCGGGCATGGTGATCAGGGCGCCCACTGCAGCGCGGTCGCTAGTATCCACTACCTGTACAGCCGTTTGTGGCAAGCCGGCCTCGCGCAGCCCTGCACTGATGCAGGCGGCGATAGCCCGGTTGGACTGCAACGCCTCACTACCGCCACGTAAAATAGTCGCATTACCGGATTTCAGGCAGAGACTGGCCGCATCGATAGTCACATTAGGACGGGACTCGTAAATAATGCCCACTACTCCCAGGGGCACACGCATCTTACCCACCTGAATTCCACTGGGGCGATAGCACAAATCCTCAATTTCCCCCACCGGGTCCGGTAGGTCGGCCACCTGTATCAGCCCTTCGATCATACCGTCGATGCGCTCATCATTGAGTTCCAATCGGTCGAGCAGTGCCGCATCCAGACCGCGCTCGCGTCCGGCCTGCATATCAGCCGCATTGGCCTTGGCCAGTTCGATCCGATTGGCTTCCAACTCGGCAGCAATTGCTGCAAGGGCACGGTTCTTGACCTCAGTATCTGCGCGCGCCATTGTGCGAGAAGCTTCTCTAGCGGCTCGCCCCATCTGTTCGAGTTTGTCGCGGGTAGATTGCTGATCAGTGCTGGCTGTCGTGGTCACTTGGCTCTCCGTGCGAAATCCGGTCGGCCGCGCAGTATAACCCAGCAGCCGGGGGTTTAAACGGCATAAATGGATTCCTACTGCTGGGTTACTCCCTGCTCCAACGATCCAGGTTCTCAGCAATATTGGCGAGACGGGCCAAGGGGTCTTCCAGGGCCAGCAAATCCACTCTCGCTTTATCCTCAAGGGGTAACAACTGGGCCAGTTGCCAGGACAGGGCATCGGCGGAGTCGACATTATCGAACTTGAGTGAAAGATCCTTGGCACGCTCCTTTAACTCTTCCAGCACTGCCATTAGGCCATCGCAATCTGCAGGTATCGGCCGGGGGGCATTATCCGGCAACCACTCAACATCCCCCAGCAACAGGCCGTCTTCAGCCCGCTCGGTGTGACTGATGCGGAAGCGCCGCCGCCCGACTACCTGCACATGCAGCAAGCCCTCCTCTCCCTGACTCCAATCGACAATATGCACATAGACCCCAAGGGGCCAAACCGAGGCGTTGCCCACCTCGCCGCCAGAGCGAATCAAAACAACACCAAAGCCGCTCTCATTTTTCAGAG
Source organism: Microbulbifer mixtoriginis (SeqCode) (assembly GCF_052466695.1). Taxonomy (NCBI): domain Bacteria; kingdom Pseudomonadati; phylum Pseudomonadota; class Gammaproteobacteria; order Cellvibrionales; family Microbulbiferaceae; genus Microbulbifer; species Microbulbifer mixtoriginis (SeqCode). The sequence continues at coordinate 4,583,394 of NZ_CP174285.1, read as the reverse complement.
ATTCGCTAACCAAATGCAGATAACGCTGTTCAAAGATACGCAGAGGTAGCGCAACACCTGGATAGAGGGGCACGCTCAGGGGAAAAAGGGGGATCTGTTGCAAAATGCTCTCTCGTTGGGTGGGTTGAAGTACTAAAGATACCACTGCCAACAGGATCACCGAGATTTCTGGCGAGGCCTTTAAGCGCCAATCCAATTGTTTGAGTGCAATATTCCACGGAATCCCGGTAATTGTCGGTGGCAAGCACGACCCACAGCCATTAAGCTGCTGCGGTTTATTAACGAATGGAGACTATTCATGCCTAAAGCAACAGCCCGCCATATCCTGGTACAGACCGAAGACAAGTGCCTGGAACTGAAAGATCAGATCGAAAATGGCGCCGATTTCGGCAAAATCGCGGAGCAGTTCTCCCAATGCCCTTCCGGCCGTTCCGGCGGTGACCTGGGTGAGTTCAGCAAGGGTATGATGGTGCCGGAGTTCGACAAGGTCGTTTTCTCTGAGGAACTGAACAAGGTACACGGCCCGGTAAAAACTCAGTTTGGTTACCACCTTCTGGAAATCACCAGCCGCCAGGATTAATTCTCCGCGAATTAATCTGCTAATAAAAAGCCGGGCAATTGCCCGGCTTTTTATTGCTAACTCTAAAAAATATTCCCTCAGGCCTTGGCTGCCCCCTCTGGAATTTCCACCTCACTTCTATCTACAGAACCGGCACCCAGAGGTTTGAATATCACCAATAACAATGGCAACAAAGTCAGTGAGCCCAGCAGTGCCGCGGACATGGCCGAGGCGGTCAAGAGGCCAAAGTAAATAGAAGGCACAAATTTGGACAGCGCCAGGATCGAGAAGCCGGCAATAATGGTGATCGCCGTGTAGAACATGGCGCGACCGATAGTTGCATGGCTGCGATGCATGGTAGCCAGGTAATTGCCGTCTTTGGCAAACTCGGCGCGGAAGCGGTACAGATAGTGAATCGCGTGATCCACCCCAATACCCACGGTAATCGCCGCAATGGTGATGGTCATCATATCCAATGGAATACCGGCGAGCCCCATACCACCGAGTACCACACAGGCCGCCAGCATATTCGGTACCAGCGCGATAATGGCAATCGACAGAGAACGGAACAACACCAGGAACATTAACAGGATGCCCACAAATACCGCCCCCAGGGTCAGGATTTGGGACTTAAACAAGCTCTGCAGCATATTGTTGTAGAGCACCAGCAGTCCTGTCTGGTGGATGTTTTCCGGCGCTATACCCATTTCATTATGCGCGTAATCGTAAATGCGCTCGATCAATTCGCCACGGCGCAGATTCGGATCAGTCTCCATCACCCGCAGGGTAATGCGGGCCTGATTGTTCTCAACCGAGAGATAGGGATCTACCAATACGCCGCGAATTTCCGGCGGCAGGCTGGTATTGGCCACCGCCAACTCAAAGTCATTGAGCTGGCCACCTTTCAAGTCACGAGCCACTTTGTACAGAGTGGCGAGGGACTGCACCTTGCCGATCTCTGGCTGTTCCTCCAGGTAATCGTGCAACTGTTCCAAGGTATTGAGACCAGCTACGGTGAACCAATAACTCTGTTCCTGAGACTCCTCTTCTCCGCCGAAAGGGTCATCTGAGGCAAAGGGATCTTCCTCTACCGCAAACGGATCTTCCTCCACTTCCATGGCAAAAGGATCTTCCTCACCTTCGAAGGCAGGCTCCTCTTCCACAGGCTTGTCGAGGATAATATCCAGGGTCACAGTGCCGCCCAGGCGGCGGTCAATCACCAGCATACCCTGGTAAATTTCGGTGGAATCATCGAAGTAATCGATAAAGCGGTTTTCCACTTTAAGCTGCAGCATTCCCGCCACACTGATCACCGCAGCGGCCAGGGACACCCCCAACACCACAAACTTATGGCGCTCGGCAAAGCTAGAGAAACGCAGGGTAAATGCATGGGAATTATCCGCACTCACTTTGCCCTGGCGCTTGGGCAGGATCATCAGAAAACTGGGGATAATCAGGAAGGACAACATCAGGGCTAGAGTTACCCCCATCGTCATCATCCAACCAAAGTCGATAACCGGGCGAATACCACTCACCACCAGCGATACAAACGCAACGATAGTGGTCAGGGCCGTGTACAGACAGGGCTTGGCCATAAACCGCACAGTCTGCAGCACCAGTGTTTCACGGCTCCAGTCGGGGTTTTGCGCAATATATTCGCGGTAACGCACCGCCAGGTGGATGGTGATCGCCAGGGTAATAATCAGCAGCAGCGCGACAAAGTTTGCGGAAATCACAGTCATGCGCCAGTCGAGCCAGCTGAGCAGGCCCAGGATCGTCACTGCGGTGGTGACACAGGTGAGCAGCGGTAACAGCACCCAACGGGGCTGACGGAAGATCAGCAACAGAGTCAGAATAATGAAGACGAGGATGCCCACACCAAACACTACCAGATCACTTTTGATAAAAGTGATCATGTCCGAAGTGATCATGGTCACACCGCCGAGGAACAACTCTGCCTCGCCTTTGTAACCGGCGAGAATCCCCCGCACCTCATCAACTCGCGCCCGCGCTTCCAACTCCTGAGCAGTGCGGTGCTCCAAATAGACGGCACTCACCTCTTCCAAGCGCGCAGCCTCTTCCGGGCTCAGGCCCTCACTATTGCGCTTGCGGCGCAGGGCATCGCGCTCGCGTACCAATTCTATACCGTGGCTATCCAGCGTCAGATTGGCGAGCAGTGCGGTGGTCTGGCCATCCGGGCTCAGAATCAATTCGCGGTAAATAGGGCTGGAGAGAAACTCCTGTCGGGCCAGGTCTCGATCAGTATCTGCCTGGGACAGAGTGCGAATCTCATCGGTGATATCGGTTAAAGACAGTTTGGGGCTGTACAGCAAAGGGACATCGAGGATGGTCTGTACACTGGAAACGCCATCTACTCCGGCCAGCTCATCGCGTAACTTGGCCAGAGCTTGTAGAGATTTATCGCTAAACAGGTCGCCATCCTTATAGCGATAGGTGACCACCAGGAAGTCCCCGCTAGCGTAGCGCTCGGCGATCTCACGAAAATAATCCAGGGACTCATCGGCCTCCAGGGTGAGGGAGTCCGCCGAGGCATCGATCTTGAAGCGGGGCAAGCCCATCGCTGCCAGCAGGGTGAGCAGGCCGATAACTACCAACACAGCCAGTGGCCGCTTGGTTACCAGGTATTCATACGAGTTCTTGAAAGCTGACAGCATAGGTTTTTGCTTCTATCCAATAAATCAGTGGGCCGCAGTACGGCGCATATTTTGATCGCCCCGGCAGTGCTGGTGCAAATACAAAATTTGCGTTTACACGGCGCTATTGGAAATATTTTCAGGGAGTATCGATATGTCCCAGATCGCGCTCGGGAAACAATAGGTCCCGCACGCGCCGCTTGAGTTCCTTTGCTCCGGGAAAACCGCCATCGCGCTTGCGCTCCCAGATCAAATTTTCACCAATGCGGATTTCGAATACTCCTCCAGTTCCGGGTTGTAATGCAACCTGTTGTAGGTCATCCGCAAAAGTGTGAAGCAACTCCTGGGCCATCCAGGTAGCCCGCAACATCCAATTGCACTGCACACAGTAGTGGATGGTTATGCTCGCTTTCACTATTTTTTATCTCCCTGTGACCTACTCACCCCAAGCCGGCAACAACTTTTGTTCCACGCCCAACTGATCGAGCAGTCTCGCCACCACAAAATCGACTATGTCTTCGACCGTGCGCGGCTTCTGATAAAAACCGGGGCTGGCCGGCAGAATCATCGCGCCCATGCGGGTGAGTTTGAGCATATTTTCCAGGTGAATCTCCGAGTAAGGCGCCTCGCGCGGAACCAAAATCAACTGGCGGCGCTCCTTCAACGCCACATCCGCAGCGCGCTCAATCAGATTATTGGAAGCTCCACAGGCAACGGCCGACAAAGTGCCACCGCTGGCCGGGCAGATCACCATGCTGGCCGACGCTCCAGTGCCGGATGCCACCGGCGAAAACCAGTCGCGCTTGCCAAACAATTTCAACTGGCCCTCCTGCGCGCCGAAGCGATCGGCGAGAAAAGCCTGCAGTGTGTCATCGTCGCCCTCCGGCAGTTGCAGGTCGGTCTCTGTATTGATCACTACCTGGGCCGCCTCAGACATCAACAGCCAGACGCGCACGCCAGAAGCGAGCAGGCACTGCAACAAACGCAGGCCGTATTGGGCCCCGGAAGCCCCAGTCATGGCCAGGGTAACGGTTTTATTAAATGTGGCTTGCTGCAAGATCACTTCCCCGATCACTAAAGTGCTGACTCTTTTCAGGTCGAATAGTTATATTTTTGCTCCAGGGCTCCAATCAAACGCTGATGGATACCACCGAAGCCGCCGTTACTCATCACCACGATATGACTGCCCTCACCGGCGAGCTGCAGTGCCGATTCCACACCATTCTCGATAGTGTCAAAAATCTTGGCCGGCACCGGAGAGTGGTGAGTAACTTCATTCAGCGACCAATTCATCCCTTGGGGCTGATACCACAACACCATATCCGCACCGCTACAGGCACTGGCCAACTGGCCCTGATGCACGCCCATACGCATGGTGTTGGAACGGGGTTCAATCAAGGCGATGATCTTGTCCTTGCCCACTTTGGCCCTGAGGCCCGTAAGCGTGGATTCGATCGCAGTTGGGTGGTGGGCAAAATCATCGTAAACGCGGATACCAGCCACTTCGCCCAGGCATTCCATACGGCGCTTTACGCCCTGAAAACGTCCGAGTGCGGTGGCACTTAGCTCAGGTACCACGCCCACATGACGAGCTGCAGCCATAGCGGCAAGACCATTGCGCACATTGTGCATACCGGTGAGATCCCACTCCACACGCGCCACTTTGGCACCCTCGAACAGCACACTAAAGCTGCTGCCATCCGCGGCAATATTCACCGCTCGCCAGTCGCCGGCACTGATTCCCGGCTGATCCTCACTGGCAAAGCGCTGAACTTCACTCCAGCAACCCTGCTGCAATACCTGCTCCACATTATCTTCTGCGGCGCTGACAATCAGGCCGTTGCCGGGCACCGTGCGAACTAGATGATGAAACTGCCGCTGGATCGCCGCCAAATCGTCGAAGATATCGGCGTGATCGAACTCCAGGTTGTTGATAATCACTGTGCGTGGGCGGTAATGCACAAACTTAGAGCGCTTATCGAAGAAGGCAGTATCGTATTCGTCCGCCTCCACCACAAAGAAAGGGGAATCCCCCAAGCGCGCAGACACTCCAAAGTTGCCTGGCACCCCCCCGATCAGGAAGCCCGGTTGCATATCCGCCGCTTCCAGAATCCAGGCCAACATGCTGGCAGTTGTGGTCTTGCCGTGAGTGCCCGCTACTGCCAGTACCCAGCGCCCACCGAGGAAGTGGTCACAGAGCCACTGGGCACCGGAGGTATAGGCCAGCCCCTGTTCAAGTACCGCTTCCACGGCGGGATTACCGCGGGACATGGCATTGCCGATAATGACCAGGTCTGGGGCCGGCTCCAACTGAGCCGGGTCATAGCCCTCGGTGATCTGAATACCCGCCTGCTGTAGTTGAGTGCTCATGGGGGGGTAAACATTGGCATCGCTACCGGTGACCCGGTGTCCTTCGGCCACCGCTAATTGGGCTAGGCTGCCCATAAAGGTGCCGCAAATACCGAGAATATGGATATGCATGGCGAAAATCTGTACTCCTGGGGGTTGCGGCGCAAGCTTACCACGGCAAAACAGGCCAGTAATTGCCAAATGCCCCGTTTGCCATGCAATTTACTCGCTATTCCATTAGACTCCGCCCCCGCACAGATCGGCCTCACCCCCGGTAGGGTGGTAGGAATTTTCCAGCTACGGCCGACACCCGATACGAGCTCCCGGAGTTCCCCACTGGCGCCGCCGAAGAGCGTCCGGCGGACAACCGGATCGGGTCACTTCCCAAGATCTCTATGAAAACAGGATAACCATGTCGAAGAAGAACGCCTTTTACGCGCAGTCCGGTGGTGTGACTGCCGTAATCAATGCCTCCGCCTGCGGCGTAATAGAAGCTGCCCGTGAAAACCAGGACAAAATTGGTAAAGTCTATGCGGGGCTGAACGGCATCCTCGGCGCACTGCGTGAGGAACTGATCGACGTGAGCCAGGAAAGTGTGGAAGACATCGCCGCACTGCGTCACACCCCCTCCGGCGCCTTTGGCTCCTGCCGCTACAAGCTGAAGAGCCTGGAAGAGAACCGCGCAGAGTACGAGCGCCTGATCGAAGTATTCAAGGCCCACGATATCGGCTACTTCTTCTATAACGGCGGCGGCGACTCCGCTGACACCTGCCTGAAAGTCTCGCAGCTGTCTGAGACCATGGGTTACCCAATTCAGGCCATCCATATTCCCAAAACGGTCGACAACGATCTGCCGCTAACCGACAACTGCCCCGGCTTCGGCTCCGTAGCCAAATACGTTGCGGTTTCCACCAAGGAAGCGGCCATGGACGTAGCCTCCATGTGCGCCACCTCCACCAAGGTCTTTATCCTCGAAGTGATGGGTCGTCACGCGGGTTGGATTGCCGCTGCCGGCGCCCTGGCCCAGGAAGAGGAAGGCGATGCACCACATATTATCCTGTTCCCAGAAGTGGCCTTCGATAAAGAGAAGTTCTTGGCCAAGGTGCAAAAGACCGTGGACGAGAAAGGCTACTGCGTAATCGTCGCCTCCGAGGGCGCCCAGTACGAAGACGGCACCTTCCTCGCCGATGCCGGCACTACCGACGCCTTCGGTCACAAGCAGCTGGGCGGTGTGGCACCAACCCTCGCCAATATGATCAAAAGCGAGCTGGGCCTGAAATACCACTGGGCACTGGCCGACTACCTGCAACGCGCCGCCCGCCATATCGCCTCCGCCACCGATGTGGAGCAGGCCTACGCCGTCGGTCGCGCCGCCGTGGAAATGGCGGCAGCCGGCAAAAACGCCATTATGCCGGCAATTATTCGTGCAGAAGGTGAAGAGTACAGCTGGTCTATCGCGGAAGCGCCATTGTCTGAAGTGGCCAACGTCGAAAAATTTATGCCGAAAGAATATATTAGCGAGGACGGCTTCGGCATTACCGATGCGGGACGCGAGTACCTGTTACCGTTAATTCAGGGCGAGGACTACCCACCCTACAAAAACGGCGTACCCCAGTATGCGAAATTAAAAAAGCAGCTGGTGGAAAAGAAGCTGGATACTGAGTTTAAGGTGTAATCTTAAAACTCTTTCATCCAGATTTTAAAAAGCCCCCGAATAAAACCGGGGGCTTTTTTATTGAATATTGTTTAAGCGCTTGTTATTGCTACTCTACATCCAATCAAAATAAAAAATTATTACTATACAATTTAGCTAAATGAAACGTCTGTTCCTGATTTAGCTCTTACTATCTTCAACTCTGACTGCCTGGAGCTGAAATGCCACCAGATCCCCCTTTATTCTCATTTTAAAATCTCAAATATCTTATTGACACCACCAACTTGCCACTAAAGCCAGAAAAAACCATCACCCTAAACCCCCTAAAATTACCGCTAAAAATATCTAACAAGATGCTCTTTTCTTTGTGGTAACTTTATATTTTCTCACATCTCAACCAACCCCTAGCATGTAGACACAACCCACTCAAAAAAATCAGCCACAACCGCAGAAATCGCCGCTCCAGCTCACCCACCAAACAAAAATAAAATCAAAAATCCTGAAAATTGCAAAAATACACCCTTCCTTTTGGTACAGAATTCTTAAAGAAACATCCAAATAGCAAGTGGCACAAAAGTACAAAATTTTCAATTCTCGAAAACATATTCTATAGAAGCCCGCCAATTAAAAATTTTTTTTTGGAAATATAAAAATTATAGAAAGTAATATTTGAATTCCTATAGATTCAAACTGCATAATCAGGCGCCAAAGATAACCGGTTAAAAGTTATGAACAGAAAAATTATAAAGATCTCCCTAATTGCCTTACTCCTATCCGGTTGTAGCGGTGGCGGATCTGGTAGCAGTAGCACCGGCGATACTGCTGAAAAAAATCCACCGGTAGCAAGTACCCCTTCAACAGGAGACGGTACTCCACCGGCAACAGAAGATCCCTCAAATGGAGGTGACACCTCTATTGCACCAGAGCAAGTAAAGCTAATTGCTTTAAGTTTTGAGGCAATAAAGAAGTTCCGCTTCGCGTGGATTGATGCTGAAAATGCCAGCCACTATCATTTACTGGAAAACCCCGATGGGGTCTCCGGTTTTAGACGGGTTGCTGAATATATTCCCCAAGGTAATGAATCCCTAACACTCAAGCTAGAAACAGCACTCTATTCCCGAACTAATGCGCAATATATTCTACAGGCCTGCAACGGTGAGGGATCTCAAGAAAGATGTAGTGATTCAACGATACTTTCTGTTGACGATTTTTTACTGACCGGAAGCATTGGCTATTTCAAAGCGAGTAATACAGATGCCCACGATGATTTCGGCAAAGCAATCAGCCTTAGTGCTGATGGCCAGACCCTAGCAATAGGGGCACCTAGAGAGGATAGTAACACCACAGGTGTTAATGGAGATGGAAGCAATAATGATGCAGATGAATCCGGTGCGGTGTATATATTTACTCGCAGTGAAAGCGGCTGGCAACAGCAGGCCTACCTTAAAGCCAACAACAATAGAAAGTGGGAGTATTTTGGTTCAGAACTCAGTCTGAATGCCGATGGCCAGACTCTCGCAGTAGGTACTGATAGTGGTGTTTATATCTTCGCCCGCAATGAAGATGACTGGCAGCAACAAGCCTACCTTAAGGCCAGTGATACAGATGCCTCTGAAAACTTCGGTGATTCACTCAGCTTTAGTAGCGATGGCCAAACTTTAGCTGTTGGGGCTTCAAGAGAGGATAGCGGAGCAGTCTATATCTTCACCCGAGATAAAGGCACCTGGCAACAGCAGGCCTACATAAAGGCTAGCAATAGCGATGAAAATGACCTTTTTGGTTATACTGTCGGCCTCAGTGCCGATGGCCAGATACTCGGAGTGGGCGCACCAAATGAAAATAGCAGTGCTACCGGTATTAACAACGATCAAAGTAACAATCGTACATATAATTCTGGTGCGGTGTATATCTTCACCCGCAGTGACACCGACTGGCAACAACAGGCTTACATAAAAGCTAGTAACACTGATGAAGGTGATTATTTTGGTTCTTCACTCAGTTTAAGCGCAGACGGCAAGGTCCTGGCGATAGGAGCTACAGCTGAGAGTAGCAATGCTTCCGGTATTAATGGCGATGCAAATAACAACCAGGCAACGGGTGCTGGCGCAGCTTATATTTTTATTCGCAACAACGATACTTGGCAGCAACAGGCTTATATTAAGGCAAGTAATACAAATTCTTATGACCGATTTGGTGGATCTCTCAGTCTTAGCGCCGATGGCCAGTCTCTAGCGGTAGGAGCCATTCGGGAGGGTAGCAGTGCCATTGGCATTAATGGCGATGAAGGCGATAATAGTGCAGATTGGTCTGGTGCCGTGTATATCTTCGCTCGAAGTGAGAACAACTGGCAACAGAAGGCCTATCTAAAAGCCAGTAATACCGAAAAGGGAGACTATTTTGGTTTTGGTAATATCAGCCTCAGCGCAGATGGCCAGACCTTAGCGGTAGGGGCCTTTCAAGAAGATAGTGGCGCCACGGGCATCGGCGGCAATCAGCAAGATAATTCAGCATACTCTAGCGGAGCAGTATATATCTATTAGCGCTTAATTAGCCGATGAGAAACAAACTGAATTATCAGCTTGAGGGCTCAGCGAAAATTTCTTAGCAAAAATTAATAAGCCCCCTCGGGGGCTTTTTTATTGGTGCAACCTAAAAATTACTGTTTCTCTCCGGTATCTGACCAAACTGCAAATTCATTGCCGCTGGGCTCGGCAAAATGAAAGCGCCTTCCTCCGGGGAAAGAAAAAATAGGTTTGACCACCTTAGCACCGCACCGCTCGACTTTTTGTAACGTATCTTCCAGGTCAGAACTATAAAGTACTACCAACGCGGCACCATTCACTGCTGAGCTGTGCATATCCGCCTGGAAAAAGCCACCGTCCAAGCCTGCGCCGGAGAAAGCGGAGTACTCGGGTCCATAATCTGTAAATTCCCAGCCAAAGGCCTCAGTGAAAAAAGCCTTGGTCTTTGCCAGACTCTTAGATGGGAACTCTACATAATTAATTTTTTCATGATTATCCATACCAAACTCTCCCGATATTTTAATTTAATTCTCCCCTAACCAACGACGGGTTTCTCCGGTGTATCAACCACCCGAAAACTGCCATTGGCTAGCGCGAGGGGTTGATCGTTATGCATAATAACGGCGCGATCCATCATCAGGTCAAAATCCAACATGGCGTAAAGAACAACTCCACGTCGCCCCTGGTAGATATTTGGCCGATAAACCAGTGCTGCCATACGTACTCCCATAGGCGCATACGAGTAACTGGCTTCACATACCAGCTTGCCACCGGCAGTGATATAGCAGTTGGATTCTGACTCATAACTGACAACATAGGTGGAGAGATCAGGGAAATCCCCCACCTCGGAATAATGGGTGCCAGTCCACTCCAGGCTTAAACCTACGAGATTTTTGAATGCACACGACATAAAGGGGCGCCCCTGTAACCCAACAAGACAGAACCTAGTATGGTCCTTCTTTCTCCCAAAGGGGGCCATCAGCTTAAAAACAAATGGGGGCAATTAATTTTTTAAGGAGAGCGAAATAAAAAAGACCGCACCACCAGGGTGCGGCCATTCGCTTCTAGGGAAAAGCTATCAACTCAAAGAATCCTGGTGAAGCGACGACAGGGAATTCAAAACCCCAGCGCCAGGGCAACCAGAATATTTATTATTAATCAAAAATTGACATATATCATCGTGGCCAGGAAATTTTTACTACTTGAGAGGCGCTGTCTTCAGCGTCCTCACCATCAGTCACTGTGAGGGTAATTTCGTAATTACCCGTTTGTGCGTAGCGATGTAACGCCCAACGACCGTTGCGCTGCACTCCATCCCCAAAATCCCAGTGGTATTGCAGTTTATTATCACCGCTGTATTGGCTGCGATCTTCTACCCATACCCAACGGAAAAAGCGATGGAGTTTAAAGTTGGCCTGCAATGAAATCGCATCATCCATCACTTCAACAATCTGTTCTTGTGTGGATACCGCACCGCGATCGTCTTTTACCTGCAAACGTACCAAGTAATTACCCGGAACATCGAAAGTGTGGCTGGGATTTTGCTCGCTACTGGTTACACCGTCGCCGAAATCCCAGGACCAGCTCAACAGCTCACCATCTGCATCAGTGCTGTTATCGATAAAATTAATCAACAACCCTTCAGACTCCCAGCTGAATTCTGCCGTGGGCGCTAGGTTATCTGCACTCAGATCCAGCTCAACAATTAAGGGATCGTGATCGGATGCACGGAAGGGGCCTGTAGAGTAGAGGTTTTCCTGCTGCTCTAGGCTCTTGTGTTCAAGGTTGTAATCCAGCACTCGCGGCTCATCGGCATTGATATGCCAGTCCACAGCAGCAGTAACCAACGGAGCCAGTGAAGGGCTGGCCAGCGCATGATCCAGGTAGCCAGACTGGCCGTCATAGACATAGGAATAAGCCTGTCCCGCTCCGTACCATTCCAGCAGGTCGGTATACCCCGCCCCCTCAAGAGCCGTAATTGGATTTTCCATGGCGTAGCTGTTGAGGTCGCCCAGCACTAAAACACGGTCAATTCCAGTTCCGGTAGGGTCATTCTCAACCCAACTCACCAGGGCATCGGCAGCCTGAGTACGCAGAGCATTCCAGCAGCCCTGACCATCCCCCTGATCGCTGTTCAGGCTGCCATCATTTGGACAACTTCCCTTGGATTTAAAGTGGTTCACCACCACGGCGAGACGCTCACCAGAGGAGAGTTCGGCAAATGCCTGCAACAGCGGCTGGCGGTTACCGTCATCAAAAGGATAATCCTGCAGAGTAACGGCGCTGCCAATCGGCATAACACGGTCGCTGCGGTAAATCATGCCCACGGCGATTTCATCACTGCCCAGCTGCGTGAGATCCGGCTGCACAAACTGGTAGCTCTGTCCTGATGCTGCTGCGTTGAGCCCATTGACCAGATCCTGGATGGCACTATCGACACCGTAGCCGTCGTTTTCCAGTTCCATCAAGCCGACAATATCGGCTTCCATACGCAAGATTGCAGAAATAATTTTCTCTCTTTGGCGCCCAAATTCTTCCAAAGTATCGGCACCGCGCGAAGTGGGAAAGCCACCTCCGTTGCCGTCACCGTTGAAGTAATTCAGCACGTTAAAGCTGGCAACGCGCAGGCTGCCATCACCCGGTAAGATGGGCGCTTCATCGCGTAGATTGACCGGGGTAAATTGGGGGACTTCCACAGGGTGAACACGGTAGGCACCAAAGCCGTACCCCATCACTCCGGTAAGCCCCTCCAGAGTATCGCCACTGCGCAAGGTGTTAGAAGCGCTGAGACCCGAGGCCGGATAAGGCATTGTCTCGGGGTTTTGCACTGTGGAACCATCGTCCAGAATAATCTGGTTGAGTGCGTTGGCTTCCACTTGAGCCGCCGCTGCGGCGCCCGGCATATTATTGTGGGTGGGGATGTACAGGCGGCCGTTGGACAGGATCACTTCGCCATAGCGGCCCAGGTTGTAATGACCGTTAACGGTGAGGCTCTGTGGGAATTCAACCAGCATCCCTTCGAGCTGCTCCTGCTCTTCTACTGAGCTAAATGGCATTTGCACATTAGCGGGCGTTACCTGATAGCCGCTTCCACAAATGCTGACACCATCGATCTGATTCAACTCTGTGAAATCAAAAAACTCATCGACGATACCCCCCACGCGCACCAGGTCGCCAACTTGCACACTCACACCGAAGCCATTGTCGTGTACAAACAGTCCTTCTGAAGTCGCATCCACGCCATCCTGATCGCTGTCCTCTTCCTGTAGGAAGAAACCAGCCAGGCCGGTATTGGGATCTTGGAAATTGCCGACAACCACCGCCTCAATTTCGTGGCGCTCGCCTTCAAGCGCACTCGCGGTGCCGCTGCCCTGAATCTGGCTGATTAAGGTTGACGCATCGCCACAGGCCCCCAGCTCGATACCGCCATTACCGTCACCATCTCCATTGCCACCATCGGCGCCGTGCCAGCCCAGGTGATCAAAATTATTCAATCCCTCACTGGACCACTCCAGAGCGGGATCGAAGGTGCTGTTGCCATCGGAGCGGCCTGTCTGCACATCAAGATTGCGTACCAGTGTTTGGTTTTGTGTGCCGAGGCTGCTATTGCCCCACTGGCTGCCGGGGTCAGTACCAATTTGGCCGATCACATCAACAAAACCATTGGGACCTACAAGTGCTACTACATCGTCACCATTAAACAGGCCACTGGTATAAATCTGGTCGGCCTGATCCAGCAACACTGTATCGGCACTGCCGTGGGCCAGAACAAATACCGCACCGCTCTGCAAGGTGCCACTCAAAGCGATATTCGCTGAGGCACTATCGGAACCGTTGAAAAAGAGCTGGATTGAGTAATCGCTCAAATCAATCGCAGTTTCGCTGCCGTTAAAAATTTCCAGCGCCTTATTGTTACCACTGCCCTCGATGTATTCCGAAATAATGAGGTCGCTGGCTTGGACCTCTGCAGCCATCAGTGGAAGACCCAGGGCTGCCAGAGCAGCCAAGCCAAATTGTTTCATCGTCGTTATTCCCAGTTGCCTGATACGGATTAAGCGGCGCAAAGAGTGGCGGGGAATTCCTAAATTTCGATGAAACAAATGTTAAATTTCGGTTTCAATGTGTGGTGACTGGAAAGGCTTGGCATTTGCCGGCAGCCTAAAACCGTGTGTCCGCGATCAAGCGAAGGGTTAACGGGTCCACAGGAGGTTGAGGAAATGCCACAGCGTAGGGAGATACTCTACAATCATTTATATAAGCACTTATATAAATTCAACACTATGAAATACAGCCAGCTGGGTACTCGCCTCAGGCATTTAATCGAATTACTGGACGGCGATGTCGCAGATAGTTACCGCACCTGCGGTATTAAAAACTACAAGCCGCGTTATACACCGGTGATGCGAGCCCTTATCCATAAGAGCCCGGTCACCATCAATGAAATCGCGGCCAGTGCCGCAATCTCCCAGCCGGCGGTTAGCCAGACAGTCAGAGATATGGTCCAGCAGGGATTGTTAGAAATCCTCACCGGGGAGGATGCACGCCAGCGCAAGGTCCGCCTCAGCCGTAAAGGCCAGCGCTTACTACCAAAGCTTGAAGTCCACTGGCAAGCCACCGTTGAAGCGGAACGTTCATTAAATCGGCAACTGTCTACACCTCTAACAGCACTCGTCGAAGAGGCGATTGCCGCTCTGCAGGAACACCCCTATCTCGATCGCATTCAGCAGTGCACTGCCAAGGAGAATAAAAAACCATGAAACTGATTGCCCCCTTCAGCCTGGCCCTATGCCACACCATCTCTTCAGCGACTTACGCAAGTGACAACGATGAGGATTGCCAGTTTAATCCCACCGTAGTTATCCAATCCGCCGCCAGCGCTATTGCAGAAACTTATGTACTCGCAGACAAAGCCCAGAGTGTTTCCCTGGCGTTGTCTGAGATGGCCAGTAGCCCTGAAGCTTTGCGCCTTTGTCGGGACTCCCAAAGTTTTGCCAAGCTAATTACCGAGAAAATCCGAACACTGTCCGGAGACAAGCATTTCTATTTGGAGCCGGTAAGCCCTAACGAAGATTCCAACAACTGGATAGCACAGTGGCGGGCCGAGGCGCCCAAGAACAACTATGGTGTAAAGAAACTAGAATTATTGCCCGGTAATATTGCCTACTTCAAACTCTCTTCATTCCACACTTTTGAAAATGCCCGGCAAAGCCTGGCCGCGGCATTTACCCTGTTGCAACACAGTGACGGTCTGATATTAGACCTGCGCAATAATGGCGGTGGTGATAGTGATACAGCCACTGCCATCCTCGAATCCTTTGTGGACCCCACTAACCCCCTGCCATATGTCATTGAAACCAGAGAGAAGCAACATTCCCCTGAACGCATCAAAGAACTTCCCTGGCCAGCCTATGGCACCCAGAGACCCATGGTAGTACTGATCAATGGGCGCTCCTTCTCCGCATCAGAAAGCATCGCCTTCTCGCTGCAACAACTGGATAGAGCCACTATTATCGGTAGTGCCAGCGCCGGCGGAGCCCATATGATGGATGCGCCTCAGACCCTGCCATTTAACTTTGAAATTGGAATTCCCTCTAGTCGCCCGGTTTCGACTTTATCTAAGGAGCTGGTTAACTGGGAGGGTCGGGGGGTGAGACCGAATATTGAAAGCAGCGAGCAAGAAATTTTACAGGTGGCATTAGAGGTTCTTAAAAAATAAACTGCGTTTTAAAGCACACCTAAACTTTAAAGCAATGGAATTGTAGAACTCAACAATGCGTACCTCTTTACAACCTATAACCCAGAATAACTATGAGGCGGTCTGCGATCTGGATGTCGCCGAAGCACAGCAAGAATACGTCGCCTGCAATATGTGGTCACTGGTGGAGGCACAGTTCAATTCTGGATATGAAACCCGTGCGATTTATACGGAAGAAAAGCCCGTTGGTTTTCTTATGTGGGTGAAAGAGAGCCGTGAAAAAATTTCCATTTGGAGATTTATGGTTGACCAGAAGCAGCAGGGGAAGGGGATAGGTAGGGCAGCGCTTCAGCTAGCCCTACAAGAAATCCGGCAAACACCCAATATCGAGCAAATAGAAATCTGCTACAACCCCAAAAACCCAGTGGCTAAAGACTTTTATTCCAGTTTTGGTTTTACTGAAGTGGGTATGGATAAGGACAACGAAGATATGCTTGCCATTATCAATCTCACCAATAAAACTCCTGAAGAGGCTGATGCTATCTAAACGGGCAGGCGGGCTTAGTGCCACTCCAAACCGGTAAATCGAGATCTTCTTTATTGTCTGATGGCGCCCCTGTGCGACTCTTAAAAGAACCTTCCTCTATGGTCAGGCGCATCAGGGCCGTACCCTTGCGCTCCTGAGGGTTTGGAGCGCGCACCTGGCTCCAGCGGCCGGGCTCGATATCTTCGATAATAGATTTGAAAACCACATCAAACTCCTCTGGGTCCTGTACCCGCGCACCGCGGCAAAACAAAACTGCCGAGCGATAGTTGGCACTGTGATGAAAGGCGGATTTAGCCAGGACCCATTCGTCATAGTGGGCAAAGGAAATACACACCTGCTGCCCCGAATCCAGTAATTTCTGTAGGCGGCTTTTATTGAGCACATGAAAATACAAAAAGTCCCCATGGCGCCATACCGTCATGGGGATAACAATCACTTCACCATCCTGGGTAAAGCCAATATGCCCCAGCTTCAGCTCATCGACCAAACGATAAATATCCTCGCGGCGATAACTGGCCCTCTTGGCAGCACGGCGCACCCGGCTTTTCGCAGTTACCGGCAGTTCACTCTTTGCGGAATCTAAAACTACCATTCTTAAAAACTCCCACAACGATTTATCAACAACAGATATCGCCAATATAGGGAGTTGCTGGTACTCTGATTAGATCCAGTTTTAATCAGTTAATGGTGCCAGTTTGAGCAGCCCCGATTTTGCCGACTTAACCCTGGACCCCAGGCAACCATTACAAAGCCAGCTATACCGCAGCCTGGTGGAATGGATTTGCAGCGGACGTCTCGCAGCAGGGAGCAAGCTCCCCTCCTCTCGCAGACTATCCTCCACCCTGAATATCAGCCGCAATACGGTCACACTGGTGTTAGAGCAGCTCAAAGCAGAGGGCTTTGTTACCAGCCATGTCGGACAGGGCGTTTTTGTATCCAGTACCCTGCCCGCTTACGTACAGAAACCACAGCACCAGGCATGGCATTCCCAAGGCTCCGATAGTACAGCTCCCTTACCAGGACTCTCAGCCCTTGGCCAAAAGCTGCAGACTGCAACGGCATTTAAAACCGACAGCGGCGTATCTCTACCTTTTTCACCGGGTATACCGGATCTCAATGCCTTTCCTTTAGCTATTTGGTCCAGACTCTACAGGCGCCATAAAGATAGGTTTCCACTGCTTGGCTATGGGCACAGCCAGGGCCATCCACCCTTACGCCAGGCATTGGCAGAATACCTGCGCAGCTGCCGCGGAGTGCTCTGTGATGAAGACCAGATCATCATAACCAATGGCGCCCAGGAAGCCTTGAGCCTGTGCGCACAAGTGCTACTTGGCCCCGGAGATACCGCCATCATGGAAAACCCTGGCTACCGCCGCGCCCGCTGGGTGTTTCAAGCCTGCGGCGCCAGGTTGGCATTGGCCGAATTGCAAAGCGGCTATTTAGACGTGGATGCACTGATCAAAAGCCAACTGCACGGCAAAGTCCTCTACACCACGCCAACCCATCAGTACCCCATGGGCGGAGTCATGCCTGCCAGTGAACGGCTAAAGCTGTTGGACTGGGCCAGCAAGACGCAATGCTGGATTTTAGAGGATGACTACGACAGCGAATTTTCCTTTCAGCACAAACCTGTCGCCGCTCTCCAGGGAATGGCAGAGCATACCCCGGTTATCTATATGGGCAGTTTCAGTAAAAGCCTGCAGCCCGGCCTGCGTTTAGGTTACATGATCGTTCCCAAACCCTTTGTACAGGCATTTGCTCGAGCAAAGGAAATACTCTCCGGCCACTCCCCCCTACTTGCCCAGGCGGTTGTTGCCGACTTTATTGACGAAGGACACTTCGTACGACACCTGCGCAAAATGCGCATCAACTATCGGGAAAAATGGCTGCATTTTTGCGACTTGGCACGAGATAAACTGGAACCCCAGGCGCAACTCATCGCAAGTAGTGCCGGAATGCACTTGGTACTCGCCACGCCCGGCAGGAATGACCTAGAACTATCAAAGCAATTAGCCGAACACCGCTTCGGTAGCACGCCACTTTCTTTTTTCTATCCCGACAAATCATTGAACCATGGCCTGGTATTAGGGTTTGCCAATACCAGTAAACAGCAGAGAGAGGACTGTATAGATCTTCTGCAGAGTTTTTTAACACACTCATTCAGCTAGCCAACTTTCAATATCATTATTATTGGCAACAGCATTTCTATGCTATGACCAGTAGAAAATACTGTTAGTGTATCTCCTATATACACTCACCCCGCATATGCCAGGCCAGCCCTAGCCTGAAGTTATCCACACTTTCCTATTGCCGATAAAGACAACAACTTGGATGGATACACGCTGAAATAGCGAACTTTTTTTGGCACAAGTATTGATCTATGGGGGTCGAATTCAACTAGGCTGGGTTTATGCACAATTCCAGCCAAACTTTAGATACTAGCCAAACAAAAGCGGCAACCACGCCAACTGCATGGCTAGCTATGATAAGCCTTTTTTTAGGCGCCGCTTGTATCCAACTAGTCATTATGCGCTACCTGAATGGCGAGATGGCTCCGCAGGCCTTTGCAGCCGTATTAGAGCAGCTTATTCGAACAGAAAAAGCCCCCGCAGCCATTCAATCTTTAGCAATATTTTTCACCCCGCACATCACCAGCCTGACCTACTCACTGCATTTTGCCATTCTACTTGCCGGGGCACTCTTAATATTGCGGATATTAATGCCCCTAGGCGCCCTACTCATGTTTGTGAGCTTCATAGTATTATGGGGCTTTACTTATATGGGCGAAAATAGCTGGTTCTTTGAGTTTTTATCACCGGCTTTATATGCATTAGTCTTGGCGGTAAGCAGCTGTAGCTTCACCTCAAACATTCAGAAACCATCCGATCAAGCCTCATCCCATCCAACGCCCTATCACCAGCGTCTATTGGGCAGTATTCTGGCACCCGATATAAGCTTTTTGTCCTGGTGTCTCTGGGTGATTGTGGCATCTAGCGTGTTGTTCGCGATATTTTTGATGTCGTGCAACGGCGGCAATCACATACTTCTAGCCAGCCTTTTATCCAGTATCACCATTGCCGCCCTAGCAATACTTTCAAAATTTTTAGACCGATATCGCATAGTCTTACAGACAGAACAATCCAATCTGCTGGTAGGGCGTTGGATTAACCTGTTCACCATCACCATAGGTGTTATGTTGATTTTCCAGGTTTATGAAGACAGCTTACTGAACTGGTTTACCGTAGAGGGCTATAGAGGGCTGGTGAACTCCTATGTAGAATACGGAAGCACCCCGCTATGGTTTCGCAATGCATTAGCCTGGGTTGCAGAGCATGCCAATATTTTTATGCCCATTCAAAGGGTTTTCGAAGTCTCTGCCGCAATCTGTATGGTCATATTAGTTTTTCGGTTCCCTATTGTTCTATTAACTACCGGACTATTCGCCATTCTCTCCTTTACCGAATTTGGAGTAACCAATGTTTGGCCCCCAACCCCTGGCAAGCCCCCGGCCTGGGTGTTTGAGCTACTACTCACAACTTTAGTGAGCTTAACCTGTGGCCTTTATTATCTTTTTGATGCCTTAAAATACAAATCCTGGCGTTACTGGATGCTTGGTTCCAAGGTGTTTGAATCCATATCTAAGCTGGATAAATATCTATTGTTTATCTTGTTTTTTATCCTGGAGATAATTGTATTTTCAGTGACCCCATCCAGCAAAGAAAACGATATAATAGCATTGCACTTGGCAGCACTCACACTGATTCCTTTATTTTATATATTGATACTTATAGATATTTATAGAAAAGACAGCACAAAACACTAATCATCAATCCGACTTAATCTTGGTCAAACTGATAAGCGTCCATTCGCGGCTCTCTACTCTTTTATCCACATGATTTATCCACACAAAAATTTAGCACAGGAATCAGAAAAACCTAAACCAAAGGTTTGGATAAAAATCCAACATCAAAAACAGGTTACTAAAGAATTAAAAGCTTGTTAAAGCTGAGCACAGCATTTCTATATTAAAAAAACAGACAAACTCTGAGCCATACAACTTGGTTGTCAATAGAGGCTTATCTTTATTACTTGAAACCAAGTTAGAAAAATTAAGCTATTTATTTAAAAGACACCCCACCTAGGATTTCTCTACAATTTATTTCAAAATTTTAAATACAGTTTAGAAAGGAAGACATGGACATTACTTGCCATGCCCTAACTTTAAAACTAAACCAAAATATGATTCAAGAGATAACTTAGCACCTCATCATCTTCGACAACTAATCTTTCAAGTAAATCAAGATGATCACGATTATTTGCAATAATAAAATGACAGGGATTTCCGGATTTTAATAGCTTTTCTTGATACTCCTTTGTCTGACGAAAAAACTCAGGAGTATCAAATTCAGGTACTATTAAATGTAGTGGACAGAGCTTTCTACCTTCACTTAGCGGCATTAACTGTGGGCTTACCTTCTCCGCCGACTCCATTGACATATTAATCGTGTCATTGACAAAGCTATTGACCAGTGGACGGATATCGAAAAGTCCAGCCAGAGAAAATGCGCCTTTGAACTTATCTTGCGTAGATTTTGAAATATCAAACTGGCTCCAATCTGTCTGATGCAACATCCCTACTAACTGACCACCTGCCGAGTGCCCCATCAGGTAAACTGCAGGCGTACCTCTTAGCTCTGCTTCCTTAAGTACCTTAGCCATTGCATACTGTGTCTGTTTTACTATGGACTCCATAGGCACGCCATTATTCCAATCCTGGGCCATACGATAACCAGGCATATAAACAGCAATCCCTTTTCTATTAAAAGGCTCAGCCAGAAAGGAAAACTGCTCTTTTGAGAACCATTGCCACCAACCTCCATGGATATAAATGACTATGGGTGCATCTTCAGCAACATTCTCAGGCCTAAAAATATCCATTGAACCTGAAAATTCCCCTTCCCCAAAACTAACTGTTTGCAGTCCACCTTTGATCGCCTGTCGGTAATTGGAGCTGTGACTCTCTGTGAATTCTACATGAGCTGGTAACAATTTTTCTGGTGGCAAACGATGATTCCACAGAGTTGGATTGTACTGTTCGTCAGTTTTTTCCCGGGTAAAACTATTCCAATATTCGTTCATGTTATATCCTTTCACTTCGTATTTTTGTCCAAGGCTTCAAAATGGTCCTCACGCAGGCGCATAGTGCCGTCCTCCTGGAGAACCCAGAGCTCCCGTGTAATTACCCCTTGCGCGTTATTCATTCTCCAGTTGCTGGAAAGTACGGTTGAAGAGTCATCTACTGCCTCGATTTTTGTATCCAGATAAGTCACATCTGAGAACCCCTGAGCCACAAGGTTTTCCCAGAAAGCCTGTATCTGCTCCCGCCCCTGGAATAGCCCAAATGGCTTGGCCATCATTTGCGCATCTTTTTCGTACATAGAAGCGCAGCCTTCTGCATTTCCTTGGTTGAAAAATGACTTCCAACGCTCGCTGGCCATTACAGTTTTTTCAATTAATGCCTTATTCATATCAGATTCCTCTTCACGATATTAAGCATTCTCGTTCTGCAAGCATATTGCCTCAGTCACCGCCTTTTGATAAACATCCATAAAGTTAAATTAGTGTTTAGCAAAATTAAACAATGAAACCCTATTTAGAGGATATGCAAGTATTTCTAGCTGTTGTTAAAGTGTGCAGTTTTACGGCAGAGGCTAATAGCCTGGCACGTACTAAACCGGCAATAAGCCAGACGGTAACCCAACTGGAAAAAGGTCTGGGAATAAGGCTACTATACCGAAGTACCCGAGCGCTCTCGTTAACGTAAGCAGGCACGCAGTTCTACATTCCTTGCTATAAAATCAGAGATATTTATAGCACTGCCCTGGCAGACTTAAAAAGCACCTGTGAAAAACTCTCGGGGACACTGACAATTACTGCGTCTCACGCACTTTTCGAGCCGGTTATTGTTCCAGCCAGCTCACAGAGCAGCATACACAGCTTAGTGTTCGATTACTCGCTAACGATACCCCTATCGACCTGATTGAATACCAGGTAGATATTGCAATTCGCCTGATCAGCCTGGATTTGCAGTCAACCAAAGTATCCGATCTAGGTGTGCTCCGTGAAAGCCTTAATCCGAATAGAGAGTAAATAGATAGGCAAGGTAATTTATTAGAGAATCTCTATTATTTACGCCAATGGAGTCATATCGCCAGTGGCTAGCAGTGAATTCTGGTTAAATATAAGTTGCCTAATACAGATACAATACGAGTCACACCAAAGTCCGCGGTAACTCTTTGCGCAGTATTTTTCAAATAACAGAAATGGGCTTGGAGATTGCGAGGCAAGCGGATATTACCGCAGCTAAGCTCGTCAAAGAGGGGGTTCTGGAAACAGTAACAACAGTAGACTTAGCACCAATTCACTATATAGACTTTCAGCGAATGCTCAGTACTTCGTTAAAAGCATTAAGTAGACTACAAGCCAGTTAAAGGAACATACGGGTGTAACGCTACATCATGAAATGATCTATCAGCTAATTTACTTAGATCAGACAATTGGTGAGGACTTATACAAGTATCTTAGGAGTGCATCAAAGTCCCATCGTAAGTGCTACGGTAAGTATGATCGACACGGAAAGATCAAAAACAAAGTGTACATAGATGATCGACCAGCTGTTGTAGACCGAATGAATCGGATTGACGGCTGGGAAGGTGATACCGTTATAGGCAAGAGCCGTGGCGGAGCTTTGCTGAATATGATTGAGTACCAAAATTATTTACTGTTATTGTCAGATTGACAGGCAAACGATCAGGCTTGCTGGCTGAAGCAGCAGTTAGCCACATGGTGAGTTTTAAAGAAAAAATCAAAACAATTACCATTTGACAATGGTCTTGAATTCACTGGTCATACAACGATTGCAGAAGGCTTGGAAGCTGATATTTATTTTACTCACCCATACTCATCTGGAAGAGGGGAATTAATGAAAACATTAACGACCTCATTCGGCAGTATTTCCCAAAGAGTACCTACTTCAATTAAGTAACAGAAGAGCAGATTCAATTTGTAATAGATCGCCCAAATAGTAGACCAAAAGCGAGTTGGGGTGGAGGGTCTCCGAATGAGCTATTAATGGGGCTGTAAGATTATCTTCTTACAGCATGGAAGTATTGCAGCTATTACTTGAAACCAAGAAGCAAGTAATATTTAGCAACAACCACTCAAACACCCTAATCATAACATGGTCGGACAAGTATCAAGCTTCATCCCATCCAACGCCCTATCACCAGCGTCTATTAGGCAGTATTCTGGCACCCGATATAAGCTTTTTGTCCTGGTGCTCTGGGTGATTGTGGCATCTAGCGTGTTGTTCGCGATATTTTTGATGTCGCGCAACGGCGGAAATTACATACTTCTAGTCAGCCTTTTATCCAGTATCACCATTGCCGCCCTAGCAATACTTTCAAAATTTTTAGACCGATATCGAATAGTCTTACAGACAGAACAATCCAATCTGCTGGTAGGGCGTTGGATTAACCTGTTCACCATCACCATAGGTGTTATGTTGATTTTCCAGGTTTATGAAGACAGCTTACTGAACTGGTTTACCGTAGAGGGCTATAGAGGGCTGGTGAACTCCTATGTAGAATACGGAAGCACCCCGCTATGGTTTCGCAATGCATTAGCCTGGGTTGCAGAGCATGCCAATATTTTTATGCCCATTCAAAGGGTTTTCGAAGTCTCTGCCGCAATCTGTATGGTCATATTAGTTTTTCGGTTCCCTATTGTTCTATTAACTACCGGACTATTCGCCATTCTCTCCTTTACCGAATTTGGAGTAACCAATGTTTGGCCCCCAACCCCTGGCAAGCCCCCGGCCTGGGTGTTTGAGCTACTACTCACAACTTTAGTGAGCTTAACCTGTGGCCTTTATTATCTTTTTGATGCCTTAAAATACAAATCCTGGCGTTACTGGATGCTTGGTTCCAAGGTGTTTGAATCCATATCTAAGCTGGATAAATATCTATTGTTTATCTTGTTTTTCATCCTGGAAATAATTGTATTTTCAGTGACCCCATCCAGCAAAGAAAACGATATAATAGCATTGCACTTGGCAGCACTCACACTGATTCCTTTATTTTATATATTGATACTTGTAGATATTTATAGACAATACAAAAAATTAATTATCAACCAGACTTAATCCTGGCTAAACTGATATCCAGCAATACATAACTCCTCCCCCTCTCACTTGAACATTTTATTTTTTAGAAAAAATCACAAAAAACACAATGTGGGGATTAGAACAACATTTAATAAAGGTTTATATAATAAAATACCAATATCGAAAACAGGATTCTCGAGAACTAAAACAATGAATGAAATACCTTACCTTAAAGCCTATGACACAAATAGATTTATAGTACCCTGGCTATCCATTCCACTTACCATCTTATATGCCCCAATCGGGATAAGCCTTGCATTTATTCGAGCTTTACTTATCCTTTTCATGTTATTTATCATTCCCAGAATTTTCTCTCACTATAAAAGAAAAGTACCCAGCAAATATTTCAAAATACTATTTCGAATCTGTGGATTTATATTCATCTCTCGTGGAAATAAATTACTGAAGAAATTTAAGTCTGGAATCATCATCTGTAACCATATTTCTCTATTGGATTCACTTTTCTTTGTAGAAAGGGGAGTTGGTGTTGTAGCCACACACCTAAAAGACAAGAGAGTAAACAAGGTATTTTCATTATCAAAAGAACTATACCCGTCAATCTTAGAAGTAACTGGCAACGGGATTGATAAAAATATCATCAACTACTTATCAGAAAACAAAAATAACAAAGTAGTAATATTTCCGGAGGGGACTATTGGAAATGTACGCACAGTACACAAGTTTCAGAAGTACCCTTTTAGAATTGCGGGTGAAGTACTGCCTGTTTCAATTAATATAAAATGGTCTTTCTTTATCAATCCGCATCCTTTGGGTGCGAATCACAACATTAATATGTTGTGGTTTTTATTTATACCTTTTGTTGTATTTGAATACCGTATACTCAATTCCACAAAGAAAAAAGATGGTGAGCCGGTATCAGAGTATTCCGCGAGAATCAGAGATCTTATTGCAGAAAATATTGGTGCTTTAGGTGTTCAAAACACATTTAAGCATAGGGCTCAACTAGAAGATATTTAGCTTTAATTGACAGAGCACGGTAAAGAAAATGCGCGGAGAGTAGTCTATTTCAAGACTACTCTCCGCAAAACCTATAATAAGCTGCTTTGTTAGCCTCACTATTCGTGAACTAATAATAGTTCACACTAGCCAATCAACCTCCCCTTCAAATTAAATTACTCCCCCTCAGGAAAGTCAGTCGAAACTGAATGGTGAAGCCACTCTTGCAGCAAGGCTTTGTCTGAATCATGCTTTTCTTTGATAGCAGCAACAGTATCACTACCCAAAGGCAAGCGTACCGGAGGATTCGACGCGCTAGCTAACTTCATGATGACATCCGCCAGTTTTGCCGGGTTACCCGGTTGCTTGCGACTAATATCGTTAGCCAGTTTACGCACAGCACCTGATGTCTCGGCATAATCGTCGATGACTTTAGGGCTCACGGCTAATGAGCTTGAATCAAGGAAGTCAGTTCGGAAGTACCCCGGCTCAATAGCCGTAACATGGATACCAAGTGGTGCTAACTCCGCGTATAAAGCTTCTGTCAAACCTTCCACCGCAAATTTGGTGGCGCAATAGACACCGAAGCCCGGTCCACTTTGATAGCCTCCGATTGATGAGAAGTTGAGAATGTGGCCAGATCGCTGCTTCCGCATATAAGGGAGAACCGCTCGTGTGACATTTAAAAGACCAAAAACATTGGTGCCAAACTGCCCTTCTACTTCTTTAGCGGTGGCTTCCTCGACTGCACCAAGAAGCCCATAGCCGGCATTATTGACAAGTACATCAATACGACCAAAGGTATCTATAGCTGTTTTTGCCGCCAAGTGGGCCTGATCTTCATTAGTAACATCAAGTGCCACAGCGATCAGGTTCGGGTTAACCCCAAAGCGGTCAGTAATCGCCTCTGGCTTACGCGCAGTTGCAACCACGCAATCGCCCTGCTCAAGTACTTTTTCAACAATTAATGCCCCAAATCCTCTCGATGCACCGGTTATTAACCATACTTTTTTTTCTATCATTTCAATATTTCTTCCATATCCTAGATTAGTTGTAGAACGTTAATGCCTCTATTGTATCTTTTTGCTTAGATCTTAATCCAACAGCAATAAAAATTTGTCAGCTAGCACATGGTATATAAATCAACTCTCCAAAAAGGCAAACACCACCAGTCTCAAGTACTAGGAAAATTAAAAAAGGGCCTACAGATGTAAGCCCTAAAGTAAATCAAGTAGTTATTTGAATTACTACCATTGAATTTTCATTTATCTTATACTTCTTCCTAATTGGTACACTGCTCTTCATCCGTTTCCTCATCATCTTCATCACAAACTATCTAAACTTCAGGTGGAATCTCTGTAATGGTCCATATCTCGGATGAAGCATCGTCACAGCTAACCTTACCAAGCCGCCAACCGCTTGTTTGAGAGCTATAAGATTGAGGTATTAAACAATATCCGGTATATCTATTTTTAATTTTATAAAAGTGAGTACCATTAGCAGATTTAAATGGCCCAATAAAATCCCAGGTAGTATCATGGTCTTTAATTTTACGTGGAGCTATACTGTCGTATCCTAACCCCAGATCCCAATCAGCAATATAGAAGTTTTCTTTGCCAGTATCAGTATCCACTATTAAATAACCCCCATTATGATTTTTGACCGCCATTCGACAACCATAATGTGAATATCCTGCCGGAGATTGAGTTCCTGGGCTATTCCCCACATAATCACTAATACATCCGCCAAACTCTGACAAACCATCTGGAGATAACTTTATAAGGCTTCCACTTAACGCAGTGGGTAATACCATCGTCTCAAGAGACCAGAACTCAACCTGGTCAGAATCAAATACACACTCTATGGAAACTAGAGAAGAATTATCATAAGCAAGACATTGCTCAGTATCACGATTGATCAATCTAAAAATACCATTCTTATCTTGATCTAAGAGGTCCCAGGTGGCGGAATCTCCAAGCCCACTGTAAAAGGCAATATCATTACCGCCTCGATCTTTCAGATTCTTATTATCAGTGTGGCTAGTTATTCGATAGCCACCGTTATACTTCACAACCTCATAAACTAAGGCATCAATATCACAGTTAACTTCTCCTGAGCCAGGAACTAAGCAGACGTCTTCAGGTGCGTGACGTAAACTTACAAATGGTCCATGATCTGGCACAGAAACACCGTTAATATGCCAGAGCTGAGTGCCATCACACTCTTGTACTGTGATTACCGAATCCTTACCGCCGACTAAGCATCTTCCCGTTTTTTCATTATAAATTTCATGATAAGCATCAAGTATTGAGGCTTTTCTAAACTTCCAGACCGTTTGTTCGTTCTCATTATCTAACGTCGTAACGCTGTATTTACTATCTCCGCCGTCATCTGCGAAATGCCCATTATCCCATATGCGGGTAATTGTGTATCCACCACCAAACGGCCTAATCATAAAATCATTGGCCTGTGAATCACAATAAACCGCCGTATCCATAGTATAACGCCAATCTAAACAGTAATTACTAGGCACATACTTAAGTCTTACGCCGCTATATAAAGGGAAGCTAGTTTTATTATAAAACTCTGTTAACTCTACATCTAGACTAGCTCTTTGCGCATCTATATGATGGTTTTGCCAATCCCATGAATCCACCATAAACGTGAGATTCCGAAAAGATCTTTTCATTTCAGGCTCAGCTGAGTAAATACTACTACTCAGTGCATCTTCTATAAGATTATCACGTAATTGCTCACATCTATTTTCACCTAGGGTGCGAACCTCATTACCAGTAAGTGTATCCGTGTATGAATACCAATCCCGCCCCTCATAGGCGCATTCGGTTACAAATGCCGCCCTCTGTTCACCTAATTTCGAATTTTCAAAATCAAATGTAGCGTTAATGAGACCAGGAATATCGCTATTTTCAATAACTTTTATACCAATATAATCTAATGCCTTATTATATGAGTTAAAGGCATTAATATTTTTTATACGATTAAATGTCTCGTACGTATCAAGACCGTCATTACATTCATTAATAAAACCCTCAGGATCAATTAAGTAGTCATTTACAAATAAACTACCATTGACAATATCATCCAATAAAAGTGGGGAAACAAACTCAAAACGATCTAAATCTTTCCAATACGAGGACACACCATTTCGATGACAGTAACGATTCCATTCATTCCTATGTAGTAACTCCATCTGAATGGTAGCAATAAACCCTGGTATGAGTTTGGTATTCATTTCAGCATATTCAGCCGTAGTAATACCATCATCCAACTTATCAATTATTTTATTCCTGATTTTTATCGCTATTTTATGTAAAAAATTAGCAGCATCATCGTGATATGCGTAATTCCCTTCAGTTGCAATGTTTTGTTTAATTGCTCCGACTTCAGCTTCGAGCTCTTCAAGCTCTGTTGTCAAATAGTCTGTCTCTAGATCAGTGATACGATAATCAAGCTGCTCTAGACAACCAACCAATAAAGGATCGGCCCCCGGCGTTGTTTCTTCTTTTATTCCGCCTTTTACTGCACTATAAATAAACGGATAGATTTTTGCAGCAGTTGAAAATGCATCATTTGAACCTAAAGCCGCAGTTAGAAAATTATTTGCGAGCAATATTCCTACACTTTGACTATCATAACCAATAGCCGAAGACGCCTCGGTCGAAGCATAATCGTAACAAGCGCCGCTTAAGCCTGTTGCGCTGGCAGATTGGTGTGCAAACGCCAGTGCAACACCCATGCATAGCGCTAATTTCTTTCCCAAAGTATTCATTTTACCCTTTCCAAAAAATATATTTTAAATTGCTATTGCTATAAATAGCAGTAACAATTTAGCCAAGATAATCCAAATTATTAAGAGCCAGTTCTGGAAAAACTATAGTGCCAGTTTGAGAAGGTGGGCATACTCTTCATTTTGTAAGGAAAGAGACAATTATACGAAACTAGTTTCACCTGAAATCATTGCTTTAGGTAATCATTCACTACACCAAAGTCATCCAGCGCCAAAGTCATCCAATGACAAAAAATAAAAGCCCTATTTACCTGGGTACAAGAGTATAAACTTTGTTTTTTTGAAATAGCCCACGATTTAAGCCACATTCGGCTCATTACTTCGAGTCGAATGTGGATAATTATATTAAAGCTGATAGACTCCGTTTTTGTATTTATCATGGTGCAAGTGGTGAGTGCTCCAGATTTTTCTGATTTATTCCTCGATCGAAAGAGGCCCTTACAGGAACAGCTCTATCAATCCCTGATAGAGTGGATAATTAGTGGCCGGCTCGTTAAAAATTCCAAATTACCCTCTTCACGAAGGATGTCTGAGAGCCTAAAGATCAGCCGTAACACAGTTATTCATGTTATAGAGCTGCTAAAGAAAGAAGGGTTTCTGCTTAGTAAAGCAGGAAAAGGGGTTTATGTTTCTCAACATTTACCCTACTGTGCAATGGAATTAGAGCCCTCCTCTCCTCCGAGTGGGCACTTTTCTGAATTTTCCTTGCCAAAATTATCAGATTTTAATGAAGCTATGAAATCTCGGCCTAGGCTTAAGTCACGCTGGCCTACCCTTCTTCCTTTTTCACCTGGAGTGCCTGATTTAAAATCTTTTCCATTTTCTATTTGGAATAAAACATACCGGCAACATCAAGATAGAATACCAATTAGTGGATATGGAGACCCTGCTGGATATTTAGCCCTAAGAGAAAGGCTCGCAGAGCATTTACTAGCCTCTCGGGGCGTTCGCTGTACATCGGATCAAATTATTATTACCAATGGAAGGCAGGAGGCTTTGAATATATGCGCTCAAACAATATTAAATTATGGCGATACTGTATTAATGGAGAACCCTGGCTATAGGGGGGCCAGGTTCGCCTTTAATACCAAGAATGCAAAGGTAAATTTGGTTGGACTGAAAGAAAATCGCCTGGATGTAGATCAATTAATACAAGAAAACTTAAATGCAAAGCTTATTTATACAACCGCAACCTATCAACATCCGATGGGTGGTGTACTTCCACTCAAAGACAGGAGAAACCTTTTAGATTGGGCAGAAAAATCTAATTGTTGGATACTAGAAGATGAAGCCAACAGTATATTTTCATTTGAAGAAAAACCCATCGCTGCCCTGCAAGGCATGAAGAAAAATACTCCGGTTATATTTATTGGCAGTTTTTGTAGAACTCTGTTACCAAGCTTAAGACTGGGCTATCTCATAGTTCCAGAATCTGTGGCCCCATCTTTTATTGATACCAAGTCCATACTTTCAGGACCATGTAATTTACTTCATCAGGCAGTATTGGCTGATTTCATTAACGATGGGCACTATGTTCGACATATCCGCAGAATGCAAGAAAACTATAAAGGGAAATGGGCACATTTTTGCGAATTGATTCGGACTCATTTAGAGCCAGATATTCAACTTATTAAAAGCAGCGCGGCTATGTTTGTAGTTATTACTACACCTGGATATGATGATACTTATCTTTCAGAGAAGCTCATTGAGAGAGGTTTTGGAAATGCACCACTCTCTCTATCCGATGCTAAAAAGTCAGGAGTATCCGGCCTGGTGTTAGGATGCGCCAATACAACCCAGCTACAACGTCAGCAGCTTGTAGAATATTTGGCGAAATTTTTAAAAAGCATGAATATTAAAGGTGCCTCCCAATAAACTTAATACCGACTCACTAAAAAGAACGCGTTTTTAACTTTAAATAAGTATACTAGCTAATAAAATTATTATTTGCGTTAGGTCATTGAAATAATGATTGCTGTCGATAATTTTTATACTTATGTAATTTAATAATAATTCGAGGTTAATTTCTATGCATCAAGAACGCAAATGTAAGAACAATGTCCGATTAAAAACGCTCGCATCAGCGAGCGTTTTTAAGAGATTTCTGTTATATCCTACTCTTCTTCCTTGTAAATGCTCCACATTAGCGTAGTACTATTGCTGCAGTCCCCTTTTGAAAGAGCAGGGGCAGTAGTAGTACTCACCGTTTCTGTTAGCAGGCAGTCACCCGTGGCTCTATTTCTAATGCGAAAATGGTTGACACCAGAAAGATCGTATGGTCCGAGGAAATCCCAGGTGGTAGAGTCACTCGGTTCACTGCTCGGAACTAAGCTCTTATAGCTATCGCCAGCCGTGTCACTGTCTTCGATATACTTGTCATTATTGATATCATAGATCATGTACCCGCCATTATATTTTACGAGTGCCATATCTGCCAAACTACAAACAGTATTGAAATATGCAGTATGACCCGTACCCGAATTGGTCGTATATCTTCTACCCAAACATCTGCTTATAGACAAATTATCTTCTAAATAAATTCTCTCCGCATTTGATGAGTTTGGCAAGTCTACAATATCAAATGCAAAAAATTCACTCAGTGCTGGATCAAGCTCACATCCAGTAGCAACAAGGCTTCCATTTACATAGTCAAGACACTTGTTAGTATCAACATTTCTTAAGCGAAAAATTCCGTCACTATTCCAATCTGCTATGTCCCAGGTTGCAACATCTCCAAGCCCACTGAGAAATGATATACCGCTATCTCCTTTATCTTTCATATTCTTTCCATCTCGTACCACGCGATATCCGCCGTTATAGGGAAGGATTTGATAGACGACTGAATCAACTTCGCAGCTTACTGCGGCGTTACCACTGCCAATGCACGTATTCTCACCAGTATGTCGCATACTCACCCAGGAGTGAGTATCGGGAATATCGACTCCGTCAATTTCCCAGACATTACTAGCTATTTCATCGCAATCAGTGGCTGTGAGATTGCTTTTTTCATCAAGAGCTAAACACCTTCCCGTGCTTGCATTAATAAAATTCGGTGCGATATCAAGCCCCCAAACACCTTCATAATCTGCAATCCACTTGGAGTCCAGCCCTTCGCCAGAGCGAATAACAAAACCATCTGAGTCTTCCCCTTTATCTTTAAAGTTTCTGTTATCCGATATACGAGTAATCTTATATCCATCTTCAAAAGGACGGAACATAAAGTGATTTTGACTTATATCACAAATGTATGTTGCTTTTGCATCTGAACCAACACATAAATCTGTATCTATATGTTTTAGTCTTACGCCATTATAAGTTGGCACTCCAAAAGTCTCATAGAGTGGTAGTGTATCTTCATCAAGTTGAGCCACCCCCTCTGGCATGGTGTGACTATACCAATCCCATGAATCGACAACCGCCGCCAGATTACGAAATATATGATTTCTTTCTGCTTCAGAAGAAAAGTTTGCATTTTCAGCAAATACTCCATCAGGTGTAATCCTTTCTATATGATGTTCTCTTGCCCCCTCACATAAACTCGAACCGATGGCATCATAAGAATAGCTATAATAATTATCTATAAATTTATGATTATTATCACACTCGGTTAACATCAGCTCTCTATAGGCACCTAACTCAGAGTTATATATATCAATAGCTACTGAAATCATACCTGGTGTTTTTGTGCTTTCAGCAATAAATATGCCTAGCTTTTCTAAGACCAATTTATATGAATCAAATTCATCACCGGCCACTCTATCAAATGTTAAGAAGGTATTATACCCTGCATCACAATTTGCCACTGAACCCTCTGGAGTAGTTAAATAATTATCGAGCGGCTCAGAATCATTATACTTTATTGTTTTCAATAACTCTGGATCAACCAACTCATTACTAGAAATATCATTCCAGGTTGGATAAACTTCTTGATTAAAGCAGAATCGATTAAATTCTCTTCTATGTAGGAGTTCCATTTGGATTATAGAAACAAATGCAGGCGCGACATTGTAAACTAAAGAGTCATATTTGGCCTTGGTTACTACAGGGTTTTCTTCATACACTTCATCTAGTGTGTTTTTTATAGTCGTCCCAAGTTTTACTGCCAGTTCTTGGTATTCGTCTGCAATTTCATCATGGTAATACAAGTTTCCTAAATCAATAATTTCCGATTTTGATCTTGATAAAATGGAATTTAATTCCACTAGATCAGCTTCGACAAAGGCCGATTCCAAGTCGGAGATTCTGTTATTAA
This sequence comes from Microbulbifer mixtoriginis (SeqCode), assembly GCF_052466695.1. Classification (NCBI taxonomy): domain Bacteria; kingdom Pseudomonadati; phylum Pseudomonadota; class Gammaproteobacteria; order Cellvibrionales; family Microbulbiferaceae; genus Microbulbifer; species Microbulbifer mixtoriginis (SeqCode). The sequence continues at coordinate 4,550,173 of NZ_CP174285.1, read as the reverse complement.
ATTGCTGCAGACAACCAACAAGCTCTGGATCTGCTCCGTCTGTGCCCTCTGTAACAAAACCACCGGTAACTGAATCGTAGATTATTGGGTACAAGCCTGCTAAAACTGAGTACCCAGAAGATCCTAGTGCTAAACTAATTACATTATTCGCAACAGCCATACCTATAGCCTCACCATCAAGCTTCACAGCTGAAGTAGGTTCCCTGGTAGCGTAGTCATAACAGGCTCCTGTTAACTCGGCTGCACTGGCCCCTTGATAAGAAACCGCCAAAGCAACGCCAGCACATATGCCAACCCTTTTTATGATCTTCATTTATCCTTTTCCTAGCGAATAATTTTTAATTAAAAATACCTAACCATTAGTGGCGCATTAAAATTACTCAATAGAAAACACTAAAAGTAGATCCAGTTTTAAAAAAAGTATGGTGCCAGAAGATATTAAATAATCATCGTGTATACATCTCAAATTTAGATACTAAATTATTCATGCTATATAATCTTAATTATTACATTTTCATTACAACCTATAATTAATACACCTACCGTCAAAAACTTTAAATGGCAAAAAACACCTTGAAATATTATTTATATCATGAACGAGCTTTAAACTATCATTCTCAACACTTCATTTTAAATAATTCAAAAGCTATAGCTCTCAATATAAACTAGGCTATCACTATAAGTAGCATTAGCAAAGGTATTAGAATTGGCAAATCCCCGCCCCATGCTCATAGGTCATACATGCTGGTAATTGCAATAAAGATCAATTGTTCATAGCTATATAATTTATCACAACCATTCTCTATCTTGTGATATGAATTTTTACATTACAAATACTACGAATCCCACTCCTGGGAATTTTGAGGTAGATAAGCCAGATCTCTCTGACCAAAGAAAGGTCCAGTTTAGAAAAAACTATGGTACCAGTACCTGAAAGTTAGCTGAAGATGGTAAGCTTAAAGAATAAAATTATGATAACAAACTAAAACCCTATTAACATTAAGGAATTGTGAATATAAACCCACCTCACATTAACCATTTCTCGCTTGCAAATTACTAAAAATCTTACTATTAAAAATGATTACCTCCTTGCCGAAAAATATTCTACAAAAGAAAAAAAAACAGTTAATTGAATATAGATTTTGTTATGCTTTTCACAAAATGAATTAGATGAGCATACAGCTATTGACAACCACTATTTTCTATAAAGTTTTCTGAAGTTTAATGGTACCACCGGTGAGTGCCCCAGATTTTTCTGATTTAATTCTTAATCGAAATCAACCTCTTCAAAAACAGCTCTATAAAGCGTTAATCGATTGGATAACTAATGGTCGATTAGCAGCGGGAGTCAAGTTGCCCTCTTCAAGAAGGATGTCTGAATGTTTAAAAATCAGTCGCAATACCGTCACTCAAGTTATAGAGCAATTAAAGAATGAAGGATTCCTTTTCAGCAAAGCCGGTAAAGGTGTTTTTGTATCTTATCACCTACCTTATTGTGTGAAAAATATCAATAAAGTTAGCTTTCTTATTGAAAATGAACAAACTCTAAGTGATCTTCCAGAATTATCTCAATATAGTAAAATATTAAAATCTCAGCCTCCTCTTATATCGCGCTGGCCTTCAAGTCTTCCGTTTGCACCGGGCGTTCCAGATTTAAGGGCTTTCCCTTTTTCTATTTGGAATAAGATATATCGACGGCATCAAGATAGGATCTCAATTAGTGGGTATGGCGACCCGATCGGATACTTACCTTTAAGAGAAAATCTTGCCGAGTATTTGCTTTTATCTCGAGGTGTTCGCTGCAACCCAGAACAAATTATTATTACAAACGGAAGGCAGGAAGCATTAAATATCTGCGCTCAAACTATTTTAGATTATGATGATTCTGTCCTTATGGAGGATCCAGGTTATAGAGGAGCAAGGATTGCTTTTGGTTCAATGAACGCTAAAATAAACCTGATCGGATTAAATGACAACCACCTAGATGTTAATAGAGTACTAGAAGATAATCAAAAAGCTAAAATTCTCTACACCAGCCCAACACATCAGCATCCCATGGGAGGAGTTATTCCACTTTACGGAAGAGAACAACTACTAGATTGGGCGGAACAGACTAAGTGCTGGATATTAGAAGATGAATCTAATAGCGTATTTTCATTTGGAGAAAAACCACTAGCAGCCTTGCAAGGTATGCGTAAGAATAGTCCAGTTATATTTATCGGAAGTTTTAATAGAATTTTAATACCCAGCTTACGTTTAGGCTATCTTGTAGCGCCTAAACCCGTTGTCTCTGCCTTCATCAACACTAAATCTATACTTTCAGGTCCATCAACATTACTCTATCAAGCAGTATTAGCTGATTTTATTGCCGAAGGACACTTTGTTAGACATGTACGTAAAATGCAAAAACATTACCAGGGCAAGTGGAGACATTTTTGTGAGTTAATCATAGCTGTGCTTGAACCAAGCGTAAAGTTAATCAAAAGCAGTGCTTCTATGTATGTAGTTATTAGCACTCCAAAATTTAATGATATAAAACTTGCACAAAAAATTAACCAGAGGGGTTATGGATGTACAGCACTTTCCCTATCTTACGCAAATAAACCGGCCAAATCGGGATTAATTATTGGCTGTGTAAATACAACACAGGTTCAGCGGGAACAATTTGTGGAGTATTTAAAATATCTGCTAATGGACAAGGATAATTCCTTATAATATAAATTACACCTTGCTAATTCCTTTTCCCAACCTCCACTTAGACTGTACCTATGCTGGATAGGTATAGTCTAAGGCTACCTTACCATTAAGATATCTAACAATAAATATTCGATATATTCCGCCCCAAACAAGCTTGGAATAAACTTTATGATCATAAAAATCTTGGGATACTATTAGTTCGCAGCAATAATTTAAATATGCTTTTCACCACTGATTTGGCACCGAGCTCCCCTAAAAAAAAGAAGTGTCCCCCGGGAAGGGATATTGAAAAGTGGCTACCAGAGCATTCAACCAGTTCTTGAAGACGCTCCCACTGAGCAGGAGAGAGACCCTTTAATGCATTAGTCCCAAGTACCCTCTTAATGAGCACTCTATTTCTAATAAACGCCCAGTTAGAGATATTCAGTAATACGTTTTCCGCATCAGATATCGAATCACCATGAATAACTACAGGAAAAGGATAATCGTCGTAATTGAAAGTGTTCGCGGACCTAAGGCTCCATTCTAAGTCTTCCACAAACTGGCCATTCTTATACATCAGGCCCGTGCCAATCAATCCCACAGGGGTGGCCCCCAGGATCCTCTGCCGATAAATATCTTTTGGGAGAATACTATGGCCGTTATAGGTACTTTGATCTTCCAGTGCCTGAAAAAACCAGGGGTATAAGCTCTCCCGGTTTGCCAGCCCTTCTGGTGTCATAGCGATATTTTCAGCATTTGCTTTTGGCAAGAAGCCTGGAACAGCGGGATCCCCCGACATGGCAACAAACATCACTATTGAGAAGCTCTTACCAATCGCTTCCCTCCCAAGAGCTCCGGCAATCTTGCATCCCATACTCCAGCCACAAACGATTACCTCACGTTGTAAGTTATTCTCAGTGACAATCTTGTCAATTACTTCCGCGACCTGCTTACCCCAGTCTGCGATGGTGAAATTGGGATAATATCCCTCAAAGGCCTTATTGGCGATGGGGAAGGATATAGCAAGGAAGGGGTGGCCTGAACAATGTACCCAATAACTGATAAAGTCTTCTTCTCTGGCCTCAGGGCAGCCATAAAAGATACGTGCCAAGTGAGAGTTACCCGGCACAAATACCATTAGAGGTTTGGACTTATCTGCAGCTATATAGCGATAAAGAACGGGGAATCCTGCTGCAGTGCTCATTACCTCCCCTTCTTGCAACCTGCCAGATTCGGTGTTCCCCATGCCGTTTACCACATCTGAATTATCCTAGTCAGCAGACTTATTCGCTTAAGGGCACCTCTATTTAAGAGATCAAAAAACACCCCAAACTCTTCAGCTCTTGCTCTTACCTTTTCCTTTACCCCAAACTTCCTCAAGCCGCTGATCCCGCCCGCAGCGAAAGCGGTAGTATTTATAGCGTAGGGGATTGCGCTGATAATAATCCTGGTGGTAAGCCTCTGCCGGATAGAAAGTAGCGGCAGGCTTTATCTGGGTGACAACTTTCTTACCCAGCTCGGCCTCTACTTTCTTCTTACTCTCTTCGGCCAGCTTCTTCTCTTCTTCATTACCGTAAAAGATCTCAGCACGGTACTGGTCGCCCCGGTCACAAAACTGGCCACCGGCATCAAAGGGGTCCACGTTGTGCCAAAAAATATTGAGTAACTCGGAATAACTCACTTTATTTGCATCATATTTAACTTGCACCACCTCGGCATGGCCGGTGCCACCAGCAGAGACCTGATCATAGGAGGGGTTCTTTACATGACCACCGCTGTAACCTGAGGTGGTTTCCAGCACGCCATTCACTTTGTCATACGGCGGTTCCATACACCAGAAACAGCCTCCAGCAAAAATAGCGGTTCGTATATCAGGAGAATCCTGGGCATATCCGAGGGTGGCAGCCAGAAGAATAAACAGAGTAAAAATACCGCGCATAACGAATTCCTATGGAATGTTCTATTGATGGTTACTCTTCTGTCGACTCATAGAGGGAAACTCTTACAGTGTGACACTACCCTGGCAAGCACGCAGGAAAATATCGCGATATTTCACTGCACTAAACGACATAGGATTACTGGCTGCCGAGGGATCTGCCGCAGCCATATGAGCAATTCTATCGGCGTCTTCGGCTTTGATACCGATTTCAACCAGGGTGTGGGGAATATTTAATTGCTGACGCAGACCGAGAATCCAATTCAGCACGGCATCGAAACCGCTCTCGAACCTATCTTTGCCGGTCAATTGCAGTGAGAGGGCCAACTGCCCCATGGGAACCTCTATAGCAGGCCGGTTGGCTACAAGCACATAGGGCATCAATATGGCGTTGAGTAAACCGTGGTGCTTGTCATATAGGGCACCGAGCGGATGTGCCAGGGCATGAATAGCTCCCAAGCCACGCTGAAATGCGGTGGCTCCCATACAGGAGGCTACCAACATCTGTTGGCGGGCTTTCAACTCAGTGCCAATCATGTAAGCACGGGGCAGATAGTTCTTAATCAGACGCATCCCCTGTAGTGCGATGCCCTCTGCCATGGGGTGGTAAATGGGGGAATAATAAGCTTCCAGGTTATGCGAGAGTGCATCCATGCCTGTGGCTGCAGTAATCTGGGGGGGAAGATCCAGAGTCAGCTCGGCATCCAGTATGACGATATCCGGCAATAGTTTGGGGTGAAATATCAGGCGTTTTACCTTCGCCTGCTCATCGGTTATGACCGCCACCCGCCCGACTTCCGAGCCAGTGCCCGCGGTTGTAGGCACGGCAATTACTGGAAGCATACCGTCAGGGTCAACCCGCTTATAGTTATCGCCAATATCTTCAAAATCCCAAATGGGACGACGCTGCCCGGCCATTAGGGCAATCGCCTTACCGGCATCTATGGCTGAACCACCACCGAAGGCGATTACGCCGTCGCAATTTTTATCTCGTAACAGCTCGACACCACTGTCAATATTCTCACCGTTGGGATTCCCCTTGATTGAGGAGAAAATCTCCACCTCCAAGCCATATTCCTTACAAGGCGCCAATGCGCGTTGAAGCAGTGGTATGCCTGCAATACCGGGATCCGTTACCAGTAAGGGGTGCTGCATATTGAGATCAGAGCAGGCTTTGGCAAGATCTGATATCCGGCCGGGACCAACCCAAATATTGGTAGGAAAATTCCAGTTTACCCGGTATTTATCCACATTATCCTCTCTGCCTTTACCGCCTAACCATTTAAAATTTCTAGTTATCCATAGTCTCTATGCGTTTAACCGATAGGATAAGGTTAAAAACAAACTTCTGTTTATGACCTCACCGCTATCTGGATATCCCACCTGTAAAAGCTCGGGGTTATTATCCATAGGCCAAACTACAGCTGAAAAAAGCGCGATTGTCATTTTAGTAATTGGACCTATAAAACCAGCAGAAGCATCATTAATCGACTACATCTTCGAAGGGCTCGATAGATTCAACTAACTTAATCACTGGAGTAAAATCCACTGAATGACAGTCACCTTGATAGGACGCAATCAGTAGATCGCTCCCATCCCCCAAAAACCAATTTGCCGAACACTTTTCTTCCGATGTAAAAGTGACAAAGTAACCTGAATATTTGCCAATCTGTACCGAAGAAACTGGATGCTCCGATGGGTGCATTTTTAAGAACACACTGGGGTCTCCTCCATTAACCAGCAACCCTTTCCTCAGAAAAAACCCCATCACATTGCCTGTATCATTCTGGCAAAATTCTATTCCCACATAGTCATTATATTCTCTGCGTATCGACCAACCATCAGGGACCTCTAGAGCAATATCTCTATAAACATAGGACTCCGCGTTTAGCACTAGGGGATAAGTTAAGAACACACCATAAATACAACAAGCAATCCACCTCACAACATTTCCCTCTTTACTGGTTTACTAGCCCCCAACTTTAAAGTGAAATGATTTGGGCCTGGTTAGCTGCTCAAACCCGACTCTGGACAAAGTACACCCCCTGCCAGATTGTTTAACGCCGCTCCAGGCCAATTCCGGGTCTAAATAGTCGCAGCGATTGAGAAACACTGTGCCCACTCGCAAGTGATCGCCAATTGCCAGGGCAGTTTCTTCATCTTGTGAAAAAATAGCTGCCGTCAAACCGAAAGGGCTGTTATTCATTAATTCTAGAGCCTCACCATCGTCATGGACTTTTTGCACCCCCAAAACCGGGCCAAAAGATTCATCGCGCATTACCCGCATTTTTTGCCGCACACCAGTGAGTAATTGTGGTGCCATATACTGAGTACCGCGCCTGTCCATGGAAAATTTACTGCTGTGCAGGTGGGGCTGGGCGCCCTGGGCCACAGCTTCATCAATTTGAGTGCGCACTTTGTCGGCAGCCTCCGCATTGACTAACGGACCCAGGGTTGTTTGAGGATCATCGGGGCGCCCCAACTGGTAATCACCCACTAGTGCCACGGCGCGTTCGACAAATTCTTCAAATAGATTTTCCTGCACATAGGCACGCTCAATACCACAACAAGACTGACCGGAATTAAAAAAAGCACCATCCATTACAGCCTCTACCGCCAATTCAAGGTCCGCATCTTCACGCACATAAGCGGGGTCCTTACCACCCAGCTCCAGTCCCAACTGGATAAATCGGCCGGCAACAATACGCTCTATATTAGCCCCGGCATCCACAGAACCGGTAAAAGCAATATGCTGGATTTCTTCGGCACAGGCTAAACGTTGCGTATTGGAATGATTGAGGTGCAAATATTGAAATACTCCGTAGGGCAGACCCGCTTCCCTGAAAGCCTCCACCATACGCTCAGCGCACAAGGGCGTTTGTGCCGAGTGTTTTAATATGACCGCATTGCCAGCCAGCAAGGATGGCACCAGTGCATTTACCGCGGTTAAATAGGGGTAGTTCCAGGGGGCGATCACCAAGGAAACTCCCAGTGGTTCACGGCGTATAAAGCGGGAAAATCCTGGTTTAATTGGCAGATGGATATCTACAAGGGCCTCCTCTGCCAGATTTGCCATGGCCGTAGCGCGCTCTGCAAAGCCATCTATTTCCCCCGGTGCAAAACGAATAGGTCTGCCCATCATCCAACAGAGTTCCTCAGCCAGACGATGCCTGCGCTCGGTAAAAAACTCCACTGCACGATGGACAATGGCGATACGCTCCACCAGAGGGGTCAATCGCCAGGCTTTTTGTGAAGCTGCCGCCCTATCCAGGGCTACACGAATTTCAGCCTCGCCGGCCAGGGCCCGCTCCAGATATACACTGTTATCGACAGGGGAAATACAGCGCAAGTGGTGCATATTAAATATTCCTTATCCGCGGCTTATTTTGATTTCCTTACCATCCAAAAAATCACAAAAGCGGGCTTTTAAAAGGGCCATTTAAATAATTTCAAAATACCTATCCAGCTCCCAGTCAGTAACATGGCGACGATACTCGCGCTCCTCCCATTCCCGGCTGGCGGCGAAATGCTCAATAAATTCACTGCCGAATAATTCATGAGCCGTCTCAGAATTTTTTAGGCGCTGGGTGGCATCCCATAAAGTGGTAGGCAACGCCTGCTGTGCCTCTTGCGCTAGTGCATAGGCATTGCCCTCGATGGGCGTACTGGGCTGCCACTGCTGCATGATTCCGTAAAGGCCGGAGCCAAGGGCGGCGGCCAGCGCCAGATAGGGGTTGGCATCTGCAGCGCCCAGGCGGTATTCCACCCGCTGTGATTTTTCCCCGCCGGGGATGGCACGCAAGGCCGTGGTGCGATTTTCCACGCCCCAGTTCGCACCGGTAGGCGCCCAGAAACCTGGAACCAGGCGACGGTAGCTGTTGATAGTTGGCGCGAACAGAGCCAGGAATTCTGGCATCAGGCGCTGTTGGCCGGCGATAAAGTAACGCATGGTCTCACTGATTCCCTGGGGCTGAGAGCCATCGAAAAACGCGGCATTGCCGTTATTCAAATCGCGCAGCGATAAATGAATATGGCCACTCTGCCCGGGAAGATCGCTAGACCAGCGCGACATAAAAGTCGCCATCATGCCCATACGCTGGGCCAGCACTTTCATAAAGGTTTTAAACAGTGCGGCTTTATCCCCAGCAGCCTCGACCCTATCCACGGCGATTGCCGCTTCGAGAACCCCTGGGCCGGTTTCTGTATGAAGCCCCTCCAAAGGAAAGTCCATACACTCACCCATTTCGAGGATTTCCCGGTAGAGTTCGGCGTGAACCGAGTTGCGCAGCATTGAATAGCCAAACCAGTCCGGCGTGAAAGGCTTCAGATTGCGAAAGCCCTTTTCCCGTACCGACTCGGGTGTCTCATCAAATAAAAAGAACTCGTATTCCAAAGCCGCGAAGGGCTCAAATCCAATAGCCCGACAACGGTCTACCACCCGCTGCAGAGCCGCACGCGGACACACGACCTGAGCACGTTCATCAAACTCCGCCAGAAATAACAGCATATTGTCTTCAAAGGGAATATCGCGACAGCTGTGCGGCAGGATGCGCACCGGCGCGTCTGGGTAGCCCGTGTGCCAGCCGGTATAGCGGGTATTGTCATAGAGCTGGTCTTTAACATCCCAGCCCAGCACCACATCACAGAAGGAAAACCCCTGCTCCAGGGCAGAGAAGAATTTTTCACGGCTCATATATTTGCCGCGCATGACCCCATCCAAATCAAACAGGCCCACTTTCACATGACTGAGACCGCGCCCCTCAACGATGGCACGAGCCTCCTGAACGGTTTTTACCTCCCGCGCTTTGATCATGGCCATCCCTGCCCATTGTTGTTATCAATGTCCTACAGGATAGACCCGCCAGCCGAGCCTTGACGCCCCATATTTCCTTTAAGGGCGTGACTTTCAGCCGTGCCGAACTGCATATATAATCCGCGCTCCAAATTTTTCGTTTTACCCAGTTCAGGACCAGCAATGAGCTTCGACAAGATCCCCGCAGGTAAGGACCTGCCCAGCGATATCAACGTAATCATCGAGATCCCTGCCAACTCCGACCCCATCAAATATGAGGTGGACAAGGACTCAGACGCCGTATTTGTGGATCGTTTCGTTGCCACTCCCATGTTCTACCCAGCCAACTACGGTTATGTACCCCAGACTCTGTCCGAAGACGGCGACCCCCTGGACGTACTGGTAGTGGCACCCTACCCGGTAATGGTTGGCTCCGTAATCCGCTCTCGCGTGATCGGCGTTCTGAAAATGACCGACGAATCCGGTGTTGACGCCAAGCTGCTGGCGGTACCTCACACCAAGCTGACCAAGCTGTACGATCACGTTCAGGAAATTGGCGACCTGCCCGAGCTGCTGCTCAAGCAGATCGAACACTACTTCGAGAACTACAAGGCTCTGGAAGCCGGCAAGTGGGTGAAAGTGGAAGGCTGGGCCGACGCTGAAGAAGCGCGCAAAGAAGTGCTTTCCTCTCGCGAGCGCTACCTGAAAGAAGAAGGCTAATCACAGCTTCTCTTAAGCCCGGCACGATTTTGTATTGGCCGGGCTGACAGGCATAAAAAAACCGGCATCTAGCCGGTTTTTTTATGCCTGGGCGCTGTAATCAACGCGAATCGCAGAAGATCTAATTGAGATCCCATTGGGGAATATTGACTGGTGCAGCAACTGTTTCGGCCCGCTCGCTCTCATCCAGTAACAACCCCTCCGCCGCGCGCAGGCTGATATGTTCGGTGGGCACCTGCACCTCCGCTATCGACTCGCGTTCGTGGTCCTTAATCAGATTGCCCTCCATTGGCGCGAGCGTCCAGTTTGGAACGCGAGGGCCCTCTGGCTGAGGTGTTTGACTCGGTTCGGGCACCGGAGGGACGTCTTCAGGGCCACCCTCGCTTTTCAGATTGACCTGAGCCCCAACCTTGGCCAGGGTCGCTTGAAATTGCTCCGCCTGGGCGCGACTCAACCCCTTGCGCAGCACCAGCGGTCGACCACTAAACAGTTTTTCCACTGCCTGCGGGCTGCTCTTAAACAAGCGCGCCAAATTGGCCTTCACATCACCGGCAGTAAACCCGGCAATCAGGTCGCCGCGGAAAATCAGGCTATAGGTGGCTTGGGTCATCACTCAATCCCTATGTGTAATGCTGGTTGGATAATACTTGCTGCAGCCAGTTTATTCTTCGGAATCCAGGGTTTGATCCATGGTAAAGGCGGGGGCCTTTTCTATCCGGCCACCGACTTGACGCGCGGGGACACCGGCCACTGTGGTGTGGTCGGGGACGTCCTGTAGAACCAGGCTACCCGCAGCAATCTTCACATCCTCACCCACCCGCACAGGCCCCAATATCTTGGCGCCGGCACCGATCATAACCCCATGACCAATCTTCGGGTGGCGATCCCCGGAACCGCGACCGCTGCCGCCCAGAGTCACTGAGTGCAAAATAGAGACGTTGTCGCCCACCACCGAGGTCTCTCCCACGACCAGGCCCGTAGCGTGGTCAATCATAATGCCGCTACCAAATTGAGCTGCGGGATGGATGTCCACAGAAAACTGTTCCGACACACGGCTCTGGAAGTACAGCGCGAGCGTCGTGCGGCCCTGCTTCCACAGCCAGTGGGCAATTCGGTGCGACTGCAGTGCATGAAAGCCCTTGAAGTAGAGAAAGGGGGTGAGGTACTGATCACAGGCTGGATCGCGATCGTACCAGGCACAGATATCCGCCAGCATACTGCGGGATATCCCTGTATCTGCTTGTAAGGCCGAAGCGATCACCTCCTGCAAAGCGGTGGAGGTGAGTGCATTGTGATCCAGGACTGAGGCTAACTGGTCGGCGATTGCGTGCTCCGCCGACTTGTGGCGCAGCACCGTATTGTGAAAATAACTCGCCAGAATCGGTTCATCCCTGGCGGCTGCGGCAGCCTCTGCGCGCATAGCACTCCATACGTCTCTGGGCTCAGTTTGGCTGTCGATATTCAGTTCCTCACCTGTCGTACTCATTTTCCCGGCGCTTTCCTAATGTATTTGATTTGTCTCACACAACTTTGCGCCATTGGGCCCGCGCAGCTTCGCAGGAATACCAGGGCCTTTCAAGCGCCATCCGGCGGTGAAAATAAAGCGTACCGATTTACGTAGATTTTGCTCAGAGCGGCATATCTGTCGGATAACAGTGATCCGGAATCCATACAAAGCGCGTATAGATTTGCTCCAGCTGCTCGCAAACCGTGTCACACAGCGCCAAGTCGCAGGAGCGCAACTGCGCCTCCAGGCGTTCGGGTGTCAACAGGTGCTGTAGCTCCAGGGCTCGCGGTGCATAACTCAAATGCCAGCGCTCCGGTGCAACGCCACCGAGATCTTCGGCATAGGGACGAAACAGGCCGTAACTTTGCCCCGCGGCTATACGCTGATCCAGCCATTGGTGAAAAGCGCCGAAAACCCCATCATCGGCCACTTCCTGTGGGGTTAGCTGTACCTGGTAATCCTCGGCCACAGCGGCGGCATCGATAATATCGAAGTCAGTACCCCAATGATGGCGCGAGGCACCGGGCAGTGCCGACCAACGCAGTATGGCCAGCACTAACTCCTGCGGTGGCAGCTCAGAGACTTCAAGCTCTTCGCCATCGGTGTTCAGCACTGGACGCAGACCTTGTGCCTTGTTATTCCAGATGGTGCGCTGGCGCTCAAAGCTGCGAAAACCTGAGACCACCTTGGGGTCAAAACCGGCATCTCGCGCATCGCGCCTCAGGCGCTGAAATGCCACCAGTGCCTCAGGGTGCAGCAGCTGTCCTGAGGGTGGATCGAGGATAACGTGCATATCGGTTAGCCCGAAGAGCATACTCTTAAGCGGTGTGGATAACATTTGGCTCCTATAGACAGGCGATTTTCAAAAGGCGGGCTAAAGTGAGTAAACCCCCAGCTATTACTCTACCAAAGAGCGGCATGGAATAAGTGGCCAATGGAAATGCTAGGCAAAGTAATAGGCGCTGTCTTAGGCCATGCGGCGGTTATCTTTGTTGGCAGCTTGCTAATTTATGTTAAGTTCAGCCCCGCGATTGGGGATTGATCGTGACTACTGGACGGAAAACCTTGCAGGGAAAACTGAATGCACCCAAGTCAATCAGAACTACTTAAGCTGAAAAATTTGGGGCTCGCCTCCGTTAACATCCTTCACTCCATTGGTATTCGCACCTACGAAGACCTCCACCGTATTGGCCCGGTTGAGGCCTTTATTAGTATTCGCAACCGCGGGATCAACGCCTCGCGCGTCATGCTTTATGCACTGCAAGGTGCTCTACTTGATGTGCACTGGAACGATCTGGACCCAGATCTTAAACAGCAATTGGTCACTGAAGCCGACCGCCTGCTGGCTACACAGAACTCAAACTAAAGCCTGTCACCAACAATTTTAGAAAGGGAAAAGCTACGCTGGGGCCCTTGCGCATCTGAGTGCCTGCGCAAGATGTACCAAGACGTTCGCACAGGCCCTTAATGCCTTACCCCATGCTACGGCTACGCAATAACTCGAGCTTTTGTCACACAAACCACCACAACCTATCTAAACTTGTCTAAGGGCAAAGAGACGGAGAGAGCCGATGTTGCGCATTGGGCTATTCCTGCTGACCAACCTTGCGGTATTAGTTCTGGTTGGCATCATCTTCAATATTTTTGGCATCGGGGGCATCCTTCAGGCCAACGGGGTCGACCTGAATCTGGGGGCACTGTTACTCCTCTGCGCTCTTTTTGGGTTTGGTGGTTCGTTTATATCCCTGTTTCTCTCCAAGACCATCGCCCGCATGAGTACCCGCACCCAGATTATCACCGAGCCGCGCAGCGCCGATGAGCAATGGCTGGTGGAGACTGTGCGGGAGCTTTCGCGCAAGGCCAATATCGGTATGCCGGATGTGGGTATTTTTCCCATGCCCCAGGCCAACGCCTTTGCCACCGGCTGGAATCGCAACAATGCCCTGGTCTCTGTAAGCGCCGGATTACTGCAGCGCTTCAGCCGCGAAGAGGCCCGTGCGGTGATCGGCCATGAGATCGGTCACGTGGCCAACGGCGATATGGTAACTCTGGCGTTGATTCAGGGAGTGGTGAATACCTTTGTGATGTTCTTCGCACGGCTGGTCGGTTTCTTTGTCGACCGGGTGATACTGCGCAATGAGCAAGGCCTTGGCATCGGCTATTACGTTACCTCTATCGTGATGGATATAATTTTTGGCTTCCTCGCCATGTTTATCATCGCTTGGTTCAGCCGCCGTCGGGAGTATCGCGCAGACCACGCCGGCGCCACCCTCGCCAGTCCCAATTCAATGATCGCCGCACTGCAACGGCTCAAAGTGGAATCTGAACGGGGTCACGAGGAGCCGCTGCCGGGCAATATGAAAGCCTTCGGTATTTTCGGCAATATGGGCGCACTATTAGCCACCCATCCGCCCTTGGATGATCGTATCCTGGCCCTACAGAACTTCCGTAAGTAATACCCTGATTGCTGTTGGCACGTTTTAGGGGCAGGTTTTAATTCTTTGCCGCGCCCCCATCTTCACTCCCTCACAACGAGCAAAGTAAACTTTTCATTAAAGTGCTAAAGCGAAGACAGCGACCATGACACCGCTTAAAACTCTGCCCATTATTCTGTCGATCCTTTTATTCATTCTCAGTGCTCCCCTGTACGCAGAGGTACAGGAGTTCGCCACAGATGATGAACGCAACACCATGCAGGTGTTTAATTTTGCCAGCCCCTCTGTGGTGTATGTCACCAATGAAACCCTGGTTCGCGATCGCAGAACCCTGCGCCTGCACGCAGTACCCAAAGGCGCCGGCAGTGGATTTATCTGGGATGAACAGGGTCACGTTGTGACCAATTTCCATGTCATCGAGGGCGCGCGTAAAGTCACAATCACCCTGCAGGACCGCAGTGAGTGGCCCGCCACTGTAGTGGGTTCCGCTCCAGAAAAAGATCTGGCGGTGTTGAAAATCGAGGCTCCGAAAAAATTACTTAAACCACTGGTTGCCGGTACTTCCAGTGAACTCTCTGTGGGCCGAAAAGTACTCGCCATCGGCAACCCCTTTGGCCTCGATACCACCCTAACCACCGGGGTGGTCAGCGCGTTGGGGCGTGAAATCGAGGCCGCCAACAACCGCACCATTCGCAATGTGATTCAAACCGATGCCGCCATTAATCCCGGCAACTCTGGCGGTCCCCTGCTCGATTCCCTCGGCCGTCTGATCGGGGTAAATACCGCCATCTATAGCCCCAGCGGTGCCAGTGTGGGCATCGGTTTTGCTATTCCTGTGGATACTGTAAAGAAAATAGTGCCGCAACTGATTAACTACGGCCGCCTGGTGCGACCGATTCTCGGCATTGAATCCGCACCGGATCAGTGGAGCAGCCGCTACGGTTTTGAAGGTGTGGCGGTGCTGCGCACAGCCCCTGGTATGCCGGCGGAAAAAGCCGGGTTGCAAGGCATTTATCGCACACGCCAAGGGGGCTGGCAGCTCGGAGACGTTATCGTGGAAGTCGAGCAGCAACCCGTCCGCAGCTACGACGACCTGCTCAACGCACTGGAGAAGTACCGCGCCGGCGACCAGATCACTTTGGGGATAATGCGCAACGGGACAATCCGCTACACCTCGATTACACTCGCGGCGCCCCAATAACTCGGGGCAGAATCTGGCGCAGCTTCTCCAAATCAACCTATCTGGAGAGAAGGCGCCACAATAACGAATAAATAATTGCGCCTAAGGCCGACCAGTTATGCAGAAATACTTCCTGTGCCGTTACGAGGAATTAGCGGAAGGGCAATCCAAGGGCTTCTCCCTCGGTGACACCGCCGCCGGCACCGACAATGTGTTTGCGGTAATGAAAGGGGGCGAGGTTTTCGCCTATAAAAACACCTGCCCCCATCGCGGCATCAATCTCGACTGGCAGGAAGACCAGTTCCTCGATCCCGATGGCGCACTGATCCAATGCGCCTCCCATGGGGCGCTGTTCACCATTGAAACCGGCGAGTGTATTGCCGGGCCCTGCACCGGCGATTCACTGACTCCCATACCCGTCGAATACGCCCAAGACGGCCTCTACGCCCTGCTGCCTGAATAAGATTTTACTGGCTGGGTGGCCCCCACCCGACCAGTTACTCTAAATTCCCTCAGCGAAACGGCAGAGCTTCGCCTAAAACGATTTCATCGGCGCTCATCCGCGCCCGGTAAGCGAGCACCTGCACACCGGCTGAGACAGCACTGTCGAGAGCTTTAGCATAAGCCGGGTCGATTTCTCGCGCTGCCTCTACGCTATCTATGCCACTGTGCTGTACACAGTAAAAAAGCACTGCACGCACACCACTCTCAGCCAATTTCTGTAACTCACGCAGGTGCTTAGCACCGCGAGCACTCACCGCATCGGGAAAATAACCCCGCGCACCATCCGCCAGGGTGACATTCTTAACCTCCACATAGCAGTCGCCAGCATCGCCAGACAACAGAAAATCGATGCGGCTGTTTTCTTCACCATAACGCACTTCCCGACGCAGGGATTCATACCCTTGCAACTCACTAACCACACCGGAATTTATTGCCTCTTCCACCAGGGCATTCGCGCGCCCAGTATTAACGCCGGCCAGAGATCCATCCGGTGTTGTACAAATTTCCAGCGTGTGACGGTACTTGCGCTTGGGATTGCCCGAGTCCGAATACCAGCAGGCTCCGCCTTCGATCCAGCAATTTTTCATAGAACCGGTATTTGGGCAGTGGATGGTAAATTTCTCGCCATCAGCCGTCTCCACATCAGCGAGGAAACGTTTGTAGCGACGCAACAGGGTGGCCTTTTGTAACTCAGGGGAAAACTTCACTGGCTGGCACTCTTGTACATTTCAGCGCCACAAAATAGCAGACAACTATTTGTGGCGCGAATCGCGCAGATTTGATAGCTTCCTCGCTCTCGGTCGCCGGGGTACCGGCAATCGGGGCAAGGATTAGCCTGCCACCGCAACTGATTTGATAGGTGAAAAAAGCATCACCCAAAAAGATTCCGGTCTAGGCTAGATTGAATTTGGTGGTATCGCCCCCATTATCGGGGGCCCGTAAAGAAAGAGAGGCAACGACTATGCCCAAAACTGCTGCGAGCACCGATTCTCTGCACGGCTTTGAGCCCTACAAGGAGACTAAGGGCGAAGAGTACATGAATGAGAAGCAGCAGGAGCATTTCCGCAACTTGCTGTTGGCCTGGAAGGCCGAACTGATGGCGGAAGTGGACCGCACCGTTTCCCACATGAAAGACGAGGCTGCAAACTTTCCCGATCCCGCTGATCGTGCGAGCCAGGAAGAGGAGTTCAGCCTTGAACTTCGCACCCGCGATCGCGAGCGCAAGCTGATTAAGAAAATCGACGCCACCCTGGAACTGATCGACCAGGATGATTACGGTTTCTGTGAAGCTTGTGGGGTCGATATTGGTATCCGCCGTCTTGAAGCGCGCCCCACCGCAACCCTGTGTGTGGACTGCAAAACCCTGGCGGAAATCAAAGAAAAACAGCTTTCCGGCTGATTTTTTCCCATCGTATTGCGGCGATCACCCTTGATCGCCCGGCTCGACAGGGCGGTCGACGGGACCGCCCCTATCACTTTGAATAGTAAAACGCCCTATTTCGGTCGCTTCGCGCCTTCGCCGAGCGGTCCTCTGCATTTCGGCTCGCTAGTGTGCGCACTCGGCAGCTATCTGGACGCCCTTGCGCATGGCGGGCACTGGCTCGTGCGTATGGAAGATCTCGACCCCCCGCGCGAGGAGCCCGGCGCAGCCACTCGAATACTGAAATCCCTGGAATCCCATGGGCTGCACTGGCACGGCCCCGTGGTGTGGCAAAGTAAGCGCCACGCCCAGTACGAGGCAGTTCTGTCACAGTTACGCCAACGCGGACTCCTATATCCATGTCATTGCTCACGCAGCCAGATCCGTCAAAATGGTGGGCACGACAATCAAGCCTGCCGGATAAAAGACGAGGGCACAGGTGCCTGCGCCCTGCGCCTGTCCTGTGCCGGAGGTGAGGAGCACTTCGAAGATATCTGGCGCGGGCCCCAATCCCAGCCAGTGCGTGAAGACACCATTCTCAAGCGCCGCGATGGCCTCTACGCCTATCAGCTGGCGGTAGTGGTCGATGATATTGCCCAGGGCATTACTCATATCGTGCGCGGAACGGACCTGCTCGACACCACCGCTGCACAAATTCGCCTGTTTCACCTGCTCGATAACAGAGCACCGATCTTCGGCCACCTGCCGCTGGTCATGGGACCGGGGGGGGCGCAAAAACTCAGCAAACAAAACCACGCACCGGCTATCGACGACAACCGAGCCGCCAGCAATCTCTGCACCGCACTGGATTTTCTCGGCTTTCATGTCACGGATGGGCTGGAGGGCGAGGCGCCAGAACATATTCTCAAGTGGGCTGCTGCACGCTGGCAGCGTCATCAGATCGATAAACGCGACCGACAATTGCACTGATCGTTGGAGGCAATTAACATTTTTGCGCCAGCCGACAGGCTCGCCATTTAACTTTTCACCCTCCACGCGGATTTACATAACAACCTATGAGCAACCGCACCCTGCTAATCCTGCTCGTGCTGGTGGGCTATGTGTTCTCCCCCACCATATTTACCTGGATGATCAACCCCGTTGGCGCCTGGTACCGGCCCTTTATCCTCTGGTTCGTTTTGATCCTGCTGGCGATTTTTATCCAGTGGAGGCGCAACTCGAATGAGCTTTGAGATCGCCCATATTGCCCTGATCGGGGTTGCCTATATCGCTACCTTGTTCTTTGTCGCTTTCGCCACTTCCAAAGGCTGGCTGCCCGCACGCTGGGTGCGCCATCCACTGGTGTACGTACTCTCGCTGGGGGTCTCTCTATCTGCCTGGACGTTCTATGGCATTGTCGACCTCGCCTGGCAATACGGCTACGGGGTTCTTGCCTACTACCTGGGCACCGGTGCCATGTTTTTATTTGCGCCTGTGGCACTGGAGCCCCTCGCGCGCCTGGCCCAACGCTACCAGCTCTACTCCCCCGCAGACCTGCTGGTTTTCCGCTACCACAGCCGCCAGGTGGGCACCCTGGCCACCCTGTTTATGCTATTGGCGCTGCTACCACTGGTCGCCCTACAGATCCAGGCGGTGTCGGAAACCTTGGCACTGTTGTCACGAGACAGCGTCGCTGCCCTCGGCCTACCCGACAGTGGTGTTTCCAGTAAAAACCTGATCGCCTTTTTCTACTGTGTGCTGTTGGCAGTCTTCACCAGTATGTACGGCGCCACCCGCGAGCGCGGTGAGGGCCTCGCCAGTGCCATGGCACTGGAATCCCTAGTTAAACTGGTGGCACTGACCGCGGTCGGTGGTTATGCCGTTTACGGTGTGTTCGGCGGTTTCTCGGGGCTCGACCAGTGGCTGCTGGAAAACAATGATATGCAGCAGCTGCTCTACACCCCCATTGAACAGGGCTCCTCGCATACGCTGCTGTTAGTCTTTATCGCTACTGCCGTGGCCATGCCACATATCTTTTACCTCAGCATCGCCGAGCGCCCCACCGGCCAGGCCCTGCGCACCGCCAGCTGGGGTTTTCCGCTTTTCCTGTTGCTAATGGCGCTGCCGATCTTTCCGATTATGTGGGCGGGCTTCGCCCTGGATGTGGCTGAACCGGTACAGTACTTCTCGCTGGCGGTGCCGCGTGCCAGTGGCTCAGCGTTGCTCACAACACTGGCCTTTATTGGCGGGCTCTCCGCCGCAACCGGCGCACTGATTATGATCACCCTGGCATTATCTACCATGGTCATGAATCATTGGCTGCTACCGGGCACCCGCTGGGACTCCGAAGACAATATGTACCGCCAGTTGGTGTGGCTGCGCCGCGCTTTAATCGCTGCATTGTTTATCGCGGGCTTTGCCTTTTACCTGCTGCTGGACAATCGCCTAACCCTGTCGGATTTAGCCCTGCTGGCCTTTATCGGTTCCCTGCAGTTCCTACCGGGTATCTTCGCTGTTATTCACTGGCCGCGAGGCAATCGACGCGGCCTGATTGGCGGACTTCTGGCGGGGATGTTGATCTGGAGTTGCGGCCTGTTGCTGCCATCGGTGTTCGAACTAACCGGCATCACCTTACCGGGTACTTCTCTGCAGATACCACTGGGCATGTCCATCTGGACCCAGGTCACTACCCTGTCTCTCGGTGTCAACATACTCCTATTCGTCAGCCTCTCGCTGTTCACCTCAACGAGCAGCCTGGAGCAATACGCCGCTGACCTATGCAGTGACGACACCATCGCCCAAGCGCTACGCCTGGGGCTCGATGTGCAGTCCGCAGCGGACTTTCGCCTGCGCCTGGCGGAGAGCCTGGGGGCGGCCACCGCCAACACCGAGGTGAAGCGCGCCCTCAATCAACTCAACCTGCCCGATAACGAGCGTCGCCCCTACGCCCTGCGCCAGCTTCGCAATCGCATTGAATCCAACCTGTCCGGGCTGCTCGGACGGGTACTGGCCGGCCAGATTATCGATCGCCACTTTCCCTTTCAGAACAGCGATCAGCCGGCCAACAAGGATATCCACCTGATCGAGACACGCCTGGGGCGTTACAAGCACCAGCTGACCGGGCTGGCGGCAGAACTGAACAATTTGCGGCTGTACCACCGGCAAATGCTGGAGGAGCTGCCCATGGCCGCCTGCTCTCTGGGGCGCGACGGCGAGATACTGTTGTGGAATTACGCCATGCAGGATCTCACCGGGATTGCCGCCGTTGAGGTAATTGGCTCCAAGCTGGAATATCTGGCCGAACCCTGGCGCAGTCTGCTAGCGGAGTTTGCCGAATCCAGCGATGCCAGCCGCTTCAAGCAGCAAGTCAGTCTCGGCGGCAATAGCCACTGGCTCAACCTGCACAAAACCCGGCAGAAACGCAGCCGCAGCGGGCGGGCCCGCAACCAGCGTGGCGATGGGCAGATGCTACTGCTCGAGGACATCACCGAGACCCAGACACTGGAGCAGGAGCTGATTCACAGCGAACGCCTGGCCTCGGTGGGACGCCTCGCCGCAGGTGTCGCCCACGAGGTGGGCAACCCAGTGACCGGTATCGCCTGCCTGGCACAGAACCTCCAGTTCGATTGCGACAACCCGGAAGTGCTGGAAACCGCCGACCAAATCCTCAGCCAGACCCAGCGCATCAGCCGCATCGTACACTCACTGGTGAATTTCTCTCACAGTGGCAGCCAAGAGAGCGAGCGGGCTCCGGTAGACCTCTACGCCTGTGTGCAGGAAGCGGTACACCTGCTATCCCTGCAACGGGATAAAACCGAGGTGCGCTTCGAAAATGCAGTCCCAGCAGATCTAATCGCCCCCGGGGATAACCAGCGTCTGATCCAGGTATTTATCAACCTGCTCAGCAATGCCCGCGACGCCAGCCCGGATGGCGGTCTCATCCGCATTGAAGGTCGAGAGGCCAAGGGTTGTGCCTGTGTGTCAGTCACCGACGACGGCCCCGGTATCTCTGCCCAACACCGCGAGCGTATTCTGGAACCCTTCTTCACGACCAAGGAACCCGGAGAAGGTACAGGCCTGGGCTTGGCCATGGTGTACAGCATTGTTGAGGAGCACGGAGGGCAGCTAGAGCTAGAGAGCCCGGCCAATCCGGAGACCGGCCGCGGCGCCAGATTTACTGTACAGCTGCCCTTGGCAGGCTAAGACTCCAGCCGGTAAACCGGCCAGGAACTGGGCAAAAATAACCCGGTTATCCGTTTTTGAGTTGCATCGAAACGGCGGCCGGGTAAAACTAGGCGTTTATTGAGCATTTTGTAACCAGGCGTAACATATGAGCCACATCCTGATCGTCGAAGATGAAGCCATTATTCGAACGGCGCTGCGTAAACTGTTAGAGCGGCACCGATATAAGGTCAGTGAGGCGGGCTCAGTCAGGGAGGCCCTTAGTAAGCACCGGGTCAATGAAGTTGACCTGGTTATCTCAGACCTGCGCCTACCCGGTGCACCGGGCACCGACTTGCTCAAACATGCCGGTGAAGTACCGGTATTGATCATGACCAGTTACGCCAGCCTGCGCTCCGCTGTGGACTCCATGCGCATGGGCGCCGCGGACTATATCGCCAAGCCATTCGACCACGACGAGATGCTCGCCACCGTGCGCCGCGTCATCGGCAAGGCCGAACAAAGTCGCGCCCAAGCGCCTTTGGATAAAAGTAACCCAGGCACTATCGCCGGAATGATCGGCGACAGCATGGCTATGCGCGAACTCTATAGGCGCATTCACAAAGTGGCACCCACAGACGCCACCGTACTGGTGCATGGAGAAACCGGCACCGGTAAAGAGCTGGTGGCCAAAGCTATCCATGAAGAGAGCCGCCGCGCTGGCAAGCCGTTGATCTCGGTCAACTGTGCCGCCATTCCCGAGACATTGATCGAATCGGAGCTGTTTGGTTACGAAAAAGGCGCTTTTACCGGCGCCCAGAGTGCCCGCGAGGGACTGGTTGCCGCCGCTGATGGCGGTACCCTGTTTCTCGATGAAATCGGTGAACTCCCGCTAGAGGCTCAAGCACGGCTATTGCGGGTGATACAAGAGGGGGAGGTGCGCCCGATTGGCTCTATCGAGTCGCACAAAGTGGATGTGCGCCTGGTTACGGCCACCCACCGCAACCTGCGTCAACTCGCCGCTGAACGCAAGTTCCGCGAAGACCTTTACTACCGCATCAACGTGGTGCAGATGACTCTGGCACCGCTGCGCGAGCGCGGCCGCGATGTCCTTGCACTGGCAGAGCACCTTCTCGAAAAGTTCTGCACCAAAATTGAGCGCCCTCTGCTGCGCCTCTCTCCCGAGGCAGTTCAGGCAGTCACCACGTACACTTGGCCTGGTAACGTTCGCGAACTGGAGAACGCCATACAACGCGCGGTCATCCTCACCGACCGTGACAGCCGGGAAATCGACCACAAAACCCTAGATATAGACTTGGACCTGGTCCCCGTGGAGGAGGCCATCGGCGAGCCTCGCCCGCGCAGCCTGCATACCGATCCCCGCGAGGATCTCTCGCTGGAGGACTACTTCGCTCGCTTCGTAATCGAGCACCAGGACACCATGAGCGAGACCGAGCTGGCGAAAAAGCTGGGGGTCAGCCGTAAGTGCCTGTGGGAGCGTCGCCAAAAACTGGGCATTCCCCGCAAGAAAACCCGCCGCAGTGCGGTTGCCGAAGCCTAATCAACTTTCTTGGGGGCTGAGCCCCCTCCCTCACCTACACCACTCTTCCTCAACAAGTAGCCCCTTAAACTTCTCTTCAACAGGCTTTAGCCACGTCCGTGACCGATGCCCCACTTTGTTACATCACCGGTAACAGAGGGAAGTGTTACCCAAGACCTACCTCAAGTAACAGTTGCCGCACCTTACGTAACGCAATGCCACTCAGAAAAGTTCCATCAATTTTCGTAAAGATTGTAACTTATTGATTTGTAAGGATTTTTAAAAGTTGGCACACTAAATGCTTTACTCTTAGTACAAAAATTAAAAACGGCCAACAATAAAAATAAATGACCGTTAAAAGCCCTATAACTACTCAAAATAAGTGGGCGAAACACAATAAAAATAATGGGGCGGCCGATAACAAAAGCAATGAGTGGCCAAAACCGCAAGAACAACAATAAACAATAACAATAATTTCGAAAGAAGAATAAAAATAACAACAAGCGCGTTGCAAACTGACTGATTTATACCTGGGAGAGGGTGTTTGCTTGATAGCAAATTAAGAGCGCAAGGAAGCCGCTGCCTTCATACCTGTAATAATAATTCCCAAACTTTTCCCCAACTTTCCGGCACCCGCAGATTGCGGGCGCATTGCTTTGCGTGTGTTAGAATCGCGCCAGCGAGTCCTCCACACTGACAGCAGATGCCATTGCCGCCCCCTGTTTTGGACTTCGCCCCCTGGGCCCGCCCAGGTACAGAGGCCCCAGTAGTGCAACAACATGCCCCAACTCCGTTGGGGAGGAAAGTGCAGGTGTAATGCCTGTCGCCACCGGAGATGTGGCCTCAGCACCAACAGGGCATTTTCGGTCACCAACAGATGGCAGCAGTCAAGACAGACAGCCGTATGCTCAATAATTTGATTAGTAGTATCAAACGCTGGCGCAAGCCGGCCAAGAAAGGCCCCAGGGTTATCGCCCGCAACGACCACAATATCTCCCGCCGGGATATCAGCCGTGCAGCCCTAACGGTCATGAAACGCCTACAGGAAGCAGGTTACCAAGCGTACATTGTCGGGGGGGGCGTGCGGGATCTAATGCTCGGCGGCCACCCCAAAGACTTCGATGTTGCCACTGACGCTACACCAGAACAGGCTAAAGTACTGTTTCGCGGCGCACGCATTGTCGGTCGGCGCTTTCGAATCCTGCACGCGCGTATTGGCCGCGAGGTTATTGAGGTCACCACTTTTCGGGGGCACCACAGCGATGGCGAAACGCACGAAGCAAAACAATCCGAACACGGTATGTTGCTGCGCGACAACGTCTACGGCGACCTGGAAAGCGATGCCATGCGCCGCGACTTTACAGTCAATGCCCTCTATTACACCACCGATGGCTTCGCTGTTCACGACTACACCGGGGGTGTTGAGGACATAAATAATCGCCTGATCCGCATGATCGGGGCCCCCGCTACCCGCTATAAAGAAGACCCTGTACGGATGCTGCGTGCGGTGCGCTTCGCAGCCAAACTGGATTTTGCCATCGAACCCGCTACCGAGGCCCCGCTAAAAGAGCTGGCTCCTCTATTGCGCAATATCGCCCCCGCGCGCTTGTTTGACGAGATCCTCAAACTGCTGATGAGCGGCCAGGGCGAGCGCACTTTCGAACTATTGCGCCGCTATCATCTGTGGCAGCACCTGTTCCCAGATAATGCAGCCCAAATTGAAAAGAACCCCGCAGCACTGGAGCTGACAAAGCGCGCCCTGCGCAATACCGACCAGCGCATCCAGGCTGATATGCGCGTGACCCCCGCCTTCCTATACGCGGCCCTGTTGTGGCCGGCTGTGGACGAGGAGCAGAAAAAGCTCATCGAGAAAGGGATTCCACCGGCGCCGGCACTGGCCCAGGCGGCTCAAAAAATTACCAGTAACCAACTGGCCCACACCGCTATTCCCAAGCGCTTCTCTATCCCCATGCGCGAGATATGGGATCTCCAGCATCGTCTGCCACAACGCGGCGGCAGTCGCGCCCAGCGCCAGCTGGAGCACCCCCGCTTCCGCGCCGCTTACGACTTCCTGCTATTGCGCGAAGAGTGTGGAGAAATTGAACCTGGTCTGGGCAACTGGTGGACCGACTTTCAGCAAGCCGATGATGAACAACGCCAGCAAATGGTACGCAAACTCCAGCGCAGCGGCGGCAACAATCGACGTGGCCGCAATTCCCGTGGCGGACGCCGACGCAAGCCAAAGGCTGCCGAATAATGGAAAGGGTTTTTATCGGGCTCGGCAGTAATCTGTCTGAGCCACAGAAGCAGCTGCGCAGTGCCCTGGCGGCCATGGAGGAAATCCCCGACTGCCGCCTGTTGCGCTGCTCCAGCTTTTATCACAGTGCGCCCATAGGCCCTGGCGAGCAGCCAGATTATGTCAACGCCGTGGTTGAGCTGGAGTGCGCACTAACGCCCATTGGGTTACTCGACCAGCTGCAAACGATTGAGCAGGCTCACGGGCGCGAGCGCTCGGTGCGCTGGGGAGCGCGAACCCTCGATTTGGATGTACTTTTGTTTGGCGAACAGCAATTAGACGAGACGCGTCTGCAGGTACCGCACCCGCGTATGGCTGAGCGCAATTTTGTACTGCAGCCACTCGCTGAGCTCGATCCACAACTGCAACTGCCATCGGGGGAGCTATTGCAACAGTTGCTGCAGGATTGCCCACAAAACCGCCTGGAGAAATTCTAAACAGCCTCAAATACAGCGCTAAAAGTACTCGACTGGCCGCCCCGCTTGATAGTATTTTGGCGCCTGTAACCCATCAGGGAAGACGCCCCAACCAGAGGAGTCGAGCACGTGGTTATCGACAACAGCGAAACCAGTTCGTGTGAGTTTGGCCAGCCGGAGAGAACGCCACCGAAATTTATTGCCGTTGAGGGTAATATCGGAGTGGGCAAAACTACCCTCGCCAAAAAACTGGCCTGTACCTTCAATTACGACACTCTGTTGGAGCTACCCGAGGAAAACCCCTTTCTCGAGCGCTTCTATCGCGACCCCAAAAACGCCGCACTACCCACCCAGTTACATTTTTTGCTGCAACGCTCCCAACAGATTCAGGCCCTGCGCCAGGATGATTTGTTTGAACCCGTGCGGGTGGCAGACTTTCTTATCGAGAAAGACCAACTGTTTGCCCAAGTCACGCTGGACGCGGATGAACTCGCGCTCTACCAACAGGTATTTCAGCACCTCACACTAGAGGCCCCCAAGCCCGACTTGGTTATTTATTTACAGGCCCCACTGGAAGTCCTGCAGGCTCGTATCCGCAATCGAGGCGTCCCAGCGGAACGCGTTATCAGCACCGAATATCTGGCCACACTCAACGACGCCTACACGCAATTTTTCCACTTTTACGACAGCTCACCGCTGTTGATTGTCAACAGTGAGGAAATCGATATCGTCGATAGCCCCGAGGATTACCAACAACTGGTGGAGTATATGCTCACCGTCACCAAGGGCCGTCATTACTACAACCCGGGAAGTTAACCGCTATGTATGCACCTTCAGAATTAGAAAAGCTCGTTACCGTGCAAACCCTGCGCAAAATGAAAGCGAACGGCGAGAAGTTTATTACCGTCGCCCTCTACGATGCGCCCATGGCGGCCATGGCGCAGAAAACCGGAGTGGAAACCGTGCTGGTAGGCGACTCCCTCGGTATGACCGTACTGGGCTACGACAGCACAGTGCCGGTCACCATGGAACAGATGATCTACCACGTGGAAGCAGTGGCAAGGGGCAATAAAAAATCCCTGATCATGGGTGATATGCCATTTATGACATATGCCACACCGGAGCAAGCACTCACAAACGCCACCCGTATCATGCAGGCTGGCGCCCATATGGTGAAGATTGAGGGTGGCGCCTGGCTTGCCGACACAGTCAAAATGCTGACAGACCGCGGCATCCCGGTTTGTGCTCACCTTGGGCTCACTCCTCAGTCCGTTCACAAGCTGGGCGGCTATAGGGTTCAGGGGCGCGACGAAAAACACGCCGAACAAATGTTGGAAGATGCGATCCTCCTAGATCAGGCTGGCGCCGACCTACTCGTGCTCGAATGCGTGCCCAGCGCCCTGGCCAAACGCATCACAGAGTCAGTTTCCATGCCCACAATCGGTATCGGCGCTGGGCGCGATACCGATGCCCAAGTCCTGGTTATCAACGATATCCTCGGCCTTACCGAACAGCCGCCGAAATTTTCCAAGAACTTTTTAGTGGAGGCCGGCGATATCCCCGGTGCCCTGCGCAAGTATGCAGGGGACGTTAAACTCGGCGTATTCCCAGAAGACAGCCACACTTTCAATTAAGTTTCTACGGGGCCACTTAACGACAGTGCAGTGGCCCAGACACCTCCTCCCGCGGACTGCACAAAGCCCGCTCTCCCAGCGGTAACACTATGACTTTTGATGAACTTCTCCTTGATTGGCGCGATAAACATGGCGCCAATGTGGTACCGACAGGCTGGAGCCAGGGCCGCGCCACTTTTGGCGGCCTGGTTGCTGCCATGCTCTATGAGAAAATGGCAGCGGAGGTGATTGCAGAAAGCAGTTTACGCTCACTCACCTTCTCCTTCGTCAGCCCGGTTAGCGCGGATGCGGTAAAAGTCGAAGCGCAGCTACTGCGCGCAGGCCGCTCCGTCACCCAGGTGCAGGGCCAATTACTGCAAAATAACGCGACTGTACTCGCTGGACTTGCCAGTTTTGGCAGCGGCAGGGAATCCTCCGTTAAAGTCGACACCCCTGCCGCTCCTGAGTTTGCCAGCCCGGATAAATGTATCGCCCTACCTTATATCGAGGGTGTGGTGCCAGAATTCACTCAGAAATATGACTATCGCATCGCTCGTGGCCAACTCCCCTTCAGCGGCACCACGGAGCGGCAACTGGGTGGTTGGGTGCGTTTCAAAGACGGCAGCGAATCTACTGTAGGCATTAGCCATCTACTCACACTCATCGACGCCTGGCCACCAGCTACTCTACCGATGCTAAAAGTTCCAGCACCGGCCAGCTCGCTCACCTGGACGCTGGAGCTGATGGAACCGCTACCACAACGCAGCGCGTCGGATTGGTGGCAATATTTGGCAGAGGTGGAGCAGGCTGAAGATGGCTATGCGGTGATCCAGGCGCGCCTTTGGGATAACGCGGGCAGACTCGTTGCTTTATCCCGGCAAATGGTGACTATTTTTGCTTAAGCAAACTCACTACTGACTTCCCTTCTTTTAGGCGCTCCATATAGATAGAAGCCACACCCAATACCACGCAGGGCCATATTCTAATAAAGTAAAAGAAAGTGCTCTGCGACTAGGTTATTTCCTTAATTGCCAACCAGAAAATACTGACGCAGAAAAACCTGTGAGCAATCGTGTGGCTGGCGCCGCTTTATTGTCAGGATAATCTCAACTGACCGGCCTGTTAGTGTCTAACTTTTCTGACGCTGAGTATTTTCCTGGCAAAGCGTACAAATTAACGTCAATTAAAGTAAAAAATAAAATAAAAAAAACCTTCCTTACTCCAATTTGTAATCTACGCTATCCATTATCCCACCCTCGAAAAATCAAAGACCGAGACAAAAAGGCCACGCCTTTTTAATTTCAATCCACCGGCGATAAGAACCATGGAGAATAAAAAATGATAAAAAAAATCTGTATATCCCTTGCTCTACTGATCAGCTATCCCGCTAGCGCGGCAGATTTTGAGGATGTATGGGATGCGATCACCTCATGCAACTGGTTCGAATTTATTGATGATGTGGATGACACGGGCTCAAAAGATCTGGATGGCTACGAGTATGGTGACACCAGCTTCGAAGATGCCAACTCAGGCAGCTTTGACATGATGGTGTATAACATGGATGGATTTTTACAATGTATTGGTGGCAACAGTAAGTCAGATTTCAAACAAATTATCCGCACTTTTAATGATGACCCCAAGGATCTCTGGTTAATGCAGGAAGTGTGGAGTAAAACCAAAGCCAACTACCTGGATGACGATGACAAACTGAGCAACGATACGGTTCCCTATCGTTCAAAACACTGGAAAGGTGGCGGCACCTCTTTTGGTAACGGCTTGCTGACTTTTTCCAAATTCCCCTTTGACCGGGACAATCGCGACGATAACGATTATTCCTTTGCCACTTATGAAGAGGAAACTTTTGATAAATGCTCAGGCAACGATTGTGATACCGAGAAAGGTTTCACCGTGGCCAACGTTGAAGTGACGGAGAACTATCATGTGCATATTTATAACACCCACATGGATGCGGGCCATCAAGATGCCGACCTAAACGCCAAGGCAAAGCAACTTGATCAAATCGCCGATATGATTGTCTCCCACTCAAATAATGCCACTGTTATTTTGGCAGGGGACTTCAATATGGCATTCGATGAAAATGATGATGGCTGGCGCGGCGTTAACTACCAAACCTGGAAGGCCTTTTTCGAAAAAACCGGCGGTAAGCACGCCTGCCAATATATGCTCTCTGGCAATGACACCAGCCTGGAAGCCTGCTCCGATGAGCTACAAAATGACACAGACCATGTAGTAATCATCAACAATAATCCCAACTACACACTGGAAGTCACTGATTATTTTATCGGTTCTGCAACCTATTCTGGGTTAAGCGACCACGACCCAGTTTTTGTAGATTTTTCCTGGGTTAAAAACTAATCCCTAAAAGGGCTCCTTCCACTGCAATGTGGAGGGAGCCTTAGAGCCATTTTTTCCAATAAAAAAAGGCGATTTGTCCGGCAAGTGCAGCTACTAACAAAATACAAAATACCAAGAATCCCTCTCGAGCTTGAGCCCAAGGAATCCCACCAACATTAATTCCAAACAATCCAGTTAAAAAGCTCAGAGGCAGGAAAATTGCTGCAACCATCGACAATACATACATACGACTATTCAGCTGTTCGGAGCTACGGCTTAGTAGTTCCTCCTGAGCAATTGCCGCCCGTTCACGAATTGTATCTATATCATCGATATGCCGCTGCAGGCGCTCATTAATATCCGCTAGTAGGATATGGCTCCCTTCATCAAACCAGGGAGCCGACTCCTGCTGCATACGAGTTAAAACCTCCCTCTGTAGGCAGAGGTATCGGCGCAATGCTATTGTCCTCTTACGAAACTGAACCAGATTCGCCCCCAGATCTTTCACCGACCATTCGAGTAATTGATCCTCAAGTTCATCGACCTTTTCCTCAAAGTCATCAACCCGGTCTCCCATACGCAGCACGAGTAAATCTGCCAGGGACACTACCAATGCCGCTGTCCCCCGTGGCCCACAACCACTGCTCAACCGGGAGATCAAATCCTCCTCAGCCAACAGGCGTCTCTTACCAATACTGATGACACGATTCTCTTCCACCCATATTCGAATAGAGACCCGGCTCTCTCTCCGTGCTTTATGCTTTGGATCGACTCCACACAAAGCTAGAAATAATCCATCACCTACAGCCAGGGTACGCGGTCGCACCTCTTTGGCCAGTAATGCTTCTTTAACCACAGTAGGCAATTCACTACTATCGCTTACCCAAGCTAAAACCTCTTCGCAAGCACTATCAAAATGGAGCCACAACACCCCCTGGCGGGGATGCCAAGACTCCACCTCCGGCCAAGCCACTTCTCGGCCCGATCCATTTCGATCGAGCAAGGTTGCACGAACGTGCTCAGATTCCATGGACATAGACTTCCATTTACTGAACTTTCATTTAAAAAATTGCACCCCATAGGAGCGCTCTTAAACCTCACCCAACAAACAAAATTAAGTTACAAGAACATCCAGACATAACGCATACGGATTACTCGGCCTGACTCAAGTGCGCTAATCCCGCAGCATTCTGTTCCCAGTTTTGCCCATCAAATGGCTCGACTTCTAATTCCTGAGGCACAATATCGAGACAACGCGCATTGAGGCTGTAACCATCGGGATTGGAGCGCGGTATGTAAAAGGGTTTTACACCGCAATGACGGCAAAAATAGTGTTTTGCCACACCCGTATTAAAAGTGTAACAAGTGAGGGCTTCCTCTCCCCGCTCCAGCTGGAAGTTTGCCGCAGGTACGATCAGATGTAAGTAACCCACCTTTTCGCACATAGAGCAATTACAGGCGTGCGCCACCAGCGGCTCTCCATCTTGGCGACGATGTATCGCATGAAAGCGCACAGCATCACAGTGGCAACCGCCCTGCAGCGGCAAGATAACTTCACTCATTATTAGATTGATCCAGATTAAATAATGGACGTGCCCACAATAGAGATAAAATTGAGAGGGCAAGAAGTAAGTGGAACCAATTAGTACGGGCAAGGCCCAACAGTCGTGAAGCTCCGGTTCCAATAAAGAGCCCATTGAACACTACTAACAGTGCACCAGCGCCAATTACCAGGGCTTGGTTGCGCTTGAGCCGGCGCGGCGCTATCAGCTCCAATAATGCTACCAATAACCACAGTACCAGCCCCACAGTAGAAAAGAGGTCGATCACTGTAAGGGCTGACATGCTGGTACTTTGCGCGAGACCAATTGCCCCAGCCAATATCAAAACCATTACCAGATAAGCCGGCGCGCGAGTATCTCGGCCCCAAGATATTTCCAGACGTGCCCAGGCAAGACCTATGCCGATCAACAGGAAGGAGGCAAAACCGGAGATCTGCGCAAGTGCCCGATGCAGCTCTGTCACTCCAGGATCAATGCCATAGCGATAAGCGCCCACCAGGGCGGCCAGGGCCATAATCATCAGGGCGGCCACGATTATCAGAGCTGCCGATTGAAAGCGCGCGCGGGTGAGATACCAATACTGGTTGGCAACCAGCAGGCTAGCGAGACCAAGGAGTGCATCGAGAAGCCAGTAGTTGTGCAAAATTTCCCCCCCTTTTCGACAAATTCTAACCGAAAAATCCCTGGGGCAAGTGCCTTTATTCCGTGTGAAGCCACTTTGAACAGCTACAAAAAAACCCGGCACTAGGCCGGGTTTTTTCAGGCTTCATCAGCTCGAGAGGTTTATGCCTCTTCGGAACCCTGTTTCGCCTCTTCGGAAGCGGCTTGGTCAGCCTTTGCTTCCTTGATGGACAGCTTGATACGTCCGCGCTGGTCAACGTCGAGCACCTTAACCTTAATCTTCTCACCTTCACTCAGGTAATCAGTTACGGCATTTACACGCTCTTCAGCGATCTGGGAGATATGCACCAGACCGTCTTTGCCCGGCAGGAAGTTAACGAATGCACCGAAGTCTACGATGCGTACCACGGTACCTTCGTAGATAGCGCCAATCTCAGCTTCCGCAGTGATCTCCTCGATGCGGGTTACCGCCGCTTCCAGGCTCTCACCGTCTTCACCGAAGACTTTGATAGTGCCGTCATCTTCGATATCGATGGAGGCGCCGGTCTCTTCAGTGATAGAGCGGATAGTCGCACCACCCTTACCGATCACGTCGCGGATCTTGTCTGGATGGATTTTCAGGGTCGCGTAGCGCGGTGCGTTCTCATTCACGGTGGTGCGGGAAGAGTCGATCACCTTGTTCATTTCCGCGAGGATGTGCAGACGCGCGTGCAGAGCCTGCTCCAGAGCGGTCTCCATGATCTCTTCGGTAATACCTTCGATCTTGATGTCCATCTGCAGCGCGGTTACACCAGAAGCGGTACCCGCTACTTTGAAGTCCATATCGCCGAGGTGGTCTTCGTCACCGAGGATATCGGTCAAAACCGCATAGCCTTCGTCTTCCTTCACCAGACCCATAGCGATACCGGCTACCGGTGCCTTCAGCGGAACACCCGCATCCATCAGCGCCAGGCTGGAACCACATACGGAAGCCATGGAGCTGGAACCGTTGGATTCAGTGATCTCGGAAACCACACGCACGGTATAGGGGAAGCTATCTGGGCTCGGCAGAACTGCAGCGATACCGCGACGAGCGAGGCGGCCGTGACCGATTTCGCGACGACCGGTAGCACCTACACGACCCGCTTCACCTACAGAGTAGG
Organism: Microbulbifer mixtoriginis (SeqCode); assembly: GCF_052466695.1. Taxonomy (NCBI): domain Bacteria; kingdom Pseudomonadati; phylum Pseudomonadota; class Gammaproteobacteria; order Cellvibrionales; family Microbulbiferaceae; genus Microbulbifer; species Microbulbifer mixtoriginis (SeqCode). The sequence goes on along the minus strand of NZ_CP174285.1, from coordinate 4,517,354 downwards.
GAGGGAAGTTGTAGTGCAGCATAAAGTAGTCTTTGCGCTCACCTTCCAGGGCGTCGATGATCTGTGCATCGCCAGTGGAACCGAGGGTAGCCACTACCAGAGCCTGGGTCTCACCACGGGTGAACAGCGCAGAGCCGTGGGACTTGGGCAGAGCACCAACTTCCACTGCGATCGAGCGTACAGTTTTGCTGTCGCGACCGTCGATACGGGGCTCGCCGCGCACTACAGCGCCGCGCACCAGTTTCTTCTCCAGCTTGCCGAAGTAGCTTTTTACCAAATCGGCGCTAATTTCTTCAGTAGCCAGGGCTTCAGCGGCTTCGCTGCGCAGTTCCGCAAGGCGGGTGCTGCGCTCTTGCTTGTTGGTGATGCGGTAGGCTTCGGCAACCTTCTCGCCAAACTGACCTTCCAGGGAAGTTTTCAGCTCGGTATTTTCTGCAGGTGCCTGCCAGTCCCATTGGGGCTTGCCCGCTTCCGCTTTCAGTTCTTCACAAACCTTGATGATGGCCTGCATCTCTTGGTGTGCATACAGCACAGCACCGAGCATGATGTCTTCCGGCAGCTCTTGCGCTTCAGATTCCACCATCAACACAGCGTCTTTGGTACCGGCAACCACCATGTCCAGCTCGGAGGTCTTCAGAGCTTCATAACCCGGGTTTAACAGGTAACCGTCTTGCTGGGTGTACCCCACGCGCGCAGCACCGATTGGGCCTGCGAAAGGAATACCGGAAACAGATAGCGCTGCAGAAGTGCCGATCATGGCAGCGATATCCGGATCCATGTCCTTCTCAGCGGAGAGAACGGTACACATCACCTGAACTTCGTTCATAAAGCCATTCGGGAACAGCGGGCGGATCGGGCGATCGATCAGACGGGAAGTCAGGGTTTCTTTTTCAGACGGACGGCCTTCACGCTTGAAGAAACCACCGGGAATTTTGCCAGCCGCGTAGGCTTTTTCTTGATAATGCACGGACAACGGGAAGAAGCCCTGATCTGGCTTGGCTTCTTTAGCGCCGACAACAGTACACAGGACGACGGTCTCACCCATGCTAACCAGGGCAGCACCGGTTGCCTGGCGCGCGATGCGGCCGGTCTCGATGGTGACTTGGTGTTGTCCGTATTGGAAAGTTTTGCTTACTGGATTCACTAGTTTTTTCCTATTTCCTTACGGTTACTGGCCCATTCCAGTAACCCCTACATAGTTGCCCGGGAGAGAGTTCCGAAAGCCTCACCCGAGGCGGCACGGGGATGTGCCACCACCGACCTGGGGTGGCCGGTGCAAACACTACACATCCAGCTCGGGTTGTTTTCCGCTGGCCTGTGCAGTGCGACTTCTGAAAAATGACAGTAAGGCCACTTTTCAGCAAGCATTAAAAAAGAATGCCCGCCAGAGGCGGGCATTCCAGGGTCTTAGCGACGCAGGCCGAGCTTGGCGATCAGCTGTGCGTAACGATTCAGATCCTTGCGCTTCAGGTAGTCCAGCAGCTTACGGCGCTGGTTTACCATGCGGATCAGACCACGACGAGAGTGGTGATCCTGCTTGTGCGCAGAGAAGTGACCCTGCAGTTTGTTGATGTTAGCGGTCAGCAGGGCTACCTGGACTTCCGGAGAACCGGTATCGCCTTCAGATTGGCCGTGCTCTTTCAGGATGGCTGCTTTTTCAACTGCAGACAGTGCCATAACGAATTACCTCGTCGTAATATGCTTTAAAAGATTCGGCTGGCCCGTGCATATTTACAGACCAGCTAATCGTGAATGCGGCTGCGCCGCGCGGGCACCTTGCGGGTTACCGAATGTTGGCTTTCACCAAAAAGCAGCTTCCACTCAGGTGCCACTTACCAGACGTCGTGGTGCCACGCACCCTTCGTCGGTAATTTCTCCTACGCCCAGAAAATCACCGTTTTCCAGGAAGAGGCGCACCATATCACCTTCTGTACCGATACGGTAGACCTGCAAATCCATTACCGGTTGCCCCTGACGCACATAGTAACCAGAGTCGTCCGGCAGGACGAGTTTGGGCAGTGAGGACGCTGGAGAATCCATCGGCAACAAGTGGTGATCGAGCACTTCTGCCTTATCTTCACCGCGTTCTTCTGTAAGCTCATCCAGGGTCACTGCGTCGGCTTCATCGAAGGGGCCGGCGGCACTGCGGTGCAGTACTTCCACATAGGCGCCTACACCCAGAGCTTGACCCAGGTCCTCGGCAATACTGCGAATATAGGTTCCCTTGGAACAGTGCACCTCAACTTCCGCACGAGGCTGTGCGCCCGGCGTAAAGCTCAGCAGTTCAAACTCAAAAATTTCCACTTCACGCGCTTCGCGTTCCACTTCCAAGCCCTGGCGCGCCAGCTTATATAGAGGCTGCCCCTTGTGCTTAAGGGCGGAATACATGGAGGGCACCTGTTTGATGCTGCCGCGAAAGGCTTCCATGGCCTTGAGCACTGCTTTTTCGGTCAAACCGGAAGCATCTTTGGTTTCCAGTACATCACCATCGGCATCGCCACTGGCAGTGGTCATACCGAAGACAAAGGTGCTGCGGTAACGCTTGTCAGCATCGAGCAGGTACTGGGAAAACTTGGTGGCTTCGCCAAGACAGATCGGCAGCACACCGGTTGCCAGTGGATCTAAGGCCCCGGTATGACCGGCGCGATTGGCAAAAAAGAGTCGTTTGGCTTTCTGCAGGGCGTCATTGGCGGTAATACCGGCGGGCTTGTTTAATAACAGCACGCCGTGAACCGGCCGGCCCCATTTTGGTCTGCGGCCCATGGATCAATCTTCGTTAGAGTCGCTGTCGTCTTGGTGCTTGCGATCGGCGCGCACCGCCTTGTCGATCAGAGCGGAGAGCTCCTGGCCGCGCACCGAGGTCTCGTCGTAGCGGAAATACAGACGCGGGATGGTGCGTATCTGGATGGCGCGCGCCAACTGGCTGCGCAGAAAACCTGCGGCCTTGTTAAGCACTTCCATCGAGGTATTGATCTTACTGCGGTCGTCCTCACCCACAAAGGTGACAAACACTTTTGCGGTGGTCAGATCACGGCTGACTTCAACATCGTTGATATTGACCATGCCCAGACGCGGGTCGCGCACTTCCTGCTGAATCAGCTGGGCCAGTTCGCGACGCATAGCATCGGCGACGCGGTCGGCGCGTTGGAATTCTCTTGCCATTGTTTACCTATTGAGAATGGCGGTTTAAAGACAGGAAAACCCGCACGGCCAAAGCCGCGCGGGTTTTCCTTCACCAGGTGCCGGAACGCTTTACAGTTCGCGGGCAACCTTGACGATATCGTAAACTTCGATCTGGTCACCGGACTTAACGTCGTTGTAGTCCTTCACCCCGATACCACACTCCATACCGTTGCGCACGTCCTGCACATCGTCTTTGAAGCGGCGCAGGGATTCCAGCTCGCCCTGGTAGATTACAACGTTGTCGCGCAGCACGCGGATCGGCTTGTTGCGGTAAACGGTACCCTCGGTAACCATACAACCGGCAATCGCGCCAAACTTCGGTGAGCGGAATACATCGCGAACCTGGGCAATACCCACGATCTCTTCGCGAACTTCCGGCTCCAGCATACCAGACAGTGCCTGCTTCACTTCGTCGAGCAGGTTGTAGATCACGCTGTAGTAGCGAATCTCTACGCCTTCGGTCTCTGCAGTTTTACGCGCTGCAACATCGGCACGGGTGTTAAAGCCCAGTACGATAGCGCCGGAAGTCAGTGCCAGGTTGATATCGTTCTCGGCGATACCACCCACACCACTGGAGACTACATTTACGGAAACCTCTTCGTTACCGATATCCGCCAGTGCACCCAGAATAGCTTCCAGGGAACCACGCACGTCAGCCTTGATGACAACCGGAAGCACTTTGCGCTCGCCAGCTTCCATATCCGCAAACATGTTTTCCAGCTTGGCCGCCTGCTGGCGCTGCATACGATCGCGTCGCTCGCTGTCAGCGCGCTGTTCAGCCACCTCACGGGCCTTGCGCTCATCGGCAACCACCATGAACTCGTCACCGGCATTCGGGGTGGAATCCAGGCCCAGCAGCTCTACTGGGGTGGACGGACCAGCTTCCTTCACCTGCTTGCCGTGCTCGTTGGTCATGGCACGTACGCGACCATAGCTCTGACCAGCCAAGATAATGTCGCCGCGCTTCAATTCGCCATTCTGCACCAGCAGGGTAGCAACAACACCGCGGCCTTTTTCCAGGCGGGACTCAATCACAACGCCGGTGGCCGGTACATTTACCTTGGCCTTCAGCTCCAGCATTTCCGCTTGTAGGGACACCGCTTCCAGGAGGTCATCAATACCCTGGCCAGTATGCGCGGATACGTTGATGAACTGGGTATCGCCGCCCCAGTCTTCTGGGATTACGTCTTTTGCGGCCAACTCATTTTTCACGCGATCGGGATCCGCGGCTTCTTTGTCGCACTTGTTCACGGCAACAACCAGCGGTACACCAGCGGCGCGAGCGTGATTCACGGCTTCCTCGGTCTGCGGCATAACGCCATCATCGGCGGCCACTACCAGGATTACCACGTCGGTGGCCTGAGCACCGCGGGCGCGCATGGCAGTAAAGGCGGCGTGTCCCGGAGTATCCAGGAAGGCAATCTCGCCCTGGCTGGTTTTCACTCGGTAGGCACCGATATGCTGGGTAATACCACCAGCCTCACCAGAAGCCACCTTAGTCTTGCGGATATAGTCGAGCAAAGAGGTTTTACCGTGGTCGACGTGCCCCATCACGGTTACTACCGGTGCGCGGGTAACCTCGGTGCCCTCTTGAGCCTTGGCATGCGCCACCAAGCTGTCTTCCAGCTCGGTCTCGGAGCGCATTACGACTTTGTGGCCCATTTCCTCGATGATCAACTGTGCAGTCTCACGGTCCAGGCTCTGGTTGATAGTAGCCATCTCGCCCATTTTCATCAGGCGCTTGATCAGCTCTCCAGCCTTCACGTTCATCTGCTTGGCCAGTTCTGCGACGGTGATGGTATCGCCCAACTGTACTTCGTACACCTGCTTCTCCGTGGGCCGTTTAAACCCATGAGTCGGTTTAATTTTCAGATTCGGACGAGACAGGGAGCGCGTGCTGCGCTTGCTGGCTTCATCTTCCTCAAATACTTCCAGTGCCTGCTCGTACAGAGAGGTTTTGCTGGACTTCTTCGGGCCGGACTTGGAGCGACGACCTCGACGCTTGCGGGGCTCGTCCTCAGCACGAGCAGCTTCGCTTGGGGCGGCTTCTAGCTTGCGGCGCAAAGAGGGTTTAACCTCTTCGGTTTTCTCCGTAGCTTTGGTGGGCTTCGCCTTAGCAGCCTGAGAGGCCTGAGCAGCCTTCTCTTTTTTCTCTTGGGCGGCGCGTCGGTCGGCTTCTACTTTCGCCTTCTTCTCTTCTAGCTCGCGCTTCTCTTGCTCAGCCTGCTGCTTGCGACGCTCCATCGCGGCGATACGCATCGCCTCAATATCGTCTACATACGTTGAGCGGATGGGTGCGGCGGGTTCCGCCTTTTTCGCTACATTATCTACGGGTTTACCCTCTGCCTTATTATCGGCTTTCTGTGCTTCTTTAGCGGCTTCTGCTGCGGCAGCTTCCGCGCGAGCCTTCTCTTCTGCCTCGGCAGCGGCCTTCGCCTCTGCCTCAGCCTTCAAACGTGCTTCCTCTTCCTCAGCAGCGCGACGAGCGGCCTCAGCTTCAGCGGCAGCCTTGGCTTCCGCTGCTGCTTTAGCTTCAGCGGCTGCTTTGGCTTCCGCTTCTGTGATAGCAGTAGCATCCGCGCCCTGAAGAGCCTCTTCCACCTCGGCAGCGCTCTCGGTACCAGCTCCTGTTTCAAGCTCAGCCTGTGGACGCTTCACATAAGTGCGCTTCTTGCGCACTTCCACGTTTACAGTTTTACGGCCGGTGCCAGAGCCGGTTTTCAGCGTGGTTGTGGTCTTGCGCTTCAAGGTGATCTTGCGTGGGCTAGCGCCCTGCTCCCCGTGACTGCTTTTCAGGAAACTGAGCAGGACCTGCTTTTCCTCATCTGACACCACTGCATTCGCAGAGGTGTGAGGCAAACCCGCTTCTTTCATCTGCTTGAGCAGACGGTCTTCGGTGGCACCAACCGATTTGGCGAGTTCGCTAACTGTTACTTCGGCCATTCTCTCTCCTAAAAGTCACTTGGTCGGAGGGGGTTACTTATACGTAATACTTGTTGCGGTGTGTTTAAGCCTGCTCGCCATCATCGTCGGCAAACCAGGGCTCACGCGCCTTCATAATCAGCGCTGCGGCGCGCTCCTGATCGAGACCCTCGATATCGAGCAGGTCATCCACTGCTTGTTCCGCCAGGTCTTCCATCGTGGAAATACCGCGACTGGCCAGCTGGAAGGCCAGGTGGCGCTCCATACCATCCATATTCAACAGATCTTCCTGGGGCTCAGAAGCATCCAGCTTTTCTTCAGAGGCCAGGGCCTGGGTGAGCAGGGAATCCTTGGCTCGGGCGCGTAACTCTTCGGCGATATCCTCATCGAAGCCCTCGATTCCGAGCATTTCTTCGATGGGCACGTAAGCCACTTCCTCTAGGGAGGTAAAGCCCTCTTCCACCAGTACAGAGGCGACATCTTCATCAATATCCAGGCGATCGATAAACACCTGCATGATGGAGCTAGATTCAGCCTCCTGCTTATTCTGCCACTCGTCGGAACTCATGACATTGATTTGCCACTGAGTCAGCTCTGAAGCCAAGCGAACATTCTGGCCACTGCGGCCGATAGCCATAGCGAGATTTTCCTCAGCTACCGCCACATCCATAGAGCCGGTGTCTTCGTCGACAACGATGGATTCAATTTCCGCCGGCGCCATGGCGTTGATTACAAACTGGGCCGGATTTTCGTCCCACAGCACGATATCCACACGCTCACCAGACAGCTCATTGGAAACTGCCTGAACACGCGCACCGCGCATGCCCACACAAGCACCGACAGGATCGATGCGGCCGTCATTGGTGTTTACTGCGATTTTTGCACGCAGGCCGGGATCGCGGGCCGCGCCTTTAATTTCGATTACCTGCTCGGAGATTTCCGGCACTTCAATGCGGAACAATTCGATAATCATTTCCGGGCAAGAGCGGCTCAGCATTAGCTGAGGGCCGCGGGCTTCCGGCTGGATTTCCAACAGAATTGCGCGCACACGATCACCGAGTCGGAAAATTTCGCGGCCAACCAACTGGTCGCGGGGCAGGCGCGCTTCGGCGTTATTCCCCAGGTCCACAGCAATAAAGTCGCGCGTCACTTTTTTCACAGTGCCGCTGACCATCTCGCCTACGCGATCGCGGTACTCGTCTACAACTTTGGCGCGCTCGGCTTCACGTACTTTTTGCACGATAACCTGCTTTGCGGTCTGTGCAGCGATGCGGCCAAATTCTACATTTTCCACCTGCTCGCGGAAAACGTCACCTGCTTTCAGGTCAGCATCTTTTTCGTGAGCTTCTTCCAGGGTGAACTGGGTACCCAGCTCCGCCAGAACTTCATCACCGACTACTTCCCAGCTGCGGAAAGTCTCGTAATCGCCCGAACGACGATCAATGATAACCTCAATGGTTGAATCTTCGTCGTAGCGCTTCTTCGTGGCCGTTGCCAATGCCGCTTCGATGGCCTGGAAAATAATCTCCTGGTCAACGCCCTTCTCGTTGGATACCGCCTCGGCTACCAGCAAGATCTCTTTGTTCATGCAACTGTGCCTCAAAATCGCCTGAGCTCAGGCTCCTACAGGTTACTTGGTAAATTGGGGAATAATATTTGCTTTCTCGATGCTGTCGATCGGCAGCAGGTATTCATTTTCACTGTCCACGCGCAGAACGACTTCATCCCCTTCCACACCGGCCAGCAGGCCGCGCCACTTGCGCTGACCGTCGAGCGGCATACGCAGGCGCACCTCGATTTGGGCACCGGCAAAACGCTCGTACTGCTCCAGCTTATACAGGGGACGGTCTAGTCCTGGGGAGGAGACCTCCAGGGTATATCTACCGCTAATGGGGTCTTCCACATCCAGTACGGCACTGGCCTGGCGACTGACTTTCTCGCAGTCCTCCACACCTATGCCATTTTCAGAATCGATATAGATGCGCAGCAGCGCGTTGCGACCATGGGTCTGATAATCGATCCCCCACAGTTCACACCCCAGCGATGCCACCACCGGCGCCAGAAGTTCTTCCAGCAATTCGCGTTTGCTCGCCATTTACGTCACCACATACAAAAAATGGGCCTGCGGCCCACTTCGAAAATTATCTGCAACTTTTCTTGCAGATACGAAAAAGCCCCTGACGGGGCTTTGACCGCACATTCACGCAGCCAGTATGCATGAATGCAAAATTTGGTAGCGGGGGCAGGATTTGAACCTACGACCTTCGGGTTATGAGCCCGACGAGCTACCAGGCTGCTCCACCCCGCAACAACACATGCGCATCAAAGCTTTTATAGAAAAGCAAAATTGGTAGCGGGGGCAGGATTTGAACCTACGACCTTCGGGTTATGAGCCCGACGAGCTACCAGGCTGCTCCACCCCGCAACAACAAATGCACATCAAAGTTTTTGCTAAAAGCAAAATTGGTAGCGGGGGCAGGATTTGAACCTACGACCTTCGGGTTATGAGCCCGACGAGCTACCAGGCTGCTCCACCCCGCAACAACTCCGAGAAACAAAGCCTGGTTGACCTTTGTTTCCCTGCGGCGGGACCAGCCCAACCACTCAAGAGGCTGCGCATTCTATGGTTAGCGTCCCCATGAGTCAAGCCACAATTGGCATTTGTTTTCCCCTTCAGTCGGGAACAGCCTCGAATATACCTCGCTGATCAGTATAGAAAAGGAAGAAAATCCCGCAAATACAGCCCACTGCATATGCCGATTCTTACTTCCAATGCCACGGCCCTGCGTGCATTCATCACATCAAGCCTTGCTGTTTAGCGGGTGAGCTGGTGCACTATGGCACGCCGTACCGGTGGAAAATGTTCACTGATACGCAATATCGCTCTGCGTAATAATTTCGCTGGCAGTCGATCATCGGTGAAAAGGTCCACAACCCGGTTAGTACCGGTATAAATAGGGTGTGAATCCAAACGGTGCTGAGCCTGATAGCGAGACAACGCAAGGGAGAGCCCCGCCGGCTGATACAACCGCGTTACATTATGCAATTGGCTAGCGAGAGTATTCGCGCCGGCCAAGCCCAGGTTAAAACCGTGCGCCGTAACGGGGTGCATCCCCACCGCAGCATCTCCCACCAGGGCAAAGCGCTCAGCAATAAATCGATGGGCATAAACTGCCACCAGCGGGTAACAATGGCGCCTACTGAACGCCTCAACAGCCCCAAGAGCCCCAGCGCTCTCTCTCTGTACATGGGCCGCAAATTCCCTATCGCTGTAGGCCATCATTTCCTCGGCACAATTGGCGGATACCGTCACTACCGCCGAACAGGTTTGCGCATCGGGCATTGGCAGCAGAGCAAGGGTTGAACCGTAGCGAAAACACTCCCGGGCAACGCCACCATGCTCCCGCTCTGTACGCACCGGACCTAGCACCGCAACCCTGCCGAAGTCGCGCATATCTGCGCCAATCCCAGCCATACGACGAACCTCAGAAAAGCGGCTGTCCGCCGCCACTAACAAGGCCGCAGTAACAACCTGCCCCCCCTCAAGCTGTACCAGTCGCCGACTCGTCTCGCAACCTGTGCCAATCACCTTACTATTAGGCAGCAGCTGTATATTGCTATCCTCACGCACCGCTTCATAAAGCACCCGCCGAATTGCAGCATTGGGCACAATAAAGCCCAGTGGACCTCGCCCCCGAGTATCGAAGTCCAGACTAGAGGGGGAATCGCCATCCACCACCTGCGCAGACTGCAGCGAGCTCTGCTCCTCGGGCTTCAGCCGCTGCCAGGCTCCTAGAGACTGCAACAATCTTACGGATTTGTGAGTGAGCGCAATTTCCCGCCCATCGTTCGCTGGACACGCCAGCATTTCATCATCCTGGCACTCCAGCAACGTTACCCTGCAATCCCGAGCAGCCAGCATAAGCGCCAAAGCCAGACCCGCAGGGCCCGCCCCTACAATCGCGACATCTGTGTGCAGCATCCTCCCCCCCTAGAACATCCCACTTCAATTTCTGCTTGTGATAAATAACTTTTGTTATCGACCGATCGAAGCTCACTGTATGCTGGAGTAACAGCGGGGCAACTGATACAAATCAGAAAATCTCAAGGCAGGCGCAACAAGAGAATAGACACATACAAAGGATCGTATATGCAGGTAGAAATCGATATCGTCGACGCTTTCACCAGCGCCCAATTTGGAGGCAACTCTGCAGCGGTAATCATTACTGAAAAGTGGCTCAGCGAGCCCTTGATGCAATCCATCGCCGCACAAAACAATCTCTCGGAAACAGCATTCCTACTCAAGCGCAGCGACAGCGAATATCAAATCCGCTGGTTTTCTCCGCTAACCGAAATCGACTTTTGCGGCCACGCCACCCTGGCCTCCGCTTTTGCGGTCTTTCGAAAGCACCCACATTTAAAGGCTTTGGATTTATTTGCTGAGGCAGTCGGTGAGATGCATATCACTCACAGAGGGGACGGCCTGATCGCTATGAATTTTCCCTCCCGCACCCCACAGCCATTAGCTAACATTCCCTGTGACCTGCTCGAAGGGCTATCGATCACACCGAGAGAAGTTCTGCGCAACAATCAAGCCTACTTTGCCATTTACGCTGACGAAGAGGATATTCTGCAACTGCAGCAGGACCCCGCCAGACTGGCAAAACTCGCTCCCTATGATGTGGTAGTCACCGCACAATCTAGGCAATTCGATTTTATCTCCAGGTATTTTTGGCCCACCAATGGTGGTTCTGAAGACCCAGTAACCGGCTCCATTCACACCGGACTGGCACCCTACTGGGGAGAAAAACTGGGAAGATCAAACCTGATAGCCTTCCAAGCCTCAAAACGCGGAGGCCTGCTACACTGCCAGCTTGATGGGGAGCGAGTGATCATCTCCGGTAACGCAGTGCCATACCTTAGCGGCGTGATTGATGTAGTCGAAAAGGACAAGTAGTTCTTAGCCACTGCACGATCGTCAGATTTCACGCACAAAAAATCCTTTGCCACAAAAAAATAAATGGAGAAAAAAATGAATCACAAAGGCTCATGCCTCTGTAATGAAGTCCAGTTCACAGTGGAGGGGGCTTTTGAAAGCTTCTTCCTTTGCCACTGCGACCACTGCCGTAAAGACACTGGTTCCGCCCATGCCGCCAGCCTCTTTTCCACCTCGGCCAAGCTCCACTGGAACCACGGGGAAGAACTCATCAAGGTCTTTAAACTCCCTTCAACCCGGCACGTAAAAAGCTTCTGCGGTCAGTGCGGGTCCGCCCTGCCCTTTGCCGACAAAGAAGCAGGATTACTGGCAGTGCCCGCTGGCAGCCTTAATAGCCCCATAACCATTAGACCCAATGCACATATCTTTATGGCCAGTAAAGCCGATTGGGACAAGGACCTTGGCAAAGTACCAGAACTCGATGGTTTCCCCCAGGTTGATAAAGCCGACACCCCCTGAAAGGAACAACGGTGCCGCTTGCAAATAAACAAAGCAGCACCTCACAACCTTTTGTAAGTTTTAGCCTGGGTGACCATCAACTCTGGGTTGAAATAGAACTGGGGTGTAGTAAATCAGGAAAAGTGAGTAACCCAGCACCCAGGCAACAATAGCAGCGAGAAAGCCACTGGGAGCTGGCGCCCAGAAAATACGGGCCAGGGCGGATAACGCCAGTGCGGCAAACGCCAACGGCATAAGACGCGGCGCCTGTAAAATACGGCCGGTATGCCCCAAACTCACACGGCTGGTCATAGCCAGAATCAAACCACCAATGCCACCCACCGCAAAAGCATGTAGCGCTGGGCTCTGCCAAGCGGGTGCGATTCCGCTCCAGGCCAAAGCGGCGAGAAAACAACCCAAAATCACCAACCAATAACTGAGGTGTAGGGACCAAACCATGGGCTCCGCCCAGATCTTGGTGGGATGCCAGCGCAACACTCTTACCAGCTGCAAAACACCCAGGGTAATGGCCAGCAATGCCCAAACCATCTTGGGCAAATCCAGGGCCACACTAAGCAGTAAGAGTACGGCCGCAATATGCGTGCCCCATTCCACAATGGGTAACTTCTCACGCGGGCTCAAATGGAAGCGCCGCGCAGTAAAGAAAGGAATAACCCTGCCACCAATCACCAAAATAATCGCCGTCACCAAGAGCAGAACCATCAACGCCACCCGGCTCTGCGAAGCGGGTAGCAACCAGTGGCTGGCCGCCAGTCCAGCAAAGGCCAACATAGCCGGCAGTACAAATAAGTTGCGCCATTGCTTGGTGCGCAGTACACGCGCCCCTAACAAGAATGCAGCCAGTAGGAAGAAAGACACCTCGGCCACGACCGGCATCCACAGAGGCACTGCCGCAAAGAGATATCCTAGGCGTGCCAGCAACCATAAACCCACCAGGCTTATTAGCTGAGTCCCCTTTGGTGAGGGAATTCCGGTCCAGGTTTGCATGGCAGTACCCAAAAAGCCCACCACTACTGCCGCAGCAAAGCCAAACAACATTTCATGGGAATGCCAGGCAACCCCCACACGTAGGGCGGGCAACTGCCAACCGAACAGAGAGGCCTGCCAGATCAGTAATGCGATCATGCTCCACAGGGCACCACCCCAAAAGAAAGGTCGAAAAGGCATGCGCCAGAAAGGGGCAATGGATTCCGCGCTCGCGCGGTCGACAATGGGTATCACAATCTTTTCTCCTTAAACAAAGGGAGGTTAATTCTCCCGGGGCAGGCATTTGCCTTCACAAGGCTCCATTCACAGTTAACACGCACTGCACAACGCCATTATCACTGCTTCGAAATCAGCAATTTAAACGCAGGAGCCAAGAAAGGGGTCAGCACCAATAAGTCCCGTTTCTACTCAATGCCCAATGCAATGCCAGCCTGATGATTCATCACAGTGTGAATTAACACCTGAGAGTCCATTCTAAGAATTGAGCACTCCGCTTATTTTCCCCCAATCAACCCTATTAGTTAATAGGCAAGGGGCATAGTTTATAAAATTTATAACCCTATACAAAAAGCGGGCATTTTCCCCATAAAAAAATCAAATAATGATTGACAAAAAAGCAACCCCAGCAAAAAACCACTAACTTAAAGTTCAACTTTAAGTTAGTAAGCCAACAACTTTATTCAAAGAATCCTCACTGGCTATCGATAAAATTTATAAACATCGAAATATCAACAATTAAACAACTAGGATTTATATTTTACATTTTGTTATCTGCAGGCTTTCCTCGTACAAACAGAACACATACCAGCAGCGCCAATAAAGCCAAGTAAGCATTGACCACAAACGCACGATCAATACCTGTGGCTAAACTCGGGGCCAAGGATACTATGGTGGTATTCATTGCCAGTCCTATCGCCCCACCAATAATCTGAAACATAAAAATCAGGGCTGCAGCAAGGCTAGCTCGATCAGGGCCCACTGCAGTAACAGCAGCAGTGGTAATGGTGGGAAAAAATAGACCCAGCCCAATTCCTAGAGAAATTAAGCCAGGTACTAAATGAAAATAACGGGTGTGCTCCAAGAGGTTCGATAACAAAAACATCCCTCCACCAAGAAAGATAGCTGCCGCTGACAAAATCACTTTGGCCCCAAGCATGGCATATAGCCTGCCAGCAACATAGGAAATAATTCCATAAGTAATCATAACCGGCAGCAAGCCGGCACCAGACCAGACAGCGGAGAGTTTTAATTCTTTTATTAAAAATTGTGGTACATAAAGCAACATCGAGACAAAAATCACGGAGAGTAACAGCGTGGTAATGCCCACAGTAAAAAATCGCCCATTTGTTGCCACATCCGCAGGGATGAGTGGGCTTACCCTCGCATGAGCCTCCACCCAGGAAAAAGAACAAAATGCAATAACAGAAACGATAAGCAACCCCAAAACCAAGGAGCTACTCAAGCCCATATCCACAACAAAATCCAGAGCCAGCAGGAGTGTTAATAAAGAAATCGACAGGAAAATAATTCCTGCATAATCCACCTGCTCACCAGATTTTTCTGGACTGTCATCATCAATTACTCGCCAGCTGATCAACATAGCGATAAGCGCAATAGGGAAATTAATAAGAAATATCCAACGCCAACTAAGGAAATCAGTAAGCAGGCCTCCGAGTAGCGGCCCAACCGAATTGGCAAACCCGCAAACTGTCATAATCAAACCACCAGCCTGTCCAGCGCGATCCCCTGGCATAATCTGATAGGTCATTCCAAGAATTGCCGGCCACATCAAGGCCCCACCCACCCCCATCAGCGCCCGGCTGCCCAATAGCATCCAGACATTAACCGCAAAGCCACCCAATAGAGAAAACAGAATAAAAATACTGCTGCCAATAAAAAACAGACGGCGACGCCCAAACATATCAGCCAGGCGACCTCCGGTGACAATCAACACACCGAATACCAGTGCATAACCGTTAATTACCCACTGCATCGTAGAAATATCTGCCTGGAAATGTCTCTGCATAGCCGGTATTGCCACAGAGAAAGCTGTAAAGTCATTGGCGATTAGAAAAATCGCAAAGGTTAATGCGGTTAGAGCAATGATCTGCTTTTTTGAAAGTGCCTCTTTTGCTGCTGCCATAGGTACTCCAGGCTGCCAATAGCTGAATTTATCGGCTCAATCTATTCACAATTTTAGAAGTAAAAAGTTGATCTCAAACTTTAAAGGAGAGGGTTCAATTTGACATTTTAAGAGCTGGGATCTAATTACTGATAACAAAGTCCTATATTACTGAGAAAATCCCCTTATAAACTGTAGCCACCCAATAACCTCCTACTTTCTTCCCAGGATTTCTACACTTCTCTCTCATACCGCCTTCCCGTTTTATCACCAACACTTACCCATGTAACAAGGTGAGTCCGGAAAGTTACTCTCAGAAATGAATTAGGGTATCTCACGGCACAGTGAGAACGAGGCAGTAGAATTCGGATTTAATCCTATGCGCCATGAATTTAATTCATCAGGATGAGAATAGTGAAACCCATCCTGATTCAAACTCCGCCATCGACCGGCACCTAGGTAAAGACAAGCAGTAGTGCCATTAACAGTGGTTTGGGAAGGGTTCTATTAAGCTGTTCTGGAACTGATCCGCCACTAAAGCCGATCCAATGCAGTAAACCGACTTCAGCGCCAGGCAGAGGCGGAAAGTAGTCGCCTGCGCTTGAAGTCGGACTTTTACGAACAAACAAAAAAATAATACATAGATCTCAGTGCCAGCTGTGAATAACATCCAGTGTACACACTGTAACTACAATGGCTCACACTTACGATATAACCCCGCTTACTTAAAGCGATTTACCGTCATAGTTAAAGATTTAGGCCAGACTACACTTACAGTCGAGCCAGGCAAAAGTAATAGGGCTGTTATTCTATAGCAACCACCCTAGCTGTCTTTTTGTACTCACCATTTATGTTACACCATATACGATCCCCGTGCGCTATATTCATATCTGCCAGCACTTTATCGAAAACACTATTAATTTTAATCTAGTGGAGAGCTACCGCTATGCTCGAACGGAAAACTGTCGAAGAGGTATTCAACGCTCTCCGTACCGACCCCCAACCATTTTTAGAGCGCGTTGCGAACAATGTGCACTGGGTTGTAAAGGGCACCCATGCTATGGCTGGTGAATATTCCTCCAAGAGAGAATTGGTTGAGCGTGCCTTTCATGGAATTGGCAAGGTACTCCAAGGAGGTAAGGTAATGATGGAGGTCAAGCGAATACTAATCGACGGGGACTATGCGGTGGTTGAAATGGAGAGCACCTGCATCGCATTAAATGGTAGAAGGTACAACAATACCTACTGTTGGATTGTTAAATTTGAGAATGGCTTAATTACTGAAGGCACTGCCTATGTGGATTCTGCACTGGTACAGCAGGTCTTGGATGAAAACTCTTAACCCAATTTTTTATTGCCGAAAAACTTGCTTTGGCTTCAGACTGTATAAAAATTATCTGTACAAAGCCCGGTAGCAATACTTGCTACCGGGCCCACTGATCAGTAAAGAGCCGCATATTTACGGCCCCAGATTTTAAGTCGCCACTATTAGTTAGTTTTGGTAATCGATAGTCATATCAAAATTACCCTCTACACATTTAGCGTAATCGCCTTGATTCAGTGCGGAGTAGGCGGTTTGATAGTTCACCAACTGACAGGCAAAACTCTCATTATTGGGATTGTCGGCAGACCAGCCCCAATCCTTATCCCAATAGATACTCAGGGAGGCAGCACCACCGGTCTCAAACTGACCCATATTGGCACATCCCAACTCTTCATCCGCAGGAATGTTCACGCCCAAATAGTCGGTGAAACTTTTGTAGTAGTCCATGCGATTCTGAGAGCGAGCGTCCTCTGAACCCTTACTACACTCGATAGCGCCGTTCACAATATTGGTAGTGACACCAAAACCGGAACTCAGGTTATTGGCCCGGTCAACACTATTGGGCTCCCAGGTCCCATCAACCACATGCAACATGCTCGGCTTGGGCGGCTGTGGATACACGAAGAAGAAAATAGCGCTCGCCAAGTTCAACCAGGTATCCGCAACCAGCTCCGGATTTTCCAGCAGTGTATAAATATCACCGTACATAGCCTGGGAGAAAGGCCCGTAGTTATAGTTCCAGCTCAACTGCTTGGCACCGCGGCCAAAATAACTCTTGTAACCGCCATCGGCATTGATGGCACAGGGCCATACATCCGCCGCCCAGCTGCTGCTGGATTCGCAGGCGCCATAGCCACCGGAAGTTTCCTCAGTCCAACCAATCTCTCGAATCCAGTAGAGACCCTGACGCCATTCCGGCTCATCCCAGGCCGCCGCATGGGCACCGGTTTCCTGGCCAAAATGGGCAAACATAACTGCCAGCGCTTTACGGCAAATAGCATCGGAATTGCGACCATCGGTGTAGTCACCGCAAAAAGCCGGAAACTTGGCCACTGCGCGCAGGAAATTGGTGTAAGTGTATGCATCGGCCCGCAGGGGGAACAAATAGTCCCAGGTATCCTCAGAAATAATACTCTCAACACGCTGAACATTTGTCGGGTTAGCACTGCGACCGGGTTGAACCGCTTCCACAATCGCGTTATCTCGGGTCTCAACAGTATTTTTCACTTCTTGCAGAAGCGAATCAGTGGTACGGGCACTCTCCTCCGCCTTCAGTTCACTCAAGCCCATGACATGACCACTTGCGGAGGCACAACCCGTTTGATTGATACTTACCTCTGCAACGTCACTGGCCGCAGAGGAATCGGTAGCCGTCAGCTGGAAGGTATAGGTCACATTGCTGTAAACCTCAGACAATACCGCCTGAGTGGAGCTGCCCACGTAGTTTGAGAGCTTGATGGAAGGGCCACCTGTCTGGCTCCAGATATAGCGCATACCGCTACCACCGGTAGAGTCAGAACCATCCAGAGTAATGCTGCCAGTACAGCCCACACTATTGGCAGAAGCGGAGATCACCGCATTCACTGCACCACCTGAGTTGCCATTATCATTGGCGTCATCACCGTTACCAGCGTCAATGGCGAGATTTTGCACTGTAACCTGCGCCTCCTCACTGGTTTCACCATCGCTGACAATCAGACTAAAAACAAAGTTCACATCATAGGTTGTGGCCGGCAGAGTCACAGAAGTCGAGGCGCTTGTCGCTGAGGCGATATCCGCTTTAGGAGCGCTCGGTGAGAGCTGTGCCCAACTATAACTGAGCGCGCCATCACCGCCGGAAGCACTAGCGCTGAGCTGCACCGTACCACCACCAGTCACTTGCGTTTGTGAAGTAGACAGGTTGAGAGAGATCGGAGTATTGCCGGTATCACCGCTGTTACCAGTATCTCCTCCACTATTACCGCCGTTATTGCCGCCAGAGTCTCCGCCGTTTTCGCTTCCATTGTTTTCATCGTTAACGCTGCATCCATCGGCCTCTTTGCGAACCCAAGGTGAATCCCAAGTATTTTCCGCTGTCAGTGCATCAGAGGGTAAGTCACTGCCATTTGCCCACCATTGAGCAACAAAAATATCGCCGGCATAGCAAACTTCACTACCCTTGCGATAGCTTTGCCCGGATTGGTAAGCGGCTACGTCACTGGAGCTATCACTACCGGAATTATCTGAACCAGCAGAATTTCCGGAATCAGAATTGTCGTTGTCATTGTGATTATCGGAATGATCACTGTCACTACTATCATCAGAGGCGTCGCAGACTCCCGTTTCTTGCACGATCCAGGGGGAATCCCAGGTGTTCTGCGCAGTCAGGGCCTCAGCTGGACGCTGTTCTGCAGTAGCCCACCACTGCGCTTTAAAAAGATCGCCGCCATAGCAAACTTGGCTACCTCCCCGGTAATGCTGGCCTTCCACATAGTCTTCTGCGGGCTGATCGGCTGCCACAGCCTGGGCACCAATGATCAATGCCGAAGCAATCGCTGTACGAATAAAAAGGTGGCTCATGGAGTCTCCACTATTCATTTTTAGGGTTCTATTAAAAATGGATGTATGCAAGGAGGTAGTGCAGCACGCTAGTGTTATTACAAGAAGCGCGGGCTAAGATTTTATCGTTAAACTCTGTAGTGGGTTTTCAATTTCTAATTATGTGGTCAGAATTTATAAGCCATCTGACTTTAGCCCCAGGCATTGAGAGGAATAATATTCCCATCCAATTAGACTCTTATTTCGGCACAGATAAACTGAGCCATATGATACCTTCAACAAATACTTAAAATTTTTCCGCGCTTTATAGCCAAAACCCCATACATACACTGCAAATTCGATAGAACCTTCTCAGAATGGTTCCCACCATAAAAAACAATTCTTTACAAAACAGCCACCTCAAAACACACATAAAGTACTAGGAAGCGGAAGCAAATAGGAAAGCTATTCCAAAGCATATCAAAAACACCTCAACCTAGAGCCAACCCAGCCCATCTTAAATAGAAATTTAATTTTTAATAAAACAGACAAATCAATACACAAAAAGCACATAAATATCATTCCATAGATAATCTTTTGCATATTTCTTCCATATTTATATATTTCAGGCTGTCGGCAAATGTAAAAAAACTAAACGAGCCAATATCATTCTCCAGAGCAATTTCTCTCGTACTTCCAACAATCCAGCTTAACATCCCTCCCTTTCCCTATGAGTGGGCTAGAGCCTCAATAGAAAATCTCTGGTAAAACTATCAATTCCCATTCAGCCTCAACTCAAGCTTTACAATTGAATCGGCTATCGAACTTATCCCTTCAACCTACAGCCCAGCTTGAGCCTCATACGAATTACCCTTAAAGGACAACCAGGATTACCTAGCAACTGTTTCCCGCCATATGAAAAAATAGAGAAAAACATTAAAAAAACACAGAGAAAAAAACTAATAGATCAAAGAGCAAGATATTGGTGCTAATCGCACTCAAGGCATTAAGTCATAATGCTAGGCTTAGCATCAATGACCCCCCGTAATTAGAGCAACCTCTGATGACTCTGAGATTAGCAATCATTAAAATAAAGCAACATTAAGAAACTTATTTGGAATCTAATCGATATAAAGATAAAGACACGAGCCAATAAGGCATCGGACGTATCACAACTTCTATTCCTCTTCCAGGCTCTACCCACTAAGTAATGAAGGGTTGCCAGCGGGGGCAGTCAAAACTAGGATACAACTTCAAGTCTGCTTGAGGTCAATACAGATGAGTGGTCAACAGGATATAGATATTCGCGAAGTCGCGAAACGCAGTGGGCTTCCCTCCTCTACCCTTAGATATTATGAGGAGAAGGGTCTGATCCAATCTATCAGTAGACGAGGTATTGCCAGAGTCTTCCATATCAGTGTGCTGGAGCAGCTCTCTCTAATAGCTCTGGCACGCTATGCGGGCTTCTCTCTCGATGAGATCGCTAGTATGTTTACATACAACGGAAAACCCAATATTGATCGGGAGCAATTGCTCGAAAAGGCCGATGCAGTGGATAAGAATATCCGCCGCCTGGAAGCTATGCGCGATGGTTTGAGGCATGTGGCAAATTGCCCAGAGGACAATCAGCTGGAGTGTTCAAACTTCCAAAACCTTGTGAAAAGAGCAATGAAATTACAGCAAGAGCCTAGTGATGACTCTACCGAAACGACTCAGAACAAGCTAAGTCACAGCCAATAATCTGTTGTTCTCTTAAAGATGCCACCCCACTAACCTGTGGGGAAACTTGTAAACGGTTAAAGGTTTATTAGAGAGCTAAATGAATCACTACATATTGTGATACCTATAAATGCACCTTCCAAAGAAATCAATACTGGCTGCCCAAGATCTTATTGAGGATGCCGCCAGTTCTGAAAACAAGAAAAGCAATCTACAAATAAAACGATTAATGACCGGTACATTTAAAAAAGTCATGAAGGTATCGATTCACAGCCCCCCATTTTGTACTTTACCAACCAGATACTTCCCTTGAGAGCTGTACTATCGTTGTGATAAGGAAAACAACAGCTTGCTATTATGAAGGTACTGATTGTCGGTGCGGGACCAACTGGTCTTACTCTTGCCGTGGAATTAGCACGCCGGAATATATTTGCCAGGATTATAGATAAACGTGATAGTGCCTCTACTCTGAGTAGGGCCGTTGGTATTACCTCTAAAAGTTTAGAGCTACTATCACACTCCGGTGTATCTAAAAGGCTGATTGAAGAGGGGGTGCCCATTCAAAATGCTTGTATCTATCAAGATAACCACCTTGCTTTGACCTTGCCGCTGCATTCAAGTACCTCTTATTTTCCTACCATATTGGGGTTACCCCAAGACCGCACCGAAACAATCTTAGCGGAGTCTCTGGCCTCCATAGGTGTGGAAGTCGAGTATAAACTCGCACTCAATGAGCTTCATGAGGAAGCGCAATCCGTTATAGCTCAATTATCCAGTGGAGAGGAGAGTAGCTTCGATCTTATTATCGGCGCAGATGGTGTTCGCAGCGCAGTTCGACAAGGTGCCAATATCCCCTATCCCGGATTTGATTTAAACGAAGACTGGTCAATCGCCGATGTGGAACTGGATGATTGGCCTCATCCACAAATGTTCACCCTCACGCAGACCAAGCCGGGAATAGTGGCAGTTTCAGTCCCCATCGGTAAAAATCGCTATCGCTTTGTTGGTAATTGCGAAAAGGTTTTGGAAGTTTTTCCGCTGCCGCTAAGAATTCACAAGGTGAGGCGGGAAGGGGTCTTCAAGATATCTATCCGTCAGGCACAGAGCTACTCCAAGGGCAGAATACATCTAGCCGGTGATGCTGCACATTGCCACTCCCCAGTTGGCGGACGAGGTATGAATTTGGGTATCGCCGATGCAGCCGAGCTAGCCAAATGTATTGCAGAAGGCCAGCTGGATAATTACTCGCCGCTACGCCGTCGGGAAGATAAGAAGGTAATAGATATCACAGAGCGAGGAAGAAAAATTGTCACTTCACAATCATTTCTCACCAGGCTCGAATTTTCTGCCTTATTAGCCGCAGCCAATCATCTACCATTTGTTAAAAGAAGACTCAGTAGGTTTGTGGTTGAGTTTTAAAGAGAGCAATAATACCGCGCGGCCCTCTTTACTAAGCCACACTAAACTCTGTCATCATGCCAGAGTCCTCGTGCTCCAGAACATGGCAATGCACCATGTAGGGCATATCCGGCATCGCCTCCAAAGGAAAACGTACATAGATTTCTGCACTACCGGCATTGGATATAGGCACCGTATCCTTCCAGCCACGCATATAGGCCGGTGGCGTAGCATCGTTAAATTTAACCAGGCGAAACTGGCAACCGTGAATATGGACCGGGTGCAGCATAGTGTCTTTGCCCTCAGAAATTCGCCAGTGCAAGTCTGTATTAATGGGGGCCTTGAACCCAGGTTCAGTGAAGGAAAATGAAACACCATTAACCGCATTAGCGGTCAATTGTGCTTTCAAAGGCAACGCCGGCGCCTCAGTGATGAGTTTGAGCACCCTGGCTACCACAGCAGGGTCCGTTTTTCCCGAGGCTACCATTTTTTCCAGCCCGGTCGCATCAATAAGTTTGTCTGCGATCTGCCAGCGGTTCATCTGCATTACCAACTTCTGGCTGATCGGCGGCAGCTTAGCCGGTATTTCAGGCATTGATACCAGCCGCTCAGGCAAAGAACCCCGCCCCTCCTCATTAGTGGGCACCACACTGAGAAACACTACAGGCCCATCGAATGGGGGCAACCGCATCACCTGTTGGGGCACTGGTAGAGTTATAAAATCAAAGGGCTGGCCATTGCGGGCATCCACTATTACCTCGTAACGCTCCCCGGCAGCTATGGGTAACTCTTTAACCTCTACGGGTTCTGGTAAAAATCCACCGTCTGTGGCAATCACATAGAAGGGCCTCTGATCACTAGTGGAGAGTCGGTAGTTACGAGCGTTTGATCCATCCAGAATCCTGAAGCGCACCCATCCTCTTGGGGGATTAACCACCGGGTTGACCACGCCATTGGTAAGCAAGATATCCCCGCAATAGCCCGCAGCAACAGTAATCTCATTAAAGCGATGAAAGAAGCTGCCGTCTTTGTTAAAGCGCCTATCTTGGATAATCACAGGGATATCATCCACCCCCCAACGCTTCGGCAGAGGCAAGGCATCACTATTTTCATCATCAATGATAATCAGCCCTGCCAGCCCCTTAAGTACCAACTCGGCAGTGGTGGGATAGAGATGCGGATGAAACCAAAGCGTCGCCGCCGGCTGGATAATCGGTAACTTTGCAGTCCATGTATGACCCGGCTTGATGGGCATATAGGGACCACCATCGGCATAACCCGGCACAATCAGGCCATGCCAGTGTGCAGTTACATTCTGGGTCAATTGATTATGTACGTTAGCCGTTACCGTTTCACCCTTGCGCAAGCGCAAAGCCGGGCCTAAAAAGGGGCCATTAAAGCCATAGGTCGGCGTTGTTACTCCCTTGAGAAATACTTTCTCTGCTGGCTTGGCTACTAGATTGATTTTTCCGGCTGAGTCCGCCCTCAACTCCGGAGGAATTGGCAGTACAGGCCTTGTAGAGGAATCCCTGGTGCCATTGGTTTGCGCCCTCATATTAGAGCTAGCCAATAGAGATGCCGCCAAGGTACCAAGACAGAAATCGCGACGTGATAAATGAGACAAGAAGAATCCCTCCTCATAATCTTAACGTTAAAATCTGGTAATATTCTGGCGGCTTAAACTTCTCGCCAACTACACACCTTTAATAGGCCCCAAAGCAGCATAGACCGCGGTGGCATCAGTAATAAATGGTTACAAGAGTAGGAGTTAGGTGGCCTTACATTGATCTATTTTTAGATGCCACCAGTATTACTGTCATTTGAGATACAGGCTGAACTCTTATTTTTCCTCAATACAATAATATCCATATCCAGACGCCAATGCTTATTAAAACCACTAGCTTTATCATTTAACCGAAAAAAGCTGGGGCGACACAATCAAAAGCATGGTCTCTCAATAGAGCCTCAATATAATAAATCCGCCAGTGTAACTATAGAAATAGACACTCAACAAATCTAAGAAAATATTCCTATACAGTTAACTCAAATAATCAATAAAGCGCCTAAAACTATAAAACAATCCGTAGAATAAATTGACAAATTTTTTCAGACCTTCGCTCTAGGCATATGCAGAATCACAAAAAAAGCAACATACGCCAAGCCCATACTTTTTTCTCATAATTTCAACACTTATTTCCCATGGCGGATAATCTGACACCTATAGATACTTTTATGAGAAGATTTACTTAGAAGGCAGACCAATCGCAACTCTAGATGGAACACTCTCGTACAAGCGGGGCCCCCACTAAATTCACGAAGGAGATCATTTCAACCTTATTTTCCACCTAAAGAATCCAAAAAATAATTAGATCTCAATATAGACCTGCCATTTATTTCAGACTCATGCAGTAAAGGAGTCACACATGAAGCCATATTGCAACTTATTCACGGGGATAATTACATTTATTAGCATTGCAGCCTTTGCCGCAGGGAATCATGAACTTCAAAATCACTTACAAACAGATTTCAACTCCAGCAGCGATCAAACAGAAACAAATAACGATAATTTCAGGAGGAGCATTCAAAATGGCAATAAAAATATTGTGGATACCCAGAAAAATAACGAAACACTTGGAGGTAGCATACAATTCATTCAAATAGGCGACTTAAATCAGGCAAATATTTCTCAGCCAGGAACCACAACCTCATCCATTATTAATCGCCAACTTGGCAGTAAAAATATTTTATCTGTCACCCAGACTAACAGCATCAACAGCAACATATTCATTAATCAACAGGGCAACCAAAACTATTCAAACACAAACCAAATTTCTGGAGACAAAAATAGAGTCATTAATACTCAGATAGGAAGTTCAAATTATTTCATCGCCAAACAAGAAGGGAGCATATCCAGTACTATAAAAGTGCATCAAGAAGGCAATGTTCAGCATACCTCTGTAGAAGAAAGCAAATCTAGCTTTTTCAATACTGTTTCAGTTATTCAGCTGAATCTAAAAAACTCAGCAACTATTAATTTAATTGCAACAAATAATAGCAGCATTGATATATTTCAAGAGGAAAGCAAAAATCACATAGGAATATTGCAGCGCTTGTCTACTAGAAATAGTGTGCAAATTCGACAATTGGGAACTTCTGATATTGCTTTGATCATCCAAACCGGTAGCTCTGACAACACTATCGTCTTACGCCAGAGTGGAGACCGCGTACTTGACATTCCAGGCCAGAAGTCCACTGAAAATGGCAAAGACATACAACTAACCAATTCCAACAATCAAGTAATTGTCAATCAGCAAGGTACTGAGTTAAGCAGCATTAACTCCAATCAGTTTGGCTCAGCTAACCAACTCACCATTAACCAGAGCGGTCTAAACATTAACACTTCTAATGAACAACAAGGCAATAAAAATGTTACAAGAGTTGATCAAGCTGGAGAGCACCTCACCATCCTTACTCGCCAGATTGGCAATGAAAATCAGTCAACCTTTCATCAAATGGGAAGTGACCTAAACATAATTGCCAAGCAGCTTGGCGATAGAAATAGCCTTTCAATTATTCAGAAAAGTAATTTTAGCGTTATTGAAAGTGTCCAGATTGGAAATGGGAACCGACAAAAAATAGTGCAAAGCAACTCTAGTAACCGGGCCTCTTTGCATCAAGTAGGACAAGGTAATACTAGTCGGGTATATCAATGATGGTTATCTATTACTGATCACTTAAGTCTCTACTTTGTATCAACTATTCCCTGTCTTACTTATTTGAGGCTAACAAATAGGCAAGGCTTGAGATATCGCACTCATTCGAATTGTTCTTTAGAACTAGTCGCTGTGTAGTGGTCTCCTAAACCCGGACACCAATTTAGGTGGTAAAGTTGCCATCGAAAATAGAGATTTTCAATGAGTAGACAACGTCGATCCTTTTCTCCCGAATTTAAATTAGATTCTGCCCGCTTGGTTGTAGGTCAAGGCTATTCAATTGCTGAAGCAGCCCGATCGCTGGATGTTGGTACAACGGCTATCCGCCGTTGGATGTAGCAACTTGAGGCAGATCGGAGTAGAAGGCTACCGCTCTTTTAATGTCCGACGAGATGAATCGTACGCACTGCTAGACCGATTGAGTGAGCAGGAGCCTGTGGAACTGGTCTGCAAAGCGATTGAAATACCGCGATCATGCTACTACGAATACAGGATAAAGAAGAACTCCGTTGATGTTCCCAGAATAAAGCTCCGCTCCAAAGTCATTGAAGTCTTCGAGCGCAGCCGTAGCTCTGCAAGAAGTCGTACAGTCGTAAGTTTGCTTTAAGAGCAGGGGGTATCAACCGGACGCTTTAAAGTCCGAAGACTAATGTGTGAGGCCGGCTTAGTGTGTAAACAACCTGGTCCTCATAAGCATAAGAGAGCAATAGTCGAGCACTCAGATATACCGAATGAACTTGATCGCCAGTTTAATGTTGAGAAACCCAATCAATTTTGGTGTGGTGACATTACCTATATCTAGGCCGGTTCAAGCTGGTGTTACCTGGCTACCGTTATAGATTTACACGCTCGCCGTATCGTTGGATGGGCCCTCTCAGGGAAACCAGATGCACACTAACGATAAAGGCACTGGAAATGGCCTGGGAGCAGCGAGGAAAGCCTAATGGGGTTATGTTCCATTCAGATCAAGGCAGTCAGTATACCAGCCACCAGTTCCGCCAACGGCTATGGCGCTACTGAATGACCCAGAGCATGAGTCGACGTGGAAATTGCTTGGATAATGCACCAATGGAAAGACTGTGCCGGAGTCTGAAAAGTGAATGGATACCCTCTCTCGGTTACAAGTAAGCTGAGACATCAGCCATTACTTTGATGACTTACTACAACTGGGAGCGCCCTCACCAACCCAATTACGGATTACCACCCGTAAAAGCGGAAGAAAAACTTAACTTACTGTCCGGAAATAGTTGACCACTGCAGCCCAACCTGTTAAAGGCCTCTAGCGCGTCCGTAGGGACTCATAAATAAGCTTTTCAGTTTAAAAATTCCCTAAATACAATGACCTCACTCTATGTGGCACTTACAGCAGAGATTTTGGGTGCTCAACCTATAGGTAAAAAATAATGTCACGACAACAAGCGATAAATGCCCACTGTAAAGAATGCATCTATGACAAACTTTCTTTAGGGGCATGGCGCCAGCAAGTAGAAAACTGCACTTTCAATCAGTGTTCCTTATACACTTTTAGGCCCAAGAGCCGTGTAAAGAAACTCCCAAAGACAACTGCTACAGTTACGGAGCACTTAAGAACACCTATCCTTCAACACTAATTGCGTAACTAAAAACCATACGTAATCAAACTACCACTTCCTACTTATCCCAGCCCCTTAGTAAGCCTCTATCAGCTTAATTGCGTTACAGTTTTCCATACCCTTTCAAGTCTATTTGTAATTACCTACCGAAATGCCTGGGTAGAAAGAATGGCAGTTGACACTGCAAAGGTAAGTAGGGAACAGAGAGAGCAGGCTATTGATGACCTGCTGAATAATGTAGAGAAGTTTATGAGTGCTGGTAGTACCGTTGTGTCCGTTATGGATGCCTCAGGAACCACTGTCAGCCGTCCGACTGGATACGTCCAGTAAGCCGCTTAAGATTCGTTGAAGGTGCCTGTAGAGCCTTTGAGGGGCTTTGCAGGAATTTTTTCTAGGAGCTATCTTATCCGTAATCTTTGTAGCAGCGTTATTTTCTCATGAATATCTTTCTTGAGCCTTGGTCTGGCATGCTGGCCGATCGGCCCTGTCGCAAGATCAGTTATTCTGCGTGCTATTCGTGCCATCTCAATAGTCTCAGTTGTCGCGCCATATTCCTCCCAAAAAGAAAGACACTCTTTATGCGCTCCTGAATCTTGTTCAAGCTCGATTAAGATACCAATTGCTGTTGCTACACTATTAGATTCATTTATCTGATATATATACTCAAATGAAACACTAACAAGGAATTTAATTACCTCATGTGTCGTACATTTATCTTCTAAATATCTTTTATAAAGATGCTCGTCATGTTTTTTTAAGAAGAGCATAACTATGATTAGCTCTATATCCCTGTGATTATAATCAGGTATTGACCTAATAATAACCGCTAAGCGGCTGATGATTCTGTTGGTATCCCTAAGGGTGTAGGAAAAACGTTCACAAAGCCAGTGGAGTATACTTTCTACATAGCCAAGGTCTGGATCACTTGGTAGTTTTTCATAGATTTCATACAACCCAGTTTTGACACAAACTGCTTCAATGTATTTATATCGTTCAGGCTCGGCAAGCTGATACTCAAAATCGAAAAATCTATCTAGACAGCTATGTCCATCAAATTCATTTCCATAAACGCCTTTTATACTACTGTCGAGTTGTTCTCGGTTTACAGCAACAACGAAAATTATTTTTTCTAAATTAAATAAATGTTTGATCATCTCCAATAGATCAATTGCAAAAGTAGGCTTGCAGCGATCTAACTCATCAATAAATATTATTAGCTTTTCTTGCCCTTGAGGTAGCCGGGTGATTGCCTCCGATAAGCTCTCCTTAAATTTCTTCAAGGCAGTTTGTTTTGATTGGAAGTCTTCAAATAGCTTCCTAGTTCCATCCCCAATAGCGTCTGCAACAACTTTTTCCGTAATTTTATCAGCTTCTACCGCGCCTACAGTTGCTATTTTTACCACAGCCACCGTAAGCCTCTTGAGTATTTCTGGAACATATTGCTTAGAGGCTGTTTCATAACTTGAAATCGGCTATTCTCATATAATTACATAGAAAAAAGTCCAGCAATAGTGAGCCGATTTCAAGTTATGAAACAGCCTCTAGACACTTAGCAGTACAATCGTGATTAAAGTAGGTATAAAACCCTACCATGAACCAACTACATCCAAGAGTTAGCATGTGTATCAGAACAGGGAAAGCCTCAATATCAGATGGGCACGTAGCAAAAGGATAAAAGAATGGAATAGCTTGCATTAATACTAACTGTGGCATTAAAACCGGTAGAGGTGAGAGTGGAGCTAGTGTGACAATGGCTGAATTTAATAGTAAAGAAGCTTGTAAATTTGTCCTTGCTGGTTGTCTGGCATTAATTATTGCCACTTCCCGTTTTCCAGAATATCAACAATCCTCCAGCAGACACCAAAGGGAGTAAACCCCACTTCAAAATGGTTGTTTCAATATCGAATTGAGTAAGGTTCAAAGTTCCCTCTTTATTTGTACGAACACATAAGGCCAAGCTTTGGGGCCGGAGGCGTGACAACACCGGAGGAAGCCTCCCCCTTTAAAATAGACGCCACCTTATATTCATCTTACACGGCTATTCTTTCATATTCATCTGGGTTTTTGAACCCAAGTGAACCATGTCTTCTTTTAAAGTTATAGGACCTATCAAGATACCAAGCTAAGTTAGTTCTTAGCTCCTCAACGGACTCAAAATTAAATCCTTTAAAACTCTCAGTTTTCAGTGTTTAAAAAAAATGATTCTACATACACATTATCATTCATAAACCCTGGACGGTTTATGCTCGGCTCAATACCCAGTTCTTTGAGTCGGTTTTGGTATGCATAAACACCGTACTCAGAATCTCGGTCGCTGTGAAATATTAGATCTGATTCTATATTTCTACGACGAATAGCTTTATTTAGCGCTGACAGTGTTAGCTCAACAGTTCTAGTATCTGACAGCTCCAAACCCAAAACTTTTCGAGAGTAAAGATCAATAATCACAGCTAAATATTGCCATTGCCCATTGATCTTCAGATAGGTTACATCACCAGCCCATTGAGAGTCTAGTTTACTCGGCATACCATGCTCTCTTTGTAAATTTTCAACCTTAATGCAAGGATTTCCAGGCAAAGGGCGTCGACGATAGATCCTTCCAGCTTTCCCCACGATTCCAACCTCTCTCATAAGACGTTCAACGTGTTTGTGATTTATTCGTTCACCATTAGCTTTCAGCTCTGCGCTAATTCTTGGACTTCCATAATTACCATCATACTGTGCATAGATAGTTTCGATACACGCCAGAATTCGCCTATTTTCTATGTCTCAAGTGCTCTCATCGCGGTTGAGCCACTTATAAAACCCGTGGGGTGAACTATTCAAGTATCTACATAAGTACCTGACACCAAAGTCTGATCAATTAAGAGCTATGAACGAGAATCTTTCGGCTTTGGATCTTTCAGGTACATTTCCCACTTTTTTAGGAAATCATTCTCCTTTTGCAATTTCTCAACCTGCTTTTTAGACATTTTATCTCTTTATCATCAATTTGAGACTGAGTTTTCGTTATCTTTATCATACTTATTCTACGGCTGGGCTTCTCGACCAGCTTGCCTTCTCTACTTTCCTGTCGCCATCTATACACCATTACTGGATGCAAACCAATAATGTTGGCGATAGTGGTCGTATCTACTTTCAGGTGATTAGTGAGAGCTACCACTCGAACTTTGAACTCTGTTGAATATTCAACAACCCACTCTTCACTCAGTATTTTCGGCATTTTTTCCTGCCCTCTTCAAAAGGTAGGCGTCTACTCAATGGGGGAAGGTCTCGTAAGCCGTCCCGCCCCGATAGGGGCGAACAAGGTGCGCTTGTTAAGTATGACGCGGCCCAAGCATGATGATTGCCATCCCAATTAGGCAAAATATAACACCTACAAAGTCCGTGACCACTGGTCGAGTTGACTCTACTGCCCAAAGCCAAAGTAGCGCGACTGAAACATAGACGCCACCATATGCTGCATAGGTACGGCCTGCAGCTTGTGGATGTAAGGTAAGCAACCAAACGAACAATGCCAGGCTTAATTCAGCAGGAACGAGCATCCAAATAGAATAACCTTGACGCAACCAAAGGTATGGGAGATAACAGCCCACAATTTCCGCTATGGCAGTAGCTATAAAAAGAAATAATACCTTTAATATTTCCATAGTTCTTTATGAATGCTTAACGCCTCAAGAAGGGGGCCAGTTACGGCGTCCCGCTTCCTTGATTTGTTAGTACCCTTGACGAATTTAGGGAGCCAAATAATTAGTGATAGTAATACTTTGAATATCAATTAAATCGGAGGAACCATCATAATCACGGAGATTATCATTCAACTCTCCAAGTTGATCAGTAAACTCATTCACCAGCGGGTAGTAGTCCCTTGATAAAACAGTTTCTTTATTTGGCCCAGAGAAAAGAATTACTTCTACATTTGTTAAGACGTTACCGCTAACTAGATTATCAAATGTGCTCTTAGTAAATTTTCCGTGATAGCTCATAGTTAACTGTAAGTACCCTTCTACATTCGTGAGTTCATACGAAAGGTCGCGCCCTCTAAGAGTGCAGCACCAGCCTATAATATCTCCATAGCTCCAGGTAAAGAAGTAATCTGTCTGATCGCAATCTTCATAGCCGCTTGGACAATCCATATTATAAAATAGGGCAAAGTCCTGCCCCATAATATCACCAGCTCCATCGGTAGCCACCACAACTTTTACTCCTATATCGAGAGCGTCTTCTCGCGATACGTTCTGTGAAAATCGTACAACAACTTCAAAAGAAGGAGGATCAATTGAAAGTATTTCGGAGGAGGTAAAGCTTTCTATTTCAGCGGGCATCTCTACTGGATCAGAACTATCTCCGCCGCTGCCACCGCTGCCACCGCTGCCACCGCTGCATGCGAGCAGAAGGCCCGCAAAAGAAGCTAGAGAGATCAAATGTAGAATTTTTTTTAGTATATATAACATCTAAGTTTAGGCTAATTTATTTTTGGTATCACTACTAACGCCGTGTTAACTGGCCCAGTGTAGCGAAACCAGCGTGTGGTAACGTGAGCGAAAGCGAGCCACATGCTGGTAGAACGTAGCTGGATCCACGTTCAACACTTAGCTAGAAACATCATATGCCGCTTTCTGGCTCTAATCTCTGCTTATCACTTTCAGCTTTCTGTTGCCACTTAGGCAGATACTTAGATTTCAATTTTTCAATTTCACTTGCTTTGTTTTTTGCCCAATTTAAACCAGTCTCGTTAGGCACAACTTCAGCCGTGCTATTGTACCAGCTATCAATCTGTTGTTGAGATACGTCTCCACTTGCAGGATTTAAACTAAACCTAGCCTTCCATACTCCCATTCTGGGCGACACCAAAACATAGTATGTTTTATTTTCCAAAAGATTCGCTTCAAGAAAATCTGCATTTTCTCCAATTACCATAAACATATGCTTGCCCGGTTCCGCTTGGTAGGCAACTCTTGTTTGCGCTGATACTGTACCTAGATAATTAGAGTCATTATAAATCGTCGACTGAATTGCTCCGCCATAATTGGAAGGCCTCATGAAATGAACCAACGCCTTACCGTCTTCAGGTTTTGTTACAACGGATTCCGGTGTAACTCTTGTCATATGATTGCTTTGGGTTGCACAGCCTGAAAAAAACAAAACCCCAAGAAATACAATTATCAACCTATTAAACATCTATCTTTCCTCTTTCTGTGAATGAAAATTTTTTCTAACGCCGCCAACAGCGGCCGAGCGTAGCGAGGTCCAGCCAGCTTTGCTGGCGATGCTGCTTGGCTTTGTTATACGCTGACATTGGTTTGTATTCCCTTGCTTTTGGCAAAGACTAGAAACTCATACAGAGATTCATTATCAAAAGCCTTGGCGGCAAAGTCTAGTTTAAACGGCTTGCCTGATACAGGAATAAAATTAAGCCTAGATGCCACTTGATCTTGGATAGCTCCACGGCCAGCAGAAAGCTTCTCTGCCTTGTTTGCACTTTGGTCAATATTGATTTCGCGTATTGTGCTTACAGGAACCTCAATATCTAGAGATTTCCATCCGGCTTTGCCTTTGACCCTTAATGTCTCATTGATAATTGACAACTGATAAGACGAAAGTGATTTTGTTAACCAACTAAGATAGAGATAGCCAGACAATACAAGAAGACCACCACCTATAACCCAGCCAATTTGCCTTGCCAAAGCTTCATCGATGCCAAATATATTTTTAAGAAGATACATGATTAACAAGACAAAAATCATTCCGTAGAACACAAGCGACACCAGTGCAAGAGGAAGCCAGCCAAGAAATGACTTTAGAATTTTCCTCTTACTATTACGCCTTACTTCCACTACTTCTCCGATTGCGTATAACGCCCGGCTTTGGGGCGGGCTTGGAGCTGCGACGCAGCGGAAAGACCGTCCCGACCCCGTAGGGGCGACAACAGCCGCTTGTTAGGGCGATTCATTGCACTGCACCAAGAAACTAGGGTTTATACCTAGAAAAACTTGAGCTCTACCATCGACCCAATAAGGCTTACTGTGTACATAGCTGAATGAAGGTAGCTCGACCTCGATGTCACTGCCATTAATTAAGCTTTTTCCTCGAACTACCCAATACCTTCCGTCCGTACCCCAACCATGATGTACGAGTTTGGATATATAAATTTTTGACCCTGCTTCTAATGGAAATAGCATCGAGCGCTGCTTTTCAAAAATTAGCCGATCAAATAGTTGCCTATCAATAAAAGCTTGATCTTTTCGATAATCAGCCCAGCTGGTAGGAAAACCGCCCACTCCTTGTGCTTGGATACTATTACATAGCTCGCTATTGTTATTGAATCCTGTGAGGTCAGCGCAACGTCCTTCGAAAACGAAAGCGGGTTGCTTTAACTCATAACATTGACCCACTATGTGTGTATATTCAGCATCTTTACTGAAATCAGCAGATTGTATGGTGCATCCAGAAAACAAGTGAATACTGAAGAAGATGTATATGGCTCGATGCATTATCTGTCCATAGCCCTAACAGTTTATTAAAGAGCCAGGGGCTCACTATCCTTTTGGCTACTATTTCTGGGATGGAGGCTTCAAGCTCCACAAAAAAGCCTTTATTTACAGCAGGCTATAAACCACTGTCTAAATAGCAACCAGGGATAGTGAGCCACTGACTCAAGTCGTCCGACTCAACTTCCCGTTCTTAAACACACTTTACCCATAATTCAACCAATAAGTTAGGGAGCACCTTTCTGTAGATGTAAGCCACGGCTCTATAATTCGGGCCCTCGCACCGGCGACACGCTTTCTCCACTGTCCAGCTTTTCGCTCGAAAGAACTTATCCAGAAACTAAAGCTACAAGCTTTCTTCTTCCTTCCTTTACACGAACACGAAATAGTTCAGGGTGAGCCTCTGCCAACTCTATCCATGAACCTGCTGATTCTGGTTTTCTTTGAAGCTGTCCCCCCACCCCCTCTTCGCTTCTACTCGTGCCTTTATGATATGCAAGGACTTGTATTAACGACAAAACCTCTCCCAACCGTGCAAGCTCTAAATAAAATGATTTTTTACCACTCATACCATCTTCCTTAATGCGCAAAAAATTAATTCAATAGAAACTTCGTTATGTGCAAGTATTTTCGCTGCTATAGAACACCTTGAGCCCCCTTAAAAAACCAACTGAATAGCACCTCTACCAGTGAATGGGTGAGTGAAGACGCTGTTGATTCTAATTAACCCAGGCAAAGAGCGTGATGTTGCACATGAGAAGAAATCAATATTTATCCAGGCAAGCGAGTGACTAAAAGGGATTTTTTGTGAAAAGGTAAAATTTCAGACGAAAAAAAAGGGCCTAAAGGCCCTTTTTTCTTTCTTGTGAGTTTTGTCCGGTTTTTATTCACCGGATAAGAGGTCATTAGCCTCTTCTCACAACCCCTTGATAGACAAGGGAAATTTGGTGGAGCTAAGCGGGATCGAACCGCTGACCTCAACACTGCCAGTGTTGCGCTCTCCCAGCTGAGCTATAGCCCCAAATCCTTTTTGCTTAACGTTTCCGTTGAAAGCGAGGCGCATTTTAGCAAGGTTTAGACGCCTGTCAACAGAAAAAATAACTTTTTAATCAATTAGTTAGCAACTTAGCCGGCACAGCCCCCTACCGGGGGCTGTGGGGTACTTAGGGGAGTGAGGCGTACTCTTTCTCCCAACGTTTGAGGACTTTTTTCCCGGCGCCGCCCAGAGCATCGATGGCCTGGCGCAGGCGGGCGCGGCTGAGGTCTGGGCCCAGTAGTACCATGGCGTCCATCACAGAGAAGGAGGCGGTGGTGCCACTAATGGCAACAAACAGGGGCGCGTTGAAGTCCTTGAGCTTAATCTCCATGGACGTGGATAGAGTCTTCACCGCCTGGAAAATACTGTCGCGGTCCCAGGCACGCAGGGCTTCCAGACGCCACAGGGCGAATTGCAGCAATTTCTTCTGCTCATCCAGCTCCAACTTATTGCCACTGAAGCTCTCCTCGGTGAGCGGCAGCTTACCGGAGGCAAGGAAGCTCACCAGCGGTGCGAAATCGCCGAAGGTCTCCATACGCTCTTTGGCATGGGGCAGTACCTTGAGCAGGTTCTCGCGGTTAAACATCCAGTCCATAAGGCGGTCGGCAAGCTGCTCATTTTCCAACTCGCGAATCCACAGGCCGTTCAGCCAGGACAGTTTCTCTACATCGAACACCGGGCCGCCCAGGGAAACGCGGTGGATATCGAAATGTTCGAGCATTTCCTCCAGAGAAAACTTCTCGCGCTCATCCGGCATGGACCAGCCCATACGGCCCAGATAGTTGAGCAGAGCTTCGGGCATAAAACCGGCGCGCTGATAATAAAGAATAGAAGTGGGATTTTTGCGCTTGGACAGCTTAGTTTTATCCGGGTTGCGCAGCAGCGGCAGGTGGCAGAGCACCGGCATTTCCCAACCGAAGTATTCATATAGCAACTGGTGCTTGGGTGCGGAGTTAATCCATTCCTCACCGCGCAGCACATGGGTGATCTCCATCAGGTGATCATCCACCACGTTGGCCAGGTGGTAAGTGGGCATGCCATCGGACTTGAGCAGAATCTGCGCATCGACCTGGGCCCAGTCGATCTCAATAGTACCTCGCAGCAGATCCTCCACTACACAGGTACCGCTCTCCGGTACGTTCATGCGCACTACATAGGGGGCTCCGGCGGCGCGACGCTTCTCTACTTCCTCTTCCGACAGCGCCAGGTCACTGGGCTTCAGTGAGGTGCGGCCGGCTTCGCGCAGTTCTTCACGCAGCTGCTCCAGCTCTTCGGCGGTGCGGTAACAGTGAAAGGCATGGCCTTTCTGCACCAGTTCATCGCAGTAAGTTTTGTAGATATCACCGCGCTCACTCTGCCGATAGGGGCCGTGGGGACCGCCTACGTCTGGACCTTCCTGCCAGTCCAATCCGAGCCAACGCAGGCTATCGAGAATCGCCTGCTCGGATTCCGGGGTGCTGCGCTGCTGGTCAGTATCTTCGATACGCAACACAAACTGGCCGCCCTGGGCGCGGGCAAAACACTGATTAAACAGGGCAATATAGGCGGTACCAACGTGGGGATCACCGGTTGGAGACGGTGCGATTCGGGTTCTTACGGTCATGACAAACCTGGTTGAAGATAAATAAAGGACTCTAAAGGCGCGGGATTATAGCGCTGGCCGCGCGTCGGGCACAGATACAAGCTGGTCGCTAATAAGATCTTTTAGGCGCCATAAATCGAAAATTACCCGTAAATGACGTGACTTGAATCACAAAAAAAGTATGATCCCCGCCATAAAGATGGAATAGCTTGACTAACGCATTACCCCTGACAAGTGCAGGATCTTCGCGAGCGGCTTTTCACAGAACGATAACCAACGGCTCAGGAAGATACGCCATGCACAAAAATGTAGTTCGTTCACTGGCCTCTGCTCTCGCAGCAGGCATGCTTTTCAGCGCTTCGGCCGCCACCATGGCAGCCACCAATAGTGCCAGTAGTGATATCACCCTTACCTTTAACCCGAGCATTGTAATTGCCGATGTCGGCGATATCACAATTACCAACCCTGCCCTGGATACCGATGCCGTTGCCAGCGATGACTTTTGTATCGGCGGTTTTGGCTTTCCCACCTTTAGCATTACCTTTGAAAGCAATGATGGCAATAACGATACGGCTTTCAGCCTCTCCGGCAACGGCCTAGACGTTCCCTACAGCGTCGGCTTCGACAACAGCACTAACGGTTCCTTTACTGTGGTTAATGAGGGTGAGCCACTAACTGGACTAGATCGTAACGCCGCTTCTTGCAGTGGTTCCGACAATGCCAGATTCCAAATCACTGTTGCCAATAGCGCTTGGCAGACCAATGATGTGCTGGATGGCACCAGCTACACCGATACGCTGCTGATCACTGTAGCCTCAGAATAATTTTGTGGCGTGGCCGGATAGGATTTCCAGCCAAACCCATCGCAGTTTATGGCAGGACGTCTTAACCAATGGCATGCGCTGGCATTTTGTCTGGCGCAGGCCATTCACGCCGATTGCTTTGCAGCAACAGCAGCCACTTTTCTGCTGGAGACCTCTGCACCGGAAGGGTTTGATTCACTGACCGAACCACAGCAGTTATTGGCAGACCTCTACTATGGCGGCCGCCAAATAGGCGCAGCGCCAATTACTGTTAACCCCACCCATATCCAATTCGACGAGCCAGAGCAATTGCTCCCTCTTCTACCTAAATTATTAGATAGAGAGACCGTAATAGCGGCGCTGGCCAAGCCTTTGCCCAGAAATTCACAGTATCTCTGTCGTTCAAGCTGGCAGCGAAAGTGTGGCTATCTAGTGCCTGAGCAGGTGGCGGTCATTTACGATGAAAACCGCTATCGGCTCGATTTATTTTTCTCCGCAAAGTTATTGCCACAAGAAGCCGCCATCAGCGACCCCTATCTCCCGGCCTCCACCAGTGAATTTTCCATTGTTCAAAACCTCAGTGGCGCCTGGAGTGGTGTGGAGAGTAATCTCGGTAAAAACAGTCAGAACGCCACTTTGAATGGCAACACCATTATCAGCTTTGGCGAGAGCGCCCTACACGCCCAGTGGTCGGCTGCCACTGCGCAGCACAATCAGATTAGTGCCCTACATTGGTCTAGGGATTATCGTGGAAGAGCCTATTCGATTGGCTTACTACAACCCCAAGGGGGCTGGCACTATTTCGGTAACCACAGCAGCCTGTATGGGTTAGAGATGCGCAGCTCCCAGCTCAGCCGTACAGACATTAAATATCGGCAGGGCAGCCCACTGGAAATCAATATGCCGGTACGCGGGCGTGTGGAAATTTACCGGGATCAGCGGCTGATCCACACAGAAATGCTGGAGGCCGGTAACCGGTTGCTAAACACCAGCACCCTGCCGCATGGTTCCTACGAAATTGAGGTGCGAACTTTTGATGAAATGGGGCGCTCGCTGCACAGCCACTCAGAGTTCTTTACCAAAGACTCCCTGCTACCGGCCCCAGGGGAATGGTCCTGGAATTTTTATGCAGGGCAACCCGCGCACAATTACAGTAACTATCAGACGCTACCCGAGCGCTACGAGGATGTGCTGGCTCAGGGATCTATAGCTCGACGCTTAAGTGGCAATCTGGGGTTCTTTGCCTCGGCAGCCTCAACCCGTGAGCAACAACTTTACGAGATTGGCGCCCGCTGGATAGGTGGCTTCTTCGAAGTTTCGCCGAGCATAGTGACTAACAAGGATGGACGCAGTGGTCACAGGGTTCAGGCGCTGTTGAAAACCCCATTCGCCACACTGAGTGCTATTGATACCAGGCTGGATGACGCTGCCGATTTTGATCAAACCAAGTGTCTGCAACTGCTACCACTAGGTTACTCGCAGCGCAGCCTGGCTCTACAGAGCAATCTACTGGGAGGGCAACTCTCTCTGCGCTTGCGTGAGCGAGACAGCGGGTATCGCTTGTTGCCCGGAGAGCAAGTCGACAAATTAGATAATGCGAGTAAGCTCACCAGCCTATCCTTCAAACGCAACTTCTTACAAAGTGCTAAGTGGCTGGGCAGTGCCACTTTCTCACACCATAAGGCCGACGGGCAGCAGTATACTGGCCTGGAGATAGAACTCCGACGCCGCGCCAAACACTGGCAGCACAGCGCCAATCTACACAGTGAGCGCAGTAATCACAGCAATCACGAACAGCGCTTGCTCCTGGAGAGTCGCTGGCACGATAGGGACCTATGGGCAGCGGAATTTGAGCAACAAATCACTGCAGAAAAAAGCACGCATGGCCGTTATCTTGAGAGCAGCAGCCATCTCGCCGGCCACTTCGGATATTTAAACAGCACTCTCAGCTTTAATAACGTTAACCATAGCAAGGCTTTCAATTATCTGGGTGGCTTCAATACCAACCTAATTGTTGCAGAAAATACCTTCGCCTGGGGTGGTGAACGCGCACTGGAAAGTGCTGTAGTTATTGAAATCGATGGCAGCGACCAACAGAATTTTGAAGTATTAGTTGATGGCAACCGGCGCGGCTATGCCAAAGGCGGTGATAGGTCTGTAATCAACTTGCCGGCATTTCAGAGTTATGACTTGTCTCTGCGCCCATTGGATAATGGTTTCTTTGATTACCGCGAACAAAGTAAAACCTTCACCCTATATCCCGGTAATGTTAGTTCCACAACTTATCAGATAGAGCAACAGCTGCTTATTTTGGGGCGTCTAACCGATATGGGTGAGGGATTGCCTAATACCCGATTATTTATCGGTGAACACAGTACCACCACCGATCGGTACGGCGTTTTCCAATTAGGTATAAATACCAACAAGAAGAGCCTGCTTACTCAAGCATTAACTTGGGATCACTGTCAGGTTCCCATAAAAATTCTATCTTCTGGGGATAGCTGGTTGAATCTAGGCAGCATTGAACAATCCAAGGCCAACTGCCACATCGAAACTACTGCGGGGTTAACCAGTGCGCAGCATTAAACACTTAATTGGAAAACTCCTTTGGCTGGGTGTTCTTTTTTTACATTGTCATAATCCGGCCAAGGCACAAAGCTGCTCCAGCAATGACAGCTTGCGCACCTGTAATCTGGGCGGCACACACACCCTAAATTACCAGTCCAATAGCCAAGTAGTTCCCTTCACCTTGCGCAGTCGCAGCGCATTCAGTGGCCGCGCCCTAGCTTACTACGCGGAGCTCACTCCTTTAAGTGGTAGCACTTACTCTCTAACTGCCGACAATGGCGACACTTTGGATATCTCCTTTACATTAAACCCCAGCAATAGTGATGCACAGCTACTCACACTGAACAATCTCGTTGGCCCCTTTAACGGTAGTAGCAATGATGTCAACGCCTCCTTAACCCTGAACATAGACGATACTAAAACGCCCTCCTCTAATCGCTACAATGGTAGTTTTCAAATCACCCTAGAGCAGTACTTCCTTATTTTCCTTGTTGATAGCGAAACAGTAGAGTTTGATATTGTTTTACAGGTAGAGCCCCGTATTGCAATTCGTAACCTGGGGGATATTAATCTCAGCAACTCGGGTATTTCCTTCGGCCAGGCAATTGAAGGACAGGAAGTTTTCTGTATTGGCGGTATTGGGTTTGACCGCTATACCGTAAATTTATCTAGCAGTAATGGAAGCACAGGTGGAACTGGGAATCAGCCTTTTTCCCTTAAAGGTGTTAATGAAAATATTACCTATTCGGTTGGCTTTAG
Source organism: Microbulbifer mixtoriginis (SeqCode) (assembly GCF_052466695.1). Classification (NCBI taxonomy): domain Bacteria; kingdom Pseudomonadati; phylum Pseudomonadota; class Gammaproteobacteria; order Cellvibrionales; family Microbulbiferaceae; genus Microbulbifer; species Microbulbifer mixtoriginis (SeqCode). The sequence goes on along the minus strand of NZ_CP174285.1, from coordinate 4,477,183 downwards.
TAATACGTTAAACAGCAACACGTTCAATAGTCCTAATAGTCAGGGTGATATCGCGGGGTCATTTACTAGACAATCAGATGAAGCTTGTACTATTGATAACGCCAGAGTATCTATCTCAGTTGCTCCCTCAGATTGGGAACAGGTCGGGGAACCTGTATATACTGATGTACTGACAATTACGGTTAGTAGCCAATAATAACTTTTACAACTTCTTACTGACCGCCAGCTTTGTAAAACAACTTTAGTATTAAATAAAATAATTACGCCAACCAAAAAAACTCCATTAGCTGGCGCTAATCCATCAAAACTCTTATACACCTCCCTCATTAGCGCTTCTATGGGAATCGCTCTGCTAACACCCCTCTCAAATTCCATGGGCGCCGCATAAGAACTTTTGATTCATATAAAACGGCATTTTAAATACTCTAAAAACCCCTCAAATCCAGGCAAGCAAATATTGTGACAATTCAGGCGCACCATTTATCCAAAAATAAGAAATTATCACTATTTTCTACCGACCCACTGGGAAATTTTCCCTATTCTTTTAGCCGCAAGATCAACTATACCCTTCTCCGCTCACACTTAACAAAAGGACATCAATAATGAAGCACATGTTAAGAGGTTGTGTCATCCCTGTGGCGATGGCTGCTATATCCACCGTTGGGGCACAATTTGCCCTAGCAGCCACTGATCAGGCCAATACAGAAATAATGCTAAAGTTTAATGAGTCGATTGATATAAATGGCCTCGAAAACCTCACCTTTGAAGACCCCGCCCCAAGTACTGATGCCGAGGGCTGGGTGGATTTTTGTATTCGAGGTATTGGATTCACAAACTTCGAGATTCAATTTGACAGCCTCAATGGAGACGGTGCATACATACTAAGTAATGGCTCCACGGATATCGCCTACCAAGTTAGCTTTAGAAATGTTTCGGGAGGAAGCTTTTCTCCCACAAATGAAGGTGTAGCCCTGAACGGACAAATTCTTCAAAATCCTGGCAACTGTAATGGAGCTCCAGATAACTCCACCTTTGAAGTATTAATTCCAAATGCAAATTGGGAAAATCCCAATGTTTTAAGCGGCACTATATATACCGACGTTTTGACAGTGACAGTTACGTCAGAATAACCAATAGAAATAATAAAATATAATTTTGGTCAGGGAACAACCTCCCTATGGTAATGGTAAATAAAAGCAACGTCGGGAAGTTTCCCTGGATGCTCTTACCGCTATGGCTCTGGCATACAACTGCAGTATCAACAGAACCAATGCATCTCGTAAGCACAGATGTACCTGCAGGTTTTGCAGATCTAACCAAGCCCCAAAGGATTGTGGCAGACCTGTACTATGGCGGGCGCAGTTTGGGCTCGGCGCTAATTATTGCCGAGCCTGAATTCGTGCGTTTTGTAGAACCTGAGGAGGCTATCAAGCTTCTCCCTGTCAGCCTAAACCCCGAGCGCCTGCTGCTTTCATTACAGGCTTCACTGGAAAAAAATAGTGATCGAATTTGTCGTGATAACTCCCAAACAGATTGTGGATTTATAAATCCAGAATACTTCGCAGTAATCTATGACGAAGAGAGGTATCGACTGGATGTTTTTTTCTCACCAGAGCTACTTCCTCAACAAGAGGCCCTGACCGACCGATACTTGCCCCCAGCCAGCAATAGTTTTTCCATTGTGCAAAATATCAGTGGTTCCTGGTCGGGAGCACAAAGCGATGAAGTAGACAGCAACACACAAACTACTTTATCTGCTACCAGCATTATTGGATTTGGTGAGAGCGCTATTTACGGGGATTGGTACACAGCCAACGAAATTGGTACTCGTGTCAGTAGCTTGCATTGGGAAAGGGACTTCCGCGGAAAAGCCTATAGCCTGGGATTACTGCAACCAAAAGGAAATTTCAGTACTTTCCAATCATTACATCGTCTCTACGGATTTGAGCTCCGTGACTCTCAGTACAGCCGCACAGACATCGGTTATCAACACTCCGCCCTGGTAGAAATAAACATGCCAGTGCGTGGCCGGGTGGAACTGTACCGAGATGGTCGTATGATTCACTCCGATTTAATGGAAGCTGGAAATCACTTACTGGATACCACCACCTTACCACATGGCGCTTACAACATAGAAATTCGTATTTACGACGAAGCTGGCAGATTAATTAATAATACTACTGAATTTTTTACCAAGGATTCACAACTGCCCGCACCGGGTGAGTGGCGCTGGAGCCTGCAGGGAGGAATGCCAGTAAAACCTGAAATATCCTCCGGAATGCCGGATCATTATCAGCAAGAGTTACTGCAAGGATATATTGCCCGCCGCCTTTCAAAAAATTTTGGCGTTTTCTCTACACTAGCAGCTACAGAAGGTCAGCAATTTATGGAGGTTGGTGGCCGTTGGGTAAGCTCTTATTTAGAACTCTCTCCCTCTATGGCTAGGGAGTCCAATGGTCTAGATGCCTATAAATTACAGGCTCTGATAAAAACGCCCTATGCAATGTTGAGCGCCTATCGGATCAAGATTGATGAGCAGAGAAATGATGTAAAGCCCGATAGATATACCCTGCTAAGCAATAGGTTGTCTCAAAGCAGTATTAGCCTGAGAGCCCCACTTTTTGGTGGAAACCTAACGCTAAGGCGCAGTAAGCGCAATCGAAGTCCGGGAAATTACACTGACTCACTCTCTCTGGACAGTCAATTCAGTGAAGCCCAAGAACTTAGGACCTTGGAATATCGTAGGAATATATTTCGAGGAAGAAAATGGCAAGCTACAGCCAATCTGGCCTACAGTGACGCTGACGGGGAAAAATATACACTGCTGAGTATTGAACTTCTTCAAACCAATAAAAATTGGCAAAACTCTTTTAACCTACGTGGTGAGCGCCAACAAGGAAGCGGTGACAACCAATATCTAGAAGTCCAAACTCGCTGGCGTGATGCCGACCGCTGGGCAGCAGAAGTAAACCAGGAGTTCACTATAGAAGCAACGCCGGAAGATTACTATTTAAGAAGCTATAGTCGACTTGCTGGAAAATATGGTTTTATCAGCTCCACCATTAGTCATAGTGACGTTAACAATAGCCGCTCTACAAATTATATTGGGAGTTTTAACACCAATATCATTGCCACAAAGGACCATATAGCCTGGGGCGGTGAACGCTCATTGGAAAGTGCCATCATTGTAGATATTGAAGGCAGCCAACGGGAAAACTTTGAAGTATTAATCGACGGTAGCCGCCAAGGTTATGCGAAAGGCGATAGTAGGTCCGTGATCAATCTTCACCCATTTAAAAGCTACGATATATCACTTCGTCCTCTAGGGGATGGTTTCTTTCGCTACCGTGAAAATACCGATCAAGTGACACTTTATCCTGGCAGCGTGACCACCGCTACTTACAAGATTCAACCTGTCTATCTGACCATAGGTCGAGTTATGGCTAAGGGTCAGGGGTTAGACAATGTGTTAATTTCCATTGAAGGAGAGTCAACACTCACAGATAGCTTTGGTGTTTTTCAATTGGAAATACCTCTTTCTGACGAGCCCCCTTCACATCTCGAAGTCACCTGGCTTGATTGTAATGCCAAAGTTGAGGTTGTGGAGTCCAGTGAAGACTGGTTAAACCTCGGGGTTATTGATGAAAGTTCAGCCAACTGTCAAATCTCACAGACTGCTAAAACAAATGACACCCAATAAAAAATCAAGAAAGTTTATTAAAAATTTTCTTATACTAATTTTTCTTCTCTATCTGCCAAATAGCAGCCTTGCCAGCTGCCAAGGTGACACTTACCTGCGCATCTGCAATCTCTCTGGATGGCACACGATCAACAACCAAGCACAACAGCAGAATATTAGCTTCACATTCCTCAGCCAGGAACTCGGGGCAGCCTCACCTTTTTCACTGGAGATTCAGCCAGAGCATGAGGGTTATTATAGGTTATACGCCGATAATGGTGATACCGTAGATTTATCTTTAGCTTTATCTGCCCCTCATCGTAAATACTTTACTTTTCGCCCTGGTAAAACTTATCAGGACATACCCGGCAGCATAAGCGATTTCAATGCTGACCTTAAAGTAAAGTTAGTTGGGAATAGAAACTTCACCTCCAGCAGTTACCGAGGGAATTTTCAATTGCAGGCTATTCAAGAGGAATCAGGCAAAGCTGAGGAAATTAATTTTTCCATAGAACTAACAATTGAACCAACAATCAAGATCCTGCAACTCGACAATATATTTCTTAGTGATACAGGAATCTCACCGGGACAGGATATAGTTGGTCATGAAGATTTTTGCGTTGTTGGCAACGGCTTTAGCCATTACGCCATCTCCCTTTCCAGTAGCAGCGGCATCATCGCTGGTAATAGCGGGCGCATTACCACTAGCCTCCAAGAAGAAATGTTTATGCTCACCGGCATAAGAGAAGAATTGCCCTATATGGCCAGCTTTTCTAATAATGCACAGGGGAGAGCGCTCAAAAACCTCAACGCATCCGGGCATATTCCCGGTATTTATGCTCGCACAACCCCAGAGGGATGCCTTGGCGACAATACCAGAATTACTATTAGAGTACCATCTCCTTACTGGGAACGTGCAACAGAATCCAAATATACAGACGTCCTTACCGTGACAGTTACTAGCCAGTAGCCAATACTAATAGCCATGATTAATGAGAACTTCCGCTTAGCTATACCCTATACAAGCAGTACATTTAGAGTTTGAACGATTGGTTTAGATTTAACCCCAGGCATAAAACAAAAATGGACTTTTTCTTTAAACTGAAAAAATTTCAATGCTGTAAATCAGGTATAAACTTTCGATATTATAAGAGGGATACCAAACCAGGTCTTAGATATCCCCTTATCGTATTTATTCTATATCACCTAGTCAGTAAAAATCTTAGCTAACTGACCCTTAACTGCCCAAAGGAAGCCGCACTCGCTCGCTATCACGCCCTCTTAAAAAGAGCTCTAGTTCCCCTTCGGTGGGAAGGTCCTCTAACGTCAGGCTTGTTCCAGAATACAAACGACCTGAAATATCAAGCTTTTGACATTCACCCTCGCTTGGGCAATGGCGGGCCTCAACCACTTCAACATTGATATTTCCGATGTTCTTTAAGTAGCGTTGACTTCCGTCAGCCTGTAACTCCAGCTGGTAACTTCCATCTTCAGGTTGCACAAATACTAATGCCTGGTAGGCCACAAGAATTTTTAGTGCGGTTTGCTCCGACTTGACCTCCCCAACTACTGGCTTGAAGGTAACCCGGTAGACCTTCTCTTCCTTTAAATCTCTATCCAACGCCATTAGACGAAAACGTTTCCTCTCTCCTGGCGCCAATATGGCCTTGGCCGGGCTCACCAACAACCTGAATTCATCCGGGTTAATCACTCGAATGCGCTCTTCGTTATCTAGCCCGGGGTTATCTACCCGAAATATTTCTGTCTGTACATACAGGGTCTCTTTATCCGGATTAGTGATAACCACGTCATCACGCGCATTGGGAGCATCATCAAGATAAAAAATTATTTTATCCAGGGACATAGCTGCCAGTGCGGGCTGCCCCAATAGCAACAAGAAAGAGAGCAGTATTTTTTTCATCGCTCTATCATCCACCTAAATTAACCATTATTTTAAAAACTGCATTCATCGAATTTATATGGCTGTTTGTAATACTCTGGCCATATTTCTGTTCCAACTCAGGGAGTCCTACAGAAATTCACCCCCATACAAAAGAATTAACTTAGAGCTAGTCATTCAAAAATGATTTGTTCTTGAAATGATTACTCCGCTGAAATCATCACTCCCGAAAAGTTCTCAATGGACTTTGTTTCCAGGCACTTATCAGCACCTGAATAATATACACGCTGCTCAGAGGAAGACAGCAGAGCTTCGCTTGTTAAACGAAAATGTTTGGCCGGTATGTTGCGTAGACAAAACCTTGCCGATTCCCTGCTTCGCTCATAACGCCACTGCACCTGAGGTGTAAAACTCAGCACTATCTGTGAAGTTGCCTGGGCAGTCTGTCCTGCAGACTGTACATGCTCCGCTAACGCTAGCACAGTGGTGGAAATTGCCAAAAGCAGAATACGTCTTTTACTACTCACGGGGGCTATATACCTCTTTAACAGCGCAGTTATGCCACAGCTGCACAGACATCTAAAGGGCACACCTTAAGTTTAGCTGGCTATTCCCTAGTCTTGAGGACTGCACTTGAGCATTGAAATTTCCGCCCAACTCTACTTGCAACAACCTCTCCAGGGTCTATTTTTCCTGTAAGACCCAATTCCAGCCTGGGTCATTTGACCCTTGGGTTTCAGAGCGCCTAAGCGCCTATATCCACTCGACAATAACGCCTGCTTTCCGGATTTGACACACATGCTAATCGCGCACCGAGGCGACAAAACCCGCCACCCGGAGAATACCATCGCCGCCTTCGAAGCGGCCCATAATCTGGGCGCCTGCGCCATTCAGTGCGATGTCCGTTTTAGCTTGGATGGCACTCCCTGGTGCTACCATAGCGATACACTGCCTATGCCAAGTGATAAGCGCCAACATTTCTTCCACGATCTAAGGGACTCCCAACTCAACCGCTTACCTATCGACTCCTTTATAAAATTGGTGGACTGGGCCAGCTGTCACCGGCACCTGGATTGGTTTGTAGGCATCTCCGCAGCCAATATCACCAACATGGGTTTTACAGCCGTGGTAAAGAAGCTCATGGAGTTAATGCGTAACGAACGCGAGTCCTTCGCGCTGCTCACAAAAGACTGTCGCAGTCTTCGGGCCGCCCGCAGCATGGGCTGGCATAGAGTGGCCTTGCAAATCAACAGCGTTCCACGCTGCCTGTCTGCCGATATCGTTACTCTCGCCCCGGAGTTTCTGCTGATTCGCGACAGCTTCGTCGATTGCGAAGAATTACCCCCTGGCCCCTGGCAGTGGGTTGTCTATGAAATTAACTCTGCTGAAGAAGCTGTACTCTGGCGAAAGCGAGGTGCGCACCATATCCTCACCGGCAACCTGCCACTATTGATGCGCTCCTGGGAAGCGAGTGATGTCTACGGATTTTGATGTACTGGTAGTTGGCGCGGGAATTCTTGGCGCAGGCACCGCAGAGGCCCTGGCCAAGGAACGGCATTCAGTCGTGATTCTGGAACAGCTCGGTATCGCCGCAGCCACCTCCTCACGCTCATCCAAGCTTATCCATGGGGGCCTGCGCTACCTCGAGAGCGGTCAATTCCGACTTGTCTATGAGTGCCTGCGCGAACGTCACTGGCTGCTGGAAAATAAGCCGCAGCTGGTGCGTATGGTGCCCTTCTATATTCCTATTTACCGTGACAGCAAGCGTCCACCATGGATGGTCAGACTGGGGCTTAGCCTTTACGCGCTCCTCTCGGGCATCGGCAGTGAGGCCTCGCGCTTTCGCGCTTTACCCAAATCCGAATGGGATACCCTACCTGGCCTCAAGCAAGAGGATCTACTCGCAGTATTTCGCTATTACGATGCGCAAACAGACGATGCCGCCCTAACCCGTGATGTAGTCGCCTCAGCAATTGCGCATGGTGCGCAAATCATCTGTCCCGGCAGTTTAGTTGGGGCGGAAGTTACCGAGGAGGGGGTGCGGGTTGATTACGTTGCCGACGGCAAACTCAATACTCTACACACCCGCGCCCTGGTTAATTGCAGCGGCCCCTGGGTAGCGACCACCAACGCGCGCTGTTCTCCCTCTGTAACCCTACCTCCTATAGACCTTGTCGCTGGCACCCACATATTGTTGCCACTGTCGCTCGGCAATAAGATCTTCTATGTGGAAGCCGAGGATCATCGAGCGGTCTTCGTAATGCCGTGGCAAGACAAAACCTTAGTTGGCACCACAGAGCGCCCCTTCTTCGGCGATCCACGAGAAGTGGTTCCCACCATGGAAGAGGAGGCTTATTTGCTACGTACGGTACAGCAGTATTTTTCCCAGACACGCAGCCTACAGGTGGAGGATATATGTGATAGCTATGCTGGATTGCGGGTTCTACCGGAAGCGGAAAAAAGTCCTTTCGCCCGCTCGCGGGAATCCATGATTTGCTGTGATAATGAGCGCAAGCCGCGTATTCTCGCGGTCGCCGGCGGCAAGCTTACCAGCTACCGCGCCACCGCACGCAAGCTGGCCAAAAAATTACAAGCCACCCTGCAAGGTAAGGGCCCCCCAAGCGAAAACTATTCCTCACACATTAATACGTCCAGCACCTCAGAAAGGGAGCGCAATCTTTAAAATTATCTAAACAGCATTTAGAAGTCTGTAAATACCTAGATCCATTTATAGTGTTTTAGATAAATAATGCGATGCTTGCCCCTTGGGGCGACCGGACAAGGTTGCCATGTGCTCATAGCCATTTTTTTCATAAAATGGCTTTGCCTGCCAGCTTGTTGTCTCAACCAATGCTTTCTCACACCCTTTCTCTCTTGCGAAAAGTTCAGCGTTTTTTACAAGTTCCGCACCCACACCTTGGCCTCGGCACTCTTCCGAAAGCCAAAGCAACTCAATATGCAAAGTATTCCAATAACAAGAAGCACGGATACCACCAATTATCTCATTAGAGGAATTTCTAGCAAAAACTGTAAATTTAACCTCATCTTCATTTCGCTCAAGCCCAGGAACACTTGCTTGGTTAAAGTCGATAATACCTTGACTTAATATATTGGATTCATCTTTAGACGGTGACATTGTAATATCTATACTGAACATTTTTCACTCTTATACTTAACAACCAATAAAGCTGGACCAATACCAATTTTCACTTTTTAATTTGCATAAAAAATTGACCATCGAAGATGGTATGGTTTCCACTGTTGCAACCAAGACTTTTAATCACTTGAACTTAGTCTAATTATTATTTTTCTGCTAATACCAATTACTCCCTGAAGCACTACACAATAAGTAACAAGAGGTAGTACTCACAAGTGCGATATGGTTGAAATTTACATGACCAATTATTAACCCATCTCGCACCAAAGTACAAAAAATCCACTCTTTAGAGATTTAAGTCAAGTGTTATATATGACTGTTTCTTAACGTTGTCGCGAGAAGATAAAACCCTTTTGATTTCTAAAAGGTACAAATCGATAAGCAACTGGAAGAAAATATTAAATACGAATTTACAGAGTTAAGATATTGATTGAATTACTCCTACCAACTCCCAATTACCTTAATTTCTCACTCTGAGGGCGAGCTAACTTTGTCACTCAGTTTTTTATAAAGCATTCAAGTATATTGAGCCACCCTCTAGCCCACTTCTGCCCCCTCTCTTTTATGCAATGTACCCTAACACTATGGGGTCTTTGTTTTACATCCCATATAATGGCGGGCTACTCTGTTTTTATTAGTCTTTTACATCGTAGTTTATGTCTGATTACAGTCCCCACCGCTTTTGCACCGCGCCACTACTCGATTGGAGTGACCGTCACTGCCGCTATATGTGGCGCCTACTGAGTAAATGCGCTCGCCTTTATAGCGAAATGGTGACCACTGGGGCAATTTTGCACGGAGATCGCCAGCGCCACCTGCAATTTGACGCTGCCGAACAACCTGTCGCCCTGCAGCTCGGCGGTAGCGACCCGCGCGAGCTGGCGGAGTGCGCACGAATTGCCGAGGAGTGGGGGTATGCGGAAATCAACCTCAACTGCGGCTGCCCCAGTGACCGGGTTCAGTCTGGACGTTTTGGCGCCTGCCTGATGGCGGAACCAGATGTTGTAGCTGCCGGCTTATCTGCAATGCGTGACTCAGTGTCTATTCCGGTCACAGTCAAACACCGTATCGGTATAGACGATATGGAAGACTACCCTGGCCTGACCCGTTTTGTGGAGGCGCAGGCAGCCATCGGCACAGAGACATTTATCGTCCATGCCCGCAAAGCCTGGCTGCAGGGCCTCAGCCCAAAGGAAAACCGCGAAATCCCACCGCTTAACTACGATATGGTTTACCAGCTGAAAAAGGATTACCCACAGCTGCAAGTCATCATTAATGGTGGCATTAATTCTCTGGAAGAATGCCAGCAACATTTACAGCGGGTAGATGGTGTTATGCTCGGTCGCGCCGCCTATCAGACCCCAGCACTTCTTTCACAAGTGGACAGTGTGTTGTTTGGAGAAAATGAAGGACCCGATGCCGCGCAAGTGGTCGAGCAGATGTTGCCCTATATCGAGCGAGAACTGGCAAGTGGTCAACGCCTCAACCATATTACCCGGCATATGCTCGGGCTCTTTCAGGGCCTGCCCGGGGCACGCCGTTTCCGTCGTCATCTGAGTGAAAATGCTCACAAGAAAGGGGCAGGGCCTGAGGTTGTGGAGCAAGCTTTGTCACTGGTCACCCAAGCGGCTTAACTTGGAAGGCCAGTATTTCATAGGAAGGGAAGCCAAATACTATCGAGGGAATCGCGATGAATAAACTGGATCAACTCAAACAGCGCAGCCAGGTGGTAGCAGATACTGGCGATATTGATGCCATACGCCGCTATCGCCCCCAGGATGCCACCACCAATCCCTCTTTACTCTTTAAGGCTGCCCAACTGCCCCAATACAAGGGCCTGATCCAAGAGTCACTGGACTGGGCAACTCACCACCACAGTGGCGCTAACTCCTCTGAAACAGCGCGGCTGGCTGCAATCAAGCTGGCTGTCAGTATCGGCAGTGAAATATTGCAATTGATCCCTGGGGTAGTCTCTACCGAGGTGGACGCGCGCCTGTCTTTCGATACCCGCGCCACTATTGATTACGCCAGACACCTTGTGGCCCTATACGAGCGCGAAGGCGTAGCCCGGGAGCGAGTACTAATTAAAGTCGCCGCCACCTGGGAGGGAATAGCAGCAGCAGAGATATTGGAACGGGAGGGCATTCACTGCAACCTCACCCTGCTGTTCTGTTTGAGCCAAGCGATTGCCTGCGCCGAAGCTGGAGTAACACTGATCTCTCCCTTTGTGGGCCGCATCCTCGACTGGCATCTAGCCAATGGAGACCGCAAAGCCTTTAGCGGTGAAGAGGATCCCGGTGTACTGTCGGTACGCAATATCTATCATTATTATAAGTCGCGCGACTACTCCACCATTGTGATGGGCGCCAGCTTCCGCAACACGGAGGAGATCGAAGCGCTGGCCGGATGCGATCGCTTAACCATCAGCCCTCAGCTGCTCCAGTCTCTGGAAGAGAGCGAGGGTTTATTGGTTGGTGGGCTTCCCACGGTCAACGAACCGCTGCCACGCCCTGAGGGGCGACTCTGCGAAGCAGCATTCCGCTACCAACTCAACAGTGATGCCATGGCCACAGAAAAGCTCGCCGAGGGTATCCGTAATTTTGTCAAAGACCAGGAGCGGCTCGAAATGCTGCTGCAGAGCCAAGTGATGGGACGCCGGGAAACTGATGCTGCAACAAATCCGTAAGCTGTTTGAACAGATTGGCAACAGTGCCGATGTTGAAATGCACGATGAAAAAGACGTGCGAATGATTAGTGCCGCCTTACTGGTTGAGGTGGCTACTGTGGATCAAAAGCTAGACCCGCGCGAACGTAACACTTTGATCGAACTACTTTGCCAACACTACGCGCTGAGCAGCCATGCGGCGGCAGAGATTATTGATGAAGCCATAGAGCAAAGGGAGCGAGCCACTTCCCTGTTTGAGTTTACCCAGGCCGTCAATGACCAGTTCAGCGAGCGAGACAAGTACCTGCTGGTTCGGCAGATGTGGCAGGTGGCTTTTTCCGACGATGTGATCGAGGCTTTTGAAGAACATCTAATCCGCCGGGTTTCCGAGTTAATTTACCTTCCCCACGGACTCTTTACCCGCGCACGGGCGGAAGCTAGAGATATGCGGGGTAGCTGAAAAGTTTTGCCGGGATGTTAAAACTTTGTAGGAGGGTGTTTGTTAAATCTCAATGCAGGTGCGCGGAAGACTTGCCGTGAGAGCCACATTCTAGCTCGAGGGTATGGACCAGATCGCGAAAGGTTTCCGCATTCTGCTCGTTCATACTCATCAGCACCCGGTGTGCCTCTAGCACCTTCTCCCGAGCAGCACATTCATCCGGGGTTTTACAGACTAGCGGAGTTGTCTCCACGGAGAAATCACGTTTCTCATCGCTGATTTCCATCAGGGAATCGAAACCCATCGCATCTAGCAGGTGCTGAATACCCCTATCGGCAAGGAATACCAAGGGCTTCTGGCAGCCGCGCTCCTGGGCGCGAATCGCGATCTTGGCCATCAGCCCCAGGGTTGTGCTATCCACACCCTCGGCACCGTGTAGGTCAAAGGCCACACCGGCAAAGTCACTGCTTGCAAACATATTATCGATAAAACTATCGAAAGAAGTGCATAGGTTGAGGCGAACATCGCCCATCAATTTAATGATGTAAACGCCCTGGTGGGCCCCAACCATAATTTGCCCGGACTGCATAACAACCCCTGGCTCACCCGAACACACTCAGTGGATTAAAGTGTACTGGATGGCGAAAGTTCACTGGTAGAGCAAAATGCTTGCGGCGGTTTTGCCGCCTCGGCACTTTTGTGCATAGGATGGGCGGAGCTTACTCCTGACTGCTGGGACTGACAAGAGTGCTAGGGCATGAAATTCGACTATTTAGTCGCAGAAATGCCACCTCTAAACGTGGGCAAGGGTAAGAATTGTAATGTCATCGGGTAATGCGCCAAAAGTGTCCACTTTCAGGCTCTCACACAGTACTCCCAACTCACCGCCCGTAGCGCTTATCAACTCTAGTAACCGCTCTTCTTTTTGCAGTAAATCGCCTTCGAGTAACTCCAGTACACCATCGGAGCAGGCCACCAACCGCCAACTGCTGGGCAGCTCGGCACACATTACCTGCCAGTCACCCCGCTCAAAAATGCCCAAGGGCCGCCCCTTGCCCGGCAGCCAGTCGGCGCCAGCGGCACTGGCAAGCGCTGGCATGGGAATCTGTCCGGCGACGGCATAGTGCAGTTGGCTAGCGGCGGTATCTACCACACCGATAAACATACTGGCGTGCTTACCCATACCTGTGGATAAGAGCTCACGGTTAATCAACTCCAAAACTTCCAACAAGTCGGAGTCCAGGGACTCCAGTTGGGAAAACAAAGGGCGCTCACGCAGGCGATGCATCACGCTGTTTTTGATCAGTGCCGTAACCAGTGCGGAGGACACCCCATGCCCGGAGACATCCACCAGATAAAACGCCACAAAGCGCTCGCCGAACAAACCGTAATCGACAAAATCGCCGCTGAGATACAGAGAGGGGATCAGGCGGTAGGCGGCCTCAACGCCGCCGGGATAAAAATAGGGACTGCGTGGCAACAGGTGCTGCTGCAGCAAGCGACCGGCCTCCTGATCACGGCGCAATACTTCTACGTGCTCTCGCAGCTCGCTATTGCGCTGCTCCAGGGTGTTGCGGTACTCAATATTCTGCTGGGCGAGGTTTTCCGCGCCGGTGATACGGCAGATTACTTTATCGATCAATGCAGCCTGTTGAATGGGTTTGATTAGATAATCGCAGGCCCCCAGACGCATGGCCTGTAATACTTCGTGAAGCTCACCCTGCTCGGCAATCATTACAACCGCCGTCGCCGGGGAGCGGAGCTTGATTTTGCGCAGTACCTCCAACCCATCCATATCGGGCAGGAGTAGATCGACGATAACCAGCTGAAACAGTTCGGGAGTAAATTGTTCTATGCCTTGCTGGCCACTATCAGCTACAGCAACTGAAAGCCCTTGACGCGAAAGCGCTCCACGCAAGAAATTGCGGGAGCGCTCATCATCGGTCAGTAACAGGCTACTGGGGCCGGCCATGGCAGGCTCTTTTGGAAAGAGGGTTAACTAGCTGTTGCTCAGTAGTCACTGGACTCTTCGACTTCCCCCTGATCGATTGCCTCGGCAGCTTCGGTCGCGGTATCCACATCCACTTCACCATCCACAATCAAGAAGTCGCGGCGCTGCAGGTAGGCGTCGCGCAGCAGAATATAGCGATCACCCTGCAGAAGGGATTCAGCCTTCAGCAGGCTAGCGCGACTCTGGATAATATCGGTAGCCTTAAGCGTATAGCGAGTGGGATCGTGCTCCACATAGGTCAGAGGATTGGTGTAGTAATCCACCACTCTAGCTGGCGTATCCCGCACCGTCGAGGGCCCTAGCAGTGGCAACACCAGGTAGGGACCAGAGGGTACCCCCCAAACCGCTAGAGTTTGGCCAAAGTCCTCACCGTCACCTTTCTCCAAGCCCATATGCTTGGCAACATCAAAAAGACCGGCAATACCAATGGTGGTATTGATTAGCAGACGACCGGCGTCATTACCCGCCTGGCCCCACTTGCCCTGTAACACACCATTGAAGGTATTGGTCACTTCAGCCAGATTACTGAAAAAGTTGCTTACACCTTGCTGTACAAATATCGGGGTAATCTGCCGATAACTCACAGCCGCCGGTTTTAGCACATAGCGATCCGCACCGTCATTGAAGCTGAATATGGCGCGGTTAAATCCCTCCCAGGGATCGCGAAGAGAAAAGTCTTCACCTTCCTCACTCTCAAATTCTTCCGCGGGGTCAAAGCCATACTCATCCAGTAGTGAACCATTGGATTCACCACTAACGTCATTCTGCTCTACCGCCTCAGGCTGGGCTGAGGGAGTGGCGGCGTCACCAAATGGGTCCTGTGTCGCCAAAGCGCCCATGGGGGAGATGGCCAGTATTGCGGCCATCAACCAGGGCGATAAATCTCTGCGTCCTAGCAAAACCCTGCTCCTCTTCTAACAAATTTCAAGGTCAAGGATTCTAACGCCCCCGCAAACTGTAAACCACCCTCGGCAGCATAGCAGCTGGTATTCATCAAAGATGCCGCAGTTTCAGGCAAGCACACGCTGTCACAGAAAGGTAATTTGCGCCAGAAATCCTAGGCCCGGCCGATCTACTCTGTCGCCAGAGGCCGCAAACCAGCGATCACTCCGTTACCCAGTAATTTCTGGAGTAACTCAATACCGAAGCCGAAAAGGGCTTCGCTATCGACTTGCGGTAGCTCGGCAGCAATTTGTGCCAACAACTGCTCCCCTGTGACATCACCCTCTGAGGCCAACTGCAATAGTCGTGCGGTTACTGCATTGATTTCCATAAAGCTGACTTCATCGCTAAGGTCGCGATAGACCAGCAAGAAGGTGGGAGAATCAGCTGGCTCCTGGGGCTGATAGGTAGGACCGATACGGTGCACCGGGAAACGGTAACTGAGACTCCACACCAGCGGTGAGACCACCGGAATAGAGGTCAATAAATCTCCCTGGCGATCCAGGTCGGTGGGAATCTCCTCAGTACTCACATCCAGCGCCAGCTCCACCCACTCATAATGAGCCAGCTCCAATAGAAACGCTGGGTCTTCCTCTCGTGGTTCCCTGTCCTGTTGCAGGTAAGTGAGAAACTCCTCACTAATCTGCAGAAAGTAGGGGCTCTTGGAAGTGTGGTGCTGAACAAAATCACGCACCATTTTGTGCCAGTGCTCATCACTGTAGAGGCTGCGTAATACAGGGAAACCACTGGCAATAAAAGATTCGATATTGTTGTAAATCAGGTCCCGATATATGGCAACTCGCCGGTCCTCAATATCCTCTGGCGCCTCAACTTGATCAGGGGCGCGTAGGTGATTGGCTAAAGCCCGCTGTAAGCCCTGGAACCTGGCTGTCTTATCGGCGACTGATGACATAGCTCTCTTCTTCTCGGTGACAGGCCTGAATGCTCTTGATCTGTTCCACTTCCTGAAACAATTGCGGCAGCGGTGGGATATTGAAATCGCGCTCCAGCAAGGTCGGCATGACACCGTGTATCTCGTAGGCTTTGTTCAACAACTGCCACACGGGATCAATCACTGCAGCACCGTGTGTATCCACTTTCAGATCATCCGCCTCATCGTAATGCCCGGCTACATGTACATAACGCATACGCTCGGAGGGAAGCCCGCGCAAAAACTCCAGGGGGTCATAGCGATGATTGATTGAATTCACATAGATATTATTTACGTCGAGCAGAAGGTCGCAGTCCGCCTCTTGCAGGACCGCCTGCAAAAATGCCAGCTCACTCATCTCCTGACCCGGCGCCGCATAATAGGAGACATTCTCCATGGCAATACGTTGCTCCAGGGTATCCTGCACAATGCGAATTCGCTCGGCGACATACATTACCGCTTCTTCAGTAAAGGGGATGGGTAATAAATCGTAGAGATGGCCCTTATCTGAGCAGTAGCTCAAGTGCTCGCTGTAAAGACGGATATTGTGATCGCGGATAAACTGCTTAATCGAAGCAAGCAGGTCCATATCCAGCGGGTCAGACGAGCCAATAGATAGAGACAGGCCATGTAGGATAAATGGATGTCGTTCGCTGAGCTGGTGAAACCAGCGGCCATAGCGCCCGCCGACGCCAATCCAATTCTCCGGCGCCACCTCAAAGAAATCCACCGCACCCGATGAAAGTTCTTCACCCATCATAGAGCGACGCAGCCCGAGACCGGCACCCTCCACTGGATAATTACGCACCGCTATTTGCCTCTAGTGATAGTGAAAAGTACTTGGGGCGGCCCTTAACACAGTGCCGCCCCAATCGCGCGTGTTGGGGTATTAGTTACCGCATTTCCCCTCGCCGCACTTACCTTCTTTCTTTTTACCTTCTCCACACTTACCTTCGCCGCATTTACCTTCTTTCTTTTTGCCTTCGCCGCATTTACCTTCTTTCTTTTTGCCTTCGCCGCATTTACCTTCTTTATTCTTGCCGTGGCCGCACTTGCCTTCTTTCTCCTTGTCATCGTGATCGGCCAGAGCCAAGTTATAACCGGAGGTGAGCTCAGCAGCGGCAAACGGGTTAGCTTCAGCGGTGGATGCAGATACATTCATCGCAGCAGTTGCAATAAAAGCAGCACCAACAGCAGCTGCTACAGGGGAAAGATGCTTCTTGTTCATAATGAATCTCCTAACTAATACCCAATGTAATATAACTCTCTATGACTTTTTCTATGTCCCGCAACAGTATAATGATGCGCACTGAAAAACCGTCATATTGTGAAACCGGCTCACAGCCATCACATATTTAATGATGCCGCGTATGCTTACCGACTCTCATTCATCTGTCGGGCCAGTTTGGGAAATATTACACAAGGCCACAAATTTTTTTGTGAACTGTGGCTAAGCAGTACTCAATCGAGCAGCTCCATGCCATCAATTTCTATCCAAACTTTGTGCAGGCGCTTGGCGGAGATCGGCATCAGAGTCTTCAACGTCTGTGCAAACAGGCTCACACGGAATTCCTCAAGCATCCAGCGATACTCTACCAGCGCAGGCTCTGATGCCAGCTCTCTCCTCGAAAACTTCTCAATCTGATTATCGAAAGACTCGGCAGCCTTGTGGTACTCCACTTGCAACTTGCGGTCGCGGTTTGGATCGAGGGCCGCCTTTTCCAGACGCACAGAAATCGCCTTGAGATAACGGCCATACTGGCGCAACCATTGCAGAGGGGTATCAAACAAGACACCCCGGTAGAAAAGTCCTGCCAATTGTTGCTGGATATCCCCCACCGCCATAGCGACTGCCAGGTTCTTTTGCTGTTTGATCTGCTTGCGCAGGGGGACCAATTGCCCCAGGGCTTTGACCAAAAGGTCGCCAATTTCCTGGGCCACTCCCACCAAATCACCCTCTTTCTCCAGTGCAGATAGAAACTCAGCTTCACTGCGTGGCCAGTTTTCATCTCCCCAGAAGACTTCACGCACGGCAGCCATCAGAATATCGTCTGCCACTTCTTCGCGGCGCCCCAGATCTGCGGCGGAAAGCCCCAACTCTTTGCCACGCAACAGCTCTTTACGTAGATATTTCACCTTCTCGGGCAAGTGCAACAAAGCCAGGCGGCAGATCCCAGCACGACTCAGGCGTCGCGCTTCAGCGGGATTATCCAGCAATTTCAGGGAAACACTTTCCTTAGCTTCTACGAGCGCCGGATAGGCGCGTACCTTGAGCCCTCCCTGATCGAGGGTATGAGTTTCCGGCAGTTCTCCAAAATCCCAGCTGGTAATATCATCTCGCTCGAAGCTATCGCCTGCATTTGCCAGTCCCTGCTGTACCCGGTCGCGATAGCGTGCCTGCAATAGCGAGAGATCGCGATCCTGATCCAGCAATTTTCCTGACTCATCCAATACCTGAATATTAAAGCGGTAGAAATCTTCCAAGGAATGTTCCGCAGATTCCCAGGCATCTTCAGGTAACTTCTGAGCGGTCTGACGTTGCAGCTCCAAGGCCAGCGACTGCCATAGGGGAGTATTGTCTGCGCGCAGTCGCGGCAGGGCCTTATCCACAGCCGCCGGTACCGGTACAAAGTATTTGCGCCACTGTTTCGGCAGGGCTTTTATTAGGGCGATACATTTATCTCGTAAAATTCCAGGTACCAACCAGGAGAGTCGAGCGGCAGGCACCTGGTGTAACGCCCCAACGGGCACCTGGATACTGACGCCATCATCCACACTGCCGGGCTCGAAGTGATAACGGAGTGGGTAAACAATACCCCCAGCCTGCAGTTCGTTAGGGAATTGCGCCTCACCCACGTGATCAGCACTCTGCTGCATCAACAACTCACGGGGGATAAACAGCAACTGCGGATCACTGGTTTCAGCTTTCTTGCGCCAATGCTCAAACCCGGCCAGGTTGACGATATCTGCGGGAACTAGTTCATCGAAAAAGCGATAAACCACTTCATCGTCCACCAAAATATCCCGGCGACGGGACTTGGCTTCCAACTCTTCCAGGGACTTCAACAGATCAGTGTAGTGCTTATAAAAACGACCCTTGCCGCGATAACGCTGTTCCACTAATGCTTGGCGAATAAATACTTCCCGGGCGATTTGCGGGTCCAACTTGCCATAGGGGATACGGCGTTTTTCTACCAGTACCAAGCCGTACAGAGAGACTTTTTCAAAAGCCATTACTTGCCCAGAGCGGACATCGTAGTGGGGCTCAAAATAATTGCGTTTTACCAGGTGCTTAGACGCAGCCAACACCCAGTCCGGTTCTATTTTCGCAACAGTGTGGGCGAACAAGCGGCTGGTTTCTAATAACTGAGCGGAAACCACCCAGCGCGGAGGTTTTTTAAACTGGCCGGAGCCGGGGAAAATATGGAAGCGACGATTACGACAACCGATAAATTCCTTATTCTCATCTCGAGCGCCAATATTACCGAGTAAACCCACGACAATGGCCCGGTGTATTGCCTCGTACTCCGCAGGTTCTTTGTTTTCTTTGACTTCGAGGTCCCGGCAAGCCACACGCAATTGGTGGTGAATATCTCTCCACTCACGCATACGCAGCCAGGATAAGAAGTTTTTCTGGCACCATTTGCGCAGCTGGTTTTGGCTCAGTTCCTGACGCTGAGTCTCGAAGGCATCCCATAGCTGCACAAAGGATAGAAAATCCGATTGCTCATGCTGCCACTGTCGGTGCTTTTCATCCGCCGCTTGGCGCTTTTCCGCCGGGCGTTCGCGCGGGTCCTGCACGGCCAGGGCGGCGACAATAATTAATAATTCGCGCGCACAGCCATTGTCCGCACCGGCCAGCAACATTCGACTCAATCGTGGGTCCAGCGGCAAACGTGAAAGTGCGCGGCCCAGTTTGGTTACTCTGCCCTGGTCATCGACTGCCTGTAATTCCTGCAACAATTTATAGCCGTCATTGATCAGGCGCGGATCGGGCGGATCGACAAAGGGAAACTCACGGATATCGCCGATACGCAGCTGCAACATTTGCAGGATTACCGCTGCCAGATTAGTGCGCAGAATTTCCGCATCGGTAAATTCTGCGCGCTGTGCAAAGTCCCGCTCTTCATACAAGCGCACACAGACACCGGCACTGACACGACCACAGCGGCCAGCGCGCTGGTTGGCACTGGCCTGTGAAACCGGCTCTATGGGCAATCGTTGGATTTTACTGCGATAGCTGTAACGGCTGACACGCGCAGTACCCGGGTCAATCACATAGCGAATACCCGGCACCGTAATGGAGGTCTCCGCCACATTGGTGGCCAGCACAATACGGCGACCTTTATGGCCGTGAAAGACCTTAGCCTGTTCTGCCAAACTTAACCGTGCATATAAGGGCAGTATCTCTAACTGAGCTATCTGCGCATCCCGCAAAGCCTTGGCACACTCGCGGATTTCCCGTTCACCACTCATAAATACCAGGATGTCCCCGCCGCGCCGGCTGCTGGCCTTTTCCTCATGCAGTAACTCTTCAACTGCTGCGACAACCTGCTCATTGAGGTCTGCATCGCTATTTGCCGTCGGGCGATAGTGAATTTCCACCGGGTAGGTGCGACCGGATACTTCGATAATCGGTGCGTCATCAAAGTGCTGAGAGAATTTTTCTAGATCAATCGTAGCTGAGGTAATAATCAGTTTTAAATCTGGGCGCTTGGGCAGAATGGTTTTTAAATAGCCCAGTAGAAAATCAATATTGAGGCTGCGTTCATGGGCCTCGTCAATAATCAACGTATCGTATTTATTCAATAGAGGATCGCGCTGAATTTCAGCCAGCAGAATACCATCAGTCATCAATTTGACATGAGTATGCTCGGTGCTGTGGTCGGTGAAACGAACCTGGTAACCGACTGATTCCCCCAAAGGTTGCTGCAATTCTTCAGCAATTCGATTGGCCACTGTGCGCGCGGCAATTCTACGTGGCTGTGTATGCCCAATCTGGCCATAAATACCCCGCCCCAGGGACAGGCAGATTTTGGGTAACTGGGTGGTTTTACCGGAGCCGGTTTCACCAGCGATAACAACAACCTGATGCTTTTCGATCAGCTCGGCGATTTCCTCACGCCGCGCCACCACCGGTAACGACTCCGGCCACTGCACTTCGGGCAATTTGCCCCGGCGCTCTTCTGCCAGAGACTGGGAAACCTGCAGCTGCTGCTCCAGCTGGGCCAACATACGATCGACCGGCTTGCCCTCTTTCTGGCGCCGGCGCACATTTTTAACCGTTCGATACAGCTGGAAGCGGTCCTGCCCCATACAGCCGGAGATTCGGGCCTGTAAAGCGCCCAGGCTTTTATCTGCTTCGGTGTGACTCATAATTCATACAGAATTGGTAAACGGGAGATTATACCCGCACTTTGCTAAGGGGCAGAAAATCCCTTGGTGGCGCTCAACTATACTGGTCCAGATAGTGATTTTTTTCACAGGCGCACTGCTTTTGGTGGCAGTGCTGCGCCTTAGGGTCACACCTTGCGAGCAGTACTATGCAAGAGATCAAGCCCAAGCCCCCCGCCAGCGCCGGACAGCTGTTTGGCCACCCCAAAGGGTTGTTTCTGCTGTTTGGCACCGAGATGTGGGAACGTCTCAGCTACTACGGCATGCGCGGTATTTTTGTCTTTTACCTGACTTCCACAGCCACTGCCGCAGTCTTCGGCTGGGAACAGCTCACCGATACTGAATTGCAGTCCAAAGCCCTGAGCTATCTGGGCTGGTACGCCATGTTGGTGTACCTGACCCCCATTATCGGTGGCTGGATGGCTGACAACCGCTGGGGGCAGCGCCGCTGCATCATGTTTGGCGGTGCCTTGATGATGCTGGGGCAATTCTCCCTGGGTTTTCCTCATGCCTGGCTACCAAACGGTAGTGAGATTTACATGCTGTGGCTGGGGTTGGCCCTACTGATTATCGGCAATGGTTTCTTTAAACCGAACATCTCCACTATGGTAGGGGATCTCTACGAAGAGGGGGACCACCGCCGCGATACCGCATTTACTATTTTCTATATGGGGATCAACCTGGGCTCAATTCTCGGTTATTTGGTCGTAGGCTGGATTGGGGAAAAGGTGGACTACCAGCTCGCCTTTATTGTTGCAGGCATTGGTATGTTGCTGGGCCTGATTCTGCAAATGACTCAAGCCAAACGCTACTTGGGTGAAATAGGCGTAGAACCCTCCGCTCATCTGGAACTGAAAAATAAAATAAATGAGAAGGAAAATAAACACCACCCCCTCACACAGGAAGAGCGGGATCGCATTAAAGTTATTCTGGTTCTAGGTGTGTTTATCGTGGTTTTTTGGGCTGGTTTTGAGCAAGCTGCCGGGTCAATGAATCTATTTGCCAAGTACCGCACCGACCTGAATATCTTTGGCTGGGAAATTCCTGCCAGCTGGCTACAAATGGTGAATCCCTTATTTATTATTATCCTCGCACCGATTATGGCCTCTATCTGGGTAGGTATGGGAGATCGCGAGCCGAGCTCACCGGCTAAATTCAGCTTGGGGTTAGTATTTCTCGGGATCGGCTTTCTCTCTATGTGCGGCGCGGCACTACAAATCGGCGACTCCGAGACCATTAAAGCAAGCATCTGGTGGCTGATTTTCGCCTATATTTTTCACACCATTGGTGAACTTTGCCTGTCACCTATCGGACTTTCTGTGGTGACCAAATTATCTCCCCTGCGCTATTTATCCCTGATGATGGGACTCTGGTTTGCCTTTATTGGTATCGCCAACAAAGGGGCGGCAGAGATCGGTAAATTAGTAGGGGTTTCTGGACCACTCGCCACTTTCGGCGGTGTCGCACTAACTGCCATAGTGGCCGGTTTTATTTTGTATTTGATTCGTGAAAAACTAGTGGATTGGATGCACGGTGCAGAAGAGGTGCATGTTACAGTGGGCGAAACCACCAGAGAAGAAATCAGTATCACTGCTGATCACGAGGGAACGCCACCCAAACACTTCAGCGGTAATAAAGAGTAGTACTTGATTAATTCTAAAGTTATCTATCAGGTAGTGCGGCACAAGAGTGTGCCGTACTACCTGATAATTCCTTGCCTAAAACTCCTTAGATTAGAGCTGCTTGCAAGGAACCTTCATTGACGCCGCTATTAGCGGCCTTTGACTAGATAGGCGATCGCCCGATCCAATCCCTCAAGAGTCATCGGATACATGTGCCCATCCACTAGACGCTGGGTCATGCCGATACTGGGCGTAAACTGCCAATACTCCTCATCAACCGGATTTAGCCAGATCAGATTGTGGTAAGTATCGGTGATACGTTCCATCCAGGCTGACCCCGGCTCTTCATTCATATGCTCAACACTGCCGAAACGGCTGGTAATTTCGTAGGGTGCCATAGAGGCATCACCGACAAAGATAACCTTGTAGTCCTTGCCATAGGTACGCAGCACTTCCAACAGAGACGTATTCTCGCTATAGCGCCGCTGGTTGTCTTTCCACACATGTTCATAGACAAAGTTGTGAAAATAAAAATACTCCAAATGCTTAAATTCTGAGCGGCAGGCAGAGAATAACTCTTCACACACACGCACATAAGGGTCCATAGAACCGCCCACATCGAAAAAGATCAGCACTTTTATTGCGTTGTGCCGCTCTGGCACCATCTTAATATCCAACAAACCCGCATTGCGCGCAGTGGAAGAAATGGTGTTATTCAAATCCAGTTCTTCTGCTGCGCCAGTGCGGGCAAATTTACGCAACTTGCGCAGAGCCACTTGGATATTGCGGGTTCCCAGGCTGATACTGTCATCCAGATTTTTAAATTGGCGCTTCTCCCAAACCTTGGATGCCGAGCGATTACGTCCCTGCCCTCCCACCCGAATACCACCAGGGTGATAGCCACTGTTACCAAAAGGGCTGGTGCCACCGGTGCCTATCCAGCGATTGCCGCCACTGTGGCGCTTTTTCTGCTCTTCGAGACGCTTTTTGAATTCCTCCAGCAACTTTTCCAAACCACCCAGGCTTTGGACTTTGGCCTTTTCCTCTTCGCTTAATTGCTTGAGGAATTCCGCTCTGAGCCAATCTTCCGGGATCATTTGCTCAACGATATCGTCGAGGGTTTCCAAATCTTTGAAATAGGCCTCGAAAGCGCGATCGAACTTATCGAAATGTTTTTCATCCTTCACCAAGCAGACACGAGCGAGGAAATAAAATTCCTCCAGATCTGCAAAAACCAGGCGCTGCTGTAAAGCCTCCAGCAAGGCCAACAACTCGGTGATGGATACCGGTAATTTATAGCGACGTAAATTCAGGAAAAAGCCAATCAGCATAGTAATTCGCAGTCAGCAATGGGAAAAAATGCTCAGTGGTACCGAGCGGAACATCATCAGGGGCAGAAGTTTACCCCTAATGAAAGGCAACAAGGCTTACTCAGCGGTTGTCACGACGCGCCATAAACGCCAAGCGTTCGAGCATATGCACATCTTGCTCATTTTTCAGCAAGGCGCCATACAGCGGAGGAATAGCACTGCTGTTATCGCGATTCTTGAGTACTTCTTCCGGAATATCATCGGCCATCAATAACTTCAACCAATCAATCAGCTCTGAGGTGGAAGGCTTCTTCTTTAAACCCGGTACTTCGCGCAACTGGAAGAAAATATCCATCGCTTCTGCGACCAGTTGCCCTTTGATTTCCGGGTAATGGACATCGACAATTTTGCGCATGGTATCGCGGTCGGGAAAGCTGATGTAATGAAAGAAGCAGCGGCGCAGGAAGGCATCCGGCAGTTCTTTTTCATTATTCGAAGTAATAATGACAATGGGGCGGTGCTTGGCCTTGATAGTTTCTCCGGTTTCGTAAACGAAGAATTCCATACGATCCAGTTCCACCAACAAGTCGTTAGGGAATTCGATATCCGCTTTGTCAATCTCATCGATCAGCAGTACCACACGCTCTTCCGCAGCAAAGGATTCCCACAGCTTGCCGCGCTTGATGTAATTGGCAATATTGTGAACCTTATCCACCCCCAACTGGGAGTCGCGCAGGCGGGATACCGCATCGTACTCGTAAAGTCCCTGCTGGGCCTTAGTGGTAGATTTGATATGCCATTGGATCAATTTCATTCCAAGGCTCTCGGCAACCTGTTCCGCGAGCAGTGTTTTGCCGGTGCCCGGTTCGCCTTTGATCAACAAAGGGCGCTGTAAGGTGACGGCTGCGTTCACCGCCATCTGCAGGTCTTCGGTAGCTACATAGCTATCGGTACCGGTAAATTTCATGCTTACTCCAATCCTGTCATCACGCTATCTTCAGATTTAGCGAATGATAATTGAACAGCGGGGTGGGTGGCGAGGCGGGAACGATCAAATTGGATGACCAGCCCGAGTAGAGACTAAATGAAGGGGGTTATCGACTATGGCTCAAGCCATCTGAGTGCTGCGGCGATGTACCACTTGGCGGCCCTTACCGGTGATATACCAACGAATTCCCAGGTGACTGTGGATTTTACCCACCATTTCTAATACAAGCAGGCTGTTAAGGGCGCGGGCAATAGAGTTGGTCTCCATACCACTATCTTGCACCATACCACTTAGGGAGCGGAATACACACTCGCCGTCATTTAGCAGATTGAGTACCTGCAGGGCATTGTCGTCCAGCTTGCGAATTTGGTTGAAATCCAGCACCGGCCCCTGCTCCAGATCCCCTTCTATCTCATGTTCCAGCAAAGGCATCATTTCCAATTGCATAGTGCGCAGTTCCTGCTCCATATTTTCCACTCGAGCACGGGCAATACTGGCATCGCGCAGCTGGCGACGCGCAGCATTAAACACGAACATGCGGGAAGCTATAGCGGCAAGCAGGCAATAACCGGTAAAAATCAAAAGCCGCGAAGGGTCGCCTTGGATTTCGATCAGTAAATCGCTTTGGGTAAACTTCAGGAAGATTGGCACCATTAAGGCACCACACAATCCCATAATCAGGCAGCGAGCAAGGCCGGCGGGATCCTCCTCCGTAAACAGCATTTGATAATAGTTCACCAGCCCACCGAGAATGCCCGATACCAGCATTACTGCAGTGAGAATCAGCAGGTGGTCGAGCATCAGGGTTCCTCAGCCATCTGGCAACCTGCGCCATAACTATGGGCGAAAATCTACGCCAAGGGCAATTTATAAACTTTATCTGTCGTGAGTCTGGCTTACCAACAAGTAACCCACTCCACTGGGATATTCAGGAAATACAATCCATGATTTCCCAACAAGGGCTTGTTTATTGGTCTTTATCAGTAAGCCGGCTCGTCTGGCCTCACGCCAAGTGCGTAAGCAGCCTAATAGATATAGCAGCTGTCACCATCCACAGAGAGGCTAGAGAAAGGAAGGAACGCCTTTGATAAGCAAGGGGAGAAAAGTGAGTAGGCCCAGTTGCGATGGGCCCTGTGCTGAGGGAAGATCTGGATGAAAAATCCCGTTACTGTTCCTTGAAGTATGGGTCTTCATCGAAACGACGGCGGCGACTGCGACGAAACTTAGATAATAGCGAAACCAGTCCCCACACAACCATTACCGCTAAAGCACCACCTGCAGCAAATACCAAATTTGCTGTCACTTCCGGTGCAGCCCCATTTTCTTCAAATAATACCTGGTAGAGATACAGGGGTAGTACGGGCATGGCTACTGACTCGGCCACCGGTATTTTTACCGGCAGCAGTAGTACACCAGCCAAGACCAATAACAAGGTGCGGCGCAGCCAGCTCCAGCGCCAATTGCGCATAAACCACCAGCCTGCAGCTAGTAAAACCAGTGTCGAGCCGGTATATACCAACCAGGCAAGTTGAAAATCTTCAGACATTTTTTATTTACTCTATGTTTCCCGCCCAGTTCAAGAACTAGTGACTATGCCTCACTAGCTCAACCGGCTTCCACCCAGGTGACGATGTGCTCCTCCATATCGTCCGGGTGAACCAGCTCCTCACTGATGACACTGCCGCGCACAGACATACCCGCTTTGTGTACAGACTGGCTATCTCCACTCACAAGCGGATGCCACTCCGGCAAAGGGTGCCCTTCGGCCAAGCGACGGTAGGCACAGGTGCTCGGAAGCCAGGTGTATTGGTCTATATCCTCTACCCGCAACTGCACACATCCAGGCACCAATTCTTTTCGCCTTGAATACTGGCTACAGCGACAGGAGTCTGTATCCAACAAACGGCAGGCGACATTGGTGTTGTAAAGCTCACCAGTTTCCTCATCTTCCAGGCTGTGCAGGCAGCAGCGCCCACAACCATCACACAGAGCTTCCCATTCAGGTTCACTCATTTGCGCTAGAGTTTTACGTCGCCAAAAAGGCAATTGTGCCATTAATCTAACTCAGCGCTGCAGTTTGCTGTTTTTCAATGCGATCTCACGCATTTCAGAATCGGCCACCGGCGGCATCTGCAAATAGTAACCTTGCACACGTACCTCTTGCAGGACTTTGTCGGCATTTGCACGCGCCAGTTTGCGCTCTGGAGTCATTAGCATGGTAGTGACGTGCTGGGGGCTGCCAAACAACTCCAATAAATTTTTAGGTACCCGCGCAGTCCCCTCACGCTTATCGACGTACAAATACATTTCTTCTTTTTTGGGACTGCGATAAATATCACACAAGACTTTCACTTCATTTCCTCTTTGCGTAAATGTCGCAGAGCTTTAAGCAGGGGCCGACCAACCACTTCGGCGCGCCAACCACAGAGACGCCCCTGTAACTGGGGGTCGCGAGCAAGGACCAGGGCTTCCAACTCTTTTTTGCGAATTAGGATTTCTGCAGGCAGATTTTCACGCTCTGCAATACTCGCGACCTCTTTACGCAGTAACTTCAGTAACTCCCCCTGTTGTCGGTTGAGCGGCTGCGGTAAACGCGTCGGCAAATCGCTGCGCTCAAGAGCGCGGGAGATCAACTGCAACAACCTATCACCGTGTTCTCGCAGAGCACGGCCCTCGAGGCCAGCCTGGCTCAAGGCGCCTTTATGCCGCGGCAACTGCTGGGCCATGGTCATACAGAGATTTTCCTTGAGCAGGTGGTTGCGCGGCATATTTCGAGTTCGCGCCTCACATTCCCGCCAAGTACAAAGGTCCTGTAACACGGCCAAGTGTTTGCCGCGCAGGCGCCAGGCACCTTTCACTTTCTGGTAATAGAACTCAGGGGGTTGCGGGCTTCGCGCAGTTGCCACCAAAGTTGTGCAGTCTTCAACTAGCCAAGTTTCCCGCTGCTGCTCCTGCAACCGCTTTAGCAAGGCACCATAGAGAACCGGCAGCCAGGCCACATCGAGTGCGGCGTAGGTTTTCTGCGCATCACTGAGAGGGCGCTGCAACCAATCCGAGCGGGTCTCGCTCTTCGGCAGTTCAATACTCAATAGCTCGCGCACAGTAGCGGCGTAACCAAGGCCCGCCCCCATACCACTAATCGCCGCGGCGATCTGAGTGTCAAAAATGGGCTCGGGGATCACCCCCAGCAGACGCTCCAGAGTTTCCAAATCCTCGCTGCAGCTGTGCATAATTTTTGTAACAGCCGTATCCAGCAGTAGATCACGCAACGGTTGCAGGTCTTCAATGGCGAGATTATCGATGAGGTAGCAGTGCTTGCCATCCCCAACCTGTACTAGGGCCGGCTGAGGATAAAAGGTGCGACTGCGCATAAACTCGGTATCCAGAGCCACAGCGCGCTGCTGTCGCCACTGTGCGCACAAAGCCGCCAACTGCTCGCAGGAGTCCACCCAGCGCGGAGTAGTATCTATTTCAACCATCGGTATTACTCTGCTGGGGGGAAGAAGGCGGTGCGACTATTGAAGGCGTGCGCCAGGGTACCGCCGTCGATATATTCCAGCTCACCGCCGATGGGAACGCCATGGGCGATACGACTGACAGTCACTCCCTGCGCTTTGGCGCGCTCGGCAATGTACTGGGCTGTCGCCTCCCCCTCTACTGTGGGATTGGTGGCGACAATCAACTCCTGTAATGGCTCACTGGCCAACCTGCGCTCCAGTAGGTCCATACCAAGATCCGCGGGGCCGATACCGTCAATCGGAGACAGGTGACCGTGCAGCACAAAATAGCGGCCATGGTAGTTACCAGCCTGCTCAATCGCCAGCACGTCGGCGGGAGTTTCGACGACACAGAGAGAGGTTTGTTCTCGGCGGCTGTTGTTGCACAGGGTGCATACGACTTCTTCGGTCAATGTACGGCACTGCTGACAACGACCGACCTTCTCCACAGCCTGCGCCAGGCTGCGTGCCAGTAATTCTGCAGCGTCGCGATCCTTTTCCAACAAGTACATCGCCATGCGCTGGGCCGACTTGGGGCCCACACTGGGCAGGCAACGCAGCGCGCGAATCAACTCTTCGATTAAGGGACTAAACATATAAGGCTAAACAACCGGGCTCTGCCCCTTAAAATGGAAACTTGAAGCCTTCCGGCAGATTCATGCCAGAAGCGAGGTTGCCCACCTGCTGCTTTTGTAACTCCTGGGCCTTCTCCTCAGCTCGGCGCACAGCATCGTTCACTGCCGCGGCCAAAAGATCTTCCAACATCTCTTTGTCTTCGGACAGCAGGGAAGGGTCGATTTCCACAGAGATAACATCGTGCCGGCCATTCATGGTGACCTTAACCATACCCGCGCCGGATTCACCGCACACGCGTAGCTCATTTAACTCCTGCTGTACCTTCTGCATTTTTTCCTGCATGTCGGCCTGCATTTTCTGAGCCTGTTGCATCAGATCGCCCAAACCTTTCATAGGTAACCTCTATCTCTATTATGTGTGAGCCCGGTTAGACGCCGGGTAACCAAAAACTCTATCAATCCGCCTTCGCCAGGGATTCAACAGTATCTGACACTAACTCAGCGCCCAGCTCGGACTGAAGTTCCTGAACCAGGGGGTCTGAGGTAAGGGCATCCCGCGCTGCTGCTAGGCGCGCATCGCGAGTCGCCGCAGCCAAACGTGCCGGCGTACTGCCTTGTACCTGCCCCACCTGAATCTGTGCAATAACCTGCTGCTGGAAAAAGTCTCCCAACAAGTCCCCCAGGCGCCGCTGATGCACCTCGTCATAAAGACTGCTAAAAGATTCGTCCAGGGTAAAGGAAAGTATATTGTCCTGGCGCCCCACTAGCTCCAGATGCTGCGCGATCGAGTGCAATATGCCGCTGACGCCCAACTGCTTATAGAGTGCCGGCCAACTACCTGGTGTGAGGGCATCAAAGCGTGCCGGCGGCGCTTCAGCAACCTGAGCAACCGCTTCCGTTCTCGTGGGGGCCTGGTTTTCTAGCGCAGGGGGAGAGGCCTCGACTTCCGCTACGCGTTGGCGAAGGTCAGCTAGAACACCCTCCCGCGAGCCAGAGGGCTGAGCGCTGGCTACCTCTAGTGGCCGCTCAACTATTGCAGTTTGGGCATCCAGTACTAACTCGACGGCTTGTTCTGCATGGTACGGAGGCTGCTGGGGCGCGGGTTCTTCAAGTTTAGGAGGCATACCCCCTCTAGCCGGCACCGAGTTCTGAACCGGGCTTTCAATATGCGCAGCTGCTATCGCTTCAGCATGAGGCCCTGGAGTTGGCACAGCCTCGGCACTCTCAGAGTGCTGAGGCACCACAGCTTCAGACTTTTTTTCGTCGGCATTCTCCTGCTCGATAGGCGCCTGCTCCCCAAGAGCCGTCTGAGTTTGCGCACTAGCAGTTGTTTCAGGCAGTTCTGCCCTTGGAATTGTCGCTACACCCTGCGGACGGAACGCCAGCATGCGCAACAGCGCCATTTCAAAGCCACTACGGGGATCTGGGGCCAGGGGCAGGTCACGGCGAGCGTGCAGGGTCATTTGATAGTAGAGCTGTATATTCTCTGGGGCTATGCGACTGGCAAGCTGCCTTAGCCGTTCACCATCGCCCAGGGCGTTATCTATCGACTGGGGCAAAATCTGGGCGACCGCCAGACGATGTAAGTTATCGGAGAGCTCTGCCAGGGTGGCGCCAAAGTCTGGAGCCTGTTGAGCCAGCTCAGCGACAGTAGCAAATAACGTCGCCGCATCTTCATCTGCCAAGGCATGTAGCAGTTTCCACACCAAACCGGTATCGATACTACCGAGCATGCCGCGCACTTCGGCTTCGCTGATTTTGCCACCGCCAAAAGCGATAGCCTGGTCGGTGAGACTCATACCATCGCGCATACTACCGTCTGCCGCACGGCCTAGCTGCCAAAGGGCGCCGTCTTCAAAAGGCACCTGTTCCTCCCCCAGTACAAAGCGCAGATGCTCGACAATCCGCTCGGGGCTCATATTCTTAAGCTTGAACTGCAAGCAGCGGGACAACACAGTTACTGGCAGCTTCTGTGGGTCTGTAGTGGCAAGCAGGAATTTCACATGAGGCGGCGGCTCTTCCAGGGTCTTCAGCAGGGCATTGAAGGAACTGTTCGAGAGCATATGCACTTCGTCGATCAGATAGACCTTGTAGCGACCTCTGGTCGGAGCATACTGGACATTTTCCAGCAGCTCCCGGGTATCCTCCACCTTGGTGCGGGATGCCGCATCCACCTCAATCAGATCGACAAAACGGCCATCAGCTATCTCATTGCAGGCATTGCACTGTCCGCAGGGCTCAGAGCTGACACCCTCCTCACAGTTCAGGCATTTGGCCAGAATTCGGGCAATTGTGGTCTTCCCCACTCCCCGAGTACCAGCAAACAGGTAGGCGTGGTGCAGCCGGCCGTTATCCAAGGCATTGATAAGTGCCTGAAGCACGTGCTCCTGCCCCACCATCTCCTTAAAAAGACGCGGGCGCCATTTACGTGCCAGTACTTGATAGCTCATCCAGTCTCCGGTGCTCGGCACACCTCTGCCAACTTATATCTCAACGCCTTTGGCGCGGGCGCCATTATACCGGCATAGACGACGAGGCATAGCGAATAGCAGGCTATCATCCCAAGAGATCGTTTCGCGCCACTCGTAGCCCAAGCCAACCTTGTGATATAACTGCGCCAGCTCGCACTAAGAACAAACAATTCACAACGATAAAGCGAGCCTGGGACGGGGAAAGCAATACGCAATGAATAAAGCCAGGAAGACACTTCTGGAGAGGCTATTTGCCGAGCACGGCCAAGCCTTGGTGCGCTTTGTCGCACGTATTGTCAAAAGCCCAGACGATGCCGAGGATATTGCTCAGCATGCCTACCTGCGCCTACAAAAACTCAGCGATGAAAAGGAGTTGGAAAACCCTCGCGCCTACCTCTACCAAATCGCAAACAATCTGGCTGTTGACCAACTACGTCGAGGCAAGCTGCATGTGGAGTACCTCAACCAGCAAGTCTCATTAGAGGGGGAGACTCACGGTAACGACCATACCGATCACCAGTCCCCAGAACGGGTTCTCGCTGCACGCCAACAGTTACAGTCCATCTATGAGGCAATGGATAAACTGCCACTGAAGTGCCGACAAGCCTTTCTGCTGCATAGAACTCGCGGACTCTCTTATAGTGAAATCGCCCATGAAATGAACATCTCAGTGAGCAGTGTGGAGAAATATATTCTACAGGCACTAAAGGCCTGCCGGCGCAAAGTGGATTCCTCCCCGTAAACCCGAAGCTTCCATTCAGTCTCCTCACTAATTTTTGTTGAGGGGGGCACCTTCTCAGCCGTCTCAGTGTGCATGAGTGGAGCTTAAATCCTGACACAACCTGAAAAGTGAGGCACTTTCAGAATTATTTGCTGCTACATGAGGCAGTTGAGTTGCGATTATTCTGTAGAAAGATCTTTACCTTCACCGGCATCGCAAAAGTCGGGCAGTTTTGAGTAAGATGCACTGAATTTTGAGACCAGAGTCCCACTCTTAAAGCGTTATTTAACCCTTAACTACCAGAGCAAATATGAACAGCAACCCCCAAAGTCAAACAAGCGATGAGAGCCTGGACCAGGCCTGTGCTTGGGTTGCTCGCTTACGCTCAGAGGCCATGAGTAGCGCGGAAAAGCATGAATTCGAAGCCTGGCTGTCAGCTTCTGAAGCTCATCGGCAGGCTTTCGATGAGGTGGTCGAGCTCTGGGGCAACCTGGGTGCCCTCGCCCATATGCCAATCGATCAACTGTTCCCTGAGAGTGTACCCAGCCCCCACACCCAAAATGGAAAAGCTCAAGAAAAGAAAAGAGTACAACCTATTCATTGGGGACTACCGCAATGGTTCATCGGTGGCGGACTCGCCACCTGTGGTGTATTCCTCGCTGTCTGGGTTGGCCTGCAATGGCTTGGAAACAGTAAGAACGACCAACAAATTTATATCACCCAGCTAGGTGAGATTCGCACCATCAGCCTGCCTGATGGGTCCGAAGTAAAGCTGAACTCTAATAGTGAATTTCGCGTCAGCTTTAGCCGCAAGGAAAGACAAACGCAACTCCTTCGTGGAGAGGCCTTTTTTGACGTCGCTCGCCAAACTGCCCGCCCTTTCACCGTTGCCGCAGGCAGTGCAAGTATCCGTGTACTGGGAACCGAATTTAATGTAGAGCTGAACCCAAAGAATACCCGAGTATCGGTCACCGAAGGTAAAGTCTCTGTCAGTGAAACAGAGAAAACACCAGGCCTAACCCCCGACTCCGTTACGCTAATCAAGAACCAAAAGGTCAGCGTATCTGACCAAGGCCTCACCCAAGTCCAGCGCACCTCACCGGAAGAGGCGACAGATTGGACTCGCGGTATCCTGGTATTTGAAAGAACTCCCCTCAAAGAGGCCTTGCAAGAGCTAAACCGCTACTTAGCCACCCCTGTTGTCGCTGCACCACAAATCGAGGGACGCCTAGTATCTGGTACTTTTGCCATATCCGACCCAGATAACACACTCGAAGCCATTACCACGGCCCTGGACCTTCAGCAGGACCGCAGCAACAACAACCTGACTATCTTGTCTCCCAAGCACAACTAGGTTATAACCGTCTCAAATGGCGGTCGTTTATTAAGCAAATAACCAACTCCCCGCCCACAAACACAATAGATACACCCGCTCAGTTAAATTCAAACTGCTGGGCGCAATAAAAATGGGCAATTTCTTGACGGTAAAGCACTGGGTTACAGCTTTTTTAGCACTCATGCTGTCGGCAAATAGTGCGGCCGATGCACTGTGCCCAAAGCCCAGAATCGAGCTTCCAGCGAGCTCTCTGCCAGAGGCCCTCATTTCTTTGGGAAGGCAGTGCCAAGTCTCTATTCTGGTACCAACCTCCTCAGCTTCGTTATATCAACTACCTAAGCAGACACTGAGTACAGGGCAAAACCAATTTGAAGCAACAATTGAACAACTACTAGAAGGCCTTCCATTTTCCTATCACCGTATAGGCCCGACCTCCTTCGCGGTGACTCCAAATAAGGAGTCACCGCCTCGATCGGAACAGCAATCCAGCAAAGCACCTGAAGAAATCACAGTTACCGGCCAAAGCCTTACCGGCAGCCATTTGCGCCATTATCAGCTAGACGGCTATGCTCCTATCGACAGACTAACCCGGGAGCAGCTTGAACTTACCGGAGCGCAAACTGTTGCCGATGTACTCAAGTTTCTCCCAGCCATTTCGGGAAATTCCACCAGTACCTCAGTCAGCCAACAGGATGACGGAACAGCCACCGTTTCTCTTCGCTACCTTCCTGCCAGTAACACACTGGTCCTGATCAACGGTCGCCGCATAATTGGGGATGGATATAACGGAGAGGCCACTGACCTCAACACAATTCCTTTATCTTTAGTTGAGCGTGTAGAGATCCTAAAAGACGGGGCTTCTGCAGTTTATGGATCGGATGCCATTGCTGGAGTGATCAATATTATCCTCCGCAAGGACTTCGAGGGCCTATCTCTAGATAGCTACTATGGGCAATCAGGAGCTGGCGATCGCGAAACCGAATCCCACCATTTAACCTGGGGGAGACACGGCGAGCGGGGTCACATCATGCTCAACCTAGCACAATACACCCAAGGCTCAATAATGAGCCGCGACCGCAACTTATCTGAGTCTGCAGACAGCCGAGATTTTGGTGGCACAGATAAACGCTCATCAGCCACCCCCGAAGGATTTATCGCGCTTGATAACGGTGCCACTCTGACCAGTCAAACCTCCAATAATTATCGGGACTGGTCCCTAGAAGATCGCTACAACTATAACGACCACACCTCTGCCGTCACTCCACTCAAAAGTAACTCTGCTTACCTATCTGCTAATTTTGACCTTTCAGACAACCTCCTTTTATTTGCCGAGGCAATGGGTCTACGCACCTCTGCAGAGTCGACTAAAGCGCCCTCCCCAGTCTTCACACGCTTCGATAACGGTGATTTGACAATAGCAGCAGATAACATCTACAACCCCTTCAACCAAACAATTACAGATGTTAGGAAGCGCATTACGGAACTAGGTCCACGCATTCAAAAAAACCGCACAGCCACCTGGAGACTCAATACAGGAATCAAAGGGGTTTACAACCAGTGGCATTGGGAACTGAATACCTCCCTGCAAAGGGCAAAAAAATCTGAAAAACTCAGCAACCTTATTAACCCCCTAGCGCTCTCTCAAGGCTTGAAGGGGCCTACCAGCTGCAATTCGAGTAACGCCTGCACCCCTATCAATCTCCTCGGCCCCAGCGGCAGCATCCCTCAGGAACAGCTGGAGTTTATTCGAGGAACAAGCACTACCAACAGCCGCACGAGAATGGAATCTCTCACCTTTATCTCAGACGGATCCCTAGGGGAAACCAGAGCCGGAGAAATTTTAGCGGCAGCAGGATTTGAGATTAGACATGAAACCCTGACCAGCGACTCGAATGACCTAAACGGCCTTTCCTATATTGGTGGGCACTCCCCAGGAGCGACTCGAGGCTCACGCACCATTAAAGAAACTTTCGCCGAGGTCTCAATCCCAATTCAGGAAGAAAAACTCTGGCTCGATGGGGCCGTCCGCTTATCCAGCTATAGCGACTTTGGTAATACCTACAACCCCAAGCTCGCCATACGCTGGCAGGTTTTGGAGGACTTAAATCTACGGGTCAGCTATGCCAGCGGTTTCAGGGCCCCCACTCTTACTGATATGTATCAAAAGGGCTATCAAAGTCAGGAGTTTATCTTTGACCCCTGTACCAGTAAGAGCGCAAGCACTTTAACTGGCTGCCCAGGGCAATCAGACAGCGCACGAATTCAGTATCTTACCGAGTTTGGAGGCAACCCCAGCCTCACACCTGAAACTTCAAAAACCCTTACAGCTAGCCTTGCCTGGACACCGGAGCATATAGAGGGGCTAAGCTCTGCAGTCGAAATTTTTAACATCCAACAGGAAGATGTCATTGGCAGCAACCCTCAGTTCCTGGTTGAGCAAAATGCCTATGCAGGGCTATTTAGTGATAGAGTACTGAGAGACGAGCAAGGTGAAATCACCAAAATTCTCGCAACAAGAATCAATCAAGGTCGCAGAACCATCCGTGGTTACGATGTTGCGCTTCGCTACGATCTACCCGAGGATGAGCTTGGGCAGTTCAAGCTAGCTATGAACATAAGCCATATGCTGGACTACCTCAACCAGGGAGCCGCAGGACTACCTGAAGAAGAACTGTCAGGCACTTTTGTAGACATCACAACTGGCGGGGCAGGCTCACTGCCAGAATTTAAAGCCAATGCTGGGATTTATTGGAGCAGCAACCAATGGAAGGCTGGCTACACCGTGCATTTCGTCGGCAGCACTAAGGAAACCTACACTCACAACGATAAAATCATCACCCACGATATTGGCAGCTGGTTTAGCCATGATGCACAACTCTCCTTCAACCCTTCTAGCAGATTTCGATTCTCAATCGGTGTCAACAACCTACTTAACACTCCGCCTCCTCTTGCTGTAACGGCGACGGAAAATAACTTTGATCATCGTACTTACGATCTAACAGGTCGGTACTGGTATAGCAGTTTCTCATTCAGTTTATAAGCTAACAAGCCAAGCCTATATACCAAAAAATCGCTCTCCTCTTAACTGCCTATATCTCCCCTCCCCCCCTAAGAAAGCTGCACTTAACCTCTATCTAGCTTCAACATTACCCGACTATAGATACGCGATCCCTCTCTCGCTGAAGTCAACTGAAAACGCCCGTACAACCTGGCAAAACTGACATTGCGAATTATTGGAAAAAAAATGTGATTTTTATGGAGGGGTTCTTGATGCCAACCGTCTTTGAATATGTTGGGAGAGAAGCGGCTACTTGGGGGTACCCGTTTCTAACGATCGCCATTCATGGCAAAAGACTATAAATCCAACGATCAAGAGAGGATTGACAATGAAAAAGAACCTCCTATCCGCAGCCGTAAAAGGGGCGCTGGGCCTCACCGTGGCAGCGATCATGGTTCCGACTATGCCAGCTTTCGCCCAAGAAGACGCGGAAATGGTAGAAGAAGTAATCGTAACCGGATCGCGCATTAAGCGTGCTGACCTGGACAGCTCCAGCCCGGTTACTGTACTTACTGCAGAAGATATGCAGGCTACCGGCATTACTGACG
The DNA here is from genome assembly GCF_052466695.1 of Microbulbifer mixtoriginis (SeqCode). Taxonomy (NCBI): domain Bacteria; kingdom Pseudomonadati; phylum Pseudomonadota; class Gammaproteobacteria; order Cellvibrionales; family Microbulbiferaceae; genus Microbulbifer; species Microbulbifer mixtoriginis (SeqCode). The sequence continues at coordinate 4,439,939 of NZ_CP174285.1, read as the reverse complement.
TTGGCGACCTGCTACAACGCTTGCCCGCCATGTCTGGTTCCCCAATTGGTACTACCACTAACAACGGCGGTTCTGGTGCAGTAAACGTTGACCTGAGAGGCCTGGGCGTAGTTCGCACTTTAACCCTGGTTAATGGCAAACGCACCGTTGATGGTGGTGACTACCAAACCATCCCTGCGGCGATGATCGAGCGTGTTGAAATCCTCAAAGATGGTGCATCTGCAGCCTATGGCGCTGACGCCGTTGCCGGTGTTGTCAACATTATCACCAAAAAGGACTTTGAAGGGGTTCAACTCGACATTCAGTCCTCTGACTCATTTGAAGCTGATGCTGGTGGTCAGCAGTCCTTTAGCTTCCTTGCCGGCAAGTCATTTGATGGCGGCAACGTTGTCTTCGGGGCTGAGTACGTTAAGCAGAAAGAAATTTACCAGTCAGATGTACCCTGGGATTACTTCCAGAATTCATACTACATTCTGGATGGTGACGAGTTTGAGGCAAATGGGGCAACCAGTGGCTTCCCCCTTGGCTCCTCCCGTATCCCTGAAGGTCGCCTGCAGCGAGGCAATTTGACTCAGAGATTCTTTGACCTCAATGGGGATGGTACCGCTAATACAGCTCGATTAGTGGATCACGCAGGAAATATTAATTACATAACTAACGATGATGGCGATCTTGTTGCAAACAGCAAGTTTGTAGCCTCCCAAGGTAATCCTACCTTTAATCATGCCGACGTATTTATGAATGCGGGCAATGGCGTCGTTGAGTTTGACGGCCGTACCTATAATTATGCCCCGGTAAACTATATTCAGACTCCTTATGAGCGAGTGAATATCTTTACTGAAGCTAACTTCGATCTTACAGATAACGTCAAGTTCTACTCTGAGTTCCGCGCAAATCTACGCACTTCAGCACAGCAGCTTGCTCCTCAACCTTACGCTTCAGGCGGCGACCCAGGCTACAATGGCTTCTATACTCTAGTTGACCCTCTCACCGGAAATCCTCTTCGCGAAGTGAATGTTGGTACCGATGACGATCCAAACTGGGTTTACACTGACGACCAAAGTGCCGGCCGAGAGGTTGAAGCCTCATCCTATATCGGTATCTCTGAGGATAACTTTTACAATCCTTTTGACATGCCCATTATCGATGCTCGCCGCCGGGTAGTTGAATCCGACCGTCGTTTCGAGCAGGAAATTTCTCAATTCCAAGCCATCGCTGGCCTGACCGGCTCTATCCAAGAGTGGGACTGGGAAGTTAGCTACAACAAGGGATACCGCCAACGATCAGATCAGGATTTCGGTCAGTTTTATGGCCCTAATCTATCTAAAGCAATGGGTCCTTCCGCCGACCTTGACGGAGATGGGACTCCAGAATGCTATACAGATATTAACAACCCACAAACTCTGATTGAGGGCTGTGTACCAATCGATTTGTTTGGTGGTGCTGGCTCACTCACTGACGAGATGCTGGCGTATGTGGGCACTGTAGTCGTCGACAAGACCACTACCGAGCAAGATCAATTCATGGCCTCAATTACTGGCGATTTGTTCGAACTGCCAGCAGGTACCTTGGGCTCCGCATTTGGTTATGAGTATCGTCGCGAACATTACGCCTACCAGCCAGATTCAGCGAAAGTAGCTGATGAAGTAACAGGTAATACTGGGGCCGGAACTGAAGGTGGTTACAATGTTAACTCCTTGTTTGCAGAATTCTTTGCCCCTCTGTACGACAATGGTACTCAGTCTCTCGACATGACCTTAGGGGTTCGCTGGGATGACTACAGCACCTTCGGCGCTAACACTGTTTATCAAGTTGGCCTGGAAGCTCAGATTATCGATGGTCTAAAATTCCGAGCCACTCAGGGTGAAGTATTCCGTGCTCCGAGCATCATAGAACTCTATCGCGGCGTAACCGACTCCTTCCCCTCATATGATGACCCTTGTAACTCTGCCAATGTTGGTAACTCTCCCGGCTGTGCCCAAACCGCACCTCAGACTGACACTCAAGTACTGGCGCGTGTAGGTGGCAACCAGAACCTCGATCCAGAAACTGGTGATACATTTACCGTTGGTTTTGTATGGACGCCTGAACTCCCCTACGGTGATATGTCTCTTACCCTGGATTACTGGCAGACCGAACTCGACGACATGATCGATAATCTTGGCGCTCAGTTCATTCTGGATGATTGCTATCAGAACGGAAACTCCGATGCTTGTTCATTGATTGTCCGCAATAATGATTACAGCATTGCATACCTTGAAGATACCTACCTCAATGTGGCCTCTCTGACTGCAAAGGGTGTAGATACTGAGATTCGCTACGGTTTCGATACAGACTTTGGCCGCTTCGAAACCTCTTTACTGTGGGTTCGCCAGCTGGAAAACAGCCGTGTGGCCTTTGCTGGAGCAGATACCGAAGACTACGTTGGTACAATGAACTCCGATTCAGAGACCTACGCAGAAGACAAAGCTAACTATGCCGTAAACTGGTACTGGAATGACCTTTCAGTCTCTTATCTAGGTGAATACATCAGCGGTATTAAAGCGGATGCTTCATACTCTGATTACACCCAGAAAATTGACTACCAGCTGTATCACGACTTAGCGGCTTCGTATAATTTCTCCCAAACTAATACACGCGTTTCTTTCGGTATCACTAACCTGACCAACGAAGAACCTCCGTATATTGATGCAGGCTTCAACGCAAGCACTGACCCCTCCGTCTACCGCTTGTTCGGCCGTTCCTACTATCTGCGCCTCTCTCAGGAATTCTAATTTCCTGATAACTGTGTACAGTTAGTACTAAGCCCCCAAGGCTTAGATGAAAAGCCCCGCTTTTGCGGGGCTTTTTTTTTCCCACATGTACCAGTTAGCCACTCAACTAGTAAACTGCTGCATCACCACTCATCTAGATGAAAGCCCCCTCCCTAAACCCCACTAACTGAACAAAACAGAACTTAGCTAGCCACCTGCCAACCTCAATTAACAATGTAATGTACTTACACAAACATGACTTACATCTGGCTGGTCAAGATTAATCTTAAAAAAATTAATTTATTAGCGATAAGCCAGGGAGAGCAACGAACTTACAAAAAACAACCACAAAGCGATATATCGAGCCTAACAAGATCAAAATTCAGCCAAAATGATCAGTGGCTGATGCTGTCAATTCATGCTAAGTCGGACTAGTAAGCTTTCACAATAGTTCCATATTGCAGGATTTTCATTTAAAGTCATATTTGACAGGTTATCTTAATTAAAACTTATAGCCATAAAAGCACCTTAAGTATAAAAAGGTTCCACTATGATCAAGACCAAACTGAGCGTTGCCATTGCAGCACTGGGCACCATCGCCAGCTCTGGCGTTTTCGCCCAGGAATCTATTCCCGGACCAGAGGTTGAGGAAGTAGTTGTTACTGGTTCCCGCATTGCTCGTGACCCACTATCCACTACCGGCCCCATTACCCTGGTTGACTCTGAAGCTATCCAGCGTTCTGGCGTAGGCACCATTGATGAGCTGCTCAACCAGCTTCCTTCCATGGGTACTACCGGTATCAACGCCAACGACAACAACGGCGGTGGTGGTCTGTCATTTGTGGACCTACGTAACCTGGGCTCTGCCCGTACCTTGGTACTGGTGAATGGTCGTCGTTTTGTATCCTCCAGCTCTGGCGTAAGCTCTGCGGTAGATATGAACAATATCCCGGTAGATATGATCGACCGTATCGAAGTTCTGACCGATGGCGCCTCTGCCGTATACGGTTCAGACGCGGTAGCCGGTGTGATCAACGTCGTTATGAAAGATTCTTTCGATGGTGTTCGCGTTAACGCCCGTGCAGGCGCCACAGAAGCTGGCGGCGGTGAGAATGGCGAGCTGTCCATTACCTTTGGCAAGGAATTCGATCGTGGCCAATTTATCGGTAATCTAAACCATAGCAAGCGTGATGAAATTACCTATAAAGACCGAGACTGGGCGGGATTAACAAGTGCTAGCTCTGTCACAGGCACAATTGTTACCAGCTATGGTGATAAATATTACACTATTGATGACAATGCTGAAAAAATCGGCGATTACACATCATATGATATTGGTCAGTATATGTGGTTGTCTGGTGCTATGGAACGCACCAGCTTGTCAGGAAGCGGCTCTTTCTCTCTCACCGACTCTATCGAGCTTTACGGCGAAGGTTCCTACACTGTAAAGACCACTAACCAACAATTGGCAGCACAGCCACTATCTACTGGTGGCGGTTTAGCCTTGACCACAGACGATCTTCCCAGTGAGATTCAGTCGCAGCTTAAACAAATATGGCAAGACGACAATGAGGATTATGAAGAGCTCCTAGCCGCATATGAAGCCGCACACGCTGAATGGACTGCCAACCCCGTAGGTAGCGAGCCTTTGGAGCCTTGGGCCAACGGTGTATCCTCTTTCTATCTACGTCCTGTAGCCACAGGAACCCGTGACTCAGAACAGAAAACAGAAACCTACCGTTTTCTTGCTGGAGCACGTGGTGATCTGACTAATGGCTGGGGCTGGGACACCTTCTTAAGCTATGGCAAAAATGAAGGTGAAAACACCATGGCTAACTCCATCAGCAAAACAAAGCTGCAGGAGATTCTCGATGGTACCAGTGGTATTGATGAGGAGGATATTCAGTTCTTCGGTGGCATCAGTGATGAAGTGGCCAACTATATCGGCTACATCGACCGTGAAGACAATGAATATGAGATGCTTAACTTCGGCGCTAGCTTGACTGGCGACATCGAAGCCATTCAGTTCCAAGGTGGTGCTTTAGGTTTTGCTTCCGGTGTTGAATACCGCAAAGAGTCTGGCGAGTTCAATCCAAGTGAAGAAACCCAAAGTGGTGATACTTTTGGCAACAAGCAGGAAGCAACTTCCGGTGACTTCGCAGTTACTGAGGTATTTGCAGAGTTTAACCTGCCAATCCTGTCTGGAGCCAAGTATGCCGATGAACTCTCTGTTGATGCAGCTATTCGCTACTCCGACTACGATACTTTTGGCGGCCAAGCAACTTACAAAGTTGGTGCAGTTTACGCACCGACGGAAAACCTACGCTTCCGTTCCAGTATTTCTACCGCTTTCCGTGCGCCAGGCATCTATGAACTTTATAGCGGTACCGCTCAGAGTTACCCATCACTAACAGACCCTTGCGCCACTAACAAAGACGTTAATTCTAAAGGTCGAGGGGCTAACTGTGATTCACAAAATGTTTCCGACACTTTAGTGCAAGCAAGTAAGCAAATTCCCGTTAATATTGGCGGCAACGCTGATTTGCAACCTGAAGAATCAACCAGCTTTACGGCAGGAGTTGTGTGGACCCCAGCATTTACTGAAGATTTATCCATCACTTTGGATTACTTCAATATAAAAGTTGAGGACGCAATCCAGTCTCCTGATCTCCAGCAAATACTGGACGATTGTTACCGTAACGAGGGCAAAGAGGCTGCCTGCAACTATATCACTCGCCTGAATAATAATGAGATCATCGACATTAACGGCGCAAAAATGAATGTTGGTGAGATCAATACCAGTGGGATTGATATCGATGTAGTACAAAACTTCCACTATGACGCTGGTAAATTAGCACTACGTGCTCAGGCTACGCACCTGCTTGAATACGAAGAGCATAATACCCAAACAGGTAGCACTACTGATTACCTTGACTACATTGGCACTACAGGTGGTACTTATACCAAGTGGCGTGGCCTAGCCAGCGCAACCTGGTACGCCGATAACTGGGACTTCGGTGCCGACATTCAGTACATCGGGGATGGCCATAGTGAAGAGTTAGATATGCCCTCTCACACTTACCTGAACCTCAAGGCAGGCTGGGATGTTAGTGAGGCTATGCGCTTAACTGCGGGGATCGACAACGTAACCGATCGCGAGCCATCTTACACCTCCATCCATAGTGCTGTTAGTTTCGATACAAATAGTACTTACGACTATCAGGGCCGCTATGCCTGGGCTGGTGTTACTTACCAGTTTTAATTAGCGAATCTCGCAAGTCAATAAATAAGAAAGGGGCCAATCTGGCCCCTTTCTTTATTTAGCGATTAAGCATTTAAATTTAGTACGCACTTGTACTTAACATTTAATTACAAGTAGCAGAAGTTCTTAATCGTTCTGCATTATCAGGTGTAATTTTCTCTGATAGGCGTTGACTGTTGAGGGACTAGTCACCAGCGAGAAAGCCTCTTCAAAACTCTTTCTTGATGCTGCCATTTCCCCAAGCTGATATCTGGCCAACCCGAGTAAGAAGTGGAAGCGATGATCACCCTCATAACGCGATACAGCCTTGCGCAAACGATGTTCGGCACGCTTAAAGTCGCCCTGCTCATAGGCATCCCGTGCCTGGTAGAAGAGATAATAGGGATTGCGTTCCCGGTGGTAGCGGGCACGCTTGGCATATTCATCGGCAAGTGCTTGCTGGTCGTTGTATCGGTAGAGGCGCTCCAGATTGCTGATTGCAACGAGGTTGCTGCTTTCTAAATGCAGGGCTTGCTGGTAACTATGCTGCGCCTCGATTAGAAAGCCGAAGTGGCTGTACATGGCTCCCAAATTGGCCCATAAATCGCTTCTCTGTGGACGCAGCTCCAGCGCCTTGCGCAGATATAAAAAGGCTTGCTCTCTCTCCCCTTCACGCATCAACTCAACTCCGCGATTACTGTAGTAGAGAGCAAAGGCCGTTGTGTCATCCAGGATATGCTGATCGTAAGCGGGTTCATAAGCGGCAAGGTTGAAATCGACTACGCGGCGGCCGCGCGAGCTTTCCGATACCATATTCACGTGTCGGTAAACGATGAAGGTCTCGGCCTCATCGTGGCTCCAGACGGGAGGCACTTCTACCTGATTGAAGGAAGCCTCAGCCCCTAATTCCCTGGCCATCGCCACCATCATCAGTGTGAAAGCTAAACAGTTACCCCGTGCCTGTCGATAGGTTTCCATGGCTGTTAAGGTAGCGCTTTCATCATACTCCACAGTGAAGTCGCGCTGCTCAAAGGCCCGTATCAGGGCCGCCAAACGACGTTGTGGGCTGGCATTTGGAGCTAACTCTTTCAAATAAGCGCGTATATCTGAGTCTAACCCCAGAAGATCTTCTTGCGGCAACTCCCCCAGGGAGACCGCTCTGCCCAGCAAAGCCTCACCGCTTAAGGCATTATCCAAGTCAATAGACTGAAGATGACCAGACGGTAGCCTCGCACATGCATTCAAGAACAGGAGCAGACTTAGCAGCAATAGGGTTTTCATTGTTATTTTCCCCTTAAAATTCCATGTTACGCAGGATTTACCACTTATCACACTGCAATGGAAGCACCCGATTACCATTTCTCTAAATTGTTCCACAACGGTTCGCCTGTAATTTAGTCAGCTGGTAAACTCTGTCCGCTGTACTGGAAGCTCTGGAAGCAGCCCAATCAATCCCGCCCCTTATTCCGGGAGAGTGGCTAGCGGAGGTTCCCCAATAACTATTACAGACAGAGGAACTTCTATGTCTTCTAATGTCGCGGACGTCACAACGGCGGCCTCTCCGAGCTCGGGCGAATTGCTCGGCCACCCGAAAGGGCTCTATATCTGTTTTGCTACAGAGCTGTGGGAGCGATTCTCCTTCTATGGGATGAAGTACTTGCTCCTACTCTACCTCACCAAGTATCACCTTTTTACCGATAGCGCGGGTTACGACGTACTCGGCGCCTATGCCGGCTTGGTATACGCCCTGCCCCTGATCGGTGGCCTACTGGCCGACCGCTACCTGGGTATGCGCAAGGCCGTACTATTTGGCGGTGTACTGCTGTGTCTAGGCCACTTGTTAATGGCTGTGGAAGGCCATCAGGCTATCTCCTATGCGGCAGGTACAGTTCTTTCAGAAGCCATTACTTTGAATGATGGCAGCGTGATTGCGGCAGGGACCACCCTGACTGAAAACGTAATTATTCAGGATGTGGTGGCCCTCAAAGTCTTCTTTATGGCCCTGGCGCTGATCACCGTGGGAGTCGGCTTCTTGAAGCCCAATATTTCCACCATTGTCGGCCAACTCTATCCGAAAAATGATTCCCGCCGCGATGCCGGCTTTACCATCTTCTATATGGGCATCAACGTAGGCTCCTTTATTGCCACTCTGCTGTGCGGTTGGCTGGGAGAAACTTACGGTTGGGGCTATGGATTTGGTCTTGCCGGTATCGGTATGGTCTTCGGCCTGATCACCTTTGTTTGGGGCCAGAAGTACCTTGACGGCCTGGCAGAACCAAGCCGTCCGGAAGTACTGAAAGAAAAGGCGCTGGGTCCGATCAATAAAGAGTGGGCTGTTTACCTCGGCGCCATCCTGTCTCTTGGTTTGGTTTGGTACCTGGTACAGAGTGAGCCCATGGTGCACCTGGCTCAGAACAGCCTCTTGATCGTCGCAATCGTCGGCCTGATCCTGTTCTCCATGCTGTACAAAGACAATAAGAGTAAAGATGTTGTCGCCATTGGTATGGCAGCTCTCTCTGCCGGCCTTGGCCTGATTTGGGCCTTCAATGGCGACGACCTGTGGTTGGGCGGCATGTTGCTGGCTCTGGTAGCCTTTATTGGCTACGGCTTTGTCCGCCACTATAGTGAGGAGTTCTCACGCACCGTAGTACTGATGGTCCTTATTACTTCTACTATCGTCTTCTGGGCATTGTTCGAACAGTCCGCAGGTTCTATGACCCTGTATGCAGACCGTGTACTGGACCGCTCCATCGGCGACGGTGAAGTACGCGCCTCCATGTTTGGCTCACTCAACGCGGGCTTTATCATGCTGCTGGCCATTCCCTTCGCCACCCTGTGGGTTTGGCTGGGCAAGCGCGGATGGGAACCAAGTACACCGGTGAAATTCGGTTTGGGCATTATCCAAGCTGGCTTGGGCTTCGGCGCCTTGGTGCTAGGTGCTGCATACCCCACAGAGGCCGGTAAAGTGGCAATGATCTGGCTGGTGCTCGCCTACCTGTTGCACACCTCTGGTGAGCTGTGCCTCTCCCCTGTTGGTCTGTCTGCCGTGACCAAGCTGTCCATTGGCAAAGTGGTCAGTGTGAGTATGGGCACTTGGTTCCTGGCAACAGCTCTGTCAGAAACCGTTGCAACCCGTATCGGTAAGATGGCAGCTGTTCCCCAGGATGGAGCAACTGATCTCGCCTCCACTCTGGCGACTTATACCAACCTGTATGAGTATCTAATGTGGTGGGGCCTGGGTGTCGGTGTACTGATGATTGTTATCTCACCGTTATTGAAAAAAGGGATGTGTGGTATCCGCTAAGGGAAACCATCATCACAGCAAAAAGCCGCTGTTTTTACAGTGGCTTTTTTTATTTCTGATATCCCACCCCTCAAACACAAATAAATGAAGAAGCCCTCTTCGTCACCTATCGAGCACTAATAAGTTAGAAAGTAGCTCTAGCTCAGCCCCACTAACAGATTGAAATTTTGCCAAATAAATCGAATCCCGATTATGCAGAGCAATAAGGCAAAACAGAGTTTCAATCGCTCGGCAGATATCTTATGCGCCAGGTTAGCCCCAAGCTTGGCAAAGAGCACGCTGGTAAGAACAATCCCTAAAAAAGCCGGCCAATAGATGTAACCACTGCTCCAGTCCGGCAATAAGTTATTACCCCACCCCTGGACAACAAAGCTCAGCGAACCAGAGATGGCAATAGGCAAACCAAAAGCCGCTGAGGTACCCACTGCCCGCTGCATTTTGACAGCAAAGTGCGACAGATAGGGGACAATCAGCGCCCCCCCGCCAATACCAAAAATGGCCGCGAGCCAACCAATTACCCCCCCCGAACAAATCAGCGGGAGTGAGCCAGGTAAGCGGTCATCACTCTCCTTCTGGGAGGCTGCGCGCAAGCCACTCACGCCCATACGCACAGCCATAATTATGGCGAAGACACCAATCAGGAGTTGTAGCCAGGCTCCAGGCAATAGGTCCGCAGTCACGCCGCCCAACCAAGATCCCACCAGTATCCCAGGGGTCATAACCCAGAAAAGATGCCAGTCGACGGCGCCCTTGGCATTGTGAGCCCATACCGAGCTTATTGAAGTAATAACAATGGTTGCTAGAGAGGTACCCACAGCCATATGGGTCAGCACTTCGGGAGAAATACCCGTCGCGGAAAAGATCAGTACCAGAGCAGGAACAATGATCAGCCCCCCACCAATCCCCAAGAGGCCTGCCGCGGTACCTGCAACAGCACCGAGTAACAAATAAATAAGCAACATTTCCATGTTGCTTCAGTTTAGCCACCCCTGTGGGACTAGGATGGGTTGTGGGCAACAGAGAAGGTACAAAGCACTCACCCCCTAACTGCGCTTTGCCAAAAGCTCAGATCAATATGACCTGAGCAACCTTACTTCACAGAGCCAGTAAGCCGCTATTCAGCCAAATGAAACGTCCACCAATAACGCAAAGCAACACTGCAAATCCATGCTTCAACCACTTTGCCGGTAGGCGGTGGGCCAGATTAGCGCCGAAGCGAGCAAAGATCGTACTGGTCGCAACAATCCCCAAAAAGGCAGGCCAGTAGATAAATCCACTGCTCCAGCCTGGCAGTAGAGTGTTGCCCCAACCCTGCACCGCAAAGCTGAGAGCTCCCGCAATGGCGATGGGCAAACCGCAAGCTGCGGATGTAGCAACGGCTCTCTGCATCCGCACCTTGCAACGGGACAGAAATGGCACGGTGAGCGAACCACCACCAATACCAAAGATTGCCGAAACCCAACCAATCACTGCACCTGCGCCAGCTAATATGGGGGCTGCTGGTAAAATACCGGCACCCTCCTCCGCCCCACTGTGCCGCAAGCCACTCAGCCACATGCGAATGGCAATAACGATGGCAAAGACACCGATTAACAGCTGTAACCAGGCCCCAGACAGCCAATCTGCTGTCATTCCGCCAAACCAGGAGCCAATAAGAATCCCCGGAGTCATCATTCCAAACAAGTGCCAGTCCACCGCACCTTTTTTATTATGTGCGCGCACTGAGCTGATAGAAGTAATGATGATGGTTGCGAGAGATGTCCCCACCGCCATATGAGTAAGGATATCCGGGGAGATACCCATGGCAGTAAAAACCAGCACTAGGGCCGGCACGATGATTAAACCACCGCCCACCCCAAAGAGGCCGGCAATAGTCCCTGCCGCAGCCCCCACCAACAAGTAAATAAGTAAGGTTTCCATCCAGTCTCTATCCTTTAATACAACCGCTAGCACTGACCGCAGCGCCCTTGGGCCTGTGAGTTATCACTATTTTTTGAGAGGGAATTTAGGTGGCACCCGAGTGCCGATTACTCTCGGGCTTCAACGGTGAGCCAGTCAAACCCTTCCTGCTGACAGGCAAAAATGCAGTTCTCGACACTCTCCACCATTTCTGCCAGAGCCGAACGAGCAAGTTCGAGAGTATTGTTTTTTTCGCTAATATGGGCGACCACCAGATGCTGCAGCTGTTCATAACCCACACGCTGTAAAAATCCCGCAGCCTGCTGGTTACTCAGGTGCCCATAGGCACCACCTACACGCCGTTTCAGAGAGGGGGGGTAGGGCCCCTGCGCCAGCATCTGTGGGTCGTGGTTGGCTTCCAGAACCAGTGCATCGCAACCTGCAAAATGGGATTCCACATGGGGCGTTACTGTGCCCAGGTCGGTCAATAAGCCCAAACTACTCCCTCGGCTGCGGAATACATACTGTGCAGCTTCTCTGGCATCGTGCGGTACGGCGACAGGTGTCACCTGAATATCCCCAATCAGGAAAGGCTGATGCCCTTCGATCAAGTGCACCTGTGGTAACTTGCCGATATCACGGGCGCGAAGAGTCCCTGGAGTCAGGTAAATCGGCAGGCCATACTTGCGCGCAAGCGGAGCGACACCGGAGAGATGGTCGCTGTGCTCGTGGGTTACCAGTATCGCAGCGAGGTCAGCCGGAGACATACCGAGCCGAGACATACGTCGCTCGGTTTCCTTGATGGTAAAGCCGCAGTCCACTAACAGACATTGGTCGCCACTGGCGACCAATGTACCGTTTCCTTTACTGCCGCTTCCCAGTGAGGCGAAGCGCAGACCCATTATTAAATCAGGTTCTGCTGAATAGAGAGCAGTAGCTGGGAGGCCTTGTTACGCGAGAGAGGCTGACCGCGGGTATCGCGGATACGCACTTCGATCTCATCGTCACCACCCCGAATCACAATTAAGTAGCCGGGGAAGCCGCCCTCAGGAATTGAGCCGACACCCAAGCCTTTGATTTCCTTGAACAGCGCAGGCTCACTACCCTCAGAGGTATCGATACCGGCAAGGATCTGCTGCAGGGTTATCTGGTCGGCATTTTCGGCCAGCTCATCGTCCTGCTTGGACTTCTTACCCCAGGAGAACCAACCACCATCATCCTCTTCACTCTCCGCCAACTCGCGCTCTTCATCGTAGGTAACGTAGAAAAGACCGATATCGGAATCCTCGCGATGCAAGCGATAAGCGCCGGCATTCACAGCGTGGGCAACGGTAGCCCAAGCACGTTCCATCTCGAGCCCCATGGAAATATAGGGTTCGTGACCTACGGGCTCACGCAGCTGCACCTTTACAGAGCTACCACCTATGGCCTGGGCCACCAGAGAGGCCGAGGCGCCGGAGGCATCTGTGGCCAGGGCAGTGGACATCTCATCGATCATCCAGCCCTCGCGCTCCGGGCTGCTTGAGAGTTGCGGCCAGTTGACCGTTCCCCCCACAGGAGCATCCACCGCAACAGATAAGTGGCGCACGTGGACCTCGGTGGTGTCCGGCTGAACACCAGTCTCTATCTGCAGGCGATATTTATCCTTGGTATCGGGGCTCTCGTTAAATGTCATCCAGGCGGTTTCCATAATACCGGCACTGGCATCAGACATCTCCACGGTCAGCCCGGAAGTGCGCAGGAAATAGTGCAGCTGGGGCCAAACCTCTTCGGGGGGTTGGGAAATCAATACCCAGCGGCTGTTGCCCAGCTTCTGAATTTTTACCCGCTCCAGCCCTGCATTGACCGATAGTGCCTGTGGACGCGGCACTTCAAAGTCCCCATCCTCTAAGCCATTTCCGGCGATCTGAGGAATCTCGTAGAGTTCTTCCTGGTGTTTGGCGTTGATACCCTCTGGAATCTGCAGCGGCGCCAGGCTGTCCGCCTGCTGGTAATCGTTACTGCGATCGCGAAAATAGCCATCGTTGCCGAACACACCACAACCCGCCAGGCTGAGACTAGAAATACAAAGCGCGACTCCAACGGTCAATTTGTTCATTAAAGCTTTCCTGGTTAATTCACGATTCGCAGGTTTATAGTACGCCGGCACTGCGAAGAGCCTCGCGCACTGTAGCATGATGCTCAGGCGAGAGACTGGTCAGCGGCAGGCGGATGCCACCATCAATACGGCCCATCTCCCGCAAAGCCCACTTCACCGGTATCGGGTTGGACTCCAAAAACAAAACTTTGTGCAATATTTGAATACGCTGGTCTATTGCCCGTGCAGTCACGGCGTCTCCAGCCAGCGCGGCCTCACACATCTGAGCCACTGCCGCTGGGGCCACATTGGCAGTGACACTGATATTACCCTGGCCGCCCATCAACATCAGTTCCATGGCAGTACTATCATCACCGGAGTAGAGTGCAAAGCCCTCTGGCAAGGTATCCAATAAAACTTTAGCGCGCTCCAGATCACCGGTGGCCTCTTTAATCCCAACGATATTACCAATAGATGCCAGGCGCTGAACTGTCTCAGGCAACATATCGACGGCAGTGCGGCCGGGCACGTTGTATAGAATCTGTGGAATCGGCACAGCCTTGGCGATAGCGCGGTGATGTTGATATAAACCTTCTTGGCTCGGCTTGTTGTAATAGGGCGTCACCAATAGACAGGCATCGGCACCACAGCGGGCGGCACCTTCAGTTAGATCGATCGCCTCGGCGGTAGAGTTAGCGCCAGTACCGGCAATTACCGGAATACGCCCCGCGACCTGATCCACAACCCGACGGATAATCTCAACATGCTCATTAACGTCGAGGGTCGCGGACTCTCCTGTGGTCCCCACGGCCACTAGTGCACGTGTGCCCTGTTCAATATGCCAGTCAACTAGGTTACGCAAACTGTCCCAGTCCAAGCTTCCGTCTGCAAACATTGGGGTGACCAGGGCCACCATACTGCCGGTAAACATCCTCTCTCCTTATTTATTGCGCTCGGCCTGGAATAGCACCGCCAAAGTCGAACTGGTATGTTACTTAGGGCGCAGAATCTATGCCAGTGCCACTAGCTCGCTACCTTCCTGCGCTTCTTTTTCTTCTTGCGCACACCTTCATAGACATTGGTTGCGCCCTCTGGACGGGTCTTAAAGCGGCGGTGAACCCACATATACTGCTCTGGCGCCTCGCGGATACGCGCTTCGATGAAGCGGTTGACCAGAATCGCGTCCTGTAGTTCATCACCGGAAGGAATTTCATCGATGGGATCGTACACTTTGAGGCGATAACCGGAATTGTCATCCAGGCGGGTAAGCACGTAAGGCACAACCCTAGCGCGCCCCACACGGGCAAATCGCGAAGTCCCTGTGACGGTCGCTGCAGGCACACCAAACAAAGGCGCAAAAACACCCTGCTTAATCCCATAATCCTGATCCGGAGCATACCAGACCGCCCGACCATGTTGCAGGGCGCGCAATACTCCACGCACATCCTTACGCTGATAAACGCTGCCACCACCTGTATGGCGCTCGCGTCCTTTGCGTTGCATATAGTCATAAACCGGATTTTTATGGGGCCGGTACATGCCATCCAGGGTAATACTCATACCCATCAGGGCCGCCCCCATCTCCAGAGTGGTGAAGTGCATGGCCATCAACAACACACCCTGCCCCTGAGACTGGATTTGCTGTAACTGCTCAAGGCCCTCGAAAGTACATCGCTTTCGCAACCAGCGCGCTGAGCGAAACCAGGCCATACCGGTTTCCATTAACGCGATGCCACTGGATTCAAAATTGCGGATAAGTAAGTTTGCCCGCTCGGTATCACCGAGCTCGGGAAAACACAGGGCCAGGTTGCGCTCGGCTATGGTGCGGCGGCTCTTGGCCATTCGAAGCATTGCTCGGCCAAAACTGCGTCCCATTGCCAGCTGCCAGCGATAGGGCAGTTGAGCCACCAAGAACCAAAGACCGAACAACAACCAGGTCGGCCAGTAACGGGGGTGCAGCAGGGCCGCTCGAAAACGAGGTTTTTCCATCGGGTATCGCTACGCGGCCGGGGAGTTCCCCCGGCTTAATCGGTTGAATTCGGCGTAGTATAACCTATGGGATACGGCGCAGGGGTGGACAACTGGCCAGTGACACGGCGGATTAATGACGCAGCAGTGAGTCCAGCTCATCGACTGCGACGCACCAGTCAGAATCTTCTTCTATGGCACTCTCGAGAAATTGTCGCTGCCCCTCGGTCCAGAAAGATGCTGCGGACAATTTCTCATGCCGATGCAGGTAATGAGTGATCAGAAACTCATGTATTTCCGCATCCTCTGAAGCCAGCCCCAGCTGGGCGAACAAATCATTGAGAGTGTGATGCCCGGTGGTCTCCATAAAAACTCCCTAAAATTTTCCCTTACCGGTTACGCAATTTTCTCTCCCAATTATAGATATCTCCACCCGCGCACTAAGGTGCCGGGTTAGGGTTTTCGCTGTGGATTGTCTCAATTGCTGCCAGCACTTCCTCATCGAGCTTTAAATCAAGGCTGGCAATATTTTGGCGCAACTGCTCCATGGTTGTGGCGCCGATAATATTAGAGGTCACAAACGGCTGCTGATTGACGAAGGCCAGGGCCATCTGCGCAGGGTTTAGATCAAATTGACGCGCCAATTTCACATAGGCCTCGGTAGCTGCACCAGTGCGCCCCCCCGTATAGCGCTGGAAACGATCATATAGTGTCAAGCGTGCGCCGACGGGCTTTTCCCCTCCCAGATACTTCCCGGAGAGGACCCCAAAGGCCAGTGGCGAGTAAGCCAATAATCCACATCGCTCGCGCAGGGACATCTCGGCACAACCAATCTCAAAAGTACGGTTCAATAAGTTGTAGGGATTTTGGATCGAGGCGATGCGCGGCTTGCCTAAAATCACCGACTCCCTAAGATACTCATGCATCCCCCAAGGGGTCTCATTGGAAATGCCAATGTGGCGCACCTTACCCACCTTGACCAGCTCCTCCAAGGCATCGAGAGTCTCGGCAATAGCGATGCCATCATCCCCTCCATGCTGATAGCCGAGACGGCCGAAAAAATTGGTCAGGCGCTCGGGCCAATGCACCTGGTATAGGTCGATATAATCGGTAGCCAGCCGTTTGAGGGATTGGTCACAGGCCTCCAGTATCTGCGCACGGTTCAGCCGCGGGCCCGAGCGCAGATGCCCAACGCCGGAGTTTGCCTCCCCACGCCCGGCTACCTTGGTGGCGATAATCACCTTGTCGCGCCCACCGCGGGCCGAGAGCCATCTGCCGATAAACTCTTCCGTCCGCCCCTGGGTCTCTGGCCGAGGTGGCACCGGGTACATTTCGGCGCAATCAATAAAATTCACCCCTTGCTCGAGGGCATAATTCAGCTGTTCGGCGGCATCATCGGCGCTATTTTGCTCGCCAAATGTCATGGTGCCCAGGCAGATCTGGCTCACTTTGAGATTGCTGGTACCGAGCTGGCGGTATTCCATGAAGTCCTCCCCGCAAAAACAAAATGGGAATTATGCCCCCTTGCCGCAGGTAGAAAACAGGGAGGTGAAGAAGTAATTAGGGAATGAGAGAAAATGCCATGCAGACCTTAACGGTGAGGCAAAATAAAGGGGAGTAGCGACACGACTCCCCGTGGGTAGGGGCTCCAACTTGAGCCCCGCAAAAATCAACGGAACTCCGCCTCTACCAATGGGCTGGTATCCGCCTCATAGTCAACACTCTCAGAGCCAAAACCAAACAGCTTGAGAAAATCCGCCTGATAGCCACTGTAATCAGTCAACTCAAACAAGTTTTCCGCCGTTACCTGAGGCCACAGGTTTTCAATCTTAGCCTGGGTCTCCGGGCGCAGCTCTTTATCATCCATACGCAGGCGATTCTCTTCATCGAGGCGCGGCGTATCGGTATAGAGCCCTTCGGTGTAAAGACGATACAACTGCTCAATACAGCCCTCGTGAGTGCCCTCTTCTTTCATCACCTTGTAGACCAGGGAGATATAGAGCGGCATTACCGGGATCGCGGAGCTGGACTGGGTAACCAGAGCCTTGAGCACCGCAACATTAGCGTTTGCCTTACCGCTCTCGGTAATCGCCTTAGCGGCGCGATCCAGGTCTTCTTTGGCCTTGCCGATGGTGGCGTGGCCATAAATCGGCCAGGTGAGCTTTTCACCGATATAGGTGTAAGCCACCGTCTTGCAGTTATCGGCCAGAACCCCAGCTTCGCCCAGGGCCTGCATCCATAGTTCCCAGTCCTCACCGCCCATCACCTTCACAGTGTTGGCAATCTCTTCCTCGCTGGCGGGGTCGACAGTGATATCGGAAATTTCCAGTTTGTCGGTATTCAGGTTTTTGGCGGTATAGGATTCACCGATGGGCTTTAATACGGAGCTATAGAGTTCACCGGTCTTGGGATCTGTACGGCGAGGTGAGGCGAGACTGTAGACCACAAGGTCTACTTGCCCCAAGTCCTCTTTAATCATTTCAACAGCCTGGGCTTTTACCGTGTCGGAAAAGGCATCGCCGTTGATACTCTTAGCATAAAGGCCGGCCTTATGCGCCTCGGCCTCAAAAGCTGCGGAGTTATAGTAACCAGCAGAGGCTGTGCGCTTCTCCGTGGGCGGTTTCTCGAAAAACACCCCCAGGGTATCGGCGCCACTGCCAAAGGCGGCAGTTATCCGCGAGGCCAATCCGTAACCGGTGGAAGCACCCACGACCAGGACACGCTTTGGACCATTTTCGATCGCTGGCTGCGACTTGATGTAGTCAATCTGCTCACGCACGTTGGCAGCACAGCCCTGCGGGTGGGCATTGGTACAAATGAATCCGCGAACTTTCGGCTGGATAATCATCCTAACAGTCTCTCCCTATGCACTTGGGGAATCGTGGTTATGTGATCACAGATACGCGGAACACGCATCGGGGAAAACGGTGCTGCAAACCCTGCGCATCGACGCCTGAGTCACACTGATAGGTCATTCTAATGGTTGTGGCCTAGGAGTCCCATAGCCCCTTTTCCCTTCAA
Organism: Microbulbifer mixtoriginis (SeqCode); assembly: GCF_052466695.1. Taxonomy (NCBI): domain Bacteria; kingdom Pseudomonadati; phylum Pseudomonadota; class Gammaproteobacteria; order Cellvibrionales; family Microbulbiferaceae; genus Microbulbifer; species Microbulbifer mixtoriginis (SeqCode). Next base: position 4,421,676 of record NZ_CP174285.1, on the reverse strand, counting down.
ACAGCCTCACTGTCCAGAACCTCCCCAATAGCGGCCAAAGTGGCCAAACACCCCTAAAGTGACTTTTTGCACTATTTTTGCGCATCAGGATTAATTTCACGCCGGATATACGGCTTAAATCTCTTGTTATGGCACGCATTCCACCTGAAAAGCTCAGCTAGACTTTCTCAGGCTTGGCACGCTGTGTGCAGAACACTCCATATGCGAAAGCTATCGGTTTGAATACTGGAAGCATCCAATCCGAATAGCCACTGCGCAATTACTTACCCGTCGAGCGTTAAACCCAAAGTAAGTTAGGAAGGTCAGCGTGAAATATTACTCCCGTCACTGCGTCAAACCCTGCGATCTGAATCCCGCACAGCGCCTGTTTGGCGGTCAGCTGCTCGCCTGGATTGATGAAGAAGCCGCCATTTTTGCCGGCTGTCAAATGGGCACGCCCATGCTGGTCACCAAGCTGATGTCAGAAATTGACTTTGTTAGTTCAGCCTGCTGCGGCGATGTCGTGGAATTCGGCTTTGAAGTGGTTGGTATTGGTCAGACCTCCCTGACCGTGCACTGCGAAGTGCGCAACAAGCAGACCCAACAACTGATTGTGCAGGTGGAACAGATTGTTTTCGTGGCACTGGATGCCAACGGCAAACCCACTCCCCACGCCAAGGCCGGGATGACCCTTGAGCAGGCGCGTATCGCTACGCGGCGTGAGCGGGAGCTTCGCGAGCGTCGATTGGCCGGTTAAAGCTCTCTTTAATCCCCAGAAAGCTATTCCTGTGGATGGCGGTATAATGACCATTTTGTCACTGCCGTTATCCACCATGTTGCAACTACGCTTTAAAACTCCGAGGGCCTGGGCAGAGGTAGTGCTCAAAGATTTCAATCGTTTTCTACAGGATCACGCCGCCGCCGAAAAGAAGGCCTCTGGCATGGCTGTCTCCATGTTCTCCCACTATCCGGATAAACCTCTGTTAGTGGAAGCCATGGTGAACCTGGCATTAGAGGAAATGAACCATTTTCGTCAGGTCATCAAAATCATGCACGAGCGAGGTATCTACCAAGCAGCGGACGAGAAAGATCCCTATATCCACGCCCTGCGACAGTTAATCCGCCGCGGCCCTGATGAATACTTGATGGATCGCTTGCTCACCGCAGCCATTATTGAGGCGCGCGGTTGCGAGCGCTTTGGCCTGGTGGCCGAAGTACTACCAGAGGGGCCGCTGAAAACTTTTTATCGGGTAATCACTGAGAGCGAAGCCCGCCACCATGAACTCTTTTTAGAGTTGGCACTGGAATACTTTCCTAGCCATACAGTAGAAGACCGCCTTTGCCATCTACTGGATGAGGAAGCGCGAATCACTGCGGCACTGCCCTACCGTGCGGCTCTGCACTAGTCAGGGATGGAGGCAGTAATCCGATACAACCCACGGAGATAAGCAATCGTGTATGCTGGCGCGGATATACCTTGTCTGTAATGAGGTTTCCGCATTTATGTCCACCCTTCGCCAACACTGGTACCGCTTGGTACTACTGAGCATTTTCGCCTTTACTTGGGGTTGGTCCGCCTGGCAGCCCCTACATCCGGATGACTGGTTGCTGGAAAACTATCTGGTCTTTGCAGCCCTTCCCGTTATTTTGCTCAGCGCCCGGGTATTTCCTCTATCCAGGGTTTCCTACACGCTAATCACCCTGTTTATGTGCCTGCATGTCATCGGCTCCCACTACACTTACGCGGAGGTACCATTCGGTTTCTCCATGGGAGAGTGGCTCGGCAGCGAGCGCAATATGTACGACCGGTTGGTGCATTTTAGTTTTGGCTTATTACTGGCCTACCCGGTACGAGAGATATTGATCCGCCTCGCCGGCTTGCGCGGTTTTTGGGCTTACTTCTTCCCGGTAGATGTCACCTTCGCCCTGTCCTCCATTTATGAAATTATCGAGTGGCAAGCGGCGCGCACAGTTTCCCCGGAATTGGGCATCGCCTTTCTCGGTTCACAGGGGGATATTTGGGATGCGCAGAAGGATATGTTGCTGGCGGGCCTAGGCGCCATAGTCGCTATGTTGATTGTACTGGCCCTAAACCTGTGGCTGAACTCCAATACTTGGAAAGAAATACGCAGTAGTATACGGGTTCCTGAAGGGGACAGGGCCAGAGGAGAAGTCAAACTCCTGCAATGGTGGCGCAACCGGCACAGCCATTAATCCGTCAGCCTGTACCCGCGTAAGTCAGTGGCAGGCGGGTAGTCTGTTTCATGGTCTCCATCACAAAACTGGAACTGACATCGAATAGGTCAGCTTTAATCAGCGCCTTGTAAAGGCGGTCGTAACCAGGCATATCGGTAACCACCGCCTTGATCAGGTAATCAAGGTCCCCACTCATACGGTGCACCTCCAATATCTCGGCGATGCCTTGCACCAACTCACCGAACTGAGCAGCCCAATGATCATTGTGCTGATTGGTTCGAATGGAAATATATACGGTCAGTGGCAGATTGAGTTTCTGCGGGTTCAGCAGTGTCACCCGTTCGGCAATCACGCCCTCCTCCTCCAGCTTGTTAATACGCCGCCAACAGGCGGATTTTGATAGCCCCACCTGCTCGGCAATATCCCCCACAGAGAGTGTCGCATCCCGCTGCAATAACTCGAGAATTTGTTTGTCCTGCCGGTTAAGTGCCGCTGCCATACCTGTCCCCACACTGACCACCAAATAGCTTATCGTCTCATCAAATGTGTAAATATCAATACAATGATCCGAAATAATTACTATTACGGCATGCTGTTTCGGATTTGAAATAAAAAACCATACAAATAGGCACATTGTTTCACTCCCAAAGCCCTAGAGTGCCCCTATAAAACAGGGAAGAGAATCATGACCACTCTTATCAAGCACATCCGTGAATCTGTTATCGGCGATCGCACACCGATTCCGACTCCTTTTGGACCGAGGCCTTTGGTTTATGCCGATTACACCGCTTCCGGTCGTTCATTGACGTTTATCGAAGATGCCATCCGTCAGCAGGTACTGCCCTACTACGCCAATACCCACAGCGAGAGTTCCTTTACCGGTGCCCAGATTAGTGCGCTGCGCGAGGAAGCGCGGGAAGAAATTCGCCGTGCGGTCAATGCAAGCCCCGAACACAAGATCATTTTTTGTGGCTCTGGCGCCACCGCTGCGATCAACAAGCTGATCGATATCCTTAACTTGCGTCTGCCGGCTGACCTGGATAAGCGACACCAGCTACTGGAGCAAATCCCTCCGCAACAACGGCCGGTGGTTTTTATCGGACCCTACGAGCACCATTCCAATGAATTGCCCTGGCGGGAAAGCATCGCCGAACTGGTTTCTATTCCCCTGAATCGCCAAGGCGGGCTGGATCTAAACGGTCTGGAATCCATGTTGCACACTTACGCCGAGCGACCCGTGAAGATTGGCAGTTTTTCCGCTGCCTCCAATGTAACCGGCATTAAAACCGACGTAGCGGCCGTCACCCAACTGCTACACCGCTACGGCGCTCTGTCCTTCTGGGACTATGCGGCTGCCGCGCCCTATGTGGAGATCGATATGTGTGCAGTTGGGGACAATGGGGACAAGACAAATAAAGACGCGATCTTTATTTCACCGCACAAATTCGTCGGCGGGCCGGGCAGCCCCGGTATTTTGGTGGTACACGAGCGGCTGTTAAAAAACTCTGTACCGGCGACTCCCGGCGGAGGCACAGTACTCTATGTCACCCCGAAAGATCACCGCTACCTGGAGGACCCGGAGCGCTGTGAGGAGGGCGGCACACCCGCCATTGTTGAGTCTATTCGCGCCGGCATGGTCTTCAAACTGCAGGGGATGGTGGGCACAGAGGAAATTGCCAGACGTGAAGAGCAGTTTATCAACCGAGCGCTGCAGCGCTGGTCCCGTGAAGAAAATATCGAAATTCTCGGTAACCTGCAGGCACCTCGCCTTTCCATCGCTTCACTGCGTATTCTCTGGCAGGGCAAGGACTTGCACTACGGCTTTGTTGTGGCACTGCTCAATGATCTGTTTGGTATCCAGGCCCGCGGTGGCTGCTCCTGTGCCGGCCCCTATGGGCACGCACTGCTCGGCATCGATATGGAGCACAGCCGCGCTCTGGAAGAACAGATTCTAAAGGGGCAAAAACTACTACGGCCCGGCTGGGTGCGCCTGAATTTCAATTATTTTATCGACGAAGACACCTTTGAATACTTGCTAGAGGCAGTTGCCCTGGTCGCACAGCACGGCTGGAGGCTGCTGCCCTATTACGCCTTCGACACGGCTCAAGGAGTCTGGCGCTTCCAGCAAGAAAAACTCGGCCCAGTTGTCAGCTTGGCAGAGATGGATTTTTTCGCAGGGGCAATAAACGAAGAAGAGGAGCCTCAACCGCTAAGGACCCTGAGCGACTACCTTGCTATCGCGGAGGAGGAGCTATGCCGAGCTCGGCCGGAGGCGCATTACTGCGAATTAACACTACCTGCAGATGCCGAAGTACTGCGCTGGTTCACCAGCCCCAGGGAGGCAGCGTTGGCACTCTGAGGCCGCAACCCCAGAGCTTCAATGATCAACGCAACAGCAGCAGGGGTTGCCGGGTTTTTAGCAGCATCTTGGCGGTGATGCTCCCCATTAACAGATCACGCAGGCGATTGTGGCTGAAGGCCCCCATCACTGTGAGGTCAATCTGGTGTTCTGACTGATAGGCAATCAAAGCTTCAACCGGATTGCCCTCCAGGTGGCTGGCTGTAACCGCCAGCCCCGCAGTATCCAGCTCAGCGCTGGCCTGCGCCAGCAGCTTCTCCGCCACATCCGCAGGTCCCACATTGACCAGATGGCAGGACATCTGCCGGAACAGAGGGCTCTCTGCCACCAGCGACAGGGCCTTGCGCGCGGCTTCGCTACCATCGTAAGCGAGCATAATGCGCTTAGGTGGCTGGAATTCCCGGTTAACCACCAGAATCGGCTTGTGCAGAGCACGCACCACCGTCTCCAATTGCGCACCCAGGCCCTGGTCAGAATCCGCGTGCTCTTCACCGCGAATACCGAGCACCAGCACACGAATCGAATCCTCAAGCTCCACCACGGACTCGGGCAAGCTGTCGTGGCGCTGGCAGCTCATTACCTGCTCCACTCCAGCAGCCTCAACGCGAGTACGCGCGGCCTGCAACATCAGTTTGCCCTGTTTTACCAGCAGCTGCGCGCGCTGTTGCTCCAGCGCGGTCAGCTCTTCCAGTAACTCTTCCTGGCTGCCGAGGCCGATGCTGCCGGTGAAGTCCGTTACCGCCGGAACCTCACTGCGTTCGATGTTATGCAACAGCTTTAACGGCGCACCCAAGCTATCGGCCAGCCAGGCCGAATAATCACAGACTGCGCCGGTGTAATGGGAGCCGTCGATACAGGAGAGTATCAACGGCGGTGTAGCACCACTACCAAAGGAGTTATTGTTATTGTCGCTGTTGCTTACGGCCATCAATGTCCTCCAAGAACCCGTTCAATTTCCTCGGGTTTATCATGTACGCCGAACCGGTCGACGATTGTCTCACTGGCTTGGTTAAGTCCCACCAGCTCTACCTGGGCGCCCTCGCGACGGAATTTCAGCACAACTTTGTCTAGGGCGTTCACCGCGGAGATATCCCAGAAGTGCGCGCGGCTGAGGTCGATCACTACCGTATCCACGACTTCTTTGAAGTTGAATGATGCGGTGAATTTATCGGCGGAATTAAAGAAAACCTGCCCAATCACTTTATAGGTTCGACGACTCTGCGCCTCGTCCAGTTTACTGCTTACATACATAAAGTGGCTGACTTTGTTGGCAAAAAATAGCGCGGCCAGCAACACCCCAACAAACACACCATAAGCCAGGTTATGGGTCCACACTACCACAATCACAGTGGCCAGCATGACCAAATTGGTGGAGAGCGGATAGTGTTTCAGGTTGCGAATGGAGCTCCAATCAAAGGTGCCGATAGAGACCATGATCATGACCGCCACCAGGGCCGCCATAGGGATCACCGCCACCCAGTCACTGAGGAACACCACCAGGGTCAACAGGCCAATACCGGCCACCAGGGTGGAGAGTCTACCGCGACCGCCAGACTTCACGTTGATTACCGACTGACCAATCATGGCGCAACCGGCCATACCACCGAGGGAGCCTGCAGCGATATTGGCGATCCCCTGCCCCTTACACTCGCGGTTTTTATCGCTGTTAGTATCGGTCAGGTCGTCGACAATGGTTGCCGTCATCAGAGATTCCAGCAGACCGACCACAGCCAGGCCAGCGGAATAAGGAAAGATAATCTGCAGGGTTTCAAAATTCAGCGGTACTTCGGGCCAGAGGAAGATCGGCAGAGTATCCGGCAGTTCACCCATATCGCCGACGGTACGAATATCCAGCCCCATGGTTACGGCTACTGCGGTGAGCAGTAGGATACACACCAGCGGTGAGGGCACCGCTTTACCAATCACCGGAATATAGGGAAAAAGATAGATAATCCCCAGGCCCGCTGCGGTCATGGCGTAGACCTCCCAGGTGCCACCGATCAATTCGGGCATCTGCGCCATAAATATCAAAATGGCCAGGGCGTTCACAAACCCGGTCACCACCGCCCGGGACACAAAGCTCATCAGGCTGCCCAGCTTGAGGTAACCGGCAATAATCTGCAGTACCCCAGTGAGCAGCGTCGCCGCCAGCAGATACTGCAAGCCGTGCTCCTTCACCAGCGTCACCATCAGCAATGCCATGGCCCCCGTGGCCGCGGAAATCATGCCCGGCCGGCCGCCCACAAAGGCGATCACCACGGCAATACAGAAGGAGGCGTAGAGTCCAACCCTGGGGTCCACCCCCGCAATAATAGAGAAGGCGATCGCCTCTGGAATAAGAGCCAGGGCCACTACCAGGCCTGCGAGAACGTCGCGACGTATATTGCCGAACCAGTCGGCTTTGGTCGATGAGAGCAGCGATGGAAGGAACATAAACGCAATAAATTTGAATTGATCAAAAAAAGGCCGCGCACTCTACCACATGCACAGTCCCCCCGCATAAATCCCCACTACAGACCAAAGATTCAGCGGATAGACCTTCGCCTTCAGTCTCCCCAGCCCTAGCTTTATTCATCTTCCCCGGCCCCTTAGCACTAGCGGACAAAGCGGACAGCGGACACTTTTTGCGGACACCCCCGAAAAAGCCCCGCACTACCAATAAGTCAAAAAATCCTTATTTTTCAATGAGTTAACAATTATTTCAAAGTTGGCACAGCCCTTGCTGAATACCCGGCAAAACCAGTTTTTTTGATTTGCATCCGAATAGAAAATTTTTTGCATCCAAGTTGGAAAAACAAAGCCCCGATAAAGAGTAATGGAAAGCGAGATGATCAGAGACACTTCCAGGCAAGATACAAAAATCGAAGCCGTGCCGCTGTGGAAGAATCCAAAAGTAATTAAGAGTACCCTCGGCCTCGGCCTGGCCACCGCTTTCCTCACCTGGGGTATCAGCGCCTGGCATAGCACCAGCTCCGTGGATAACACCCTATCTCTATCAAGGATCAATATCGCCCAAGTGGAGCGCGGTGATCTAGTGCGCGACCTGGTGGTTCAAGGCAAAGTCGTCGCCGCCAACAGCCCCACCCTGTTTAGCCCCGCTCAAGGTATCGTGAAGTTTTCCGTGAAAGCCGGAGATAGCGTAAAGGCCGGTCAGATCCTCGCCAGCGTCGACAGCCCAGAGCTGTCCAACCAACTGGCCCAGGAAAAGGCGCAACTGAACCAGCTCGGTGTGCAGCTGCAACGGCAGAAAATCCAGGCCAAGCGCCAGCAGATGGAGAACGAGCAAAAAGCCGACCTGGCCAAAGTCGATCTCACTGCAGCTAAGAGGGAGTTAAAGCGCTCCGAACTCTCGATGGAGAAACAGATTATCTCCCTGCTCGACTTTGAGCGCAGCAAGGATGAAATGGCCCGCGCCCAGCTGGAATACCAACAGGCCGTACAAAATGCAGAGCTGGAGAAAGAGTCCCTCACCTTTGAAACCCAGACTCTGGAGTTGCAGCTATCACAACAACAACTGCAAGTGGAGGAGTTGGAGCGCCGTGTTCGCGAGCTGCAGATTCTCTCTCCAGTGAATGGCACTGTCGGCAGTCTCGCCGTTACCCAACGCAGTGCGGTGCCCGCTAATTCACCGCTGATCACTGTAGTGGATCTCACCAGTTTCGAATTGGAAGCCGCCGTGCCAGAAAACTACGCCGACGACCTGGGTCTGAATATGGCCGTGGCCATCAACCTTGGAGGGCGGGAACTGCCCGGCGAAATCACCGCGATATCCCCTGAAGTCATCGACAGCCAAGTCATCGCCCGGGTGCGCTTTAGCGAGGGACAGCCCCAAAACCTGCGCCAGAACCTGCGCCTCACCGCTCGCGTACTGCTGGAGAACCGCAATGATGTGTTGCTGGTAAAACGTGGAGGCTTTCTGGATCAGAGCGGCGGCCGCTTTGCATTCCGTCTCAACGATCAACAACAGGCAGAGCGCGTTGCCATCCAAGTCGGCGCGCTGGGATTGAAGCAAGTGGAAATTGTTTCCGGCCTGCAAGAGGGCGATCAAATCATTATTTCCGCCTCCGAAGAATTGGATACGGCGCAGCTGGTTGCCCTGAAAGAATAAGCCGAGCAAGACATTTAACACGCGCAAGCTACTCCCACTCAGCTTCCGTGATTCATTAACGATTTAAAAAATTCAGTGATAAACAAGGAATATCGCCATGCTTAAAATGCATAACGTCCGCAAGAGTTTCCGTACAGACACCATAGAAACCCATGCCCTGCGCGACTTCAGCCTGGAAGTAAAGGAAGGGGAATTTGTCTCTGTGACCGGACCCAGTGGTTCAGGCAAAACCACCTTTCTCAATATCGCAGGGCTACTGGAAACCCCAACCGGTGGCCAATATTTGCTGGACGGTGAAGACGTCAGCAACCTGAATGACCGCCAGCGCTCCCGCCTGCGCAACGAGAAAATCGGCTTTATTTTTCAGGGATTCAACCTGATTCCAGATCTCAACCTATTCGACAATATCGATGTGCCTCTGCGCTATCGCGGCTTTAATGCTAAAGAGCGCCGTAAGCGCATCGAAAAAGTTCTGGAACAAGTAGGTCTATCTGCCCGAGCTAAGCACCTTCCAGCACAGCTGTCCGGTGGTCAGCAGCAGCGTATCGCCATCGCCCGTGCCCTGGCCGGCGAACCGCGCTTCCTGCTCGCGGACGAGCCCACCGGAAATCTCGACTCCCTGATGGCGCGCCAGGTTATGGAGCTTCTGGAGTTTATCAATGAATGGGGCACAACTATCGTGATGGTCACCCACGACCCCGAGCTGGCCCGTCGCGCACATCGCAATATTCAGATTGTGGATGGGCAAGTGTGTGATCTGCGTCCGGTCACCGAGCAACCTGAAGCCGCTACTGCTTAAGGAGCCTGCAGTAATGATTGGATACTATATTTCCCTGGCTCTGCGCAGCCTGCGCAGTACACCGATATTAAGTGCACTGATGGTCGCGGCCATCGCGGTGGGTGTTGGTGCCTCCATGACAGTGCTTACTTTGAACTACACGATGTCAAAAAATGCTCTCAAGCATAAAGATGACGTACTTTTCGCAGTACAGCTCGATGGCTGGGATGTTAATGAAGCCGCAAATACCACCAATGAAATTCCCTGGCAACTAACCTATAGAGACACCCAGGCCCTGCTACGCTCCGATATCCCCACTCACCAGGTAGCCATGCACCGCTATGGTTTCACCGTGGAGCTGGAAGATTCAGCGATCCGACCTTATACCGCCGATATCCGCGTAACCACTCGCGATTTCTTCGCCCTATTCGATGTTCCTTTTATCTATGGAGGAACCTGGGAACAAGCAGCTGATAACTCCCCCTCGCAAGTGGTAATACTCTCCAAGGCCACTAATGAAAAATTATTCTCGGGAGAAAACAGCGTTGGCAAAACAGTCGTATTAAATAGCCAGCCTTTTACAGTCATTGGCGTTATTGATACCTGGGAACCCTCACCCAAAGTTTACGATGTAAACAACAGTTCCTTTGCAAAAGTTGAATCCCTTTTCGTGCCTTTTGGCCTCCACCGCAAGCTGGAAATTTACAGCTGGGGGAACACTAATGGCTGGGGTAATAGTGGAGAAGGAGAGGGAGAAGGCTACGAGGGTTTCCTACAAAGTGAGAGCGTCTGGATTCAATTTTGGGTTGAACTCCGCGATAGCGAACAGAAAGCTGAGTACGAAAACTTCCTAACCGCGTATATTCAAGGACAAAAGGACCAAGGGCGCTTCGAGCGACCATTAAAGTTTGCCCTGAGTAAACCTTCCGAGTGGCTAGTTCTTAACGAAGTTCTCAGCGATGACAATCGTATATTGGGCTGGGTATCTCTGGCTTTTCTGTTGGTTTGCGTTATCAACGCGGTAGCTCTGCTACTAGCCAAGTTTCTGCGCAAAGCGCCCGAAGCGGGTGTGCGCCGGGCGCTTGGTGCCAGCCGTAATGCCATCTTCACACAGCACCTCATTGAAAGCTCTACCATCGGTATTCTCGGTGGGATAGTTGGTATTTTACTTGCTTTTATGGGCATCAGTGGAATCCGTTATTTGGCCATGGGACAACTGGATACAGTGGCCAAGATGGATTGGATAATGGTAATAGCCGCCATCGGGCTTGCCCTGATCGCAAGCCTGCTGGCAGGGCTTTACCCAGCTTGGCGTATCAGTCGCACTAATCCATCCATTTACCTGAAAACCCAGTAAAGGACGAGTCATGCTTGAATTAAAACCCATGTTATCCGCCCTCTGGCGTAACAAAGTTCCTGCCATGCTGATCGCTCTGCAGCTTGCATTGACACTGGCAATCATCAGCAACACGGCTGTTATCGTAAAAGATCGCATTGCAAAAATAGAAAGACCTACTGGTATTGCCGTAGAGGAGATCATAGCCATCAACGTAATGGCGATCCCTAATAACTACGATATGATTGGAGCTGTATCTTCTGATTTAGAATTACTGCGAAAACTGCCTTTCGTCCAAGATGCAACGGTTACCAATCAAGTACCTTTATCCCGGTCAGGTTCCGCGGGCACTTTTTACAATCAACCTAATCAGGAAATCGGTGGAGAAGTCTCTAACCGTTACAATACAGACCCAAACTTTATCAATACTCTGGGCCTAAAATTAGTGGCGGGGCGAAACTTTACCAGTGCTGAAATGCAATATTTTGATCCCAGTGAAAATCGGGATATCAATGTCGCAGTTATTACCCAGCAATTCGCGGATAAAATTTACCCAGACCAAGATCCTATTGGAAAACCCCTCTATGATGGCAACACTTCCCATCCAATAGAAATTATTGGTATTGTCGAACGGCATCTGGGCGCTTGGGTGGATTGGCCAAAAGCAGGCAATGTGGCCTTTTTCCCCATTGTCAGAAATACTCAGGACGTCAATTATTTAGTACGTGCTGAGCCGGGAAAGCGCGATGAAGTGTTGAAGACCTTAGTAGAGAAACTGTCAGAAAGGGATCCTCAAAGAGTTATAAGAACCAGAGTTCTCTCAGAGTATGTCGCTCGCAGTTATGCAGGCGATAACTTAATGGTAAAAGTGTTATCTATTGTTGCAGCCACGCTCAGCTTTATCGTAGCACTGGGAATTGTCGGCCTGACAATCTTCTGGATTAATCAGCGGGCCAAACAAATTGGCGTAAGGCGTGCACTAGGTGCAACCCGCAGTAATATCAGCCGTTATTTTCTGATTGAAAACAGCCTGATTGCCGCTACTGGTATTGCCCTGGGCAGTGCCGCAGCCTTAATCGCCAACCAATATATGGTGCGCGATTACTCCCAGCCGGTATTAACCCTGCTGCCACTCACTATCTGCGCTCTATTGGTACTGGTTGTCAGTCTTTCTGCAGCTCTAGCACCAGCACTGCGCGCTGCCAATATTTCCCCGGCGACTGCAACACGAAGTGTATAAAGATTGGACTTGGTGGTCAGCCTTCTTAATAGCCTGACCACTATTCTTAAGAAAACATAGAAGGATTTTTTATGCGCAATTATTTTAGAGCTGTAGGTTTTACAGCTATATCGCTTTTCATGTCCACAGCACTTGCCGAGCAGCACCCAGTCGTTGCCGGCCCTCAAGCCACAAAGGAATTAGAACAAGAAATCACAACTGTGGACTCACAACTGTTTGATGCAGTTTTCAATAACTGTGACATCGACAAACTGAGCCAGCTTATAACCGAAGACTTGGAAATGTACCACGATAAATGGGGAAAAACCGCAAGCTCAGCGCAAGAGTTTCTCGATGGTATTAGTGGTATGTGTGAACGACAAAAATCTGGCAACGATATCAAGGCACGCCGCGAGTTAATTGCTAAAAGCGTAAAGATATTCCCAATCAACAACTACGGCGCGATCCAAACCGGAACGCATAATTTTTATGGTATTCACGCCAACAACAAAGAAGTACTGCGTGAAAGTGGACAATTTACCCATCTCTGGCAAAAGGTAGATGGACAATGGAAGCTCGCCAGGGTGCTGAGCTTTGATCACCAACCTGCCAACAATAGTCAATAGCTCCTAACACTTTGGTGAATTCCTTCAGCTGGGGCACATATTGCCCTAGCTGCAGTTCCCCCTTAATACCGACTCATTGCATAATGCTCAGCTTACAAGCTGGCTCTTGGTCCTATGGATAAAATACTCATTATCGACGATAACAGCGGTATCGTCTCAGCCCTAGAAATACTGTTATCACTGCACGACCTACAGCCTCTCTGCGCCATTACCCCCCAGGCAGGTCTGCAGCTGTTGCGGGAAAACCGGGATATCAGCCTGGTGATCCAAGATATGAATTTCACCACGGATACTACCTCTGGTGAGGAGGGGCGCGAACTGTTTTTTGCCATTCGCGAAATTAACCCAGATCTACCCATCATTCTTTTGACCGCCTGGACGCAATTGGAAATGGCCGTGGAGCTGGTCCGCGCCGGTGCTGCCGATTACCTGGGCAAACCCTGGGACGATAACAAGCTGATTTCCACCATCAATAATCTTCTTGAACTCGGTGAATTGCAAAAACGGCAACGGACTTCCCAGCAAAAGGCCATCGATGCCCGCAGTGAATTACAGGATAAATTCGACTTGTGCGAGATCATCTACCGCAGCGATAAAATGCAACAACTGCTAGAGATGGCCACGCAGGTGGCCAAATCTGATGTACCAGTTCTAATTACAGGGCCCAATGGAGCCGGCAAGGAAAAAATTGCCGAAATTGTGCAGGCCAATTCCATGCTACGTGATCAACCTTTTGTAAAGATCAATGTGGGCGCCCTACCGGAAGAGCTGATGGAGGCAGAACTATTTGGTGCCGAGCCAGGCGCCTATACCGGCGCTGGTAATAAGGCCCGTGAAGGACGTTTCGAGGCCGCCGATGGCGGCACCCTCTTTCTCGATGAGATCGGCGAACTTTCTGCCAGTGGGCAGGTGAAGTTATTGCGCGTACTGCAAACCGGCGAGTTCCAGCGGCTCGGTAGCAGTCAAACCCGCAAGGTTAAGGTACGAGTGATCAGTGCCACCAATAGCGATCTGCCCCAAGCCATCACTAATGGCAGCTTTCGCCAGGACCTGTTCTACCGCCTGAATGTGATTGAGTTGCGCCTGCCCCCCCTGTGTGAACGCCCCGAGGATATAGCCCCGTTGGCCATGAATTTTTTACAGGATAACGGCAGTTCAAAAAAACTCTCCCCCCAAGCGTTGACCGCCCTAACCCGCTATCAGTGGCCCGGCAATGTGCGTGAACTGCAAAACGTGATGCAACGCGCTTCGGTTCTCTGCCGTGGAGATACGATAGATGAAGCACTGCTTGCCCTGCCGAAACAGGCCTCAATAGACAGGGCCGAAGTACATTTCGAGCCCAGCCGCGAACTCCTACAGCAAACGCTGGCCAGCTGTAATGGCATTATCGCCCAAGCTGCCAGGGAACTGGGCATGAGCCGTCAGGCACTGTATCGCCGACTGGACAAACACGGTATTCCCTATTGATGTCGAAATATTTCTCTCTGGAAGGCCGTATCCTCGCCTTCTCCATATTGGCTCTAGCCATCGCCACCGGCCTGCCGTGGTTATTAAGCTTTATTGGTTTGGACGCCCGTCTCTCCTGGACCCTGGGCCTTATCCTGGGAATTTGTGCTCTTATCAGCCTGATACATCTGGCACTAAAGCCCCTGACCTCCACCCTGAAATCCCTACAGGGTGGATTGCTCAACTTTCGCGATGGTGACTTTTCTATTTCACTGGTCTCTCCCCGGGATACTGAACTGAGCAAGATCACGAATTTATACAATGATATCGGCGAACACCTCAGACGCGAACGCGCCCATATCTATCAGCGGGAATTACTTCTGGATACAGTAATACAAAGCTCTACCCAGGCTTTGATCCTGGTGGACCAGAGTGATCATATTATTTATTCCAACAGTAGCGCTAAAAAGTTACTCAATGGCGGGAAACCTATTCAGGGTTTACTGTTGCAAAAGTTGCTGCCCAACAGCCCGAAAGAAATTGCCAGCGCCATACAAAATTGGGATAACGGCCTGTTTAATTACACGGATAAATATGGCAGCCACTCCATGCATATTGGCAACAGCACATTTGTACTCAACGCCCACAAGCACCGCCTGATTGTTATGCGCGAGATGACAAAGGAGCTCACCAAGGCGGAAGTAGAGGTATGGAGAAAAGTGATTCGCCTGATTAGCCATGAATTAAATAATTCCCTCGCCCCCATCTCCTCCCTGGCCCACTCAGGAAAAATGCTGATCGCCAAACCGGATAAAGCCGCGGCGCTTGGAAAGGTGTTCGATATTATTGCCGAGCGCTGCAAACACCTGACTGAGTTCACCCAAGGCTATGCCAGCTTTGCCAAATTACCCCCACCAAGCTGTGAACAAGTCAGCTGGCAAGAACTTGTAGAACGTATAGCCCCCCTACAGAAATTTATTTTAAATGGTGAACTACCAGAGCGACCAGGCTACTTTGATCCGGTACAAATTGAGCAAGCTCTACTAAATTTAATCAAAAATTCCCGTGAAGCGGGTTCCAGCATTAATGATATCGAACTGTCGATTCACACTGATGGTCTGGGTCAACAACTGGTTATTGCCGACCGTGGTTGTGGCATGAGTGAAAAAGTGTTGCAACAAGCGCTGCTGCCATTTTTCTCCACCAAAGAACAGGGAGTGGGCCTGGGCCTCGCCCTCTGTAGAGAAATTGTCGATGCACACGGAGGGCACATTCAGTTAATGAACCGAAACGGTGGCGGCTTGCAAATCTCACTATGGCTACCCTGGGAGCAAGAAGCTTAATAGCAAAAATTTAAATTAAACAATTAAAATAGAAATTAAGCCTTCCAAGAAGGGTTAAGATAAAAAAATAATTCCAGAGTGTGCACCCACTATCTCAGTGCAAAGCAACGTAAATAACCTTGTAAAAAAATACCAAGTCCATCACAAAAAAAGTGCTGTGGCTCTTCCCTCTTACTTCGTTGAACAACATGGGGCTACTGAAAAGTTCAGCCGGCCCTTAAGGTTCGGGTAATGCACCGGCAAAGTGCCCTTAAAATTTATAAAAATCTCCCGAGCTCTTTGTTAAAACAAAAATGAAAGAAGGGATCAATGCTAAAAGTAAATAGTCTGCTGCCCGTCAGCGCGCTTGCTCTCAGCCTGATGGCTGCGAACAGCTACGCTGCACCCTCACCTCAGCTACAAGGTGGCAATCAGTTCGACCTGGTAATCGCCAACGAAGCCAAGCTGATCGACATGCTCAAGCGCTCAGGCCGCATTAGTAAAAATGCATCCATTGGCGAAGCCGAGCGCACTCTACACCAGTTTCTGAAAGAACGTGCCAGTAAAAGCCAAAACTTGGCCCAGGATTTGTCTAGTGAAACGGTACAAATGATGAAGCATGCCCGTGGCGGCAAGCATCCCAGATTAGGGCGCGGTAAAGGCAAGGGGCGCTTTCATGGCATCGGCCGTGCACCGGCACCCATTCAGCTCGAAAACTATGAAGGTGAGATGCGTACCGCGAAGGTTCTCGCGATCCTGATGGACTTCCCCGATTTCCCCCACAACAGCATTGAGCCAGGGGAAACGGATATGTACTACGAGGACTATGCCGCACAACACTATGCAGACCTGCTGTTCTCCCAACAGGGCTTCACTGGCCCCCAGGGTGAAAACCTACTGTCTATGCAGCAGTTCTACTGGCAACAATCCGGCAATAGCTACTCCGTCGAAGGTGCAGTAGCAGGTTGGTACACTGCCAGTCAGCCAGCAGCTTTCTATGGTAACAATGAAAACGGCGATGCCCGTGCTCTGGTGCGTGAAGCACTGCAGGCTGCCGCAGCAGATCCCAGCGTTAACCTCGCTGACTTCGATATCGAAGACCGCTACGACCTGGATGGGGATGGCAACTATTGGGAAGCCGACGGCTTGGTGGACCACATTATGATCTTCCACTCCTCAGTGGGGGAAGAAGCGGGAGGCGGCCAGCTGGGAGAAGACGCGATCTGGGCGCACCGCTGGAATCTCGGCGATGTTTTCTCTATTGAGGGAACTACCGCATCAGTGGATTACTGGGGCGGCACCATGGCGGCCTACGACTACACAGTACAGCCTGCCGACGCAGCAGCAGGTGTTGTCAGTCACGAGTACGGCCACGACTTGGGTCTACCCGACGAGTACGACACCGATGGTTCCGGCCGCGGTGAACCCGTCTCCTCCTGGTCAATCATGTCCAGCGGCAGCTGGGCCGGTGTTATCCCTGGCTCAGAACCCACGGGTTTCTCTGCTTGGGCAAAGGAGTATTTGCAAACCAACCACGGCGGCAACTGGCTGCACGGCGAGACCATCGCCCTGCAAGATATTCCCCGTCGCGGCATCCCTCTCCTGCTTGACGAGGCGGTACACAAGGGCACCAACAACGATGCGATCCGTATCGACCTTCCCAAAAAGGAAGTGGTCGTGACCGTACCAACCAGCGGTGAATACGCCTATTTCAGTGGCAGTGACAACAACCTGCAAAACTCCATGGTAATCCCTGTCGACCTGACCGATGCTCAGAGCGCAAGCCTGACCTTCAAGGCCTGGTATGACATTGAGCAGGATTGGGATTACGGTGCGGTTATGGTTGACCTGGGTGAGGGCTTCGTCTCTATTCCCGGTAACATTACCACCGATACCAGCCCCAATGGGCAAAACCCGGGCTTCGGTATTACCGGCAGCTCCAGTGGTTGGGTCGATGCCGAATTTGACCTAAGTGCCTACGCTGGCCAACAGTTCAACCTGTCCATCGCCTATATTACCGATGCCTATGAAGCCAACCCCGGCCTGTTTGCCGATGACATCACCATCAATGTCGACGGCCAAGCCACCCTCTTCGATGATGCGGAGAGCGACGGCAACTTCAGCCTGACCGGCTTCAGCCGCCACCCCGGCTACAACCTCCACGACCACTACTACCTGTTGGAATGGCGTACCCACCGCGGTGTAGACCAAGGCCTGGCACACATAAATGTGGCCGGCCAAATGCTGACCTATAACGAGGGTCTCCTGATTTGGTATGCGGACACCAGCTATGAAAACAACTGGGTAGGTGTCCACCCTGGTAATGGCTTCCTCGGCGTAGTCGATGCAGATCAGCAGGTTCTGAAGTGGAGCGATGACTCCGTTGCATCTACTCGCTACCAGATCCACGATGCCACATTTGGTGTCGACTGGGCCCAGCGTCTAACACTGGACCTTCTGGAAGATTACGGCATCACCATGACCGATATCCACAACCGTCCCCAGCGGGTATTCAACGATCGCAGAAGTTTTAGCAGCGATGAGATCCCCGATGCCGGCCGCGCGATTACCCCTTACGGTTTGAAAGTTCGCGTAGTCACGCAGAGCAGAGACAAGTCGGTAGGTAAAATCCTTATCTCTCAGAAGTAATTCTGTTTTGAGATAAATCTGAAAGGCGGCCAGATGGCCGCCTTTTTTATAAGCGAATAAGATTTCTTCTTATTTCGTTTCCTTTCTGCAGCAATGCAAACCCTCCAGCAGAAATTCCAAACCGAGCTACTCTGAAATTCTGAAGACTAATGCAAAGCGTTTTGGAAATTTTGCCAATGGAAAAACATCAGAATATTTCCCGCAGAAGGTTCCTTAAGTTATCCGGCGGTGCCCTGGCGATTCTTCCGGTTAGCATAATCGCCACTGATCGGGCCAGCGCCCAAATCAAGGCGACCAAGGAATCGGTCAATTACCAGGACACACCGAAAGACGGTAAGAAGTGTGTGGACTGCCAGCTATTTACACCACCCAATGCCTGCATAGTGGTGGAGGGCGATATCAGCCCCGAGGGCTGGTGTAGCCTGTTTGTTCTCAAACAGGGCAATGCCACTTCAGACTAAGCCGGCACCCGCAGCTCACCGCGCAGCTTACTGACATCGGCGCGAGGCGGTAGGCCGAACATGCGGCTGTATTCACGGCTGAAATGGGAGGGGCTTTCGTAGCCCACCCGATAACTGGCGGAAGCTGCTTCCAACCCCTCTGAGAGCATCAGACGGCGAGCCTCGTGCAGACGCAGTTTCTTTTGGAACTGCAGTGGCGACATGCGGGTTATCTGCTTGAAGCTGTGATATAGGGAGGACTCGCTCATATTGGCTTGTTCAGCCAGATCGCTGATACGCAGGGGCTCGGAGAAGCGGTCTTTGAGCACCTCTATCACCCGCGATACCCGGTTAGCCTGGCTGTCCGCCATGGCAAACTTGCGCATGCGCGCACCGATCTCACCCATCAGAGCCCGATAGATAATCTCCCGCCTCGCCATGGGCGCCAGTATTTGCGCGTCTGTAGGATTTCCTGCCAAGTGCACTAAGCGGCTCACTGCATCGAGAATGCCCTGATCCATTTGTGTTACACAGAGGCCGCAGCTGACCTCCGGGCAGTCATAGCCCGCTTCAATGCCGGGAGCCTTATCTCCTAGCTCCAGGACCAGGTCTGCCACCTCTTTGGGGTCAATAATCAACTTTACCCCAAGAAAGGGGACATCCTTGGAGGCCCGCTCTACTCGCCCCAAAATCGGCAAATGTACAGAAGTTGCGACATAACTTAGGGGCATATAGGAAATTTCCCTATCCCCCAACTCCAGGGTTTTGTTGCCCTGGATAATAAAGTTCAGTGAAGGCGTATAGACTGACGAGGCACAGGCGAGCGGCTCATTGCAGCGAATCAAGGCCAAGCCATCCAGTGCAGTCTCCGTCAAGCCTTGCTCCGGTGCCTGGCGCATCAGGGTTTGGATCAGTTTTTGCCTGGTCGACTCCAATTCCGCCGGAATGACTTCTGCTACCGCTCTCTCTTCACTGCTCATAGTTTTTCCTCGCGCCCGCGTGCCCTGGGCGGCATCAAACAAGGTGGCTGACAGTATACGGAGTTTTAGGCAACTCTCGCAGGATTTTGCAGGATTGGGCAATTACTGTGCAGCAATAGATAACTTACCGTAATCTCCTACCGTATAAAGCCGTGATAAATTCATTAATGAATCACAAACCTAGTTATATATACAGTACTAATTGATTGACTTAAAGGTCTTTCTCAGACTGTCATCTCACTGAGAAAAATAGAAATAGGCAATCAGGCCATAGTTACCGGATACCGCCCCCCC
The DNA here is from genome assembly GCF_052466695.1 of Microbulbifer mixtoriginis (SeqCode). Taxonomy (NCBI): domain Bacteria; kingdom Pseudomonadati; phylum Pseudomonadota; class Gammaproteobacteria; order Cellvibrionales; family Microbulbiferaceae; genus Microbulbifer; species Microbulbifer mixtoriginis (SeqCode). The sequence goes on along the minus strand of NZ_CP174285.1, from coordinate 4,401,944 downwards.
ATTGCGCCCTATTAAAGTTGCCTCCCAACTGAGAGGAGTGCCGAACGGCCCCTCTCTTCCGAAGCAAAGGGAGTACACGCGTTATGGTGAAGAAACTTACCTCCACACTGTTCGGCCTCTCCGCACTGGTCCTGGCTGGCTGCGGCAGCGAAGAGCCCACTGGGCAGCAACCGCCCCCTCCGGCCGTAGAAGTTGCCCAGGTTAGCACCGAGTCAACCACTTTGTGGCGCAGTTTTACTGGCCGCGTTGTCGCTCCGGAGACCGTCGAACTACGCCCCCGTGTCAGCGGGTATATCGACCAGGTATCTTTCACTGAAGGCGCCCTGGTAGAGCGAGGTGATGTGCTATTCACTATCGATCAGCGCCCCTACAAAGCCAAACTGCGTGCCGCTGAAGCGGATTTACAGCGGGTACGCAGCGAGCTGGCATTCAATGCGAAGCAGGCCCGCCGCGCCCAGCAGCTGCTCGACAGTAAAGCCATTTCGCGAGAAGAATACGACCGCCGCATCGCCGCGCGGGATGCCAAGCACGCAGCCCTGAATGCCGCCGAAGCCGCTGTGGAAAACGCGCGCCTCAACCTGCAATACACCGAGGTGACAGCCCCTATTAGTGGCCGTGTTAGCCGCGCCCAGATAACCCGCGGCAATCTGGCCAACGCGGATACAACCCTGCTGACCACCCTCGTGTCTGTAGATCCCATGTACGTGTATTTCGAAAGTGACGAGCAGACTTTTGCCGCCAGTCGCAATCTACTTAACAGCGATGCCAGGCCCCCAGTTCATATCGGCTTAGCAGGCGAACACGGCTACCCGCATAAAGGTCAGTTGGATTTTATCGACAACCGCCTCAACAGCCACACCGGCACTATCCAGTTCCGAGCTGTAGTCTCCAACCCCGAAGGCACATTTAAGCCAGGGCAGTTCGCCCGCGTGGAAATGCCTATCGAAGAAATGGCCCAGGCAGTACTGATCGATAGCAAGGCAGTACTCACCGACCAGGATCGCCGCTATGTCTATGTGGTCACGCAGGAGAACTTGACGGAACGTCGCCCGGTAGAATTGGGCCCGCGGCAGGGGGAGCGCACGGTAATCCGTAGCGGCCTTCAAACTGGCGAACGAATTGTAGTCAACGGCCTCCAGAAGATCTTCTTCCCCGGCATGCCGGTCGCACCCGAGATGATCGCCCAGCAGGGTCAAGGCAGTAGCGCTCAGGCCGCCGGACACTGAGCCTAGGTGTTTCCACTACTTTTGGACAACGAGTTTTGGGCACCGAACGCCCAACGAATCCTATCAATGGAATCCGAGCGGCCTGAAAGCCGCTTCCCAGGTAGCAGCGTATGAATTTTTCCCGTTTCTTTGTCGACAGGCCCATCTTTGCCTCGGTGCTGTCGATCATTATTTTTGTAGTGGGATTGATTAGCATCCCGTCATTACCAGTCAGTGAATATCCTGAGGTTGTACCGCCTAGCGTGCAAGTAAGTGCCCGCTACCCTGGTGCCAACCCCAAGACGATATCCGAAACTGTTGCCACACCACTGGAAGAAGCCATCAATGGTGTGGAAAACATGATCTACATGAAGTCGGTGGCCGGCAGTGACGGCACCCTCACTTTGAATGTCACTTTTAAACTGGGCACCGACCCAGACCAGGCCCAGGTTCAGGTACAAAACCGGGTATCCCAGGCACTACCCCGCCTACCGGAAGACGTACGCCGCCAGGGGGTAACCACGCAGAAGCAGTCGCCCAACCTGATGATGGCGGTGCATCTGATCTCTCCAGACGACAGCCTCGACGCCACCTATATTCGCAACTATGCGGTATTGCATATTCGCGATGAGCTGTCGCGTATTCCCGGTGTAGGCCTCGCCGCCGTCTTTGGCTCCGGGGACTATGCCATGCGCCTGTGGGTAGACCCGCAAAAAGCGGCGGCCCTGGGCGTGACTGCAGCGGATATCGTCAGCTCAGTGCGTGAGCAAAATGTGCAGGTGTCTGCCGGACAGATCGGCGCCTCGCCGATGCCCAATGGCTCTGATTTCCTGATCTCTATCAACGCCAAGGGCCGCCTGCAAAGCGAAGAAGAGTTTGGCAATGTGGTACTGAAGACCGGCAGCGATGGTGAAATTACCCGATTGCGTGACGTGGCGCGGGTTGAACTGGCCTCATCCCAAGACTCTCTACGCGCCTTACTAAACGGCCGCCAGGCGGTGGCCATTCCGATCTTCCAGTCCCCGGGCTCCAACTCCCTGGAAGTCTCCGCTGCAGTACGCGAGAAGATGGCGGAACTGGGAGAACAGTTCCCCGAAGGCCTGGAGTGGAAAGTTGCCTACGACCCAACCGTATTTGTCAGCACTTCCATCAGCTCTGTGATCAAGACCCTGCTTGAGGCGGTGTTACTGGTAGTGCTGGTGGTTATCCTGTTCCTGCAGACCTGGCGCGCCTCCCTGATTCCACTCCTGGCCGTGCCGGTATCCATTGTTGGTACCTTTGCGGTGCTACTGATGCTGGGCTTCTCGATCAACACCCTGACCCTGTTCGCCATGGTACTGGCCATCGGTATCGTGGTGGATGACGCCATCGTGGTGGTGGAAAACGTTGAGCGGAATATCGAGGAGGGACTGACACCTTTAGCCGCTGCCCACCAGGCCATGCGCGAGGTGAGCGGCCCAATTGTCGCCATCAGTTTGGTGCTCTGTGCAGTGTTTGTGCCCATGGCCTTCCTGGACGGCATCACCGGCCAGTTCTACCGCCAGTTCGCCACCACTATTGCCATCGCCACCATTATCTCCGCGATCAACTCCCTGACCCTGTCCCCGGCCCTGGCGGCTACCCTGCTGAAGCCGCACGGTGCCAAGCCGGATATGCCCGCGCGCATTATCAAGCGCCTGTTCGGCTGGTTATTCCGCCCGTTCAACCGCTTCTTCCAGCGCAACTCTGAACGCTACCAGCGGGTGGTGGGCCACAGCCTCAAACGCCGCGGTATCGTATTTGGGGTCTACCTGATATTGCTCGGCGGTACCTTCGCCCTGTTCCAACAGGTGCCCGGAGGCTTTATTCCGGTTCAGGATAAGACTTACCTGGTGGGCAGTATCCGCCTGCCGGAAGGAGCCTCCCTGGATCGCACTGAAGAAGTTGCGCGCCGCGTGAGTGAATTGGCTCTGGAAACAGAGGGCGTTGCCAACGCGGCGGCTTTTGTCGGCTTTAACGCCCTACAAGGCACCAATACCCCCAACGTGGGCACGGTATTTATCCTATTCGACGACTTCGATGTGCGCGAACGCAGTGCCACCGAAATCGCCGCGGAGCTAAACGGCAAGCTCTCCCAGATCAAGGAAGGCTTCGCCATGACCTTCATGCCACCACCCATCTTCGGGCTGGGCGCAGGCTCCGGTTACTCCCTCTATGTCCAGGACCGCCGTGGTGCCGGCTACGGTGAGCTGCAAAATGCCACCAATATGCTGGCTGGGGCCTTGAGCCAGGCCAGCGGCCTCAGCTATCCCTTCAGCTCCTACCAGGCCAATGTGCCGCAGATGGACGCCGAGGTAGACCGCCTGCAGGCCAAAGCCCAGGGCGTGCGTATGGACGACCTGTTCGGCACCTTGCAGCTGTATTTCGGCTCCATGTATATCAATGACTTCAACCTGTTCGGTCGCACCTACCAGGTGGTTGCCCAGGCAGATGCGCCTTTCCGCGATGAAGTGCAAGATCTCGACAATCTCTACACCCGCAATATGAATGGGGAAATGGTGCCCATCAGCACCATGGTGACCCTGCGCCAAAGCTACGGACCCGACCCGGTCATCCGTTACAACGGCTATCCCGCAGCCGATTTGATGGGGCAATCCGATCCCAGCATGCTGTCTTCCTCTGAAGCACTGGCGGCGGTTGAGCAGGTAGCCGACCAGGCCCTGCCTCCGGGTATGCAAATTCAATGGACCGACCTCAGCTTCCAGCAGGTTAACCAGGGCAACGCCGCTATGGTGGTATTTCCACTAGCAGTACTGCTGGTATTCCTAGTACTCGCCGCACTCTATGAGAGCTGGGTAATGCCGCTGGCGGTTATTCTGATCGTGCCCATGTGTCTGTTGGCTGCACTATTCGGTGTTTGGGCTACTGGCGGCGACAACAATGTATTTGTTCAGGTAGGGCTGGTTGTATTAATGGGGCTCGCCTGTAAAAACGCCATTCTGATTGTGGAATTTGCCCGCGAGCTGGAAATGGACGGCAAGGGTACCGTAGAGGCGGCGTTGGAAGCCTGCCGCCTGCGTTTGCGTCCAATCATTATGACTTCCGTAGCCTTTATTGCCGGCGTGGTGCCCCTGGTGCTAGCCAGTGGCGCCGGTGCCGAAGTGCGCAACGCCATGGGTATTACCGTATTTACCGGCATGATTGGCGTAACCCTGTTTGGCTTGTTCCTGACCCCAGTGTTTTATGTTGCGCTGCGCAAACTTGCCGGTGGCAGCTTGTCCAACACAACAAAAACTAATGAACCAGCACTAATTCAGGATTCAATGGAACAACCGGCGCATAGCTAGAAATAACCCCCAACTTCAAGCCCCCGCTGCGCTCTGCTCGGGGGCTTTTTTTTGCTATGGCTCTTCCTTTTTCCAGCGGGCACTGGGGAAAACCAATACATAAAGCCAGGTAAACAGACAGAGAGGCATGCAGAAAAAAATCACGATCACCCCCAGCAGCACACGCATAAAGTCACTGCCCTCTTCATGCTTTTCTGCGCGATCCCACAGATAAGACCGGTAGCAATGATCCGGTCCATCGATGGGGATAAAGGTAAAATTGATCACCCATTCCAAAATCCGCCAATAACGGCGTAAACGTGTCTCCTGCACCCGTGAAAAATAACCGCAACGACCAGAGATAGTGGCATCGGGATTACCTCCGGCAATAGCATTACCGAGCTGATCAATCGCGATGCAGACATTGATTATCCAGCTTCTTCTGGCGCCTCTCATTACACGCTCGTCTAATTAAAGGAAATCCGGCAAGCACTGCCACTCGCCAAGTAATGTATAGACGTATCGAGACAAGAGCAGCCCCCGAGTTGTACAGACCTGTCACTTCAGATAAAAGGGTCGGCTAGACTTCTCACAGGTGGCAAAGAAACCTTTGCCGGCTTAGAAAGTTGTAGGCGCAGGGGTTTCTCCTAAAAAATGTTGCATATCGCCACCATTGCCACCCACTCGGAAAGAATGTTTCCTGTACTCCAGGAATCCGCCAGACGCAATGGCGTATCACTTACCATTCTTGGGCGCGATCACCCCTGGAAAGACTTCTCATCCAAAATGGATATTTTGCTTCCTTTTTTTCAAACGCTACCTGAGGAGGACATAATCTGCTATCTCGACGGTTTCGACTCATTGATATTACCGTCAGTACGCCTGCTCGAAAAAAACTTTCACTCCTTTGGCAAAGATATTATTTTTTCCAATGACTACCGGCACGATGGTGTTCAAGGATATTTTGAAAAAAAATTCTTTCCTAACGAACATGTTTTTTCCACGGGAATATTTATTGGAAAAAATAAAGCGCTACAAAACCTATTCCAGGCAGCCCGCGGAATGTATCCCAATTACTGCGATGACCAGAAAATACTGCGGCGCTATTATGCGCATCACACTTGTGAGCAGGTGGATATAGATCACGAGGCCAAGTTATTTTATAACTTTGACATGGCCGATCCCAGTTACAACCTGCTCAATCAAGTGGACCATATTCAGGGAGGAAAAATTTACCTGCTCAACGGGCAGAGTCCCAGCATTATCTCCTTCCCCTGCAGCTGGTTCGCCATTGGTATCAAGAAAAACCTGCATATCCTGCTGGAAAAGCTGGGCTATGACTACTACCCCGAAGTGAATATCAAGGGCACACTTAACGGCTTAAAGTACTATATTGGAACTTCGATAAAAGAAAGCATTAAAACACTGCTGAAGTAACTCAACACTTTTGCCGCTTCCTATATTTTCACCCCTGCTTCACCCGGAGCAGTCACGAGCAATATCCATCAATAGAAGCTGTAACTCAATTCAAATGGTGAATAGGGCCCGGCACACCAATCGCCAGTATCCAATTGATAGCAAGGCACTCCCGCAGCAATGCAATTGTCCAGGTCACCCATATAGGGATCACAAACCAGGCAAAAGCGTGGGAATGCAGTCAGTTCATCGGGCGGAACGGGACTGTGCTTATAGGAATAATAAATTGCGGTGCCATTTAAATCCTGCCAAAAACCATCGGCACAGCCACCGAGCAGCTGCGCCACAATCAATGACAGTAAAACTTTACTCTTCATAGGAAATACAACGCCTTCCACCGGAAATATCAAAGCAACGGGCACTCTCAGGACAAATTGATCCGGGCGCCAATTCCTCAGAGTCACCGGGGCAACTGGAATGACTGGACCTGCGTGTTGAGGGAGCTGCGGGCATTGCTTGAGAGGGATATGCGCGATATTCCGCATGGCGGGGTATCGGCGCACTGGTTGGGTAGACCACCTGGTTGCGCGTATCCGGGGTACCGCAAGCTGGAAGCAGCAAGCTGGTACACAACGCGGCAATGGCTATAGGGAATTTTTTCATGGGCTTGCCTCCGTATCGGCACCACGCGAAACCTAATTCGCGTACTTCGGTAAATGATCGGACGGTGCAGCCACAACCTTGCGCACTACCTTCCCAGACTCGCAGCTCGGTGCTTAGTACACCCTCAGAACCGGGAAGAACCAGGCGGTGGAGTCGTACACCTGGTGAGTGCAATGCCCTTCACACTCATTATTAACAGGCAAGGCCTGAGCAGGCGATGAAACAATCGAGTCGGCTTCGACAAAGCCACCTTCCTGCCCGCTAGCCTGAGCCTCGAAAAAGAAAGGGTCTTCCCCTTCCACTTCCTCCGCGGGTAAGAATAAGCAACCCTGCACCGCCAGAGCCGCTACAAGCGGCAGAGCGAATTTCCTTGAAGGCCTCATGATCCGACACTCCACTTTCAGTGTTGCGCTGATAGCTGTCTTTCAAAAAAGTCTAGCCGGCGAGGATTATCCAGCCAGTTGGCGCCAGGTCATTTCTGCGTGCAATTCATTTTTATAAAGTTTTATACGCCATTTTAGATACTTTTGTGGGTAACTGGTTAAAAGTTTCTTCGCAGTAAGGCACCTACGAGTCCGTTCTGACTAAAAAAAGCAGAAAGAACTCACAACTTCTTAAAAGCCCAATGTCAGCTGAGTGACCCCCATAAAAAAAGCGGCCATAGGCCGCTTTTTGAGGGTTGTGCTGTAGCTTATGAATAGGCTATAGCAGCAGGCGCCGCACATCCGCAAGCACACTCACCAGGTAGGTCATAAAGCGTCCGGCATCGCCACCATTAACCGCGCGGTGGTCGTAAGAAAGCGCCAAAGGCAGCATCTGCCGCGGCTCGAAGTCCTCGCCGTTCCACACCGGCTTCACCGCCAACTTGGAAACACCGAGGATGCCCACTTCTGGCGAATTGACGATCGGGGTAAATCCGGTACCGCCAATAGCACCCAGGCTTGAGATGGTGAAACAGGCACCCTGCATCTCGTTGGGCTTCAGCTTGCCATCGCGGGCTTTCAGGGCCATTTCAGTGGCCTCGGCCGCCAGCTCGTACAAGCCTTTTTTATCCACATCGCGAATAACCGGCACCATCAAGCCTTTTGGCGTATCCACCGCCATACCCACATGTACATAGTCCTTGCGCACAATCTGCTCGCCATCATTGTGCAGGGACACATTGAAGCTGGGCTCTGCGCGCAGGGCCGCGGCTACCGCTTTCAGCAGGAAAGGCACAGGCGTGAGTTTCACACCGCGCTTTTCCGCCTCAGCCTTCATAGACTTGCGGAAGGTTTCCAGCTCGGTGATATCCGCATCATCAAACTGGGTGACATGAGGCACGTTGAGCCAGTTGCGCGACATATTGGCTGCGGTGATCTTGTGGATCTTGCTCATCGGCTCCACGTTCACCGGGCCAAACTGGCTGAAGTCGATATCCGGCATCTTGGCGATACCAATTCCACCGCCGACCGCACCGCTCTCGGCTTTCTTCACCTGCTCGCGGATATAATTGTGCAGATCGTCCTTGGAGACCCGGTTGCGCGGACCAGTGGGCTTCACCTTGCTCAAGGTAACACCCAACTCACGGGCCAATTTGCGTACGGCGGGACCGGCATAAACCTGGGCTGCGGCAGTGAGATTGCGCTCCAGTTGGTAATCTTTCTGCGGCACTGCCGGCGGCTCAACAGATAAAGGGGCCTGCTGTGGAGCACTCTCGACAGGCGCAGCAGCTGCCGGGACTGCGGCTTGAGCTGCCGGGGCGGCGGCACCGCCTGCGGCAACCACTTTCAATACACCGAGGGTATCGCCCGTGGAAACCTTATCGCCCTCTTTAACGGCGATAGAAACGACAGTACCGGCGCTGGGGGAAGGGACATCCATGGAGGCTTTATCGCCTTCCACCACAATCAGAGAATCACCCTCTTCGACGGTATCACCGGGTTGCACACTGATCTCGATCACATCAACCGCATCGGCACCGCCCAGGTCCGGGATCTGGATCGTTTCCTCTTTCGGCTCGCCGCTCGCTGCTGCCGCAGGGGCTTCAGCTACAGGCTCTGCCGCCGGCGCAGCTTCTTGCTTGGTGGGGACTGCAGCGGGCTCCTCTGCTGGTGCTTCCGCGGCATCGGTTTCGATCTCACCAATCACATCGCCTTCAGAGACCTTATCGCCCTCTTTTACGCTGATGCTGAGGATTTTACCGGCCACCGGGGCCGGCACATCCATGGAGGCCTTGTCGCCCTCCACCACAATCAGAGAATCCTCTTGCGCGACGGTATCACCGACGGCAACCGTAATTTCAATCACATCCACCTGATCGGCACCGCCGAGATCAGGCACTTTAATGACTTGTTTTGCCATAGGAGTTCTGCCTTCTCTTAGCTGATGCGCGGGTTAACTTTTTCGGCGTCGATATTGAGCTTCACGATCGCTTCGGACACTTCTTTCGCATCAATCACACCCTGCTTGGCCAATCCATTCAGAGCGGCAATCACCACATAGTTGCGATCCACCTCGAAGAAGCGACGCAACTGCTCGCGGCTGTCACTGCGGCCGAAACCATCAGTACCCAGGGTGGTCAAGTCCCCATCGATAAATTCACGCAGGGGCTCCACATAGGAACGGATGTAGTCAGTGGAGGCGATCACCGGTGAGGTATTGCCCTCAAACTGCTCGGTGATCCAGGCTTTGCGCAACTCGGCTTCCGGGTGCAGCATATTCCAACGCGCCACATCCTGGCCTTCGCGGGCCGCTTCCACAGCAGAGGTGAGGCTCCAGACATCGGAGGTCACGCCAAATTGATCGGCGAGGATATCCGCTGCTGCCAGCACTTCACGCAAAATTGTACCGCCACCGATCAACTGCACATGCTTCTTGGCAGTCTTGCCTTTGGCGCCTTTCTTGACGTTGGACTGAAGTTTGTAAATGCCGCGAATAATGCCCTCTTCCACGCCCTGGGGCATTTCCGGTTGCAGGTAGTTTTCATTCTCGATGGTGATGTAATAGAAGACATTCTTCTGCTCCTCGTACATCTCCTTGAGGCCCCGCTGCATAACCACAGCCAACTCGTAACCGTAGGCCGGATCGTAGCTGCGACAGTTGGGGATAGTGGAGGACAGTACATGGCTGTGACCATCCTGGTGCTGCAGGCCTTCACCATTCAAAGTGGTACGACCGGCGGTGGCACCAATCAGGAAGCCGCGCGCCTGCATATCGCCAGCGGCCCAGGCCAGATCGCCCACGCGCTGGAAGCCGAACATGGAGTAATAGATATAGAAAGGCACCATCGGCACGCCGTGGTTGCTATAGGCCGTAGCCAACGCCATCCAGGCAGACATGGCACCGGCTTCATTGATGCCCTCCTCCAGCACCTGGCCTTTCTTATCTTCCTTGTAATACATGATCTGGCCGTGATCCACCGGGGTATAGCGCTGCCCTTCAGAAGAGTAGATACCCAGCTGGCGGAACAGGCCTTCCATACCGAAGGTACGGGCTTCATCGGGCACAATCGGCGCGATGTTCTTGCCGATATTCTTGTCTTTCACCAGTGCGGCGATAGCGCGCACAAATGCCATGGTGGTGGAAATTTCGCGCTCGCCGGAGCCTTTGGTCAGCGCGCTGAAAGCATCGAGACCGGGCACTTCCAGTTTTGGGCACTCAATCGGGCGACGGGGAACCGGACCGCCCAGGGTCTTGCGGCGCTCCGCCATATATTTCATTTCCGGGCTATCCGGAGACGGACGGTAGTAAGGCACTTCTTCCAGCTCTTTATCGGTGAGCGGAATAGCAAAACGGTCGCGGAAGCGCTTAAGGGAATCCAGATCCAACTTCTTCACGGAGTGGGTATCCATCGCCGCTTCACCGGCGGAGCCCAGGCCGTAGCCTTTAACTGTTTGCGCCAGGATCACAGTGGGCTGGCCTTTGTGGGCCATGGCTGCCGCGTAAGCTGCGTAGACCTTGTAGGGGTCGTGGCCGCCGCGATTGAGCTTCATAATCTCATCGTCGGACATATCCTTGACCAGCTCCAGCAGCTCCGGGTACTTACCGAAGAAGTGTTCGCGGGTATAGGCGCCGCCGTTGGCCTTGAAGTTCTGCATCTCGCCATCGACCACTTCGTCCATGACTTTCTGCAGTAGCCCCTTGTCGTCTTTCTCCAGCAGCGGATCCCACAGGCGGCCCCAGAGTACTTTAACGACATTCCAGCCGGCACCGCGGAATACACCTTCCAGCTCCTGCACAATTTTACCGTTACCGCGCACCGGGCCATCCAGGCGCTGCAGGTTACAGTTAACCACGAACACCAGGTTTTCCAGTTGCTCACGGCCGGCCAGGGAAATGGCGCCCAGAGTTTCCGGCTCATCACATTCGCCGTCGCCAAGGAAAGCCCACACCTTGCGGTCACCGCGCGGTGACAAACCGCGGGCAGACATATAGCGCATAATATGCGCTTGATAAATTGCCTGAATCGGTCCCAGCCCCATGGAAACTGTGGGGAACTGCCAGTAATCCGGCATCAGCCAGGGGTGTGGATAAGAGGAGAGACCGTTGCCGTTCACTTCGCGGCGGAAGTTATCCAGCTGTTCTTCATCGAAGCGTCCTTCCAAGTAAGAACGGGCATAAATACCCGGCGCACTGTGCCCCTGGAAGAAAATCAGATCGCCGCGCTCTTCACCTTCATTGCCGCGGAAAAAGTAGTTAAAGCCCACATCGTAGAGTGTGGCGGCAGAGGAGAAACTGGAGATATGGCCGCCGAGGTGGTCGTTATTCTGGTTGGCACGCACCACCATCGCCAGGGCATTCCAGCGAATCAGGGAGCGAATACGGCGCTCCATAAATAGGTCGCCGGGCATGCGCTTTTCCGCATTGGGCGGAATGGTATTGCGGTAAGGGGTAGTGATAGCCGCGGGTAGCTGCACACCGACATCGGTAGCGCGATCAGACAGCTGCTTTAGAAGGAAGGCGGCGCGCTCTTTGCCGCTGTAGCGGATAACCGCCTGCAGCGCATCCAGCCATTCCTGCGTTTCGAGGTTATCGGTATCTTCGTGCATCAAATGCTCCTCGGCGAATTAGGCGACGTCAAGTCGGTCTATTTCTCAAAAATCGGTACGCGGGCAAACTACAGCGCAGGCGAAAAAATGCTTCCTTTTTTTCAGGCTTCCGCCAATTCACCGCCGTTGGTGGCGGAAATGCAATGTGTGAATCTTCACCCGATCGCGGCGGAGAGGAAAAGCGGCGCCAGTCTGTGCCGCGAGTGCTTAGTTTGACTGTAATTATCTGTTCCGGGCCCCACTCTAACGTGGCGGACAAAGCCCCATTCCCGGTTATTAGCGGAAGCGATTGTAGTATTACTACAAAAAATTTTCCAGATAGGACGGTTAGTAACAAACAAAACAAAACGGCAAAACAATTATTTGCCATTTTGCTGTTTTACCGGAATATTTTATGGAAAGTTTGAGAAAACAAATTACAAAATCGAGTCTCAAATAAAGGTGCCAGTCACAGCTGCACCAGCTCCCCGCCAGATTGGTATTCAGCGTAGACCAAGTAGCGCAGTGGACCACCCGCCGCCATAGCATCGAAGGGATAGCAGGTCACCAGTAGCAGGCCCCGCTCGGCAAAAACCGGCAGACGTTCGCGCTCACTATTTACGATGCGCAGCTCCGTCACCCGATACGTGTGCCAGCGCCCGTCTTCACCCTGCAGGTAAATGCCATTGCCGCGCCGCAGGGTTTGCAGCCCGGCAAAGTGCGTATCCCGATGCGCAGCGATTACCGTGGTGCGAAAGTCACCGGGCTTGCCGGAACCATCAAGCAAGCCGGGACCAAAGGCGAGGGATTCTCCACTGCCTCCCGCCAGCACTATAAAAGGACGCTGACCCTGCAGCTTGAGCTTGGCCACCGGCCGGGTATCCGCCCAGGGCCAGGGCTTTTGCGGAACCCCACCCTGCAACTGCTCCTCCCAGGCACTGGCAATCAGCAACTGGGCCAGCTGCGCCTTGGCCAGCAGCCAGGAGGCGGAGCCCAACTGCCACAACCCCACCAGCAGGCACACTGAAAAAAGCAGCTGGCGCATCACTGTGGCGTACTCCCCAGCTGCGCCTCCAGCCCACCGCTACAGCGGCGCAGATCCGGCACCACCTTACGCAGCAGACGGCGGATTGCCCCCATCATATTGGCGCGCATTGAGCGGCCGCGGCGCAACAGTGCTGCCAAGCTAAGCAGACTCAAGGCAGCAAACAGTTGCGCGTAAACGCCTGTGGCCGTACTGGGGTAAGCCTGGCGCTGCAACACCTGCCCTTTGGGTACCATGTTGGTGAGCGCACTTTGGGAGAGCTTTTCTTCGGGCTTGCGCACCAGCTCTTCTTCAACCGCGACAAAACTGGTGTAGGGGCTAGCGAGTTGATGAGCCAGGGCGAGCTGTAAAATCTGTGCACGCAGAGCCTGACCCGCATCGCTCTCCTCACCCAGCTGGGTCTGGCGGTCGCGCAGGGATTCCATTTTTCTGCGCGCCCACAAACTGCCGATGCCCTTGCTACTGGGAGCCTGCTCCAGTGTCAGCGCCAGGTTGCGCACAAACTGCTTACCGGCCATACGCCCACGCAGCTGAATGCCCCCCTGCAGCGACTGCCCTTCCACCCTGGCCACCAGCTGCAACGGCTCGCCGCGATAGAGATCGGGGATTCGTTTGGGATAGGCGTCCGCCAGCACACCCTCGGGCCAACTCAGCTGTAAGTTGGTGGCCATAGGGTTTTCCAGCTTGGCGAACAGGGTCTGCATACGTCTGCGCACCTCGGAAAGATCGCCGATAGTGACCGAGATACCGCGTCCAAACTGGGCGGCTTTACGCATAAAATGGCTGTTAGGTGCCGAGCCAATGCCCACCGTAAATAAACGCGCATCGCCCAGGTGTTGGTGGATTAACTCGAACAGCGCCTGTTCATTGCCCACCGCACCATCGGTAATAAATACCACCTGGTGTACCAGGTTGTTGTTATCGGGCAACTGCTGGCCCAGCGCTAAACGTAGCGCAGCAGCCATCTCGGTGCCGCCATCGGCATTTAAGCGCTCTACCTCCCGGCGTGCGCGCTGAATATTCTCCGCATTCGCCGCCAGCGGGCGTGGGAAAAAAGCACGGGGGCTGTTATTAAATTCGATTACATTAAAACGGTCATTACCATCTAGACGCGAGAGCGCCAGGGTAAGACTCTCCTTGGCCTGGCGGATAGAGTTACCGCTCATAGAACCGGAGGTATCGATCACGTAAACCACTTCCCGTGGCAGGCGCTGGACACGAGTGCCCTCATCTGGTGGCAGCAGCATTAGCTGCAAATAGGTACCGGATTTTTTATCCGCACTTTCCCTGCCATCCGCCTGCACCCCGGCGGCACGCTCACCAACATGCTCACTAAACAGCGCCGCACGCGGCATGGCCGAGGGCTCCGGCTGCCAATTTAAAAGAAAGTCACGATCCATTTTTGCCCTGCCCTTGCGCAGACGGATCGAGTAGCGCTCTCCGGCTTTTTCATCGATGGCAATATCGTGATAAGGGCTACCGATTTTCACCAGCGGCAAGCCGCCCTCCAGCTCTACCTCAATGGCAATATTGTGACTGCCCACCGCTTCCAACTCTGCCGCCGGCTGCATCAACGGGGCAATCGCTGCGGCATCCGGTACCTGATCAGTGGGCAGCGCCCAGCCACTGCTCTGAGTGGCCAGCTCCAGCTCGGTACCACCGAGGGCTTGTGAGGAAATGGGTTCACCGGGGATATAACGGGGAGTCAGGGTGGTTGGCAGCCGCAATGAAAAGACACCACTGTCATAGGCTACTGGCTGTAGATAGCGAATATTCACCTGCACCGTTTCTCCCGGTGCAATATTGGCCACTTTGTTGGTAAACAGGTTGGGGCGCTGTTGCTCTAAAAGAGCCGCGCGCTTACCCGCCGCGCGCGCGGCCTTATAAATCTTTGCCGCCTGTTTGCGCTCGCGCACCTTGCCGACAATACGGCGCTCACCTAATTGAATCTCGAGACCAGCCACCGCTGCCTGCTCGGGCAATGGCAGTGCGTAAACCGCCTCCTGCCAGCTATCGCTGGTATTCTGAAAAGCCTGCTGTAACTGCACTTCCGCAACCAGACCGCGCACCACCATTTTGACGCTACTGTGCAGGTGCACGGCGGGCACATAACGGCCCGGCTCCGCGCCAGTAAACAGTAAATCCCCCGCTTGCACATCATCCAGGGTAACCGGTTCAGCGGTAGCCGTATCATTTTCAGAGACAAGCGCCTGGGCACTGACCTCGGCCCCGATTGCCGCAATGACCACCGCTAATACCACCACAATAAATAACAACCAGCGCCCGGCACCACCGCTCTTCTGGCGGCGACGATAATATTCCTCCGTCGGCAACATCAGATCGTCTTTATGAAACCGCTGCCCAAACAACATCACCCTGTTCACTCACTTCCCTCCACTTTTAAATTGGATGTTGAAGTGATTAAACAAAGGGAAGCAGGCGAAAGGCGGCAGGGAAGCGGGCGGGAAATGGGAGGAATTATGACGAATTATGGCAATTGTAGACAGTATATTTCTTAGTTATCGTAGCCCTACCAAAATTACCACTTTAAGCCATTTAACTTTTAGCAGCCCCCCATTGAAACCTCATTTAATAAGGCCTCTAACCTCAAGGAACAAAGCTATGTACACCAAAAAACTCTCCGAAACAATTAAATTTCTTTAGATAAATTACACAAGAAATCAGCCACCCTAGTTCCACGCATTATCTAACTTAAAAACGCTACCAGCCTCAACCCCCTAAAGACCTAAAACAAATCAACCCCAGAGAAGAATAAAACACCAACCAACAATAAAAACCTCTACCTTCAGCCAATCATGGCAACCTAAAAAAGAGTTTCATTAACCAGAGGTTTCCTCCCCGAATTTAATATTCTTACATTTCCTGAAAACCAAACATGTATCCAATTTAGTCTCGCGACACCCACCAGTAACATACGAACCACGATCAAACAAATACTGCTTGCAACGTTGCACTAAATCGTGCTCTACAGTGTATTCATAGCGAGCAAAAAAATCCCCCTGCCTACTCACCCCATTGTATCCGGATAATTGATCAAGCTCTTTCACCGCACCACTTCTCAATCTACCAATTTTCATCTCATCATTTTCCTCATGATCCTCTTGGATAAATTTATTACTTCCATTCCCCCAAATGATAATTAAACCTCTCGGCTTTAAAATTCTATAAACTTCCTTACTCAGCACAGAATAGCCATAGGGACTTACCGAAATAACAACATCCGCTGAGCAATCAACCAAAGGAATCTTTTTCTCAACATTTGCATTCCACACATGACTCGAATCTAACACCTTTTTACTGTCCTGCTGATAACCTTTTTGGCCATGCAATTCATGAAGATCAAAATTAAGGATTCCCCAACCTTCAAGCTCGGGAAAGCGCTCAAGCTCTGCCTTACATAGCGGATTCTCATAGCCAGAACCCAGATTTACGATAAGAGGCCCATTAAAATTCACAACAAATCCCTTTCTCAAATAAGTATAATGCAGAAAAATACCCTTTACCCGGAAGGGCAGAGAGTGCACAAATAAAATTTCAAATTCAGCAGGCACGAAGAGCACTCTAACATATCGACAAAAATGGAAAATCACACTTTATTACAAAGCATTCCGCACATCGTTTCAGAAAAAGTTATACAGCGACAACCATCTCTCATCCATTTGAACAGCAACAAAAAATTATCGCTAAAAATAAGAAAATGGCTGAGGGAGGAACTTAAATAATAGACGTACAAGATCAACGGCAAAACCTCCATTGATCAGTCAATACAGATTTAATATTAAGATACTTTCTTAAGAGAATATCTGTACCAAGACCATCGAACTAATAAGGAATAAAATTCCCTGACATAAAAAAACCGGCGCAAGCGCCGGTTTTTTTATCAATCAATCTGATATCAGTCGACCAAACCATAATCCTTACGCAATACTTCAAGCAGTTCCGCTTTGGGGTTATCGGATATCTCCAATTTCGTACCAATAATCTTCTCAGCAATACCAACATAAGTATTAGAGAGATCCATCAGCATAGATTCTGGCAGCTCATTATCGCGAGCCAGGGCCGAGCGCTCATCCATGCGATCTTTGTTCAACAGGATATCTGCATCGGCGAAGTAGTTGAGCAGCGCCTGGCGGAAGCCCTCTTTGGATTTCTCCACAACCTTACCTGCACGATACTGTTCGCCGTCCCAGATACGGGAGGAGTCCGGGGTACCCACTTCGTCCATATAGATCAGCTTTTCTTCACCATTGGCATCGGTGACATAGCCGAATTCAAACTTGGTATCGACAAAGACCTGATCGAGTTTTTCCAGCTCGGCAGAAATCAAATCGAAACCTTCTTTCAGCAACTTCTCATACAGATCGATATCGCCCGCGCTGCGAAAGCCGAAGGCCGCGAAATTATCTTCGATATTCTTGCGGGTGACATTGACGTCATCTGCTTCCGGCACGCCGGGGATGCCCTTGAGAATACCTTTGCTGGAGGGGGTAATCAGCAATTCTGGCAGCTTCTGGTCTTTCTGCAGGCCATCGGGAATTTCAATACCGCAGAACTCGCGCTCGCCCTTTTGGTAAGAGCGCCACATGGAGCCTGTGATGTACTGGCGGGCGATGGCTTCGATCATCACCGGGCGCGCCTTCTGTACGATCCACACCAGCGGATGTGGGATATCCAGAATATGGCTGTCGGCCAGGCCCTGCTCTTTAAACCGCTTGAACCAGTGATTGGAAATGGCGTTCAATGCCGCGCCCTTGCCGGGTACGCCGCGCATGCCGCCTTCGCCGGTCCAGATGCAGTCGAATGCGGAGATACGGTCGGAAATCACCATTACCGCGAGAGGGGTGTCCGGGGAAACCGGGTAGCCTTTTTCCTCAATCAGGCGGCGGCTATCTTCTTCGCTCAGCCAGTAAACGGAACGGACTTTGCCGCTGTGGACAGGCTTGTCGGTACGGATCGGCAGGTCATTATTGACCGCTAGAACTTTGTCAGCCAGGCTCATGGGCTCTCACCTATTCGAAGGAGCAAATAAAAGAAAGCGCGGCATTCTAGCAATGGCCCGCGTCGATACAAAGAAAAGAAGTTGGCAGAGAGCCCCTGAACAATTCCGTGATGCCTCTGGCTTTTAGGGCGACTATAGCCAGGGCCCGACTGTGCAGGAGTGTCTAGCCCCTTCAGGAACTCGCAACGCAGAGTGTGAGTCACTCTAAAAGCTCTCTAGGGCGGGCCAGGTATTGGGCCAGCCAGATATTGCGAAATAACAATGGCCCAGAGGTTCCCCACTGGGCCCGCTAGCATTACTCCGATATACGCTTGGCCTCCCACTCGGCCTGGTGCTCGCTGGTGGGCCAGGCACTCATAATGGCCTTAAGCAGGGTCGCCAGCGGAATAGCGAAGAAGACGCCCCAGAAGCCCCAGATACCGCCGAAAAACAATACCGCCAGGATAATTGCCACCGGGTGCAGATTGACAGCCTCGGAAAACAGCAGTGGCACCAGTACATTGCCATCGAGCAGCTGGATAATGCCGTAGGTCATAATCAGGTAGAAAAACTCATTGCTCCAACCCCACTGGAACAGGCCAATGGCCGCCACCGGGATGGTCACCACCGCCGCGCCGATATAGGGAATCAATACACTCAGGCCCACCGCCACCGCCAGCAGCAGGGCGTAATTGACCCCCAGCAACAGGAAGGCGGCATAGCTCACCGCTGCCACTATGCCGATCTCCACCACTTTGCCGCGCACATAGTTGGCCACCTGGTCGTTCATCTCGTGCCAGATCTGGTGCAGCATGGGGCGCTGCTTTGGCAGGAAAGAGGTACACCAGCGGATCAGCTGGTCGGAGTCCTTCAAGAAGAAAAATACCAGGATCGGCACCACCACCACATAAATCAGCAGGCCGGCAAAAATGGGCAGGTTAGTGAGAGAGAAAGCCAGCAGGGTCTGCCCCATGCCACCCAGCTCTTTGCCGAGGGTATTAAAAACCTCGTCGATCTGCGCCGCAGAAATCAGGCGCGGGTAACGCTCCGGCAGTAGCAACAACAGCTCCTGGCCGCGCTGCACCATATTCGGCAACTCCGCACCGAGGCGCACCAGCTGGCGCCAAATAATCGGTAGCACCACAAATAGCAGGCCCACGATAGTGCCCACTAACACCAAGCAGGAAAGTGTTACCGCGAGCCAATGGGGCACCCGCCAGGACTTCAACTTTTGCACCATGCCCTGCATCAGGAAGGCGATTACCAGGGCCGTAAGCACAGGCGCCAGCACACCGCCGAGCGTGGCCAGTACCACCAGCGCTACGGTGAGCAGCAGCACGAGCAACACCACTTCTTCCTGACTGAAGTAGCGGTTCACCCAGCCTTTAACAATCGACAACATAGACTCTCGGGATTGATTCTTCATTTGCCAGCGTACAGCCAATATAGAAAGGTATTATCACGCCTCTCGGCGCGCAGCAGGGGCCTGCCACTCAGTGCGGCAAAGCTGTGAAAATCGCGCCAGGAACCCTCATCGGTGGCCATCACACACAGTAAGGTCCCCGCTTCGTATTGGCGCAGGGCCCTGCGCATAGCCAGCAGAGGCTGGGGGCAGGGCAACTGGCGGGCGTCCACCGTTACCGCCTCATGCCAGTCCGGCACGGAGTTTTTATCAACGGTATTGGAAGGGGGCACGGCCATTGGCTATTTGGTCACAAGCTTTACAGAGCCGCGGATTATAACGCGTAATCTGCGCCAGTTACCGACAATGCTTAACCCTTTTTAACCTTCCCGCTGGCGCCGGCCAGAACCTTTACCGCCCCACCCTGTCTAACCCTCGACAGTTCAACGGGGTTGCGTATAGAGTTGGACTATAGATCCTTCATGGACAGACCGAGCAGTAATCAAAATGACTGATCCCCAAAAAAGCCTGCCTCGTCGATCAAACAAAGCGCCTCTCTCACTGCGATTGCGCAATACCCTAAAGGCACTCGGCTTAGGCCTGTTGCTCGGCAGCACTCCCATTGCAGCCACCGCTGACTCTGAGGGAATCCGCCTGCCGGAACTTGGAGACAGCACCAGCGGCCTGGTATCCCCCCAGCGCGAGAAAGAACTGGGCCAAATGTGGCTGCGTATATTTCGTAGCCAGGTTAAGACTTCCTCCGATGCACTGCTGCAGCAGTACGTCGAAAAAACCGTTAAGGGCCTGGCCGAATACAGCCCCCTGGAGGACAAGAATATTGATGTGGTCGTGGTAAATAATGAAACCATGAACGCATTTGCGGTACCCGGTGGCATTATGGGTATTCACACCGGTCTCTTCCTATTTGCGAAAAACGAAGATCAGTTTGCTTCGGTGGTCGCCCACGAACTGGGCCACCTCAGCCAGCGCCACTACGCCCGCTCCCTGGAAGCCCAGCGCAACAACACCCTGCCCACCCTGGCCGGCATGCTCGGCGCCCTGGTACTCGCCGCCACCGCCGGTGGCGAAGCGGGCCTCGCCGCCATAACCGCAACTCAGGCCGCAGCGCTCGACAGTCAGCTGCGCTTTAGCCGCAAGAATGAACAGGAGGCCGATCGGGTCGGTATCGAAACCTTGGCAAGATCCGGCCGCGATCCAGATGCCGCCGGCGAGATGTTCGAGCAGATGCTCAAAGCCACCCGCTATTACCGCCGTCCACCAGAGTTCCTGCTGACCCACCCAGTAACAGAGAAGCGTATCGCCGACGCCAAGCTGCGCTCCCAGCGCATGGAGGATGTCGAACCCAGCGATAGCCGCGACTACCATATGATGCGCGCGCGAATCCGACTGGCTACTGAAGCCACGCCACAGCAGGCCGTTAAACGCTTCCAGGCCGAACTTAATGGCATCCATGACAACGAAGATGCCGCCCGCTACGGCCTGGCATTGGCACAAATCGCCGCAGGAAGGCCGGATTCCGCTCTGGACACCCTGCAGCCGCTCCTCGATAAGGAGCCCTCCAAAGCCGCTTTTGTCCTGGCGCGCGCCGATATTGACCTAGTGCGCCAAGATTATTCGGGCGCCACCCAGCGCTTACAGCAGGCACTGGACCGCAACCCCGGCGACCACGCCCTGGTGATGGGGCTCGCCAACGCTCATTTTAAAGCGGGCAACTATCTGGCGGCAGAGCGCATGCTGGCCAAATACAGCAGGGTGCGCAAGAAAGACCCTGCCGTATGGTACCTATTGGCCGAGACCCATGGCTTGGCCGGGGATATCGTCGGGGTGCACGAGGCACGAGCCGAATACTATATTTTGATCGGTGTTTTCGATAAGGCCCTGCAGCACCTGCGCCACGGCATTCGCATGACCAAAGACGACTATCAAACCAATGCCATCCTGAAACAGCGCCTTAAAGACGTCATCAAGATGCAGGAAAAAGCCAAGGAGCTTTGACCCCACTCATTAACAACACAAACAAAGCACAAACAAAAAGAGCGGCCTCTAGCCGCTCTTTTTTATTGGCACTGGAGCCCGCTAGGCACCTTTAACCCTTGCGGAAATCCAGCATTCTCTGCAGCGGGATCATCGCCTTACGGCCCAGCTCCGCATCTACAAAGATCTCGTTATCACCGCGCTCCAGTACCCCACACAAATTCTCCAGGGAGTTCATCGCCATCCAAGGACAGTTCGCACAGCTGCGACAAGTCGCGCCAGCTCCGGCAGTGGGGGCAACCATCAATTCTTTATCCGGGCACTCCTGCTGCATCTTGTAGAAGATGCCCTGGTCGGTCGCCACGATAAAGCGCTTCTCTGGGCGGGTCTTGGCTGCATTGATTATCTGCGAGGTGGAACCCACCACATCCGCCAGTGCAACCACCGAGGCAGGGGATTCCGGGTGCACCAACACTACGGCATCCGGGTAGAGCGCCTTCAGGTCCTCCACACCTTTCGCCTTGAACTCCTCGTGCACAATACAGGAGCCATCCCAAAGCAGAACATCCGCACCGGTTTCACGCTGCACATAACCACCGAGATGCTTATCAGGGGCCCACAGAATTTTTTCACCGTTGGCATCCAAGTGGTCCACTACATCCAGGGCGATACTGGAGGTAACCACCCAGTCCGCTCTCGCCTTCACCGCCGCAGAGGTATTGGCATAGACAACGACCGTGCGATCCGAATGCTGATCACAGAACTCGGAAAACTCATCCGGGGGACAGCCCAAATCCAGGGAGCAGGTAGCCTCCAGGGTGGGCATTAACACACGCTTATTCGGCGTCAGGATCTTGGCGGTCTCGCCCATAAACTTCACCCCGGCCACCACCAGGGTATCGGCGCTATGCTTGGCACCAAAGCGGGCCATCTCCAGAGAGTCGGATACACAGCCACCAGTCTCTTCGGCCAACGCCTGGATTAATGGGTCTGTGTAATAGTGAGCCACTAACACGGCATTCTGCTCTTTAAGCAGACGCTTGATACGCTCGCGCCAGGCTTGCAACTCCTCCTCACTGTACTGAGACACAACCGGCTCCGCCAAGTGCGCCTGCACCAGGGAGAGGGAATCTACCGTTTCTGCAACAACGGACTTTTGGGTCATGGCTAACTACCACCAGCGAAAAACGCGCAGTATAACGCATTGCGACGCCATATCAGCGCACCTAAAGTATCAACAACTGGTAATTCGACAGCACCGCAAGATAAGTTACGCCCCATGCCCGGGCTGCAGAGCCCAAGAGAACAGAGAAGCAGTTTTGCGCGCCCACATCCAGGCAAAAAAGCCTTCCTATTAATGGGGAGCCCCTAAAATGGAGCAGGTTGAAAACATTGTGATTGGTGCTGGAGCCATTGGTCTCGCCAGCGCCTATGCCCTGGCCATTAGAGGGCAGGATGTGCTGGTTCTGGAACAACACACCAATATCGGCACAGAGATTAGCGCCCGCAGCAGCGAGGTGATCCACGCCGGTATTTACTACCCAAGCCGCAGCTTAAAGGCTAAAGCCTGTGTCGCGGGCAAAGCCAAGCTGTATCGTTTTTGCCGCGAGCATGCGGTCCCACACAAAGCCATCGGCAAATTAATCCTGGCTACCAACGAAGCCCAACTCCCCCAACTCAAAGCCTTGAAAGCCCAAGGAGATAAGAATGGCGCCGGCCATTTACAGCTACTGAGCGCAAAAGAAGCCAAGGTAATGGAACCCCAGCTGCAGTGTCACAGTGCAATTTATTCACCTACCACAGGCATCTTCGATAGCCACGCCCTACTATTGGCACTGCAGGGCGCCCTGGAAGCGCATGGCGGCCAGGTGGCACTAGGCACAGCAGTGAAAAAAATATCGCGTGAAAGTGACCACTACCAACTCACCATGAGAGATGGCTATCAACTCGGTACCAAGAATTTGATCGTAGCCGCAGGGCTACACAGCCACCAATTGCTCTGCAAAATCAACGACAAAAGTATTCGACAACTAGTCCCAAACCAATTCCTGGCAAAGGGGAGTTATTTTTCTCTCGACCACAAACCCCCTTTTTCCCACCTGATCTACCCCCTGCCAGAACCCGGCGGACTGGGCACTCATCTCACACTGGATTTGGAGGGCTATGCCCGCTTTGGACCCGACGTTGAGTGGGTAGAAAAAATTGATTACACGGTGGATAAAAAACGAGGGGAAAGGTTTTATAAAAGCGTTCGCCTTTATTGGCCCGAGCTCCCCGCAGAAAGCCTAAAGCCAGATTACGCTGGCATTCGCCCAAAGCTCACGGCAAAAGGCGGCCCAACCCAGGACTTCAAAGTATTCCACTGGGGCGAAAGTCAAGAACCACAACTAGTAGCCTTTTTCGGCATTGAGTCACCCGGCCTTACCAGTTGCTTATATTTAGGGGAGATGGCAGCAGACTGTATTTGTCGCTAAAAACTGCTCTCTGTAGAGACAAATAAATACCTTAAAGGCTCAGCCATGTAGAGAATTTTCAGGCGCGAGCAAACCAGTGTTCACAGGGAAGTAAAAAAATTAAAAGAAAAAGGAAAGCAGTAAAGAAATGGTGGGTCGTGCTGGATTCGAACCAGCGACCAATTGGTTAAAAGCCAACTGCTCTACCAACTGAGCTAACGACCCTTAGGAAGTTGGGCGAACTTGGTATGTCCCAACTCAGGATGCTTTTACTTCTCTCGCAGATCTGTAAAAGCTGTGGGGTTACTGTGGATATCCCCGGCGGAAATGGTGGGTCGTGCTGGATTCGAACCAGCGACCAATTGGTTAAAAGCCAACTGCTCTACCAACTGAGCTAACGACCCTTTTCCGTGCCTCGATGTGAGGAGCTGCGTATCTTACGGATCTATTCTGAAAAGACAATACCTAACCCGAAAAAAAATCTAACAAATTTAAGGGGTTAGGTATTTCCCATAAAAGTGACACCAACTGACAATCAGCTGGCATACACCGTAGGGTCCGCCAGGCCTGCTTCCGTAAATCCCGCAGCACGCAGCCGACAACTATCGCAGCGACCACAGGCCGCACCATCTGGGCGCGCCTGGTAACAGGATACCGTCAAACTGTAATCAACCCCAAGACGGGTTCCCTCGAGTACAATATCCGCCTTACTCATCTGCATCAGCGGCGCTCTCACAGAGAGCTTGTTTCCCTCTACCCCAGCGCGGGTAGCGAGGTTGGCCATCTTTTCATAGGCCTCGATATACTCCGGCCGGCAATCCGGATAGCCCGAGTAATCCACCGCGTTGACGCCGACAAAAATATCCTGAGCTCCAAGCACCTCGGCCCAGCCAAGGGCAATAGAGAGGAATACCGTATTGCGAGCCGGTACATAGGTAACCGGGATGCCACTGGTTTCCTCTTCGGGAACCTCAATACTGTCATCGGTTAGGGCCGAGCCGCCAATTGAACGCAGATCGAGCTTCACCACTTTGTGCTCTGCCGCTCCGAGATCAGCGGCTACGCGCTTTGCCGCTAACAATTCAGCTTCGTGCCGCTGACCGTAATCAAAACCCAAGGCATAACATTCATAACCTTCTGCACGCGCCATGGCGAGCACTGTGGCCGAGTCGAGGCCACCGGACAGCAAAATTACCGCTTTCTTTGCAGTCATCTCTTCCTCAATTTTTCAATCCACAATCACCGGGCCAATCAGACACCCGGGATATCTCCCCACAGCAATTTGTGCAGCTGCATCTGCATGCGCACCGGCAACCCATCGGCCAGCACCCACTCCGCGAGCTGCCGCGCCGGCAACTGCTCATAGCTGGGCGAGAAAAGTACCTCCCCTACACGCTCTGGCAAGTTGTACTGATCCAGGGTAAATCTGGCCCACTCATAATCGCCCCGGTCACAGATCACAAATTTGATCTGATCATCGCGGGTGAGCACCTGCATATTTTCCATGCGGTTGCGGTGCTGCTCTCCGGAAGCTGGGGTTTTCAGATCCACAACCCGGGATACCCGCGGGTCCACCTGATCCACCGGCATGGCGCCACTGGTCTCCAATGATACCGAGTAGCCGGCGTCGCAAAGGGCTTCAAGCAAGGGCAGGCAATTGGGCTGGGCCAGGGGCTCGCCCCCAGTTACACAAACATGGCGTGCGGGGTGGCTTTGCACCTGCTGCAATATTTGCTCCAGGGTCATGCGCTCGCCGCCATAAAAAGCGTATTCCGAGTCACAATAGGTACAGCGCAGCGGACAACCGGTCAGTCGAACAAAAACCGTAGGCAGGCCACTTTCCCGCGCTTCCCCCTGAAGGGAGTAGAAAATCTCACTAATTCTGAGTGATTCTTTAGACAGATTGGTCATACACACCCGACACAAAAACGCCCGAATGGCACATGCCATCCGGGCGCGGGATCATAGGCTTTTTCTGCTCAAAAAACCAGCGATGCGAATTAGGCAACAACAGCAGTTATTACTGCCGCACCGGGCTAGAAGTTCTCCTGCAGATATTTCTTAGCCAGATTTGATGCACGGGCATCACTCGCCGCCACCTGCTCCAGCAGGTTGCGCGCTTTCTGCTGATCTCCCAGCTGGTGGTAAACCGTTCCCAGCTTGTAACGACCGTCCCAGACTTTATTAGAGTTCGGGTAGCCGTCCAGCAGGGCCACAAACCATCCGCGGGCCTCTTCCAAATTTCCCTGTACCAGCGCTATCTCACCCAGCCAATAATTGGCATTGGGGGCATACTGACCGTTGGGAAAGTCTTGTAGCAGACTCTTGAATTCAGCACTGGCGCCACCGTAGTCACCATTGCGAGCCAGACCAAAGCTGGCCTGATAGCGGTCGCGCTCACTCTTGCCGTCTTTCGGCCCCTTAGGCTTGGGCGGCATTGAGGAACCCCCTCCAACAGAGGCGCCACCACTGCCTTTAGTATCCACCGGCGGCTGAGCTGAGGGCTCTGTACCACTCAGGCGCGCTATACGCCGGTCCAGATCCATATAGTCCTCGGTGCGCTGTTGTTTGAGACGCTTAATCTCGTGGCGCAGCTCCTCAACCGTACCGCGCAATTCGCGCACTTCCTGCTGCAATACCTGCATCTGGTAGTAGGCTTCAGCCTGGGGGTTGGTCTTAGCTTTGGGACTGGGGGTTGTGGCGCGGGCGAGGTAGATGTCCTCGTTACTAGCGTCACTTGAGACGGGCGACGGCTCCTGGCTGCTGGCAGTCAGGTCGACAATCGGGGCTTGGGAGAATACGGGCGATGCCGCAGCCATTATGGCAGCGGCGATCGCCAGTTTTCTAATCGTAAAAGCCATTGGCATCCATTTTGACGATTAGTTAATAACAACGCGACGGTTCATCGCACGGGCAGCTTCGTTAGAGCCCATTTGAGCCGGGCGCTCTTCACCGTAGCTGATTACTTCCAGGTTAGCTGCGTCTACGCCCTGCAGTACCAAAAAGTCGCGTACAGCATTGGCGCGGCGCTCACCCAGAGCCAGGTTGTACTCGCGGGTGCCCAGTTCGTCAGCGTGGCCTTCGAGGCGAACAGCAGTAGCATTACTGCGCATGCGGTCGGCGTGACGGATCAGCAGTTCACGGGTTTCCGGCTTCAGCAGGGACTGGTCGAAGTCAAAGTAAACCACATTTTCCAACGGAGCCATGGTTTCAGCTTCATCTACAACGTTAGTTTCAACTTGAGTATCAACCTCAGGCTGAGTGTACTCTTCACCGCTGGTGTTGTCGCTGCTGGTATTGCTACAACCGGCCATTACTGCCAGAACACAGGCCAACCCCAGGCCCGTTTTTACTGATTTCAACATAAGCTACTCCGCTTTTAGTGTTATCGAAAATCCTGAAAGATTTTTAAAATTGGTCTTATAAATACCCTACGCTTCAGAGCGCTGGGCCCCCGCCTCAATCAAAGTATGGCGACCATGCCGGTTCACGGACATCGCCTCTCTGTGAGGGTAAGTTGTACTTCACCCCGGCATCCAGCGATACCGCAGCCAGAATGCCCTTGTCTCCGCGCTTGGTTGCGTACATCAGCATGGCCCCATTGGGTGCAATGCTGGGGGACTCATCCAGGGTGGTCTCCGTAAGGACACGCATCCTGCCCGAGTTAATATCCATCGTAGCGATGGTAAAGGTTCCCCGGTTGCGATGTACCATGACCAACGTTTTCCCATCAGGAGAAACACGCGGCCGCGCATTGTAGTCGCCATCGAAGGTTAAGCGGTCGACTTGACCAGTGGCAAGAGTCAATTGGTAAATTTGTGGCTTCCCTCCCCTATCTGAGGTGAAAACCAGCGATTTACCATCCGGCATCCAGTTCGGCTCGGTATCGATGGAGAAGTGTCTGGTCATGCGAGTGAACTTACCACTCGCCAAATCCAGTACATAGATCTCCGGGTTGCCGTCCTTGGAGAGCACCATAGCCAACTTGGTTCCATCAGGAGACCAGGTTGGTGAGCTGTTGATGCCCTTGAAGTTGGTTAGTTGCTTGCGCACGCCGGTGCGCAAGTTTTCGCGGAAGATCGCCGGGCGGCCGGTCTCGAAAGAAACATAGGCCAGCTCCTGGCCGTTGGGCGACCACATGGGTGACATCACCGGCGCACTGAAGCGACGGATCTGCTTGGCGCGGGCACCGTCGATATCCGAGCGCATCAGCACATAGCTGGGCTTGCCGCCACGCCTCTCTTCCTGCACATACACCATCTCTGTGGAGAAGGCGCCGCGAATACCAGTGATGGCCTCAAAGATTTCATCGGCGGCGCGGTGGGCGATATCGCGCAACTGGGTTTGGCCGCCGCGTACCTGCTTGGTGAACATCTTGTGCTGGCCGAAAACATTAACCAGGTCAAAAGTCAGCAGGTAGCCCGAGGCCTGAGGCTCGATACGACCGGTAACAATGTACTCGGTGCCGAGGATACGCCAATCGCGGAACACCACATCTTCCGGAGTTTTAGGAAAAGACAGCATGTCCTCCTTGGGTACCGGAGAAAAAAGACCGCTGCGACGCAGGTCGGCGGAGATAATTCCGGAGACATCCTCTTTAAGGACACCAGCGCCCGACCAGCTGAATGGGGATACCGCGATCGGGGTGGGGTCATCGATACCACTGGTGATATCCACCACCAGCTGGGCGCGGGCCCCCAGGCTCACCGAGGCGATTGCAATAATGACGACAGTTTTGAGTAAGCTCTTGATCATTGGCGCAGATCTTCAACTATAAAATTCAAAGTGGTTGTACGGGCTTCCCGCTCAAATATCACCGGCTCTTCCTGGGCCAGCTTGGCCACTTCGGGAAAGACCTCCACCTTACGAATAGCAGTTAATACCGAGCGGTCCAAGGCTGCATTGCCACTGCCCTCGACGATATTAGCTGCCACCACCCGGCCGGTGGGGACAAAATTAATTTTCACTTTAATGGTCATGCCATTGCGGGCACTGGGCGGGCGGCTCCATACCGCCTCAATCTGTTGCTTGATCGCTTGGCCTACAGACATCACCGCCTGCTGCCCTTCATTGGCATCCAACAGCTCCTGCTCATCTTCCAGCGCCTCATTGAAAGAGCTCTCTCGCTCTTTGGCCAGCTGCTCCTTGAGTTCTTTTTCCTTACGCTCTTTTTCTTTGCGCTCTTTCTCGCGGCGGGCCTTCTCCTGCTTAGCCTTGCGGTCGGCTTCGGCTTTGGCCTTGCGTTTTTTCTCCGCTTCCTGCTTTTTCTTTTGCTCCAGGGCCGCGCGGCGCTTGCGCTCGACTTCGGCCTTGCGTTTTTGCTCAGCCTCGCGCTGGGCGCGCTGCTGAATTTTGTCTACTTTTTTGGGCAGTTTCTTCTTTGGCGTCGCCGCCTCAATAGTTACCAGCTTGGCCTGCACAAACTTCGGCATCGGTTTGCGCTCGGGCATACTGCTGGCTTCCCAACCATAGGTAATGGCAGTAATTAGCGCCCCGTGTAACAGGAGGCTAATTATTATCGCCAATACATAAAAGCCTTTATTCACCGGCACCCTACCCCTGCGGTGGCTCTGTCACCAAGCCGACACTGGGTGCACCCGCCTGCTGCAGCTCGGTCATGGCATTGACGATTAAACCGTAGCGGGCCTCGCTATCGCCCCACACCAGCACCGGAGTTTTCGGCTTTTGCCGCAACACCTTGGCCACCGTCTCCTTGATCTCAGTGAGAGACTTGGCCTCCTGCTCATCGGTACCCAGATTTAGGTAATAGGTGCCATCGGCACGCACCGAAATAATCAAAGGCTCCTCATCGGTGTCCTCCATCGGCGCCGAGGGCGCATTTGGCAGGTCCACTTTGACCCCTTGCATCAACAATGGTGCCGTGACCATAAAGACAATCAACAGCACCAGCATCACATCGATGTAGGGCACCACATTGATCTCGGAGACCAGCTTTTTCTTGGTTCCCTTGCGAAACACACTCATAGGGTTCGCCTACTCACTACTCAGCCGGAGTGCACTTTGCGGTGCAGGATAGAGGAAAACTCCTCGGCGAAAGTTTCGTAGCTGGACAACAGCCACTCCGCCTTGGCCGAGTAACGGTTGTAGGCCATCACCGCGGGAATCGCTGCGAACAAACCCATGGCCGTTGCCACCAGTGCCTCACTGATACCCGGGGCTACAGTGGCAATGGTGGCTTGGTGCATAGTGGCGAGACCGCGGAAGGAGTTCATAATCCCCCAAACGGTGCCGAACAGGCCGATATAGGGGCTAACGGAGCCTACAGTCGCCAGAAACGGCAGGTTCATCTCTACCTTTTCCTGTTCCCGGGACATGGCCACGCGCATGGCGCGCTCGGTACCCTCCATAACCGCTTCCGGGCCACTACTGCCCTGCTGGCGCAGGCGGGTAAACTCAGTAAATCCAGCGCGAAACAGGGATTCGACCCCATCGGTCTTTCCTTTTTCGGCACGCTCGTTGCCCTCGCGAAAAAGTTTGTTCAGATCTGCACCGGACCAGAAACGACGTTCAAAATTATTGAGCGCGCGTTTGGCCTGGGATAAGTAGAGCCCGCGCTGGATAATCATGACCCAGGACACCACAGAAGCCAGTAACAGCAGCAACATGACGAGCTGTACCAACAGGCTGGCGTTCTGAATTAGCCCCCAAAGAGAAAGTTGTTCACCGGCGTTCATCTTCTTAAATAACTGCCTTTAATGCTGAATAAATAGGTTCCGGCAGGGCACAGGGCCTGCGGCTGTCGTCAGCGACACAGGCCACTTTGACCACGCCTTCGCAAATTAGCTCATCGCCGCGCCAAATTTTTTGCTCAAAAGTCACTGCGGCACGCCCCAGTTTGCCAATCGCCGCCGTGGCGCGCAATGCGTCATCGAGCCTGGCGGAACGACGGTACTGGACCTCGGCGGAATGTACCACCAACAGTACACCTTCCTGCGGCATTGCCGGCTTATCATACCCGAGGGAGCGCAACAGTTCTGTGCGCGCGCGCTCCATATACTTCAAATAATTCACGTAATACACGATGCCGGCCGCATCGGTATCTTCGATATAAACCCTTACAGGAATACCGAACTCTTCCTTCATTGAATTTCCCTCACTTCCACAGCCACCCAACCCAAAAACACCAGGTGCTGAATCATCAACTGATCTTATCCGGCTTAGGCAGGCCAAAATGTTCATAGGCGAGCCCGGTAACTACTCGCCCACGGGGTGTCCGGGCAATATAGCCCTGCTGGATCAGGTAGGGCTCCAATACATCTTCCAGAGTATCCCGCTCTTCGCTCACAGCAGCGGCGAGACTATCCACCCCCACTGGACCACCATCAAATTTCTCGATCATCGCCAACAGCATACGTCGATCCAGAGAGTCGAAGCCTTTTGCATCCACATTGAGCATATTCAAAGCGGCATCGGCGATATCAGCATCCACCGCACCATCGCCCTTAACATCTGCGTAATCGCGCACACGGCGCAGCAGGCGATTGGCAATCCTCGGGGTACCGCGGGCGCGACGCGCCACTTGTAAGGCTCCGCCTTCATCCATCTCAACCCCCATCAACCTAGCGGAGCGACGCACGATACTGGTGAGGTCTTGCACGTTGTAGAATTCCAGCCGCTGCACTATGCCGAATCGATCGCGCAGGGGCGAGGTGAGCAGGCCCGCTCTGGTAGTGGCCCCCACCAGAGTAAAGGGCGGCAGATCCAACTTGATTGAGCGTGCCGCCGGCCCCTCGCCGATCATAATATCCAGCTGGTAATCCTCCATGGCCGGATACAAAACCTCTTCTACATGGGGGCTGAGCCTGTGAATCTCATCGATAAACAGTACGTCCCCAGGTTCCAAATTCGTCATTAGCGCGGCCAGATCACCGGCCTTCTCCAGCACTGGCCCCGAGGTAGTCTTGATCGCAACACCCATCTCTGCGGCAATAATATTGGCCAGAGTGGTTTTACCCAGACCTGGAGGACCGAACACTAAAGTGTGATCCAGGGCCTCTTTGCGCAGTTTGGCCGCCTGAATAAAGATCTCCATCTGCTCGCGCACCACTGGCTGACCCACATAGTCGGCCAGCGCTTTGGGGCGCACAGCGCGGTCGTACTGCTCTTCCTGCCCAGAGGGCCCCGCAGGTTCTGGGGCTACTAAACGATCGGCTTCAATCATCGCAACAACTCCAAGCCTCCCGCTTTAGGCGGGTGCCATGCCCTTTAGGGCCAGGCGGATAAGGGTGGCACTGTCGGCTTCAGGCTGCTCCTTGCTCGCGCGGGCCACCATTTTGCTAGCCTCAGTGGGCTTGTAACCCAAGGCCACCAGGGCGCTCTCGGCCTCGCCGGTATGATCTACCTTGAGTGCTGTGGCTGCCGCCATCAATGGAATATCGTTGGAATCACCGAAATCCGGGGTCAACTTATCGCGCAGCTCTACAATCAAACGCTCGGCCGTCTTCTTGCCAACGCCTGGTACCTTTACCAGTGCCGCAACATTATCCTCAGCCACACAGCGTGCCAAAGCCGCACCATCGAGACCGGATAAAATTGCCAGGGCCATCTTGGGGCCCACACCACTGACCTTAATCAAGGTTCTGAACAGTTTGCGATCGGCGTCGCGGATAAAGCCGTAGAGTTGCTGGGCCGTTTCGGAAACCGCCAAGTGCGTGTGTACTCGAACCGGCTGTCCCAGGGCGGGCAATTCAAAAATTGTGGTCATAGGCGCGAGCACTTCGTAGCCCACCCCTTGCACATCAATCAGTAACAAAGGGGGCTGTACCGCGGCCAGAGTGCCACTCAGTCTTCCAATCATGTGTTGTTCCAGGTTTATCTATCGCTGCCCACAATGAGGGCCAAGTTCTGCAGAGTTTTCTAAACGCTGAGGCGACCGCGGCGAAAGCGGCTGCGCGCTCCGCCGGCGGTAAATAGCAGAGTCTGCTCCGTGTGCATATGGCAGAGAGCCACGGCGAGTGCATCGGCGGCATCCTCTTGGGGAGTCCCCGGTAGTGACAGCAAGGTTTTGACCATGTGCTGCACCTGCAGCTTGTCGGCTGCACCACTGCCCACCACCGCCTGCTTGACCTTGCGCGCCTCATACTCAGCCACGGCGAGACCACTATTGGCCCCGGCCACTATGGCTGCACCGCGCGCCTGGCCCAGTTTCAGGGCTGAGCCCGCACTCTTAGACATAAATACATTTTCAATTGCCATCTGCGCCGGTTGGTATTGCTGGGCAATCTGAGAAACCGCGTCGAAAATCAGCTTTAGGCGCTCAGGTAGGGAGCCTTCGGGAATACGAATTACCCCACTGGCCACATAGCGGGCCTTACCCCGTTCTACATCGATAATTCCATAGCCGGTTTTACGCGAGCCGGGGTCAATACCCAGGATTCGGGTCAAGAGGTGTTCCCCAAATATCTGTATGTTTATATAGTGGCGGGAGTGTCCCAAGGTGGGAGCGAGGCGTCAAGGAAGATCGCAGACAGCATAGAAAAAGTGGCTATCTGCTAAAGCGATATGAGGGTAAACCGGGGCTAACCTTGCCCGCCCCGGTCTGAACTGGGACTCAGCCCAGCTCCTCCATCACCTCTGCGGGAATATCCGCGTTAGTGTAAACATTTTGCACATCGTCGAGATCTTCCAGCATCTCGATCAGGGCCAACACCTTCTCTGCCCCCTCTTTATCCAATGGGATAGTGGTGGACGGGATCATGGCGATTTCAGCGCTATCAGGCGTGAAGCCTGCGGCTACCAGCGCATCTTTCACCGTGAGGTAATCCTGAAATTCAGTGGTCACCTCAACGCTGCCATCATCGTTGGTTTCGATATCCTCAGCACCCGCTTCCAGGGCCGCTTCCATCAGCGCGTCTTCATCCACGCCAATATCGTAAAACATCTGGCCTTTGCGGGTGAACAGATAGCTTACGGAGCCATCGGTACCCAGGTTGCCGCCGCGCTTGGAGAAAGCGTGGCGAACCTCGGCCACTGTACGGTTGCGGTTGTCGGTCAGACACTCCACCAGTACTGCGACACCGCCGACACCGTAACCTTCATAAACCACAGCTTCATAGTTATCACCTTCCGCATTGCCGGCGCCGCGGGCAATGGCTTTATCGATGGTGTCGCGCTTCATGTTCGCGCCCAGAGCCTTGTCGATAGTCGCGCGCAATGTCGGGTTATCGTCCGGGTTGGGGCCCGCCTTGGCCGCTACGGTCAGCTCACGAATGATCTTGGTAAAGATCTTGCCGCGCTTGGCATCCTGAGCCGCTTTACGATGCTTGATATTGGCCCATTTACTATGTCCGGCCATGTTCCGTCTCTCTTCAATCTGTGCGAGGGATGGGCCAATAAGCGAAGCGAAATGCCCATCACCACGATTTGACAGGCCCGCTTCGCCCGGCCCGTCGGGGGAAAATCAGCTGATTTTTTCTTCTTTCTGGCGCAGGCGGATATTCAGCTCGCGCAACTGCTTGGCATCCACCGTGCCCGGAGCATCCGTCATGACACAGGCGGCACTCTGGGTTTTGGGGAAGGCAATCACATCGCGAATAGAATCGCTGCCAGTCATCAACATTACCAAGCGGTCCAAACCAAAGGCCAGGCCTCCATGGGGCGGCGCACCATACTTGAGAGCATCCAGCAGGAAGCCAAATTTCTCGCTCTGCTCTTCTTCATCGATACCGAGAATACGGAATACCGCCTGCTGCATGGCCTGGTCGTGGATACGCACAGAACCACCGCCCAGCTCGGTACCATTCAGCACCATATCGTAGGCTCGCGACAGTGCCCCCAGTGGGTTCTGCTCTAATTCTTCGGGGCTACAGGAAGGTGCAGTAAACGGATGGTGCAACGCGGTGAGGCTGCCGTCTTCATTTTCCTCGAACATCGGGAAGGCCACTACCCACAGGGGCGCCCACTCACTGGTGTAGAGATTGAGGTCTTCACCCAGTTTGCAGCGCAGCGCACCCAGCGCTTCGGAGACCACTTTGGCAGTATCCGCGCCGAAGAAAATAATATCGCCGCTCTCAGCCTCAAGCCGATCAAGAATGGCAGCTCGAGTCTCAATGGGCAGGAATTTTACGATCGGCGACTGCAGGCCATTCTCCAGGTCGGAGCGGTCATTCACCTTCACATAGGCCAGACCCTTGGCACCGTAGATACCCACAAACTTGCCGTAGTCATCGATCTGCTTGCGGGTCAGCTTGTCGCAGCCACCGCTCACCTTAATAGCCGCTACGCGACCTTTGGGATCATTGGCCGGTCCAGAGAACACCTTGAAGTCCACTTCGGTCATCAGGTCTTTGATCTCTACCATTTCCAGCGGAATACGCAGATCCGGCTTGTCAGAGCCGTAGCGCAACATCGCCTGGTAATGGGACATACGCGGGAATTCACCCAACTCAATGCCTTTCAATTCCTTGAACAGCTTGCGCACCATGCCCTCAGTGATCGACATAATCTCTTCTTCGTCGAGGAAAGAAGTCTCGATATCGATCTGAGTGAATTCCGGCTGGCGATCGGCGCGCAGGTCTTCATCGCGGAAACACTTGGCAATCTGGTAATAACGATCAAAGCCGGACACCATCAACAACTGTTTAAACAGCTGCGGAGACTGCGGCAGGGCGAAGAATTTGCCATCGTGGGTGCGGCTCGGCACCAGGTAATCGCGCGCGCCTTCGGGGGTGGCGCGGGTCAGGATCGGGGTTTCGATATCGAGGAAACCGTGCTCATCCAGATAATTGCGAATGGCCGTGGTGAGTTTGGAGCGGAAATACAGGTTGTTCTGCATTTCGTTGCGACGCAGGTCCAGGTAGCGGTACTTGAGGCGCACGTCTTCACCCACAGCAGTGTGCTCATCCAGCTGGAAAGGCACCGTCTCTGCCGTGTTGAGAATTTCCAGCTCAGTGCCGTAAACCTCAACTTCACCGGTCACCATATTCGGATTAAGGGCT
This sequence comes from Microbulbifer mixtoriginis (SeqCode), assembly GCF_052466695.1. Classification (NCBI taxonomy): domain Bacteria; kingdom Pseudomonadati; phylum Pseudomonadota; class Gammaproteobacteria; order Cellvibrionales; family Microbulbiferaceae; genus Microbulbifer; species Microbulbifer mixtoriginis (SeqCode). The sequence goes on along the minus strand of NZ_CP174285.1, from coordinate 4,366,495 downwards.
TCGGGCGCGCGGGCGCGCACACGGCCGGTGACCTTGAGAACATATTCGCTGCGCACGCGATCGGCCATTTCGAAATGCTCGGCCGCATCCGGGTCGAATACCACCTGAACAATTCCCTCGCGGTCGCGCAGGTCGATAAAGATTACACCGCCGTGATCGCGGCGGCGGTCGACCCAGCCACAGAGGGTTACTACACGGTCTATGTCCGCGGAACGAAGGACGCCACAGTAGTCGCTGCGCATGGATGAAAATTCCCGTTATCGATAGGTAAAAAGGTTAAATAGAGAGTACACCGCACAAGCGGCTCCGCACAGCGGGTTTAAGCAGTCTTCGCCGTTTTTGCCGGCTGGCCACTTTTAGCTTTACTGCCATTGGCCGCATCACCGGCCAAATTTTTCTTACTGCCGGTCTTAAAATCTGTCTCGTACCAGCCGCCGCCCTTGAGGCGAAATCCCGCTGCTGAAATCTTCTTGTGCAACTCGGCCTTGTCACAGGCAGGACAGTCTTTGAGGGGGTTGTCGCTCATGCGCTGCAAGGCCTCCATCTCGTGGCCGCAGGCATTGCACTGGTATTCATAGATCGGCATTACTCGGTACCCGATGCTGGAAAAAGGGGGACAGAGTATACATGAGCCCCCCAGAGGGAAGAAGCAGGCACCCCCTTTTGGCCTTTGTAGAAGGGGTTTGGGATCTCAAAACAGGTACAAAATAAGGAAAAAGCACTATTTTTCTAGTATTTTCCCGTGCGGCCAAACAAAAACTATATATACTTCCCACCATCACCCGCTGAGACGCCGTTTTGTGGATGCAGCGCAGCGGGAGACCGAACACACTTTTACCGGATATACACCGAACAACAAAGAAGGAAGTAAGCTATGGCAATCGCCAAGAAAGCTGCCAGCAAAACCACTGCTGCCAAAAAGGCTCCAGCCAAGAAAGCCGCTGCCGCTCCAGTTAAGAAAGTAAAAGCGATCAAAGAGAAGTTCACCAAAACCCAGGTGCTGAACCAGATCGCAGAAAATACTGAACTGTCCCGCAAGCAGGTACAGTCTGTTCTGGACGAGCTGAGCGATATTATTGAAGGCCACATCAAGAAGCGCGCTGTTGGCGAATTCTCCCTGCCGGGCCTGATGAAAATCACCACTGTGAAGAAGCCAGCCAAAAAAGCCCGTAAAGGTATCAACCCCTTCACTGGTGAAGAGACTGTCTTCAAGGCCAAGCCTGCAAGCATCCAGGTAAAAGTTCGCCCGCTGAAGAAGCTGAAGGAAATGGCTGAGTCCTAAGACTCCCAGCCTCAGGCACTAAACCCCGCAACTGCGGGGTTTTTTTATGCCCCTATATACCATCTAAAGATTGGCCATAGCCCCATTCTTAGCTACACCAATTACCCTTTTTACCACGCCCTTATCAATATCAGCAGGGTGTAGCTTCCATAAAAAATAACCGATCCCATACGGGAGTCTATCCGGCAATATTTATTAGCTGATGAATAGCGTAAAATAACCAGCTTACCGATAATTGAACCCAGTTTATTCCTATGCGCGCATCCCGTTACCTTATCGCCACCCAGAAAGAAACGCCCAACGACGCGGTAGTAATCAGCCATCAGCTGATGCTGCGCGCCGGTATGATCCGCCGTCTCTCCTCCGGCCTCTACACCTGGCTGCCCACCGGCCTGCGCGTACTGCGCAAAGTAGAGCGTATTGTGCGTGAAGAGATGAACAGTGCCGGTTCCCTGGAAGTATTGATGCCGGTAGTGCAGCCGGCGGAGCTGTGGGAGGAGTCCGGCCGCTGGCAGCAGTACGGCCCGGAGTTACTGCGTATCCAGGATCGCCACTCCAATGACTTCTGCCTGGGCCCAACCCACGAGGAAGTTATTACCGACCTGATCCGCAATGAGATCAAAAGCTACAAGCAGCTGCCTGCCAATTTCTACCAGGTACAGACAAAATTCCGCGATGAAATTCGCCCGCGTTTTGGTGTGATGCGCGCGCGTGAATTCACCATGAAGGATGCCTACTCCTTCCACATTGATGCGGATTCCCTGCAGGAGACTTACGACATTATGCACGGCGCCTACTGCCGCATTTTTGATCGTATTGGCCTGGACTACCGCCCTGTGCTGGCGGATACCGGCTCTATCGGCGGCTCCAGCTCCCATGAGTTCCACGTTCTGGCACAGAGCGGTGAAGATGATATCGCTTTCTCCACCGAATCCCGCTACGCCGCCAATGTTGAGCTGGCCGAAGCTTTGGCCCCTGCTGGCGAGCGCGCCGCACCGAGCCAGGAAATGCAGGAAGTACACACGCCAGGGCAAAAAACCATCGCCGATGTCAGCGAATTCCTGAACAGCGACCCCACCCATTCGGTAAAAACCCTGATCGTTCTGGGTGAATGCGAAGAGGGTGAAACCGCGCCCCTGGTTGCGCTGGTGCTGCGCGGCGACCATGAACTGAACGAACTGAAAGCAGAAAAGTTGGCCGGCATCGCCAGCCCATTGCAGTTCGCCCCGGAGCAACGTATTGCCGATGAACTGGGCTGCAATATCGGCTCTTTAGGGCCCGTCGGCATGAAGCTCGAAACCATTGTGGACCGAGCTGCGGCACACTTGGCGGACTTTATCTGTGGCGCCAACCGCGACGATTACCACTTCACCGGCGTGAACTGGGGCCGCGATGTGGAACTCGGCCGGGTTGAAGACCTGCGCAATGTCGTTGCCGGTGACGCCAGCCCCGACGGCCAGGGCACCCTGGAAATCAAACGCGGAATCGAAGTCGGCCATATATTCCAGCTGGGTGACAAATACAGCCGCGCCATGAACGCCACCGTACTCGATGAGAACGGCAAGGAGCAGGTCATGTCCATGGGCTGTTACGGCATCGGAGTATCCCGGATTGTCGCCGCCGCTATTGAGCAAAACCACGACGACTCCGGCATTATCTGGCCAGACGCCATAGCGCCGTTCCAGTTGGCAATTGTGCCCATCAATATGCACAAGAGCGATGTGGTACGGGAAAAGTGTGAGCACCTGTATGAATCCCTGCGCAGCAAAGGCGTCGATGTACTGCTAATGGATGAGCCCAAGGCTCGCTTGGGTGGCATGCTCGCAGATATCGAATTGATTGGTATCCCCCACCGCATCGTTATCGGCGACCGCGGCCTGGAGAAAGGCATTGTGGAATACAAGGGCCGCGCCGATGCTGAGAGCCAGGAGTTTGCGGTATCCCAGCTGGAGGAAGTACTGCTGGAGAAATTCGGCCTGCGCTAATCTGATGGTGAAATAGATATTCCTTATCTATCTCAAAATACCTCCGTGAAATACCAACACAGCACTTTAAGTCCGTTGGTATTTCACAGCCCCATTCAATTCAAATGCCTCTCCCTGTCCAGATTTGCGTAAAAGGTCCATAAAAGGCGCTACCCAATCTCTCTGGATCTCGTAAAATTCCCAATATGATAAGAAAAGCTATTACCGCGATGGGGTTCTGCCTTATCTGCTGCAGTGCGATATCCCAGACTAACACCAAGCAAGTGGACCCCGAGTTGCGGCTCGCCCTGCGCGAGGCCATTACTCAGGCAGACAGCTTTGTCGATCGCTTCGATGCGGAGGTGTGGCTGATGTCAAAATCCCAGCCCCTAGCACGCTACATCAAAGACCCTAAAAGGCGCATGCACGTTCTTAAGGCTGTGCATCGCGAGGCAACTCGAGCGGGTTTACGCCCGGAAATTGTTCTAGCGGTAATCCAGATCGAGAGTGCCTTTAACCCCTACGCAGTATCCCGGGTAGGCGCACAAGGCATGATGCAGGTAATGCCATTTTGGAAGAAAGAGATCGGCCGTCCCGGTGACAACCTGATTGATATGGATACCAACCTGCGTTACGGCTGCACCATCCTCAAGCACTACATCAAAAAAGCGAAGGGCAATCTGGCTAACGCCCTCGCCTACTACAACGGCAGCTATGGCCGCCACACCTATAGCAGTAAGGTGCTGGATGCCTGGGCCAACCGCTGGAGATAAGTCGTGACTTCAGGCTATTTATTTTTTTCCGGCGGGGCCTGCGCCTTACTCTTACTGGCCGCAACCAAGGTTTCCGTCAATCACCGACGTCTCGCGGCGGGCCGCTGGCTGATTTTGGTTTTGATCGGTGTTATCTGTTATTTACTGTTACCGACACTCCCTCCCCTTGTCGGGCTCATGGGGCTGCTGATTCACCTGCCGGTGATTCTGGTGCCCGCCGCCTTCTGGCTGTTTACCCACTTGCTCTGTCGCGAGGAAGAATCCTTTCCCCGCTGGGGTTGGATGCCTATCGGCCTCTCCATTGCCTTTAGTGTCGCCGCTAGTCACTCGCCAATCCCTTTAGGCAATAGCGCCGAAGAGGTTTTTTTTAATCTGTCCCAATTTACCCGCTTAGGTCTGATTGGCCTGGGCATGCTCACTCTACTCGGGCAGTTTCACTCGGATTTGGTCGAGGAGCGCCGTCGCTTGCGCGCCATACTGTTGATTGCGGTGGGCACTTATATGCTGATCGTTATCAGTGCTGAATCATTGTTTGCCTACCGCCCCGTCCCCAATGGTGTGCCAACTCTTCACGCCCTACTCGCCAGCCTGCTGTCCCTGGCAGCCTGTTTATGGCTGCTTGCGCTCTCACCCAGCGCCCTGGGCGACTCTCTACCACAACCAGCAACAGATATCCCTGAAGAGGAAGCCCCACCTCCAGCACCTGTACCAACCTTGGATGAGCAGCAGCAGATGCAATTGGCTAAATTGCAAAAGCATATGGAAAGTGGAGGCTATCGACACACCGGGTTGACTATTCGCGAACTGGCGGAGCAACTGGATACCCGCGAGCACCTGCTGCGTACACTGATAAACCGCCACTTGGGCTATCGAAACTTCAATGAATATCTCAATCAATTTCGCATTGATGAGGCCAGCGCCCGCCTGGCCGATCCGGAACAGGCGCATCTACCAGTGCTGACCATCGCCCTGGATATCGGCTACCGATCTCTCAGCCCGTTTAATGCTGCTTTTAAGCGTCGTCACAACCAGACCCCAACCGAGTACCGTCGCGACAAGCTGCCCGCCTAAGAGGGCAGCAATTCGGAATTCGTCAGCATTTTTTCATTTTCCGTAAGCCTCAGTCAGCAAAGCCCCCCAGACTGCAGGCACTGATGCAAAAGCTCCCCATGTGAGTAGCACCTAGAATCCCAATAGATCCTCAATATCCAACGCTGCCCGTTTAGCAACGCCGATGAAAAAGGATGGTGAAAAAGATGGATTTCTTCGCAGATGTGGCTGATTACGGAACCACCCACTTTAAATTGACCCTATTTCGCTATGTGTTGGCGGCTTCTGTGATGAGTATCTGCGCGAGCTGGCTGTTTCGCGCCTGGATGAACCGGCGCCGCATCCAAAAACGGCGTGCTAGCTGGGGGGATATTCGCCGGGAAGTCAGCTACTCCATGCTGACCGTTTGTATTTTCACCCTGTTTGGCATCAGCATAAATTTGCTACAGGATATGGGGATCGCCAAGCTGTATTGGAACTGGAATGACTACCCGCTCTGGTGGAGCATCTTGAGCCTGCCTGTGGTAATTCTCCTGCATGACGCCTATTTCTACTGGACCCATCGGGCAATGCACCACCCAAAGCTGTTTAAGCACTTCCACAAGCTACACCATATGTCGCGAACCCCAACTCCCTGGACTGCCTACAGCTTTTCTATCGGTGAAATATTTATCAACGGACTTTTCTCTCCACTGATCGCCCTAACGATACCACTGCACCCAAGTATCTGGCTTAGCTTCCTTTTCATAATGATTTTCCGCAACGCCATGCTGCATACAGGCCGCGAATTCCACCCACGCAGCTGGGTCGATGGCGTGCTGGATAATATGACCACCACAACTCATCACGACCTGCATCACCAGCGTTTTCAGGGCAATTACGGTTTTTACTTCACTTGGTGGGACCGCCTAATGGGCACGGAATTTAAGGACTACAAAGAAGTTTTCCGCCAGGCTGTAGACGGCAAACTACACGGCGGACAGCAGGTGGAAACTACCACGCTGGAACAGCACTCCGCAGATGACAACTCTGGGAAAATAACCGCCTGATCAATGGCTACAGTGCAATCACTGGCTTTCAAAGTAGAGAGTCAACGGAAGTGTTATCAAACTGATAAAAGAGGTGGCAACCACCATTGCGGATGCAACACCGCCATCGCATCCATAGCGTTTCGCCAGTACGGCGGCGATCGCCCCAGAGGGCATTGCCGCCTGTAAAACCAATAGCTCCCGCTCGATGTGCGGTAACTCAATTGGCATTGCCAGAGCCCATGCCACCATAGGCTCTGCCACCAGCTTTAACAGGACGACCACCAGTATCAGGCCCGCCAGTTGGCGCACAGCGATGGGGCGCAGGGCCAGACCGATACTAAATGCCACCAGCACTATCAAGGATTGTCCGGAAATCCGTAATATATCCTCCAGCAGCTGCACAGTAACATTCCCCTGGGGCAGGCCAAATAGGGAAATAATTGTGCCTAAAACCATCGTGATAAAAATTGGTGATACAAAGAAAGGCTTACAGGCCTGCCAAACATTGACCTGCTCTCCCTCATCCCGGCCGAAATAAATGGCCACAGCAACACCGACAGTAAATACAGATAAAAGTGCGCCATATTCACCAATGAGAACACTGTCTCTCATAACCAGAGGGTTATCGTGAAAAATCCGACGAATCAGCGATAACCCTAAAGTCGAAGAGCCGCCAAAACCCGCGACCAACACAATCGAGCCGAGGGTCTTACGCCCCAGCCCCATCAATTTACCCACTGCCCACGCAGGCACCATGATTGCAATACTCACAGCAAATAAGGCCAGTGCGGGAAGAAGAGCCTGGGAAGAGAAAGGGACTTTAATCAAGCTATGTAAAATTACTGCGGGCAGCGCAAAGTCTGTTGCCAGACGCCCAAATACTCCTTGCTCTTCTCTAAGAATCACCCCGCGACTTCGCAACCAAATCGCGCAGGCACAGAGCGCAACCAGGATAACCAGAGCTTCCACCAAACTTTGGAATTGAGACATGACTCATATCCATCAGTGACAGGATGCGGCAAACACCAGGCCAGACTTCTCTCAGTATTAACACGAAAAGTAAGAACTGCCCACAGGCCAAAGTCACCGGTGAACAGAGCTAAGGGCGATCCCAGTATTTAGCTGTTTTGGATTAATGCCCGTGTTGCAGGGGAAGCCAACGAGATTCCCGATAACAGTAGAGTCCCCAAATTACCATGATCACTTCCAGGGCGAAGAACAATAAATTGCGTTCATCGAAGCTACCGCTGGAAAACATGCCAAAGAGACGGCCAGCCGCGAATCCAATGTAAGAGATTGAGAGTGAAGCATAGGCGGCACGGCGGTGAGGGCGCATGGCCAACGCAATCAGTAAGAGAATGGCGATTGCCAACATAAAGCCCGCGTAAGTTGCAAGAAACTCGGGCACAGCGGTAGGTGAGGTAAATGTAAATCCAATAGCCGCGGCAAACGACTCCGGATTAAACAGGGCCCCAAGACCGATAGACGCAAAAGCCAATAAATTGAGAGTCAGGTAGACTCGCCCTAAATATTTCAACTGCCACTCCCCTGCACCAGCGGTGATTACCAGCCTCTGGATAGCAGCTTTCCAACCGCTGTCGCTACACAGAAGCCTGTCTAAAGTATATATGAGGTTACAGCCGCCACTCTTTCAATTGGATCACCAACCTCACAAAATGGACATAAAAGGGAGGTAAGTTCTTTAAATTCGTCACAGGATCAAGCCAGACTACCCGCCTGGCAGCTAATTCAACCGATTAGAATCCCCGAAGAAAACGACTCAAAACAACATGGGCACCCGCCACCTGGGCCAGCCCGAAATTAATCTGGCCGACTAGAGACACCACATTTAACACGCTTGTACAAGAAGGCAGGGTTTACTGCAACAAAATTGTCATACGCATGGCACAGACTGAGCAGCTCTCCGCAATCTCTAGGCTAGATAACTATTAATCATGCTCAACTCTTTGAGCTGGGGCTTCAAGCTATTGAACAAACAGCAAAGAAAGCAAGAGAAAGGATTCTTGACCAGCTGGCAACAGTCTCTATTCGCTGTAGGTATCGTCGAAGAATAAGGATCACTTTTTGACCAGCATGTCAGAAAGTGCAAACGAAAGCCGCACCACAAATAAGGAGCAGGCAGTGGCATTAAACCTGCCCACTGCCTGGCCTGTTCCTAATCCTGGAAGAGAAGCTCCAGTGGATAACCGGTAAAAGGCTTGGTTTTCTCGATCACCAAATGCGAAGTCATACGCGAGATAGCGGCCTCCTCATTGGCCAGTAACTGCTCGGAAACCCGGTTGAAATCTGCCGCATCAGGGCAAATAAAGCGCAGCATATAATCGAATTCACCAGACATCTTCACGCAGGAAACGATCTGTGGGATATCACTGATAATTCGCCGGAAGTTTTCACTGGTGCGCGCATCCTGGCGCTTCAGGGCCACATTCACATAAAACTCAGCGTGGCGCACCTTGTCCAGATTGATCTCGGCAAGGAACTCACGGATATAACGCTCACTGGTAAGGCGCTTCACCCTGGCCAGGCAGGCGCTCTCCGACAAGCCAATTTGTTCACTCAAATTCAGGTTGCTAATACGGGCGTTAGTTTGCAGAGCCTGCAAAATACGCAAATTATGCCGGTCAATTTTCACGGAACTGATTTCTTTTGAATCTGAAAGGGGGCAAGGATAGCGGTAATCGCCGGAGGCTGAAACTCTATAACCTCCAGAGATGAAAAAGCCAGCCCCCGGCAAGAGAGGCTGAGAGCTGGCTACCGCCACTTGGGTTAACTAGCCTGGCGATTAGCGCAGGTGACAAAACGCTCGATTCGGTCCAGAGCGCGTGACAACTCACTGTCATCGGCCGCTAGCGTCAAACGCACATGATTCACCGCACTTTCACCAAAAGGTGTACCCGGCAATACTGATACCCGCTCGGCTTCTAGCAGGGCCTCGGCGAATACCTGACCAGAGCTGGCCAACTCGGAAACATTGACCATCACAAACATACCCGCATCCGGGCTGTAACAGCTAAGCCCCGGAATTTTGCCGATTCTCTCAACGATCAAATTGCGGCGACGCTCATAGGCGTCACGCATCTGTTTCACGAAATAGGTATCGAACTCCAGGGCAAAAGCCGCAGCTTCCTGGATAAACTGTGGACAGCCGAAGATAGTGGCTCCGGCGAATGCCGCAAGGCGCTCCACCAGGGGGCCACGCGCTACCGCCCAGCCCAGACGCCAACCACTCATGGCATGAGACTTAGACAGACCATCAATCACCACAATATTGTCCAGAGACTCTGCTGCTGTGCGCAATGAGGTATGGCGGCGGGCAAAAGTGATCATGGAGTACATTTCATCGGACACCAGCCAGATGTTGCGCTCACGGCAAAAGGCAGCCAGTTCACGCAACTGTTCGGGAGTTGCCATTGCTCCGGTGGGGTTGACCGGGGTATTGATCATGACCACTCGGGTCTCTTCGGTGACTGCCGCTTTGATCGAGCCCACATCGAACGCAAAATTCTGTTCCGCCGGGCAGGCTACGCGCTTTACAGACAGCCTGAGACTGTCACAAATGGGGACATAACCGATATACATCGGTTCTGGGATAACAATCTCCTCACCAGGGTTCAACAGGCAGGAAAGTACTGCGTAGATAGCATTGGTACCGCCGGGAAACACCACAACATCATCGGGATTGCAGGGATGGGGTGATACCTTACTCTCGATATCCGCGATAGCTCGGCGCAACACCGGCTCACCGGCGGCAGGAGAATAATGAGTCCGCCCGACACCCAGGCGAGCGCGGGCAAAATCCAGAATTGGCTCGGGGGTATCGAAGTTGGGGTCCCCCACACAGAGGAAAATGACATCCTCCCCCTTATCGGCAAGATCATGGGCCCGGTCACTGACCGCCCAGACATTGGAATCCTCACAGTTCAGAGCCTCGCTTTGAAGGCTGAATTGGGGGGTAAAATCTGTCACGTTTTTCACTATTTATCTGCCATTTATGCCTGCTAAGGTAGCAACCATCAAAGTAATCTATACCGCTATATAGCCGCATATTTCGCATTACTCAGGAGTTTCTATGGGTATTACCGCAGAAAATTCTGAAGACATTGTCTACGCATAAAGGTGGGATAGACTATTTGACATCAACCGGTCATAAAATATCTATCGCAGGCGACCGAGCAGCCTATTAGGCAGATGCCAGTACATCTGCTCCCTCCGATCACACACAGAAACAGATTCTCCAAACTGGCTCTATAAACGAATCCAGACTCCATAGATGGCGCTCAGTCTTGGGCGCATTTCAACAGCAGAAGAAAAGATAAGAGTCATACATCCTTCACTTACCGCCAAGCCCCCAGTCAACCCCTCCCTACCGACTTAACTGAGGCAAATGTGCCAGAAATTATCTTTGGCGGCCTCTTTTTTCTGCAATCCAGGCCCATATATTGATTTCGAGGGAATAACGAAAACAGAGGGTTACTGTAATGAAGAAATATCTAGCGGTTGTATTCTTGCTTATCTCATCGCACGGCTTCTCCGCCACCTTCTCAGCAGAGCAAAAAAAGTCTCTCATTGATGCGCTTGAGTTTGAGATTTCCAACCGCTATATACTTCAGGAGAACATCCCCTCAATTCGTGAAAGCTTGCAAAAAATTGCACACTCCGAGGCCCTAAAAAAAATTAAAACTCCAAAACAAACAGCCGATCTACTTACTAAGGCACTGGAAAAACACGATAAGCATTTTGGTGTACGTTGGTACGATCCAAACATCCCAAAGAAACAACCGAAGCGAGAGGATTGGTTCAGTAAACTGGCCAGGAAAAATTCTGGTTTTACGCGCGTTGAAGTGCTCGAAGGTAACATTGGCTATATCGATTTCTGGGGCTTTGATCATGTCAACGAAGTCTCAAAGAAACGCCTAGAAGCCGTAATGACCTTGATTGAAGATACCGATGCCATCATCTTCGATCTTAGAAATAATGGCGGCGGTGATGGCAATATGGGCCGCCTAATTAGCAGTTATCTTTTTGAGAAGCCCACCCACCTGAACAGTATTTACTGGAGAGCAACAGATAGCACCACCGAATTCTGGACTTTCGAAACCCTCAATGGCAAAAGAAAAGCCAAAGTGCCAGTCTTCGTTTTAACCAGTAAAGATACCTTTTCGGCCGCGGAAGCATTTACTTATTATCTAAAACATCTCGAACGAGCCACAATTATTGGCGAAGTCACCAAAGGTGGAGCCCATCCCATACAATTTCTCAGCCTTGATAAGGAGTTCAAGGTATCAATTCCTATCGCAAGAGCTGTAAATCCAATTACCAAAAGCAACTGGGAAGGTACCGGCGTTTTACCAGATATTATCGCTTCAAAAGAGGAGGCTTTTGATATTGCTTACCAAAAGTCTCTACATATCATTCAAAACACAACAAACAACCCACAACAACTCAAGGAAGTTAGTGAACAGTTAGAAGTAATGACTAACAAAGAAAAACTCAACTAGATCAACTTCAGCCTGAGTGATTTCCTCGAATGAAGAACTTAAAGAAGAATTTTAATCAGATAAAACATATTGGTGTTGTTGGCTGCTCCTCTGAGGGTGCAGCCCTATGCTATAAAACAATTTGCACAGAGAGTGGTAAATATCTTGGTGAACATGCTCACCCTGAGATATCCATGCACACTCATTCACTGGCTCGATATGTAGAATATTTAGATTCCAATGATCTTCAAAGAGTTGGCGATCTAATGCTCTCTTCCGCTGACAAGCTCAAATCCCAGGGGGCCTGTTTTCTGATCTGCCCCGATAATACTATTCACCAAGCCTTTGACTATGTAATAGAGAGATCCCCCCTACCCTGGCTACATATTGCCGACAGTGTTATTGCTGAAGCCACCATCAAGGGCTATAGAAAGCTGGGCCTACTCGGTACCCGATGGTTAGTTGAGAGCGACGTTTATCCGTCCAAACTAGAGACCGCAAACATAGGTTGGTTACGGCCGCCTAAGAAGGCTGTTAAACGGATCGGGCAGCTGATTATGGGCGAGTTAGTCACTGGGGTATTTCGACAGGAAACAGTGCAATACTTCGAGGACACTATTAACAACCTCAAACAGGATGGATGTGATGCAGTAGTCTTGGGTTGCACCGAAATACCATTGATTATCGATGATAGTAATTCTGCGTTACCAACGTTAAACTCTAACCACCTTTTAGCTGAGGCCGCGATAAAAGAGGCGATTGTAGCCTCTTGAGTCAGGTGTCAGTCAAAGAATCATAGTACCAACTTTCAATTAGTTAAAAGTTTCTAGCAGTGACTCCTCACCTACCAGCTGTATTAGCTACTCTTCTGTCTCTAATTCCACTAAGCGCGACAGCCAATATCTACAAGTGGACCGATGAGAATGGTCAAGTTCACTTCAGTGACAAGAAAATAGAACATGTTAAACAAGAAGTTATTAAGCCTAGAAAGCACAAGTCTGATTGGTCTCGATATGATATTTCCGTCGAAGCCATTGACACCAACCTGAGCAATCAGGAATTAAACAAGATTGTTACAGACGTCAACCTCGTCTATGAATTTTACGATCGCGTTCTGTTTTTTGACTTTTATAAAACGGTACCCGTTAAGGTCTTGATTCTAAAAGATAAAAAGGCCTACTACGAACACCTAAGAAAGAGAATGGGAAAAGAACCATCAGCCTCTTATGGGATATATTTCTCTCAAGATAACCAAATTATTGTTTACATCCAAGAGGATAGAGCCAGAACATTCCGCACTATTAAACACGAGGTTAGTCATGCAATAACCGATACTGTCACTCCCTACGCCCAATCCTGGTTAAATGAAGGTTTGGCCGAGCAGATGGAAACACTCACTAAAGTGAACGGGCAACTGCGCATCACTAGTCACTGGGAAAATTATAGATGGGTAAATCCTCTCAAGCGCCATGAGAGGCTTATGGATATCAGTACATTCCTTAGGCTCCCTAACACAAGATGGCGACATGCACAAAGAAATGGGACTGCGCCTTTACAAGCACAGGCCGGGCAATTTTTATACTTTCTATTATCAACACCAGTCGGTAAAAGCTTTGTAATTCGTTTAGTCCATAAGCTGGAGCGTGGTGATCGTACGCACTCGTATTATCTGGTCGATAAAGACTATATTGGCGGGATCAGAGGTCTGGAAATCAACTGGAGAAATTGGTTAAGTGGGGAAACTGATAAACATATCAACTTTTAAAACAAAGATTTAAGCAAATTTAGACAAAAAAATATTCGGTTTAAACTATGAAAGACTTAAGAGTCGCAGGCAAGCTCCTTCAATTCAATGGGTGGCTAACACTTTTGTTTGGCATATTATTAACTGCCATTTATATATACAGTCAGGGGGCGGCCTTTACTATCAAAGCAGCAGCCCCAGCTATTTTATTTTTAAGCTGGTGTGCAGCACTTATCAGCATAGGAGGAAAGATAAAAAGCGGGGCTAGAATTTATAAAATTCCCGGCATTATTGCTGCATTACTCAGCCTAATAACTTCGCCCATAGGCTTTATTTTTGGCCTGGCTTCACTGTTTTATCAAATCAGGGGAAAAGACTCTTTTCTAAATAGCTGACTTGAGTAACTGAGGGCGCCTTCCCCTCAGCACTCCATCAACTGATGAGGACCGACCATTTAGTACATATAGCCAGAATATAACACTCATGGATTTTATATGAAATTTACTCGCTTATAGCTCAGCAAACAACGCAGTCAAGCCTCCCAAATTCAGGAAACCTGCAACACCATATAACTAACAACCACATAGCGCAAAAGCTTACCTGCCGTCACCAAAATCAAAAACCATAACAGCCGTATTCTTAACACCCCCGCCATAACGGTTAATGGATCTCCAACAACTGGAACCCAAGCAAAAGCTAATGAAATCAGGCCATATTTTTTAAAACGCTGCTCAGCCTTTACAAATTCATTTTCTGACATCCTTAACCATTTTTTTATAATACCCAAACTGGCCCAATAGCCAAGAGCATAATTCACCAATGAACCGGCCACATTACCAATTGTTGCAACAGTCACCAATGCAACTGGAGAAAAACCATTGATCAGCAGAGTGGTTAATACGATCTCCGAACTTACTGGCAAGATTGTTGCCGCTAGAAATGCTGAAACAAAAAGACCGACAAAGCCTAATTCGACCAAACTCCCCATTTAACAAAAACATCCTCCAGGAAAACCATAAGAATCCTATAGGGTTTATGCAAAAAAATTTACTATCTTACCCTTGCATTAACCCCTAAAACTGTCAATACCCATACTCAAGAAAATAAATATACTCCCCTTGAGCAATCACATACCTCAACTCCCCAACACTACTAATTTCCTAGCTAACTTATTAGCAAGTTAGCAATAATTACAGAAAGATAGAATTTCAAAATATCACTCCAGACATTCAACTAGAAATAAAATCATTCTGGCATTTTACGTAGGCTTTAACCTAAAATTCAAAAATCTCGAACTAGATAGACTTTACTCCAGCATGAACCCAATCCTAGAAGAAACTATTCAATGTCCCTACTGCGGCGAACACTTTAGTACACTCATTGATATTTCTGTACTTCCGCAAGAATATATAGAAGACTGCCAGGTCTGCTGTAAGCCCATAGTTTTTCACGTTACCGCTGACCTAGAGGGCTCTATTTCTATCAATTTATACAGGGAGGATGAGTCGTTTTGAATACTATCAAATAGTCGACATAGTTCTCTTCTATTTATCTAGAGTACCTGCTCTACAAAACTTATCTCTGCCTACCAACCTGCCTCTGAACATGGTTATTTAAGGTTGGCAAATACCTCTATCGCTCGCTTGCGCCCGGCACTCACATCACAAATTACTTGGGGATACCCTTCAATCATTGGGGGCTCATGAATCTCCTTATTACTTAGTGAGGAAATTTCCGGCACATAATGTCGAATAAACTCTCCGTTAGGATCGAACTTCTGCGACTGGCTATAAGGGTTAAATACCCGGAAATAAGGTGCTGCATCCGTACCGGTTGAGGCGGTCCATTGCCAACCGCCATTGTTTGAGGCAAAGTCACCATCAATCAAGTGCTGCATAAAGTAGCGTTCACCCCAACGCCAGTCGATCAGCATATTTTTACTCAAGAACGAGGCGACAATCATTCGTAAGCGGTTGTGCATCCAGCCGGTTTCATTTAGCTGGCGCATTGCAGCATCGACAATAGGCACTCCGGTTTCTCCACTTGCCCAAAGGGAAAATAATCCTTCATCATAGCGCCAAGGAATTTGTTCTGTTTCCTCTTTAAATGGCCTGCCCATACTCAAGCGGGGAAAGTCAGTCAGTAAATGTGTATAGAATTCCCGCCAGATAAGTTCGCTGATCCAGCAGGCAATCCCTTCATCTCCACCCTGCCAAAGGCCTTTATTCTGGCTGAGGGCCATCTTGACGCACTGGCGAATAGAAATAGCTCCACTATTTAAATAAGGGGAAAGGCGAGAGGTACTATCTTTCGCTGGAAAATCTCGTTCGGCCTGATATTGATCAATAATTTTGGCAAAAACTTTCAAGCACTTTTGCGCAGCTTGCTCACCACTCTCCCAACCTTTAACCCTACCTGATCCATCAATATTGAGCGAGTAGCCCAATAACTGGCTAGGAATTTTCTGCGTTAGTTTTCGATTACCTTTTACATCCACTGCGAACCACTTCGGCCAATGTTTGCTATTGGCAGAAGGTGGTATTTTCCTGGGCGTGGGCAAGGGCTTAACCTCGCTCCCTGCACATAACTGGATTAGGGCACGCTTGAAAGGGGTAAACACTTTGTAGGGATCACCACTCGCCGTTCTCACTGCTCCTGGCGGTAATAAGGTGCGGTCACTGTAGTATTCAACCGAAACATTGTGTTCCAGCAGTTTTTCTCGAACGGCATTGTCTCGACGCAGCTCATTCAGAGGATACTCAGCATTGGCAAACAATGCCTCTACTTTCAGACGCTGAATAATTTGCTGCAGCGCCTCCGGAACCAAAGAAAACTCAGGGACTTCGAGGAAGTACAGGGGAATATTGCAAGTTTGCAACTGCCCTTGGAGTTTCTGCAAGCAGGCCATACGAAAAGAAACCAGTGCATCGCCTTCATCGTGGTTTTTCCAGGTTTCTGGACAGGCGATAAAAATTGCGGCCAATTGTTCGCATCGAGTACTGGCATGATACAGCGCCGAATTATCCTGTATACGCAAATCGCTGCGGAACCAGACTAGGCCCCGCTGTATTGATATTTGACGGCTCATCGCTTCAGCTGCTCCCGCAGTTGCGTTACCACGAAGTCTGTAGTACCTGATAATACTGATATCATCGGTATTTTCTTTAGGTTATCCAAGCTGGCAGACTGTAACTCTACGAAATCCCCCACAAGCCTTAGAGGCTTGCTTAGCTCCTGAAATGAGCGTGGTAATTCCTCCTCAAGTAAGGGTTTTGGCTGTGCCCGATGGCTGTACCAGAGCAGCGCATGCACATCCAGCTTTCTCATATTTTCAGTAAGCCCCGGCAGAACGGCCCGATAATCCAAAACCACTACGCCAATACCGGCAGCCAAAAGTGTGGCGCAAAATAATTGCACAAAGGCCCGCTGATCTTCACCGGGGAAATCCAGCAATAGGACTCGACTCTCGCAAGCCAAACGATCTTTACTTAAATTTCTGCGAGCTATGCCGTTGGCCAATAACAACTGTTCATTAACCAGCTGCCAAAAGAAACCTTGCGCGGCTTGCGATCGCCTCAGCCTAGCCAACTCGGTATGCAGCGGCTTGAGCCAATGATCGAGTAATAGTGATGCCGGTAAGGTGGAAATCCAGTGGTCCAGTTGCTTGCGAAGCTTTGGCTCGTCAAAGTTTTGTGACAAGTTTAAGGCTTCATCGATCATCTCACGCCAACCACCTGCAGTGTTTGCCTCTCTCTCTTTGGCTGACAGGGAGGATGGACCACGTGCCAATAATTCCCGCACCTGTCCAATAGCTACACCTCGGGCCAGGCAGGCCAGTACCTCTTCGATACGCCTGACCTCTTCTTCACTATAAAGTCGGTGCCCCTTGCTGGTTCTGGCCGGTGTTAACAGGCCGTAGCGCCGCTCCCAGGCCCGAAGGGTGACAGGGTGCACGCCGGTACGACGCGCTACCTCACGAATTGGTAAGCTGGCTTCAGTAGGGGGGGCAATCTCAACCATCACAATTCTCAGCGAAATTCACACAGACCCAGCTCTGCCGGCTCAGCGGCGAGCAACACCTGGCTGTGGATAAACTGGTGAGGAGTGCGCGGCAAATAATGGCGCAACATCGTTAGCACTGCCGACAAAGGCTTATTACCCTGACGGTATTCGTCAATGAGTAGCGCCAGCTCGGCTCTCTCCTCTTTGCTCAGGTAGCTCTTCAGGTGGCCCTGGCTGTGCATCAAGGCGTTGGTGCGGTCCTTACGGCTGGCCAACTGGCTGAGAATCTCCATTATTTTACCTCTCACCTCATAGGCAAACTCCTCCACCGGCAATGCGCGCGAGTTAGAAACAAACTGACCCAGTGCACGGGTCATTGGCTGACTGTGCGCCAACAGTAGATATTTATAAGCGGTGTAAAATTCAATGACCCTGGCTGGGCGCAGGTCGGTGGCCACATAGCGATGCCAGGCGTCGTAAGCAAAAACACGGGTGAGGAAATTCTCGCGTAAATCGCTGGCATTGAGCCGCCCCACTTCTTCCATAGGCAAATGGGGAAAATGCTGGCGCAGGCGTGCCGCGAATAAGCCGGAGTCGTGCGCCAGCACCCCGGTACCATCTTCTTTATAGTGGGGAGTGGTTCGCACTCCACAGCTGGGAGATTTCTGCATCAGAATAAAACCACGCAGATTCTCCACTTCAGGGACAATCGTATCCGCATAGTCCTCTAGAGCCTCGGTAACATCTAAGTTCTGATCTTCCCGGCCAACCGCACGCAACCGGTCACTCACAATAAGGTGAATAGGCGGTCTGGGCACGCCCATGCCAATGGCAACCTCCGGGCAGTAAGCCTGCAAGTCAAAACAATTGCCCAGCAGTTGGGTGCAGACTTTACTGTGCTTGTGGCTGCCGTTGTAACGCACCGGATCACCCACGGCGCAGCGGCTAATGCCCACCGGAATTTTTTGAGACAAGAGCTGTATATGCATAGTTTTGCTGCACAGAATCGGTTCACGTTCTTCTTTTATAGACTCTCACAACTAGTTGTACAAGAGATAGCTTTGTACAACTTTTGGAAAGTAATCAAGTCTCTATGGCCGCTTGCGCCCATACACACCATAGCTACAATGCAGGGCCGCATTTTTACCGAGCGGCAGGGCTGTGATTCTTTATCTCACCAGCTACCCCGGCAATTTGCGGCCTCCTCCTCCCCGAAAGTACGGATTAGCTCATGATTCCAGCATTGCGCGAAGTCGACGAGGTTCAGGCGCTCTATTTGCAGTTTTTGCAGGAGCTTGCAGACGCGGGTTTCCGCGGTGACACCACACCCAGTTACGCCAGCCGCACCGTTTTAGCGACCGATAACTCTATTTACCAAGTTCTACCTCAGGCAGTGGTATACCCACGCAATCACCGCGACCTGCAACTACTGGCGGAACTGGCCGAACAGGAGGAGTTCCACTCCGTAGTGCTCTCACCCAGAGGCGGTGGCACCGGTACTAACGGCCAATCGCTTACCGATGGGCTGGTGGTGGATATCTCCCGCCATATGAACCAGATCCTTGAGATCAATGTGGAAGAGCGCTGGGTTCGCGTACAGGCTGGCGTGGTAAAAGACCAGTTGAATGCCGCACTTAAACCCCACGGCCTGTTTTTTGCGCCAGAACTTTCTACCAGCAACCGCGCTACCATCGGTGGCATGATCAATACGGATGCCTCAGGCCAGGGATCCTGTGTTTACGGCAAAACCCGCGATCACGTGTTGGAATTACACACAGTGTTAATGGGCGGGGAGCTGTGGCACTCCACTGTTATAGGGGACGCTCAGCTACAAGAAATATGCGCTGAAAATAGCCGCGTTGCAGAGGTGCATAAAACCTGTGACAAGATTGCCAGGGAAAAAGCCGAACTCATCGAGCAGAAATTCCCCAAGCTCAATCGCTGCCTCACCGGCTACGACCTGGCCCATATTCGTGAAGGCAACCGCTTTAATCTCAACAGCGTATTGTGCGGTTCCGAAGGCACCCTCGGATTTATTGCTGAAGCCAAACTCAATCTGCTGCCCATTCCCAAGTGTGTGGCTCTGGTCAATTTAAAATACGACCACTTCCAGGAAGCACTGCGCGATGCCAAGGACTTAATGGGCGCAGGCCCCATGTCGATCGAAACAGTGGACAGCAAAGTACTGCAACTGGCCATGGAAGATATCGTCTGGCACAGCGTCAGTGAATTTTTTCCCGCAGAGGATCGCCCGGTCAAGGGTATCAACCTGGTGGAGTACGCTGCAGATACCGAGGAGGAACTGGAAAAAGCTCTGCAGCAATTTATTGCACATATCGAGGCTGCCATTGGCCAGCCAGGCAAGAGCTTCGGCTATTCTGTCGCCCGCGGCCACGCCGAGGTGAATCGTATCTGGGCCATGCGCAAACGCGCGGTGGGTTTGCTGGGCAACGCCCAGGGGGAAAAGCGCCCGATTCCCTTTGTAGAAGATACTGCCGTACCACCAGAAAACCTGGCCGATTTTATTGCCGAATTCCGCGCAGTGCTGGATGAGGCCGGCCTCGACTACGGTATGTTCGGCCATGTGGATGCCGGCGTATTACATGTACGCCCGGCAATAGATATGAAAGATCCCCAACAGGCCGCACAAATTCGTCCCATCACCGACCGGGTGGTAGCACTGACACAAAAGTATAAAGGGCTGCTGTGGGGAGAACACGGCAAAGGCGTTCGCTCCGAATATGCCCCGGAATTTTTCGGAGAGCTGTATCCCGAGCTGCAGAAAATTAAATCCGCTTTCGATCCACGCAATCAATTAAACCCCAGCAAAATTGCCACACCCAATGACAGCGCCAGCCTGCTGAAAATTGATGTGGTGAGCACCCGCGGTGAATACGATCGACAAATTCCCGCGCAAGTATGGGAGGGATACGACGAGGGTGTGCACTGCAACGGCAACGGTGCCTGTTTTAATTGGAATCCAGACGATGCCATGTGCCCTTCCTACAAGGCCACGCGCAACCGGATCCATTCCCCCAAAGGGCGTGCCTCGCTGATGCGAGAATGGTTGCGTCTATTGAGTAAACACGATGTAGACGCAGTAGCCAGCGCGCGTAAATACCGCGAGCGCTCTTTTTTTGTCGGCCTGCCCAAACGCATCGTAAATACCCTGGCAAAAACCCGCGGCGAGTACGACTTCAACCACGAAGTCAATGAAGCCATGCAGGGCTGCCTAGCCTGTAAATCCTGTGTAGGGCAATGCCCTATTCGCGTGGATGTGCCGGAATTTCGCAGCAAGTTTTTGGAGCTTTATTACAGCCGCTACCTACGCCCGCTAAAGGATTACGCCGTGGGCGGACTGGAATTCCTGATGCCGCATCTAGCCAGACTACCGCAATTGTACAACTGGCCGCTAAAGCTGAAGCCTGTATCTTTTTTGATGGAGCGTGTTTTCGGCATGGTGGACAGCCCACAGCTCTCACAAAAAACCCTGCAAACCAGCATGAGAGAACTGGGAGTACCCACCGCTACAAAAGCCTGCCTGGATACTCTGGGGCCCTCCCAGCGCAGCCGCGCGGTCATCATTGTGCAGGATGCCTTCACCAGCTATTTTGATGCCGAAGTGGTAGCGGATATTTTGCGCCTGCTCAAACAATTGGACTTTGTGCCGATTCTCGCTCCCTATCGGGCCAACGGCAAACCCCTCCACGTTCATGGTTTTTTACGCCAGTTCCAACGAATTGCCGAAGGCAATAGTGAGATGCTTAACAACCTGGCGGAGAGCGGCATCCCCCTGGTGGGCATTGATCCCTCCATGACCCTTACCTATCGCTCTGAATACAAGAAACTCCTAGGGGAACGCGCTCCGAAAGTACATTTGTTACAAGAATGGCTGGTTCAACAAGAAGATCACCTGCAGCAACAGCGCGCTCGGGTAAAACCTGGCAGCTTTCAACTACTGCCGCACTGCACCGAGCAAACCAATGCCGCCGCCTCACTCAAGGATTGGCAAACGGTATTCGCCGCCCTGGGCCTGGAGCTGCAGAGTGAAAATCTCGGCTGCTGTGGTATGGCTGGGACCTATGGCCACGAGACCGCGCATAAGGAAACATCGCGGGTGATCTTCCAGCAGTCCTGGGCTCCCAAACTCAATGGTGGGGAGCACAACCAACTCGCCACCGGATACTCCTGCCGCTGCCAAGCCAGCCGCTTTGCAGGTGTTAGTCTGCGCCATCCTCTGCAGGGATTACTGGCACAACTCGATAACTAGGGATTTACTGACGTATGAGGGCCGTAACTATGGCCCCATACGTCATCGGGCCAAGCGTGAAAATCCCTATGCATAAACCACTGCCTCATTTATACATATTTTTTTATGCACTTTTCTGCCTAACCGCACTATTAGCGGCAGTCTCCCTTATTTCGGACGTTCTCCCCAACAATACCCAGACTCACAGCGCTCAATCTCACGGGGGAGAAACCCTGGGGGCGATCCACTGGGTCAACGAAGCGGAGGCACTCGCCCGCGAGGGTAATTTTGGCGATGCCTTGCCACTCTATGAAAAAGCCATTTCCGCTCTCGGCGCCTATCCCTCCCAGCAGCACACCCTGCGCTACCGCTACGGCATAGTACTAAATGCCTTGGGGGCCAAATCGAGGCCAGATCTCTACCCGCTGGCGCGGGCCCAGTTTCAATCAGTTCTGCGCTACCTGGATTCAGGTGCACAACTACCTCACTCCAGCGCAAGAGTGCGCTCTGCCCTGGCACACACTTACCACCGCCAAGCTGCCAGCGAAGAGTTGGCCACGCAACGTGAACACCTCCTCAGCACTGCTTATCTCCTCTATAAAAGTGCCCTGGAAGGTCTGCTCAATCAGGAGGAATGGCACAACCTTTCTATTACTTATTTCAATCTTGGGCAGGTATGTGAGTGGCAAGGAAATCTTGAAGAGGCCATTCGTTGGCTGGAGAAAGCGGTAGAACTGGATTTACAGCACAAATTACCCGACCTAAAAGAGGATAGTGACTATTTGGCTGCGCTTCGCCAGCAGGTAGAACCGGTACAGCAGAACCGGGGAACCACCCTTTAGCCCTCACTTTTCCCCAAATTCTTTGCCAGAAAATGAATCGACGAAGCCGTTTTGCTGCGTTAAACCACGTTTTTTCTTCAATTCAGACTAATTTGGTGGGGCAGTCACAAATAGTTTCAGGGAAATTTTTTACTTTTCTCATCTGAATTAGAAAGCCGATCCGGAAAAATAGCTTGTTAACCGTAGGATGACATCGCTGTCACTGTAAACCCCACCTAAAAAATGAAATTTCTTAATCATAAAAAAATAGGAATTCTGTAACCATCAATAGCGTATAAGCGCGAACAAAACCCTTAAATATAAAAATAAAAAGGGTTATTGATTTCAAGCACTCACAATAACCAGCCATTCTTTAAGGTCTTTTGTCGCCAAATAAGAAAAAGTTGCCTCAACCCAAATCCCCAGTAATATAACCAGCGTTGATTAAATATTGATCAACCATTTCCAAAAGCACTTGGAAATTTCGTAAGCACCTTTTGGCTTGCGACCATTTGATTCCTGGAGGTAATGGGACATCATGAAACAGACTCTGCGTAACACTGCTTTTTTCATCGCCGCCCTGCTTGCTATTGGTGTGAGTGTCAATGCATCAGCCGCTCTTAAGAAAACCATGATTGTCGACGCTACCGCGTATAACTCGGTGCCCGGCCAGACAGATAGCGACCCTTGGGTAGCTGCCTGGAACAACCGCCTGCGTCCAGGCGATAAAATCATTGCCGTTTCCCGTGATTTGGAAAAACACGGCCTGACCAACGGCGCTAAAGTACAGATTGAAGGTCTGCCCGGTACTTACACTGTGCGTGACCGCATGAACAAACGCTTCACAAACCGTATTGATGTTTGGATGGAAAAAGATATCCGCAAGGCTCGCGCCTGGGGTAAGAAGAAACTGAAAATTGTTTTTGAACCGGTAAAGTAAAGCAGAACTGATTTCAACGACCCTTTTGGCCCCGCCCTCCAGCGGGGTTTTTTTATTTCTGCCGTTAGGTAAACAATCAATAGAGAGAATTACTGCTCTCTAACTTTATGCCATCGATTATTAGTAATGATTAGTTAGAGGCTTATTCAAACTTATGCGCTTGGAACGTTGAAAGAAGAGATCTCTGCATCCCTGCATCTCTGCATCTCTGTATCTCTGCAGCAGAGTCTACTTCCTATAGTCTCACCACAGATAGTCGAGCCTCTACAACAGAGTTGGGTAGCCACCCTTTAGCTCTTATTTACCCCATTTCTTTGCCAAAAAAATCAGTGACGAAGCAGTTTTTCCACCTAAAATCAGGTTTTCCCTGCAAAGCAGACAGTTTTGGCGGAATGGTCACAAATAGTTTCAGGGAAATTTTTTACTTTTCTCGTACGAATTAGAAAGCCGATCCAAGAAAATAGTTTGTAAACCGTAGAATGACATCGCTGTCACTGCAAATCCCACCTAAAAAATGAAATTTCTTAATCAGAAAAAAATAGGAATTCTGTAACCAGTAGTAGCGTCTAATCACAAACAAAAATCTTAAAAGTAAGACTAAAAAGGGTTATTGGTTTTAAGCACTCACAATAACCAGCCATTCTTTAAGGCCTTTTGTCGCCAAATAAGAAAAAGTTGCCTCAACCCAAATCCCCAGTAATATAACCGGCGTTGATTAAATATTAATCAACCATTTCCAAAAGCACTTGGAAATTTCGTAAGCATCTTTTGGCTTGCGACCATTTGATTCCTGGAGGTAATGGGACATCATGAAACAGACTCTGCGTAACACTGCTTTTTTCATCGCCGCCCTGCTTGCTATTGGTGTAAGTGTCAATGCATCAGCCGCTCTTAAGAAAACCATGGTTGTCGACGCTACCGCGTATAACTCGGTGCCCGGCCAGACAGATAGCGACCCTTGGGTAGCTGCCTGGAACAACCGCCTGCGTCCAGGCGATAAAATCATTGCCGTTTCCCGTGACTTGGAAAAGCACGGCCTGACCAACGGCGCTAAAGTACAGATTGAAGGTCTGCCCGGTACTTACACTGTGCGTGACCGCATGAACAAACGCTTCACAAACCGTATTGATGTTTGGATGGAAAAAGATATCCGCAAGGCTCGCGCCTGGGGTAAGAAGAAACTGAAAATTGTTTTTGAACCGGTAAAGTAAAGCAGAACTGATTTCAACGACCCTTTTGGCCCCGCCCTCCAGCGGGGTTTTTTTATTTCTGTCGTAAAGTAGGAATCAGAGTAAAAAGTGGATGACCGCTAATTACTTACCGGTCCATTATTAATAAGGACTTGATTAGAGAGCACTATAATTGTTCTCTCGAGGCCCTTATGCAAAGAAGCCCCTGAAACAATGCCGGCTCACTCTCTCCTCAAATGACTGAAAAAGGCCACAATTTCTAGGGCTCCATTTCCATCAAAATCCCCGGTAATTCCTTACAGTTCGCACTCTCCAAATGGAAAACACTCGGCTGATGCCCCTCTACGTAACGGTGCTCCAGATTTTCACCCGTGAGTAAAAGCAGGTATTCAGACTTGATCCAAACATCCCCCGACCGGTACTCGGTCAACCATAACAGTGAAGGCAGCCCCTCATAGCAATAGCCGTAAAACATGCGGGTTTTTTCTACCAGCTTTTTCGTCATATAGTCGAGATACCGCCCCGGATAGGTATAACGATCACCATCTGACTGATTATTACCAACTACATCACCCGGCCTGGCAATACGGCGTATATAAATCGCTAGATTCTCATCGCAATCAATGCAGTGGCGCCCCGCCACTATTGCGTAACCATGCAGCTTCGCAACTAGGCGAACCTCCTTGAGGTCTGCATAAAGCTGCTGTTGGGCAAGTGGCACCAAGGGGTCGGCATGGAGGGGAAGGGGCGGGATCTGCAAGCAGACCATGATAAAAATACCGCGCATTATCATGGGGAAGGCAACCGCTGGTTTGGTAGCACCGCCGGAGACAAAAGCTCCACAGTTGCCTCGCGACGGCGCTGTGATTGGGGTGTGCTGTCACACAGTCGCGATTCCCTTCACCATAACCATAGCAGTTATCGGCATATTGGGCGCAAAGAGCCGCCTCCCAGGACTACCGGGAAGACATCCACCAGCAGCAGGTGCACTTTGAGGTCACAGCAAAACTATCTACCAGCCGCCATCCGCTTCTTGAACAGGGCCGACAAAAGTAGAGATGCCCTCTTCCCGCAAAGCGTCCAATGCTTCCTCAAGGGCATCCTGCTCTGTCTCAAAGGCATCCTCCCACACGGTGGAATTGTTATTCTCATCGACAATTTCGAGCAGCCAACCGCCCTCACCATCCTCGAATATATCGATTTGCACAGATACCTCGCCCTCGCGGTAGATCTGGCTCAATTCTGACTCTTTCGGTGCAAATTCTTCGCCCATGGGGTTCACCTCGCTATGACCCTGAAAATTCGGCCAGAACTTTGACAAGTTGCGGCTCCCCGGTCAACAAATATTGTTGTGCTGGGACAACAGCTGGAGCGCTTGCTAAATGTACGACAAGCTGTTTTTTTTGCGATAAAATGCGCGGCGATTTTTTCTGCCCCGGATTTACGCTCCGGACTGCATTTAAGGAAGTACCATGAATCAATTCGTTGTCTGTGCACTCTACAAGTTCGTCACTCTGGAGGACTTTGAGTCTCTGCGCACTCCCCTGCTTGACGTTATGCTGGAAAACCAAGTGCGCGGCACCCTACTCTTGGCCCGAGAGGGCATTAACGGCACTGTTGCTGGTTCCCGCGAGGGCATCGACACCATCCTCGCCTACTTGAAATCAGACGAGCGCCTTGCCGAGCTGGATTACAAGGAGTCCTACACTGGCGAGATGCCGTTTCTGCGCAGCAAGGTCAAATTGAAGAGAGAGATTGTCACTATGGGCGTAGAGGGCATTGACCCCCGCCGAGTGGTTGGCACCTACGTCAAACCAAAAGACTGGAACGCCCTAATCAGCGACCCGGAAGTCGTTGTTGTGGATACCCGCAACGACTATGAATTCCAGGTAGGTACTTTCAAAGATTCTCTCAACCCCAATACCGAAACCTTCCGAGAGTTCCCTCAGTACGTCAAAGAGAACCTGGATCCAGCCAAGCACAAAAAAGTCGCCATGTTCTGCACTGGCGGTATCCGCTGTGAAAAGTCCACCGCCTATTTGAAAGAACAGGGCTTTGAAGAGGTTTACCATCTGCACGGTGGCATCCTCAAGTACTTGGAAGAAGTACCCAAAGAGGAATCTCTGTGGGAGGGTGAGTGCTTTGTTTTCGATGAACGCGTCACCGTCAACCACGATCTGGAGCAAGGCCAGTACGATCAGTGCAATGCCTGCCGTATGCCTATCACCAAGGAGGACCAGCAGTCAGAACAGTTTGAGCAGGGAGTTAGCTGTCCGCATTGTTATGACAAAGTGAGTGACGCCGATCGCCACCGCTTCCGCGAGCGCGAGAAGCAGATTCAACTGGCGAAAAAACGCGGGGAAAAACACATGGGCCAAGATGCCCGTGAAATGACTACCGCTAAACGCCTGCAGAAAAAAGAAGAGCGGCGCCGCCAGGCGGAAGCTCAGCAGGCCAAAACCCAGCAGGCGTAGTAATCAGCGAAGTCCCGGCCTGGGAGTGCCCTTGATCTGGGTGAGCCAGGCCTCAGCCTCAGCTTCGGCAACAAATTCCCGCGAACTATGCCGGCACAGGCAGGTGCCGTCGGTCGACAGGGGGGAAGTACAGCGGTTGCGCGGATGTAAAACGGCAATATAAGCGCAGCGCAACACCGGATGCTCGGCTATAAAGCTGGTGAACTGCCGCTGCTCCTCCAGGGTAACCCTCGTGCGCGCATAGCGCATATCCAGTAATACCCGCAAAGGTACACGGTGGCGGTACTTTTCTACCAATCGGGCAGCCGCCTCCATTTTTTCTGCAAATCCCACGGGCCCATAAAATAAAACCCGCGCTATACCCCCTATCGGTCGATAGCTAATATTAAAATTCATGGATGAAAGCACTCGCGCTTTTGTCTTTGTTATTTTTATCGACTACAGCTACTGCAATGCCTGATGTATGCCCTACCTGAGACCAATAACACGGTGGCCACCACAGGTTTGCACTCCTGATATTATTGCCCTCGGCGCAGTATGTCTGTACCACGCAACCGAGTGTTATCCACGAACCGACTAAACATCTCCCGGTATATTCCGTGGATTATCGCGGCTTTTCTGATTATCCGAGTTGTCCCTCCAATAAAAAGTAAAATCACATAAATACCTTGACGATTGCCAGAGGATATTCAGCAGGAATACTTACTCTTTTTACCGCAGAGGCTGAATTCGAGCAGCCATAGGCAAAACTGCCATAAGTATCTACAGAATAAATTGGGTCTGTTAAAAAAATACTAAAACCCTGACGATTAACTCGGCAGCGTACCAATAAAGGCTAACAGGCACACTAGCGCGAGCGAAGGCGCCGTAAATACAAAATCGCAATAAATAAATTATTTAAAGACCCATTTTTCAATGGCTCAACTGCGAGCCATCAACACAAGTCATTATTACGAATCTTTACAGAGACATGAAAAGCCTGCGTTAAATTCTGGCTTATCAAGATTGAGCGCTCCTGCAAAAACGAAATTTCACAGAGGCGCCCGAAGGAGTTCAATATAGGGAGTTTTGCCCCTTTAAAAAACCACAAAAAATAAAAAGTTAATGCTTTGTGATCAATATCGCGGTTGGGTTCAACTAATTTCGATTTCCGGCAGTTCCTCGTCGCTGCTGGCATTCAACCAAACCTGGGCTGCAGCTTTGCGGGCAATTTCCCGGTAGAAACCGGCAATTTCACCCTCGGGATCTGCGGTTACACTGGGACGACCACTATCGATATCGGCGCGAATTTTCTGTGCCAGAGGCAATTCGCCAAGCAGGTGGGTATCGTATTCCTCAGCGATACGCTCACCACCACCTATGCCGAAGATCGGCTCACTATGGCCACACTTGGAACAGGTATGAAGGGCCATATTCTCAACAATACCAAGCACTGGTACCGACACCTTGCGGAACATCTCCACGCCTTTGATAGCATCCTTCAACGCCAAATCCTGTGGTGTAGTCACAATCACCGCACCAGCCAAAGTAGTTTTTTGCGCCAGAGTCAGCTGGATATCTCCGGTACCCGGGGGCATATCCACAATTAAATAATCCAGCTCTTCTTTGGCATCACACCAAAGTGTTTGTGTGAGAATTTGATTGAGTGCACCACTGGCCATAGGGCCGCGCCAAACTGCCGGGGTATCCTCAGTCATCAAGTACCCCAAAGACATTGTCTCGATACCTAATGCATCCACTGGCACGAAGAACTTCTGTTCCTTCACATGCGGGCGGACCCCTTCGGTACCAAGCATGGTGGGCAGGCTGGGACCATAGATATCCGCATCAAGTAACCCGACCCGCGCACCCTCTGCCGCCAGCGCCAAGGCCAGGTTCACGGCTGTGGTGGACTTGCCGACGCCACCCTTACCAGAAGCAACTGCGACAATATTCTTTACGCCACGCAATGGCTCTGGAGCGTTGGCCGATGAGGTGGCAGGGATATCGCTGAATAATTCAAATTGCAAGCCGTGGCCGCCTAGGGGACCACTCTTCATCAGGGGCTCACAGGCCTCGGTAACCCGCTTGCGCCAATGTACTTCCTGGCTTGCGCAGGGGTAGCCGAGGGTAATACCGACGTACACGGTATCATCTTCGTAGCCCACCTCAATATCTGCATCCAGTTGATCCAGCGGCAGGCCACTGGCCGGGTCCTGCAACTGACCAAGGCACTCTGCCAGACGCTCCAGTTCGGCCTGCACTTCCTTTGATAACTCTTCATGATCGTGGTGGTGATCGCTCACGGTATCTCCCTCTAGGTGCTTCTTGTCAGAACCGCATTGTGTCGGATGAAGCGGCCCAGCGCCAGCGACGGGCTCAATCCCGACCGCTTTATACACGAGCATGGCCCACACCTCCCCGGCATAGTACAAATCTGCTATATTTCGCCGTCTTTTGACGATCTCCGGCCACTCCAGCGGAGCCTCCGGCCGCAACCCCACAGCGATGGAAAAACCGATGCCCGATACGCGCAAAATCCTAGTCACCAGCGCACTCCCTTACGCCAACGGCTCCCTGCACCTGGGCCACATACTCGAATATATCCAGACCGATATCTGGGCGCGTTTTCAGCGCTCCCGCGGTAACGACTGCCTGTACATCTGCGCCGATGATGCGCACGGCACCGCAATCATGCTCAAAGCTGAGCAGCTGGGTCTGACACCGGAGCAACATATCGCCAACATGCAGGCGGAGCACGAGCGGGATTTCGCCGACTTCCTAATCGGCGTGGACAACTACCACTCCACCCACTCGGAGGAGAACCGCGAGCTGTCCGCTATGATCTATCGCCGCCTCAGTGAAAATGGCCACATCGCTTCGCGCACCATCACTCAGGCCTTCGATCCGGAGAAACAACTCTTCTTGGCGGATCGCTATATCAAGGGCACCTGCCCCCGTTGTAGCACTCCCGATCAGTACGGTGACAACTGTGAGGCCTGTGGTGCCACTTACAGCCCCACGGAGTTGATTGATCCAGTGTCCGCCATCTCTGGCGCCACGCCGGTGGAAAAAGAGTCAGAACACTTCTTCTTCACTCTCCCCGCCTTTACCGAGTTCCTGCGCAACTGGACCCGCTCCGGAACCCTGCAGGATGAAGTAGCCAATAAGCTGGCTGAGTGGCTCGAAGAGGGATTGCAGGAGTGGGACATCTCTCGCGATGCGCCTTACTTCGGTTTTGAAATCCCCGATGCGCCGGGCAAATACTTTTACGTATGGCTGGACGCCCCCATCGGCTATATGGCCAGCCTGAAAAATTACTGTGATAAGAATGGCAGCGACTGGCTCGATTACTGGAAAAAAGACAGCGATGCCGAGGTATATCACTTTATCGGCAAGGATATCGTCAATTTCCACGCCCTGTTCTGGCCGGCCATGCTGGACTCCGCCGATTTCCGCACCCCCAATAAAGTGTGCGTACACGGCTTCCTCACCGTTAACGGCAAGAAAATGTCCAAGTCCCGTGGCACCTTTATTAATGCCCGCAACTACCTGGACCATCTGAGCCCGGAATATCTGCGCTATTACTTCGCCGCCAAACTCACTGCGGGCGTGGATGACCTGGACCTCAACCTCGACGATTTTATTGCCAAGGTAAATTCCGATCTGGTGGGCAAAGTGGTCAATATCGCTTCGCGCACCGCCAAGTTTGTCAGTAAGGCCGGCGGCAAGCTCGCCACCGAACTGGCCGATGAACAGCTGTGGAATCAATTTGTCGAGGCCGCACCGCGTATTGCCGATTACTACGAGCAGCGCGAATACGCACGCGCCATGCGCGACATAATGGCCCTGGCCGATGCCGCCAATGCCTGGATCGCCGACAAGGCACCCTGGTCCCTTGCCAAACAGGAAGGCACTGAAGCCGAAGTACTGGCGATTTGCTCTCAAGGCGTAAATATGTTCCGCGCCCTGATCACCTGGCTGGCACCGGTACTACCCAATACCGCGCAAAAGGCAGCGGAATTCCTCAACAGTGAGCTGGATTGGACCCAGGCCACCACACCGCTAGCGGACCACGAGATCAAAAAATTTAAACCGCTGCTACAACGGGTGGAAAAAACCCAGGTAGATGCGGTGATGGAAGCCGCACAGGAATCACTGGCCCAGCTACAGGCTGAAGTCAAAGCGGCCAGTGGCCCGCTGGCAGAAGACCCTATCGCCGAGCAGATCCAGTTCGACGATTTTGCCAAAGTGGACTTGCGTATCGCCCTGATCGCCGAGGCGGAACACGTCGAGGGCGCCGGCAAACTGCTGCGTTTGACATTGGACCTGGGCGGAGAGACCCGCCAGGTATTCGCCGGTATCAAGAGTGCCTATGCGCCGGAAGACCTGGTGGGCAAGCACACCGTTATGGTAGCAAACCTGGCTCCGCGCAAAATGCGTTTTGGTGTGAGTGAAGGCATGGTGCTGGCCGCCGGTCCAGGCGGTAAAGACCTGTGGATTCTCGAACCCCACACAGGCGCCAAGCCCGGTATGCGCGTAATGTAATTTATTTTGGAGGTGGACACTGTCCACCTTAGCGCAGCGATACCGCAATTAAACCGGCGCACACCAGCCCTACGCCTAACAGCTGGGGTCTGTGTGCCGGTTCTCCCAACAGCCAAATAGCAAATCCCACTCCCAATGGAATACTGAGCTGGCGTAAAGCGACCACGTAGCTCACATTTTCCGTCATCGTCATCGCCAGCAGCACCAGTCCATAAGTCGCTCCCATCATCAGGCCGGTCAAGATACCAACCTTCAAATCCCGCAGATTTTCTAATAATTGTCCACGCCCCACTCGACTCATACAGCCACACAGTAACCAGACTCCACTGACAAAAAACTGCAAGCCCAAGTAGCTATACGCCACCACCGCAGGTGTTACCGCGTCGCCAAGCGCCTCTTCCAAATAAAGCAGTGCGCCCTTATCCGCCAATGAATATCCCACCGTACCCAGTGCCGCTACCAGAGCCCAGGCGCAGTCCGCTCTCCAGTACACGCTCCAGTGCCATTGACGAAAATACACCAGCGGCACCAGCAAACAGCCGATCGTCACCAACAACATGCCCAGCCAGGCTTGCCAGGGCAGAATCTGTCCTAACAACACCGTTGCCAGTGCCACAAGGAGTACCGGCAGAGCCCGTGCGATGGGGTAAACCAGGCTGATATCGGCGCGCTGATAGGCCAATGCCAGCCCCCCCATATAAATCATCTGAAAAAAACCGCTGGCCAGTAACAACAACCAGAAAGCACGCGGCAGTGAATGAGCCTGTGACAGGACCCAGAGACCAAGGGGGAGAAGTAGTAAACCCACACTAAGGGTGGCGATACAGAAAAAAGCTGGGGAGGGGGTGCGGGATTTTCCCAGTAAATTCCAGCCCGCGTGAAGAAATGCCGAGATTAAAACCAATGATGCTGCAGTTATCGATATTCCCATAAAGGCCCTCTTCATTTGTGACAGAAAGGCCCGTAAACAAACCGTAGCCAACCCTACAAGATCTGCAGCCGTCCTATAAAAGCCATTGCATTCGACCTCTGCTGACGTAGCATGCCGCTATCTCACACAGGAAATTGAGGAGATTCCATGCGCGGAGTATTTCTGGACGCAATGACCATGAAACTTGGGGAGTTGAATATACAGTCCCTAAAAAACAGTCTAGATCATTGGGATTTCTATGAGACCACAGCCAAGCAAACCGCCGAACGTATCGCCGATGCGGACGTAGTTATTACTAATAAAGTGGTTTTGGACCGCACGCTTCTGGAGCAGGCCCGCTCTCTCAAGCTGATCTGTGTGTGCGCTACAGGCACGAATAATATTGACCTGCAAGCCGCACAGGACTTGGGCATTCCCGTGCGCAACGTGCAGGGATACGCCGGCGCTTCGGTACCACAGCACACCCTGGCACTAATTCTCGCCCTCGCTTCCCGCTGGCATCACTACCATCAGGACGTCATGACCGGCCGCTGGAGTCAGTCGGAAATTTTCTGTTTACTCGATCATCCTGTCGTAGAACTAGCTGGTAAAACCCTGGGAATAATCGGTTATGGTGAATTAGGGCAAAGGGTCGCCAAACTGGGGGAAGCCCTGGATATGCAGATTTTGGTGGCGGAATCCTTCAGTGGAGAAAAACGCGCTGACCGGGCACCATTGGCGCAGCTTACAAAGGAATCTGATGTAATCAGTCTGCACTGCCCCCTCACGAAGCAGACGGAGAAATTGATCGATCGCGATTTTATCGCCAACATGAAACCCGGCGCACTGTTGATCAATACCGCACGGGGCGGCTTGGTGGATGAGGAGGCCGTGGCCGACGCACTGCGCAGTGGAAAGCTCGGCGGCGCCGCACTGGATGTTTTGAGTGAAGAGCCCCCACCGGCGAGTCACCCCCTACTGGCCACTGATATTCCCAACCTGATTGTCACGCCTCACAACGCTTGGATCAGCCGTGAGAGCCGCCAGCGCTTACTCGATGGTGTGGTAAACAATATTGAGGCCTGGAAACGGACACTCACACCATAAATGCCATCAGCCCCCTGTAGAGACACCGATCAATAGCGATATAACTAAATTCACCAAAACAGTTCGGAGTTATTTTTTATTACCCTAAATAAAGAGCCAATGCTTCTGTGAATTGATTGCTGCGACTATAGAATTCTGCGGCAATCATCCCCTGAAAAGGAGCAACCCGATGGCAACTGCAAGATCTCCACATAACTCCAGCAGGGATAAGCTGCAACAGGCCTATAATCTCGCAGGAGAGGCCGCTTCTGATGCTGCTGAAAACCTGAGACAGAGAGCGAGATCTTCTGTCCAGCAACAGAGGCAACGCGCTTCAGAGGTTATGGAAAAAGCGGAGTCTTCCCTGCGGGAAAGACCGATCCTCGCAGTCGGCTGTGCTTTTGTGGTCGGCTGGGCAATCGCCAAGCTTTTTAAATAAAGCCAAAGCGTTTGCCGTTTTAACCGGTAAGGAAACCGCCGATGGGCAATGGAGAAAAACGCCAGGGAACTGACCAGAATTCCGACCCGACCGCGCAACAGCGCGGGCGGGACGGTTCCGCTGAAGGCAGCGGTAACGGTTATAGTAGCGACACTGGCGGCAGTTTAGAGGAGACTATGGCTCGTGTTGAAGCCACTCTCACTCTTATAACTGCATGGATGGGTAATATTCAGCGCTTATTTCAGCTAGAGCTGGAGAGAACCCTAACAGCCGGGAAAAGACTGATTATTCTGCAGTTGATGCTGGTACCCCTGGGAACCGCACTACTCGTCAGCCTTTGCGGTGGCATTGGTTTGATTGCCTACTATTTTAGCCAATCGATCTATATCGGTTTCCTTGTATTTGTACTGATACAAATTGCCCTTTTCCTCGGTGTGTTGCTTTATCAGCAAAAGCTGCGCCCTCTGCTGGGATTTGAAGAAACCAAACGGCAGGTAAAAGAGGCCCTACAAGATGTCGCTGAGACAATTAAATAGAGAAATTACACAATGCCGTGTGGACGCTGAAAAACAGCGCCGCAGTGCGTTGCGTTTGTTTGATCAACAGCAAAGGCAAGTCAACCAGCAGCTGGGCAAAATTCCTATAGTGGCCATTCTCGGCTTCGCTTTTGCCGCCGGCTTTATTACCGAAAAACTCTGGCAGCTGCCACACACCTCACAAATCATTCAATTCGCACTCTCTATGCGCGCCCTATAAGCTATTTCGCTAAAGCTAAATAAGCAGAGAGACAACCATCTCACCCTGGGCGTGCAATAGAAAAAACTGCCATTCAATACTGCTCAGCTGTCTTTTTGCGCCATTTTGTCCTGGGTTTTTTCCTCAAAATCACTGGCGTCATGGCGTTCATGGAGCTGCTTACTGGGATCCCCCCAGGTGCGGTTCACCATACGCCCACGCTGTACCGCCGGTCGCTGTGCAATTTCATCAGACCAGCGCACAAGGTGTTTGTAACTCTCGGTCTGCAGGAATTCGCTGGCATCATAGGCCTCATTACGGATCAGGGCTCCGTACCAGGGCCAGATGGCGATATCTGCAATGGTGTATTCACGCCCAGCGATAAACTGGTGCTTAGCCAGTTGCCGGTCCAACACATCCATCTGACGCTTTACCTCCATGGCGAAACGATTGATGGGGTACTCCAGTTTCTCGGGCGCATAGGCATAAAAATGCCCAAAGCCTCCACCGAGATAGGGCGCCGCCCCCATCTGCCAAAACAGCCAATTGAGAGTCTCGGTACGCTGCTCCGGTGTATGCGGCAGAAAGGCGCCAAATTTCTCTCCCAGATACAGAAGAATTGATCCGCTTTCAAAAACCCGAATTGGTGGTGTCGTACTGTGGTCCACCAGGGCTGGGATCTTTGAATTCGGATTGATATCCACAAAACCACTGCCGAATTGCTCGCCCTCAGTGATGCGAATCAAGTGGGCATCGTATTCCGCCCCTTCAACCCCCAGTGCCAGAAGCTCCTCCAGCATAATCGTAGCCTTGGCACCATTGGGGGTTCCCAGGGAGTACAGTTGCATCGGGTGCTTGCCCCGAGGTAATTCTTTATCATGGGTGGCTCCCGCTATGGGGCGGTTAATTTTGGCAAACTGCCCACCACTTTCCGCATCCCACTTCCAAACCTTGGGCGGAGTATAGGGTTGATCCGGCATTACAGAGCTCCAACTGGTGTTACGGGTTAATCCAATAGAGATAAGGGCATACTCCCCGAGAGTAAAGGGTCGCGCCAATAAATCCATGGAAACCTTAAATCGCCTCTCGCAAGCATCGCGCCCTAGCCCAGAGGTACCAACTATTCTCAAAGCCAGAACCTAGCTTGGCACCTTACGGGGGTCCTCTGCTGCCAGAAGATCCCCCTCTGAGTTGAAGGCCCCCCGCGACTCACCCATAATACCGGCCCTGCGCGACATTCGACGGAGCCCCAGGCCCTCTGCCTCTCACCGGGGCACCTCGACTCCGCCAAGGCGCTTGCATCATTTTGTTCCTGGGCTTCAACCGGACCTGATATGACCGAATTTGCAGTCATCCTGCTCAGCACCATCCTGGTCAACAACTATGTGTTGGTGCAGTTTCTTGGGCTATGTCCCTTTATGGGTGTCTCCAACAAACTGGAGACCGCCGTGGGTATGGCTGGCGCCACCACTTTTGTACTCACACTGGCCTCAATCTGCTCTTACCTGGTGAATACCTATTTGCTTGAGCCCTTTGGCATCGAATACCTGCGCACTATTTCCTTTATTCTGGTGATCGCGGTAGTGGTGCAATTCGCCCGTATGTTTATCGAAAAAACCAGCCCACTGATGTACAAGGTTTTGGGCGTTTTTCTGCCGCTAATTACCACTAACTGTGCCGTACTGGGCGTAGCGCTGCAAAACACCATGAAGGCCCACACATTTATACAGTCCACCCTGTATGGCTTTGGCGCCGCGGTAGGCTTCTCCTTGGTATTGATTCTTTTTTCCTCCATGCGCGAGCGATTGTTTGCCGCGGATGTACCGCTGCCATTTCGCGGGGCCGCTATTGGCATGGTCACCGCAGGGCTGATGTCCCTGGCATTTATGGGCTTTAGCGGTCTGGTATAGGGTTACGTGATGCTGGACTGGATTTCTGAGATTTCCTACCCCCTGCTGGTACTCGGCGGTATGGCTCTGGTGTTTGGCGCCCTGCTGGGATTTGCCGCCATTCGCTTTAAGGTGGAGGGGGACCCTCTGGTAGAGCAGGTCGATGCCCTGCTGCCGCAAACTCAGTGCGGGCAGTGTGGCTATCCCGGTTGCCGTCCCTATGCCGAAGCAATTGTGCATGGAGACGCCATCAACAAATGCCCCCCAGGCGGTCAAGCCACCATCAACGAGCTGGCCAACCTGCTGGATATGGAACCCATGCCCCTGGATGCAGAGCACGGGGTCGAAGATGTAAAAAGAGTGGCCTTTATTCGCGAAGCCGAATGTATTGGCTGCACCAAGTGCATTCAGGCCTGCCCGGTGGATGCCATCGCCGGCGCAGCCAAATATATGCACACCGTAATTGCCGACGAATGCACTGGATGCGATCTCTGCGTAGAGCCCTGCCCCGTGGATTGTATTGATATGGTGCCCGTAGATATGCCGCTACAAGATTGGCATCCACAAAAGCCCGAAGACGGTATCCAGCTGATTGCCACTGACCGTCGCCCGCAGCAAACAGATCAACGGGGAGGTGCAGTTTGAACCCCGAAAATGAAAACCGCACAGCACTACAGGAAAAAAACCAGCGGCGCGAAGCGGTAGAGGAGCGTCGCGCCGCCCGCGAGGCACAGCTAATCGCCAGCGAAAAGGCGCGGGAACTGCGCCCCAATGATTTCCACGGTGGCGTACATCCACCGGAAAACAAGCAACAGAGTACCGGCGAACCCATTGGCAGCATTCCCCTGTCCGAGGATTTGATTGTGCCTCTGCTGCAACACAGTGGTGCCACTGCATTGCCCCTGGTCAAACTCGGCGATGACGTACTAAAGGGCCAAAAAATTGCCGAGGCGGATGGCCTGATCAGCAGCCCTGTGCACGCCCCCAGTTCCGGTAAAGTCGTGGCCATAGAGCCCTGCGCCGTCCCCCACCCTTCGGGGCTCGCCGAGGACAGTATTGTGATCCGTACCGACGGCGAGGAGCACTGGTGTGAACTGCAATCCTGTGAGGATTACACCCAGCTTTCGCCTGTTGAACTTCTGGAGAAAATTCGCGACTGCGGCATCGCCGGCATGGGCGGTGCGGGCTTCCCCACCGCGGTAAAGCTCGATCCCCACGGCGGGGCGGAAATCGACACACTGATCATTAACGGGACCGAGTGCGAGCCTTACATTACCGCCGACGATATGCTGATGCGCGAGCGCGCTGAAGAGATTATCGCCGGGGTTGGCATTATCTCTTATATCCTTGATGAACCTGCGCGCGTATTGATCGGGATTGAGGACAATAAGCCGCAGGCCATTGCCGCCATGCGCGAAGCCGCCAGAGATACCCGCTTTGATATCGTAGTGTTCCCCACCAAGTACCCATCTGGTGGGGAAAAGCAACTTATCCAGATTCTCACCGGCCGCGAAGTACCCAATCAGGGCCTGCCGGCCAATGTCGGCATCGTCTGCCAGAACGTGGGTACCGCCAGGGCCATTTATCGCGCCGTTCGCTATGGTGAACCTCTAATCAGCCGGGTAACCACGGTTGTTGGGCAAGCCCTGGAGCGCCAGCGCAATATCGATGTGCCCATCGGTACTCCCATTCACCATATTCTCAAACACCACGGTATCCACCGCGGCCAGATGCAAAAGGTGATTATCGGCGGCCCCATGATGGGTTACACCATCGACGATGAGCGCGCCCCTGTAGTCAAAACCACCAACTGCCTATTGGTGCCCACCAACCAGGAGTTGCCACCAGCACCGGTAGCCAAGGCTTGTATTCGCTGCGGTTACTGCGCCGAGGCCTGCCCTGCTTCACTGCTGCCACAGCAGCTGTACTGGTATGCACGCGCCGATGAGCGCGAAAAGCTGCAAGCTTATAATCTGTTCGACTGCATCGAATGCGGCGCCTGCTCCTATGTCTGCCCCAGTACCATTCCGCTAGTGCAGTATTACCGCGCGGCCAAAGGGGCAATACGCCTGGCGGAGGAGGAGAAAGAAAAGTCCGACCGCGCCCGCGATCGTTTTGAATTCCGCAAGCTCCGTCTGGAAAAGGCCGAGAAAGAAAAAGAAGCCAAACGTGAGGCACGCCGCAAGGCAGCCGAACTGGCGCGCCAACAGCGCGAGCAGAGCCCCGAGTCCGAGGAAGCCAAAGAGAGCAAGCAACAAGCAGATATCGTCGCCGCTGCCCTGGCCCGGGTTAAATCCCGCCAGGAGGATCCCCAGCAGCTGCTCGCCCGTGCCCAGCGCACCTTCTCCAGCGCTGAAAGCCGCGTCGAACGCCTGCGCAATAAGGTGGAGGCCGCAGAAGAAGGTCAACGCGACCAGCTGGCAGCCCAACTCAAGGCTGCCGAGTTAAAACTGCAGGAAGCCGAACACAAGCTCACCCTGGCCAGGCGTCGCGCCGATCGCGATCCCGCCAGAGAGCCCAGTCAGGAAGAGACCAGTGCCGCCGTGCGCGCTATCACTAAGGCGCGTGCCTCGGCAGAAGCTCGCTCTCAAATGAGCGACGCCGAGCGACTCGCCGCAGATATCGAGGCCCTGCAGAAGCGTCTTGGCAAAGCCGAGGCAAGGTTGCAAAAAGCCAAAAATGAAAATGATGCCAACCTGGCGGCCTTTGAGACTGCCTTGGAAAAGCTGCAGAAAAAGTTGGAAGACAAGATGCGAGAGCAAAAAGCCGCACAGGATGGTCGCCAGTAATGTCCTTGATGCGAGCCACCTCCCCCCACGCCCGCTCCGGCGATAACACGGCCAAAGTGATGTTGCAGGTAGCGGCCGCCACCGCACCTGGTGTTCTGGCCATGGTGATTTATTTCGGCATCGGCGTGTTGATCAATATTGCCTTCTCTGTAATTACCGCTCTGCTGTGCGAAGCCGCAATCATGAAACTGCGGGACAGGCCCGTGGCTTTCTACCTGCGTGACTACAGTGCCATGGTCACGGCACTCTTACTGGGCATTGCTCT
The DNA here is from genome assembly GCF_052466695.1 of Microbulbifer mixtoriginis (SeqCode). Taxonomy (NCBI): domain Bacteria; kingdom Pseudomonadati; phylum Pseudomonadota; class Gammaproteobacteria; order Cellvibrionales; family Microbulbiferaceae; genus Microbulbifer; species Microbulbifer mixtoriginis (SeqCode). The sequence continues at coordinate 4,326,837 of NZ_CP174285.1, read as the reverse complement.
GCCTCCATACTGTGCCTGGTGGTTGCCGGTAGTCGGCAGCGCCGTGGCCATCGTATTGGCTAAACAGCTATATGGCGGCATGGGGTACAACCCTTTCAATCCGGCCATGGTGGGTTATGTGGTATTGCTGATCAGTTTCCCGGTGGATATGACCCGCTGGGTTGGCGCAGCGGATGTGATCGGTGGTGCACCGGATATTGGCGAGGCCATCTCCCTGGTCTTTGGCAGTTACAACGTGGATGGTTTCACCCGTGCCACCCCCCTGGAAATCGTGCGCCTCAACGAGTCAGTGTTGCTGTCACAACTCTACGAGATGGAACCGGTTTTCAGCCAGGGGACTTTTGCCGGGGCCGGCTGGGAAACCATCAGTTTCGGGTTCCTGTTGGGCGGACTTTTTCTATTGTTTCGCGGCATTATCACTTGGCACGCGCCAGTAGCCATGCTCGCAACCCTGACCCTGATCTCTCTGTTTTTCTACGACAGCGGCAGCTCTCTTTCCGAAGGCTCACCACTGCTGCACCTGTTCTCCGGCGCTACCATGTTCGGGGCCTTTTTCATCATCACAGATCCGGTCAGTGGCTGTACCAGTAATAAGGGGCGCCTGATCTTCGGTGCCGGTGTTGGACTCTTCACTTATATTATCCGCGCCTGGGGCAGCTACCCGGATGCCGTGGCCTTTGCGGTACTGCTGATGAACTTTGCCGCACCCACCATTGATAATTACACCCTGCCACGCACTTATGGCCACAAGCGGGCGCGTCGCGCTACTGACTTGGAGGAGCACTGATGCTCAAGCAGTCTATGGCCACCAATGCCGTTGTGCTGACCCTGTTTGCCCTGGTCACTGCAGGCACTCTGGCAGTGACCCAGATCACCACCCGAGAGCCCATTGAACGGGCGATACGCGCAGCCTCTGCCAAAGCCCTGCTGGAAATTATTCCTCTGGATCGCCACAGCAATGACCTACTTGTGGACACCTATCCAATTCCCAAGACCTACTGGAATCAACTAGGGCTCTCTCAGGGTGGCGATATCAACTTAGCGCGTGGCAAAGACGGTAAGATTTCAGCGGTCATTGTACCGGCGGTGGCACCAGACGGTTACTCGGGCCCAATCAAAATGCTGGTAGGCGTCAACCGCGATGGCACCATAGCTGGTGTACGGGTCACCAGCCACAGTGAAACGCCGGGCCTTGGTGATAAGGTCGAACTTAAAAAAAGTGATTGGATTCTTCAGTTCGATGGCCTCTCACTGAAAAACCCTCCCTCTAGTGAGTGGAGAGTTCAAAAAGATGGCGGGGTCTTCGACCAATTTACCGGTGCAACGATCACCCCCCGCGCAGTGGTTGCTGAAGTACATCAGGTGCTGGAGTTTGTCGCCAACAACCATCAGCAAATATTCAGTGCACCTGTGTCCAAGCGAGCCGTTGAGGTGGAAAATCCTGAAGCGGAAAATACTGATGAGGCTCAGCCCAATACGGAGCAGAATTAATGGCGACCCCCGGTTACGCAGAAATTACCCACAACGGACTCTGGAAAAATAACCCCGCCCTAGTTCAGCTTTTGGGGCTCTGCCCCTTATTGGCAGTTACCGGCTCAGTGGTCAACGCTATTGGTCTGGGGCTCGCCACCACTGGTGTACTCACCTGTTCCAACTTGGCAGTTTCCCTAGTACGGAAACAGATGCCCGACACCGTGCGTTTACCCGCCTCGGTAATGATCATCGCCACCTTCGTCACCTGTGTCGAACTCTTGATGAAGGCTTTCACTTATGAGCTCTACCTGGTGCTGGGAATTTTTATTCCATTGATTGTTACCAACTGCGCCATCCTCGGCCGCGCCGATGCCTTCGCCAGTAAAAATCCAGTGCTGCCGTCACTGGTCGATGGTTTTATGATGGGGGTTGGCTTTACCGCAGTGCTGATTGCTATCGGCGCCGTGCGGGAAATACTCGGCCAGGGCACTTTGTTTTCGGATATGGATTTGCTATTGGGGCCTATGGCCAAAGACTGGAGCCTAAACTTGCTGGGAAGTAATTATCCCGGTGTGCTGGTGGCGGTGTTACCGCCCGGTGCATTTCTGGTAGCCGGTCTACTGATTGCAGCGAAAAATGCTATTGATGCAGGTATTGAACGGCGCCGCAGTCAGCAAATCAGAATTGTACCTGGCTCCAAACGGGTGCGCGTTACTGGAAAAATCTCTTAAGATTGCCCCAAACAAGCCCTTATTCCCTACGACAATCGTTTAGTGTAGCGAAAGCTATTCGATTGTCGCTGACCTACTTGCCGAGTAATTGTCATATTCCGGTGAGAAAAAGACCTAGGATTGACGTCTAAATCTTTATTTTCTGATTCAATAAAAGCCCCCTACACAAAAGTGCACCATATTGAGGAGATTCACGTAGAAAAACCACAAGTGAAGCCTCTGACTTGTGCAATCTTCGTGTAATCGAATGTAATAGCTTTATTCTCTCTTTTTGAATTCGTTTGGCTAGAATGGCACGACCGAACAGCTTGCTAGAGCGATCGGAGCCAACACAAAAAGAACAGGGATACTGCTATGACTGTAGACAATGGAAAGTCTGATCTGGTCTATCACGGCCGCCGCGCACAGCGAGCCGACAGCCGCCTGCGCCGCAAGGCCATCCTAGAGGCCACCCTGCGACTAATCGTAAAAGAGGGGATTCGCGGTATCCGCCACCGCGCCGTAGCTCGCGAAGCGAATGTACCACTGGCCGCCACTACCTACTATTTTAAAGACCTCAACGATCTGATCAGTGATTCATTCACTTACTTCGTTGAGCAGGGATTAGAAAGCACACGCCAACTTCAAGAAGAAAGTTTCAATGCGGCTCGCAACCTCTCTTCACAAGAGCGCGCATCGAGTAGTAGTCACAAACTGTTGGTGCAGCAGCTCACCCGCTTCATCCTCACACATGTGCGCAACCAGGCTGAAGATCGTGACCGCCGTTTGGTTGAGTTGGCCTTCCGCAATGAGGCGCTGCGCAACGAGCAACTGACCAGGGCGGTACGCATGTCAAGCCATGCGAGAGAGTCCCTAATTCAGGAATTCTTCCACTTGCTGGGCGTTGTTGATCCAGAAGCCGCTGCGCAAATCGCTCATGGCACTATTCTCAAGTTGGAATATGAAATTTTGAGTGGCTCCATTGCACTGGATTCCCCATTGCTTGAGCGCACAGTCACCATGATGGTTCGCGGCTTAATTCCTACAACAGCTACCCAAGTTGCCGAGACCGCAGCATACGGCTGAAATATAAAGACTATCTCACAGGTTAGCGGCACGGTGCCCAAACACTGTGCCGCCTTCTTCCTTGAGTGGCCAGCCTGACATCACTCACTGCACTATGAGCAACTCCCCGACATAGCCGCCACCCACTGGCGTAGTAAGCTCACCCCCTCTTCATGTACCAAACTTCGCCCTAACTCCGGCATCATCGCGCCCGGATCGCTGGACTCTACACGGAAATTCAAAATTGAGTGATCCGGCTCTCCCGGTACTATGGCAAATACCCGCCCTCCACTGCCAGTACCCGCCGCTACTGGTGGTTTACACAAGCCCATCTTGCGCCAGTCTGTTTCACTGTGATGAAGCATCAGCCCCGATGTGTCAGCGGCACCGGCCGGGTTATGACAGTGACCGCAGTTGATATCGAGGTAGGCGCGAGCTCTATCTTCTAGCGATTTTGAAGTATCTGCATAACTAGCCTGGCTTGGTAGTGATATCAGCGCGGGAAGCCCTTTGAGATATCCCACTTTCTGCCAGTGGGATAACTGATTCTCTGTTCCACTAAGATAGGTAAAATCTCGATTTAAGTGTCTTGCTCTCGGGCCGAGTGGGGAAATCTTCTTTCCAGTAAAGTTGTCAGCATGGCAACCGGCGCATTGATTGGCATCGGGCACCACATAAGTAAATTCTGAGACATCCCCAGAGTCGTTCACCAGTTTAAAATGTGTGGTATCACCAGCGATTTCATAAACGGCTTCAGTTTGAGCCGCATTCCAAATATAGGGGATCGCCTGCCAGCCCCTCTGACGTTTTACTAACAGACGGGTCTCAATCAAACGCACAGCCCGCATATCCAAAGCTTCTCCACTGCGCCCCTCAAGGTAGTCCCGAGTAAAATTATCGGTGCGCAGAACTGTATTACCCTCTCCTCTTGGATAGTAAAAAGTCTTGGTAAGTACCGTGCCCACCGGATACTCAAACTGCTCCTCACCATACTCTGCCGAGGTGCCGGCGGGCATCCACACGGTTCGCAGTTTATGGGCGTAATCGGTAAAAAGCCCAGTATTTAAATCGTACGGCAGCACACCTGCGTTGGGGATCAAACCGTTATCAATAATATTGACCAGATTCCAGTCACTAAGCCTCTCAGGAATAGCATCTTCGGCAAATAGTTGAACTGGGGCTTGGGCTTTCTCGCAGCCACTGAGGGTGACCATTAATGTAGTAATAAGGAGAAGGAAAGAGCCCACCAAGTAATTCCACTTATTCATTCCCCCCCTCCAAGACAGCCAAATGATCTCCCGCGCTTTTTTCTTCATCCGGCCGGTCAAATTTCAAAACGACCTCTGGTAGCTTTTTCAGACGGCACTGATGAGCAGAAATATCGGTGGAAATATTTTGATAGTTATTTTGGAAATCAATATTCAATATGCCCACATCCGTGTTATCGATGCATAGCCGAAGGTGGTCTGGCAGGGCGCCCTCAAACATTTTCTTGCTATCCACAACACCATCCCAAAGTACATCGGGCAAGCTTCCACCCAGTCCAAAACGCGCTAACTTTAGCGCCTTAAGTTCTAAGTGGTCTGGTGATGAACCACCTCCTGCAAAGTGATTGTTATAGATATAAATACCTTCCGGATATGGATCGAAGTCTGCCTGAGTCGACTTATCGCTGTAATAACCCGCAGTAAAGTAGCTACTCACAATAATATTGGCAGTATCATTATCCGCAATCTTGTTATCAAATATCTCAACCTGATCATTGGAATTAATCACGATACCCGATCCTGCAGGAACTGCAGCCACAGGGGTTCCTTCATGCCCAAAGTTTTTTACATTGTTTTTAAATATATCGTTATCATAAATACGCGTACTATGCCCAGGCTGAGGCAAATTTGGCATATTAAAAACCAGAATACCCCCCGTATTATTGGTTGCCACATTACCATACACATCAGCACCGATAGTATTTTCTATTTCGATGCCCGCCACATTAAACTCAGCGCGATTGTTCCGCACAATCACATTGCGAGACTGACCGACATAAATGCCAGCATCTGAGGCGCCAATAGCTACTGAACCTTCCACCAAGGTGTTTCGTGTCTGCACCGGATAAATTCCATAGGCACCATTTTCTGTAGATGGACCATTAGTCCACTCAACACGAATATTACGAATAATAATGTTTTGCCCTTCATTAATTTTTAAGGCATCACCCACCGTATCCTCTATTGCCAAGTTTTCTATCGTGAAATCGTTGGCATTGACCAACAGTCCCTCAGCCCCTTGAATTTGACTCTTAAAGGAGAGGATAGATTTATCCATTCCCATACCACGAATAGTGACATCATCAACATTTAGAGAAAGACTACGATCAATCTGAAATTCCCCTTCAGGAACAATAATGACATCACCTGGCTTAGCAGCAATAAGTTGCCTCAACAGTTTTTTCTGAAAATCAACGTCATTAGTTGCAGGATTTGATTGAGGGGCTTTCTTCTCTCCGCAGGCGGAGACTAGTAATAACGTGAGAGCCACCCCGATGTAGGACAAGGTCTTCATGCTTCACCCTTTGTTTGAATTATTGTTTGTAGCTACTACATCTGGCTTTGGTAGGTACGAATGTACCAATTAAGTCGCGCAAAAAAACTTGCTAGGCAAGCTTCTGCATACTATCTGACCCCTAGATACCCTTCAAGACACTATTATTATTTGAAAGACTAGAAAACATGCAGGGCTACCAGCTTGGCGCTTCATGCAACCAATTATTGAAAGCACGTTTGCCCGTACCCCACATTCCCTAAGGAATCGCAATCAAGATGGAATTTCGCAAGTTGATTTTAATGCCATTTGCCTTTCTAAGTTTTCAGGTGCTTGCTCAACCGACTTTAAAAATTGAGATTACAACTCCAGAGGGATGGCAGTTTCATACTCGACAGATATTGAGTGAATTAACCCTAAGTAAGGAATCTAAGTCTACATCTGCCCAAACAGCGCCCTCAGAGTACCAGGCAATTCGCTGCGATGGCCCCTGGGGGGCTGTAAAATATACTATCCCCCTATTAAAGGGCCCCGGTATTAAAATCTTATATGGAACAGATAGTCTTTTTCTGCAAGTTATTGAATATTCTGTTGACAGTAAAGAAGGTGCCATTTATTCAATGAGTATTCAATGCATTGATGTCGAGCCCACACAGATAATCAATGCGATCACTGAAATTGAACTCTCTATTGGAAAAGAAGCTTCTGAGCAATTGGAGCTCAGCAATGGCTATATTCTTAAGTACCATTACAAGCCTGGCTGAAGAATTTACAATAATTTAGCTGTTCAGAAACCTACCTATTTTTTCATAAGCTTCTGCACAAATATCTTTGAGCAAATCTTCAACATTTAAAAATCCATGTATAACACCCTCAAAGTGTATATACTCAGCGTGTGCACCAGCCGACCTCACCCTCTCAAAGTAAAATTTACCCTCATCACACAAGGGACAAAACTCTGCTGTAATCACCAGAGTTTTTGGCAGCCTTTGAGTAAAATCCATATAAAGTGGAGATGCCGACTTTCTACACTGGCCATCCCGAAAATATTTTTCAAAGAACCAGTAACATTTCTCAGCTTCTAGAAAATATCCTTTCCCATATTTTTGGTAAGATTGACAGCCTGCCGTATAGTCAACACAAGGATAAATGAGAACCTGTTTGTCTATATAAATCCCAGTGTCAAATTGTGCTATATGCGACAAAGTTGCCGATAAAGAACCACCTGCAGAGTCTCCCGCTACTGAGAGTAACTTTTGATAGTCGATCTTGTGTCGGGCAAGACTCGTCCAGACTCCACGAGCTACAGCGCAAGTATCTTCAACATTGGCTGGATAGGGGTTTTCTGGAGCAAGCCGATATTCTGGTGCCACCACAATATGCTGTGTAGCTATCGCCATTTTACGACAAATAGGGTCATAGGCTTTAACACTATCCAGCATATGACCACCCCCGTGCAGATATAAAAGAACCGGTAGTGCCAAGCTCGAATTAGGGTTAAATATCCTCACGGGGACATTGTATCCACTGGTATAGATTTCATCATCTATCACCTGGTCAATGCCTGGGATGTCTGTAACATATTCCTGTATCATCCTTTCCGACCTCTCGCGAGAGTCGATAACACTAAAGGCATGACCTTTGGCTGTACGCTCTGATAACAACTCATTGCATACTCTGAGAAATTCAGAGAGGTGCGGATTTACTTTCCTCAAAAGAGACCTCCAAAGAGTAACAGCACCCATAGTGTTTTGGTGCAGAAAGGAATATTACAATTGAGTTGAGATAAAATAGATTCAAGACAAGCTGATAAATGAAGGGGGTAAGCCAGCCGGCTCAAGTAAAACCGACTGGCAGATAAACACAAAAATTCACAGGTAGTGATCTGTGAAAAATAAAATCAGTGGAAAACAGGAGCGGACACATAGCTCCAAAACAATACCGTGCCCACCATTATTATTACAGCGATAACCAGGGAAACAGTAATAATTGCACTGGCAAAAAGAAATCCTCGCTCCTCTGAGACACCCATAACAATAGGAATCCCCAGGTAAAGTAGATACACCGCATAAGCTACCGCCACAGTTGCCAACAGAATATCCAACCACAACACCGGATAGATTCCCGCAATACCTGCCAAAAATATTGGAGTTGCTGTAAACCCTGCCACGACTACACCTTTCATCGGGTGCGTTTCTGCACCATAGGTTCTCGCCATCCAGTGAATTAAGTAACCAATTGAGACAACCGCCAATACCATCGTACAATAGAAAACCGCTACCAATTCCAACGCACTCTGGCCGGTTATTCTTACCGGATTCCCATTGCCGATACTCCAACCCACCTGAGTAGTGCCAAAATACCAGGCGATTGCAGGGAATAGTGCCAAAATAATAACGTAGGAGATTTGTCGGCGAAGTTTTTTCTCGGGGAGGCAGCTAATCAACTCCCACTGCTTGCGAGGTTGGAGCATCAGGCCGAACATATGGGTCAACATTCTGTTTTCCTCAGGTTCTAGGGAACTCTGAGTGCGACCTATCTAGTCAAATTGATCTTGGAACTGCCGGTCAATATGAAGGTACTACCAAAAGGCCACCCCAAAAGCTCCAGTGCGTTTCTTCTTGTATCGAGTTACTTGTAGGAGCAACAGTCGTTCAAGTCAACCGTAGAAAAGAGATTGGCGGGAATGCTTACATGCACGTTTCTCGCGGAAACATTTTTAAAGCATGAGGTGATACCAAACAACCCCAGACTAAAGGGAAAGAGACAGAAGTAGAGAAAAATCAAATGCTGCCATGCTAATTTTGCTAATTAAAAAAAGTAACCAGCCACCAACCTACAGCCGGTTACTTTTAATTATTTAGCTAAGCTCAGAAGCTCGCAGGTTCAACAGTCTGCATCCAGCCAAAGCGATCCTCTGCCCGCCCCTCTTGAATATCCAGAAGCGCCTGACGTAAAGCTTCGGCCACAGGACCTGGAGCCTGCTGCAGCTCATAGCAATGCTCTGCATCACCAATAACGCTAATAGGGCTGATAATAGCAGCAGTACCGCAGGCAAAAGCCTCTGTGCAGCTGCCAGAAGCTATCTGGCTGAGTAATCGATCAACCGGAATAGACTCCTCTACGACCTGATAGCCCAGGCTTTCGGCCAGCTCCAATAGTGAATAACGGGTAATACCCTCCAGGATGGAGCCGGTCAGTGCTGGCGTATGTAATGTCCCTTCAATTACCGCAAAGAAATTCATGCCAGAGAGTTCATCTACGCTGTTTCGGTCAGACGGATTGAGCCATAGAGACTGATCGTAACCGCGCTCCTTGAGCCGCCCTACGCTCAACAGAGAGGCCGCGTAGTTACCGCCAACCTTGGCATCCCCGGTGCCACCCACTGCGGCGCGTGCATCTTCCCTCTCCACCCAAAGACGCATGCTACCGGAGTGATAAGCCTCTGAGGGACTGGCAATCACATAGAACTCATAAGAGCTGCTAGCAGATACGGTAAGGTCCGCCTGGGTGCCAATCAGAAACGGCCGCAAGTAGAGAGACTCGCCGCTATTACCGGGTACCAGGTTGGCACAATAGGAAGCAACAGTACGCACGGCATCGAGAAACAGGGGTTCTGGCACCGGGGGCATACACAAGCGTTTGGCAGAAAAGGCCATTCGCTCAGCATTTTTCTCGGGACGGAATAGAGCAATACCACCAGCCTGGGTCCGGTAGGCCTTCATTCCTTCAAAACACGATTGAGCGTAGTGCAGCACTTTTGCTGCAGGATCTATCGACAAGGGTGCATAGGGAATCAACTCACCCTGACTCCAACAACCGTCCTGATAGACTGCACGAAACATTATAGGGGCCATTGCCGTCCCGAAGCCCAGCCTCTCGGGTATTTCATATCCACGCAGGCTTGCGGCCACTTCGGGATCGATATAGATGCTCACCGGCACTCTCCTCTCATTCGAATCGGCTGATTATGGCGCCTGTCGGCCAGCAATCCAAATGTAGTGACCACAGACCCCATGGCTTTAGCCGTTTTCACCTAATCAAACCTATTCATATAGGATGAAAATCCAAATACTCCTGTTTTTACCCCTGCAGCGCAGAGCCATCGAGTAGTCACTTAAATTTACTCTAAAAATTTTTGGCACTTACTTGCCGACCTTCGGCACTGCTATTTCTCCCCAGCTGCTAAACCGAAAGAGTGCCCGCAGGCATCCCGGTAACCTATTCACCGGTTGGTTGAAGTCTCCGTCACAATCCCTCTGATGACAGACTGTGCTGGCTATACTGTTTAATACGCAGCCAGGAGCGCAAAAATAAGCCTCCGGATGCGGCTTCTCTGAGCGGCTATGAGTAAAAAGACGTGCCTTCAGAGTTGTAACAGAACCACATTTCAGGAGAGAGCTTCCACCGTATCTGTCGGTTTTCCGGCGATCGGGCGGAGACGAGATCCACACCCCTGCGTGATGGCTAAGGCCTATTGCACAGCTGTGGGCAAAGTAAACCGGAATGGAAGTGGTTCAATCGTGACACAGATAGATACCTGCAATCGCCTTGCTATCGGCTTGATGTTTACAGCCACAGCACTGCTGTGTAACGGCGCCATTGCCGCAGATGACGCCACTGCGAATCCAGATCCGAAAGGCCCTCCCCAGGCCTTTATTGAAGCCGCCTCCAAACCGCTGAAAAAAAACCGAAGACAACTGCGCCCCTCAGAGGCTGTCGAATATTACCGTGAACGCATTGAAGATCTTGAAGCTGAGTATGGTGCCTATGGTATCGGTATTGATGAGCAGCTGCTGGGCCTGGCCACTGCACTGCAGAAAGCTGGAGCCCATGAGGAAGCCGCCACCGAATTCCGCCGTGCAATGTTAGTTAATAGAGTGAATGAGGGCCTCTATTCCCTCAGCCAGATACCGATGATTGAACGCTTAATAGAAAGCCAGATTGCGTTGAATCAATGGGAAGAAGCCAACGACAACCAACAGTATCTCTACTGGTTGCACGAAAAAAATTACGGTAAAAAAGATCCTCGGATGTTGCCTGTAATCAATAACCTGAGTCGCTGGCACCTACAGTCTTATGTTGAGAAGAAAGGTGAGACTCTGGTCGAGCACCTAATCAACGCCACCAAGCTCTACACCCTCGCAGTCGATATCATCAGCAAAAATTTTGGCTCCAACGATCTACGTCTTGTGGACGCACTACGCGGGCTGAAAGCAACGAATTACTATCTCGCCAATTACAAAGGAGAGGCCCAGGCGCCGCTCGTCGTCAATACCAGCTTTGGCGGCGGCCCCGATGTAAGTCAGCGCAGTATGGTAGACCACTATCGAATGAAGAGCTTCAATACTGGCAAAAAAGCGATTACCCGAATCGTTGATGTCTACCAGCGTAACCCTCAATCGCCCCCGGCCGCATCTGCAAAAGCAAAAGTCGAGTTGGGCGACTGGTATATGATGTTCAATAAATGGCATTCCGCGCGCCGCACTTATGGAGAGGCTTATAAATCTCTGTGGGACAATGGTGCCTCCAGCGATGAAATTGAGGATATTTTTGGTCGCCCGATCGCACTTCCTGCCCTGCCGATTTTGGAATCGGAAAGCAAAGCCCTGGCCAACTCACATATCACTGTTTCTTACGATGTCACTGCCTTTGGCAAAGCACGCAATATTAAAATCCTCAGAGCCTACCCATCCGATAAAGTACAGATTCGCTCCAAAGTCCGAAACATACTTAAACGCGCCAAATTCCGGCCGCGCTTTGAAGATGGTGAAGCGGTAGCAACACGCGGTATTGTTCAGCGCTTTGTTTTCGATTGAGTGATTCACTGAAAAGACACTGAGTGATGTGTTGTGGAGAGCGCGCAAATAATCAAATAACAACTACTTTTAAATTTCCACACCAGCCATTTTCCGGGCAGCCGGGGAGTCGCAGAATTGATCGCGCCCTCCCGGCATAACGCCAAGCCCTTCTAGGAGAAAAGAGATGACAACTCGGAAAGCGGTACGAAAAAGTCACCGCCAGGGCATTAGCTGGCACACTCTGTTCTCTGTCGTTGTACTGACTACAGTGATTACTGGATGTAAAAGCCAGCAAACCCAATCACAACCACCGGCGATGCCCTCTTCCAGCTCGCAATCTCAGTCTCAGAGCAGCGCCTCATCAAGCAGCAGTTCTAGCAGTAGTTCACAGAGCTCTAACCAGTCACAGTCCAGTAGCAGTGGTGGGCAACCCAGTAGTCGTTCTTCGAGCCAACCCAGCGCGAATATGCCAACGGCACAGCGAGAGTCCCAACAAAAGTCCGGAACAGCTTCCAGTGAAAATCAACGTTCCTCCCGTGAACCCTCAGCAGGTGATAGCATGCCGGAGGCAGATTCCCGCAATCGCTCTCCATCATCCCCTGTCTACACTGATTCACAGCAATCTCCGGATGAAAGACGTACGCCTCCAGATCCCTCTTCTAGCCAGGACGGCACCCCGCCGGATGAGATCGACTTCTCCGAGGAGGAGCAAACAGCTTCGGCTTCAAGTAGCTCCTCATCAAGTAGTTCTTCCTCGAACAGCTCCTCGTCGAGTAGTTCGGCCTCAAGTAGCAGTGCGTCCACCAACGGTCAACCCAGTAATGGCTCTACTCGCGCTGGCAGTGCGCCCAATGAAGTTCCCAGCACAGCCGCGGAGAGAGTCGCAGAGCTTGAGGGCCGCTTCGAATCCACCATGGTGAGCTACGACGGCATGATCCTGCGTGAACGGGACTATGTCCGTAACAGGCCTGGTTCCGCTTCAAAAGAGGGCGAGGAAGAGGCAATGGATGAAGCGCCACCGGGAGAATCACTGGAAGATCTCATTGAATCTGCGGAAGCCGAAATCCCCCCTCCACCCGGAAGCGGAGCACCCAGCGGCGGGGGCCCACAGCAAAACAATTCCAGCGGCCAGGTAACAGGCCCCGGTTTACCCACTAAGGGGCGCCAAGGGGAGTACAACCACAGCGGCTCACAGCCAGTGGTGCCTGCAGATATTCCCAGTGGTACCGATGACGATGTAGTGGCAAGACAAATTCGTGAAGCCGCCACACGGGAGACCGATCCTGAATTACGGGAAAAGCTCTGGGAAGAGTATCGAAAATATAAAAATGCGACGAAGTAGTTACAGAGGACGCATAGATGGCACTTTTAACTCGAAAAAACTATCGCTGTTTATTTACAGCTCGGCTCGCATTGATAACTGCTGGGTTACTGCTAGCACTACTTAGCGGATGTACCACAACCGAAGTACGAACTACTGCATTTACTCCCCTCACCATTGAGGACAAAAATATTGCGGAAGAGCGCCTGCTGGACGTCGGCGTTATCCAGTTCGATCCCGGTATAGACACTGTTGAAGTTGACGAAGACACCCTGGTCTTTCCCGAATTACGCCAGGCTGAGTCCCGCTTTATGGCAGTTACCCTGGCTGACTCATTGCAGTCCAGCCTGGGTTGGGGGGCAGTGAGAGTTATCCCATCTGCCCGCACCAATATTGATGTAACAGTTTCTGGAAAGATAATCCAATCCGATGGTGAAATTCTCACCATGGAAGTGACCGTTACCGATTCCCGTGGTCAACGCTGGTTTACCAAGGAATATTCGGAATACGCTTCTCACTACGCCTATGATCGTAAGCACCCTACTGAAGGAGATGCCTTTCAGGGAATCTATAACCGGGTTTCCAATGACATGTTGAATTATCGACAAGGGCTATCCAATCAACAGATTGCTGAAATCCGCACTATCTCTGAGATGCGCTTCGCCAGGAGCTTTTCCCCCGAAGCCTTTACGCGCTATCTGCAGCAAAGCCAAGAAGGTATTTATTACCTGAGCGCTCTACCTGCAGAAAATGATCCTATGTTGCAGCGAGTACGAAAAATCCGTGAGCGCGATTATCTATTTGTGGACACACTCCAGGAATACTACGGCACTTTTGCCAAAACTATGGAAGTACCCTACCAAGAGTGGCGAGCACGCAGCTATGAGGAAGTTCGGCAAATGCGCGAACTCAAGCGTAAAGCCCGCAACCACACCATCATGGGAGCCGCGGCCATTATCGGCGGTATTGCCGCAGCCGGTGCAGGAGGAGGCAGTGCCCAGGCTGCTGGACAGGTAGGTATTGGTGCTGGCGGTTATTTAATTAAGAGCGGCTTTGATCGTCGCGCAGATGCCAAGATGCATCTGGAAGCTCTGCAGGAATTGGGAGACTCCATGGAGGCTGAAGTCGAACCACAAATTGTCGAACTGGAAGATCGCACCGTCACCCTGAGCGGCACAGTAGAGAACCAATATCGTCAGTGGAGGGAAATCTTGAAAGAAATTTATGAAGCCGAAACAGCGTCTTCCGAAACCAGTATATGAAGTGCAGACCTTATCGAGGTAAACCGGTCAGATTTTAACCCTTAGCAAGCACCCAAGATCTTCACTGGGTAACTTAATAAAACGGCGGAATCACTATGCAGCACCGCAATAACACCAAGGAAGATTCAACTCCGATCGAGCCCGCAGAGTTTAGCTTTGGCGGTGAGGAAGCTCGCATCCCCAAGAAAACCAGCCCTAAAACTGACAAGCCGGAAAGGGAAAATTCATACTGGCCTTTTTTGCTGGGGGCAGTAATGCTCAGTGGCTTGGTAGGGGTTTTCTGGGGACTTCCCCAAGTTGTGCAAACTCCAAAATTACAAACCGATAAAACCGCTGTTGCCAAAACAATAAATGCACCCGAGGAAGATCCGGCACAGGCATCCCCCTATTCCGATGCTGAAATCATGCAGCAACGCAGGGATGTGCAAAAAATTCTGCAAGATATTCTCGCCCTTAAAGAGGAGCTACAAGAACGTCAGGTTGAGTTATGGGCATTCGAAGATTTCTACTCCGCTGAAGATCTAGCTCTAAAGGCTGATAGCCTTTATCGAAAAAGACAATTCATGCAAGCTCTGGAAAAATACCGGGAATCCTTACAAGCACTAGAGACATTGCGTGACAGTATTCCCGAGCGAATTGAGTTACATCTTAGCGAGGGTAAACGTGCTTTGGATATAGGGGATAAGGATTCTGCACTAGATGCATTTAATCTTGTACTTACTATCTCTAAAGATCACCCAAGAGGTCTCAAGGGGCTTGAGCGGACCGATAAATTACCCTCTGCCTGGTGGAGATATATTCAGGCAAAAGACGCCTACTCCGATTCCGACCTAGACCAAGCTAAGTCATCTCTTGAGCAATCACTCTCGGTTGACCCTGAGACTGTTGAAGCTCAAGCATTACTGGCAAAGGTTGAAATAGAAATCACTGAGAGAGACTACCAAAAGGCTATGTCTTCGGGCTACGCAGCGATTGCCGATAAAAATTACACATCCGCAAAACAATTCTTCAATCAAGCGCAAGCATTAAAGCCTACTGCTAAAGCACCGACCATCGGCCTACAACAGGCAAAAAATGGTATGGAGCGGGAGAAAATTAATAAACTACTGAGCTTGGCACGCTCACAGGAAAAAAAAGAAGATTGGCGTGATGCTCTTAAAAGTTATACGGCCTTGTTGAAAAAGGATAGTAGCCTGGTTGCTGCAGTTACGGGGAAGGCACGCTCTTCTGTCAGGGCCAAATTAGATGATCAGTTACAAGAATTACTCAAAGACCCCCTTACCCTTAGTGAAGGTAAGCGCAACCACTTTGCCCGCACTATCTTAGCCGATGCACGTAAAGTAAACAGTCAAACACCACGCTTAGTTCAGCAAATAGAAGACCTAGAAAATGCGCTTACCCAAGCTCTGATACCTCTACCCGTTCGTTTCAAATCCGATCGTAGTACCAGTGTCACGATTTACCATGTTGGACGACTGGGTAATTTTGACCAACGAGAAATCGCCTTAAAACCCGGTCGCTACACAGCCATTGGTACCCGCGATGGGTATCGGGATGTACGGCGTGAGTTCATTGTAAAACCCGGAAAACCTGTCACCGAAGTGGTCATTCAGTGCGCAGAGAAAGTAAACGGCGCTAATAATAGCTGAAGACAAGAACCCCTGAGCGAGATGAAAATCCAATAAAGAAGATATGCGCAAGGGGCAAATCCTAAGATGAATCAGAAGATTCATTCACAGGAAAAGAGGTGTTCTGTGACAAACGGCTCGCTGATCGCCAACCCTCCGGTGGCAGCGAGCTAAGCTTTATTTCACACAAAAAACATCCAACCCAGCCTTGGTACCCGATGCGCTTTGGCGCGTATTTCATCGGTACCAGATTATTGCGATAACTCCATAACGACACAGCAATAGGGAAGTGTAAATGGCAGTGAAAGAGGCGGTCTCAGTTCGCGATAATGAACCTGTAATCGATGACTCACCTCTCATCGAACCTATAGGTTTCACACCGGTTCAAGTCAGCTCTAACCGTGCTCGCCTGTTCCTGTCCAAGCGTGCACTGGTAGTAGCGGCCTGCCTGTTATTAAGTCTCTTGGCGCTGACCTACTTAGTCATCGCCCGCTCCCTCATATTTGAAACCGTGCCTAACAATGCAAAAGTCAATATTGATGGCTTTGCCCTGCCACTGGGAGATGGACATCTGGTGCTTCCCGGAAACTACAGTTACACCATCAGTGCAGATGGTTATTTATCCAAGAGTGGTGAGGTTGAAGTCGGCAGCGATGGGCACAGCCGCCATGCAGTGACCCTGGATAAGCTGCCAGGCCATCTGCAAGTTGAAACAGACCCCCCGGTTCCAGTCAAAATAATAATCAATGGCGGTGAAGTGCCCAATACAAACGGACTGGTGGAAAATATACGTCCAGGTTCCCTTCGGGTAACAATTCTCTCCGATCGTTATCTCCCCTATACCCAAGTAATCAAAGTCGAAGGGCTCGACAACACTCATCGCTTGCAAGCAAAACTTCGTCCAGCCTGGGCCAATATACGTATTAGTAGTAATCCCCCAGGTGCCACTGTCACCTCCAATGGAAAAACTCTTGGCACAACACCTCTCAATACAGAGCTGGTGCAAGGGGATAGGGTTGTCTCCATCTCCCTACCAGAACATAAAACTGTCGATGTCCCAATAGCAGTTACCGCCGGTGTGGACCAAGCCCTTCCCACGGTAAATCTGGGCCCAGCCGATGGACTATTACGAGTTGTTTCAATTCCCGAAGGCGCCAGTGTAACTGTTGATGGGGAGTTCCGCGGACACACTCCTCTTGAACTTGAATTGTCATCAGGAGAAGCTCATCGATTACGCTTTTTTAAAGAAGGTTACGCCTCTGTAGTACACACCATAGACCTTTCCGCCGGAATGGAACGGGATCTCAGCGTTAACTTAAACGCCGTGTACGGTAGGGTATTTGTAACGAGTGTACCCACTGATGCAGAGGTTTATATTGATGGGCAATATGCGGGTAAAAGCGGACAGTCATTCAACCTCCCAACAAAAAGTCACAAAATTGAAGTGAGGAAGAATGGCTACCAAGCATTTGATACCAGAGTAATCCCAAGCGACAAGCTGGAGCAGACGGTACGCGCAGTATTGTTGACCAAAGAGCAGGCTCGCTGGCAGCAGGTTCCGGCATCCTATCAACATGGCGCGAATGGAACCATGAAGTTAATGCGCCCCAATGCTGTATTCACTATGGGATCCTCACGACGTGAACAAGGGCGCCGTGCCAATGAGGTGATGCGCCAAGTCGCTCTCAATCGTCCTTTTTATATCGGAGCCACCGAAGTCACTAACGGAGAATTCAGACGCTTTAAACGTATGCATACCTCAAGGCATGTGAATGGAGTTAGCCTGGATAATGACAACCTGCCTGTCGTCAATGTCAGTTGGGCCGATGCGGCTTTATTTTGCAACTGGCTCAGTGAACGTGAAGGTCTTAACCCTGTATACCTAACCGAGCGCGGCAAAATAGTTGGGTTTGATTCAGCGGCAGATGGCTATCGTCTTCCCACAGAAGCCGAATGGGCCTGGTTGGCACGCTATGATAAGGGCACCATGCGTAAATACCCCTGGGGCAATGAACTACCTATCGGCGCCAACTCTGGTAACTATGCCGACAGCCACGCTGCCAAGCTGGTCCCGGCAGTATTACGTACCTATAGCGATCGCTATGCAGCCACAGCTCCCGTCGGCAGTTACAGTCCAAATCCTCTTGGTATATACGACTTGGGTGGCAATGTTTCTGAGTGGATTCACGACCTCTATACCATTGGTACCGGACTCTCATCGCGCCTGGAAGAAAATCCGATTGGCCCACAGGATGGCGACTACCATGTAATTCGCGGCTCCAGCTGGCGTCATTCAGGGTTAACCGAACTGCGTTTATCTTACCGTGATTATGGCGAAGCTCCCCGCAATGATATTGGATTTAGGGTCGCGCGCTGGATTAATTAAAGAAGGAGTGAAGATGTTCAGGATCATTTTAATACTCATCATTCTTTTACCCTCTTACTTATTTGCCCAAGAGAAAGAAGATACCAATGAGATAACCGTTGCTCAGGCGAACAAGGAAAAAACAGAAAAAAACAAACGCAAGGGCAATCGTTCAGATGATTACAAGTCTTCAGAAGAAATTTCTGAAGATTTATCTGTTTCCTATCCTGTGGATATTTAAAAGAGAAGCCGCCAAGGGCACCATCATGAAATTCAAATCCTCAGACTTTGTGTTCCAGATTTTTGCTCTGCTGGGATCTATTATCCTGGTTCACGCCATTTATGTTGCCATCATTCGCCCTAACGCAGATGCCTTGATAGAGGAACAGCTTGCACGGGAGGCAGCAGGAGAAACCTACGTTCAGCAACGTTCCATTTATATTGTGATGAAAGACTACGAGCAGGAAGCTTGCTTTGTACTGATGCTGTGGGCCATGGCAATCATGGGCCTAAAGGCACACCGCAGCATACGCGAGCGTAAACTGCTCGATAAAGCCCTTCTTAATATCAGCGAAGGCACACCTATATTACCCGAAGACACCCGCGACCTGTCCCGCCCCATACAAGCACTACCCGAAGAGGAACGAAGTTATCTCGTGCCAAGAGCACTACTCACCGCGCTACAAAGATTCGGTTCTACCAAAAATGTGGCTGCAGTTTCCAATTCCGTGAAAGAAGTGTGCGAAACAGAGGGCGATCGGCTCGACTCGGAATTAGCAATGGTGCGCTATATCACTTGGGCAATTCCCTCGATCGGGTTTATCGGAACCGTGCGCGGCATCGGCGAGGCACTGTCTCAAGCCCATAAAGCAGTAGAGGGTGATATTGCCGGGGTTACCGTAAGCCTTGGGGTCGCCTTCAACTCAACCTTCATTGCCCTGGTGATCAGCATTGTCATTATGTTTTTTACCCACCAGTTACAGCTTATGCAAGAAAGACTGGTCTTGGATACACAGAACTATTGCGATAACCGCCTGCTGAGATTTCTCAAAATCAGCTAGCCGAACTCAAAATTATCATCTCGGATATTCGCCGCGAGGAATACTCCATGGGACAAGGTGTCCTTGAAATCAATGACTGTGGTTTAAGAGTTTTTATCGATACCACGGAAGTTCTGGAAAGCCCCGGTATTGCGGTAATTGAACCGGGACGTATTCACATAGGCACCGCAGCGCAAATGCGTGCCCGCAGTCACCCCACCCAAGTCAACAACCAGTTTTGGCGAAGGCTGAGTTTAGAATCTTTAAAATCAACCAACCAGCGCTGCCGCCACCATGCCGATCTTGCCTACTGCCACTTACAAGAAATATCCGAACACTGTGATCTTCCCGAAGAACTGGTGCTAGCAGTACCAGGCAATTTTACCCGCGAGCAATTAGCGCTGTTACTCGGGATTATTAAAGAAAGCAATATGAATGTGGTTGGCCTGGTTGACTCTGCCAGTGCTGCTATTGGTGACTTGGCCCCCGCTGGATTGCAAATGCATGTAGAACTGCAACTACATCAAACTCTCGTTTCCCGTATTTCGGTGGATAACCAAGCCACCGTAAAATCATCGGAGAGTGTTGCAGATGCAGGCCTATGTCATTTTCAAGAGGCCTGGGCAAGAGTTTTCACGGATGCTTTCGTTATGCAGTGTCGTTTTGATCCACTGCACTCTGCAGAATCCGAACAGCAACTCTATGATTTGATGCCCCAGTGGGTCAGCCGCGCAATGAGTCAGGGAGAGGTTCTTGCAGAGTTAGATGATCGTACGGCAAAAATATCTTTGCGCCAACTTCAGGACGCTACAGCTCCTATTCTTTCCCGTGTTCGGGCAATGATTGAAAACCTTGCAGATAGTGGCAGTGTGAGCTTTATATCCCATCGCTGGGCAGAAATTCCCGGTGGTCTGCAGATAGCCCAGCGTATGCATCTTCTATCCAGGGACAGCACTGCCCAATCTATTAAGAATCGCTGGAAAGAGTTGCGCAGTACTGACTCTGCTTTGCGATTAGTGAGCAGTGTCAGAGCCGCCCCGGAAAGTGAAATCAGCCTACATTTAGAGGCACCTTCAGAAGCCGTAGCCACACATCTTTTATATGGCCATCGCGCCCTTGCCGCACAACAACCACTATTTGTTTTCTGGCACGAAGATAAATTTCAGGTTACTCCCACCCCTCCTGAGCACCCAGCAGCGACGGTTACCAACCATGCGGGGCGTCTTGCATTAAGAGTAGATGCGGGAATTCGTCTGATGCTTAACGGTGAGGAAATTGCAGCACCGGTTAACCTAAACGCCGGAGATAAGATCGGAATTGCAGATCGCCATGACGTCATAACTGCAATCAGTGTGGAACGCTATGAGACGTAAACAGCGTCGCTTTTCTACCTTCAGCTTATCTTTTCTAGACATTATGTCCTGTGGATTTGGTGCGGTTGCACTAATTTTTCTAATTATTAAGCATGGCTCCGATCACGAAATCGAAGTAGAAACTGAGGACTTGAGCGCTGAAGTCAACCTGCTACAGGAAGAGGTTGAAATTGGGGAGGAGCACCTTGTATTGGCACGCAACACCTTGGATATCGTCAGCGATGAACTCGCAGAGGCACAAGGACTTGCACGTCGTATACTCGAACAAATAGAGGAGGTAAAAGGCAATATTGCCGAAGTGGACAGTATTGATGAAAAGGAAGACATAAAAAGATTACAAGACAAACTCAAAAAATTAGAACAGGCCAAAAAGGACTTAGAGAAAGAAAATAAGAAGCTCGGTAACAATGTCCGCAAATATAGTGGAGATGGTGACCGTCAATACCTTACAGGGCTTCGACTTGGTGGTAATCGCATCCTGATTTTACTTGATGCCTCTGCTTCAATGCTCGGTGATGAACTTATCAAAGTTATTCGCGCCCGCAATATGTCATCAAGGGTTAAACGTCAGACAGAAAAATGGCGTCGGGCCATCAATACCGTTTCCTGGCTCACCGCCCAGTTACCACCAGACAGTCAGTACCAGATCTATACTTTCAATACATCTTTTCGCGCCGCAATCACCGGGACGGAAGATCGCTGGCTCAATGTAGATGATCGTGACCAGTTGGATAAAGCAATCAAACAATTGGATGAAATCGTGCCAGAAAATGGCACTAGTTTAGAAAGGGTATTCAATGCCATTCACGCCATGACACCTTTACCCGATAACATTATTTTGATCACCGATGGCCTGCCTACACAAGGTATGAAGCCACCCAGAAGTGCCACTGTCTCAGGTAGGGAACGCCGTAATTTATTCAAACGTGCGGTTAAAGTGCTTCCCAAGAATGTTCCGATCAATATCATTCTCACTCCAATGGAAGGCGACCCTTTCGCGGCCAGTGAATACTGGAAACTGGCCATGCAAACTCAAGGATCTTTTCTCGCCCCATCAAGGGATTGGCCATGATTGGTTCTTCAAAGAAAAAACGCCAAGAAGAATTCAGCATCTCCTTTCTCGATGTCATTTGCTGTGGATTTGGCGCTATTGTATTGCTGTTAATGATTGCCAAAACAGCCGAGCCCATTGTATTGGAAGAAGCGGAGATAGATCTGGAGGCTCAGGTTATAGAGCTTCAAGAACAAATCGCAGAAATTCGTGGTGAAACCACCGTCCTCAACCGGGACCTCAACGCCAAGCGCGAACAGATTGACATTGAGCGCAAGCGCATTGCCAATCTACGTGGAGAACTTCAAGCTCTGCAGGCCGTCTACGCCAGTAAAACGGAAGGACAAAGCCAGGAAGGCAAGTTGAAGGGTGAATTGACTATCGCTCTTCAGACGATGACCGAAGAAATGCGTCGCCTACTCGGCGAAAACTACCAGCGTAAAAATAATGTCATAGGTGGTATACCAGTCGACAGTGAATACATTCTTTTCATTATCGACACCTCCGGCAGTATGTTTAACTATGGTTGGGACCGCATGATGGCGGAAATGGTCAATACTTTAGACCTGTATCCCAACGTCAAAGGTATTCAGGTAATGAATGACATGGGGGATTACATGTTTTTCAATTACCGCAACAAGTGGATCCCCGATACCCCTGGACGTCGCCAGGCGATCCTCCAACGATTAAAAACATGGAACCCTTTCAGTAACTCTAGTCCTGTAGAGGGCATACAAAAAGCCGTGCGTAGTTTCTACGATCCCAGTAAAAAAATTAGCATCTATGTATTAGGTGATGAATTTACAGGGAAATCAATTCGCAATGTCATGTTGGCTGTGGATCGAGTCAATGCCCAACATGGAGAGGGTAAACGCAATATTCGCATCCACGCAGTAGGGTTCCCAATACAGTTTTCCAGGCCTCCGCATTTGCAAACTACCGGATTACGTTTTGCCGCGCTGATGAGAGAACTAACCTATCGTAATGGTGGCACTTTTGTTGGACTTAATGATTTTCGCTAGCTGATTGTTATCAGGAGTCATGCATGAAGCACAGGATAAAGGAGACACCCACATTTCACCTGGCGATTGTGGTTTTTCTCTCTCTAATTGTTACGGCCTGCTCCCATACGGTTCAGGTTGAAGGAAACTATCCCGCCCCTGTAGGTCATCAATTTCCACTCTCAGTGGGTATCTATCTGAGCGAGGATTTCAAAAATTATACCTATCAGGAGGATAGTGAGGACCGAGAGGAATGGAAAATAAATACTGGCAGAGCACAGGGAAATCTATTTGAAACAGTTCTCCGCTCTATGTTTGTCAATACTATCTCACTTTCTGAATACCCTAAAGATGTCCCCGCTAATGTTGAGCTTGTTATAGTTCCGGAAGTCCGTGAACTTCAGTTCACCATGCCCAGAGAAACAAGAGTCAATATTTTTGAGGTGTGGATCAAATATGATATGAACGCCTATGACTCCCAGGGAAACCAAGTTGCCAACTGGGTGATCACTGCTTACGGTAAAACACCAACCGCCTTTTTACAGTCCCAAGAGCAGGCCTTAACCCAGGCAATCAATATTGCTCTTCGCGATGCAGGTGCAACCTTATATACAGGTTTCGAAAAGGTTCCCGAGCTACAGGCATTTCTCTCTGGCAGGATTAGATCTGCGTCATTACAGGAATTTAAAGTAAAGTCCCCACAGGCTGAATAGAGGGTTTCATCGTGTTCAAGCCATTAATTGTTATATCCCTGCTCATCCTTAGCGGATGCACCACTGTAGTTATTGATGAATACAGACGTAGCGATGGTGAACTTGCGGCTGGGGATTCCGTGGTGATATTAGGGCGTCGCCATTCCAGTGATTACGAAACGGAACCCAATCTTATCGACTGTGTTGGCAGAGAATTACACAATCCTGAGATGGGGGTTAATATTATTCCCGAAAAAGAGTTTGTTGATCTTATGTATCCCTGGTTCGAGCCAAGAACCGCCCCCATGCATGTGCGTTCACTCGATCGCCTTATGGAAAACAAAGAGGTCCGTGAACGTATGGAGTCTTATGGGGTGAAATACATCGTCTGGATAGACGGCTCTACAGAAACCACTGCCAGTGCCGGCTCAATAAGCTGCACGATCAGTACTGGCGGAGCTGGTTGTTTCGGTTTCGGTACCTGGGATAAGGAATCTGATTATGAAGCATCAGTATGGGATTTTCGCGATCGAGAGCTGTCCGGAAAGCTGAGCGCAGATGCCAAAGGCACATCTTATATGCCCGCCATCGTAATACCAATCCCCCTGATCGCACGGGTACAAAACAATGCTTGTAAAGGGATGGCCGTGCAGCTACAGCAATTTTTGGTACCCGCAGCAGGCAGCAGTTCTTAAACAATAAATAAGCAGGGAGGCAGGGTTAATGCAAAATTTCTTTCGGTGGTACGTCTTTTTATTGGTCTTTGTATGTACTGCATGTGCTTTCAACCCGGCCACCAACCGACCCGATCTGGTCTTGATGTCCGAGGATAAAGAGATTTCTATCGGCAAAGAAATGCATGAAAAGCTGATCGAAAGCACCCCTATCTACCAGGATCCAGTACTCACCGCCTATGTTGACCACGTAGGGCAAAAAGTAGCGGCAGCCAGCGATAGGCCCGACATCAAGTATCACTTCACGATTATCGATAGCCAGGATATCAACGCTTTTGCCCTACCTGGAGGCTATGTATATATCAATCGCGGCCTGCTGACTTACCTTCACTCCGAAGCAGAAATGGCAGCTGTGCTCGCCCATGAGATAGGCCATATCACTGCACGCCATGCCGTTCGTCAAAAAACCGCTGCCACTGGTGCCAGTGCCGCATCAGTATTATCTGTATTGGTAACAGGTAGCCGGGTTGTTGGTGATGCAGCAAATCTCTGGAGTACTGCTGCGGTGAAAGGTTATGGGAGGGAAATGGAGTTGGAGGCAGACCGCTTTGGTGCGCAGTATATGTTCAAAGCCGGTTATGATCCCACCGCAATGCTCAATGTAATTGGCATACTAAAAGATCAGGAAATCTTCGCCCGCAGACGGGCGCGTGTGGAGGGTAAAAAACCGCAGACATATCATGGCGTTTTTTCTACTCACCCACGCAACGATATTCGTCTACAGGAAGTAGTCAAGGCCGCAGGTACCCTACCTGAAGAGAGCAAGGATGTTAAAGTAGCCTATTACCGTGAAAAAACTGATGGTCTTGTTTACGGTGATAATGCCAGGCAATCCAATAAAAATCGTTTTAATCATAAACGTTTAGGCTTCTCACTGCTGTTTCCTGATGGTTGGACAGTAGCCAATCAACGCTCCTCCATCGTAGGCACAGCTCCTGACCAATCAGCAACAATTACGATTAAGGTCGCTAAGCGTGAGGGGAATCAACCCGCAGATATGGCCTTGCGTGAGCAGTACGATTTACGCAAGCTGGAACAAGATGAAAAACTAAATCAATACCGACTAGAGGGACACACAGGTAAAGTCCCACCACTTGAAAAGAATAATATTGATCTAGATCGAGTTGCAATTATCTACTATGGCAGCCGTCAATTTATGCTGGAAGGTAAAGTGGCCAATGCATCATCGCAGAAAAAGGATGATCTTGAACATTATGACACACTATTTTTAACCAGTATTCGCAGTTTCAGACCCTTGCGGGAAACCGATATTGTAGAGAAGGATATAAGACGACTGCGCTACGTAAAAGCCACAGAAAAAACTACCTTTTCCTCCCTGGCACGACACATGGAAATTGGTGAATATGCTGAGGAACAGCTGCGACTTCTCAATGGTTATTATCCTCGGGGCGAACCAGAGCCCGGTGAATGGATCAAAATAATCCAGTAAAAAAGCTACCACCTTTCAATTATTCTTGGCATTTGTAGCAATATTCTGTATACCTGAGAAATACCGTATGGAAAATTAAATAATAACTTACGGAATTCACTATACGTGCAGAATTTTTCATTCTCCATAGAGACCCATTGGTCTACCTTACTCACAATTGAAGAACACTCTATACCAGTAACATCAGTGGTGTATGGATACTTTAATTAAGTGCATAGAAACATATTCACAACTTATGCACAGTACAATGTATTCTTTTTATTCTTCATTCATAGCAAGGCATAAATATCGATCCGCACAACCCTATATAGATCAAGTGCTAAAAACCATAATAATAGGAGCTTTAAATGAACGGCATGATGATGCAGTCACAACTTACCCTAACCGGTATCATGCAGCACACCTTGAGTAATTCACCCAATAGTGAAATTGTCTCCATTACTAAGGATAATCCTCAGTTTCGCTACACCTACAAAGAGGCCTTTAAACGCTCTGCCCAACTTGCCCAGGCCCTAGCCAGACTTGGAGCTAACAATGGAGATCGTATCGGCACTCTGGCCTGGAATGACCATCGTCATTTTGAACTCTACTATGCGACTTCCTGTAGCGGATTTGTTTGCCATACCATCAATCCACGCTTATTTCCTGAACAAATTCATTATATTGTCGAGCATGCCGAAGATCGCTGGCTGTTTATCGACCCAATGTTTGTTCCGCTTATTGAAAAAATGGTTGATAGACTCAACAGCGTAGAGGGTTTCATCGTTTTAACCGACAGGGCTCATATGCCCCAAAGCACTCTACATAATTACTATTGCTATGAAGAGCTTCTCGATAATCATTCTGGCGATTTCCACTGGCCGGAACTGAATGAGCAAAGTGCCGCCGCTCTCTGTTATACCTCCGGCACCACAGGGAACCCTAAGGGAGTCCTCTACTCTCACCGAGCAATGACACTGCACACCTACGGGGTACTAATGCCCGATGTCTTCGC
Organism: Microbulbifer mixtoriginis (SeqCode); assembly: GCF_052466695.1. Classification (NCBI taxonomy): domain Bacteria; kingdom Pseudomonadati; phylum Pseudomonadota; class Gammaproteobacteria; order Cellvibrionales; family Microbulbiferaceae; genus Microbulbifer; species Microbulbifer mixtoriginis (SeqCode). Next base: position 4,300,336 of record NZ_CP174285.1, on the reverse strand, counting down.
CATACGCCGCGATGAAGCCATCCTTCCCGTAGTGCCCATGTTTCATGTTAATGCTTGGTCCATTCCCTACGCGGCACCTGCTGTTGGCGCTAAGTTAGTTTTACCAGGCCCTAAAATGGGTTGTGGTGAAACGCTTAGTAGACTTATACAACAAGAGTCAGTCACCATCGCCGCTGGCGTGCCCACCGTTTGGCTAGCACTTCTCAAATATTTGCGTGAAAGTGGAGAAAAGGTCTCTAGCTTGAACCGTGTGGTCGTCGGCGGCTCTGCCTGCCCTTGGAGTATCATGGAAGAGTTTGAAGAAAAGCATGGTGTCTATACCCATCATGCCTGGGGTATGACAGAGATGAGCCCACTTGGTACCTACAATGCCCGCATAGATGAATATTTACCTAAGAATGAAGCCAAGGCCCTGCGCCTGAAGCAGGGCCGTGCGGGGTTTGGAGTAGAAATGCGAATTGTAGACCCTCTCGGCAGCCCCCTTCCTCACGATGGTATTGCTTTTGGCACACTACAGGTAAGAGGCCCTTGGGTTTGCGAACGCTACTATAAAGCCGAAGAGTCTGCGCTCACGGTGGACGGATGGTTTGATACCGGCGATGTGGCCACTATAGACTCTTTAGGCTTTCTGACCATCACCGACCGAACCAAGGATGTGATTAAATCTGGGGGAGAATGGATATCTTCCATTGAGCTTGAAAATTTCGCTATAACCCTTGATGGAGTTGCCGAGGCAGCAGTTATAGGTGTCGCTCATGAAAAATGGGCCGAACGGCCACTATTGATCGTGGTGCCAGAGACCGACGAAAAGCTCGAAGCCAAACAGATTCTCGCCGCTTTTCACGGACGCTTCGCAAAATGGTGGATTCCTGATGACTGTATCATCACCTCAGAAATCCCCCATACCGCTACGGGAAAAATTAGCAAGAAAGACTTGCGGCAGCAATTTGCACAACACCTCTGGCCTCAAGAAGTATCAGTATAAATTGCCATCAGAAAGGCAAGCGTCTTACAACCAGTTCAACCGGGCAATAAGCCCGGTTTGCCACTTGAAACCGTTGAGCAAATCTAAATGCCCTATGGTTCACACTATATTTAACCACTTTAGCATTGATATATCTCTGTCATATTCTTTTGCTAGAAAGCTTCCCACACTTATTTGGGATCTCTTACAAATGTTCAAAAGAATTCTGTCTACCTTATTACTCATTGGCTCTGCCAGTGCAAATATCACCTGTGCTGAAAACAGTACCGCTGGAGCCGAATCCCCCTTGGTTATTGCTCATCGTGGTGCCTCTGCTTACTTACCAGAGCACACTCTCGAAGCAAAGGCCATGGCCTATGCTATGCGACCAGATTATATTGAGCAGGATCTGGTTCTTAGCAAAGATAATCACCTGATCGTGATGCATGATATCTACCTCGATAGCACCACCAATGTTGCAGAGATATTTCCTGGACGAGCTCGTGAAGATGGGCATTACTACACTATCGATTTCACGCTGGAAGAATTAAAAAAGCTCCGTGTTAGCGAAGCTTTCTCAATAGGCGAGGATGGGCCTCAGGCAAAATATCCGCATCGCTTCCCCCTATGGAAATCCAGTTTTCAACTATCCACTTTCGAAGAAGAAATAGAACTCATCCAGGGTTTAAATAAATCCCTTGGATATGAAATTGGTATTTATCCAGAAATAAAAAAACCATACTTCCACCACTGGGAAGGAAAAGATATCGCCACAATCGCTTTGCAAAAACTTAAGGAATACGGCTATAGCGACAAACAACAAAAAGTTTTTTTACAGTGCTTCGATGCAGAAGAGTTACAACGTATCAAGTTTGAACTAATGCCCGCCATGGGGATGGATCTTTCCCTCGTTCAGCTTATTGCTGCAACCAGCTGGGGGGAAAAACTGATTGAGATTGATGGCATAATTCAAAATTATGATTACGATTGGATGCTGGAGCCTGGAGGCATGCGCAAAATCACCAGCTATGCCGATGGCATCGGCCCTTGGTACCCCATGTTAATAGAAGTTGAGGATGGTAAGCCAAGGGCCAATAATATCGTCCGCCGTGCCCATCGCAGGGATCTCCAAGTTCACCCCTATACTTTTCGTGCCGACCCGGAGAAGCTTCCAGAGGAATTCGATAGTTTTAACCAATTCCTCCACTTTGCCGCCTACCAACTGCGCGTCGATGGAATTTTTACTGACCAGCCCGATCAAGCTGTCAATTACCTTTCTCGCCCTCACCATAGAAAACGCAGATATTAAGCAAACAAAAAAGTGGCCGCATCAGCGGCCACTTTTTTAATCGAACTTTGAGAAATCTGCAGGGCGCTTCTCCATAAAGGCAGTAGCCGCCTCTTTAAACTCCTCAGAAGTGAGGCGGTCCTGGAAATGGCGACCCTCCTCCTGAATAATCTCCAAACCCTTTTCCTGGGTTGCGCGACGCAATAACTGCTTGGAAAGCCGCACGGCAGCCGGTGCCTTCGCCGCTAGCTCAGCGGCCACCTCTCGGGCCCGAACAATCGCCTGCTCCGGCTCCACCGCCGCATTACAGATACCGATCTCCACAGCTTCCTGAGCACTAAACTTTTTGCCCAATAGCAATAATTCCGATGCTTTTGCGTGGCCGGCAATACGAGGCAATAAGTAACTGGAACCATACTCAGGGCATAACCCCAGGTTGACAAACGGCATTTGGAACAGGGCATCATGTCCGGCAAATGACAGATCACAGTGCAACAGCATAGTGGTACCGATACCCACTGCAGGGCCATTCACTGCTGCAACCACTGGCTTGGGAAAGTTGTAAAGTGCGCTCATAAACTGGAATACCGGAGACTCCTCACCCTCTGCAGAGCCACCGAGAAAATCTGTCAAATCGTTGCCACTGGTAAAAATGCCCTCGGCACCAGTGAGAATAACTACGCGGATTTCACTATTATTGACTGCACTATTGAGCAACTCTGCCATGGCAGTATACATAGCCATAGTCAGTGCATTTTTGCGCTCAGGGCGATTGATGGTTATTTCCAGGATACGCTCGTTTACCTGGGCCTGAATTTCCGCACATGCGCTTTGCATAATGTTCTCCGGGTTCGAATCATTTAAGACTGATAGACAGCCGCAGCGGCCAAAAAAACAGAGCTGTGAGTAAACGCAGAGCTTCTGATAGTGCTTCCGGAATACTAATAGGATCTTGGCCTAAGTGTGCAACCACAAATAAACAGATTTCCGTTGATTAGCGCGAAATTTCTATGCCTTTCCCAAGGGAAACCACTTTTATCTTATTAGTTAGCACAAAAGGCTTGATAACCGGGTGTATAGCCGCGAGCCGCCTTTGACAGGCGATTCATATTAACGACTATAAGCCCAGAGGCGAGTTCATAACCAACCACATTCGTTGACGGGAATAACCCGGTGGCTCATAGATCACCGAGCTATTCTTTCAGGGCACTTGTTAGGGCTTTAGCGCGGACTCTCTACGCAGAGGCTGGCACATACAGTGAACACCACCACCTCCGGGAGTAATCATGGAGATATCCGGATCAATTACCTCAAGACCATGGGCCCGACACTTCTCCGCGAGGCCAGTATTGGCTTTGGGTAGCATCACTCGATCATTCCCCAGGGCCACCACATTAACTCCCAGTTCCAGTACTTGCGGGAAAGGAATATCGATAATCTCTATATTGCGACTCTTAAACCACTGCACCAGCTCCGGCTCGACGGCATCAACACAGATGGCCGCAAGCTTTTCCGCCAGCATTGCCACCATAACATCGATATGCAGGAAGAAGGGGTCAAACTGGTAGCCCTTTACCTCCCAACCCTCCTTCTCTACCCAGCTCTTCATCTGCGCAAAGCCCTGAGGACTGGTGCGCTCACCAGAATAACCGCACAGAATCACTCCCGGCTCAAGCACCATAAAGTCACCACCTTCCAGAGAGCCGGCGGTGATGACATCATAAATGGGGATATCCAGTTCCGCATACTTCTTAACGATAGGGGCCCACTCCCCCCGGCGCCAAGGGCTAAACATTTGCGTAACAATAGGTCCCCAGGGCGTCATTACCGAAGAATCACGTCCGTAGATCTGATAGGGCAAGCTGCTGTCTGCCGGAATCAAATGGGTAGTCACTCCCGCATGGCGATAGGCATCCAGCATTTCTTTATGCTGCATCTCAGCCACTTTGTGATCGAACTGCATGCCTAAGCGTTCAGCTCGGCGTGCACTGGCATTTCCCGTGCGCCAGCTGAAGTTATCCACCGGCCCGATGAGTACATCGCGCAATACGCCGTACTCCGAGTCCATTCCCCAGTTAGTCAGTGGAGCTGTACCACCGTTATCCTTGCGGTACTTCAAGGTAAATTCACTCATGATCAACCTAAATCTATTGATAGGAACCCAGCCAACCTTTTAGGCTTACCAGGCGTTCTTATTGCATATTGGCTAGTAAGGATAATCAGCCCGCTTCGGCGCTATTTAACATGGCGTGCAACAAAACATTACAGCCCGCTTCCAAGTGGCCTGGCTCAGCCGACTCCGCTTCATTGTGTGAAAGCCCCCCCGCACAGGGAACGAAAATCATAGACACGGGTGCAACCCGCGAGATATATACCGAGTCGTGCCCAGCTCCAGAAACCATCTTACGATTGCTATAACCCAGGTTTTGTACCGCACTGTCAACCGCCTCAATACAGTCTTTATCAAAAGCCACCGGTGGTGAGAACCATTCTTCGCGCACATCGATAACAACACCGCTGGCCTCTTGCGCCTGCTCGGCTACCCGGTAGAGAGTGCGGTGTAAATGCTCCAACCCCTCCGGTGTTGGGTGGCGTAAATCCAATGCGAGCACTACTTTTTCCGGTACGGTATTGCGGCTACCCGGTTCTGCACGCAAGTCGCCACAGGTAATCCGGGCATCCTCGGAGTAAGCCTTCACTTCCCCATATAGTTTCTCGCACAGCCACGCCATGGCCTGGACAGGGTCGCGACGATCCTCCATTGGGGTGGGCCCTGCATGACAGGGGGTACCAAAGAAGGTCACATCGTACCAGCGGATTCCCTGCACCCCGGTAACGACTCCAATCACTTGATCCTGTTTTTCCAGAATAGGTCCCTGCTCAATATGCGCCTCAAAGGCCGCTTTGATAGGTGCCGGCTGGACCGGTTCAGGACCTAAATACCCAATACGCTCCAGCTCCTGGCCAATGGTTATGCCAGATTTATCCATGCGGCTGTGGCCATAATCGAGGCTAAACTCCCCCGCCCAAACACCGGATCCGACCATGGCTGGGGAGAAGCGAGCCCCCTCTTCGTTAGTCCACACCACCACTTCCAGGGGTGCCTTGGTTCGAACCCCACCCTCCTCAAGGGTGCGCAATACTTCGAGGCCGGCCAGCACACCGTAAACTCCATCAAACTTGCCGCCAGTGGGCTGGGTATCCAGATGCGATCCTGTAATCACTGCGGGGAGGTTATTGTCGGTACCGGAACGGCGAGCAAAGATATTCCCCATGCGATCCACGCGAATTTCACAACCGATTTCCCGGCACCAGCGTACAAACAGGTCGCGCCCTTTACGATCCTCATCAGTCAGAGCCTGCCGGTTACAACCCCCAGCAGGGGTTGCACCAATTTCAGCCATTTGCATAAGACTTTGCCAGAGACGTGTGCCATCAATACGCAATTGTTGTGCGGGGTTTTCCATTCAAAAAGCTCCGGGCCTGATATTGAGGATCATATTAATCACTTTGGCAAAAGTTATGTTTTGATCCTTACAGATTAAAGAGAGCATTATTTCGCCGTTGATCAAAACTCGACCAGAATTTACCAAATGACTCTCACTGATAGCTCATACTTGAAAATAGACGAGCTGCTAGGGTGTCAGAAGCCCCTATCAGATGGCTCTAAGCACGATGAACCTCTGTTTATTGTGAAACACCAGAGCTTCGAGCTCTGGTTTAAGCAGATGTTACATGAACAGAGCTTCCTGGTATGGCTCTTCAGTTGACCGCGCCTTACATCCCCTTAAGCGAGTGGGTAAAATTTACCGCACGCTGATTCAATAAGTGGATATTCTTGAAACGCTGACACTACTGGAATTCTTATCCTTCAGGGACCGGCTCTCAACCGCTAGCGGCTTTCAGTCATTTCAGTTCTGCGAGATAAAGGTTCTGATTGGTATCTATCACAATGATCCCCTGCTGAATGAGATCTGTGAGGGCTGCTCGATATCGACTGTTCTTTACAACAATAATGGTAGAGCGAAGGATGGAAGCAAAGCAGGCACTGGCGGATCGGCCATGAGCGGGCAAAAAGCAATTTTTACCGTTCGCCTTTCCTGCGCTATTGAAGGCTCCCGTTGCGGGGACTCAGTAATTAGCAGCAGGCATAAAAAAAGCCAGCATATTGCTGGCTTTTTTTATGCAATGCGAAGGCTCGCTCGCTTCTCTCTGGTTTACTTCTCGAAAGGCACCAGGGAAACTTGAATAGCCGGATTCACTTCCTTAGCAGCATCCGCGATCTGTACATAAGTATCCGCACTCGACTTGTTATGCGCACGTACAATCACAATAGCTTGAGGATTCTCGGCATACAGCTGCGCGATACGGGCACGAACAGCGCGACTATCAATACGGCTACCAGCAAGACTGATCTCATCGTTGGCGTTCACAACCAGCAGGATGTTTTGCTTATCTGAATCAGGCGGGTTGTCCTGGGTCTGGTTCGGATCAGGCACATTTACGTCCAACGCTTTCTCTTTTACAAAGGACGCCGTTACGATAAAGAAGATCAACATGATGAACACTACGTCCAGCATGGGCGTTAGGTCGATATCCGCCTTCTCTTCTTCTACGGCCTTTCCGCGTCGTCTACTCATAAAACACCGTGCTGTTATCAAATACCAAGGGTGCCGGTTTAACCGGTCTCATCTGGTGGGCAAGATTGCCGCGAATCGCCAGGCATTGCAAGTACAACCTATAACCAATAGAAATAATCCTTTAAAATCAATAAGTTAAGAAAGCAAGCTGAATAATCAGATCATTTTTTGATCGAAAGATCCGACTATCGCTGCTGCAGATAACGCTGGTAATCCGGTACCTCCCGGTCAAACTCACGCTCCATTAGGGTCGACTGAACAATCATGTCTGCACTACTCGAATTGCAGGCCACGGGTATATTCCAAGCGGCAGCAATACGTAACAGTGCTTTGACATCTGGATCGTGAGGCATAGGCTCAAAGGGGTCCCAGAAAAAGACTAGCAAGTCTACCTTGCCTTCACTGATTCGGGCTCCAAGCTGCTGATCCCCCCCTAGGGGACCACTCAATAGCTTCTCTACTTTGAGACCGGTAGCTTCCTCTATCTTACCGCCAGTTGTGCCCGTAGCCAGAAGACTGTGCTTCTCCAGAAGATAACGGTGACGAAGACACCACTGTATCAAGGTCCCCTTGCGGTTGTCGTGGGCGACCAGGGCGATCCGTTTACTCGCGGGTAACGCCTTAGAGATAAATTCCATAAGGACCTCAATAAAAAGTAACTCTTCTATATTATCCCAATCACACGGAAGTTGTTCCCTCTACTCCACCCCACGAAGTATTAAGGAATTGCTACCCACAGAAGTAAGTTCACCTCGGTATAATGGTGAAAACCTCGTACCTAAGTAAGGAGAGAATATGAGTGTAGGAGCCTGGGAGCCACAGGTGAGTGGCCGGCAAGAAGAAAACCAGTGGGAATTCGACCGGGATCAATTGCAGAGGCTTATCAGTGTTGCCGCCTCTGATAACAGCCTAAGCGCAAATCTAAATAAAGATGACTTAAAGGCCTCAAAGCTGATTCGCCTGCCGGCTCAGCAATGGTTAGAAGAGAGCCAACACTGGGACAACGAGCAGTTATGGCAACTCATACGCTTCTTCACCCTTGCAGAAATGGAACTGACCGGCTGGGATGCCGGGGCAGAGTCTGCTGTCATTCCCCTGGCCAAAGAGCTGCGCCAACGCAAAGCACCATTACAAAAAGAACAACTTCTCTGGATTCGTCAACACTCCAATAACCGCTACCTTCCCTACGGGCCACTGTAACCTTTAGATACCAAGACACGGTGATAGAGCCGCAATCCCTTCCTCTATCACCAAAGTCTCTGCTTAAGTTATCAACTCTTTATAAAGAAGAATCCATCTCCAAGCGGTATTAAGATACCTTGAAAACTTTCAGCTAATTCACCGCAATCGCCATCACTATCAGAAACCACTGCAAGGGAATATCTTGTTAACCTAGAATTCTCTGCCCAGCATTAAACTGAGCCCCCTAAGGCTATTCATAGCAATGCCTACTTAGGAAGCATACTTTTAGCTCCAGGAAGTGATGACTCTACAAAAGACTCAACCTGTCACTAGATAACAAAGAATTTACTTTAAAGCCTTCATTATCCCAGTTACCCAAGTGAATGTTCTTGAGCGTTTTAACACTCAGCAAATACCCACTAACTTTTTGATACTTAGTTAACAGACCAGTTGAGTTAGTCTGCAACAAAGCGATTAGTTCCTACGACTATTTCAAGATAGCCACAAACACTCAAAACTCAACCAGAATTCAGATCGGCTGTTGGCATCAATGGGAAAATTCTTGGCCAATATCCAGCTTAACCACCGAGCTTTTCTCTTAACTCACCTAAACAGAGTAATATCCCCATAAATAAAGAGGCTATCTAATTAATCAAAGCCTACATGTACACGTATAAGAAGTGCCTTACTGATCCGCGACGGCTCAGCTGAACCTTGAAGGCGTTGTACATCCCTAACCTCTCGCAAGTGCAGGATAGTAATATCCACAGCTTTCGAAGTTCTTCTGTTAGACAGTGCATCCAGACTAGAAGCCCATGAAAAGAGTGGGCATTTCTCCAGAGCCAGCCACTACTTTTACTCCACTTAAGAAGCCAGAGCTTTTAAGGCATGGTTAGAGTCACTTTCACTATAGTGAAATCAGTATTCAGCCACATTAACTCAGCGCGGTAGGGTTACATCTGATAAAGACTGCAATGATTCATAGTCGCAGGCTCCGAGCTTAAGCATTTGTCGATAACAGTCCGTTAAGTTTTGTTAACTCTTTACTTGCTCAACACACTAACCCCACTACCTGGGTTTGCGCTAAATCGGAACTGTAAGTGCTCTCCAGTTTAATCTCTTATACAAAAACGAGAGTCATCAATAAACCATAGGAAATTACTCAACTATTCACTTGCAATTACACCTTTCAGTTTATGCAACGAGAGTAAAACAAAAGTCTTCTTTACTGCGCAAATACCTACTACGACTCTCTTTTTAGGTCCTCAAATTGAAAATATATAAAAAAAAACGATTTTTTTTACATGAAATAGCAAAATTCCATATAAAACACTTGCATTTAGGTATACAAATAAGCTGCAATTAGCGCCGCTCACTTGGGGGGACTCACTATCAATTGTTTTCTGCCGAAAACAGACGCCTTCGACAGTGCATTTCACTGGGAAGATGGCTGAGAATAATTGATAGGAATGCCCCCATTTAACAAAACAATACATTTGCAGGGAAATTTAAATGGCTACAAAAAAAGTATCCGCAGTCGCCACTAGCGATGTTGCACAGCTGGAAGCGGAGCTGCGCTCCCTTACCGCAAAACTGGAAAGTGCCCGTCTCAAACAAGAGAAGGACCTGACCGCTAAAGTAGAAAAGTTGGCAAACAGTGCCAAGAAAACCGCAGAAAAAGCTAAAGCGACTCAAGAAAAAGTTGCCGCTGTCCGCGCTAAGAAGAAAACCCCGGCCCAGCAAAACCAGCTGAAAAAAGCGCGTGATACTGCTGCAGCAGCCAAAACTGCCGCTGCAGAGGCCAAAACTGCCGCTGCAGAAGCAAAAGAAGAGCTGGCCGGCATTAAAGCTGCAAACAAGCTTGCGGCTAAAGTAGCCAAAGTCGTCGCTAAAGAAGAAGCCGCTATCGCCAAGAAGCTGGCAACCGAAGAGAAGAAGCAAGCTACAGCAGAAGCCAAAAAAGCTGCAGCTGCTGCCAAGAAAGCTGCCACTGCAGAGAAGAAAAAAGCTGCTGCGGTAAAGAAAAAGCCCGGGCGCCCAGCCAAAGCTGACTCAGCTAAGAAGAAGCCTGGCCGTCCTCCTAAGGCTGCAGCCACTACTGAAGAGCCCAAGAAAAAGCCGGGTCGCCCAAAGAAAACCGAAGAAGCTAAAAAGCCCGGTCGTCCAGCCAAAACCGAAGCTGCCAAGAAAAAGCCTGGCCGTCCAAAGAAAGCAGAAACAGAAGCCGCAGCAACTGAAGCTGCTCCTGTAAAACGCGGTCGCGGCCGCCCGCCAAAGGCAGAAACTGCGAAAAAGAAGCCCGGTCGCCCGGCCAAAAGCGAAGCAGCCAAGAAAAAGCCAGGGCGCCCCAAAAAAGTCGAAGCCGCAGCCCCAGCTGCAACTGAAGCTGCTCCTGTAAAGCGCGGCCGTGGTCGTCCGCCCAAGGCTAAGTAATAAGTAACTCACTTAGCTTGTTCAGCGGGAACAACAGTGCCCGCTGAACCGCCCCCGGCAAGCCCGGGGGCTATCCTTTGCACTCACCGATTTGAGCACCAATACTGACCGCGCGTATGTGGTGATCCTCCCCAAAGTACAAAATGCAATCGGCCCAGTTAGGCATATCAATTAACAGATTTCGTGTTATCCGTTCATAGTGCTCAATAAAGCGATCCAGCTCAGACTCCTCCATCCCCGCCCCTGTGCGTTTACGTAACTTTTGTTCCTGTAGTTTGCGCCACTCAAAAATTGACTCCATTCCAGAAGCACATAGCATCACCATGATATCCACGCGCTGAAATAGTTCGCGATAGATCCCTTCCAGTTGCTGATTAATAAAACGTCTCCAGCTGCCGGAAGTGTCCTCTAACCTCTCCAATGAATTAATAGGCCGAATTGGTATTATCGATGCCTTAGCGCCGAGACACCATCCCTCAAGTAATACAATATCCACCTTGCCACTATGCACAGGCCAAAGGTTACTGGGCACCCTGTCATCTTTGGATTTATCAAAACGCGGCAGAGAAACTTGTGACTGATCTCCAGCACTGCAAAGAGCATCCAGAGTCTCTAACCCCAATTGAACATCGTGAGTGCCCGGTACTCCGCGGGTGCGCAAGAGCGGGTGAACCTCTTGGGAGAGCTGCAGCCGCTGGGAATGAGTCAGGTAAATGTCATCCAAAGAAAAAGTGCAGCAGTTGAACCCCTGTTTCGCCAGTATCAGGCAAATAAAGTCTGATAACGTTGACTTGCCAGTGCCCTGCCCACCACTAATCCCCACAACCAGGGTCTGCCCTTCCTTGTGTCTTTTCATGAGCCATAAAGCCAATGGCAAGTAATAGGCCTCTATCTCATGAGAAAAATCTGCTGGCAGTTGGTGCTTCTGGATAAAACTACCAATCACTTGCCGTAGACTTGTCCCTGCTAATTCACGGCTAAGTTTGATAATTTCCTCCGGCCAGCGACATATTCCAGTCTCTAACTTGTTTCCCAACCTTCCCTCCAGATTCTGCTCCAATTTTTAATCAAGCCTCTTATTCACCATAAAGAAACGGGGGCTATAGCCCCGCAAAAAGTGATCACAAGAATAATTTAATACTGAATTTGCTAGCTCAATCGAGGACCTGCTAACTTTCTCCAAGAGAGTTTGCTACGCAAATGCCCAGGCAAAACCAAAAGAACCGGGGTCACCAGTAACGTCAGGAGTGTGGAGAAGGACAATCCATAGACGATAGCACTGGCCAGTTTGACCCAGAATGATGCGATTACACCGTCGACCACAACATTTCGTCCTACCATGTCGACACTCACACCTAGGGCTAGCGGCAACAAACCTAAAATCGTCGTCGCAGTAGTGAGAAATACCGGGCGTAACCTCTGCGTGGAAGCTTTGAGAGCCGCCTCTGCGGGGCTAAGATCAGGCTCACTTTTACGTACAAAGTTATAGGTATCGATCAAAACAATATTGTTGTTAACCACAATCCCCGCGAGGGCAACAATCCCCACTCCAGTCATGATGACACTGAAGGTGCTCTGGCTAAGCAATAAACCCAACATCACACCAATCGTCGACATAATCACCGAAGACAAGATCAGCAATGACTGATAAAAACTGTTGAATTGGGTTACCAACAGGATAAACATCAAAAACAGTGAAAGTAGAAAAGCCACCCCTAGAAACTGAAAGGACTCACTCTGCTCTTCATCCGCACCGCGAAATAATAACTCCACGCTTGGATCTACCGGATTCTGCTCAAGCCAAGCCCGGATTTCTTTGACCTTATCGTCTGGCAACACACCCTCCTGGGCGTCAGCTTTTACTTGCATGCGGGTAATGCCGTCGATCCTTTCAATTTTGTCTACTTTCGGCATGGCCACTGTATGTACAAAGCTGCTGATAGGCACTGTACCGCGCGGAGTGTTGACCTTGAGTTGATCAAGAGCGGCTATACCGCGAGCACTTTGCGGGTAACGAATACGAATATCCACCTCTTCATCAGTATCATCGGGACGGTATTCAGCCACTCGCACACCGTTGGTTACCAGCTGAACCGCTCGTCCTACTTCAGTCAGATCAGCTCCATACAAGGAGGCCTTGGCACGATCCACCCGCACCTCCCACTGAATCCCTGGGAGTGGTGCAGTATTGACAATATCTCGTAAACCACCGAAATCATCTTCCATTGCCCGGTGTAGTCGCCAAGTCTCGGCCAATAATTTTTCATAGTTCTGCCCGCGTAGCTCTAACACAATATCTTTGCCAACTGGCGGGCCGCCTTCCATTACGTTAGCCGTAACCTTGATCCCTGCAAAATTTGCTGTGCGTGCACGAATATCTTCGAAAACTTCCCGGCTGCGCCGCTCGCGCTCCTCAGCCGGCAGCAGCTCCACCAACATATTGGCAATCTGGTCCGGGGCACGATCGGAGTTACCGGAAATTCCACCGGAACCGATTGTCGTGTGCGCTATACGTACTTCTGGAATACTCAGGACCGCTTTTTCCACTTGGGCGACCAGCACTTTCTTCTCCGCCATGGAGAGATTGCCCTGCGCTCTAATCTCAACATTGCCGTACTGCTCTTCGGTCTCGGTGAAAAATTCAACCCCGGCACCAAAGCGGCCAAAAGCAATAAATATGCAGACCAAGAGAACAATTGTGGTGGTAAAGGCCATCCCTGGGCGACGCAAGACAAAAGCCAAGAGGCGGGCATAGTAACCGGTAATTCCCGGTAGGAGCGTGGGCTGCCCCTCCTCTAACTGCTTTAAGTAACTACGCGTTGAAGCTGTTAAATTACTTTTGCCAAATAAAGCGCCCAGCACCGGAGCAAAAAACAGTGCATAGAGCAGTGATCCCGCTAATACCGCAAAGACAGTCACCGGCAGGTAGCGCATAAACTCGCCGACCACTCCCGGCCACAGCATTATCGGAAGAAAAGCGGCGAGCGTAGTTGCCGTTGAGGCGACAACCGGCCAAAACATACGACTGACCGATGCGATATAAGCGTTACGAGCACTCAAACCCTCTGCCATTTTTCGATCGGCAAATTCGGTAATCACGATGGAACCATCAATCAGCATACCGAGGGCCAGTAACATGCCGAACATCACCATAAAATTAAAGGAGTACCCCAGATACCAGGTGACGATAGAACCGAACAGCAGCGAGAATGGCACCCCCAATCCAACCAGAATGCCTGAGCGGAAACCCAGGGCAGCCACCACAATAATCATTACCAGCAGCATTGCGGTAAGAATATTGCCCTGCATTTCACTGACCATATCCCGCGCAAAGTTGGACTGGTCAAAAACAAACTCCACTTTTACGCCTTGGGGTAAAGCTCCCAGCTCCTCTTGCACAACCGATCTGACCCGATCTGCCACATTTACGGAGCTGGCGTCATTGCGTTTCTCGACATTAATAGCGAGACCGGGGCGACCGTTGATGCTGGTAAAACTCACAGCATCCTTGAAGGTGCGGCGAATATCGGTCACATCACCCAGGGTAACAACGCCATCTGCCGAATTCTTTAACGGGATCTCATAAACATCCTGTGCACTCTCAATCAGGCCGGGAACTTTGACAGAAAAGCGCCCGCGATCCGTATCCAATTCTCCTGCGGGAATCAGCAAGTTATTACCCAGCACCGCGTTAATCAGCTCTGCACTGGTCACCTGATAGTGCTCCAGGCGCACCGGATCAATAGTTGCCTCGACTACCTCTTCGCGATTGCCGTGTAGATCTGCGCTCAATACATCGCTGATATTTTCTATTTTGCGCTTAAGTAACTGGGCACTACTGAGCAGTACCCGCTCACTAACTTTTTCACCAGAGAGGGTAACCACAATGGTGGGAAAAGGTTGCGCCGATGCTTCCTCAACGGTGGGTTCTTCCGCATCCCTTGGCAGCTCTGCACGGGCCCTCTCCACCGCGTTGCGTATATCATCCACCGCATCATCCACATCAATTGCGGAGTCAAATTCCACCACGATATAGGCCAGGGACTCACGGGCGACCGCAATCACCTCGACAACTCCCTCGACCGCACGGATTTCCTGCTCCAAGGGGCGCACCAAAAGGCGCACGCCATCCTCGGGAGAAATCCCCTCATGGGTAACCTGCACCATAACAAATGGCGGATTCACTTCAGGGCTAGATTCAATTGTCATAGCACCGCGGGCCACAAGCCCCACTAAGACAATCAGCAACATCAGGCAAATGGCACTGCGATTGCGCGCAATCGCATTCTCCAATAATTTCATCGCTAGTTACCTTCCTGATCATCCTGTGCACTGGGCACTGAAACCGGCTCAGGGGTGATATCCACAGGCTGGGATTGCACACTGAGTGCAGGTTCTGGTGGAGACATTTCCACCTTGACAATATCGCCCTGGCTCACATATTCCTGACCGACGGTGATCAGAGTAACCGGGTCCGGCAGGCCACTGACCCAAACACCCCCGTCTCCATCACCCACCAAAGTGACATTGATAAAATCGACCTGATTGTTTTCATTGAGCACCCGCACACCCAGTGTGCCGCTGTCATCCAGAGTCAGTAGTGAGGAGTTAATATGGTGTGCCAGTATTTCACCGGTGGGCAGAGCCAAGCGACCACTTAAACCACCGCGCAGCAAGTTGCCGGGATTATTCACTGCCACCTCGACCCGGTAAGCGCGGGTGATCTCTTGAGCCTGCTGGCTGATGTAACGCAATTTACCCTGAACCGGAATACCACGTTGTAATTCTGCACTGGCCGGGCCCGCGGGCACTAAATTGCCCACTTGATTCTCGGAGACCTCACCAACTACCAGAATTGGATCCAAATCCAGCAGGGTCGCACATTCTTCTCCCCGGCGAATAAAATCACCCAGCTCTACTGCGCGCTTATTGACCACGCCGGCAAAAGGCGCGCGGATTTTCAAGTTATCCACCATCACCTTGGCCGAGGTGAAATCCGCCTGCGCTTGCGCCAGAGCAACATTCTGCTGAGCCATGGCCGTATCGGACTGCAAGCCTTTCTTTTTTAGCCGCTCAGCGCCAGCATAATCCAGACGCGCTTTATTGAGCGCGGCTTCGGCCAGGGCCAGTTTTTCCAGACGGTCCTCCGCTTCGATTTCACAGATCACCTCACCCTGTTGTACTTGGCTTCCCTCTGGCACTGGCAGCCGGGCTATAACACCATCCAGTTCCGCTCTCAGGCGCACGCTGCGATTTGCTTCGGTATGCCCATTGACCAACACCCGTGTCGCGTAGGACTGAGCCTCAATCCGCCGGGCCTGAACCCGCACCGCCGCCTCGGGAACAATCCCCGCTTTTTCGGCGGAATTCGCACTCTCACTATCCTCTTCAGGTAGCAAAACTCCACTGAATAGCCAGGCAAGGGCCAGTAGGGTAACGAGTAATGCGATTCGATAATTTCGGTTAGACCAGATAGATACCAGTGCACTCATAAATAGAAACCTGTCAGGCACAAATAAAGCGGCCGGCAGCAACGCTGGCGCAGTGTTTTGAGTAGGCCAAATTTTACACAGCCCAGTCGTATTCCTAAATTGAATTTTCAGAGAAATAGACCAGCTGACAAGGCTGCGGGGCCGGTAACATCAGTCGATGTCTGAGTAAATTGAGTATAAGAAGGGACAGGTGCTTCGCGTGGAGCAAAGAGGGGAAATCGGTCAGACTGTCTTCACAGGGCACTCCAACCGCATCATTTAGTGAGAATTAAGACAGCATCGATTCCAAAAAACCCAGCATGTCTGACTCATCATCAATCAGTTCACCGGAACCAAATTCCGCATTCCAATCGAGAAGTATTCTGGCCAGAGCCCTTGCCTGTTCGGCCAGGGCAACTAACTCTTCGCGGCTATTCTTTGGCCCGGTGTAAAGCTTTAATTTGCGATGGCTGTCGGCCAGTTGATGGCTGGGGTACTTAGAGCGATACACTTCCAACTTCCAGCGCAGCGAATGCACCATATTGCGATAAAACGTCAATTTTGTTGGCAACTGCAGCAGAGTGAAATCTTCAAGATCCCCAAACAGGGAGCAATCGAGCCCGAGCACCTGGGTCTCGCGGCTATTGTGCGCAGCAAAAATATTCGCGCTACGAGGCTCTGCCAACAACATAGAGAGATCGCCAAATAATTCCCCTGGGCGAATAACCGCCAGGGGACGCTCGCCATTAAGCCCATTGCCCTCCACTTGAACCTGCAGTTCTCCCCGCAAAAGGAAAAAAACCCACTGATCCACGTCGCCGGCGCGCAGCAGCTGTTCACCAGGTTCCAAACTCAAAAGTCGGGAGCGCTTTAACAATACATCGTACTGCCACTCACTGGCCGCACGAATATCTCGAAACAGATGAATGACGTTAAGAAGCTTATCGACAGCTTCCCGCGGATAGTCAATAAGGGGCTTGGTTTCCATAGATACCGCAAAATTAGTGAAAACTTTTCCATTTTTTCTAAAAGTGTGGCCGATGCCACTTGGCGATGCTGGATTCTAAACGATATCGATCTGCCACACACATCGTTGGCTATGACAATCGTTTCCCACTCGGCACCCGCGATCCTGCGAAGGGGGGCATTCTAACCTCTCCAGGCTTGAACTCCATTCCAGTTGCAGTAGAGTTAGGCGAAGTGTTGAGTACAGTGTGCTCACTCACACTTTGAATGCGCACTATTTCATCTGATTTGTGTGCACCGGGGAGGGACACCTCAATCTTAATTACCGGGACCCGAGTGTCCGGATATGCAGACACCATAGAACAATGAAATCGATAAAAATTGTCTTCTCACTTTGGGTGTTAACATTTGCTGTAACTACCTCAGCTGCACCGCTCTTAAATGGCCTTGCGCTCGAACAACAATTTAACAAAGAACTCTATATAGCCGCTGTCTACTCGGAGAGTCTTTCTAGTGATTCAGCCGGCCTTTACAACCCAGAGACACCGCGGCGCCTGGAAGTACGGGTGCTCGCCAAAAGCCTGCCCGCGCGCCGTTTCCGCAACCAGTGGATGGAAAGTATCGCCATCAATAACCGCGGTGACACCCTGAGCAGTCAGGCGGAGGATATGGTGACCTTCGCCAACCTGTTTAAAGGCCGCCTACACCGCGGGGACCAGTTAGCCATCGATTTTGCTGCCGACAGCGGTATCACCTCGGTTTCCCTAAATGGCATTACCCTCGGTGAGATAGCCAATCCGGATTTCTTCAATACCCTGCTGCGCGCCTGGATCGGCCCTGTCCCCCCCTCGACAGATTTTCGTGACGGACTGCTCTCTGCCGGAAATATTCCCGACTCCCTGCGCTCCACTTTTGAGAGCCTAGAGCCCAGCAGCGAGCGGATCGCCGAGCTGCAGTTGAAGTTGATTAGCCAAGAGGAAGCCCTGGCGGCGGCGCAGGCACCACAGAAAGAGGAGGAGCTATCCAAGCCCACACTGGTTGAGGTGGATCTCGCCCCGCCCACCATGACTCTGACTCCGGCAAGCTCCGAAGTGTTGGAGGTGGCCGAGCAAATCACAGAGCAGGTAGCTCAGACTGAAGCCACCGATGGGCTCTCACAGACAGAGGAAGCCCCCCTGCAGCAGGAAAACGAAAGTAGCGGCGAGCCTATCCAACTAGCCGCAAACGGCCCCGAGGATATAGCGCTGGCAGAAATGGATGAGGAGTTTGAGGAGGAAGAAGAGGCCCCCCTAACCGCCGGTATGATCTTGGCTCGCCAAATTTACACTTCCAACCTACTGCGCCACACCTACCGTCATATTCGCTATCCGAAACGCGCCCAGGAGCGGGGCCAGGAAGGTAGTGTGCGCCTGAATGTGGTTATTAACACCCGCGGCGAAGTAGAGGAGATTCAGGCAGTGCAAGAATCCCGCTTTGGAACTCTCAACCGTGAAGCTCGCGCTGCGGTAGAGAGAGCGGCGCCATACCCCGCAGTACCCTCCCAGCTGGGCGAGGAGACTTTCAGCTTCTCACTGCCGATTACCTTCAATCTACCCGACTGACCCACTCTTTCGCAAAAGCCCCACTCTGTGGGGCTTTTTACTAAGAAATTTCGCTAAATTTGTAACTCCTAACCAAATTAGCCAAGCCACCATCTGCCGCAATCCATCCGCCGCTAAACGCAGCCCTCTTGCCCAACCTTACTGTCCCCTTTTACCATGTACGTTTGATACAACTGTGCAAAATTTAGCCAAAAGAGCCGAAATGAAAAAACTATTACTACCTGTCGCTATTGCAGGCATTCTCGCCGGCACCCAGCTGTCACTAACAGCCCACGCCCACGATCACAGTGGCTCCAGCCACCATAAGGCCACTGCTGAACAGCAGCAGCTCACTTCCGGTATCGACCTCACCGCGATGGATACTAGTGTTCGCCCACAGGATGACTTCTTCGCCTATGTAAACGGCACCTGGCTAAAGAACACCGAAATTCCAGCAGATAAATCCCTCTGGGGCGGCTTTACAACCCTGAGAGACAAAAGCACAGAACAAGTTAAAACACTGATCATGGAGGCCAGTAAAGGCGCCAGCAGCAAAGATGCCAAGCAGATCGGTGACCTCTACAACAGCTTTATGAATGAAAAGCTGATTGAAAAGAAAGGCATTACCGCTGTCTCCTCCGAACTCGCCAAAATCGACGCAATTAAGACCCGCAAGGATCTGACTAACTATTTCGCCTACGCTGATATCGCCGGCTACGACGTACCCTTCGGTGGCGGCATCTACCAAGACCTGAAAGAGGTCGAAAACTATATTTTCTACCTGTGGCAGGCCGGCCTGGGTATGCCGGACCGCGACTACTATTTCGAAGATACCGAGAAGAGCAAGGGGCTGCGCAAGGCCTATAAAGAGTATCTGGTAGAAATCCAAAAGTTAGGCCAGCTGGATAATGCCGAAGCGTTCTCCAAGAAAATCTTCAAGCTGGAAGAGAGCCTCGCCAAGCATCACCGTACACGCCTGGACAACCGCGACCCCGAAAAGTATTACAACAAGAAATCCACTGCGGAGCTGAAAAAGCTGATGCCCGCAGTTGACTGGAACAGCTACCTAAGCGCAGCCAAACTGGCCAAGGCTGACAGCTTTATTGTGGGCCAGCCCGAGTACCTGGAAGCCGCTAATCAGATCATTGTCGACACCGATATGGCCACCTGGAAGCGCTACCTGAAGGTCAAGGTACTTTCCGCCATGGCGCCTTACATGCACAGTGAGATTGCCCAGGCACATTTCGATTTTTACAACACCAAACTCCACGGCGTAGAGCAGATGGAACCCCGCTGGAAGCGCGGCACCCAGTTTGTGAATGGCGCAGTGGGTGAGCTGGTCGGCAAGCGCTACGTTGAAAAGTACTTCCCACCGGAAGCTAAAGCGCGCATGACTGTGCTGGTGGACAACCTGAAAGCCGCCTACCGTGAATCCATCGAGTCCTTGGAGTGGATGGGTGAGGACACCCGCAAACAGGCATTGTTTAAGCTGGAAAACTTCACCACCAAGATTGGCTACCCGGACAAGTGGCGTGACTACTCCGCACTCAAGGTAGATGCCGATAACCTGGTGGGCAATGTGCTGGCAGCCAATATGTTTGAGGCCAGTTATGATCGCAACAAGCTGGGCAAGCCCATCGACCGCGGTGAGTGGGGCATGAGCCCACAGACCGTGAATGCCTACTACAACCCGGCAATGAACGAGATCGTGTTCCCCGCAGCAATTTTGCAACCACCATTCTTTAATATGAATGCCGACGATGCAGTGAACTACGGCGGTATCGGTGGTGTGATCGGCCATGAAATCGGCCACGGCTTCGATGACAAGGGCAGTAAATTCGATGGCAAGGGCTATCTAAATAACTGGTGGACTGACTCTGACCGCAATAACTTTGAGAGCCTTACCAGTAAGCTGGTCTCCCAATACGACGCCTACGAACCCTTAGAAGATGAGCACATCAACGGCAAGCTGACTCTGGGTGAAAACATCGGCGACTTGTCCGGCCTCGGCATCGCCTATAAAGCCTACAAAATGTCCCTGAACGGCAAAGAAGCACCGGTCATCGACGGTTTCACCGGCGATCAGCGCGTATTTATGGGCTGGGCACAGGTTTGGCGTAGCAAGATCCGCGATGAAGCTCTGAGCGGCCGTATGAAGGTGGATACCCATTCTCCTGCGGAGTACCGAGTGAAAGGGGTCCTCCCCAATATCGAAGCTTTCTACGAAGCTTTTGATATTAAAGAAGGTGACGGTATGTACCTGCCGAAAGAGGAGCGCGTGAAGATCTGGTAATCGCTGGCAATAATCCTGCCATCTGTTACCGGCTTTCCGCTCTACCGGCCGCCCCGGCGGCCGGTTTCTCTCAATATTTTCCTCGAAGTTTCCCTCTCTCCTAATATTTCCTCATTCTTGTACCATCCATTTCATCAACACTACAGGATGGACAAATCTTTGCCGCAATAGCTTAAGATGGATGGCGTGCTTTCATAAGAGATACCACCAATGGCCCATCGCACCCAGTTCCAACTGCTTGCCAGCCGCCGCTTTCTGCCCTTCTTTATCACCCAGTTTTTAGGTGCCTTTAACGATAACGTATATAAAAATGCGTTGATCGTGATGATCGCCTTTCGCTTGGTGGAAAGCGAAGCCAATGCTCTAATTAATATCGCCGCTGGCCTGTTTATACTGCCGTTTTTCCTATTTTCCGCCTCTGCAGGTCAGTTGGCGGACAAATTTGATAAGAGCCGCTTAATTAGACTGATCAAGCTGGGAGAGATCGTTATTGGCTCCCTCGGTATAGGTGCGCTTTATAGTGGCAGTAATCTGCTCTGCCTTGCCGTTTTGTTCCTGCTCGGAGTGCAGTCCGCCTTCTTTGGCCCGGTGAAGTACGCCATCCTGCCACAATCCTTGAAACGCTCTGAACTGGTCGGTGGTAACGCCCTGGTAGAGATGGGTACTTTTGTTGGTATCCTCGCCGGCACCATTGTGGGCGGCCTACTCGCCGGACTGACCGGGCAAGGGGAACACGGTCTCTTCTACCTCAGCCTGATTATTATGGGGGCCGCGATATTCGGCTACTTGGCAAGCCGCTGGATTCCTCAAAGTCCAGCGCCCTCGCCAAATTTGCATATCAACCCAAACCCCATCACCCAAACCAACAAAATCCTGCGTACTACCGCCAAAACCCCATCAATTTTCTATGCCATTATCGGCATCTCCTGGTTTTGGCTATTGGGCGCGGCTTATCTGACGCAGATACCCAGTTTTACGAATAATGTACTGGGGGGAGATGAATCCCTTGTCACCCTATTGTTGTGTGCCTTTACCGTCGGTATTGCCCTGGGCTCCATGCTGTGCGAGCGCTTATCCAACGGCCATATCGAATTGGGCCTAGTGCCACTGGGTGCCGCCGGTCTCACCATTGCCGGAATCGCCCTTTCCAGTGCCGGGGGGAGCTTTCAGGAACTGCAAGAGCCCACCTTAAGCGCTTTCTTCAACAGCAATGGCGCCCTCACTATTCTTACCTGCATCGTATTGTTAGGTATTTTTGGTGGCCTCTACATTGTGCCTCTCTACGCTATGATGCAAGACCGATCGCCTCGAGAAATTCGCGCACAGATTATCTCTGTCAACAATATTCTTAACGCGCTGTTTATGGTTGTTTCAGCGCTGCTGGGTATTTTGTTCCTGAATATCCTAGGAGCCACGATTCCACAGTTTTTCCTAGTCATCGCCCTGATGAACGCCGCCGTGGCTATCTTTGTATTCACCAAGGTTCCCGAATTCGCGATGCGTCTACTTATCTGGATGCTCTCCCACACAATGTATCGGGTTAAGCATCAAGGGTTAGAGCAGATTCCCGCAGAAGGACCAGCCCTGATCGTGTGTAACCATGTGAGTTATGTGGATGCCCTACTGTTAGCCGGCGCCGTACGCCGCCCAATACGCTTTATCATGTATAAGCCGATTTACGAAATCCCGGTGCTGCACTTTATCTTCCGCACTGGGCGCGCCATTCCCATCTGCTCCAAGTCACGAGATCCTGCAGGCTATGATCAGGCATTCAAGGACATTGAGCAGGGTTTGCAAGATGGTGACCTGCTATGTATTTTCCCAGAAGGGCAACTCACTAAAGACGGAGAGATGCAACCGTTTAAAGCCGGCATTGAAAAAATCCTTGCGCGCACCCCTGTGCCGGTAATCCCCATGGCCCTGCGCGGACTTTGGGGTAGCTTCTTCAGTCATAAAGGTGGACACGCCTTCACCACCCTACCAAAGCGCTTCTGGTCCAAAGTCAGTGTCGTGGCAGGCGCTCCGATTGAAGCGCCTGAAGCCAAGGTAGAGGCATTACACGATGAGGTATTGGAGCTGCGCGGGGAATTAAAATAGATCAACACATATTTTGGGGCTGGGAAAACACCAGCCCTGTCATCAAAACCCTTACGCGCCAGGATATTTGACCAGACCAAGGCTACTGTAGTCTTACTGCTGTCCTATGCTTAACCAAACTTCCTTCAATGTAATCCCATCTTCAGACCCCTATATAGAACGGTGGCCGAATACGGGTCTAACAAGGAATATGCGCAGCGTCACTCAACAAATATGAATCCCCGACTGATAACCAATCAGATATAGGCTGCTCCATGTAAGGAAGTGACAATGGCTCGACAGAATCAGTTTCAGCTATTGGGAAAACGCCGCTTCCTCCCCCTATTCCTTACCCTGATCACTGTCTATTTCAACAACAATATCTTCAGAAATGCTCTCTTAGTTATTCTCGCTTTCCAGCTGGCAAAAAACGAAGCCAATACTCTGATCAATCTGGCAACCGCACTTTATCTTTTACCTTTTTTCCTGTTTTCTATCACAGCGGGGCAATTGGCAGATAGGTTTGATAAAAGCAAATTTATTAGGCTGATTAAGCTGCTAGAAATCCCCATTGTACTTCTGGGGGCTGTTGCGCTGTATGCCAACAGTAAGATGCTAAGCTTCTTAGTTTTATTCCTATTAGCAACCCACGAGACTTTCTACGGCCCTGCCCGCTATGCAGTTATGCCCCAACACCTGAAACGAAAAGAACTGATGGGTGCTAATGGGTTGGCACAAATGGCAATTTTTGCTGGCAGCCTTGGCGGTGCAATCGTAGGCGCTCTACTCGCAGATTTTATCAAGCCGGGACAACATGGGGTTTTATATCTTAGCATTGTCATGTCTGGTATCGCAGTTTTTGGTTATTTAAGCAGCCGCGCAATACCTCCAGCACCACCATTGTCACCCCGCTTAAAAGTGAGTTGGAACCCAGTAAAGCAAACTCTGAAAATTTTACAGCAAACAATGAAGAACCCTTCGGTTTTTTATTCCATCATCGCCTGCTCTTGGTTTTGGTTAATCAGCACAACTTTTATTGCGCAAATTCCCAGTTTCACCAAAAACACACTGGGCGCCAGCGAACCTGTGGTTACCCTGATGATTTGCTGCTTAACAATTGGTATTTCGCTTGGATCCCTTATGTGCAATACCTTATCTCGAGGCCGTATTACACTTGGCATAGTGCCCATCGGTGGGCTTGGAATAACTCTGGGCGGGCTTGGTCTGGGTTTTAGCGCACTAGGTTTTCATACTATATCTGGAGCTTCCATATCTGAATTTATGATGAGCGACAACGCAGTTTCAATTTTGCTCTACACAGTATTGGTGGGTTTCTCCGGGGGGATCTTTATCGTGCCACTCTACACCATCATTCAAGACCGGGCAGAAAAGCAAATACGCGGACAAATTCTTGCACTGAATAACATGTCCTACGCCCTATTCGTTGTCATAATCTCAATAGTCAATATTATATTGCTAGATGCGGCAAAGATATCTATCACCCAACTTATAATATTCCTTGCAATTTTAAATCTCCTTGCATTAATTTTTATCTGTTTCAAATTACCCGAGCTGTTAGTGCACCTAACCACCTGGGCCTATACAAATATCGTGGCTCGAGTGCAAGGAGAAAACTTGAAACTGATACCAGAACAAGGAGCCACTCTCATCATCTGCACGTCCATGAATTACCGGGCACCTCTAATCCTATATGAGATAATACCGCGCCCCGTTCGTTTTATATTACCGCAGTCATTATTCAATCATAAATTAATACGCTTTTCCCTTAGCAATGGGGGCACACAACCTATAATTTACAACTCAGAAAAAACAGAAAAGAATATCAACCTTCTCAACGAAATAGAAAACGCAATAAAAAAAGAAGAACTTTTGTGTCTATTTATAGACAAGCAAGATCATTCAAGTACAACCATGAAAAGAAGAAAACAGTTATGGGGCATATTTAGGAATCATAACGCTCCCATTACTCAAGCCCTATTACAGATCAAGAAGACAAAAAGCCAGTTAAGCAGAAGAACATTATTAACCTTAAAAAACATTTACAAAGACGACGATATTTAAAAAGAAAACCTACAAAGACAGCTTCACCATTTAAGGATAAAGACCTCAAAAACCACAACTACTCTTTTACAACAACAATCAACACTATAAAACCAGATTCCATCTCCTAATTGGCAGCAGTTCCTTCTACTCTCCAAGCATCCACTGATTCAGCTTTACCCTATGCTATTAGTTACTCACTTTTGCACTGATACAATGGTTTAATCACTGGATTTGTTCAAGGGAAGCAACCTAACTAAAGAAAGGCGCCAATGGCCCAGCAAAACCAATTCACCCTTTTTACCAAGCGCCGCTTCCTGCCACTGTTTCTCTCACTGATCAGCGCTGCCTTCAACGACAATATTTTCAAAAATGCACTCCTGGTGATGCTGGCATTTCGTCTGGCGGAGTCCGAGGCTAATGCCTTAATCAATCTCGCAACGGGCTTTTATATACTGCCGTATTTTCTCTTTTCGGTAACGGCCGGCCAGCTAGCGGATAAATATGACAAGAGCCGAATTATCAGGATATTGAAGTTAGCGGAAATATTTTTTGTCTTGCTGGGAGCCTATAGCCTTATTTATAACAACCAGATCCTGAACTTTATTGTGTTGTTTTTAATGGCAACACACACCGCTATATTCAGCCCTGTGCAGTATGCCCTACTACCCCAACACCTCAAGCGCAGCGAGTTGATGGGAGGCAATGGATTGGCACAGATGGCTTCCTTTGCCGGGGTGTTAGTCGGGACTATTGCCGGTACCCTACTCGCCGGTTACACAAAACCGGGCCAACCGGGACTGGAGGAATTGGGAGCCATCATGGTTGTGATAGCCGTCTTAGGCTATCTTGCCAGCCGAATGATCCCACAAGCACCTCCCCCGACCCCAGATTTGCGCATCGACTGGAACCCCGTATCCCAAGCTTGGCGTATAATGCGGCTAACGGTTAAGAATCCATCAGTTTTTTACGCTATTCTCGCCTGTTCCTGGTTCTGGCTGGTCAGTTCAGCCTATCTGGCACAGGTGCCCAGCCTCACCAAGAATGTACTAGGCGCGAGCGAGCCAGTTATCACCATTATTCTGTGCTGCCTATCCATTGGTGTGGCGGCGGGATCCCTGATGTGCGAAGCACTCTCCAGAGGGCGCATCACATTTGGCATAGTACCTATCGGCGCCTTGGGGATCACTCTAGGTGGGCTGGGCCTCGGCATAACCACTGCACAGTTTGACACCTTGTCCGGGGCATCTATCAGCGAATACCTGCAAAGTGATGGCGCTTATGCCGTACTCATATATACCGCTTTGCTGGGCATATTTGGCGGTATTTTCATCGTGCCGCTTTATACAATCATGCAGGACAGGACCGACTACGCTGTGCGTGCGCAAGTCCTATCCCTAAACAATGTTTTAAACGCCCTATTTATTGTACTGATCTCGCTGCTTAGTATTTTTTTTCTCGATGTACTGAAAATTACAATTCCGCAGCTATTTATCCTGATGGCTCTGGTGAACTGTACAGTAATGGCTTTATTGTTTTTCAAACAACCAGAATTTATTGTGCACTTACTTGTGTGGCTCTCCTCGCATCTATTCGCCCGTACCTCCTACGGAGAACTCAAGCACATTCCCGCCACAGGAGCTGCACTGCTAGTCTGCAGCCCAGCAGCCAGGCTGGCGCCCCAACTGCTTATGGATACTCTGCTGAGGCCGATTCGCTTTATTCTGCCCCAGGGATTTAATCAATTTCCTTTGCTGCGATTTATTTTTAACAATTACAGTCTTGCGCCCATTTTTTACGACGCGACAAGAGATAAAGAGAAGCTCTCAGCTGAAATACGTCGAGCTGTAGGGAATGGTGAATTAATCTGCTTCTTTACCGTTAAAGATCACTATGACAGTGAATATACTGATATTGAAAGACAACTGAAGGAGGTCTTAACGCATACGGCCACCCCCATATTCCCCCTTACTCTGAAGGGATTGCACGATGAGGTTTCAGGCAGCCCCAATCATAAAAAAATGCGCTTTTTCCCCAAAGTACATATCAGCGTAGGGCAGCCTATTGCAGCGAAGGATATAAACGGATCAGCCTTAGTTGAGTAACTCAGCCAAAGTGTTACTTAATTCATCGATTTAACCAGCAGCCACTAACCACCAGTAAAAAATGTGCCTTATTCGAACTCCAAATTCAGAGTTTAATCGCGCTCAAGTCCAGCAACAGCTGCGAACTCCACACCCAAATAGGGTAATTGGCATATTCAGATTCTAAGTGGGGCTTCTTTAGCAAAAAAATACCCGCTTCTGGGAGCGGGTATTTTCAATACTTTCAAGCTACGTTTTATTAAGCAACCTTGGCAGGAGCCTCAGTAGAAGCACTCCCCTTTCTCATCAGCCAAAGCGCTCCGATAAGCACCAAGGCCTGCAAGCCAATCCCCTGCCAAGTTGGGTAAATACCCAGCCAGTCGAAGCTAAACTGCACCGGCAGCGGTGAAATACCAATCCAGGCTGCCTCCTGCAACGCGGCAACCGCCTTGCCTGCAAGTACGAATGACAGTGCCAGCAATACATAAGTGGTCACGCTGAAGAATTTACCGATCGGCAGGCTCACCGAGTAGCGCACTAGGGCAAAACCAATTACCGCCAGTAAAACTACACCAGCGCCAATCCCTGTCCACAAAGTGCCATAATGGCCTGCAGAAGTCTGCGCCAGTAGAGATTGATAGAACAGGATGGTCTCGAAGATCTCACGGTAAACTGCGATAAATGCCAGCCCTGTAATACCCCAAAGGGCACCGGTACTTAGGCTACGGTTGATGCTTTCACGGATATATTTCTGCCACTCGTCCGCTTGTGTTTTGCTGTGCATCCAGAAGCCCACATAGAAGAGCACTACCGCGGCCAACAAGGCGGCCACGCCCTCCATCACCTCACGACCGGCACCACTAATGGTGATCAGTGTCTGCGCCGCAATCCAGGTGGCAAAGCCGGCGGCAAAGGCACCTACCCAGCCCACATGTACAAATTTGAGGGCATCGCGACGGCCAGTTTTTACCAGGATAGTAGTCAGAGCAATCACCACCAACAGTGCCTCCAACCCTTCACGCAGAAGAATCACCAGACTGGCAATAAATAGAGCAGCACCAGACAGGTTGCCCTCCTGAATTAACGACTCCGCTTGAGCTAGTTGCTGCAGGATTGTCTCAATCTGCGCCCGAACCTGTTGGGGGTCGCTATCGGCATGAAGTTGCGCGCGCAATCCCAGCAATTCACGTTCAGTGGCCAAGCGCAGGTCTGCATCCAGAGAGTTCAGGGAGTTTTCCGCCATCTCAAAACCATCAAGATAGGCGCTGATAGCCAGTGTGCGAGCTTTGGCGAAGTCGCCCTGTTGATAAGCCAGCAGAGACGCCTGTAACTGTGTGCGCGCCACATCAATGGGAGAGCCGCCTACCGAAGCCTCTGCGGTAAACAGCACACTCGGATCAGCGCGTAGGGCCGCCACCGTCTGCGAGGAGATTTCCGGACGATCATTGCGCAGCACCTGTGGGCTATACATCACCATATCTTGCAAGCTAGGTTTCATTTCCGCAGCCGGGTCGCTTTCACCGGCAAATGCCAAGCCACCCACGTAAAAAGCGAGAGACCAGCGCTGCTGCTCGGTGAGGTTAGCAAATGCAGTCATGGCGGTGCCATCAATACCATTGCTGATCGCATCGTAAAGCCCCAACAGAGAACGATTAACAGCGCGCTCGCGCTCGTGGAAATTGGTCGGCGCAGGCTCCAGATTCGCCGCCAAGGGGCCGTCGCCGTGGCCCTCCACACCGTGACACGCAATACACTGGGCCTGATAGAGCGCGAGAGTCTCTTCAGTACTGACTAATCCACTTGGCAGTGATAATGCCGGAGCAATAGCTAGCAACCCCTGGCGCAAACTGGCTGTGTGTACCTGCACTTCATCAATATCCGCTTTGCGCTGGATCGCCGCCTGTAAGGCCTGGGCCTCTGCGCGAATAACACTGGCCTCGGTGGAATCTTTTAGCTGCTGCCCACGGTCGATCAGCAGCCCGGCGAACTCCTTCATTTCAGCATATTCGTCGGCATTGATGATCTTGCCTCCGGCCACAGCCTCCGGGTAATCAACGCCAATATACTCCGCCATTTGCATCAACTGGCGCAGTTCCTGATCTGAGAGCCCCCCCTGCTGGGCCTGGGCGGGGATAATCGAAATGGCCAGCAACGCTAAAAACAAGCGTGCCAGATAGTGGAGAAGGCGCATGGAGTGTCCTTTTCAGTTGCTACAAACACTATTCGTTATGGAGCGCACAATATTATTGATAATCATTCTCACAATAAACCCCATGCTTAAACTCACCTATATTCATTGAGTTGAAAAAGCCTTGCTTTTTAAATTGCCCACAATTAAATTGTGCACAATCTAAAAAGCGGAGCACACCATGACAGACCTTTACTCAATCCCCGTAAAGACCGCCAGTGGCGAAACCACTTCCCTTGAGGACTACAAGGGCAAACTGATCCTTGTGGTAAACACTGCCAGCAAGTGTGGATTCACCAAGCAGTACAAAGGACTCGAAGCCCTCTACGATCAATATAAAGACCGCGGCCTAACCGTGCTTGGCTTCCCCTGTAACCAGTTCGGCAAACAGGAACCCGGCAGTGACGATGAAATCCAAGAGTTCTGTGAACTGAATTTTGGCGTCAGCTTTCCCGTTTACGCCAAACTCGATGTCAATGGCCCCACGGCTCACCCACTGTTTGTGGAGCTGAAGAAAAGAGCACCGGGTCTCCTTGGCACCGAAGGCATCAAGTGGAACTTCACCAAATTTCTGATCAGTAAGGATGGCAAGGAAATTAAACGCTACGCCCCAAAAGACACCCCTGAGTCCCTGCAGGAAGAAATCGAACGGATGTTGTAACTGTGATTTGCGACGAAGATTCCGAGCTGGCTCTCAACCGCCAGCTCTGTTTTGCCCTCTACGCTGCCTCCAGGGCTATGACGAAAGCCTATCAGCCCATGCTGCAAGACCTGGGCATCACCTACCCCCAGTACCTTGTGTTGATGGTGCTCTGGGAGTGGGCACGTGAAGATGAAAACTGCGAAGTCGAAAAAGACGGAAAGGATAATGAGAGAAGCCTCCGAGCTCTCGGGCAGCGCTTGATGCTCGATTCCGGCACTCTCACCCCCCTATTGAAGCGCATGCAGGAACATGGACTGGTAGAGAGAAAACGCGCTCCATGGGATGAACGGGTCACCCTAGTGGCTGCCACCAGTGCTGGTCTGGCATTAAAGCCCCGAGCCAAGCAGTGGGTGCAGCAAAACATCCAAAACTCAGCCATTACTCGTACTGAGGTGAAACAGCTTCACGGTGACCTCTGGCAATTTCTTCACAAGCTGGAAGGTAGCAGCCCCAAAGGGGCCGCAAAGTAGAAACAATATTTTCCTCATCGCCCCCGGGAGCCTTCACCCTTGGGGCAAACACCCCAAGAGAGAAAAAAAGCCAACAAATAGGGCAAACATTAGGACGCAACCACCAACAAAAAACGATTTAAATGAATATTTAGGATGAGCATTGACCTCAAGCTTAAATGACCTCCATAATATGCGAAATCCAGTCCGCTGCCGGTATCGCCACACATGAAGACTGACAACTGTACTTTTCAGCCTCGCCATTTCGCCCTAGCTTCCTCGCTACGACTGCCCTTGCGCGGCATATAATTTTTCTCCCCCCCACCCTAAACAGAATTCCCAACTTTATTTGGACGTTGCGTAGACAGCGGCGAAGCCCCTTGTTTAGCCTCGAAACAAATAAGGAGAAAAAACAGAAATGAGCACCCCAAAAGATAAGTTAGTCATTTTTGATACCACTCTGCGCGATGGAGAGCAGAGTCCCGGCGCCTCTATGACCAAAGAGGAGAAGGTGCGCATAGCCCGCATGCTGGAACGCATGCGTGTAGATGTGATTGAAGCTGGCTTCGCCATTGCCAGCCCCGGAGATTTTGAAGCTGTTCAGGCGGTTGCCGAAGCTGTGACCGAGTCTCGTATCTGCAGCCTTGCTCGCGCCGTCAACGCCGATATAGTGCGCGCCGGAGAGGCCCTGAAAAAAGCCAACGCCTCGCGTATTCACACATTTATCGCCACCTCCCCAATTCATATGCAATACAAGCTGCAGATGGATCCGGAGGATGTGCTGCAGCAAGCGGTGAAAGCCGTAAAGACCGCGCGCCAGTTTACCGACGATGTTGAATTCTCTCTGGAGGATGGCAGTCGCTCTGAACCGGAGTTTATGTATCGCATTATCGAGGCGGTGATCGCCGCCGGTGCCGGCACTATCAATATCCCCGATACTGTCGGTTATGGTGAACCGGGCGAGTACGGTGCCATGTTCCGCCGGGTTATCGAGAGTGTCCCCAACTCCGACAAAGCCATCTTTTCTACCCACTGTCACAACGACCTGGGTCTGGCGGTGGCCAACTCCCTGTCCGCCGTTATGAACGGCGTACGCCAGGTAGAGTGCACCATCAACGGCTTGGGTGAGCGCGCCGGTAACGCCTCTTTGGAAGAAATCGTGATGGCGGTACAGACCCGCCAGGATCTCTACCCGGTACACACCGGCATCGACACCAGCCATATTGTGCCCACCTCACGCATGGTCTCGTCGGTAACCGGCTTCCCGGTACAACCCAACAAGGCCATTGTCGGTGCCAACGCCTTCGCCCATGAGTCCGGCATCCATCAGGACGGGGTACTCAAACACCGCGAAACCTACGAAATCATGCGTGCCGAAGATGTGGGTTGGGGGCAAAACCGCCTGGTGCTCGGTAAACATTCCGGCAGAGCCGCGGTACGTGCCCGCTATGAGGAGCTGGGCATCGCCTTTAGTGATGGCGAAGAGTTCCAACTGGTATTCCAGCGCTTTAAGGAACTGGCCGATAAGAAGCACGAAATTTTCGACGAGGACCTGCACTCTCTGGTGGCCCTGCGCGAGGAACCCGCCGAGCGCTTCATGCTGCTCGATCTGGACGTCCGCACTAAAATCGGCAGTGCGCCACAAGCCTTTATCGAACTATCCATCGATGGTGTGCCCCACCAGACTGAGGCTCAAGGCGGCGGACCGGTAGATGCCACTTTCAAAGCTATTGAGCATATCGTAGATAGTGGTGCAGATTTAAAACTATATTCCGTCAACGCCGTCACCCAGGGAACAGATTCCCAGGGCTCTGTCACCGTGCGATTGGAAAGAGATGGCCGTTTGGTCAATGGTGTTGGCGCCGATACCGATATTTTGATTGCCTCGGCACAAGCCTACATGGATGCGTTAAACTTGCTCGCCATCAGTGAGAGTAAGAAACAGGGCGTGTAAGTGAACGAGCTGCAGCGAGCGGAATATCTGTCGGTACTGGGTATAGCCAGCTATGTGCCGCGCTTTGTATTACCGCTCGCTCCCGAGCCCCGCCAGGCCAAGCTGCCACCGGTGGAGCCTGATACCGCTACTGACCAATCGCTGCCGTTAGCTAGCAACCCCCTGCCGCAGTCTGCGGCACAGATTATCGACGCACCGGCAACCAAAGAGCGTGATACTGTCGCGGCGGAGATCAACGCACTAACTAGCGCGACAAAAGCACAGGCTCCGGCAAAACCTACTATTGCCATACCGGTGGCGGCGCCGAGCCAGCAAGTGAAACCCTTTGTACTCAACTGCTGGCGTCTCGGCGAAACCCTGCTGGCAGTAGACAGCCACGAGCCCGGTGCCGCACTGCCACTGGAGTCTCTGTTCGGCAATATCGTTCGAGCGCTTAACTGGCACGAGCTACCGCGCCAGCAAGAGCGTCTGCATTGGCCAATGGCAGAAAACCGCTTCGGCCCGGCGGCAGACGCCTCGGAGGCCCGCGATACCTTTTCCAGTTGGCTGGAGGCCTCCTGCTCGCGCTATCCAGTGCGGTCGATCTGGTTGATGGGGCAAGAAGCACAGGAATTCTGTACACCTCAGCCCCTGGAAAGCGATATCAACCACTGGGATGCTATACGCATCCTTTCCATGCCCAGTCTGTCGCAACTGCTACAACAGCCGCAACGCAAGCGCGAACTCTGGCAGCTGCTGCGCAAAGCCTATCCCGCAGAGACCCGCGCTCAATGATGTTGTCCAACACCAAATTGGATTTACGTCTCGCCGAGGAGACTGACTGTGCCGCTCTGGCCAATCTGGCGCTCAGTGCCCACAGCCACCCCTGGAGTGAGACACAATATCTGCAGAGCCTAAAAGACGGGCACCAGTGCTGGCTTCTCAGCAGTGGCAATGAGACTGTCGCCTGCTGTGTAATCAGCCAGCTATTTGACGAAGCGGAAATTCTCGATGTGGCCGTGGTACCCAAGTGGCGCCGGCATGGCTTGGCGGAAACGCTGTTGCGCCGCCTTATTGACGAGCGACACAAAGATATCCGGCGGCTATTGCTGGAGGTGCGGGCCTCCAATCTCGCCGCGCAGTCACTCTATCGCAAACTGGGTTTTTCTGAGGATGGCTTGCGCAAGAATTACTATCCCGCGGAAAACGGCAAACGCGAGAATGCTGTACTCATGAGCCTCGCCCTGGCAGAGCCGCAACCGTAGCTTAAAACAGTCAGCGGGCGTTTTTGGCCCAAATTTCTCGCCGTGCCATCCCACGCAGTTTTCCGCAGGGGATGCTGCCGAACCATATCTTCATTGCCTGAGCAGTATCAGAAAATCTGCCCAAACCACCGATTTGTTGGAAAGAGTTATCGAATGTCGCTATCTAAAAGCAGTCCCTCACTCCTAGAAGGCTCGGTTTCCGGCCACCTGCAGAGACTGGCTCTGCCCATGGTGTGGGGTATCCTCGCGGTAATGTCCTTCAATATCGTGGATACCTATTTTGTCTCACAGCTGGGCAGTGCCCCTCTAGCGGCTATGAGCTTCACCTTCCCGGTTGTGATGGTCATCAACAGTTTCTCCATTGGTCTCGGCGCTGGCACCTCCTCCGCGGTAGCCCGTGCCTACGGTGCTGGAGATGTAGGGAATGTGCGCAGATTAGTAACAGACGCCTCGGTATTGGCGCTCCTCATTTCTCTGCTGATTACTGTCGCCGGCCTGTTGAGCATTCGCCCCCTGTTTTCCCTGCTCGGTGCCAGCGAAGAGCTGATGCCACTGATCGAGGACTACATGGTGCCCTGGTACATCGGCACGATCTTCGTGATAGTCCCCACCATTGCCCTTTCGGCTCTGCGCGCTATCGGCAACAGCGCGCTGACCGGTCGAATCATGGTGGGGGTGGCCCTGTTCAATGTGATCCTCGATCCTATTCTGATTTTCGGCCTACTAGGGTTTCCCCGGCTGGAATTACAGGGCGCAGCGATCGCCACTGTCATCGTGCGCGCCATCAGTTTCTTCTTCGCCTTCTATTATTTGATCCGCCGGGAAAATCTTGTGGCCGCGCCCCAATGGCACTTCGGTACCCTAGTCGAATCCTGGCGCAAAGTCCTCGCCGTGGGACTGCCGGCGGTACTCACCAATGTCATTATCCCCATGGCCGGCGGTGTTGTAGTTGCACTGGTGGCCGTGCACGGCGACGAGGCCGTGGCCGGACTCGGCGTGGCCCTGCGTATCGAGCCAGTCGCCCTGATTATTTTTTATGCACTTTCTGCAGTCGTCGGCCCCTTTATGGGACAAAACGCCGGGGCCGGCAACACCGACCGGCTGCGGGAAACCGTCAGTGTACTGGCGCGCTTCTGCCTGATACTGGGGACGGGGTTGGCGGTGCTGCTTTATTTGATCGGCGAGCCAGTAGTGCGCTTGTTCAGCGACTCCCCAGAAGTTATCGCCGTGGCTGTCGCCTACCTGAGCCTGGTGCCGTTTAGCTATGCCGGTTACGGTTTTGTAATGTCGGCCAATGCCGCCTTCAACGGCCTGGGTCGGCCATTGCCTGCAACCATGATCTCGTTCCTGCGGGTACTCGGTATCTATCTCCCCCTAGCGTGGGTCGGCAACTATTTCTGGGGCATGACCGGATTGTTTGCCGCTACCGCCGCATCCAACCTGTTGCTCGGCGCCCTATCCTGGTGGTGGCTGCGCCACGATACCAGCAAGCGCAGTGCGGAAGTCGACACAACAGAACCCCTATCGGCCAGTTAATTTCAGTTCAGGAAAACACAAGCGACAGCCTCATTGCGCAACTCTCCCGTCCATGAGGCTGCCTCTTGTTCAACTTTACAGCGCTGTATTTCACTCTGCCGCCTTCATAATGAATTATCCGCCACACTAGTGAGCTTGCATATTACTTCCCACTTTGCACGTTAGTTTCAGCCGTGGCCGAACCCAGAGTCCGGTCACGCCTAGTTACTCCGCAGCAAGGACGGTGATTTATGCAAGAAAAGGAAAGTGCATCGCTTCGCTGGCAACTGTGGCGCAACACAGTCCTGTCAGCTCTACTCTCGACCCTGGTTTCAATAAGCCTAATGGGCTGCGATCAGGACGACCCCGATACCCCTCCAAAAGATGATTCCGGAGATAATGGCGGCGGTAACAACGGGAACCACGAGCCCTGGATTCTGAACACCACTGGCGTCCGCGCACCCTATATCTACGAAAGCGATAGCAACGAACAGGTATTGGTGAACATCCAGAGTGTGGAGTCAGTCATGGTGGACGGCAAAGATTACACTCTGGTAACGGCGACAGGTATCCCCGATTACGAAACCGAAATCACCGACAATCTATACGGTTGGCTGATCAATCGCCCCAAGGCCGCCACTGATTTCGTCAGCGGTAGCCCCATTGTACAGGTTGGCGATGTCGTCAGCTTTGGCCAGGATATCGGCTACCGCAGTAACACGCAGAGTTGTGCTACGAGAGCAGGATACGGCTACTGGCCTCCCGGTCCCGTGTGCCCTGAGAACGTCTCTCACCAAGGCTACTTCCCACTGGCACCAGAAATGTCCGATGAAAGCTGTGAAAGCGGGCTTGGAGCACAGGGCTACTGGGTCAACGGCACTTCCATCTATCAGTGGAGCGATGGCCAGGTAGTGGATGGCACTTGGCACACCTTGGCACCGGTGGCAGAAAAGTACGATGTAGATATTTGCGGAGGCCATGCGGCTAGGGGGGATTACCATCACCATTTTTACAGCGGCTGCCTGGCGGATCTGGTTGGGGACTCAGGCGGTGCTCACTCCCCGATTTACGGCTTTACCGCCGATGGCTATCCCATCTACGGCCCCTGGGAAGCCGATGGAGAACTGGCCATAAGCAGCTGGGCCATTCGCAATTACGACGACCCCAGCGCACCGAGTGGTTGCGGCATAGCCGGGGAGCGCAGCTGCTTGTTGATCGATGAGTACGATTTCACTAAAGGCACTGAAGTACTAAACAATAGAGGCCCCAGTACCAGTGATATTTTCACTTCTCTATCGGGCAATACGTTTATTACCAGGTCTGGTTTTTTCTATGAGGATTATTATTGGGACAGCGTCCTTACTGCGCTCGGCGGTGCCCATCTGGATCAATACAACGGTCACAGCGATAGTGAACGCGGTTACCACTATCACCTCACCGTGACCCAGGCCGAAGACGGGCAGCTTATTCCAGCCTTTCCCTATACCTTCGGGCCGCGCTTCTACGGTAAGCTGGATAGCCAGACGATCGTCAGTGTCTGTTCCGATGTGGTCGGGGGCGGTACTCCGCCGAGACCCCCACCAAGGTAAGCCGAAACACCTTAAGGTTTTGCATTTATTTTTAAGCGCTGCTGCAATTAAACCGCGCTGCGGGATTCCCCCACAGCGCGGTTGGCAATCTCACCCCCACAACTGTCACTACGCTTGAAGACTATTCCCCAAGGCAAACTTTGCAAAATTTAACAGTGTCGATCTCTGCCAGAGAGCGACATCATATTTTTTCATCGCGTTAAAAAATCGGCAAAGGGGGAATGAATGGCTTCCCCATACCCATTGGGGAGAAAGGTTTTTGCAGACATAGACGCTTTCACGCAATGGTCTGTTTTAGCGCAATAGTGAAAGGCATTTCTCATCGGGAAAACCAGCTGCGCAAGTCTGCATATTGTCCATATTTTGTCCTCTTTTCTTCAGTACTTTCAGGTGGCTTCTCCTTTGATGTCAGGGTTACCCATGAAAAGAATAGAAATGCTCCTCCCGGACCAGCGCTCGCTTTTATCCTGCGCCATCGCCCTTACACTGATCACCGGTGCCTTACAGGGATGTGGTGGCGGAGGGAGTTCTTCCTCTGATACAGAAATCAGCAGCGGGGGCAGTGATTCCTCAACCGGCAGCGACAGCGGTGATGACAGCAATGGGGACGAAGACACTGGAGGAGGCGACAGCAGTACGGAAGACACCGGGGTCTGGGTCGTCAATACCACCGGAGAGCGCGCGCCCTATATCTACGAGAACAACAGTAATGAGCAAGTTCTGGTCAATGTGCAGAGTGTTGAATCCGTTACTGTAAGCGGCAAGGAATACACCCGGGTATCCGCAAGCGGAATTCCCGACTACGAAATTCTGATCACCGAAAATATCCTCAGTGCCCTGCTCACCCGCCCCAAGGTTAACAGTGATTTCCTAAACGGCAGCCCCAATGTGCAAGTGGGTGACTTCATCAGTTTTGGTCAGGATATCGGTTATCGCAGCAACGCCTCCTGTGGTGCCGAAGCAGGCTATGGCTTTTGGCCCCCCGGCCCCGTCTGCCCGGAGAATGTCTCGCATCAGGGCTACATCCCCAAATCCCCGGAAGCTGCAACAGAAGACTGTGAAACTAGCCTCGGCGTGCAGGGCTACTGGGTAAATGGCACCTCTATCTATCAGTGGAGCGACGGCCAGTCTGTCAACAACACTTGGCACACCCTAGCCCCTCTGGCCGAAGTCTATGATGTGGATGTCTGTGGTGGTCATGCCGCCAACGGTGATTACCATCATCATTTCTACAGCGACTGCCTGGCAAATCTGGTGGGGGATGTAGGTGATGCCCACTCACCAATTTATGGTTATACCGCCGACGGCTACCCGATTTACGGGCCCTGGGAAGGCGACGGACAATTGGCAATAAGCAGCTGGGCAATACGCGACTACGACGATCCCAGCTCAGAAACCGGTTGTGGCGTCGCCGGCGAGCGCTCATGCCTATTGGTTGACGAATACGACACTAGCAAGGGCGTTGCAAATACCAACAATACCGGCCCATCCACCAACGGCAGTTATACCTCCCTATCCGGTAACGAATTCGATACTACGGCCGGCTTTTTTTACGAGGACTATTACTGGGATCCTGAACTGTCAGCCCAGGGTGGTGCATACCTGGACCAGTACAACGGCCATACAGATGAAGATCGCGGCTACCATTATCACTTGACTGTCACACTTAGCGATGACGCCCAATTGGTGCCCGCATTCCCCTTCACTTTTGGACCACGCTTTTACGGAAAACTGGATGAGCAAACCATTGTAAACCGGTGTTCTTCAACCATTGGGCGCTGACATCGAGCATCATTAAAGGCGAACTTTCTATGAAAATAATCGGATATTTTCTTATTGGCTCCCTCTTCGGTCTGATGGTATCGGGCAGCCCCGCACTGGCCGCCCAGCCCAACCCCCACGCCGGCCACAACGGCGATCAACATCCGGTCATAGAGATACCCGTGCATATAGCCGTACCGAGAATTGAACTGGACATCAGCAGAGATAGCCTCTCCGGTTTCAATTTACATATCGGCTACGACCGCTTCGAACTGGAATCCCCCCGCTACGCCAAAAATAAGCCACAGCGTTTCCTCGAAGGGCACGCACACCTCTACATCAATGGAGAAAAAATACAGCGTCTCTACGCCGCCGACGTGCATCTGCCAGAAAAACTGCTGAAGCCTGGCTTCAACCAAATCACAGTGACTCTCAATGCGCACGACCACAGTACCTGGAGTCGCGGGGGCAAGCGGGTTTTGGCAACACTATTTATTCAGCGCGACAGAGATAACTTTGTCCTGCACCATTTTTCCACATCGCCTTTATCTCAGGGTGAAAGGAGGGAAGAGAGTAAGAAGCCACAAGATTTAGCGCACATTAGTCAGTAAGCCGCTGGAGGTTTTCCCGCTGTATTTATTCAGCACGATTTTTCGCAAAGTACCTGAATTGCTTTGTATTCTTGGTCATAAACAGTAAGTAATTGGTCACTGAGATTGCCTCCCCTTTTGCTGTAAGTGTACGCTTGGAGAATCATCCGAACGGGCAAAGCCCAAAATGGTGGAACGGGAGAGTCCGCTATACCCACTGTCCGTAGGAAGGACTGCAAAAAAGATGTCGTTAAATATTCGCAACAAACTCAGCCTGGCTTTTTTACTCACCACGGCGATTACTGTCGGTGGTATGTTTGTTTTTTTCCAGTGGAGTTTCAGCCACGGTTTTCAGGCTTATATGCGTGCACAAGAGTTGCGCGATGTGGAAGGACTGGTCCAGGCACTGGAAAGCTTTTACCGTCGTAAGGGCAGCTGGAAATCTCTAGAAGCGAATGGCTCCGAGTGGATTGACCTGCACAGACAAACAATCTTTCGTCGCTTCGACCGCTTACCGCCACCCCCACCACCTGATGGAAGGCCACCGCGAGGCATGTTCGGGCCAGGCCATCGCCCGCCTATGGGTAACCGCTTGGGGCCACGCCTAAGCCTTTTTGACAGTGAAAAGCGACTCGTAATTGGTCGACCAGCACCGGAAAAAGAATTGCTCTATCAGCCAATTAAAGTAGCAGATAAAACTGTTGGCTACCTCACTATCAATCCACCGCCCGAGCTCTCCAATAATTATGAACAGGGTTTTATCCGGGAGTTATCCCGCACTTTTGCGCTGATCTCCATCGCCACTTTTCTCGTTGCCCTAGCCATTGCCCTACCCCTGGCCTGGCAGCTGGTACGCCCTATCCAACGCCTGGCCGAAGCCACCCACCGCCTCACTTCGGGAGATTATAAAACCCGAATTGATATCGAGCGGCGCGACGAACTTGGCCAGCTGAGTGCAGACTTCAACCGCTTGGCGGCAACCCTAGAGGCCAACGAGCACGCACGCAATCGCTGGATGGCCGATATCTCCCATGAGCTGCGCACTCCACTGGCAGTACTCAAAGGGCAAATTGAAGCCCTGCAGGATGGTGTACGCACCGCCACACCGGAAAATCTCAATATTTTGCACGATAAAATTCGCCAGCTCAGCCGCTTGATAAACGACCTCTATGAGCTTTCGCTATCCGATGCCGGGGCCTTGAACTATTGCAAATCCGACCTCTCATTGGGCCCATTGCTGATCAAGGTAGTTGAGGATTTTCACAGTGCCTTTGCCGAGAAAAATATCGATTTGCAATTGCAGTGTGAGTTGGCCGAAAACAAACTAATTTACGCTGATGAGGCACGTCTACAACAATTGTTTGGCAACCTCCTCACCAATAGCTTGCGTTATACAGATAACGGTGGCCAACTTAAAATACATGCCCGCGCGGAAGCGCAAACGGCTATTATCACCTTTGCTGATTCCTCTCCGGGAGTCACCAGTGCAGATATGCCTCACCTTTTCGATCGTCTCTATCGCACCGAAGTCTCGCGCAGCCGAGAAACCGGGGGGGCGGGCCTGGGGCTGTCGATTTGCCAGAATATTGTCCAAGCCCACGAGGGCAGTATTTCCGCTGGCCCGTCTCGCCTGGGCGGCCTGGAAATTAGTATTTATCTCCCTCTCAGCGAGAGGATCAAATGGTAGGAATAATGGGCGCAAGGATTTTAATTGTCGAAGATGAAATAGAACTGGCCAACTTGCTGCTGGATTACCTTGAAGCAGCTGGCTATCAGGCCGATATACTCACCAATGGCAATGAGGTCATCCCCCATGTCGAGGCCCAACCCCCAGACCTGATTTTGCTCGATCTGATGTTACCGGGGAAAGGCGGATTGGAGATCTGCACGGCAATCCGCCGCTACAGCAGCGTACCGATTATTATGCTGACCGCCAGAATTGAAGAGGCTGACCGCTTGCGCGGCTTGGAAATTGGAGCGGACGACTATGTGTGTAAACCCTATAGCCCCAGAGAAATCGTGGCGCGGGTCAAAGCCGTTCTGCGTCGTACGCACAGCTCCGAGCAACAAAAACTCGGGGAGATCCAGCTGCAGCGCAACACCGGTCAACTGTTGATCGGGTGCCAAGACGTGGGCTTAACGGCCCTGGAGTTCCATCTCTTCGAGCTTCTCTACAGTGAGCCCGGCCGTATTTTTTCCCGAGAACAAATCATGGATCGTATTTATTCCGACTACCGGGTAATCAGCGATCGAACTATCGATAGCCACATAAAAAAAGTGCGCAAGAAAATTGCGGCCTTGCTGCCGGATAAAGAATTAATCCATTCAGTTTACGGTGCGGGATACAAATTTGAGGTGCAGTAATTATTACAGTGTAAACGCGTAGTACTCTGTATTTTGATAGAGCCGCAAAAGAGATGCTGGGAGCTGAGCTCCCAGCGATCAAATTACAAAGCCTCGGTGGCTTTCTGTAACCAGGAAGCCGTTTTTTCATTCACCAGAGGCGTAATGATCTTCCGCACACGCTGGTGGTAACAGTTCAACCATTGCAGCTCTTGCGCGGTGAGAAGTGTAGTATCAATCAGACTCCGATCGATCGGCGCCAGCGTTAATTCCTCAAACTGCAAAAAACCTTGGTAATCCACACTCTCTTTTACAAACACCAGATTTTCAATACGAATACCGTATTGACCGGTAAGATAAAAACCCGGTTCATTGGAAAGAATCATACCGGGCTGTAACGGGGTATTGGTAACCGCTTTGCCGATACGCTGTGGCCCTTCGTGCACACTTAGGAAACTACCAACACCATGACCTGTTCCGTGGGCGTAATCCAAGCCGGCATCCCATAGAGATCTACGTGCAATCGCATCGATCTGCTCTCCACAGGTGCCCAGCGGAAAGCGTAGGGTAGCGATGGCAATATGTCCTTTGAGCACACGGGTAAAGTGCTCTCGTGCAAGTGCAGGAATTTCTCCCAGGGCCACTGTACGAGTCACATCCGTGGTGCCATCGGGATATTGAGCGCCCGAGTCGCACAGGAAAATGCCCTCAGGAGCCATCGGCAAGCTCGACTCCTCGCTCACCCGGTAGTGCACTATGGCACCATTGGGACCATAGCCCGAAATAGTTTCAAAGCTATTGCCGCGAAAGCCTTCGCGCTGCTGACGCTTGCTGTAAAGCAGCTTCACCGCAGCCAGTTCATCCAAACCTTCTGCCACTGCAGTGGGCAGTTCGGCTAGGAATTCACACAGCGCTGCACCATCGCGCTCATGCGCTGCCTTGGAGCCCGCCAGCTCTACGGAATTTTTACACGCCTTGGCCTGGGTCACAGGGTCACGCTCCAATAGCAATTGCAAATCCAGAGCGCGTAGCTGCTGCAGAGTCCAACAGTTACTAATTGTGGGGTCTACCCAAATCCTGTTCACGTGGCGGCGGCGCAGACCTTCAAACAGCTGGCCCTTCTCGGTTACCACCATCACTTCCCGATTAAGGTGCTCCAAAAGCCCCTCACCAACTGCCGGTTCGGCCAGATACAAAATTGCGCTGCCGTCTCTGAAGAGCACTCCACTGGATAGTGCTACAGGTAAATGGGGAATGTCGTCTCCACGAATATTGAACAGCCAGGCACAGCTCTCGGGATTTGCCAGCCACAGAGCATCTACACGCTTTTCGGCGAGAAGAGTGGCGATGCGCTGGCGCTTTTCACTGGAGTGCTCACCAGTAAACACATAGGGGTGGGGGCAGGCTTGGCCACAGGGAGATGCTGGCCGGTCGAGCCAAATCGTATCAATGGGATTGTGCTCCAAGG
The DNA here is from genome assembly GCF_052466695.1 of Microbulbifer mixtoriginis (SeqCode). NCBI lineage: Bacteria > Pseudomonadati > Pseudomonadota > Gammaproteobacteria > Cellvibrionales > Microbulbiferaceae > Microbulbifer > Microbulbifer mixtoriginis (SeqCode). The sequence goes on along the minus strand of NZ_CP174285.1, from coordinate 4,257,494 downwards.
GCTTTAAGGCAATATCTCGTTCAGCCAAATACTCTTTCAACAGCGCCAACCCCGGCTCCGTATGCAGGCGAGGATCAAAGCCCAGAGACTGACCCGAACGCAGCTGATCACCCACCCAACGGGCAATAACCTCGCTATTTAGATCCTCCAGGGCTATGGGCAGGTCTCCCAATTGCTGCTGGCCTTGCAGGGTATAGCGACCATCTACAAAAAGAGCAGCTTTATCCAGGCCAATCACCGCCATGCCCGCAGATCCAGTAAAGCCAGTAATCCAGGCCAAACGCTCATCTGCTGCGGGCACATATTCATTCTGATACTCATCGGCGCGGGGAACCAGGAAAGCCTCCACGCCCTGTCGCCGCAACTCCTCCCGCACTCGCTGTAATCGTTCCTGACTCATACTTCCCCCATGGTTTCCCAGCACCCGAGCCACTTCTGTAGCCCCATGCTTAGTCACTGTTCTTTGTGATGACCTTGACTCGACTGAAAAGTCGAATTTATTCAAAAAGATGTTCTGGAGTGCCAGCAGTGCTGGCAGCTCCGCCTATTGACACTGCCGAAATGGTTTTTATGCCCCAATTTCAGAGGCCAATTTCGCAGTATACCCCACCCTTGTATCAGCGCCGGCGTGTATAATGCAGACCTGTTTTTATTCCGAATATCGAGTGATCGAATCTTAAAATATGGGCCAGAGTTCTTCCCTGGCGGGCTACGCCGGCCGCCGTACCTTCGCTATTATTTCCCACCCGGACGCCGGTAAAACAACCGTGACCGAAAAGCTACTTTTATTCGGAAATGCCATTCAGCTGGCAGGTTCGGTTAAAGGGAAAAAAGGTCCCCACGCGCGCTCCGACTGGATGACCATGGAACAAGAAAGGGGTATCTCCGTCACCTCCTCGGTGATGCAGTTTCCCTACAAGGAGCGCACGGTTAACCTGCTGGACACCCCCGGGCACGAAGACTTCTCCGAAGACACCTACCGGGTACTCACTGCAGTCGACTCTGCTCTGATGGTTATTGACGGCGCCAAGGGTGTCGAAGACCGCACCATCAAATTGATGAATGTGTGCCGACTGCGCACTACGCCGATTCTCTCCTTTATCAACAAACTGGACCGGGATATTCGCGACCCCATCGAAGTGATGGATGAAATTGAAGAAGTCTTGAATATCCAAGCCGCCCCCATCAATTGGCCACTGAGCTCCGGTAAAAATTTTAAAGGGGTATACAACCTCTACACCGATACGATTCACGTATTTACTCAAGGCCAGGGTCACACAATTCCCGACGATATCCAGATCAAAGGGCTCGACTCCGCTGAGGCCGATGAGCTACTCGGCGAATATGCCGAGGACATCCGCGAGGAAATCGAACTGGTACGCGGCGCTACCCACGAATTCAATCTGGAAGCTTATTTAGCTGGCGAACTGACTCCGGTATTTTTCGGCACAGCGCTTGGTAATTTTGGCGTACGTGAAATGCTCGATGGATTTGTCGAATGGGCCCCGGGCCCTCAGCCTCGCGCCACCCAGGAGCGCCAGGTAGAGCCAAACGAAGAAAAGTTCTCCGGTTTTGTGTTTAAGATTCAGGCCAATATGGACCCCAAACACCGCGACCGTATTGCCTTTATGCGCGTCTGTTCCGGTACTTATAGCCGTGGCATGAAAATGAAACATGTACGCATCGGCAAAGATATAAAAATTGCCGACGCCGTAACATTTATGGCTGGCGACCGAACCCACGTGGAAGAGGCTATTGCCGGTGATATTATCGGCCTGCACAACCATGGCACTATCCAGATCGGAGATGCCTTTACTGAAGGTGAGTCTCTAAAGTTTACCGGCATTCCCAATTTCGCCCCGGAGTTATTCCGTCGTATTCGCCTGAAAGATCCTTTAAAACTAAAGCAACTGCAAAAGGGCTTGCAGCAGCTCTCCGAAGAGGGCTCTACCCAGGTATTTTTCCCACTGGATAACAACGACATTATTGTCGGCGCCGTCGGTGTCCTGCAGTTTGAAGTGGTCGCCTATCGCCTCAAGGACGAATATAAGGTGGAAGCCATTTATGAAAATGTAAATGTAAATACTGCTCGCTGGGTGGAAAGCGAGAGCGTGAAAGAGTTGGAAAACTTTAAACGCAAAGCAAGTACCAACCTCGCCATAGATGGCAGTGGACACCTGACCTACCTAGCGCCTACCCGTGTGAATTTGCAGTTGGCAGAGGAGCGTTATCCGGATATTCGCTTCTACGCCACCCGCGAGCATTAACTTGGGTGGACTTTTCCTGAAATCGCTTGTCAGTTCCAGGATGTTTGAGCAGTAGACAGAGAGATCAATAATGAGTCAGCAGAAAGAATTACCGGAAGAAATGCCCCGCCTAGGCAACGGCCTGACCGCTGCTATTGGTAGGCTGCTGATCCGGCTGATGGGATGGCGCCTGGAAGGTACCTTCCCTCCGGAAAAAAAAGTGATGGTGGCCCTGGCCCCCCACACCTCCAACTGGGACTTTGTCGTGGCCATGCCTTTTATCATGGCCTATAGGGTGAAAATTTCCTGGCTCATGAAGAAGGAAGCTTTTTTCTTCCCCTTTAAAAATCTCTTTATGTGGCTCGGTGGTGTGCCCACCAATCGTGGTTCTGCAGGGGGCATCGCCAAACAGGTAGCTAGGCAATACCGCAATAACGAAAAAATGTGGGTCGGTATAACTCCCGAGGGAACTCGCAAGAAAGTCACTAAGTGGAAAAGTGGCTTCCTGCGAATTGCTTATGCTGCCGAGGTACCAATTTTACTGGTTGCCTGGGACTTTTCTCGCAAGCGTTTCTGCCTGGACTCCCTCTACCATCCCACGGGAAACCTGGAAGAGGATATGACGGAAATCCAGCGTCGCTTCAGTAAATACCAGGGGTTTCACCACAATATGCAAACCGATCTCTTGGAGGGCAGTGATTCCTCCCGTGATAGAATTCAGTAGCAATTTAACCCTTAGCACATATTTGATACTCGCCGCGGTGGCTTTCACCGCTGGCTTTATCAACGCTATCTCCGGCGGCGGAGGCCTACTAACCCTGCCCACACTCTTATGGGCTGGCCTCCCCCCCCTAGATGCCCTCGGCACCAATAAATTCCAGGCCGTTTTCGGTACTCTCTCATCCAGCTTCAACTACTTTCGAAAAGGGCACTTACAACTGAAACCCCTGTGGCCGGGCTTGATAGCGGCCGTTTTTGGTTCCGCCCTGGGTACCTGGGCAGTCACCAAAGTCGGGGGAGACATACTCGATACCCTACTGCCGATATTAATTATCGTCATCGCCCTCTACTTCGCATTTTCGCCGCGAATTTCTGATATTGACTCTAAATCCAGAATAAGCCCTGGGCTATTTAACATTCTGATTGGTGGTGGGATTGGTTTTTATGGAGGTTTTTTTGGTCCTGGAATAGGGGCCTTCTATGCCCTGGCATTCGCCGCTCTACTGGGTTACAACATGCGTAAAGCCACAGCATCAAGCAAACCGCTGGTATTGGCCACCAATATCACCTCACTGGTTATATTTATGCTGGGTGGATACTTTTCACTGATAGTCGGTATCACTATGGCGGGCACCCAGATTATCGGTGCAAGATTAGGATCTAACCTGGTTATTTCCCATGGAGCCAAACTGATTAAGCCTGTAGTTATTCTCGTTACTATGTCCATCGCGATAAAATTACTGCTGGAGCCCTAGAAAGTGACCCTGTTCCTCACTCTGCTACTGTCCTTCTGTGCTTTTGTCATTGTGATCTGGACATTAATGCATCTGCGCACTCCGCGATTTCGTATGGACAGGGCCAGCTTTATTAAAGGCCTGGAGGATGCTATCACCGGCCAAGCTAGCGAGAGTGAATGGCGTGCCCTAGTGGCGATACCAATGCGCCATGATCCTGAGTTGGAAGCAATGCGACTCAAGTGTCTCGAAATAGAAGAGCACGAGTCCAGTGATCACCCGCCCTATTTATTTACCGAGAAGGGGCTGGAACAACTGCGGCATATTCGCAGTAGGCTACTTGTCAACACACCTAACAAACAACCTAGATCTTGAGTCAACGAGCTTTAATCAAGGATAAACATATGTTTAAACCACTACTGACCCTCACTGGGGCCTTTATTGCAACTACAGCAATCAGCATCGCCCAGGCGAAGCCGCTACCCCAGGAAGATCTGTCCGTGGCAGAAGTATTGCGTGATCGCGCCCTGGCTTCTTCCGATGCCTTTAGCATCGTTGAATCCTTGACGGTAGAAGTGGGCCCCCGCCGCGCAGGTACGGAAGGTGATCGGCGTGCAGTGGCTTGGGCCCAGGAAAAAATGAAATCCCTGGGGTTCGATCGGGTTTATACAGAGCAAATTGAAGTACCCCGCTGGACACGTGGACATGCCCACGCCCAGGTGGTTTCGCCCTACCCCCAACCACTGGTGGTGTCTTCCCTGGGCTATAGCGTAGCAACCCCCAAAGGTGGCCTTACTGCGGAAATCGTCGAGTTTCCCGATGTTGAAGCCCTACTGCAAGCCTCCCCTAAACAGGTAAAAGGGAAAATAGCCTTCATCAACAAGCGTATGGAAAAAGCTCGTACGGGTGAAGGCTACGGCCCTGCAGTGCAAGGGCGCAGTAAAGGTATGCGTGCAGCCGCTGAGAAAGGTGCTGCCGCACTGCTCCTAAGGTCCGTGGGCACAGACTCTGACCGCTTTGCCCATACTGGCATGATGTCTATTAATGATGTCGAAAACCCAGTTCCCGCACTGGCACTGTCAGCCCCGGATGCCAACCTTTTAGAAGCCATGTTGAAACGTGGCAAGCCGGTAGAAGTTAAGCTCGATATAGATAATCAGCGTCACAGTGATGGCCCATCATTTAACGTTATTGGAGAAATTACTGGCCGCGAGAAACCCGAAGAAGTCATGATTATTGGCGCCCATCTGGATTCTTGGGATGAAGGTACCGGAGCGCTGGATGATGGCGCCGGAGTCGCCATAGTAATGGAGACCGCTCGCCTGATTGCCGAGCTCCCCAAGCGTCCTCGCCGTACCCTGCGAGTAGTTCTCTTCGGCGCCGAAGAAATTGGCCTGGTCGGTGCCAAGCAGTATTTAGATGCACATCGTCACGAGCTGGATAATATTATTGCCATCTCTGAGTCTGACTTTGGCGCAGGTAAGATCTGGAGATTTGATACTCGTTTGCCTGAGAGTAAATTCGATATTGCCGACCAAATGATGCAATTACTAGCACCTCTTGGCATCGAGCGCGGACATAACAAATCCTATGGCGGACCAGACAGTAGTGTGTTTGTCGCCGAAGGAGTCCCTGCCTTCGGTCTCTACCAGGATGGTACCGACTACTTCGACTATCACCATACCCCTAACGATACCCTCGATAAGGTGAAGCCAGAGAACCTGCGCCAGAACGTCGCAGCCTGGGTGGTGATGTCCTTCCTTGCCACCGAGATGGAAGATGACCTCGGCCGAATTCCCTCAAAAATAAAAGAGTAAACTAAGCACCTATCAACCACGATAAGAGCCTCCCCTGCGGAGGCTCTTTATACCTCACCTGCCAACTACCCTATTCGTACCATTCTCCAAGTTACCCACAGCACCAAGGCATATTTCTGTTTCCTGCTGATGACCATTCCATTAACAGGCTGTTACTAACAGAATCCATGGATAGAGCTGTGTATAACTCAGGGATATCCACGCTCAGGCCCCTGTTTCCGCGGGGCCCTTTTCAACGGGTAAAAAAACACCAGCCATTTATCCACTTTCCACCGCTTGGCGTTATTAACAGAAAGTCTGGATAGACTTGTGCATAACTGCGGTATATCCGCGCCAGGCCCCGTGGTTGCACAGGTTCATTAAAACGTGCAAAAAATCACCGGTATTTTTATTGTTATTTCTGCGCCGTTTTTTTCAACGCAATGATTTTTCTAGTTTAAAGAGCACTTTTTTTATTTCAGGTGTTTTTTTGGTGGTGCTTGAGGTACAGATTAAATAAAGCGCGTTATTTTTTTGTATTTTCATTTTTTCCTTACAGAAAAAACTTAAGAAAGCGCTTTATTTATAGGAGGGAAGGCTCTTCGGAGCTTTTTAGAGCCTGCGCTTTTTTCATTGGCATTTACCGAGTTGGATTTTTCGGCGGGAGTGTTGCGAGTAAAAATTCGATTGGGCTTTTTATTTTTCTGTATTTTGAATTTTATTTTTTATTCTCTGTTTTTATTTTTTTATGCATTCAATATTTTTGTACATAAAAAAAGGGCCACCCTATTGGGTGGCCCTTTTCGGATTAGAAGCCTGACGATGACCTACTCTCACATGGGGAAGCCCCACACTACCATCGGCGATGTTGCGTTTCACTTCTGAGTTCGGCAAGGGATCAGGTGGTTCCACAACTCTATTGTCGTCAGGCAAACTGGCTTGGGTTGGCGTTGGTCTTATAAGCAATCTGCTTGGCCTGCCGTGTTATCGCTGTTTGCCTCGGTCTGGTGACCGGCGATAACCCCAAATAAGTCGGTAAAACAATCTGTAGTAATACACCGCAAGCGATCATTGTGTGTCTTTCATTCCACAATCCGCTAGCTTAGCTAGTCGTTAGTAACCATCTCTGTTGTATGGTCAAGCCGCACGGGCAATTAGTACTGGTTAGCTCAACGCCTCACAACGCTTCCACACCCAGCCTATCAACGTGGTAGTCTTCCACGGCCCTTTAGGACTCTCAAGGAGTCAGGGAAATCTAATCTTGAAGGAGGCTTCCCGCTTAGATGCTTTCAGCGGTTATCCCGTCCGAACATAGCTACCGGGCAATGCCACTGGCGTGACAACCCGAACACCAGAGGTTCGTTCACTCCGGTCCTCTCGTACTAGGAGCAACTCTTCTCAAATTTCCAACGCCCACGGCAGATAGGGACCGAACTGTCTCACGACGTTCTAAACCCAGCTCGCGTACCACTTTAAATGGCGAACAGCCATACCCTTGGGACCGGCTTCAGCCCCAGGATGTGATGAGCCGACATCGAGGTGCCAAACACCGCCGTCGATGTGAACTCTTGGGCGGTATCAGCCTGTTATCCCCGGAGTACCTTTTATCCGTTGAGCGATGGCCCTTCCATACAGAACCACCGGATCACTATGACCTACTTTCGTACCTGCTCGACATGTCTGTCTCGCAGTCAAGCGCACTTATACCATTATGCTCATTGCATGATTTCCGACCATGCTGAGTGCACCTTCGTACTCCTCCGTTACTCTTTGGGAGGAGACCGCCCCAGTCAAACTACCCACCATACACTGTCCTCGATCCGGATAACGGACCAGAGTTAGAACCTCAAACATACCAGGGTGGTATTTCAAGGACGGCTCCACAGTAACTAGCGTTACTGCTTCAAAGCCTCCCACCTATCCTACACAAGTAGGCTCAAAGTTCAGTGCAAAGCTGTAGTAAAGGTTCACGGGGTCTTTCCGTCTAGCCGCGGGTACACTGCATCTTAACAGCGATTTCAATTTCACTGAGTCTCTGGTGGAGACAGCGTGGCCATCGTTACGCCATTCGTGCAGGTCGGAACTTACCCGACAAGGAATTTCGCTACCTTAGGACCGTTATAGTTACGGCCGCCGTTTACCGGGGCTTCGATCAAGAGCTTCGCCGAAGCTAACCCCATCAATTAACCTTCCGGCACCGGGCAGGCGTCACACCCTATACGTCCTCTTACGAGTTTGCAGAGTGCTATGTTTTTAATAAACAGTCGCAGCCACCTGGTCACTTCGACCGGCCTCAGCTTAGGGAGCAAGTCCCATCACCAAAACCGGCGTACCTTCTCCCGAAGTTACGGTACCATTTTGCCTAGTTCCTTCACCAGAGTTCTCTCAAGCGCCTTGGTATTCTCTACCTGACCACCTGTGTCGGTTTAGAGTACGATTCACTATTGCCTGAAGCTTAGAAGTTTTTCCTGGAAGCAGGGCATCAACCACTTCACCCACAAGTGGGCTTCGTCATCAGTTCTCAGCCTTAGGGACCCGGATTTGCCTAAGTCCCCAGCCTACAACCTTAAACATGGACAACCAATCGCCATGCTGGCCTAGCCTTCTCCGTCACTCCGTCGCAGCAATAGCGAGTACAGGAATATTAACCTGTTTCCCATCGACTACGGCTTTCGCCCTCGCCTTAGGGGTCGACTAACCCTGTCCCGATTAGCGTTGGACAGGAACCCTTGGTCTTCCGGCGGGGAGGTTTTTCACCTCCCTTGTCGTTACTCATGTCAGCATTCGCACTTGTGATACCTCCAGCAGACCTCCCGATCCACCTTCAACGGCTTACACAACGCTCCTCTACCATGCTCCTAAGAGCATCCGCAGCTTCGGTTACCAGTTTTAGCCCCGGTATATCTTCCGCGCAGGCCGACTCGACTAGTGAGCTATTACGCTTTCTTTAAAGGATGGCTGCTTCTAAGCCAACCTCCTAGCTGTCTGGGCCTTCCCACATCGTTTCCCACTTAACTGGTATTTGGGACCTTAGCTGGCGGTCTGGGTTGTTTCCCTTTCCACGACGGACGTTAGCACCCGCCGTGTGTCTCCCGCGATTGCACTCCTCGGTATTCGGAGTTTGCATGGGGTTGGTAAGTCGGGATGACCCCCTAGCCCAAACAGTGCTCTACCCCCGAGGGTGAGACGCGAGGCGCTACCTAAATAGCTTTCGAGGAGAACCAGCTATCTCCCGGCTTGATTAGCCTTTCACTCCGATCCACAGGTCATCCCCTAATTTTTCAACATTAGTGGGTTCGGTCCTCCAGTTGATGTTACTCAACCTTCAACCTGCCCATGGATAGATCGCCGGGTTTCGGGTCTATTGCCTGCAACTAAACGCCCTATTAAGACTCGATTTCTCTACGGCTCCCCTAAGCGGTTAACCTTGCTACAGACAATAAGTCGCTGACCCATTATACAAAAGGTACGCAGTCACCCCGAAGGGCTCCTACTGCTTGTACGTATACGGTTTCAGGTTCTATTTCACTCCCCTCTCCGGGGTTCTTTTCGCCTTTCCCTCACGGTACTGGTTCACTATCGGTCAGCTGGGAGTATTTAGCCTTGGAGGATGGTCCCCCCATATTCAGTCAAGATAACACGTGTCCCGACCTACTCGATTTCACTCTAAATGCCTTTTCGTGTACGGGGCTATCACCCTGTATCGCGGTACTTTCCAGAACCTTCCACTAAAACATAAAGAGCTTAAGGGCTAATCCCCTTTCGCTCGCCGCTACTCAGGGAATCTCGGTTGATTTCTTTTCCTCCGGGTACTTAGATGTTTCAGTTCCCCGGGTTCGCCTCCATAACCTATGTATTCAGTTATGGATACCTGTAAAACAGGTGGGTTTCCCCATTCGGACATTCTAGGATCAAAGCTTGTGTGCCAGCTCCCCTAGACTTTTCGCAGGCTCCTACGTCCTTCATCGCCTCCAGCTGCCAAGGCATCCACCGTATACGCTTAGTCGCTTGACCATACAACACAAACGACTACTAACGACTTTAACATTCAGACTCAACGATAAATCATTGGCCTGAACGCCGGATTGTGTGCTTGAGAGACACACAATATTTTTGATGTTGAGTATTATTCTCTAAAAAAAGAGATACTCAACCTCGCCTTGCAGTGTATTACTACAAATTATTTCACCTTGTTAAAGAGCATCTGATGTAAAAATCAGAAAGCTGAATTCTTATTCTCAAACAGCGAGAAACTGCTAAAAATTCAGTTTTCTGACTTCTAATGTGGATTAGGAAATGGTGGAGCTAAGCGGGATCGAACCGCTGACCTCCTGCGTGCAAGGCAGGCGCTCTCCCAGCTGAGCTATAGCCCCATTTTCGATAAGTGTTTCCGAGGAAAGTGGTAGGCCTGGGCAGACTTGAACTGCCGACCTCACCCTTATCAGGGGTGCGCTCTAACCAGCTGAGCTACAGGCCTATAAATCATACCCTTGGGAAT
>NZ_CP174285.1:4132500-4245000 GCF_052466695.1 Microbulbifer mixtoriginis (SeqCode) | reverse complement strand
AGTCCCTTGAAGCTTGTATAGTGGAAATTTGAGACCATTAAAAGCCCTGCCACGGCGGTTACCAATGCGGCGATCATTGCCAAACCCGCACCGACATCGAGATCGTGGCCAGCCCAAACCATGCTGGCAACAATTGCCGCAGCTGTTGGACTGGCAAGACCAATAAATACCCCTTTATCGACGGTATCTACCTGGGTATTAAATCGGGCCAAGCGCAGGGCGGCGCAAGCCGCATACAAAAATGCGATAGCCCAGCCAAATTTGCCCAAAGAATCCAACCCCCAGCTAAAAGCTACCAGAGCTGGAGCAAGGCCAAAAGAAACCATGTCAGAGAGGGAGTCATATTGCACACCAAAGGCACTTTGAGTGTCGGTCAGACGTGCAACCCGCCCATCCAGGCCATCCAAAACCATAGCCACAAAAATTGCGATCGCGGCAGCCTCAAAGTTACCGCTCATACCGGCAATAATTGCGTAGAAACCGCTAAAAAGGGCTCCGGTGGTGATTAGGTTGGGCAAGAGATAGACACCGCGCGCGCGCACCTTTTTGCCATTCTCTGCAACCTCTTCCTCAATGTGCTCGTCGACGGGCAGACGAATTTCCTCATTCAGACCACTAATTGGGTCTTCGGGCTGCTTATCATCCCCTTGAACGCTCATAGACTCTCCGTTAATGCATTTTGCAGCCAGCGAGTGTACGCCATTGCCCTGTGTGGGCACAGGGCAAAAAAAAACGGCGGGGTATCCCGCCGTCTTTTTAGTTAAACAGTTCTCAACCGTTGCCTTCTGTCCGATCAATAATTTTATTCGCTTTGATCCAGGGCATCATGGCACGAAGCTTGGCACCCACCTGCTCAATTTGATGTTCTGCACCAATGCGGCGCTCAGCCTTTAAGCGCGGCTGTCCAGCGAGAGATTCCAACATAAAGTCCTTTGCGAATTTCCCGGTCTGAATACCCTTCAAAACGCGCTGCATTTCTGCTTTAGTCTCATCGGTAACAATCCGCGGCCCAGTGACATAATCACCGTACTCTGCAGTATTGGAAATAGAATAGCGCATGTCAGCAATACCGCCCTGATACATCAGGTCGACAATCAACTTCAGCTCATGTAGGCACTCGAAATAGGCCATCTCAGGCGCGTAACCGGCCTCAACCAGAGTTTCGAAACCAGCGGTCACCAGGGCGGAAACCCCCCCGCACAATACAGCCTGCTCTCCAAAAAGATCTGTCTCAGTCTCCTCACGGAAATTAGTTTCAATAATTCCAGAACGGCCGCCACCATTTGCACTGGCGTAGGAAAGTGCCAGTTCTTTCGCATTGCCGGAAGCATTCTGATAAACCGCAATCAGAGTTGGCACACCGCCCCCTTCAAGATAAGTGGAGCGTACAGTATGCCCGGGACCTTTTGGCGCAATCATAATGACATCTATATCTGCCGGCGGCTCAATCAGTTCGAAATGCACATTGAACCCGTGAGCAAAGGCGAGTGCCGCACCAGATTTTAAATGGGGGGCCACTTGCTCTTTGTAAATATTGGCTTGGTACTCATCCGGTGCCAGAATCATTACCACATCAGCATCTTTGACCGCACTCTCTACCTCGGCAACACGCAGGCCGGCACTCTCCGCTTTGCTCCAGGAGCCAGAACCCTTGCGCAAACCGACAACAATATTTTCTACACCGGAATCCTTGAGGTTATTGGCGTGGGCATGCCCCTGAGAACCGTAACCGATAATCGCAACATTTTTCCCGCGAATTAAAGAAAGTTCACAATCTTTATCGTAATAAACTTGCATGACTAAATTCCTATTTCCTGCTATCTAAACACTTAATACTTTTTCACCGCGGGCAATTCCAGAAACCCCGGAGCGCACGACTTCCATAATGGTGTGCTCTCCCAATGCCTGTAAAAATGCATCGAGTTTTTGACCGGTACCGGCAACCTGAACCGTGTACATACTGCTGGTAACATCCACTATCTGCCCACGAAAAATATCTACACTTCGTTTGACCTCATCGCGCTGGGCTCCATTGGCGCGCACCTTTACCAGCAATAATTCCCGCTCAATGTGAGAGCCTTCAGTAAGGTCAACCAGCTTCACCACATCAATTAATTTGTTGAGGTTTTTTGTTATCTGCTCGATCTTGTGATCATCACCTATGGTCACCATGGTGAGACGTGACAAAGTGGCGTCTTCTGTAGGCGCCACAGTCAAGCTCTCAATGTTGTAGCCGCGCTGGGAAAACAATCCCACAACTCGGGATAGCGCTCCCGGCTCGTTCTCCATCAAAACCGAAATAATTCTCCGCATTTCCCTAACCCCTATGTCCGTTCGGTTTTGCTCAGCCACATATCACGCATGGAACCACTCGGCATGACTTGCATCGGGTAGACATGCTCAGAGGGATCGACATAAACATCGATAAACACCGTGCGGTCTTTATGCGCAAAGGCCTCCTGCAGTTTTTCATGCAGGTCTTCTCTTCGCTCAATCTTCACACCCAGGTGGCCATAGGCTTCTGCAAGCTTGACGAAGTCCGGCAGAGACTCTTCGTAGACACTGTTGGAAAGGCGCCCTTCGTACTGCATTTCCTGCCACTGCTTCACCATGCCTAGTGCCTGGTTATTGAGACACAGAATCTTAACCGGCAGATGGTATTGAGTAGCGGTGGACAATTCCTGAATACACATCTGGATACTGCCCTCACCGGTCACACAGACAACTTCTTTATCTGGGTGGGCAATCTTCACCCCCAGGGCAGAAGGCAGACCAAAACCCATGGTGCCGAGCCCGCCGGAGTTAATCCAACGGCGCGGCTTGTCGAAATGGTAATACTGGGCGGCAAACATCTGGTGTTGTCCAACATCAGAGGTCACGAAGGCATCGCCCTCGGTGATATCGTAAACCGCACGAATGACCTCCTGCGGCATGATCAGGGCGCCGTCAGTTTTGTATCGCGGAACGGTATAGAGGCCGTGACGTTCACGCCAGTCGTCTATCTGACGCCACCAGTCAACGATTGCTGACTGGTCCGGCTGTTCCTCACTGGATTTAAAGGCTTCCAGCATATCAGCCAGTACTGACTGCACAGTACCAACGATGGGAATATCGGCGACGATGGTTTTGGAAATAGAAGCCGGGTCCACATCAATATGAATAATCTTGGCTCCCGGACAAAATTTGCTGGGAGTATTGGTAACGCGGTCATCGAAACGCGCTCCCACCGCCAGAATGACATCTGCATGATGCATAGCGGTATTAGCCTCGAAGGTGCCATGCATGCCGAGCATACCGAGAAAACGTTTATCGCTACCGGGAAAAGCGCCGAGTCCCATCAAGGTATTGGTCACGGGATAATTCAAATGGCGAGCCAACTCAGTGAGCAGTTCGGAGCCATCCCCCTGAACCACACCACCGCCAGCGTAAATTACCGGTCGCCGCGCCGATAGCAACAACGCCACCGCCTTGCGAATTTGTCCACTGTGGCCCTTGCCCGCCGGCGTATAGGAGCGCATGCGCAGCTTATCCGGGTAGCGATAGGGAAAGCGCTCGGCGGGGTTGGTTACATCCTTGGGTACATCAATCACCACAGGGCCAGGGCGGCCAGTCGTGGCTATATAGAAAGCTTTCTTAACGATCTCGGGAATATCCTCGGCGTTCTTCACCAGGAAACTGTGCTTTACGATTGGCCGCGAGCACCCAACCATATCGGTTTCCTGAAAGGCATCTTCACCGATCTTATCGCTGGGCACCTGACCCGAAATCACCACCATAGGAATCGAATCCATATAGGCGGTCGCAATTCCGGTAATCGCATTCGTGGCCCCTGGACCCGAGGTCACAAGTACAACACCCGCCTTGCCTGTTGAGCGGGCATAGCCGTCTGCAGCGTGAGTAGCACCCTGTTCATGCCGCACCAAAATGTGTTTGATGGACTTCTGCCTAAAGATGGCGTCATAGATATGCAGTGCCGAACCGCCCGGGTAGCCAAAAATCAGATCTACCCCTTCATCCTGCAGCGCGCGAACCAACATATCGCCGCCGGAAAGTAATTCCACTTGAGTCTCCTCAATTCACCTAGTTGGTAGGATAGCCATCACCAAAGAACCGCTAACCGAACGAACAACAAGAATGTTGAACGGCAATTGTAAAGGAAAATGATGACAGATATCAGCCTGTTGCGTGTTTACATGCCGATTTTTAGGATGAGATCATCGCGCGCAGTAAAACACCCAGCCTGAAACCGACACGGCGGTGTCCGAATTGCAGGCTAGCAGGCCTCCAGGGGTAGGGAGAGCCTCTCGGCGGAATTGCGGCGGAGGGGTGGTCCACCTGTGCTAGTGTCCTGGCCGCGGGTGTGCGGAGACGACTACTCGCCGAGGAAACAGTCGATTTTGCCAATCCAACATTGACTGTCAATAGACATGACTGAAAGTGTTAAGAGAGTTACAGGAAAGTCCACTGTTACCGGTACAATATGTCGGGTAAGGAAAGATACAACGATGAGGGGTAATCCGATGCGCATCGCACTCGCAATGCTATTCTCCGGCCTGGCACTGGCCGCTCAAGCCAACGGCATCTACAAGTGGGTGGATGAGAACGGCGTGGTGCACTTTGGGGAGCAGCCACCCAGTAGCACTGAGGTTGAAGTTATAAAGAAGCCGAAGTCGGAGCGCTACAAACAATGGGAAGCGGAACAACAGGCTGCGATAGCTGCAGAAAAAGCCAAACAAGTGGCTGCCAAGCCCACTCCCGAGAGAAAAAATACCACAAAACAAGAAGCCCAAGGCCCCTCAAAAGTGGATGAGCAAGTAGCCCGCGCCCAGGCAGCTGCACGCGCACAACGCTGTGAGTCCTCCCAGAAAAACCTGAAAGCCCTGACTACCCACGCCCGGGTACGTGAAATCGACGAACAGGGCAATCACCGTATGTTGGGAGAAGATGAACGCCAGGAACGCATTACCAAGGAAAAACAGAGTATTCGCGATAACTGCTAAGCCCTAGCTTTTAAAGCTCTTTATAAGGCGTTTCGTTAAACTGCTCCAGGCTGTAACGCTCGGTGTAATAGCCGGGTTCAAACAGCCTATCTGCCCTGGGCACCGTCACCCGCGCAATACTCAGCTGCTTAACCAGATAGGGGCCATCCTGATCGGCATCGCGGATCATCAGACCGTAAAATTCGAAGGGGATCCAGTGGCGCCCTGGAGAAAGCTCAACCGCATATTGGGTGCTGCCAATGGGCGTCTGCTCATCGTTGTAGAGGGAACCACGGAAGTAAAAACGGCCCTGTTGCAATATTTCCACTTCGGCTTCCACTAGTAAATTACCCTCACTGGTAAGCGAGTCTCGCAAGTTGCCGGTATAGCTGCCCGTATCCTCTGACAGTGTAAATGCCGCTGCATCGCGCAGGCCATCGATATCCGTATCCACGATGATCTTATAAATACCCGTTGGCAGCGACTGCCCTTGGTAAGCTCCCGCCTCTATCTCCGCCTCGTAAACCAAGTCCCCGTTACCATCTTCAAAGGTCAGTGAACCCAGCACATGTTGGTCATCCAACACCATCAGGGCGGTCAGGTCCGCTGGTACCTTGACACCATCGCTATCGGTCTGAAAGGCGAAGACACGCACGGTATCACCATACAGATAGAACTTCTGATCAGTCCACAGGGTCAAGGTGTCTCCATTGTCACTGTAGGTAGTGCGCTGGTCTGGGGCATGGGTCTGGGAAATCGGATCCTGCGAAGCGCTCTTGATCGCGCGATTTTCCGGTGGATAGCGGTGAAATTTTGCCAGATCAGAGAGCAGTGACTGGTGCAACTCGGTCTTGACCGGCCGCGCCTGGATCTCCTGCCAAACCTGAACAGATTTATCCTCGACCGGTTTCTCTTCAACCAGCGCTACCTCTTGAAGCTCGGCCCTCTGTGGCTGCGGGGCATGGAGCCCGCCAGCTTCCGCCTTGGCAACAACCGCTGTGGATACTTCCCCACCCTCACCAGTGAACCAATAAGCCACGGCTGCGGCGATAAAGACAATGGATCCCAGGATGGCTAAGCGCCCCTTGAGGCGATTGTTGCTGACGGACATGGGCTAGCTCCCGCAAAAATTACTGAGTACAGGCGGCAATTCGGCCGGCGCTGTTTTTACCAACCCCACAATTCAAACCATCGGGAATGCCATCGTAATCCGGAGACAAAATACCGCCATTGCGCTGAGCATCGTGATCGGTATAAATGCTGGCCAGATTGTAGGAACGAGCCGTACCCTTATTGTCGTTGTCACAGGAGAAGGTGGCACTGCCGTAGGCAATACCCATGAAGGTGTCGTACTGCTTGAGGTTTGACCAGAGGCTTCGTTTGCCGGAACCAGAACAGTTCATCTGGGAAGCGAGATTAATATAACCATCATCTTCACCATTCAACAGTGCCGAGGAAACGCTTTCTGCACCGGGAAAGCCCGCGTAGCCGCCAATGGTGTAGACAGGCGCACCCAGATTAGTGCCCACGTAATTACGCACGGTATAAATATCGTTGGTCTGCATATAGCGCACCGCGGCACACTCCCTGCCAAAGAAGAGGTCATTGATCACCTCGTCATACCAAGTGCCATTACAGATACGATCCACGCCCTCGGTACCGGTGATTGCTCCACCAGTGGTGAAGATCGCAGCCACTCCACTAATCGCACTATCAAAATCCACAGTAACCGCGTTGGCATCACTCAGGCTGGCAACCTGCACTTCCTCAGAAACGGTTTTACAGCTCTTGCTACCCCACCAAGTTGTCGAGCACTTTTTAACATCCTGTACTTCAGTATCTGTGTCGTACTGATTGTAAGCACGGTTGTAGTAAGGTGATCCTTCAACAGCGTTGCCAGCGATATACATCATCTGCGCAGCGCCCTGGCTGTGGGAAATAATCCAGAAGGTATCATCGGCAGAACACTGGTTTTCGTGTTCGAACCTGTCTCCGGCTCCACTGCGGATCTGAATAATTTGCCGTGCAATTTCACCGGAGGTTTTATCGTGCCAGTAGGGCAGCTCACCCTCATCGGTAGAGTTGTACCCCACTACTCCGTAATTGCCGCCGCTGATTAGCAGCTGGTCGATAAAACTGCTGTTTTTATATTCATCGAAATAGGTTTCGCTCCAATAGTCCAGTGCCGGTTGCACTAAACTCCCATCGCTCGCTGTACTGGTTGTATGCCCCTCGACTCCATGTCCATGGACCAGGATGTAGCAGTTCTCGGCTACCGCTGCAGAAGTGCCTACCATCGCAGCAAAAAAAACAGACAGGCCTGCGCCCAGTCGTTTAGACAGTGTCATGGTTATTGACCTTTATAATTTTATAAGTGGATATTTACTGACCGCAGAGTCTCGAGGTATCCGTTTCGCAACACGCTGCAGACCCCTGCAACTTATCTGCTGAGGTGGGTGCCGCAATAGGATTTATGGCGCCACAGGATGATCAAGTGCGCCACATGAGGCGACCGGTTCGTCATAATTCACATTATTGTTTTCTTAGATTGATACGCCTTTGCTATGATCGAATTAACGCCACCCGGACGGCAAAGAGTCATGAGAGACCAGAATAAAAATATGTCCGGCCATGCCGGCGTGCCTAAAATATTTGCACCCTATTTCGTTACAGCTGCTGCGCGGCTGGGTATTCCTATTGGTACTCTAATTGAGCGGCTGCCTTTCGCATTTAGCTGGAATCCCCGCGAGAACGAGCGACTGAGTTACAGCGAGTTCAATGCGCTGATTGAAAACCTGGTAGCACTTTCCCCAGTTTCTTCGCCGGGACTCAGTTTCAGTCGCTTTCCTATTATCTTGTGGCTGGAAGAAACCATTATCGAGGCGCAACCCTCCCTGCGGCGGCCACGGGAAATACTGCGCCCTGCGGAAATTGTTTTATCGCAAACCCTGGCGCCGCTACTAAGATTCGAAACAAGACAAGAAAAAGAATGTGAAGTCCTCACTCTGCAATGGCGCTTAGAATTATTTAGCGAACCGGTAAACCATTTCTTTGCCGAAATGTTAATGGCCCGAATCGCGGAATTATTGCGTACGCTGAACCCCCAGTTTACTGAGGTATGCGGTGTTAAGTTGCGCAGACCAAAACCCGAGGATGATTCTATTTATGCCCGTATATTCCAAAGCCCAGTAGAATTTGACTGCGATACCAACGCCATTATTCTTGGCTCTGAAACACTGGATTTTCCTATCCCCAGCTACCACAAGTTACTGCGTAGCCAGAGCCGAAATGTTTTAAAAACTGTTTTACACAATACGCTATCGAGTTACAACTTAGCCGCGAGCCTGCGCTCATGGCTGGAAAAACACATTCTCCGCGAAGAAGTCACCATTAAACAGGCCGCCGCTCACTTTCGCACCAGCGGCCGCACCCTGCAAAGGAGATTGAAAGAACAGGGAGTTACTTTTCAGGAGCTAAAAGACAGTGTCACCCTGGCCCTGACCAAACGCCTACTGCTGTCCTCCAGTGAATCTGTCGAGAGTATCGCAATAAAGCTGCACTTTGCCGAGCGCGCGGTATTTACCCGCTTCTTTAAAAAACACGAGGGAGTTACTCCCAGTGAGTTCCGCCGTAGTAACACCACAAGGGGTATCCTTGACGCTTAAAAGTATCATGCGCGAGGCCATTAATTGCCCTGCACTTGTGCCCTTATCTTTTCGTAATCCCGCCCCAAATAAAGATACATGGCAGGCACCACAAAAAGGGTAAACAATGTGCCAATCGTCATACCCGAGGCGACGACCAGCCCCATGGCAAAACGGGCCCCACCACCGGGCCCTGAAGCAATCAACAGTGGCACCATTGCCAGCACCAGTGATGCCGTTGTCATCAATACCGGCCGCAGACGAATAGAAGTAGCCTCCTCTATAGCGGTACGCTTATCCACTCCCCCCATTTGTAATTTATTGGCAAACTCCACAATTAGAATTCCATGCTTGGAGATAACGCCGATTAGAGTCACCAGTCCCACCTGGGTGTAGATATTAAGTGTGGTTAGACCCAGGCTTACAAAGATCATAGCGCCGCACACACTCATCGGGACAGTCACTAACATAATGAGAGGGTCGCGCCAGGACTCAAACTGGGCCGCCAGCACCAGATAAATTACTATCAGTGCGAAGAAAAAAGTTATGACCAATTCAGAACCTTCCGTTTTGAATTGACGGGATTGACCGGAGTAGTCCACAGAATACTCGGCTGGCAGTATTTGCCTCGCCGCATTTTCCAAAACGTCCAACGCTTCACCTAGGGTGACACCTGGGCGCGGCACTCCGGATATCGTAACCGCATTAAGTTGCTGGAAGCGTTTTAATTGCTGTGGTTCAACGATTTGGCGTAGATTAATCAGAGTATTAATAGGAACCAGGTCCCCGTTAATCGCCCGGATATAATATTGCTTCAACTGGGCAGGAGTCAGGCGATCAACTCGCTCGACCTGGGGGATCACCTTATAACTACGATTATCGAGTGAAAAGCGATTAACATAAGCACCGGAAAGCATTGCCCCCAAGTCACGACTAAGGTTCACCATATCCACCCCCATAGTCGCAGCCTTCTCTCGGTCTATTTCAATAACGACCTTAGGCTTATCAATTTTCAGATCGGAGTCCAGAAAAATGAACTTCCTGCTTTGCAAGGCCTTTGCCATGATCTCACTGGCAACATCGGCGAGATTCTCCACTGGCTCTGTTGCCCCGATAACAAATTCCACCGGCAGTTGACCACCTGCAGTGGGCAAGCTCGGCGGCACAACCACAGCCACTTTAAGACCAGCGATGTTGCGCACATCCTCACTGATTAGTTCCTGCATTTGTGCAGTGTCACGTTTACGCTTTTCCCAGGGCCCTAATACAAAGCCCGCCGTAGCATTATTGACACCACTGCTAAAAGTACCGGCGCCATTGAGCAGGAAAATATTTTCCACCTCAGTATAGAGATCAGCAATATCCACCAACTCCCCTGTATATTGCTCAACATAATCCAGTGTGGCATAAGCATCTGCTGTGGATATAGTGAGGACCAAACCCCGATCTTCTGTAGGCTCCAGCTCCTGCGGTGAAGTAATAAAAAGAAAATAACAGCTCACCAAAACAATCAAACCGAAAAGCAAAATAACGCTGCGTTCCTCTAATGCGTTGTGCAAGCGCTTTTCAAAACCCTTCTGTAAATTCGCAAAGCGCCGCTCCAACCAGGCCTCCAAGCGTGTCCCCCCACCGTCACGCGGCTTCAGTATCCTAGAAGCCATCATTGGTGAAAGTGTTAGCGCGACCACACCCGATAGCAGCACGGCACCGGCGAGAGAAAACGCAAACTCGATAAACAGAGTTCCGGTAAGGCCACCGAGAAAGCCAATAGGAATATACACGGCGATCAAAGTGGTAGTCATGGCTACTACTGGCCATGCTAGTTCTCGAGCCCCTACAATGGCTGCTTCGCGAGGCGTGAGCCCCTCTTCAATATGGCGGTGCACATTTTCCAAAACGATAATCGCATCATCCACGACTATGCCAATAGCCAGCACCATACTTAACAGAGTTAGCAAGTTGATGGAAAAGCCCATCAACAGTATCAGAAACATTGCACCCACTAGGGAAAGAGGAAGCGCGATGGCAGGAATCAAAACACTGCGCAAAGACCCCAGAAACAGGTAGATGACCACGATAACGATGATCACTGCCTCGACAATGGTACGCACCACCTCAGAAATAGAGTCCTGAATATACTCAGTACTGTCATAGGGAATTTCTCCCTGCATCCCCTCCGGTAGCTGGGGAAAAATTTCACTCTCCAGCTTTTCCCGTACATGTTTGATAACATCCAAGGAGTTTGCATTGGGGGCGACTTCAATAGCAATAAAAGTGGCAGATTGCCCGTTAAATGTCACCGAGCTATCGTAAGTCTCCGCTCCCAACTCAATATCCGCTACATCTCTAAGTCTTACCAATTGATCGCCGCTCGCACGCACCACCAGATTTTGAAAATCCACTTGGCGGGAAATATCCGTGTCTGCACGTATTTCTATAGCTACTCTAGAGCCCTTGGTAGCCCCCGCTGCAGAAAGGATATTGTTATTACGCAGGGCATTGGCTACGTCTTCAGGTGTCACCTCCAACGCAGCCATTTCTTTAGGCTTCAACCAGGCGCGCATAGCAAAAGTACTGTCCCCAAGCAAACGTGCACGCTGTACGCCGGCTATAGTGGCCAGCTTGGGCTGCACAACCCGAACTAAGTAATCGGTAATTTGATTGTTAGCGAGGATCTCCGAGGAAAAAGAAAGGTACATGGCAGCGGTTGTTTCCCCCTGCTGCATCTCCACACTGGAATCCTCAGACTCTTCGGGCAAGTCGCTGCGCAATTTATTTACCTTGGCAACAATTTGAGTCAGCACCTCGTTGGGGTCGTAATCAAATCGTACATAGGCATTGATGGTCGAGAGCCCCTGTACGCTGGTAGATACCATGTAATCTATGCCATCCGCCGTTGCAATCTCCTGTTCAAGCGGCGTGGTAATAAATCCCTGTACAAGATCGGAGTCTGCTCCCACATAGATAGTAGTGACTGTAATAACTGCATTCTCCAGTTCCGGATACTGGCGAATATTTAATTCAGTTATTGAGCGCAAACCCAGTAGAAAAATAAATAAACTGACTACTGAAGCTAATACCGGTTTACGAATAAATATTTCTGTAAAATTCACCGCAACACCCAGTAGAAATTAACTGTTTTCAGGAGTGGGAGATGGGTCCTCTGGCGGCTTGTTCTCATTGTTGATTACCGCAGCCTCACCGTTGCGCAATTTGAGCAAGCCGCTGCTGGCCACCTCATCGCCCTGTAGCAATCCTTCTACAATTTCCACCAGATCACCGCGCTCCTCCCCGGTTTTAACAAAACGTTTGTTTGCGGTGATACTGTTATCAGAGGCATCCGTTTCCAACACAAAGACCGATACGCCATAGGGAGCAAACAACAGGGCCGTTCGGGGGACCGAAAGTACTCGACGGCTGGCTTCAATTTTTACAGAAACCTGGGCAAACATACCTGGGCGCAGGTGCTTCTTGGGGTTTTCGAGCGTAGCCTGTATCAGGAAATTGCGGCTGGCCCTATCTACTCTGGGGTCTACCGCGGTAATTCTCCCCAGATAGGTTTTACCGGGAAAAGCATCGGTAGTCAGGCTGATTGGCATCCCCTCCTTAACCAGAGAGTATTTCTGCTCTGGCAGGGAAAAGTCGACAAAGATAGGCGTGAGCTGTTGAAGAGTGACTACCGCGTCCCCGGGGCTAACATTCTGCCCAAGATCAATACGGCGTATTCCTAGAACACCATTAAAAGGCGCCAGCACTCTACGCTGATCCACCCTGGCGCGCTGTACCTCGATATTGGCCACTACCTGATCCAAGGTGCTACGTGCACTATCGAGCTCTGCTTCGGTGGTCACACCACGCGCGGTAAGCGTTTTAATTCGTGCATAATTGCGCCTTGCCAAACGCAGCTCAGCATCCAGAACCTGCAGCTGTGCTTTCTCCGGCTCGGCGAATATTTCCACGAGAAGGTCGCCTTTGTGTACATACTGGCCGGACTTGAAGTGGATAGCACTAACCACACCCTCGGCCTCTGTCGTAACCTCAACACCATTGACGGCACGGACTGTACCAACCCCGCTTAAATCCTCTGGCCAATTTTGCACCTGCGCCTTCGCCGAGGTCACTGTAGGAGCCGGCAAACGCATATTGTCCAGAAATTGATTCACCATGCGCTGGGCAATAAATTTATACGCAAAAATACCGCCAAAAAGTACCAGGCACCCGAGCAGCATTAGCACCATGCGTTTACTGATAATTTACCCCCGATCATTCACAACAATGCCGCGGATCAACAAGACGGGAAGTCTGACTCTGGGAGCCACCAACTGAACAGACCACCAGATTTAGTTTATAAAGAAAATCCCGTGCGTATTGTTAGACTCTCATTGGATTAGCCTGAAATGATATTTGAACGCCATGGAAGGGACGGAAGTGACGATAATGGTGGAAAGATAGGTACCTGCACCCAATTTTTGAGCGAAATAAAGAAGGAGGAAGAAAACGAAATATCCTACTCTAAGAGTCGATGAAACAGATGTATAACTACCTGTTTCATCGACAGACAAACGAATAATACCGACTAGCGGAATACCGCCCGATCACCCTCGACATCCGCGTGGATAGTGGTGCCGGGAGTAAATTTACCTGCGAGCACATCTTGCGCCAGTGGGTTTTCCAGCCAGATTTGTATCGCCCGTTTCAGTGGCCGCGCGCCATAGACTGGATCAAAGCCCACCTCAGCAAGCTTATTCAACAGGCCCTCGGAAACCTCCAGCTTCAGATCACGCTCGCTCAGACGGCGGCACAATTGTCGCAACTGAATTTCCGCAATGGAGCGCACTTCCGCCTTATCCAGCGGGTGGAATACCACTACCTCATCAATACGGTTAATAAATTCTGGGCGGAAGTGATTGCCCACCACTTCCATCACCGCATTTTTCATCTGTCGATAACGAATTTCGGCATCCAGGTCATCACCACTCTCGGCGCTGGCAAATTTTTGGATCAGGTCCGACCCCAAGTTGGAAGTCATCACTACAACAGTATTGCGAAAGTCCACGGTACGACCCTGGCCATCGGTCAAGCGACCATCATCCAGCACCTGCAGCAGGATATTGAATACATCCGGATGTGCCTTTTCCACTTCATCGAGCAATACCACCGAGTAGGGTTTACGACGCACTGCCTCAGTCAGGTAGCCGCCCTCCTCGTAACCCACATACCCCGGAGGTGCGCCTATCAGGCGGGCCACTGAGTGCTTTTCCATAAATTCCGACATATCGATGCGCACCATGGCATCTTCGGTGTCGAAGAGAAATTGTGCCAGCGCCTTACAGAGCTCAGTTTTACCAACTCCGGTGGGGCCCAGAAATAGGAAAGAGCCGTTGGGGCGATTAGGATCGGCGAGACCCGCGCGGGAGCGCCGCACCGCATTGGCGACAGCTTCCACCGCTTCACCCTGGCCTATAACACGTTTGTGAAGCTCGCCTTCCATACGCAGCAATTTTTCCCGCTCGCCCTCCAGCATTTTGGAAACCGGGATACCTGTCCAGCGAGAAACAACTTCGGCCACTTCTTCATCGGTCACCCGATTGCGCAACAGGCGCGGCTCTTCACTAGCCTCATGGGTTGCAGCAGACTTCAACTGCTGTTCCAGCTGTGGGATAACACCGTACTGCAGCTCCGACATTCGGGTTAAGTCACCGGCGCGGCGCGCCGATTCCATATCCAACTTGGCCTGTTCCAGTTTCTCTTTCAGGTCGTGGCTACCCGCAAGCTGGGATTTCTCCGCTTTCCAAACTTCCTCGAGATCGGAGTATTCCTTTTCCAGCTGGTGAATTTCCTCCTCCAACTTGGCTAAGCGCTTCTGTGTGGCCTCGTCATCTTTATCTTTTTTGACTGCCTCGCGTTCGATTTTAAGTTGGATTAAACGGCGCTCCAGTTTATCCATCGATTCCGGCTTGGAATCTATTTCCATGCGGATACGACTAGCCGCTTCATCGATCAGGTCGATGGCTTTGTCCGGCAGCTGACGATCGGTAATATAACGCTGGGACAATTTGGTGGCAGCAATGATGGCCGAGTCGGTGATATCCACACCGTGGTGCACTTCGTAGCGTTCTTTTAATCCCCGCAATATGGCAATGGTATCTTCCTCGGTGGGCTCATCCACCAGTACCTTTTGGAAGCGACGTTCAAGGGCCGCATCTTTCTCGATGTACTGGCGATATTCATCCAGGGTTGTGGCGCCAACACAGTGCAACTCACCGCGCGCTAGAGCCGGCTTAAGCATATTACCGGCATCCATAGCACCCTCAGCTTTGCCAGCCCCCACCATGGTGTGCAGCTCATCAATAAACAGAATGATCCGCCCTTCCTGCTTGGAAAGCTCATTGAGAACAGCTTTTAAGCGCTCTTCAAATTCTCCACGGAACTTGGCGCCGGCTAGTAGAGCGCCCAAGTCCAATGACAACAGACGCTTGTCTTTGAGGCCCTCGGGAACCTCACCGTTCACAATTCTCTGAGCGAGCCCCTCGACAATCGCGGTTTTTCCCACACCGGGTTCACCGATCAGTACCGGGTTGTTTTTAGTGCGACGCTGCAATACCTGTATCGTACGACGAATTTCATCGTCGCGACCAATCACCGGGTCCAACTTGCCGGCTATTGCGCGCTCGGTCAGATCTAAGGTGTACTTGTCTAGTGCCTGGCGTGCCTCTTCCGCATTGGGATCGTCAATTTTTTCATCACCACGCACTTTTTGTATCGCTGCCTCTAATTGTTTTAAGTCGCCATTGGCATTGAGTATTTTGGCAATTTCCCCTGCAGCAGAATCAAACGCAGCGAGTAAAACTGTCTCACTGGAAATAAAACTATCACCATTTTTTTGCGCTTTTTTATCCGTGAGGTTCATCAGGCGCATCAGCTCCTGCGACATACCTACGTCCCCAGTGGGGGAGCTGATAGTTGGCAGGTTATCCAGCCTTTTAGCCAGGTCATTGCGCAGACCATTTAGATTAAATCCGGCCTGCGACAAAAATGCAGGCACACTGCCGTTATTTTGGTTGAGCAGCGCAAGCAATAGGTGCTCTGGATAAATTTGGTTGTGATCTCTGCCAACGGCCAGAGATTGTGCATCGGCAAAAGCTGCCTGCAGCGGGTTTGTCATTCTGTCTATACGCATGAATGCAACCTCTCCTACTCGGGGATTTTGTGTAGTACTGGGTCGATAGCAGCCAAGCGGCGCCACGCTTCAGTGTAGTGTTGGGAAATAAAATAGGGGCGGGAGGAAGGTTTTCAATGATTTAAATCAATTGGTGGGAATTCCTGACGTAAATCATTAATGCGCAAAATATTTTTTCTTAAATCTAGTTTTAAATCCCCACCTGAAGCTTGATTTTTGCAAGTAAGGCCCCAATAGATAGAAAGCACAGCAAAAATCACTCGCCTTCCTTTACTGTGTTCTCAGCTTTCATCATCCGCCAACCAGATTAATGAAGCCATTCGTCCGGTAGTTCTTTCCCTGCGGTAAGAAAAAAAACGTTCGGCTTCATTCACTGTACAATATTCTCCCCCGTAAATATTTTCTACGCCAAGTTCAGCCAATTCAGCTCGCGCCAGAGCATAGATATCAGCAAGAAAGTGCAAGGGTTTCTTACTGTGGGGACGGAAACACTGAGCAATCGCCTCGGTATGCATGCCACTTTGCGCATGCTCGAAAAAGGCTTCTAAAACATCGACGCCCGTTTCAAAAGCTTCGGGGCCAATCGCAGGCCCCAGCCAGACTAGTAATTCTTTTGGGTCGCAATCAAGCGCAGTAACCGTGTTACGCAAAATGCCCTCGGCCAAACCGCGCCATCCCCCATGTGCTGCAGCTACCCTGGTGCCCGTCTTGTCGCAGATAAGCACCGGCAGACAGTCGGCTGTAAGAACCGCGCAAGCAGCGCCACCGCCAAGGTTAAAGCTGGCATCAGCGGTACGCACAAGCCCATCGCTCTGTGCCTCAATGACCTTGTCACTATGAATCTGCTCCAGCCACTGAGGCACCGCCGGCAGCTTCAATTCCTCCGACAACTGCTGCCGGTTGGCCATTACTGCAGGTTCCACATCCCCCACATGGGCGCCAAGATTGAAGCTGCTAAAAACTCCGGTGCTAGCACCGCCATTGCGCAAGGTAGTGACGGCACGCACCCTGGCTGGCGCCGGCCAAGAGGGAGTCAGGTAATGATCGAGGGACATAGTTTTTCTGCTTTATATCGATGTTGCGGAGCGGGCCGTGACTGCACACTCCACCTCAAGTGAAGATATAGTCACAGAATTCACTCACTCCGATCCCTATTGAGGAGCTCGAGCAACTGAAGCATATCCGTTGGCATAGGAGCACACCAGTGCATATTTTCCCCGGTGCGCGGGTGAACCAGGGCCAACTCTGCAGCGTGTAGGGCCTGACGGGGAAACCCCTGTAGTGCCTCAACCAGCTCCCTGTTAGCCTCGGCGGGCAATTTAGGCCTCCCACCATATAGCGGGTCGCCGACCAATGCATGACGAATATGGGCCATATGCACTCGAATCTGGTGGGTACGCCCGGTTTCCAGCTTGCAGCGCAACAGGGTGTGGGCACGGAAACGCTGATGCACTTGATAATGCGTGATGGCTTCTTTACCACCAAAATCGAGTACCGCCATTTTCAGTCGATTCTGGCGATGGCGACCGATAGGCGCGTCGACGCGACCGGGGCCGGTGATATAGCCTTGTACCAAAGCGTCATACTGCCGACTGACCGTCCGCTGCTTCAATTGGTCTACAAGGTGTACCTGTGCCGGTAAAGTCTTGGCGACAACCATCAGGCCACTGGTGTCTTTGTCCAAGCGGTGCACAATGCCAGCACGGGGAATCATCTCCTGATTTGGGCGGTGGTGCAGCAAGCCGTTTAGCAAAGTGCCATCAGGATTACCTGCAGCCGGGTGAACCACTAGGCCTGCAGGCTTATTGATCACAATGAGACTATCGTCTTCATAGACAATATTCAGGTCCAGGGCCTGGGCGCTCCAGCTTCCCTGAGCCTCCAATTCCGCGCGTAGACTGAGCTGCTCACCGCCAAATAGCTTATCCTTAGGCTTGGCAACAGCACCATTCAAGGTGAGCTGGCCGCCTTTGATCCAGGATTGCAGGCGAGCACGGGAGTAATCGGGAATTAATTCGGCTGCTGCCTGGTCTAATCTTCGACCAGCCATACTGGCCGGAACTTCAATATCGAGTTTTAGGTGGTCATTCATCAAACAATTGCAAATACTTTGGGCAGCTCCGGGACTGTGTTTAAATGTCTGGAGCGCCAGATTAATCTTGGCGGATAGTTTAATAAGGTAGAGTGTGAGAATGATAGAGCGAGGGGCTATGCAAGCCTGGAAAATGCTGTCGCTGGCCTTGGTGTCGGTATTATTGGTTGCCTGTGCCAACACCGATGACTCAGAAGAGGGCCTGCCCACTGGCAACCGCACTGAACAAGCCTTCTACGAGGCTGCCCAGCGGCAACTTCGCACTAGCCAGTGGGATCTGGCGATCAAGAACCTGCGCGCCCTGGAAGACAACTTCCCCTTCGGCAACTATGCAGAACAGGCCCAGCTGGAGCTGATCTACGCCTATTACCGCAACTATGAAAACGATGCCGCCATCGCCGCAGCGGACCGTTTTATCCGGCTGCATCCGCAACACCGCAACGTCGATTACGCCTACTACATGAAGGGACTATCCTCCTTCACCGAGGGCGCCGGCCTGTTTGAGCGCTTTATGCCTACCGACCTCACCAACCGAGATCCAGGCGCTGCTCGCGAATCCTTCGCCTACTTCTCTCAGTTGATGGCCCGCTATCCGGAAAGCCGCTACGCCGCAGATGCGCAGAAACGCATGATTCACCTGCGTAACCTGCTGGCTCGCTATGAGATCCATGTGGCCAACTACTACTTCAAGCGCGGCGCCTACCTCGCCGCCGCCAACCGTGGCCGCTATGTTGTGGAAAACTTCCAACAGACTCCGGCCGTACCCGATGCACTCGCAGTGATGGTACAGGGCTACCACATGATGGAGATGCCGGAGCTGGAAGCCAACGCCCTGAGCGTGCTGCGCAACAACTATCCCAAGCATCCAGCGTTCAATGAAGATGGCACCTTCAACTATGACTTCTTCAAAGGCGCCAGCGGCCGCAGCCTGGTACACCGTGTTACCCTCGGGTTGTTTGAAAAGTCTGATCCCGAAGGTTTCGATAGCCGCGAGCTGTATAACCCCGAGTACAACCGCGATGAAGCCCCTCTCCCTCCGGAGCTGATGTAATACCCCTTGCTGAACATAAAACGGCGCCTTTCGGCGCCGTTTTATGTTCTAGTCCAGCTTACTCGCCAGCCTTCCAACCATTGGTTATCGGGTAGCGCCGATCTCGGCCAAAACCCCGCTCTGAAATCCGCACACCCACGGCAGCCTGGCGACGCTTGTACTCATTGCGTGATACCAGGCGCACCACACGCTCAACAATGCTGCGCTCAAACCCCTGCTTAACAATTTGCTCGGCACTGAAGTCTCTGTCGACGTAGAGATTCAGAATCTCATCCAACACTTCGTAGGGAGGCAGACTGTCAGTATCCGCCTGATCTGGGGCCAACTCAGCACTTGGCGGCCGTGTGATAACAGTTTCAGGAATGACTTCCGAGACCGTATTTCGATAGCGCGCCAACTCAAACACCAGTACCTTGGGTACATCTTTTAGCGCGTTGAAGCCCCCAACCATATCTCCGTAAAGAGTCGCATAACCGACTGCCATCTCACTCTTATTACCGGTGGTCAGTACCATGGCCCCCTTCTTATTGGAGATCGCCATCAGCAATACTCCGCGAGCTCGCGCCTGCAGGTTTTCCTCGGTGGTATCTCTCGCACTACCTGCAAATTCTTCGGCCAATGCCCCCATGAAGGCATCGAAAATGGGCTCGATTCCAATTTCCCGGTAATTGACGCCAAGGCGCTGTGCCTGATCGGCGGCATCGGTCTTACTCAGATCTGAAGTGTAATGAAATGGCATCATCACTGCTTCCACCCGATCTTTGCCCAGTGCATCCACGGCAATCGCCAGGGTCAAAGCCGAGTCAATGCCACCTGAGAGTCCCAGTACCACACCGTTAAAACCATTTTTATTAACATAATCGCGTACTCCCAGTACCAGCGCCTGATAAACCGATGCCAGATCCCCCATAAGAGGCGCCACCTCACCGGGTAATAGGGTTACTCTTCCACTCTGCTGGGAAACCGATACGGGCAGTAACTGCTCGGCAAATTCTTCTGCCCTGGCGCAGATCTGTCCATCGGCATCCACAGCCATGGAACCCCCATCGAAGACCAGCTCATCCTGACCACCACACCAATTCACATACACAATTGGCGTTTCCGCTACACGTGCCTGAGTGGATATCAACTCCTGTCGCTGAAGAGATTTACCGCGATGAAAGGGAGAGGCATTGATATTCAGAATCAATTTGGCCCCTGCCTCTACGGTCTGCTGTATGGGTTCCCGATGCCAGATATCCTCGCAAATGCTAAAGCCTACCGAAATACCCTTGATATCCACGACACAAGGTTGATCACCTTTGGTGAAATAACGCTTCTCATCGAATACTTGATAGTTTGGCAATTTTTGCTTGGCATACTCCGCCACCAACTCTCCGTTGGCAATCAGGCCCGCCATATTAAATAGCTTGCCGTTTAGATGACGGGGATAGCCGATCAGAATTGCACAGGGCAGTTGAACAGCTTTCAATGCTTCCAGTGCAGCCTCAACTCGAGTTTGCATACTGGGACGCAGCAGTAAATCCTCTGGAGAATAGCCACACAAAGTCAACTCGGGAAAAAGGACCAGATCGGCACCCAATTCTCGGTGGGCCCTGTTAGCCACCTCAATTACTCGAGCGGTGTTACCTGGGATATCTCCTACGAGAGAATTGATTTGTGCCAGCACTAGCTGCAAAGTAGACATGGTTAAACCTCGGACAAGACAGGCCGCCATTGTAACCCCTGTGGGCTATAACGGCAGCGGTCACCATAACAACATACCGGGAAACCACCTTGAGTAGTGCCAACGACACCAGTACAACCCCCTCTTTTCAACACCATGAGCTATTGCGAATTTGCGCAATTTATCGGCTATCTATCGCCCTAGTGTTACTTGGAATTTTCTATTCAGATATAGGAGCCGGCGCCCTTGGGGATACTGCACCGCTACTTTTCTTATATACAAGCGTGGTGTATTCCCTACTTAACTTTGGCTGGTTAATTTTTTTACGCCAGCAAGCCTATCAAGTAGGTACAGGCCAAATTGGTATCATTCTGGCCTGTGATATTCTGGTTTTCCTTCTTTTAATTGAATCCAGCGGTGGCTTGAAATCCGGTCTCGGCTATCTACTGCTAATCAATTGTTCAATCGGATCTATTCTTTTAGACCGCCGAATGAGTGCCTTCTTCGCGGCGCTGGCAAGTCTCGGGGTCATCGGCCTAGAGTTGTATAATTTGATCTCAGGTAAAGGCACCAGTCAGGATATTGTCGCCGCAGGAAGCCTAGGCCTGTTGCTATTCGCCACGGTGAGCGCATTACAGTATTTGTCTGTACGTATTCGTAGCGCCAATATTCGCGCCGACCAGCAAAGCCGCCAAGCTGCACACCTTCAGCGGCTGGCACAGCAAATTATTGAGCGTATGGGCACCGGAGTACTGGTAATGGGCCCTACTGGCCAGCCCGAGCTGATTAATCAGGCGGCCCGACGGCTCTTGGGAGAGCAGTTACACGCTAAAAGCCTCGCAGAG
Organism: Microbulbifer mixtoriginis (SeqCode); assembly: GCF_052466695.1. Lineage (NCBI taxonomy): Bacteria > Pseudomonadati > Pseudomonadota > Gammaproteobacteria > Cellvibrionales > Microbulbiferaceae > Microbulbifer > Microbulbifer mixtoriginis (SeqCode). Next base: position 4,223,543 of record NZ_CP174285.1, on the reverse strand, counting down.
GGCTCATTACTCCAGTCGATTCGCCAGTGGCGCGATACTAAAGGACCCGATACTTCACTGCTACAAGGGGACAATGGTAGAGAACTGCACCTAAACTTCGCGAAGCTCGAGCATGAAAGCGGCAACAGTTCACTGGTATTCGTAGAAGATAATCGCAAGCTAACCGTAGCTGCACAGAAATTGAAACTTGCATCTCTCGGACATCTCACCGCCTCCATCGCCCATGAGATTCGCAACCCTCTCTCGGCTATCAGCCATGCTGCCCAACTGTTGTCTGAGTCCTCACAATTGGCTGAGGAAGATCACTATCTCACCGAGATCATCTGTAGGCAGAGCCAGAGGGTTAATCAGATCGTCGAAAATGTTATGCAACTCTCTCGGCGTCAAGCTGGCAATCCACAAGAACACGACATCAGTAGCTGGCTACTACAGTTGATCCAAGACTATAACGTCGGATCCAACAGGGCAGACCAAGTTGAGCTCGACTTACCTGAGCAACCTCTCAAAGCCAGGTTTGACTCGGCACAAATGGCCCAGGTGGTCACCAATTTAACCGACAATGCCCTGCACCACTCTCAAGTAGCCTCCGGCAAGAGACATGCATCAATTAGTGTGTACTACAATTCTGAGCGCGGTTGTACTCAATTGGATGTGAAAGACCAAGGGTCAGGGGTTCCACAAGAACACCAAGACAAGATTTTTGAGCCCTTTTTCACTACCGGCAACCGCGGCAGTGGTCTGGGTCTTTATATTGCCCGAGAACTCTGTGAAACCAATCAGGCCAATCTCTACCACTGCCGCAGCAAGGATGATATGAGTTGCTTTAGAGTTGAATTTGCTCACTAAAAGAATGTGACTTGATTCTGCTCAGGAATATTTCCCAAAATGTATGAGAATATTCGTAAAGAATTTCTGACATAATCAGAATCGGCACCTTTGCCCACAATCTCCACAAAACAAGAAAAGACAGAGAATTGATGCTACCTCTGGCCCTGGTTGTCGATGACGAACCGGATATCTGCAAACTAATCACACTCACTCTGCAGCGCATGGATGTGAACTGTCACACCGCCGCCAGCTTAGCGGAGGCAACACGCCTGCTTAAAGAGAACCACTACGATTTTTGCCTGACCGACCTGCGTCTGCCAGATGGCGATGGTCTACAGCTAGTCGAGCATATCCAGAGCGGTGTTCTTCGAGACTTGCCCACCGCAGTGATTACCGCGCACGGCAATATGGATACTGCCATTAAGGCGCTAAAGCTCGGCGCATTTGACTTTGTCAGTAAACCGGTCGATTTAGAGCGGCTGCGCAACCTTGCTCAGCTGGCCCTACGCCTGAATAGAGAGCGAGATCCACAACAGAGCAAGAGCGCGAAACAGCTGCTTTTAGGGGAAGCCCCCAATATGCGCAAGCTGCGCGAACAGATAGCCAAAGTTGCGCGCAGTGATGCCCCGGTTTATATCAGTGGCGAATCGGGCTCAGGCAAAGAACTGGCTGCCAGGGCCATTCATTCTCAGGGAGCCCGTGCCGACAAACCTTTCGTCCCCATTAACTGTGGAGCCATTCCCGCTGACCTCATGGAGAGCGAGTTTTTTGGACATAAAAAAGGCAGTTTTACCGGCGCACATAAAGATAAAGCAGGTCTACTACAGAGCGCTCAGGGCGGTACTCTATTTCTTGACGAAGTTGCCGACCTACCTCTGGATATGCAGGTCAAGCTTTTGCGTACGATACAGGAAAAACGCATTCGGGCTATAGGCGCAAGCCAGGAAACCCCTATCGATGTACGTATCCTCAGCGCTACTCACAAGGACCTGGCCAAAGAGGTCAGCGAAGGGCGCTTTCGCAGTGACCTATATTACCGCATCAATGTAATCGAAATATCCACACCCCCTCTACGCGAGCGCAGTGAAGATATACCCTTACTGGTCGATGCCATTATGCAGCGTATTGCCCAGAATTCAGAGATAATACCCCCAAGTATCTCTACCAATGCCATGCAAGCCCTACAGGCTTTCCCCTTCCCCGGTAATGTTCGCCAACTCGAAAATATCCTCGAACGCGCCTTTACCCTATGCGACCATCAGGAAATATGCCTTGACGACCTGCTACTGGAGAAGGATGAGCAAACGCAAGATCGAGAAGCTTCCTCTACCAGCACTAAAGGTGAAGCCTTAAATAGAACCCAATCGGAAGAAAACAATCGCTTTGATCCCAGCCAGTACAACTCCCTAGATGAATTCCTGCAGGATATTGAAAAAGAAGCGATTGAAAGCGCACTCACCAAGACTCGCTGGAACCGTACCGCCGCAGCTCAGAAGCTTGGCATCAGTTTTCGCTCACTGCGATACCGGTTGAAGAAGTTGGGGCTAGAGACTTAACGGGAACGATAGTACCGTAATTACCCGTGATTGGGTTTTAGCAGAACAACTGTATGCTAGTGCAAACTCACAACCGAGGAGTTTGCACCGTGAATAAAGCTACGGGATTTACCCTCATAGAGTTACTTTTCACAATCACGATACTTGCGATTGTCACCCTGCTGGCAATACCCAGCTTTAGTGATTTCATTAAACGTTATCAAAGTAAAATAAGGCAACAGGAACTGTTTGAGTTGCTAATGCTGATGCGTAATAAAGCGTATAATGAAAACCTTCATTATACGCTTTGTCCACGCGGACTAGACGATGTCTGTGCCGATAACTGGTCTGATGGAGCACTATTATTCGCTGATATTGATCAGGATGGTGAACTAGATACCGGAGAAAAAATAGAAAGAAAGTTAAGTGGCTTAAAAAATAATGCATCTCTTATGTGGGCTGCATTCAATAATAAAGGTTATCTTACTTTTAAGCCTAATGGTAAAACCCCATCACAAAGTGGGAATTTTTCCTATTGCCCCGCCACTGGCGAGGCAAAATATGGCTGGATAATAATTCTTAATGCTATTGGCCGCCCTTATTATGCAAAAGACAAAAATGGCAATGGAATTGTAGAAAACGGCAGTGGACAGGATTTAGTTTGCCAAAAGAATCTATCAGCTAATTAACAGTTTTTATTCCAACACATATCTTTCGGGTCATCAATTTTACTATCATTTTCCCGATCCCAACCTCGAACCCCACTTGAGCGGAGTTCTACTATACCATCTCCTGCTTGACCATTAATTGGGGTAGCTCTTAGCGTATATGTACTCTGACTTGCGGCCGTAATCCTCAGATTATATTTTTTTGCTCCCCCATCCAATGGAGAAGATGAGGGGAAAATATTTGGTACACCAGTATCTGCATCTCCTGTTGCCGCGCCTTCATAGGTTCCGTTCTCAGTAAAATGTTTCTCCATCGCTTGAGCAAGGCCCATTAGCGCCCCTTGTGCATCAGCCCTACTGGCAGTACGCACATTTTCCTGATAGGCCGGCCAAGCAATTCCAGCCAGGATACCGACAATTGCTATAGCAATTATCAATTCAATTAGAGTAAAACCAATTTGCTTATTCATAGCTTTAAAATATAAATGTATAAAAGGAACTGCCCAGTAAAGCTGGGCAGTAATTAAAATTAAAATGGCGTAATTTCTTCCCAGGATAAACGTCCAATTCGACCTCCCCCAGACGTTTTCACTTCCCTCTGATCAATTCCCCCAGCACTGTTCCCCGTTGATTGAATCTTATTGCCAGTCTGAGAGTTATCGATAAAGCCTGATTCATTTGGGCTACTACTAGCCATGTACTCTCCTACATAACCGTAATCATTACTGTCAATTGTTCCACTGCCATCACCATCAAAGACTTCATTTTCCGGAGCAACTCCACTCCAGATATCGACCGACATAAGCCAACCACTACCCCCTGCTGAACACACTTGCCCACTGGGAATCATTGTATTAAAGAAAAGAACGTAGCCTTGTACGGATGGTCTGGTGATCACTCGCTCACCTCCATTAACATCATCTCCTGCTTGGAGCGGGATATACCAACCAAACTCGCTACTCCAATCAACCTCAGCAGCCTCATCATCAATTTTACGACGAAGAGAACCGTCTGAGATTGACTCGGTAACTAAAGAGCGTTTAGTAAGATGAGTTTTTGTCAAACCATAAGTGCCATTATCCGATACGGCATAAAAACCACCTTCATTCTTATCCGCAGTATCTGTATCTACCAAATACTGGCCAGTTCCAAAAGTAACAAGCAAACCCGGAGATTCAGTATCTTTTATATTTCGTACAACTAATGGTGGTGCAGTTATAGCTTCTCCAGTAGCGGTAAATAAAGGCTCGGCAAAACCTGTAGCACTACTCTTAATTACCGACCATCTACTTGAGTCAGCGCTAGAAACATCGAAAGCCCACATATTACCCTGTAAGTCGCCAGCATAAACACGGTCAATAATACCATCCAGGTTTGAATCAATAATTGCTGGTGTCGACATGCCATTTAAGTTAGAAGCACTACCTTTACCAGTTGACAAATAAGTATATTTACTGGCTGAAGCATCGGAACCATCCAAATAAACAATGAAAATTCCCGCGTCTCCGGTTTTACTATTATAACCATTACCAAAAATTGCCGCCCATTCGTTATTGGCCATCCGTCCTATTTGGGGGCGACTGAAACTAAAACCCAGATTTTCATTATCTTTATCAGAAAACTCCCACATTACTATGTTTTCGGCATTTTCCTCGCTAAAGGTTGTAGGGTCTGTAACATTCAATGCGTAATAACCTTTTCCTCCCGCATTTAACCCTCCCACCAAAATAGTTTGCCATTTATCATTAATATAAGCATCGGAAACCGTTGGTGTACCATCAACATAAAATTTATGGTCGTAGTATTGTGAACTAAGTGGATGCAATCCTTCATCATGAACTTCACTGAGCAAAATAGATGGTGAATAGGCAATCACTTCCTTTCCTGCATCCGCAGAGTTTGTTGTATCCATACTGGCATTAAATCCATGCAAGAAACCATCATTCGCCCCCACATAAACGATTGGCGTTCGATCTTTTTTTGCGGCTTTAAAGTCAGTATATGAGGTACTCTCTGGGAAAGATGCTTCAGACCACCGAGCATTAGGCCCCCCCACATACACTGGTGTAGAATTAACAATATCCCCTAAACGACTCTCACGCTCCCGAAACTCTCCTTCCTTACCTCCCTCTTTGGAGCGGTCTCCACGCAAGAAATCAATCCGATCACTGACTCTTCCATCGTCTTCAGCATTAGTGATATAACTATATAATGTGAGATCCTTTGCATGGTCAGAGCTAGATGTTCCCACTCCTGCTGCAGTAAATGGCACCCCCTTATTATCCTGGTAAGTGAGCATTACTCTTGTATCCACATCCGAAAGAGCATCAAGAATAGGAGCCGCCTGCCAGGTGGGGGAATCAGCAAGAACTCCCGAAGAGTCTAAGCTCCAAGCAGATAAATTCCCATTCCAATTGCCACTATTAAATTGAGCTGCAAAAATTGCCGAACCACTGTCCAACACGGTTGAGTTAAAAGCAACCGAACCTGAACTACCAGTAATAGCCTGCACTTCTTTGAAGATTTTATTAAAGGTTAGCTGTAGCTGAGACGCATTATCTGCAGAGTAGACACCACCTCCACCCAGCTCACCGGCATTCTTCATTACTTTAGAATCAGATAATCCCTGATTCGCAAAACCTATCAAGTAGCTGGTTATATTATTAATAACTGGAGTATCATCTGGATTTTTAAGATCTGGGCGCAAATCAACATCATATAGCGCTTTGATCACATCATCCATTTTATCATTAGTACAGCCGCCAGGATTTGAACTGCAATCCCGTGTATCAAAGTTATATAAAATATCGCTTACGCTATTATCCTTAGTGGGCGCACCATCAGTTAAAGCCACCATAAAGCTCTTTTGGCAATAATATTGAATGGCGCTACCAGAAACAGTAGCATCTGGTTTACTTACCTTACCCCAGTCCAGAATGGTAGATTCACTACTACCACTTGAGTAACCAGCAAAAATTTTCGAAGCCGATTCCTGCTCATTATTGCCATTACTATCTTTATAATTAAGCTTTTGATTTTCATATCCAGTAATAAAATAACGGCCAACACCAGCAAATGATTCGGCTAAAGGAGTATTTCCCCCTGCACCAATTTCATCGATCACATTAAGAATAGAAGAACGGTTATCACTCGTAAGACTAGTCAACCCCTGTAACATTCTCCCGCCATGATTACCATTAAATTGCATCAGTCCAATACGAACATCCTCAAGCTGGGAAACCAAATCCTTTGCTGCAGATTTCATTACATCGGTTCTGCGAATATCAACTTTTGATCTTTTCGGGTTTCCATCCTCATCCAGAAATTTATCTGCTACATAAGACCCCAAACTTGTTTCGTCTGAAAAATACCAATTTAGAAAGTCTCCCGTAACATTGGCCTCATAATTATTGCTATCATCGGTATAAAAATATGCTCCGCCACTCGCATAGGTATTAGCATAGAGCCTAGCCCTGTACTCTTCTTCTTCATCAAAGCAATTTGTTGTTGAATTCCATGTCTTCCATGTATCTCCACCGTCTACAGAAAATAAAACAGCTCCACTACTTGTACTTACAGCGAAGCGTATATCATACCCCTCATCTGATAGCGGGGAGGAGCAGCTAGGCTTATCATTAGCATCGACATCATATTCAGAAGGTGGATAAACTATCTTTTGCATAGACCCAGAGGAATCTAATAAAAACATAATATTCGGCTCAGCCGAACCCCGGGAATACAGTGGAACGTCAGACAAGTTACCCGGCGCAGCGAAAGTGCTCGTTGGCAAAGTTAATAACAGAGCTGCATTCAAAGTACGAAAATTAATTTTGTTTTTAAAATCACTTTTTAATCTCACAGCCTCACTCCTTAAAATTCTTTACCATACAGAGTTACAATAACTCTTTCTGTACCACTGGCACTTACACCACGACTGACGATTTTAAAAACGTAGACAGTAGTATCATCACCGCCGGTACTACCTGTACTCAAATCCACGTTATCCACATTGGAATCACCCGCAGCCATACCAAAACGTTCAACATACATACGACCAGATATTTTATTGCCTTCAGAATCCAACATAGAGACTTCTTTAGAGGTAGAGTTAGCATCTTTCCAGGTATCTTTAGCAAAGATGTCTTCAGGACCCTCTCCCTCTTTATGCTGCCAACTTGCTGCTCCAAAATCACTAATCTTAACCAGGCCTTCTATTTCCTCCTCCCCTAATCTGGCTATTGATTCAGCAATTTCCAAAGCAACCTTAGCCTCTCTGGAGGCTGAAGTCATACGCTCACTCATCAAAACACTACGAGCACCAGAAATACCTATGAGAGTCAAAACTAAAAGAATAATCAGGCTAACCATTAAAACGGCCCCCTGCTCTTTTTTAAAGTACTTCATTACATGCTCCCCCTATTACGCACCTTAATAGTAGTTACATATAACTTTCTTAATTTCCCATCTGCACTAGGTTGATATTGTGTACCATCCATTCTTGTTAACGTTTGACTATCTACACCGGCATCACTATCACTAGCAATCACAAGTTCAATTTTCACTGCAACCACCTTAGCCATAACATCTTTATCACTACTAGCTGCCTGCCATTTATCTATGATTCCACTACCAGATGTATCAAGGCCATAAGTTATCTGCATGTCTTCCACGCCAGGAACAAGCTCCTGAGTATTATGAGTATTACCATCAAAATCCATAACAAACAAAGAACTACCACCTGGAGCTCCCTCAGAAATAAAATACGTCCTTTGATAAGGAGTTAAAATCTTGGAGTTTGAACCATATGTATTATCCAAACCAAAGGAATCACTTTGATTTTCAACCCAGCCCTCAGAAACTACACCCTTTGCATATTTAAGATTCTTGTTTTTAGCAGCTCCTTCAGAGGCAATACTGGTAACGGTAAATACGCTTCCCGACAAACAATTCGATACAAGCACGATATCACCAGCTTCAATGGGGCAGTGTTGTGTTACAATAACATCACCATCATTTGCTCCATTCAGCACTCTCCCTTTACCGCCACAGGCATCTTCAGCACCACTAAGAATCAGTATATCTGAACCGAGCTCGACCTCTTTTCCATCAATTTTTTTTGTGCTGGAAGCGTTATCTTCGCCTAGAATACCATTAGAGCCTATCTCCTTGAGAAACTCATCATCAGTTTTTAGCAGTTTTTCTATCTCATTACTTTTTGCACAACCCCAAAAACCCGCCTGCCTAATCTCCCTACCCAGCATGTCTACTGCAAATCGGCCACTCTCTTGTACCTTTGAGAATCCACTCTGCATTCTTAAAGTGTCACTATTACTCTGGAATATCTGCAATACACCGAGCAGTAAAAGAGAACTTAACAAGATACCAATCATCAACTCAATCAATGAAAGGCCACGTTGCAATGAAAAAGAAATCATAATCTATAATTCCACACTCATTTCAAAAGTTGCATCATCCAGACTGTCAGAGCCGCTACCGTATTTACTTCCCGTATGCTGCTCTTTCCAACTGATGATGACTTCTACCCCACTAGCGCTCCTTTTAATACTCCCTGCCGAGGAAGGCAGGTTACTCGCTAATAGATTTTCCCACTCATAAATATCAAGATCGGCTAATTCCGCAGGTGTGCATTTGTTACTACAATCGGGAGTTGAAGCATTATTTTCTGTGCCCGGCTGGCTACCAGATATATCGCTGCCCTCCTCAGCAAGCGCAACACTCAAACCATGATCACCATCATAGCCTCCAGATTTAAAACCAACAGGATTAGCCCTCATTCGTTCAATAATATCCTGAGCGGCAAGGGCTGCCATAAAACGGTGATGTGAGCCATTTCCATTCTTCAAACTCATCATTTGAGTGGCAGCCAAGCCTAATAAACCTACAGCTAAAACCAGAATAGAAACTAAAACTTCAATTAATGTTGCACCCCGTTGATCAAACACTTATTGCCCCCCCACTACTATTGCAGGTAACATTTGTTTCTAACCTGAGCGCCCCAGAAACAAGCAACTCCAACTTACGACCATAATCACCCTGTCGGCTATCACATAGATCTAACACCAAAGTTCCCCCCAAGCTACTCTCTCCACGAGCATTAAAAGAAAAGTCTATAGCTGGTTTTGAAGAGCTATCTACTGTTGCCGACAGATCAAGGCCGCCAAGGTTGACATTCAAAACACGCAGTTCGACATCATCATCATCAAAAGCTCCGCTGCCATCATCAACCCATACTCTGAGGCCCTTACTAATATCATCATCAACCGCACTCACTCTAACTTCACCTTTGCGGCGTACCGCTTCAGAACGTGCATACTGTAAAGTTGCATTTAGGTCGTTAGTCATTGTTGTTATACGGTTGTTCTCAATTAATGTGCTAAAAGAAGGAACTGCAAGTGCAGTCACTATTCCCAGCACAGTAATTACCACCATTAATTCAATTAAAGTAAATCCATAGCTACGGCTAAGTTCTTTCATACTACTCTTCTCAAATTTCAGACAACCCTAAAGTTACCAGTCACCAGTTTCATATCCTTTTTTTCGTTACACTTATAGGTTTCAGACTCTCTTATTTTCGGAACACTAGGAAAAACGGTCGGCTTTAAATTACGCCCAATGAAAAGTGCGTAAAGATTACACAAGCACTACTTCCAGTTTGTACTCAATATATAACTTATATATCAATTTTTAAGGCAGTAAAAAGTGAACACGTCGATGAATAAGGCCATTACTGACTAACGGTCGCAAATAGGCGATGGGCGGAAAGGAGGAGAAGAAGCGGGAGGGAAAGGATTAAAAAACGATATCAAGAGGGAGCCGCATTTAGCGCAGCTCCTTGGGCAAAGAGAAGCGAATATTCTCCTCACGCCCATCCATCTCTTCTGGCACTGTGGCACCAAGCCGTTGCAATTTGCCAATCACCTCTTGGACCAGTACCTCTGGAGCCGAGGCACCGGCGGTGATGCCAATGGATTTTTTGCCTGTGAGCCAATCGGCATCAATATCAACAGCGCCGTCGATTAACTTGGCATCGGCACCACAGCGCTCGGCCAGTTCGCGCAGGCGGTTGGAGTTGGAGCTATTAGGGCTGCCCACAACCAACACCAGATCACTCTCCAGAGAAAGTTGGCGGACAGCATCCTGGCGGTTTTGGGTGGCGTAGCAGATATCATCCTTGCGCGGACCGCGGATGTTGGGAAAGCGCTGTCGCAAGGCATCGATTACCCGGGCAGTATCGTCCATGGATAAGGTGGTCTGGGTAACATATGCGAGATTATTCTCGTCATTCACCTTTAGCTTTGCCACATCCTCCTCGTCTTCGACCAAGTAGATAGCACCACCGGCAGTGCCATCATACTGACCCATAGTGCCTTCCACTTCCGGATGTCCGGCGTGGCCGATTAGTATGCACTCGGCGCCATCACTGCTGAATTTGCTGACTTCGATATGCACCTTGGTAACCAGTGGGCAGGTGGCATCGAATACACGCAGGTTGCGATCTTCTGCTTCCCTTTGCACAGCTTTGGATACACCGTGGGCACTGAAAATAACGATAACATCATCGGGCACTTCCGACAGCTCGTCCACAAACACGGCACCGCGCTCGCGCAGGCTTTCCACCACAAACTTATTATGTACCACCTCGTGACGTACATAGATGGGCGCACCAAAGACATCTAAGGCACGGTTAACAATATCAATCGCGCGGTCGACGCCGGCACAGAAGCCACGGGGATTAGCCAGTCGGATTTGCATTTTTACTTCAGCACTCTTTCGATAATCTATTCAACGGGTGAAAAATTGCCCTTATTGAATCGAATCCACTGCGATAATTTTTACGTGGAAGCTCAGTGTCTGCCCTGCCAGAGGGTGGTTGAAGTCAACGGTTACTTCATCTTCCTCAATCTCGCGAACTACACCGGGTAATTCACCACTTCCATTATCAAAGGAAACTACCAAACCGGGCTCCAGCTCAATATCCGGAGCGAAGCTGTCGCGGCGGACCTTTTGCATATTGGCCGGGTTACGCTGACCGAAGCCCAGCTCAGGGGGGATTTCGATTTCCGCCTCATCGCCAGCTTTGAGACCGAAGAGGGCTTTTTCAAAGCCTGGCAGCAGGCTGCCATCCCCCACACTAAAAGAAGCGGGATCGCCTTTGAAAGTGGAGTCCACCTCGGTACCGTCATCCAGCTTAAGGCTGAAGTGCAGAGTTACGCGGCTGTGCTCGCCGATAACGCTATTACTCATGGTTCGTTAAACTTCCGCGTTATTTTTTGTCTTGTCGCCGTCTTTTTCTGCAAAGAAAAGCAACTCTATAACCAGCATGGCCGCGCCGATACTGATACCCATATCCGCCACATTAAACACTGGGAAATGCCAACTGCCGTAGTACACGGAAATAAAGTCCCGCACATATCCCAGCAGAATGCGATCCCACAGATTTCCGAGAGCACCACCCAAAATCAGGGCCAGGGCACAGGGCTCCCAGCGCTTTAGCGCTGGCAAACGCCACAACCAGATAATGACCACAATGCTAAACACCATTGCGATCACACCAAAAAACCAGCGCTGCCAACCACCCGCATCAGACAGGAAGCTGAAAGCTGCACCGTAGTTTTCCGCATAGGTGAACTGCAGAAAGCCCGGAATAATTTGCACCGCAGGGCCGTACATAAATTCGCCCACAGCCCAGATTTTAGTGGCAACATCCAGAACCACCACAGCCAGTGCCAGCCAATACCAGCGCCAGGGGTGGCCGAATAGCAGATTAGTCTTAGGCATAGTGCCTTACCTCGCCGTCACCAGCCACATTCTCTACACAGCGGCCGCAAATATCTGGGTAATCACTGTTTTCACCCACATCTGCACGGTAGTGCCAGCAACGCTCACATTTGGGGTGATCCACTTTGCTCACACCAATTTTAAGACCTTCAAGCTCGGTGCTTTCAGCACCCGCCGCATCACTGAGAGGCTGCACTGAAGTGGAAGAGCAAATCAATACAAAACGCAGTTCATTCTCCAACTCGAGCAATTTCTCGCGCAGATCATCATTGGCATACAGAGTAACTGCCGCCTGCAGAGACCCACCAATTGCTCCAGCAGCGCGCTGCTCCTCCAATACCTTGTTTACCGCCGTTTTCACTTCGGCCATCACAGCCCAATAGGCCGCACCTTTATCAGCTTCGGCTGACAATTTGGGCAACGGATACCACTCTTCGATAAACACGCTATCGGCATTATTACCAGGAATAAACTGCCACAACTCTTCCGCAGTGAAGCTGAGGATTGGGGCAATCCAGCGCACAAATGCCTGCACAATATGGTAGAGCGCGCTCTGTGCGGAGCGACGCGCGACACTTTCTTCCTTGGTGGTGTACTGGCGGTCCTTGATGATATCCAGGTAGAAACCACCCATTTCAACCACGCAGAAGTTATGCAGCTTCTGGTAAATCTGGTGGAACTGGTAATTATCGTAGGCTGCCAGGATCTCATCCTGTAGGTGTGCAGCCTTATCCAGCGCCCAGCGATCTAGTGCCAGCAACTCTTCCTCCGGCAGCAGGTCTTTTTGCGGATCGAAACCGGCCAGATTAGATAGGAAGAAACGGGCGGTATTGCGCAGGCGGCGATAAGAATCGGCGGTGCGCTTAAGAATTTCATCGGAAACGGCCATTTCACCGCTGAAATCAGTGGCCGATACCCACAGGCGCAGTACATCTGCACCCAACTTATTAATTACATCCAGGGGAGCAACGGTATTGCCGATAGACTTCGACATCTTGCGCCCCTGCGCATCCACGGTGAAACCGTGGGTCAGGACCTGTCTATAAGGCGCGCAACCATTAATGGCGATAGAAGTCTTCAGGGAAGATTGGAACCAGCCGCGATGCTGGTCGGACCCTTCCAGATATAGATCGGCGGGGAAGCGCAGCCCTTCGCGGCGCTCCAACACCGCGTAATGGGTCACACCTGAGTCGAACCAGACATCGAGGGTGTCGGTAACTTTCTCGTAATGTTCCGCCTCATCACCCAGAAGATCCCGAGCATCCAGATCAAACCAGACATCCATACCCTTTTCGTCAACCAGGGCCGCCACTTTATCCATCAACGCAGGAGATTCCGGATGCAGCTCGTGGGTCTCTTTGTTCACGAACAAAGCGATAGGCACTCCCCAGGTGCGCTGGCGGGAAATACACCAGTCCGGGCTGCCATTGAGCATGGAGTCGATACGTGCCTTACCCCAGCCGGGGATCCACAATACGTCATCGGCGGCTTTTTGCGCCTGATCCAGCAGGTCATTTTGGCGCATGCTGATAAACCACTGAGGAGTCGCACGGTAGATCAGCGGTGTCTTTGTTCGCCAGCAATGCGGGTAGCTGTGCTCCAGCTTGCCCTTATGCAGCAGCACACCGCGTTCCTCAAGTAATGCAACAATCTTGTCGTCCACTTTGTAGACATGCTCGCCAGCAAATAGCGGCACGCTGTCGCGATAAACACCATTATTATCAATGTAATTGAGGGTCTCGATACCGTAACGTTTGCCTACCTGGAAATCGTCCGGACCGTGGTCTGGGGCTGTATGTACACAGCCGGTTCCAGCATCGGTAGTGACATGATCGCCCAGGACAATGGGCAGCAACTTGTCGTAGAAGGGGTGATGCACTTTCAAGTGTTCCAGGGCCGCGCCGCGAATGCGACCCACAACTTCCCCTTCGAAGCCTGCGCGGGCCAGTACCGCATCCTTTAAGGCTTCTGCGATCAACAGGCGGCGCTTGCCTGCCTGCACCACCACATATTCCAGTTCACCGTTTACGGAGACCGCCTGGCTCGAGGGTAAGGTCCAGGGTGTTGTAGTCCAGATCACCACCGACAGTGGGCCTTCTCCAGCATGGCCACCAGAGGCATCGGCTATGGCCAGATCCGCCTCTTCACTCACCGGGTAGCAAACGTCAATGGAATAGGAGACTTTATCTTGATACTCCACTTCCGCTTCCGCCAACGCAGAACCACCCACCACACTCCAGTAGACCGGTTTGAAACCGCGTGCAAGATGGCCATTTTTCACCACACGGCCGAGGGCGCGAATAATATCGCCCTCAAACTGGAAATCCATAGTGCGGTAGGGGTTGTCCCATTCGCCAAACACTCCCAGGCGTACAAAATCTTTCTTCTGCCCATCCACCTGCTTGGCGGCATATTCACGGCACTTCTGACGGAAAGTCTTATGGTCCACCTTGCTGCCAGCTTTGCCAATTTTCTTCTCTACGCGGTGCTCAATCGGCAGGCCGTGGCAGTCCCAGCCAGGTACGTAGGGAGCATCGAAACCACTCAGGGTTTTCGACTTGATAATGATGTCTTTGAGAATCTTGTTAACTGAGTGACCAATATGAATATCGCCATTCGCATAGGGAGGGCCGTCGTGCAGGATAAATTGCTCGCGCCCGGCACGCGCCTCGCGAATTTTTTCGTAGAGCTTGTTGTCCTGCCATTTTTTCAGAATTGCCGGCTCACGCTGCGGCAAATTGCCGCGCATGGGAAAATCGGTCTCAGGCAGATTCAGGGTCGCTTTATAATCAGTCATTGGGTGTCTACTTCAGCTCTAGTAGAAAAATAAATTAGGTCGTCTCAGTTTATTGGTGCGGTCTAGGATTTTGTTTAAACCACTGCCGGGCATTTTCAATATCCTCGGCGATACGAGCCTTGAGAATATCCAACGAGGCAAACTTCTCCTCGTTGCGCAACTTGTGGCAGAACTCCACGGCGAGCTCTCGCCCATAGAGATTGCCATTGAAATCAAACAGGTTCACCTCCAGCAGGGGGCGCGCGCCCTCGCCCTCTACAGTGGGGCGAAATCCCACATTGGCCACGCCATCTATGTCTTGGCGCCCCGTAGCAAGCTCAGAACCATCTGTGGCAGTGGTGCGCACCGTATAAACGCCAACTAGCGGGGAGCGGTAACGCTGCAGGCGCACATTGGCCGTGGGCGCACCCAGCTGACGACCGAGTGAACGCCCTGGCGCCACCCTGCCGGTAATCTTGTAGGGCCGCCCCAAGAGGGTTTCAGCCAGCTCAAAATCACCACCCTGCAGGGCTTCGCGAATACGGGTACTGCTCACCCTGGAGCCGCGTATTTCCATAGTCGCGGTATCTTCCACGGTAAAGCCATGCTGGGCGCCCATCGTTTGCAGGAGGCTATAGTCTCCGCTGCGGTCACAGCCAAAACGAAAATCATCGCCCACCACCAGATGGCGAATGCCCAGGCCATCAAGCAGTATCCGCTGGATAAATGCCTCAGCACTGAGGCCGCGCAGGGTATCGTTAAACTGCAGGCACAAGACTCGCTCCACGCCCACATCGAACAGCGCCAGCACTTTTTCCTTAAAACGCATCAGCCTCGCGGGAGCCTGCTCGCCAGAGAAGAACTCGTGGGGCTGGGGTTCAAATATAATGGCTACCGAAGGAAGGCCCTGCTCAAGCGCACGCTGTTGCAACTGGGCAATGATCGCCTGATGACCAAGATGTACGCCGTCGAACGAGCCGATCGTCGCCACGCATCCACGGTGGCGGGCGCGCAGGTTGTGCAACCCGCGAATTAGTTCGCGTTCCTGGGCCAAAACGATCTTCCCATCCTCATAAAATCGAGCCGCACAGTATAGCGGATTCCCACAGGGCGGCCAGTAGCGACTGGCCGATACAATTCATGCCATATTGGCGTCTATTCAAAGTTAACTGGTGGCGCGGAAGTGACGTGGGCGCAGGCCTGACACAAACAGGGTAAACAGGTAGGCCAAGCCCCCTGCGGCTACTATTACACTCATACGCCAGGCCCGTTCAAACCAGCCCCAGGCACTCCAACTTTCCCAGACGTGAAGGAGCCCCATCAGCACAGCGACCATCGCCAAATTCGCCGCTATCAACCGCAATAGGAATCGCCCCCAACCAGCCTCAGGCATGTAAACGTCATCCCGGCGCAAACCCTTGTACAGTAACCAGGCGTTGATTGCCGCCTGGCAGGCGGTAGCCAGCGCCAGTCCCATATGGCCGAGTTTAAAATAATGATTCAGCGGGATAACAAACAGAAGGCTCAGCACCATCTTGGCCGAAATTGCGATCAAGCCAAAACGCACCGGCGTATAGGTATCCTGACGGGCAAAATAGCCCGGTGCTAGCACTTTGATCAACATAAAAGCCAACAACCCCAAGGCGTAAGCTCGTAGGGACCAAGCCGCCATCTGCATATCTCTGGGCTGCATCTGGCCGTATTGGAATAGCGTGGTCAACAGCGGCTCAGCTAATACCACAAGGGCTACCGCCGCAGGCAGGGAGATAAGGGTAACGCTGCGCAGTGCCCAGTCGAGGGTATGGCGAAAGCGGCGCGGGTCTCCATCGCTGTGCAAACGAGACAAGCTCGGCAATATCACCGTTGCCACAGCCACACCAAACACCCCCAGCGGTAATTCGGTCAGGCGATCGGAAAAATACAACCAGGAGACACTGCCACTGGGCAGGAATGAAGCCAGCAGCGTATCCAATACCAAACTGATTTGAGTGACCGATACTCCAAAAATTGCCGGAGCCATCAGGCGCAGAATTTTGCGCACCCCCGGGTGGCTCCAATCCCACTTGGGCCTTGGCAATAACCCCTCGCGCGCCAGAAAAGGTAGCTGAAACAGCAATTGCACCACTCCGGCCAAAAGCACACCCCAAGCCAAGGCCAGTATCTCCGGATCGAACCAAGCCGTACCTATAGTTGCCGCACCAATCAACACCAGATTCAACATAATTGGCGTCAGTGCCGGGATCGCAAAGCGATCAAAGCTGTTCAGAATAGCGCCGGTGAAACCCGCCAGGGAGATCAACATCAGGTAGGGGAAGGTAATTTGCAGCATGCCGGTGGCGAGCTCAAACTTTTCCCTTTCGCTGCCATCCCACCACCAGCCAAATGCAAAGATCCCCGTCACCAGAGGCGCGCACAATACACCAAATAAAGTAACCAACAACAAAACACCGCCGAGTGCTCCCGCGACGCGATCATTGAGCTCTCGTGCTGCAGCAATGCCCCCCTTTTGGCGGTACTCCGCCAACACCGGCACAAATGCTTGAGCAAAGGCGCCCTCAGCAAACAAGCGGCGGAAAAAGTTAGGGATTTTAAACGCCACGAAAAAAGCATCGGCGGCGTCCCCAGCCCCGGCAAAGCGCGCCAGAGCCATATCCCTGGCCAGGCCGGCAACCCGGGACAACATCGTTGCGGCCCCCACCACCGAGCTGCCGCGCAGGAGTCTGGATGTACCGGTTTTTTCGACGGGCTGGTCTTGGGTGGGCGGCGACTGGGGCAACGCTGTGACTCCTGGATTTGGGCGATATCTGCTGGCCGGCAAGTCTACCGCAATTCCACAAAAGTCATTGAGGGGTGGATATCTTTATGCTCCTACGACCTGGAGCCCACGAGCCTATACTAGCTGTGAATTAGTGACGCGTCCCACGGAATCGGTGGCGCGGGGAGAAGACAGGATGACCATTAACGCTTTGATTATTGCCCTGGCACTGGCGATTGTGCTTTACATTGCGATAATGCGTGGCCCCCGCCCCCAGCGTGTGCGTGTCCGCGTAGATTCGCCCCGCGACCGGCGCTACCACCGCCTGAAATAACAGGACACACCGGTTGCCATCTTTCGCCACAATTGCGCAGCGATTTGCCACCACTGCGCCACGCCAGTGCCTCCTTGGAGCTTTTTAATAGCACTCAAACGGGCCACACACAGCCCCACCGAGTAAAAGAAAGCCTCCAAGGAGAGTAGCAATGAAAAAAACATTAATGGTTGCAGCCCTGACTTCCCTGATCGCCTCTGGTACCCAGGCGAATGAACTCAACGAATCGAAACTGACCCCGGCCAAGCAGGCCACGGTCTTTACCACGGCAGCCGTTGCCGGTGCCGCTGTAGGGGGCCCTGTCGGGTTTATCGCCGGCGCAATCGGTGGAGCCTGGCTCGGCGAACAGGTCAAGCAAGCAGAAGAGGCTGATATGCTGGCAACACAACTGACAGAGAGCCGTGCAGAGCTCAGCAACCTGGCACAGCAACTGGGTGCGGCTCGACTGTCCGCGAATGATGCCAGCCAAGTGGCACTGGATTCATTACAGTTCCAGATGCTATTCACCACCGGGGAAGACGAACTCCAGACCACCCAGCTTCAACAGCTGAATGCCATGGCAGACTTCCTGAAACGCCATCCCCACCTGCAGATTCAACTGGAGGGACACGCAGACCCACGGGGCAGCGATGGTTACAACAACGTGCTCTCGGACCAACGTGCCCTAAGTGTTGAACAGGCACTGATCTCTCTGGGTATTGACGCCTCCCGTATCAGCCGTCGCGCTATGGGCTCCACCTACTCAGAAGCCCCCAAGGGCGATGTCGACGCCTACGCCATGGAGCGCCGCGTAGATATCCGATTTTCCCTACCGGAATCCATGGCCGGACACTTCTAACAACTGCTAAACAGCCGCGATGGACTACAAATCCTCGCGGCTGCGCAAGGTGACTTCAAATCGCTATTGCGCCTGTGGACTGATTAAAAATATGGCCACAAACTCTCCTCCGTGAAAGAAACCCTGTTGTGCTTGCGGGCCATTTGCGCCCGCCTTTTTGCCAATAAGCTGCTATTTCGTGCATGATTCTCCGCCACAAAGGAAGCAGCCGGAATCAGCCATGAGTGCAACTATCGCTATTGTCGAAGACGAGCGCGCCATCGCCGAAAATTACCGCGATGCATTACGCCGCAGCGGTTATCGAGTCGATCTCTACAGCGCAAGAATTGAGGCCATGGAAGCTTTCCGGCAGCGACTGCCAGACCTGGCGGTAATCGACGTCGGGCTCGGCAGTGAAGTGGAAGGCGGTTTTGAGCTGTGCAGGGAGCTTCGCGCCATGGCCCCCAGCCTGCCAATCCTGTTTCTCACCGCCAGAGACTCCGAGTTGGATATTATTTCGGGACTACGCCTAGGCGCCGACGACTATCTCACTAAGGATATCTCCCTGCCCCATATGCAAGCGCGTATCAACGCGCTGCTGCGACGAGTCAGCGTACTGCGCGACCAGAGCGATGAAGGGGAGAGCCTTACCCAGGGCAAGCTGGAATTGGATATTTCCCGGTTGCATTGCCACTGGGACGGAAGTGTAGTTGATCTCACTGTCACTGAATTCTGGATTGTCCACGCTCTAGCCAAGCGCCCCGGGCATGTGAAGTCCCGCAGTCAGTTGATGGAGGCCGCTCGGGTAGTTCTGGATGACAACACCATCACCTCCCACGTAAAGAGAATCCGCAAAAAATTTCAGGCCCTGGATAATGAATTCAACGCTATAGGTACAGCCTATGGCATGGGCTATCGCTGGCAGCTCTGATTGCCTCGGCAACATAGCAGCCGGTCTACAGCTTTTCGGGGACCCGTAGATGAAACTTCGCCGACAACTCCTATTGGTGAGCCTTGTGGCGCTGGCCCTGCCCTGGGCTGGGTGTCAGTATCTCCGTCAGGTGGATGCGGCACTAGCGCAGGGCCAACTACAGGCCCTTGAGGCCACAGCTGCTGCAATTGCCGCGCGCCTGGCCAGCGCACCAGAGTTAATCGCTCCCGATCCCGCACGCCATGCTAGACCGCCTGGCAGCCAGCTCTACTTAAACCCCCTCTCCCACCCTCCAGTTGTAGATGGTTACGGGGACGATTGGCGTCCCTGGGAGCTTACTCCCCGAGAACTGCTCAATGAGCAGCATATGCCCCAGGCCCAGATCACACTCGGCCAGTATGCTGATCAGATCTACCTACTGCTAACAGTCAGTGATGAGACCCCAGCCTACCGGGACCCTCGCACAAACCTGCTCGCCGGAGGGGATACCGTTCAACTGTTTACCAATGGGCGCCATTACCTGTTGCCAGTGGCGAGCCGGGGGCCTGTCGAGGCCTTTTGGCACAATCCACGCGAAGGCAACTACCAACGCGAATTGCGCCTGCGCGGGCGCTGGACCGCTTCACCGAAGGGGTATCAACTTGAACTCAGCCTTCCCTACACACTCACACGTGGCAGCCTATCCATTCAAATACTCGACCGCACCAGTAGCAACGGTTCCCCACCAGTTCACAGTG
Source organism: Microbulbifer mixtoriginis (SeqCode) (assembly GCF_052466695.1). Classification (NCBI taxonomy): domain Bacteria; kingdom Pseudomonadati; phylum Pseudomonadota; class Gammaproteobacteria; order Cellvibrionales; family Microbulbiferaceae; genus Microbulbifer; species Microbulbifer mixtoriginis (SeqCode). The sequence continues at coordinate 4,203,363 of NZ_CP174285.1, read as the reverse complement.
CCAGCACCCTTCCCTTCGATGGCCTGCCGGGGCACTTAGTTGCCCCATTGCCCAAGCTGCAGGCGGAATTGGACCACTTTGCCCGCCCAGACCTGCGCTTGGCAGTCGTAGACAGCGAGGGATTCCTGCTCGCCAGTAACGGCCAACCACAGGTGGCCATTGAGGAGCAGAGCACACCGCGGCCCTGGCTGCGCAGTTGGATTTATCGCAAACTGCTTGCCAGGGAAGAGCTACCAAAGCTACCCCAAAATGAACTGCCGCTAAGCAGTGGCATTGGACGTGATACAGCCGAGCAGTGGTTTGGCGGGCCACTACAGTCGCGTATAGGAGCAGTCAGTGTGCCCGTGATAACCCGGGCTGACGAAGTCGTAGAAAGGCCTCTGCTGGGACGAGTGCTTGTGTTGCAGTCCGCTGAGGCTATGCAGTCGATGACCGATAGCGCCGCACACAGGTTATGGTTGATTAGCTGTGCGGCAGCAGCAACCGCACTACTGTTTTTGCTCGGCTACGCCAGCTGGCTATCTTGGCGCATTCGCAAGCTGCACCGCGCTGCGCGCAATGCGGTCGACAGCAGTGGCAAATTGCGTGGCAACTTTCCCCTCTCCTCTGCCAGAGACGAACTGGGCGCACTTAACCGTGCCTTTGCCAGCCTGCTGGGCGAGCTAGATCAGTACCACCAATACCTGCGAACCCTCGCCAGCAAATTGTCCCACGAGTTGCGCACACCTCTCGCGGTGGTGCGCTCTTCACTTGATAACCTCTCCACGAGCAAACTGGATGAAGATAGCCGCCGCTATGCCGAACGCGCGATGGATGGCAGTACCCGCCTATCCAGCATCCTCAACAGCCTCTCTGCGGCCAGCAACCTGGAAGCCAGCATTCATCAGGCAGAGCGCGAGCGCTTTGACTTGGCGGACCTGCTGGAAGTTATGGTGCAGTGCTATGGCGACGCCCACCCCCGCCACCAATTTTCTCTGAAAAAGCCTAATGGAGAGCTTCGCTGTGAGGGCGCGCCGGAGCTATTGGCACAGCTTTTAGATAAGCTGGTAGACAATGCCTGTAGTTTCGCCCCAAAGCACAGTGAGATTCAGCTTGCAGTCTACAGCGAAAAGGACGGATACCTAATTAGTGTGAGTAACGACGGTCCATTGCTACCCAATGGCTATGCACACAAGCTGTTCGATTCCCTGGTATCTGTGCGTAAGGAAGGTGACAACGCTGGGCATTTGGGCCTTGGATTGCATATCGCTAAATTGATTGCTGACTTTCACCGAGCCCGCTTGGAGGCTCGAAATCGCACAGATAATAGCGGTGTGGAGTTCAGCCTAAAACTGCCGACCCGCTAATCACGCACCTGCACTGGCAGACAAAGCGCAAGCTATCTGCCCAGATGGTTGACAAACAACCAGCTGTGGGGATAATGTCGCGTCCCGATCGGGCCCCAGGGCCTGTTAGTTACAGATTTATAGATTCCAGACAGGAGCAACCGGTGGCCAACTCACCTCAAGCGAAGAAACGCGCGCGCCAGAACGACAAGCGCCGCATGCATAACGCCAGTCTGCGCTCCATGGTGCGCACCTACATTAAGAAGGTAGTTGCGGCCATCGATGCAGGCGACGCTGAAAAAGCAAAAACTGCATACGCAGAAGCGGTTCCCGTTATCGACCGCATGGCAGACAAAGGCATTATTCACAAGAATAAAGCCGCTCGTCACAAGAGCCGCCTGAACGCTCAGGTTAAAGCTCTCGCCGCCTAATTCTTTAGGTAGCAGACACAAAAAACCCCGCAATGCGGGGTTTTTTTATGCCTGAAAGCCAGTACTTCTGCTAGAGCAAGATAAGGTTATCTCTGTGTATCAACTCATCGTCATCACGATAGCCGAGCAACTCAACAAAGTGCTCCGATGACTGCCCGAGAATCCTGGCACTCTCGCTGCTGTCATAATTTACAAGACCACGGGCGATCTCATGTCCCGCACCATCAAGACAGGAAACCAAGTCTCCCCGGTGAAAACGCCCCTGCACCGCAGTCACCCCCACCGATAGCAAACTCTTACCACCATCGCGCAATGCCCTCTCAGCACCACTATCGAGAGTGAGACTACCGCGCACCTGTAGCTGCCCGGCAAGCCAGCGCTTCCTCGCCGCCAAGGGGTCCGCCTCCGGAAGCAGGAGAGTTCCCAAATCCTCGCCTTTCCATACCCGTGTTACCACTCCCTCTCTGGCACCCCCGGCAATCACAGTGCAGGCACCGGAACGAGCCGCCAGTTGTGCCGCACGCACCTTGGTGGTCATACCTCCTCGTCCCAGACCACTGCGGGAGTCCCCCGCCATCCCCAGTAGCCTCGGATCCAGTGCCGAGGCCTCACCAACGAGCTCCGCATCGGGGTTATCGCGAGGGTCTTCGGTAAAAAGCCCATCGGCATCGGTCAAAATCAACAGGGCATCCGCCTCGACAAGGTTAGCCACCAACGCCGCCAAAGTGTCGTTATCGCCGAAACGTATTTCATCGGTTACAACGGTATCGTTTTCATTGACGATCGGCACAGCTCCCAAGGAGAGCAGTGTTCGCAATGTACTGCGCGCATTGAGGTAACGAGTGCGATTGGAGAGATCATCATGATCCAGCAAAATCTGCGCGCTGCGTATATCGAAGCGACCGAAAGCCTGCTCATAGACCTGTACCAGATGGCTCTGCCCTATCGCAGCTGCGGCCTGCAACTGATGGATCGACTCCGGTCTGCGGTTCCAGCCGAGACGATCCATACCCGCGGCTACTGCCCCAGAAGAAACCAACACCACTTCAACACCCTGCTGGCGCAATTCGGCGATCTGCGCCACCCAGGCGCAGATCGCCGAATTATTGACGCCGCGACCGTTATCAGTAAGCAGGGCACTGCCAATTTTTACCACCCAGCGCTGCCCCTTAGAAAGCCCTCTACGGGACACTGATACGGAGCCCATACTTCCTCCCTGGACACCGGCCCCTAGGGGCCTATCGAATTATCATCACATTGCCGGTAAAGAGCCGGAGCTGACAGAAATTCTGCGCGGCAGCACAGATTAGTCACCGGAAACATACGATTCAGGAGCGATACTCAATATCGACATCGTGATCGTCATCATCCCAATCTTCGTCATCATCGACATGCCCCTTGGCAGCCCTGCGTTTGGCGCGATGGCTATCCCGAAGCTCCTCGATACGCTCGCGGGCTTCGCGCTGCATCTGACGCTGCGCCTCCAGTTCAGCCTCAGCCAATTCCGGATCGCGATCCTCCAGCTCTTGGCGCTCCTCCAGGTAATCCATCAAGCGGCCGCTAAGCACATCCGTACCCTCACCGCGAATAGCCGCCACCCGGAACACCGGCCCTTTCCAGCCCAGCGCATCCACAACCGACTGACAGCGCTCTTCCAGTTCAGCAGCAGGCACCAAGTCAGTCTTATTCAGTACCAACCAGCGCTCTCGACCCGCCAGAGTATCGCTAAAACTAGCCAGTTCACGCTCGATAGCGCGGGCGTTCTCTACTGGGTCCGAACCATCAAATGGCGCCAGGTCTACCAAATGCAGGAGCACCCGGCAGCGAGTCAAATGCTTGAGGAAACGAATACCCAGGCCTGCTCCTTGAGCCGCCCCCTCAATCAAACCCGGAATATCGGCAATCACAAAACTGCGATGCCGCTGTACCTGTACCACGCCTAGGTTTGGCACCAAGGTCGTGAAGGGATAGTTAGCCACCTTAGGCTTGGCCGCCGATACCGCCCGAATAAACGTGGATTTGCCGGCGTTGGGCAACCCCAACATTCCCACATCCGCAAGCACCTTCAACTCCAACTTCAGGCTGCGAAGCTCACCCTCGCTACCATTGGTGGTCTGGCGAGGGGCTCGGTTAGTACTCGATTTAAAGCGCGTATTACCCAAACCGTGAAAGCCCCCCTGGGCGACCAGCAGGCGCTCACCGGCCCGGGTCATATCACCAACAGCTTCACCGGTATCCACATCGATTACTGTGGTACCCACAGGCACTTTAAGAACAAGGTCTTCCCCTTTGGCCCCAGTACAGTTACGCCCACGGCCAGGCTGGCCGCTCTCAGCGGCGTAACGGGGCTGGTAGCGGTAATCTACCAGAGTGTTGAGGGAATCATCGGCCTCCAGGTAGACGGAACCGCCATCACCGCCGTCACCGCCGTCCGGACCACCCTTCTCTACAAACTTTTCCCTGCGGAAACTCAGGCAGCCATTGCCGCCTTTACCCGCCTGCACAAATATGGGCGCCTCATCGACAAACTTCATAATCACTCCACCGCCACAGCGGTTGTCTCATCCGGTGCGCACATACACACACCTACCATCATATTCATCATACCAGCCGACAAGCCGCCACTCGCAGGCATCTGCCGCCCCAACTTCCCACCACCCCTCTATTAGGGCTGCCCCAACAAAAAAGCCCCGCAATAGCGGGGCTTTTTATGAAGCTAGGGCTTGCGACCGCTTAAGCAGTTTCGATAGAAACGAACTTGCGGTTGTTGGGGCCTTTAACTTCAAACTTCACAACGCCGTCCGCAGTGGCGAACAGGGTGTGGTCTTTGCCCATACCAACGTTAACACCAGCGTGGAACTTGGTGCCACGTTGACGAACGATGATGTTGCCTGCCGCTACAGCTTGGCCGCCAAAGCGCTTCACGCCCAGGCGTTTACTCTCGGAATCGCGACCATTTCGCGTACTACCGCCAGCTTTCTTATGTGCCATGAGTCGTTACTCCTCTCTTATGCCTTGATGCCAGTGATTTTAACTTCGGTGTACCACTGACGGTGGCCCTGGCGCTTCATGGAGTGCTTACGACGGCGGAATTTGATGATCTTCACTTTCTCGCCGCGGCCGTGGCTTACCACTTCAGCAGATACTTTAGCGCCGTCTACAACGGGAGCGCCGATGTTGATTTTGTCGCCATCAACGACCATCAGCACTTTGTCGAAATCGATGGTTTCGCCAGTAGCTACTTCCAGCTTTTCCAGGCGAAGTACTTCGCCTTCTTCTACACGGTGTTGCTTGCCACCGCTCTCAATAACAGCGTACATATTTCTATGCTCCGGTATGGACGACACGAAGCAGCGGGAGGACTATCGAGTCACTGCTCCGCATTTCGGGAGCTTGCGCCGTGTTGTTTAACATCTATTTCGCCGGCGGCACCAACAACAGTAAAGCCGCGGAGCCCGCAATCGACGGGGCGCAGATTCTAATCAATTCGCCGGGTTGATACAATAGCGGCCCTCTGCCGCCCGAGCCTTCGGGGGCGCCTGTCTAGTCGTATTAAGGAACTCTCAAATGCTGCCTTTTCACCGGGTCGCCGCCGAAGACTTTGCCGCGGTCAACCAGCGTATTCTCGACCAACTGCACTCGGATGTCCCCCTGGTGGAAAATATAGGCCACTACTTGGTTGAGGCCGGCGGCAAACGCCTGCGACCCCTGCTGGTACTGCTATGTGCCAGGGCCTGTAACTACCAAGATGAGGGCCATATTGATTTGGCCACCATTATCGAATTTATCCACACCGCCACCCTGCTACACGATGATGTGGTGGACACCTCCGATATGCGCCGCGGCCGCCTTACCGCCAATGCCAAATGGGGCAATGCACCCAGCGTCCTGGTGGGAGACTTTCTATACTCCCGTGCCTTCCAGATGATGATTGCCCTACAGGACATGCGCATCATGGCAATCCTCTCTGACACCACCAATACCATTGCCGAAGGTGAAGTACAGCAGCTGGTAAACGCCGGCGACCCAGAGGTCGGCGAAGAAAACTACTTCAGTGTAATTTACAAGAAAACCGGAGCATTGTTCGAAGCGGCCTGTGAGACCGCCGCCGTTTTGGCCGACTGTTCTGCCAAGGAACAAAATGCCCTGAAACTGTATGGACGCCATTTAGGCCTCGCATTCCAGCTGGTGGATGACGCCCTGGACTATCGAGGCAACCCGGAAGAACTAGGCAAAAATGTCGGCGACGATCTTGCGGAGGGCAAGCCCACACTTCCCCTGATCTACACCATGGCCAATGGCAGCCAAAACCAGGCGGCTCTGGTAAAGGCGGCAATTGAACAGCGCAGTGCAGCAAAGCTGGTAGAAATTGTCGAGGCTATTGAGGCCTGCGGAGCACTGGATTACACCATGGAGCGGGCCCGCGCTGCCGTGGAGGATGCCAAAACTCAGCTGGATTTCCTACCCGAGAGTGATCAAAAAACCGCACTACAACAACTAGCCAGCTTTGCCGTGGAGAGAAATGTCTAGCAGGCTCGGAGTATCGTCCTAGCCCTAGATACGAGAAGGCCAGATGTCGTAAACCAGCACCCATTAAAAAAGCCCCATAAAATGGGGCTTTTTTTATTTCAAGGCGGCAGCTCGTGAAGCCTATTCAGAGCTAATCAGGAAATCAATCATGAACGAATCAGCTTTAGTAGCTCTTCGGTCTTCTCACGCATCAAAGCCTTATCCCCGCGGGACTCAACATTGAGGCGAATCACTGGTTCAGTATTGGACATGCGTAAATTAAAGCGCCACTCGGCATAAGCCACGCTCAGACCATCCACGTGCTCGACACTGAGTGCATCTGCACCATACTTTTCCTCTGCAGCTTTAATAACCGCTGCCGCATCCTGCACCTTGGAGTTGATCTCACCCGAGCAAGGGAAAGCCGCCATACGTTCTCCCACCAACTGGGACAGAGTCTTACCGCTTCGGCTGACGAGCTCCGCCACCAACAACCAGGGGATCATGCCACTATCGCAGTAGGCGAAGTCACGGAAATAATGGTGTGCACTCATCTCACCACCATAAATAGCATCTTCTTTGCGCATGCGCTCCTTAATAAAGGCATGGCCAGTTTTACTTTGAACCGGCTCACCCCCAGCAGCACGCACAATATCTTCCGTATTCCACAGCAGGCGGGGATCGTGGACCACTTTGGCGCCTTTGTGCTTGACCAGGAAGGCCTCGGCAAGCAGGCCGACCACATAGTAGCCCTCGATAAAATCACCGTTTTCATCGAAGAAGAAACAGCGGTCAAAATCTCCATCCCAGGCAATACCAAAGTCGGCGCCACTCTCACGCACCGCCTCTGCAGTTGAAGCACGGTTTTCCGGTAGGATTGGGTTGGGGATACCGTTGGGGAAATTCCCATCAGGCTGATGGTGAACCCGCACAAACTCAAAAGGCAAATGAGGGGCTAGCGCATCGACAACTGCACCTGCACCACCATTGCCCGCATTCACTACCAGCTTCAAAGGCTTCAGCGCTTTACTATCAACATAACCCAATAAGTGCTCAACAAAAGCCGGCCTGTGCTCAAAACTCTGCAGTCCACCGCGCTCTGCAACAGGAGCAAAGCTGTTTTCCTCTGCCAGGCGCTTGATTTCCAATAACCCGGTATCCCCACTAATCGGCCTACTACCCGTACGAACAAACTTCATGCCATTGTAATTCATGGGGTTATGGCTGGCGGTAACACAGATACCGCCATCAAAATCACCATGGAAAGTAGCGAAATACACTTCTTCGGTGCCGCATTCACCAATGTGGAAGACATCGGTACCAGCGTCGCGCAAACCATTCACCAGGGCATCCGTCAGCTCACCACTGGTGAGTCGAATATCATGACCAACCACAACACGTTTCGCCCCCAGAAATTGGGCAAATGCCCGCCCCACCCGATAAGCCACTTCGGTATTCAGCTCATCAGGCACCCGGCCACGCAAATCATAGGCTTTAAAGCAGGTCAGCTCTGACACTTATTTTTTCTCCTCGGCAGCCTGTTCCGGCAAATACACATTTTCAAAGACGTGGTTAGTGGCCTCAATAAACCCTTCCACAGAGCCACAGTCAAAGCGCCGCCCTTTAAAAGCGTAAGCAAGAACACAACCCTGGCGCGCCTGGGTCAGCAGCGCATCGGTAATTTGCACTTCTCCATTTTTGCCCGGCGGGGTGTCACGGATGAGATCAAAAATATCTGGAGTGAGAATATAGCGGCCGATGATTGCCTTATTGCTTGGCGCATCTTCAGCGGCCGGCTTTTCCACCATATCCGTTACCTGGTATAGGCCCGGCTTGATTTCATTGCCGGCAATCACACCGAATTTATGAATCTGCTCCATCGGCACTTCTTCGACGGCCACTATGCTGCAGCGAAACTGCTTGTAAAGCTGCACCATCTGCGATAGTACGCCAAGGTCATTATTTAGACACAGGTCATCCGCCAACACTACCCCAAATGGCTCATCCCCCACCAAGCGGCGTCCCTGTAATATCGCATCGCCTAAACCACGCATTTCGCCTTGGCGGGTATAAGAAAAGCTGGCACTGTCAATCACCTTCCGAACAGAGTCCAAATAGCGCTCTTTACCAGTTCCGGCAATTTGGTGCTCCAGCTCGTAATTGGTATCAAAGTGGTCCTCAATAGCGCGCTTACCGCGTCCAGTAACGAAACCTATCTCTGTCAGGCCGGCTTCGATGGCCTCTTCTACCCCATACTGCACCAACGGCTTGTTCACCAGTGGCAACATTTCCTTCGGCATCGCCTTGGTGGCTGGCAGGAAACGGGTGCCGTAACCGGCAACCGGGAATAAACATTTCTTGAGCATTATGCTCCCCCATGAACTTAAAACGAGCGCTCCCCCGCGCCCGACGGGAACCTAACATAGCTAAAAAGAGAGTTCACTTACAAAGGATGACGCCAAATTCCTCCGATGTGTCAGCGCTCTACACAATTGATCATATAAGATGTTGTGAAGGTAATTACTACGACAGTCACAAAAATAATTTTGACTGACTGGACAAGCGACACACAGCGCTTAGAATGCCCGCTCTTACAAAAACGCTCAACATGAGTTGCGTAACCACCCACAGCCGGGGAGAAGATGAGTAATTTTGTTCAAAAAAGTAGCTACAACAGAGAGGAGCTACTGACCTGCTCCAGCGGAGAAATGTTTGGTCCAGGCAATGCACAATTGCCCGCCCCCAACATGCTGATGCTTGACCGTATCACCCATATATCAAAAGAGGGGGGAGCATATGATAAGGGCGAAGTCATCGCCGAGCTGGATATACACCCCGACCTCTGGTTTTTTGATTGCCACTTTCCCGGTGATCCGGTAATGCCCGGATGCTTGGGGCTCGATGCTATGTGGCAGCTCCTAGGCTATTTTTTGGCCTGGAAGGGTAATCCCGGACATGGCCGTGCCCTCGGCTGTGGGGAGGTAAAGTTTACCGGTCAAATTTTACCTACCAGCAAGAAGGTAACCTACCACATTCAAATGAGTCGGCTTGTTGAACGAAAGCTGGTTATGGGTATTGGCGATGGCACTGTGTCGGTGGATGGGCGTGAAATCTACACTGCAAAAGACCTTCGCGTTGGTTTATTTACTCGTACTGATAACTTTTAACTTTATTAAGCTCAGGCGGGCAAAACTTTAAAGGCCTTTACTACCAAGTACTGTTGGAGATCACTATGCGTCGGGTAGTCATTACCGGGATGGGCATCACATCCTGTATCGGTACCAATACAAAAGAAGTTACCGATTCACTAAGAGCAGGCCGCAGCGGTATCCGCTTCCAGGAGGAGTACAAAGAGCTAGGCCTGCGCAGCCAGGTTGCAGGCCCTGTGGATATCGATTTCAAAGAACATATAGACCGCAAGCAACTGCGCTTTATGGGAGATGCAGCAGCCTATGCTTACATCGCCATGCGAGAGGCAATCGAAATGTCCGGCTTGGAGGAGAAAGACATCTCCAACCCTCGAACCGGCATTGTGATGGGTTCCGGCGGCACCTCCACCCAAAATATTATTGATGCCGCACACACGCTCAAGGAAAAGGGGGTTCGCCGTGTCGGCGCCTACCGAGTTCCCCAGGTGATGAACAGCACCGTTTCAGCCTGCTTATCCACACCCTATAAAATCAAAGGTGTGAACTACAGTATCTCCTCCGCCTGTGCCACAAGTGCCCACTGCATCGGCAACGGTGCCGAGCTAATTCAGATGGGCAAACAGGATATTGTCTTCGCCGGTGGCGGTGAGGAACTGGCCTGGAGTCTCACGCACCTGTTCGACGCCATGGGCGCCCTATCGAGCAAGTTTAACGACGACCCCACTAAGGCTTCACGCCCCTACGATGCCGATCGGGATGGTTTTGTTATCGCCGGTGGTGGTGGCTGTCTGATTCTGGAAGAAATGGACCATGCACTCGCCCGCGGCGCAACCATTTACGCCGAACTCACTGGCTACGGCGCAACTTCTGATGGATACGATATGGTGGCCCCGAGTGGAGAAGGCGCAGTGCGCTGCATGCAGCAAGCCCTGGCGGGTATGGATGGCAAGGGGCTTCAAGGCGGTGTGGACTACATCAACACCCACGGCACCTCAACCCCGGTCGGCGATATCGCTGAGCTAAAAGCCATGAGCGAAGTCTTTGCCGGCAAAGTGCCCGCATTTGCCTCCACCAAGTCTCTAACCGGACACTCCCTCGGCGCTGCCGGCGTGCAGGAGGCCATCTACAGTCTGCTAATGATGCAAAATAACTTTATTGCCGCTTCCGCCAATGTGGAGCACCGGGCCCCAGAAGCGGAAGGGATGGATCTAGTCACTGAATTGCGCGAGTGCGAGATTAAGCGTGCCATGTCCAACAGCTTTGGTTTCGGTGGTACCAACGCGTGCCTGATTTTCGATAAAGTTTAAAGCCGTTATCTTGATCCAAATAAAAAGGGCGCCACATTGGCGCCCTTTTTACAATCGCTCTAAAGCTATTCCTGCGTCTCCGCATCCAGACGCTCCAACCACAGCTCCACCTGCCTAGTGAGGCCTTGGCGCCAGCTATGCTGCTGTATGCCAAAGACATCGCGCAACTTACCACAGGCCAACACCACCCCTCGGTTCTGGTCCGGCCCGGTTTCCAGTGCGCTGAATTGTGCGAACCTGCCCTCGTCGTAGAGTGACTGGGCTCGCTCCACAACCTCAAGGGCAAACTCCACCGCAGTACAGTCATCCGAGCTGCCGTAGTGATAGATCCCTCTAGCCTCAGCGCCACTGGCTAGTTGCTGCGCCACTGCAACTGCAACACGAGCCAGATCCAGGGCCGTGACCGGGTTACCGCTATTGCAGCCATCCAGTGTGACCGGCTCACCCGTCACAAAACCCCGTAACACCCGCCCCAGCAGAGCATCCGGATTGCTATCCACCATCCAGCCAAAACGCAGAATTGTCAGATTCTCAAATTCTGAAAAGGCTTCCTCACAAGCCAGCCATTGCCGCCCACTGTGAGATTGAGGTGCCGCCACCTCATCCTCGTCATATTTCCTCGGTTCACCACCGGCAAAGACCGCATAGGAAGAGAGGTGAATAACATGCCGACAGGAGCACTGTGCCAATGACTCAGCAACCTCTAGGGCTTCCGGCATACCCTGGTCATCCGCGCATGCCGACGCATTAATGACAATTGAGGCGGGGCGCAACTTATCGAGTTCTGCGGGTGCGAGCAGCTGTATACGGAAACCAGCACGCTGCAGGCGTTTCTGCAGCGCGCTATCGATATCGTTTCCGGCGCGAATCAGCGCAACCCGATCCGGCTTATATCCGGTATGTAGATCAGACACAGGACAGGCCTGTTTTAGAAGGGGATATCGTCGTCAAAGCTATTATCAAAACCACCGGCAGGGCCCTGGCTTTGCTGCTGCGCAGGTTGCTGTTGGTTACTGGGAGCCTGGCGCCCCTGATTACCCTGCTGATAGCCACCTTGCTGGAAACCGCCCTGCTGTTCGTAACCGCCTTGCTGACCGCCCATCTGGCTCCCCATAGCTGCACCTGCCGCACCCATTGCGGCACCGCCCATACCCTGACCGAAACCGCCCTGCTCTCCGCGACCATCCAGCATTTGCATTTCACTGGCAACAATCTCCGTAGTGTAGCGATCCTGACCAGTATTCTTATCCTGCCATTTACGCGTGCGCAGCGAACCTTCTACATAGACCTTTGCACCTTTACGTAAATACTCACCGGCAATCTCTGCCAAGCGGTTGAAAAATACTACGCGGTGCCATTCAGTGCGCTCCTGCTGCTGGCCAGTCTGCTTATCCTTCCAGCTCTCGCTGGTGGCTAAGCTAATGTTGGTAACCGCACCACCGCTCGGCATATATTTGGTTTCTGGGTCATTACCCAGATTGCCAATTAAGATTACTTTGTTGATACCCCTGGCCATGGCCCTCTCCTCTCTTCGACCCGGGTCCCACCCGGAGCACTAATCATTCAATATTAAATTTCAGGTACGGTTTCACTCGTACTCTGAGTATGTAAGCATGCAGCCACTTACAGCTGCAGACAGTGTATTTTTATACAGCAGCATACAACAGACACCCACTGTTAGTAAGCGCTACCCTCACGGATATCGGAGAGCCGCTCGCGCAGAGCCCACCAAAGCAGCATCCAAGTTACCACTACAGCAAAACCGAGCCCCGCTACAGCACTGGCGCCACCGAGTCCATACAGATATCCGCCCAGACTGCCGCCGACAAAGGTGCCAAAAAACTGTAGCGTCGCATACAGGCCCGAAGCTGCCCCACGGGCATCCTCCGGGGCTTTGCGAGTCAACTGGGCCGGCAGTAAGGCTTCCAACAGATTGAAGCCCACAAAGAAAATACTCAGCAGCAGTACAACTGCTATTGTTCCATTCATCGGCAGTAACGCCGCGCTGCCAGCCACCAGAGCAAGCGCCGCCAGGTTCAGCGCAAGCGGCACTTTGCCAGAGCGCTCGGCCACACGCATTAAGGGCAGCATAATGATAAAGGTGCCCAGCATTAGCGGACCATAAAGTTTCCAGTGCTCATCCGCCGGCCAATCCAGGCGATCGACTAGCACCAGTGGCAATGCCACAAACAGCGCCGTCAATAGTAAGTGAGAAAAGAAGGCCCCGCTGACCAGGCGCCAGGTCAGGCCACTACCCAATACTTTGCGGAAACCACCCTTAAATACCGCAGGGCGCTTTGCTACTTGAGGGGTTGGTACCACCCGCCATACCAGCAACATGCCGAGTACGGCCAGTGCTGCTGTCAGCCAGAAAATGGCCGGCAGTCCGCCAGCACCCGCGAGTGCCGGGCCCAGTATTACCGCCAACATAAAGGCCACACCGATCGAGGCCCCGATCACGGCCATGGCAATGCCGCGCTTTTCATCCCGGGTCAAATCAGCCACCAGCGCCATCACTGCGGCAGCGATCGCTCCACACCCCTGTAACACCCGGCCGACAATCAGCCCATATACGGAATCTGTCTGAGCAGCGACGATACTGCCTAGGGCGAATAGCGCCAGGCCGGTATAAATTACGGGTTTTCGGCCCCAGCGATCAGACAGAAGTCCCAGCGGAATCTGCAATAAGGCCTGGCTCAAACCGTAGGCACCCATGGCCAACCCCAGCAGCATCGGAGTGCTATCACGATAGCCTTCACCGTACACCGTGAGCACCGGCAGCACCATAAACAGGCCGAGCATGCGAAACACATAAAGGGAAGCCAGCCCACCCAGGGCTCGGCGCTCAATAGAATTCATGCAGCTCCCGGAACAGCGTCAAAGTGGGCGCGCATTGTACAGCGAGTGAGCGCCAGGCTGTAGTGGGAGCAGTACAACTTTCGCGGAGATCTAGCCTCGACCATAGTCGTCATCGAAACGGACTATATCGTCCTCGCCCAGGTAGCTGCCGGACTGCACCTCGATCAGCTCCAGAGGGATGGTGCCGGGATTTTCCAACCGGTGCGTAACCCCCAGGGGGATATAGGTGGATTGATTCTCGGTAACCAGTAGCTCTTCATCACCGCGGGTCACCCTTGCGGTGCCACGCACCACAATCCAGTGCTCCGCGCGGTGGTGGTGCATCTGCAGTGAAAGCTGTTGTCCAGGCTTAACCACGATGCGTTTTACCTGAAAACGCGGACCCGCATCGATAGAGTCGTAGTAGCCCCAAGGTCTATACACCTTGCGGTGTCGCTGGGCCTCGCTGCGGCCGGAGCGCTTGAGGCTCCCCACCAGTTTTTTCACCTCCTGAACCCGCTGTTTGTCAGCAATCAGCAGGGCGTCGTCGGTATCCACCACCACCAGGTCCTCTACACCGAGTAAACTGACCAAGCGACTTTCCGCACGCACCAGGCAACCGCTGCTGTCTTCCTGCAACACATCTCCTTGCAGCAGGTTGTCGTCGTCATCCCGCTCGGCCAGCTCCCACAAACCCAGCCAGGAGCCCACATCGCTCCAGCCAGCATCCATAGGCACTACCGCCGCCGACTCCGTAGGCTCCATAACCGCATAATCCACAGATTCATCGGCACAAGCGGCGAAGGCCTCTCTATCCACCCGGGTAAAGTCGAGATCTCGAGCGGCCTGCTCGTAGGCTGTGCGACAGGCACCGAGAATATCCTCTCGATGCTGGCCCAGTTCCTCCAGATAACGGGAAGCGCGGAATAGGAACATACCGCTATTCCAGGAATAACCGCCATCGACCAGATAGGACTCAGCTGTCTCGGCATCAGGCTTTTCAACAAATTCTGCGACTGCCCAGGCACCAGCAGAAAGCCCTTCTCCACGGCGGATATAACCGTAACCGGTCTCAGCTCTTGTCGGAACAATACCAAAAGTCACCAAATGTCCCTGCTCAGCCAAGGCCCGGGCAGGCTTGAGTGCCTCCTGAAAGGCCGCCACATCGGCCACCGCGTGGTCCGCCGGCAGTATCAGTAGCAGGGGGTCTTCACCAGATTCAAGCGCTGCTAGGGCCGCCAGAGCGATAGCGGGTGCCGTATTGCGCGCACAGGGCTCCAGCAAAATAGATTGGGCACCGTGACCAATCTCGCGCAACTGCTCCGCTGCAGCAAAGCGATGCTCCTCATTGCACACTAAAATCGGAGCCTGTAGCTGTGCCACGCCTTCCAACCGCCTCGCGGTGGCCTGCAACATGGTTTCTTCACCTGTTAGCGGCAAAAATTGCTTTGGGTAGGTTTCCCGGGACAGTGGCCACAGGCGCGAGCCAGTGCCGCCACAAAGAATTACAGGGATCATCAGCGCTTTCTGTTCATCGGTTGGTTTTTTGCGGTAGACGATTTTGGCACATTGGGTCGCGAGTTTATACTCGGCTGTTTTCCCGGCACCGCAGTTGTGATCGCCCCGTGCGGAGCAAGTCCGTGGCCCGGCCCAGTATTAGCAGCAATATAGGTAGAGCGTGGACACGATTTATGTGAGGGGTGCTCGCACCCACAACCTGAAAAATATCGATCTGGACATCCCCCGCGACAAGCTGATCGTGATAACCGGACTGTCTGGTTCCGGTAAATCCTCCCTGGCCTTTGACACCCTTTACGCTGAAGGCCAGCGCCGCTATGTGGAATCCCTGTCCACCTATGCACGGCAATTCCTATCGATGATGGAAAAGCCGGATGTGGATACTGTTGAGGGACTGTCGCCAGCCATCTCCATTGAGCAGAAGTCCACCTCCCACAACCCGCGCTCCACCGTAGGCACCATTACTGAGATTTACGACTACCTCAGACTGTTGTTCGCCCGTGTCGGCGAACCGCGCTGCCCGGAACACGACGAACCGCTACAGGCCCAGACCGTGAGCCAGATGGTGGATCAGGTACTGACCCTGCCGGAGAGCACTAAGCTGATGCTACTGGCACCCGTAGTACGCGACCGCAAGGGCGAGCACCAGCATGTATTTGAACAGCTGCGCCGTGACGGCTTCGTTCGAGCACGTATCGATGGCGTTATCTGTGATCTGGACGACACGCCCAAGCTGGACAAGCGACGCAAGCACACCGTAGAGGTTGTGGTAGACCGCTTTAAGGTGCGCGATGACCTGCAGTTACGCCTGGCGGAGTCCTTCGAAACTGCTTTGAATCTCACCGATGGCATCGCTTCCATCAGTTTTATGGATGGTGACCAGGAAGACCGACTTTTTTCCGCACGCCACGCCTGCCCCGTCTGTGACTATTCACTGGACGAACTGGAACCGCGCCTGTTTTCCTTCAACAACCCGGCCGGCGCCTGCCCCAGTTGCGACGGCCTGGGGGTTAAGCAGTTCTTTGACGAGGATAAGGTGATTCTCGACCCAGAGAGCAGCATCTCCGAGGGTGCTATTCGCGGTTGGGACAGACGCAACATCTACTACTATCACATGCTCGACTCCCTCGCCGAGCACTACGGCTTCGATCTGGACAAACCCTGGAAGAAACTACGCAAGGGGCACCGCAAGATCATTTTACAGGGCAGCGGCGATGAGGAAATCGACTTCAGCTATGTAAATGATCGCGGTGATGTTACCGTGCGGCAGCACACTTTCGAGGGCATTATTCCCAACTTCCAACGCCGTTATAGGGACACGGAATCCCAATCTGTACGCGAAGAGCTGGCCAAATACCTGAGCACACAAAAATGCCCTGAGTGCCATGGCACCCGACTGCGCCGCGAGGCCCGTCATGTCTTTGTGGACAACCGCACCCTGGCACAGATTACCGAGCTGCCCGTCGGCGATGCTTTCAACTATTTTGATCACGAGCTGACCTTCAGAGGTGCCCAAAAAGAAATTGCCGATAAAATTCTTAAAGAACTGCGCGATCGCTTTCGCTTCCTGGTAGATGTGGGGCTCAACTACCTAACTCTGAATCGCAGCGCAGAAACTCTATCTGGCGGTGAGGCACAGCGGATTCGCCTGGCCAGCCAGATCGGGGCCGGCCTGGTGGGCGTAATGTATATCCTCGACGAGCCTTCTATTGGCTTACACCAACGGGACAACGAACGCCTACTTAACACTCTTACCCATCTACGCGATATTGGTAACACAGTAATTGTCGTTGAGCACGATGAGGACGCTATCCGCAGTGCCGACTTTATTGTCGATATAGGCCCCGGTGCCGGTGTTCACGGTGGCGAAGTAGTCGCGGCTGGTACCGCGGATAAAATCACCAAGTGTAAAAAATCTCTCACCGGACAGTACCTGTCCGGAAAAAAGAAAATTGCTGTACCGGAAGAGCGCTATATCCCCAACGAGGACTATATGCTGCGCCTCGAAGGTGCCAGCGGCAACAATTTACAAAACGTAGACCTGGAAATCCCCGTAGGCCTCTTTACCTGTGTCACTGGTGTCTCAGGCTCTGGTAAATCTACCCTAATCAATACCACCCTCTACCCTCTAGCTGCCACAGCACTCAATAAAGCCACCACCTTGAAGGCCTCCCCATATGAGTCCGTTCATGGGTTAGAGCATTTCGATAAATGTGTGGATATCGATCAGAGCCCTATAGGCCGCACCCCAAGGTCTAATCCGGCCACCTACACAGGTATTTTTACCCCGATTCGAGAGCTATTTGCCGGTACCCAGGAAGCGCGCTCACGTGGCTACAAGCCAGGCCGTTTCAGCTTTAATGTAAAAGGCGGTCGCTGTGAAGCTTGTCAGGGCGACGGTGTGATCAAAGTCGAAATGCATTTTCTACCGGATATCTATGTGCCCTGCGACACCTGCCATGGTAAACGGTACAACCGCGAAACCCTGGAAGTACATTACAAAGGCAAAAATATCCACGAGGTATTGGAAATGACAGTGGAAGATGCGCGAGAGTTTTTTGACCCCGTGCCCGCAATTGCCAAGAAATTACAAACCTTGATGGATGTCGGTCTCTCCTATATCAAACTTGGCCAGGCGGCCACCACACTTTCCGGCGGCGAAGCGCAGCGAGTAAAACTCTCTCGTGAACTGTCCAAGCGCGACACCGGCCAAACCTTGTATATCCTTGACGAACCCACCACTGGCCTGCATTTTGCCGACATCCAATTATTACTGGATGTCTTACATCGCCTGCGCGATCACGGCAATACCATCGTGGTTATCGAACACAATCTCGACGTCATTAAAACTGCCGACTGGATTGTGGACCTAGGCCCGGAAGGCGGCTCCGGTGGAGGACAGATTATTGCAGCGGGGACTCCAGAGGATGTGGCAGAAATGAAAGTTTCCCATACCGGCCGCTTCCTTAAACCCATGCTTGGATAAATTGATGGCCAGAGCGCTTGGCCCCTCGGCACTTTTCTGGCAAATCTCTATGCTGCTCTTAAAAGAGTCTAAGTATTTTGTCTTGCTTCAGGAGGCTCCCCCCCCCTGAAGCAAGAGAAGTGCCTCTGTGAATTACTCGAAGACTCCCCTTACCTTTTAAAGACCTAAATAAATGAATTTTCTCAATAAAGAAAGGCTCAACTTAATAATTGCATTATGCGCAATTTTAATTTCTATAGCCTCTTTTTATGCCACTTATCTGCAAGCCAAGGCCGCAAACAAACAAGTCCGAGTTATGACTATGCCTGTGGTTAAATTTGATCAAGGAAACTTTGATGGAGCGACACAAAAACCAACTATAATCTTCTCATTACATAACGCCGGCTCGGGACCCGCAATCCTGAAGTCTCTAGAGTTCACTTATAATGATAAAACTTACTCAGACCTTGAAGCGTTTCTAACCTCTTGCTGCCACAAAGAAGAAAAAAATTTATATCTGACGATTCACGAGCTAGAAAATAAAGGAGAAAGCACTCTCGCGGCAAGGAGTGGCTTAAACACAGTAATATTGGAACAAGCCATTATCGCTTCACATTTCCCCCTAAAATTCTTGACACTTCAAAGAACAGCCGCCAATGAACCACTTTGGACAAAGTTAAATGCATTAAGAAATGACATTGAAGTGAAAGCATGTTTTTGCTCACCTCTGGGCGACTGCTATGAATCAAAAGGTGTGCAAATTTCTTCAGAGGTGAAGTCTTGCCCTACAAGTTGAAAATGAAATAGTTTAGGCCTAAAGATGAGTGTAAGTCGAAGGGACTGATATTATGCGCATAGACATCAACTGTGACCTGGGTGAAGGTAGCGATCTAAAAAGCTGCATTAGGGACACGCAAATCATGCCCTTTATTTCCCGCTGCAATATCGCCTGTGGCGCTCACGCAGGAAACCGGGACATTATGCGCCTTTCCATTTTCAACGCACAAAAACATCATTTAAAAATTGGAGCACACCCCGGCTACCCAGATCGGGAAAATTTTGGAAGAAAGTCTGTCAAAATCCCAATAAATCTATTACTTGACTCATTGTTTCAACAGATTGAGCAGCTGCAATTCCTGACTACTGAAGCAGGTGTACTGCTGGATCACGTTAAACTACATGGCGCTTTATATAACGATGCCGAAGCAGATAGGTTACTCGCTAAAGAAATTATCTCACTCTTCGCCAAAGAGTATCCCTCTCTGAAAATTATCGGTTTAGCCAACGGTGCGATGGAGTCTGTGGCAATAGAGAAGCAGTGCACCTTTTATCGGGAGGGTTTTATAGATAGGCACTACTTAAACAAAGACAAATTAGCCCCACGTAATCTACCTGGCTCAGTGCTAAACAATATTGAAAACTGCCTAGAACGAGCTGTCGCATTGGCAAAGGGTACAGACTTCACAAGCTATTATGGCACACCGCTGAAATTCTCTGTGGATACGATTTGTTTACATGGTGACAATCCTGCCGCTCTAAAAATCGCAAAAGCACTAGTCAAGCACCTACAACATCATGGCCTGAACATACAATCGTGACATCCTCCAAACAAAGAAATCACTCGACTATGCTCGATTTTAGTGTTTACCCAAATGGAGATAGTGCGTTAGATATCCGCTTCAACTCAGAGCCAAGTGAAAACCTTAGCCGTTATATTATTGGGCTTAAAGAATATCTCCTTAATAAAACCCCCAATAATTTTATTGAATTAATTCCTGCCTATCAATGTCTGACTCTGATTTTTAACCCTGCTTTATTTGATAGCGAGATGCTCTCACAGAAAGTTCAACAATCAATTCAAGACTTCCTTAAAGCCCATAAAAACATTTCACGAAAATCCCGTACCATTCGCATTCCTGTGTGCTATGAATCAATTTTTGCTCCAGACATTTTAATATTAAGCAGGCACACCGGCTTATCCAGCAAAGAAATTATTAAGCTGCATACAGCACCCTCTTATCTCGTACATATGTTGGGCTTTACTCCCGGATTTTTGTATCTCGGCGGTCTCAACCCTAAACTGGAATGTCCTCGTAAAAAAAATCCACGAGTGCGCATTCCTGCAGGAGCTGTTGGCATCGGCGGCAGCCAGACAGGAGTTTACCCACAAGCCACACCAGGAGGGTGGCAAATTATCGGCCAGACTCCCATTCAATTATTCCAACCTTATAGCAGCCATCCATTTATTGCAGATCCATTAGATATCATTAAGTTCTACTCGATTAATCAAGCAGAATTTGACGATATTCATCAGTCTACAATGTGAAACTGATCTAACTATGAGCATCTATTTTATTCGTCCAGGCCTACAAACGAGTATTCAGGACTTTGGGCGCCCAGGTCTAATGCACTGTGGAATTCCCCAGGGGGGCGCAGCTGACATCCTGTCCATGCAACTTGCCAACCTGCTATTGGGTAACTACCTTAACAACCCTGTATTGGAATTAACGTTAACTGGTCCATTTATCAAGTTCGAATGTGATATCTCAATAGCTATCACAGGAGCACAATTCAATGTTCTGTTAAATAAAATAACTGTAGAAAATTACAAGGTCATCCAAGTTAAGCGGGGAGACATTTTAGAATTTGGTCAACTACTAAGTGGCACCAGAGCATATATTGGTTTATCTGCCACAATTTCCACCTCTCAGGCTTTCAGCAGCGTATCAACACACTTGATCAGTCACTTTGGGGGCAACAAAGGTAAGGCTATCAGTTACAAAGAACGCCTTCATCTGAAAAATATTCGCATCGCAAAATCCGCTCACATAGATCGAAGCCTACAACCCTGCTATCAATCTCGACCACTTTTTAGAGTTATCTACGGACCAGAAAAAAAGCGATTTACAGAGTTAACATTAAATAATTTTTTCAGAAAAACCTTTCAAGTATCCGCCCAAAGCAATCGCATGGGGATTCGTCTATCCCCATCAATCATTGTAGATTCAAAAGCTATTACGGAGAGTTCGGATGAAATGATTTCCTCCGGACTTTACCCTGGCTGTATTCAGATACCTAACACTGGCGAACCCATTATTTCTTTTATTGAGGGGCAAACTATCGGCGGATATCCTCGTATTGGCCATATTATTCGAGCCGACCTGCATAGATTAGGACAACTCAAGGCTCAGGATAAAATTAACTTTCAACTAGTTAATCAGGTACAGGCAAGAGAGATTCTGTTAAAAAAAATGAAGTATCTTAAGAACCTTAAAAATAATCTAGCACCAGAAAACAATGAGTCTTTCATCCTCTAAAGTAAGGCTTAAGTTAATGCTTTTCACTTTATGTAAGACAAACAATTAAACTACGAAAGTCACCTACTTATGTAGCAGCCTGGTCACACATTGTGGCTAAGCAATATTTATCCAAACCCTTAAAACCAACGCACGTTCCAAAAACCATCAACAACCCCAACTTAATAAAATATTTTCCACGAAATCTGTCAGACCAATTGGTCCAGCATGACTTATCAGTTTTAACTAGTCTTTAGCTAGACCAAAAGTCCATTATTAACTAGTCTTCTTGGGTTTTACCTAAAGCGCGATTTGGACGAGTGTCCTACTTGGCTAACTGCAAGCGTTGAAGTGACGTTATTTTCTACAACTTGTGTTCGCGATGCGGCCTGGTCCAGAGAGAAAACACAAATTACCGGAAGGGGATTAATAATGATAAAAATTCTCCGTGGTTTAACTATGGCATTTATTGCCAGCTCACTCCTTATCACCTCATATGCACAAGCAGAACCAGGTGATTACAATTTCTGGAAAACCCTCAAACACCTCTTTGATCCTCCCAACGCTGATGCACCGGTCTCTACCCAGCAAGCTCAGGGGATGTACCCTCTGACCATGCACGACCCAAGCTTTAACGATGACTTCGAGCCTAAAGATTTTAATACTTGGCAAAAAGTAGATGTTCCTGCCAGGACCGGCGCCATGTGCGGCAATGGCTCCCCCTATAAATTTTTTGTTTATCGGGTGCCCGATACCAGCAATACCATTTTTTATTTTGAAGGTGGCGGTGCCTGTTGGGACTACGAAAGCTGCTCCGGCCAGGCTGGTATTCGCGGGGCACGCAACCCTAATGGCATCCCTGATGACTATCTC
Source organism: Microbulbifer mixtoriginis (SeqCode) (assembly GCF_052466695.1). Lineage (NCBI taxonomy): Bacteria > Pseudomonadati > Pseudomonadota > Gammaproteobacteria > Cellvibrionales > Microbulbiferaceae > Microbulbifer > Microbulbifer mixtoriginis (SeqCode). The sequence continues at coordinate 4,181,152 of NZ_CP174285.1, read as the reverse complement.
AGCAATGTACACCTCTTAGATTTCACAAATTTCGATAATCTCACTACCGCAGGTGTTTCACCCCTTATTTATACTCACCACCCGTACAACCAGTATAAAACTGGCGAGTGGAACATGGTTTACGTTCCATACTGCACTGGTGATATTTATGTTGGTGATAAGACAGAGATATATAAGGATAAGAACGGACAGAATTCGGATCTAATTTGGCATCATAATGGCCTGCGCAATGTGCAGGCAGTAACCTCATGGGTAAAGAATAATTTGCAGAAACCCAAGCAAATGCTTGCCGCTGGTTGCAGTGCAGGCAGCGTAGGGGCTCTGTTAAATTACACGAAACTTCGTGAGGATATGGATGTCGAATACGGCTATCTGATAGATGATTCCGGCCCGCTTTACAAAGCGCCTCTGGACAGTGATAACAACACTCAATACCCATCCTTACCGTTACACAACGAAGTGCTTCATTCCTGGACTACTTATACAACTGATGGGGATCCCAATGAAGAGAACCCTATTAATGCGATAAAATCTTTTACTCCAGGATTTGACAGCAATCAGTTGGCTTCGATATACCGCGCACTGTCAGATAAATTCCCTACAGATCGCCTGGGTATCACGCACTTCCTGGCGGATGGTAACTTTTCTTCATACTCCTATGAGCGCTTCTACGAAGATATTTACAACGACCCAGATGCCAACTCTCGTTTAGATAAACTGCGCCAGCGCTGGCAAAAGGACACCCATGAAAATCTAATACCACTCTTGGATCAAACCAGTAATTGGGGCTACTACTTCCCAATGTTTCGCAACCTAAATGAGAGCCACTGCACCACGATTATTGATCTTAAATACGGCGAAATCGCCGAGCATGGACTGGAATTAAAGGATTTTCTGGACAATATCGTGAACCACAACGGTGGCGGCATGATCCGCGCCTATGAGACAGACAAAGTCTCCGACTTTGAAAACAACAGTAATTGGTTCTATGACCTAATTGGCCTGTTTATGTAACTCGTATCAGGCGTAGGGCAGTGCTGCTGCTAAAAGTACTAAAAGTAGCAGCACTGTTTATTGATTAGCTTCCGTAAACCGTTTCCCGAGCTTCCTGTAAGCGTTGTCGCAAATATTCTTGCTTATTCATTCCATTGGGGAAAGATGTCATTTGCTGAACCTCTTCAACAATAGAACGCTCTAGATCTTTATAGGTAGAGAAGCCTGGCACTTGAGTATGTGGGTCATAGCGGCTAATCACTGACTGAGCCTTTTCTCGATAAATATTAAAAAGTTCTTCGGCGCGCTGCTTGAAATCGGCTTCGTTAAGGCTATTTTTTTCTAACCAGGCTAGTTTCATCGACAGCGCTTCATAACCCGTTACTCGTTTCTCACTCTCCACCTGCTCAATTGCGTCCCAGGCCTCAGCACTGGATAAGCTCCCAAGGTCGGCAAAGTAATCTTTTAACTCCTGCTTTAACTTCTCACGATCGAGATAGGCCTTCACCCGAGGATGGTCCAGTAGTTCCACCATCTCCGTTGCATCCAGCTCTGACCAAGGTATTTTTTCAGAGATATCCTGTGCTAACCTATTATTTTCCTTTAATGGCTGCACAAACTGTTGCACTCTCGCCACACTTTCTTTGACATTAATATCGTAATGATCAATGCCGACAACAGCTAGGCTTACTGCACCGGCAAGCAATATCAGTTTTTTCATATCCAATTACCGAGCAAATTTAAATTTATATTTCGTTATGTCGGTAACTATATAAGCAGAGAAAAGCGGAGGGATGAATGGGAAGGGCGTCCCAGCTGAAGAGATATGCGCCAATATCTATTAAACAGCTGGAAAGTAAGTGAATCAGCTAAAGCAACTTATACCCAGCTCAAAGGTTGTTCATCACCTTTTTTAGCAGAACAGGGGTCTTTGGAGGTCTTTGGTGCGACATAGCCTAGCTGCTGCTCTTTAGGCAGATTTTGGGCCTCCCAGCTGGCAACCGCCTCTGCACAGAGACTACGTTGGTCTGCAGTAATCACAACACCATTGGGCCATTTACCCAACTCAATTGCTCGCCGCAGGCTGGCAACAATTTGCGGGTTCAAATTATTTAACAACTGCTCAAAAGACATACAAAATTCTCCCGTATATACAAAAAAGGCCGGTCTATGACCGGCCTTCCGTAGCAAAATTGCTAGTGCAACTTATGCTTCAGCAGCTTCGTCTTCAACTTGTGGACGATCCACCAGTTCAACGTAAGCCATCGGTGCTTTGTCACCAGCGCGGAAACCACACTTCAGGATACGGATATATCCACCTGGACGGGCTTCGTAACGAGGACCCAGCTCATCGAACAACTTGCGCACAGCATCCTTATCACGGATACGAGCGAAAGCCAGACGACGGTTGGCAACACTGTCTTTCTTAGCCAGGGTAATCAGCGGCTCGGCGACGCGACGCAGCTCCTTGGCTTTTGGCAGTGTAGTTTTGATCAGTTCGTGCTCTACCAGAGAAGCGGTCATGTTCTTGAACATGGCCTTGCGGTGAGCGCTGGTACGGCTGAATTTACGGCCACTATAGCGATGACGCATGACTCAATTCCTTACGACCACAGTTGCTGTCTCAGCAGGTCGTTCTGGAGCGGTGTCGCGCTAAGCTGTGGCACCGCTCGGGTTCTTTCTACTAGTCGCGACATCGCCGCGACTACCAAATGCTTACAGGGGGCTTAATTTGCTATCGCCTTTAAGGCTGGCCGGTGGCCAGTTTTCCAGACGCATACCCAGTGACAAACCACGGGAAGCCAGTACATCCTTGATTTCAGTCAGAGACTTCTTGCCAAGGTTCGGAGTCTTCAGCAGCTCTACTTCAGTGCGCTGAATCAGGTCACCGATATAGTAGATGTTTTCCGCTTTCAGACAGTTAGCCGAACGTACGGTGAGTTCCAGGTCGTCAACCGGGCGCAGCAATACTGGGTCAACTTCGGGCTCTTCCGCCTTCGGTTGCGCATCTTTCTCGCCTTCCAGGTCCACAAATACTGCCAGCTGTTGCTGCAGAATAGTGGCTGCACGACGAATAGCTTCTTCTGGGTCCAGAGTACCATTGGTCTCCAGGTCCAAAACCAGCTTATCTAGATCGGTACGCTGCTCTACACGTGCGCTTTCCACGCTGTAAGATACACGGCGAACCGGGCTGTAAGATGCGTCCAGTTGCAGACGGCCAATCGCGCGGCTTTCCTCTTCCTCATCACGGCGAGCGTCGGCGGGCTGATAACCACGTCCACGCGCAACAGTGAGTCGCAGGTTGAGTTCTACATCACCTGTGATATTGGCAATCACGTGTTCAGGATTCACAATCTCGATATCGTGATCTACCTGGATATCTCCAGCGGTCACTGCACCCGGGCCCTTCTTGCTCAGGCTTAATACCGCCTGATCTTTGCCGTGCATAACAACCGCGATTTCTTTCAGGTTGAGCAAGATTTCAATAACATCTTCTTGCACACCTTCAATCGCGCTGTACTCGTGCTCGACACCGTCGATTTCTACTTCGGTGACGGCGCAGCCCGGCATGGAGGACAGCAGGATGCGACGCAGCGCATTGCCAAGAGTGTGGCCGAAACCACGCTCCAGGGGCTCCAGAACCACTTTGGCGTGATTCGGATTGTACTCGGTGACGTCAATACGACGCGGTGTCAAAAACTCGTTGACAGCAGTCTGCATAGCCATACCTGTTTACAGTTGCATTCCTTAAAGTGGACTAATTGTTACTTGGAGTACAGTTCCACAATAAGGTTTTCGTTGATCTCTGCCGGCAGATCGACACGATCCGGAGTGCGCTTAAAAGTGCCTTCCAGTTTGCTCGCGTTTACGTCTACCCACTCGACATCGCCACGCTGGGCAGCGAGGGAAACGGAATTCTGGATACGCAGCTGCTTCTTGGCTTTCTCACGTACAGCGATAACGTCGCCTTCTTTAACTTGGAAAGAAGGAATGTTAACGGTAGTGCCGTTTACAAGAATTGCTTTGTGGGAAACCAGCTGACGCGCTTCAGAGCGAGTTGAGCCGAAGCCCATGCGGTAAACCACGTTGTCCAGACGCTGCTCGAGAAGTTGCAGCAGGTTTTCACCTGTAGCGCCCTTCAGACGTGCTGCTTCCTTATAGTAGTTACGGAACTGCTTTTCCAGTACGCCGTAGATACGACGAACTTTTTGCTTTTCACGCAGCTGGATGCCGTAGTCGGACAGACGGCCGCGACCAGCGCCATGCTGACCGGGCTTAGATTCTGCGCGACACTTGGAGTCGTGCGGACGTACACCACTCTTCAGCTGCAGGTCAGTCCCTTCACGACGGGACAGTTTACATTTTGGTCCAATATAACGTGCCATTCTATCAGCCCCCTCTTACACGCGACGTTTCTTGGGCGGACGACATCCGTTATGCGGGATAGGCGTCACGTCGGTGATATTGGTGATTTTGTAGCCGCAGTTGTTCAGTGCGCGAACAGCGGATTCGCGACCGGGGCCAGGGCCCTTCACTTCTACGTCGAGGTTTTTCAGGCCGTACTCCTGAGCTGCAGTACCTGCGCGCTCAGCGGCAACCTGGGCTGCAAACGGGGTGCTCTTACGTGAGCCACGGAAGCCAGATCCACCTGCGGTGGCCCAGCTGAGGGTATTACCCTGGCGATCAGTGATCGTCACGATCGTGTTGTTGAACGATGCGTGGATGTGGGCAATACCGTCGACAACGGTCTTTTTGACCTTTTTGCGAACAGTAGTTTTTGGCTTAGCCATACCAGTATCCTAAATCCTGTATCAAATCCCCGCGGCGATTAGCCAGCCGGGGCATCTTGAACCGCGATTTCGCGCCTTAGTTAAGGCTTACTTGCGAATCGGCTTGCGCGGACCCTTACGGGTGCGAGCATTGGTCTTGGTGCGCTGACCACGCAGCGGCAAGCTGCGACGGTGACGCAGACCGCGATAGCAACCCAGGTCCATCAAACGCTTGATGTTCATGGATACTTCACGGCGCAGGTCGCCTTCTACGGTAAGCTTTGCAACTTCACCGCGGATGGTTTCGATCTGCTCTTCAGACAGGTCGCGGATTTTGGTGGATTCAGCGATACCAACCGCTGCCAAAATAGACTTAGCCGTAGTAAGACCTACCCCATAAATGTGGGTCAGGGAGATCACGGCGTGCTTGTGGTCTGGTACATTGACACCAGCAATACGTGCCATAGAGGCGTACTCCACGTATTGGGAGCCACTGCTTTATATTAAGTATGTGACTCTACTTTGATTTCGGCGCTGACAGCGACTAAAAAACCGACGGCGCCACCAAAAAGGCGCGCAAGAATAGCTTTTCAGACACCAAATTGCAATAGCCCACGCCCACCACGGCCTCCCGCAGCGGATGTGGACGACAGTCAACGCCCCCTAGCGGAGGTCCAACCTTTAGGCTGACCTCCCACCACAAAGAAATTCTTTATGGTGTTGCCATTCATTACGGGGCTGTAACAAATAGCGAATTTTTCCAGCTTTTACAGAGGCGCCCAACGGACGCTCTCTGTAAGGGGCTGGCCCCTATTAGCCTTGACGCTGCTTGTGACGTGGCTCAGCGCTGCAGATTACCCGCAGAACGCCCTTGCGACGCACGATTTTGCAGTTACGGCAGATCTTTTTTACAGAAGCGCGTACTTTCATGACCTTACCTCAATTCAATCAAACTGCGAGCAGGTGACGCACTAGCGACGACCGTAGCCTTGCAGGTTCGCTTTTTTCATCAAGCCTTCGTACTGGTGTGACAACAGATGCGATTGTACCTGTGCCATAAAGTCCATCACTACGACTACAACGATCAGCAGTGAGGTACCCCCCAGATAGAAGGGAACGTTAAACCCAACCACCAGGAACTGCGGCAGCAGGGATACCAGTGCGATATACACAGCACCTACCAGAGTGAGTCGGGTCAACACACTATCGATATAGCGGGCTGTCTGCTCACCTGGACGAATACCAGGTACATAGGCACCAGACTTTTTCAGGTTATCTGCAACTTCATTCGGGTTGAACATCAACGCCGTATAGAAGAAACAGAAGAAACCAATCAGCAGTGCGAACAGAATAATGTTCAGCGGCTGCCCTGGACCCAGCTGCAATGCCATCCACTGCAGAATCTGGGCACCGACACCTTCACCACCCTGTCCAAACCACTGTGCCAGCGTCGCTGGGAACAGCAGGATACTGCTGGCGAAGATCACCGGAATAACACCGGCCATATTCACCTTCAGAGGCAGGTGGCTCGCCTGCGCAGCTGGTGCTGCGGAGTAGCGACCGGCTTGTCGCCTGGCGTGGTTGATCGTAATTCGGCGCTGACCGCGCTCCATTACTACAACAAAGAACACCACAGCTAAAGCGATAACACCGATGATAAGCAGCATAAGAATATGCAACTCACCCTGTCGGGCCTGCTCGAACGCCTGTCCGATAGCGCCGGGTAACCCAGCAACGATACCGGCAAAAATCAGCATGGAAATGCCGTTGCCCACACCGCGCTCAGTGATCTGCTCACCGAGCCACATCATGAATACGGCACCGGTCACCAGCGACGTTACCGCCACAAAGTAAAAACCAAACGCAGGCTCAGATGAGTAAGCCAGATTTTGCCCTGCCAACCCGAAGGTCATGCCGATACCCTGAATCAGGGCCAACACCACCGTCAGATAACGGGTGTACTGGTTGATCTTACGCCTTCCGGCCTCCCCTTCTTTCTTCAATGCTTCCAGAGAGGGAGTCACCGCACTCATCAACTGCATAATGATGGATGCGGAGATGTAGGGCATGATGCCCAGAGCCAGAATACTCATCCTTTCCAGGGCGCCGCCTGAAAACATGTTAAACAGACCAAGGATGGTTCCCTGATTCTGATTAAACAGATTTGACAGCTTTTCCGGATCAATGCCGGGCACCGGAATATGTGTTCCCAAGCGATAAACAAGTATCGCTAGAAAAAGAAAACGAAGGCGAGCCCAGAGCTCGCCCAATCCCTTGCTGTTGCCCAGGGGATTTCCACCGGATCCTGGTCGTGCCATTGGCGCCTCGATTAGTCTTCTATTTTACCGCCAGCAGCTTCGATAGCCGCCTTTGCACCTTTGGTCACTCCCAGACCCTTTACGGTTACAGCTTTAGTCAGCTCACCTGAGAGAAACACTTTGGCGCGTTTAATATGGCTGCCGATGATATCGGCATTCTTCAGCGCTGCCAAATCGATTACGTCACTTTCTACCTTGGACAGCTCTGCCAGACGTACTTCTGCGGTGAAGCGAGAAACACGAGCGGTGAAACCGTACTTAGGCAGACGCTTCTGCAAAGGCATCTGACCGCCTTCGAAGCCCGGACGAACGCTGCCGCCGGAGCGCGCTTTTTGACCTTTGTGGCCGCGGCCACCGGTCTTACCTAAACCACTACCAATACCACGGCCAACGCGCTTGGCGCTGTGCTTGTGGCCTTGTGCGGGAGACAGGTCATTCAAACGCATGTTATTCCCCCTCAACCTTAACCAGGTAGTTTACTTTGTTGATCATGCCGCGTACGGAAGGAGTATCTTCCACTTCCACTGTGTGGCCGATGCGGCGCAGGCCCAGACCCGCAACGCACGCCTGATGACTTTTCAGGCGTCCGTTGATGCTTTTGGTCTGGGTGACTTTAATGGTCTTCTTAGCCATGGTCTTAACCCACCAATAACCTTAAATCTGGGCTGTGATTAGCCCAGAATCTCTTCGACTGATTTACCGCGCTTGGCAGCTACATCTTCCGGGCTCTGCATTTGATCCAGAGCTTTGAAAGTTGCACGTACTACGTTCACCGGATTAGTAGAGCCGTAGCACTTAGCCAGTACGTTGTGTACACCAGCCATTTCCAGTACGGAGCGCATGGCACCGCCGGCAATTACACCGGTACCCTGGGAGGCGGGCTGCATGTAAACCTTGGAACCGCCGTGGCGACCATTGGTAGCGTACTGGATGGTGTCACCATTCAGCTCTACCTGGATCATATTGCGGCGTGCAGCTTCCATCGCTTTCTGGATCGCAACAGGCACTTCACGCGCCTTGCCACGGCCGAAACCGACACGGCCATTGCCGTCGCCAACTACGGTCAGCGCGGTAAAGGCGAAGATACGACCACCTTTAACAGTCTTGGCAACGCGATTGACCTGGACCAGCTTCTCCTGCAGGCCTTCGTCGTTGCTTTTGTCTTTCTCTCTAGCCATAACTCAACCCTTAGAATTTCAGACCGGCTTCGCGGGCAGCGTCAGCCAGAGCCTTTACACGGCCATGGAACTTGAAGCCACTGCGATCGAAGGCAACTTCTTCAACACCAGCGGCTTTCGCGCGCTCAGCGATCAGTTTGCCAACCGCGGAAGCGGCGTCGACGTTACCGGTTTTACCTTCGCGCAGGTCCTTGTCCAGGGTAGAGGCAGAAGCCAATACCGCATTGCCTTCGGCAGACAGGATCTGTGCGTAAATGTGACGCGGTGTGCGGTTCACGGTGAGGCGAACGGCGCCCAGCTCACGGATCTTGGCGCGGGCACGACGTGCACGACGCAAGCGAGATGCTTTCTTAACGTTCATATCTATGCCCTATTTACTTCTTCTTGGCCTCTTTGCGATACACGCGTTCATCGGCATAACGGACACCCTTACCTTTGTAGGGCTCCGGCGGACGGAACGCACGGATCTCAGCGGCCACTTGGCCCAGCAGCTGTTTATTGCTGCTCTTAAGTACGATTTCAGTCTGGGATGGCGTTTCCGCAGTCACACCTTCCGGCAACTGATAATCGATCGGATGGGAGAAGCCCAGGGTCAGGTTAACCGCTTTACCGGCGGCTTTCGCACGATAACCAACACCCAGCAACTGCAGCTTCTTCTCGAAGCCCTTGCTTACGCCTATCACCATGTTATTGACCAGAGCACGGGTAGTACCCGCCAGCGCTTTGGCCTGTTTGGAGTTATTGCGCGCGGCAAAAGTCAGCTGGCTTTCAGCCTGGCTTACTTCTACATCACCGTGAATAACCATATCCAGGTTACCGATACCGCCTTTAACAGCGATGTTCTGACCTTTCAGATCTACGGTAACACCTGCGGGGAGAACTACCGGACTATTTGCTACTCGAGACATTGCAACCCCCGCTTAGAATACGGTGCAAAGCACTTCGCCACCAACACCAGCCTGGCGTGCAGCGCGATCAGTCATCACACCATTAGAGGTGGAAACGATCGCGATACCCAGGCCACCGCGTACGGTAGGCAGAGCTTTTTTACCAGTGTAAGCGCGCAGGCCCGGACGGGAAACGCGATTCAGCTCGGCAATAACCGGCTTGCCCTGGAAGTATTTCAGAGCAATGGTCAGTTCCGGCTTTGCGCCTTCGCTTACATTTAAATCAGTAACGTAACCTTCGTCTTTCAGGACTTTGGCCACTGCTACTTTCAGTTTGGATGATGGCAGGGTGACTTCCGCCTTTCCGCGTGCCAGGGCATTGCGGATGCGAGTCAGCATATCTGCCAACGGATCTTGCATACTCATCTTATGAGACTCCTCAAATCTGCCTTAAACCAGCTGGTAATTACCAGCTGGACTTCACGAGGCCAGGAACATCACCACGCATCGCAGCTTCGCGAAGCTTGTTACGGCACAGGCCGAACTTGCGGTATACAGCGTGGGGGCGACCAGTAATACGACAGCGGCGTTGCTGACGTACCGGGCTTGCATCGCGCGGCATTTTCTGCAGCTTGAGTTGAGCCTCCCACTGCTCCTCTTCGGAAGCAGTGGAACTGGCGATGATCGCCTTCAGCTCTTGACGCTTTTCGGCGTACTTAGCTGCGGTTCGAGCGCGCTTGTTTTCGCGCGCAATCATGGATTTCTTCGCCATGGAATCCTCTTAACCCTTGAAAGGGAAGTTGAACGCTTTCAGCAGCGCACGACCTTGATCGTCGTTTGCAGCTGTAGTGGTAATACAAATATCCAGACCGCGGAGCTTGTCTACTTTGTCGTAGTCAATTTCCGGGAAGATGATTTGCTCAGTCACGCCCATAGAGAAGTTACCGCGGCCGTCGAACTGCTTCGGGCTAATGCCACGGAAGTCGCGGATACGCGGAATCGCGATATCAACCAAACGCTCCAGGAACTCATACATGCGCTCACCGCGCAGAGTTACCTTGCAGCCGATCGGCCAACCGTCGCGAATCTTAAAGCCCGCAATAGATTTGCGCGCTTTAGTAACGATGGGCTTTTGACCAGTAATTGCTGTCATATCGTTGACAGCGTGCTCCAGCACCTTCTTATCACCAATCGCTTCACCAACACCCATGTTGATGGTGATCTTGGTGATGCGCGGCACTGCCATCACATTCTCGAGACCAAGCTCTTCTTTTAGCTTGGCCACGAGGTCCTTAGTGTAGAGCTCTTTAAGCTTTGCCATGATCTACCAACCTGCTTTTGCGTCAAGAGCCTTAGATGGCTTCGCCGCTGGATTTGAAGACGCGAATCTTAGTGCCGTCTTCCAGTACTTTAAAGCCCACCCGGTCAGCCTTCTGGGTGTTAGGGTTGAAGATGGCTACGTTGGAAGCTTGGATAGCAGCTTCTTTCTCAACGATGCCACCCGCAATACCCATCTGTGGGTTTGGCTTTTGGTGCTTTTTGATCATCTGTATGCCGGAGACAATCAGACGGCCGTCGTTCAGTACTTTACGTACTGAACCACGTTTGCCCTTGTCACGACCGGCGATAACGATCACTTCGTCGTCACGCTTGATCTTGCGCATAACTCTTCTCCGCTCGAGGCCTAGATAACTTCGGGAGCGAGGGAGATGATCTTCATGAACTTCTCACCGCGCAATTCGCGAGTTACCGGACCAAAAATACGGGTGCCAACCGGCGCCAGTTGCTGGTTCAGCAGCACCGCTGCGTTATCGTCAAATTTAATCAGGGAACCGTCCGCGCGACGCACACCTTTTTTGGTGCGAACCACAACGGCGTTCATTACCTGACCTTTCTTCACTTTACCGCGGGGAATGGCTTCCTTAACGGTTACCTTAATAATGTCGCCCACGCCGGCATAACGACGATGGGAGCCGCCCAGCACCTTGATGCACATGACGCGGCGAGCCCCACTGTTGTCAGCTACTTCTAAGTAGGATTCCGCTTGAATCATTGTCTCTCTCCGAAACCTTTCAATTCGGCAGTCAATGCGCTAGGGGTTATACCTTCGCCGCACGCTCTACAATTTTCTGCAAAGCCCAAGATTTGCTCTTGGACAGCGGACGAGATTCCTCGATGGTTACAACATCGCCGATGCTGCAATCATTGTTCTCGTCATGTGCCTTAAGCTTTGTGGACTTGTTTACAATTTTGCCGTAGATCGGGTGCTTAACACGGCGCTCGATCAAAACGGTGATGGTTTTATCCATCTTGTCACTCACGACCTTACCGGTCAGAGTACGCTTCAGTTTTGCTTCAGCCATGATTAGTTACCTGCCTTCTCGGTCAACACAGTCTTTATGCGAGCAATGTCGCGACGAGTCTGCTTCAGCAGATGAGTCTGAGCCAGCTGACCGGTGGACTTTTGCATACGAAGCTTGAATTGAGCTTCGAGCTGGTTCAGCAGTTCCTGGTTCAGCTCTTCAACTGACTTTTCGCGTAGATCTGCAGTCTTCATTACATCACCGAACGCTTAACGAAAGTTGTTTTTACAGGCAGCTTGGCCGCAGCAAGTGCGAAAGCCTCACGAGCCAGCTCCTCGGACACACCCTCCATCTCATAGAGGACTTTGCCCGGCTGGATCTGAGCTACCCAGTATTCAACGCCACCTTTACCTTTACCCATACGGACTTCGAGGGGCTTATTGGTAATTGGCTTGTCCGGAAACACGCGAATCCAGATTTTACCGCCACGTTTAACGTGACGAGTCATAGCGCGACGAGCCGCTTCGATCTGGCGCGCAGTAATGCGACCGCGACCGATGGCCTTGAGGCCAAACTCGCCAAAGCTCACTTTAGAGCCGCGCTGAGAAAGACCGCGGTTGCGACCCTTCTGTACCTTGCGGAATTTTGTACGCTTTGGTTGCAACATTTGCGTACCCCTTATTTAGCAGCTTTCTTGCGGCTCTTTACCGGCTTTTCATCGGGCATTTCGTCACCGATGACTTCACCTTTAAAGATCCACACCTTGATACCAATGATGCCGTAGGTAGTCATCGCTTCAGCAGTGGCGTAGTCGATATTGGCACGCAGGGTATGCAGGGGCACACGACCTTCACGGTACCATTCGGTACGTGCGATTTCCGCACCGCCGAGACGACCACTTACCTGAATTTTGATACCTTCGGCGCCCTGACGCATAGCGTTCTGTACGGCGCGCTTCATCGCACGACGGAACATAACGCGGCGTTCCAGCTGCTGGGCAACGTTCTGGCCAACCAGAGCTGCGTCCATATCAGGCTTGCGCACTTCTTCGATGTCGATGTGCACAGGTACGCCCATCTGCGCACTAACAGCGTTGCGCAGACGTTCTACGTCTTCACCTTTTTTACCGATCACGATGCCTGGACGCGCAGTGTGAATAGTCACACGAGCGGTGTTCGCCGGACGTTCGATCTCGATACGGCTCACGGAAGCGTGGGCCAGTTTTTTGCGAATAAATTCGCGAACTTTCAGATCCGTGTACAGCTTGTCTGCGTACTCGTCGCTGCCGGCATACCAAACAGAGGTATGCTTTTTAACGATACCCAGACGAATGCCGGTAGGATGTACTTTTTGTCCCATGGTTTTCTCGCCTGCTCTCTTATTTCTCGGCCACTTTCACAGTGATGTGACAAGTACGCTTAAGAATGCGATCTGCACGACCTTTCGCACGCGGTTTAATGCGCTTCATGGTCATACCTTCGTCCACAAAAATTGTGGAAACCTTCAGCTCGTCAACGTCAGCACCTTCGTTGTGCTCGGCGTTGGCAATGGCCGATTCCAGTACTTTCTTGACGATCGCCGCACCCTTTTTATTGCTAAATGCAAGAATATCCAGGGCTTCTTCAACGCCTTTGCCGCGAACCTGATCAGCTACCAGTCGCGCCTTTTGCGCCGATAGACGTGCGCCGCGTAATTTTGCTGCTACTTCCATCTTTTTAACCTCGGCTTAGCGCTTCTTCGCTTTCTTGTCCGCAGCGTGACCGCGGTAAGTGCGGGTAGCAGCGAACTCGCCCAGTTTATGGCCAACCATTTCTTCGTTAACCAAAACGGGCACGTGTTGACGACCGTTGTGAACGGCAATCGTCAGTCCAACCATTTCCGGCATAATCATGGAACGGCGGGACCAGGTTTTAATCGGTCGACGATCGTTTGCTTCAATCGCCGCCTCCACCTTCTTGATCAAGTGCAGATCAATAAAGGGACCTTTTTTTAATGAGCGTGGCACTGTCGATTCCTCTCTAGCTGCTCAGACATCGCGCGGCTTACTTGCCGCGACGACGTACAATCATCTTATCGGTGCGCTTGTTCTTGCGCGTTTTCTTACCCTTGGTCGGAACGCCCCACGGAGTAACAGGGTGACGGCCACCAGAGGTACGACCTTCACCACCACCGTGCGGGTGATCTACCGGGTTCATCGCCACACCGCGAACGGTAGGACGAACACCACGCCAGCGTGCAGCACCAGCTTTACCCAGCTTGCGCAGGCTGTGCTCGGAGTTGCTCACTTCACCCAGGGTTGCGCGGCACTCAGCGAGAACCTTGCGCATTTCGCCGGAACGCAGACGAATAGTCGCGTACTGGCCTTCACGGGCTACCAGCTGTACAGAAGCACCCGCAGAACGGGCCAACTGAGCGCCTTTACCAGGCTTCAGCTCGATACCGTGAATTACAGAACCCACCGGAACGTTGCGCAGAGGCAGGGTGTTGCCCACAGCAATCGGTGCGGCATCGCCGGACTGAATGGTGGCGCCAGCCTTAAGGCCTTTCGGTGCGATAATGTAACGACGTTCACCATCCGCGTAACAAACCAGAGCGATATGTGCGCTGCGGTTGGGATCGTACTCCAGACGCTCAACTTTAGCGGGGATACCGTCTTTGTTGCGCTTGAAGTCGATTACGCGGTAGTGCTGCTTGTGACCACCGCCGATATGACGAGTGGTGATACGACCGTTGTTGTTACGGCCACCGCTTTTGCTCTTGCTCTCTAAAAGAGGAGCGTAAGGAGCACCCTTGTGCAGGTCGGGGTTAACAACCTTAACCAGGTGTCGACGGCCGGCGGAGGTCGGTTTTGTTTTTACAATTGCCATTGTAACAGTCCCCTTTACTCAGCAGCTTCAAAGTTGATGTCGCTGCCTTCGGCCAGGCGAACGTAGGCTTTTTTCCAATCGCTGCGACGGCCCATGCCGTAGCGGGTACGCTTGGTTTTACCTTTAACGTTCACGGTGCGAACCTGCTCAACAGAAACGTTAAACAGCTTTTCAACCGCGGCCTTGATCTCAGCTTTTTCGGCATCGGTGGAAACCTTGAAAACTACTTGGTTGGCGCTATCGGCCAGCACAGCAGCTTTTTCGGAAATTACCGGGCCCAGCAGTACTTTGTAGAGTCGCTCTTGGTTCATCCCAGCACCTCTTCAATTTTCTTGAGCGCAGAAACGGTAACCACGACCTTATCAAAGCGAATCAGGCTTACTGGATCGATCGCCTGCACATCACGAACATCGATTTTGTGCAAGTTGCGAGCGGCCAGGTACAGGTTTTCGCTAACCTCTTCAGTCACGATCAGCGCATCGGACAGGTCAAACTGAGCCAGTTTGCTAACCAGTTGCTTGGTCTTGGGCGCGTCCACATCGAAGGACTCAACCACTATCAAGCGCTCCTGACGAGCCAGCTCAGACAGGATGCAGCGCAGTGCAGCGCGGTACATCTTTTTGTTCAGCTTAACGCTGTGATCACGCGGGTCAGCGGCGAAAGTTACACCACCGGAGCGCCACAGCGGGCTGCGGATAGTACCGGCACGTGCGCGGCCAGTACCTTTTTGGCGCCAGGGCTTTTTACCACCACCGGAAACATCAGAACGATTCTTCTGCGCCTTGGTACCCTGACGAGCGCCAGCCATGTAGGCGACAACTGCCTGGTGTACCAGATCTTGGTTGAACTCACGTCCGAAAGTCACTTCAGAGACAGCTACTGTGCCTTTAGCGCCTTCGGGAGTAGCGATATTCAGTTCCATATCTAATTCCCCTCAGACTTAGGCTTTTACTGCCGGACGAACGATAACGTTGCCACCGGGAGCACCGGGAACAGCGCCTTTAACCAGCAGCAGGTTGCGTTCGGCATCGACACGAACTACTTCCAGGTTCTGCACGGTTACACGCTCAGCACCCATGTGTCCGGCCATTTTCTTGCCTTTCCATACGCGGCCAGGAGTCTGGCACTGACCGATAGAACCGGGAGCGCGGTGAGACAGAGAGTTACCGTGGGTTGCGTCCTGAGTACGGAAGTTCCAGCGCTTAACGCCACCCTGGAAGCCTTTACCCTTGGAAGTGCCGGTTACGTCGATCTTCTGGCCAGCTTCAAAGCTGCTTACAGTGATTTCAGAACCGATTTCGAAAGTCTCTTCGGAAGCGTCAGTACGCAGTTCGAAAAGATTAGTGCCAGCCTCTACATTGGCTTTGGCGAAGTGGCCCGCTTCGGGCTTGGAGACACGGGAAGCCTTACGGTTACCCACTGCTACTTGAACAGCGGCATAGCCATCGGTTTCCACAGTTTTCACCTGGGTGACGCGATTCGGAGCAACCTCAACAACGGTTACCGGAATGGATACGCCATCTTCAGTGAAGACGCGAGTCATGCCGCTCTTGCGGCCGACAATACCTATAGTCATCTTATTAACCTCTCAGTGCACGGGGCTTTAACCCACTGCGGCCGCCCAATTTCAGAGCGTTACACTACCCAGACCTTTTTCGCCTGGGGTTCGGTAGTTAGTTAAAAGTGTTTAGCCGAGACTAATTTGGACCTCAACACCGGCCGCCAGATCGAGCTTCATCAGCGCGTCGACGGTTTTCTCGGTAGGCTCAACGATGTCCAGCAAACGCTTGTGAGTACGGATCTCATACTGGTCGCGAGCGTCTTTATTAACGTGCGGGGAAATCAGTACGGTGTACTTCTCTTTGCGAGTCGGCAGCGGGATAGGACCGCGAACTTGTGCGCCAGTGCGCTTAGCCGTCTCTACGATCTCCTGAGTAGACGCGTCGATCAGCTTGTGATCGAAGGCCTTCAGGCGAATTCGGATACGTTGACCCTGCATGGAATCAAACTCCAACTTATGAACTAAAGAACGTCCTTTCTCGCAACCCCGAGGGCGGGCGAAAAGGAGCGCGAATTCTACGGGGCGTACAAGAGGCTGTCAACTGTACAGCATGATCAAATTTCAATCGGCTCAAACTACAATGGAGTACCTTAAGTAAATTGAGGGTAAAGACATGACTATTGCTGCGAGATTAAGTCAATACTTGAATGACCAGTCAGTTGACTACCACCTAATACAGCATCCCCACACACGCACCAGTCGAGAGAGCGCGCACGCTGCTCATGTGCGCGAAGACCAGGTAGCCAAGGCAATCCTGTTGCGCGATAAGGAGGGGTTCGTGATGGCGGTAATACCCGCCAGCAGCAGCCTGGATCTACGCGCAGTGCACACTGAAACCGGCCGCAACGACCTGGAGATGGTTGCAGAAAATGAGCTGGGATCGGTCTTCCCAGACTGCGAGCTGGGCGCCCTACCCCCTGTCGGCCAGGCTTATGGCATTACTACCCTGATAGACAGTGGGCTCAGCCGCTGTGAGACGATCTTTTTTGAGGCCGGTGACCACGAAGAACTGGTAGAAATGAATGGACCACAATTCAATAAACTGTTTGCCGGGTGTCGAAGCGCTGATCTTAGTAAGGACTGGCCATAAGCAGCCCCAGAAGCAGAAGGATTTGGAATATCTGCCTAAATAAGGCGCCACAAAGAAATGTAATCCTGTGGTGCTGCTCAAGCCAGAGCCACAGGATTCTGACCAGCAAACACTACATACATTTCTCTTCCACCAACCTATCAGATTAGATAAGTACCCTACCCAGCGACTAGGCTATACCAGCAAATCGATGGGCACAGGGATATTTGTTTTAACCACCCTAAATATTTCTACAAAACGCAAAACAAATACATACCCTGAAGAGGTTTTAGCTTGTAAAACAGGACACCTACGCTACCTGAAGCCCTGCAGAGCCACAATGAGAACACAGTAAATGCTAACGCTCAAAAAGCTATACACAAGATAAAACAATCCCCAATTTAACTCTCTCCAATACGCTATCGCGAATAAATACCTCTGAAATAAAGCCTTTATAAATCTTTATCAAATTGCACAACTACAGCAACGCCCATCATAAATTACGAAGCTAAACTTGAACCTCTCCGACAACCTTCTTTACGGTTTTTCTTTGCAAACACTTATCCATAAAACCCTCCCAAGTAGCCAATTAAAATAAACACTTAACAGGCTGTATTGGCGAGAAAAAACAAAAAATATCAGGCAAAAAAAAACCGCAGCGCGTCCGCTGCGGTTTTTTATTTAGATCAAAAGTAACTATTACTCAATGATCTTGGCAACAACGCCCGCACCTACGGTACGACCACCTTCGCGGATAGCGAAGCGCAGGCCGTCTTCCATGGCGATCGGAGCGATCAGGGTAACGACCATTTGAATGTTATCGCCCGGCATTACCATTTCAGTGCCTTCCGGCAGCTCAACCGCACCAGTTACGTCGGTAGTACGGAAGTAGAACTGAGGACGGTAGCCTTTAAAGAACGGGGTGTGACGACCACCTTCGTCCTTGGACAGGATGTACACTTCCGCTTCGAACTTGGTGTGCGGAGTGATGGAGCCCGGCTTAGCCAGTACCTGACCACGCTCTACTTCGTCACGCTTGGTGCCACGCAGCAGCGCACCGATGTTCTCACCAGCACGACCTTCGTCGAGCAGCTTGCGGAACATTTCAACACCAGTACAGGTAGTGGTGGTGGTTTCTTTAATACCAACGATCTCAACTTCGTCGCCAGTGTTGATTACACCACGCTCTACACGACCAGTTACTACGGTACCACGGCCAGAAATGGAGAATACGTCTTCGATCGGCATCAGGAACGGCTGATCTACTGCACGCTCCGGCTCAGGGATGTACTCGTCCAGAGTTTCTACCAGCTTCTTAACAGCGGTAGTACCCATTTCGTTGTCGTCTTCGCCGTTCAGGGCCATCAGAGCGGAACCAACGATGATCGGAGTGTCGTCACCTGGGAACTCGTACTGGTCCAGAAGTTCGCGAACTTCCATTTCTACCAGCTCGAGCAGCTCTTCGTCGTCTACCATGTCCGCTTTGTTCAGGAATACAACGATGTAAGGTACACCTACCTGACGGGAAAGCAGGATGTGCTCACGAGTCTGCGGCATGGGGCCGTCAGCTGCGGAACATACCAGGATAGCGCCGTCCATCTGAGCAGCACCGGTGATCATGTTCTTAACGTAGTCGGCGTGTCCCGGGCAATCTACGTGCGCGTAGTGGCGAGTCGGGGACTCGTACTCAACGTGAGAAGTAGCGATGGTGATACCGCGCTCACGCTCTTCCGGAGCATTGTCGATACCGTCAAAAGCAACAGCATCACCGCCCCATACTTCCGCACATACGCGGGTCAGAGCAGCGGTCAAGGTGGTTTTACCGTGGTCAACGTGACCGATGGTGCCCACGTTCACGTGGGGCTTGGAACGTTCAAATTTTTCTTTTGCCATCTTTAGATGTCCTCTAGCTAAAAGTTTGCCAAAGGGGCCCCAGCTGTTGGCCCAGCCCCCTTTAAGCAGAAGTTAATTAGGCTTTGTTCTTGGCGATGATCTCATCGGCAACGTTTTTCGGCGCTTCGGCGTACTTCAGGAATTCCATGGTGTAGGTAGCACGGCCCTGAGTAGCAGAGCGCAGGTCGGTTGCGTAACCGAACATCTCTGCCAGAGGCACTTCTGCGTTTACCACCTTACCCGCGGGGTTGTCTTCCATACCCTGGATCAGGCCGCGACGACGGTTGAGGTCGCCAACTACGTCACCCATGTTCTCTTCTGGAGTTACTACTTCCACCTTCATCATCGGCTCAAGCAGTACCGCGCCGCCCACAGAGGAGAGCTTCTTGGTCGCCATAGAACCGGCGATTTTAAACGCCATTTCACTGGAGTCCACATCGTGGTAGGAACCGTCATACAGAGTCGCTTTCAGGCCTAGCAGCGGGTAGCCAGCCAGAACACCGTTTTGCATCTGCTCTTCGATACCTTTTGATACCGCAGGGATATATTCCTTAGGTACTGCACCGCCAACGATTTCGTTAACGAATTCCAGTCCTTCTGCGGACTCATCCTCAGCGGGCTCAAATTTCACCCAAACATGACCGAACTGACCGCGACCACCGGACTGACGAACGAACTTACCTTCGATCTCAGAGGTGTTACGGATCGCTTCGCGGTAGGCCACCTGAGGCTTACCGATGTTCGCTTCAACATTGAACTCGCGACGCATACGGTCGACGATGATGTCCAGGTGCAGCTCACCCATACCAGAGATAATGGTCTGGCCAGTTTCTTCGTCGGTCTTCACGCGGAAAGACGGGTCTTCCTGGGCCAGCTTGCCGAGGGCAATACCCATTTTTTCCTGGTCCGGCTTGGACTTGGGCTCAACCGCTACGGAGATTACCGGCTCTGGGAATTCCATGCGCTCCAGAACAATTTTGTTGCTCTCGGCACACAGGGTGTCACCAGTGGTCACGTCTTTCAGACCAATCGCAGCTGCGATGTCACCCGCCAGTACTTCTTTGATCTCTTTACGATCGTTGGAGTGCATCTGCACCATACGACCAACGCGCTCTTTCTTCATTTTTACGGAGTTGTATACCGCAGTACCGCTCTCCAGCTTACCGGAGTAAACGCGGAAGAAAGTCAGAGTACCAACGAAGGGGTCGGTAGCAATTTTGAACGCCAGAGCGGCGAACGGAGCGTCATCGTCGGCTTCGCGAGTCTCAACGGTTTCGCCGTCTTCCAGAGTACCTTCGATCGCCTTTACTTCAGTCGGCGCCGGCAGGTATTCGATAACCGCGTCCAGCATGGCCTGCACACCCTTGTTCTTGAACGCAGAGCCGCCCAGAACCGGTACGATTTCATTGGCCAGGGTACGCTGACGGATAGCTGCCTTGATCTCTTCTTCGGTCAGCTCACCCTCTTCCAGGTACTTTTCCATCAGCTCTTCGCTGGCTTCAGCGGCCGCTTCTACCAGGTACTCGCGCATTTCGTCGCACTCGTCCTGCAGCTCAGCGGGGATGTCAGCGTAGTCGAAGGTCATGCCCTGATCGGCTTCATTCCACAGAATGGCCTTCATTTTCACCAGGTCAACAACACCCTTAAACTCGTCCTCAGCACCGATGGTCATTTGCAGCGGTACGGCGTTCGCGTTCAAACGATCTTTCAGCTGGTCCACAACGTTGCGGAAGTTCGCACCGGCGCGGTCCATTTTGTTCACGAATACCATACGCGGCACGTGGTATTTGTTGGCCTGGCGCCAAACGGTTTCAGTTTGCGGCTGAACACCAGAGGAACCACACAGTACAACAACCGCGCCGTCGAGTACGCGCAAGGAGCGCTCTACTTCAATGGTAAAGTCAACGTGTCCTGGGGTGTCGATGATGTTTACGCGGTGCTGGTCGAACTGCTGCTGCATGCCGGCCCAGAAACAGGTGGTTGCAGCGGAAGTGATGGTAATACCACGCTCCTGCTCCTGCTCCATCCAGTCCATGGTTGCGGCGCCTTCGTGCACCTCACCAATTTTGTGGGACAGACCAGTGTAGAAAAGTACGCGCTCAGTAGTGGTGGTTTTACCGGCGTCTACGTGGGCACAGATACCGATGTTACGGTAGCGTGCGATAGGCGTTTTACGTGCCACAGTTGTATCCTCGATATAACGGCAAAAGGCAGCCTGGAAATTTCCGTGCTGCCTTTCGGTATTAATTTCCGATGTTGGTAATCATCAGACTTAGAAGCGGTAGTGAGAGAACGCCTTGTTGGCTTCCGCCATGCGGTGTACATCTTCACGCTTCTTGACCGCGCCGCCCTTGTTCTGAGCTGCATCGATCATTTCATTGGCCAGGCGCTGAGCCATAGACTTCTCGCCGCGTTTGCGGGAGAACTCTACCAGCCAACGCATTGCCAGAGCCGTACGGCGCGAGGGGCGCACTTCTACAGGCACCTGATAGGTCGCACCACCAACACGGCGGGATTTAACTTCCACCATAGGCGCGATGTTTTCCAAAGACTCTTCAAACACTTCGATCGGGTCTTTGTTCAGTTTTTCAGAAATAGTATCAAGGGCACCGTATACAATGCGCTCTGCTACTGATTTCTTGCCGCTGATCATGACGTGGTTCATGAACTTGGCTAGGGTGACGTTCCCGAACTTGGGGTCGGGCAGTACTTCGCGCTTAGCGACTACTCGTCTTCTCGGCATGGGAATTGCCTCTCTTCAGGGTTATTCTGAGACGCCGCCGTAAAACCTTACAATCCGGCGAGCTCAGCCTTACTCCGGTTGGAAACCGAAACGCAAATCGTTAAAGGCGATTAACCTTTAGGACGCTTGGCGCCGTATTTAGAACGGCCCTGCTTGCGATCGTTTACGCCGGCACAGTCAAGTGCACCGCGTACAGTGTGGTAGCGCACACCCGGCAGGTCTTTTACACGACCGCCGCGAATCAGTACCACGCTGTGCTCCTGCAGGTTGTGGCCTTCACCACCGATGTACGAAGTTACTTCGTAACCGTTGGTCAGACGCACACGGCAAACTTTGCGCAGTGCGGAGTTCGGCTTTTTCGGTGTAGTGGTGTACACGCGAGTGCAAACTCCACGACGCTGCGGGCTAGCCTGCAGAGCGGGAACGTCGCTTTTTTCGACTTTGCGTTTTCTCGGCTTACGAACCAACTGGTTGATCGTTGCCATTAAAAATCACTCCAAAAATAAAATGCCCCCACCTCTAAAAGTGAGGGCCTGTCGTCTGTGTGTAGCGCCGACCCAGAGGCCGAACGAAACACCCCACATCAGCGGGGGCCGCATTCTATAAGCGACAACCCGCCTAGTCAATCGGCGACAGAAGTAAGTGCTTACATCACAGACAGTCGCCAATATCAGATCGAGCACCGAAGTGCCCCGACCTACCCCACTCCATCATCGGATGGAGTGGAATACGCCTTATTCGCCAGAGGACTTGAGGGCCTCGGTCAGTGCCGCTTCTACCTCTGCTGCAGAAGGACCTTCGCCGAAGGTTTCTTCCAGCTGCAGGTTGCGCTTGCGCTTGCGTTCTGCGTGGTAGGCCAGACCGGTACCGGCCGGAATCAAGCGGCCCACAACCACGTTCTCTTTCAAACCGCGCAGGCTATCTTCTTTACCGGTTACCGCCGCCTCGGTCAGAACGCGGGTAGTCTCCTGGAACGAAGCCGCAGACAGGAAGGACTCAGTGGCCAGAGACGCTTTGGTAATACCCAGCAACAGGCGCTCGAACTGAGCGGGCTGTTTGCCTTCGGCGCGCAACTGCTCGTTCTCTTCGATCACGCGCTGGTATTCCACCTGGTCGCCCTTAATTAAGCTGGAATCGCCCATCTCGAGGATTTCCACCTTGCGCAGCATCTGGCGCACGATAGTCTCGATGTGCTTATCGTTAATACCTACACCCTGGAGACGGTAAACTTCCTGGATCTCATTAGTGATGTAGCGCGCCAGTTCTTCCACACCTTTCAGACGCAGAATATCGTGCGGGTTGGACGGGCCATCGGAGATAACCTCGCCCTTCTCTACAGTTTCACCTTCGAACACAGTCAGCTGGCGGTGTTTCGGAATCAGAACCTCGTAGTGGTCCTTACCGTTGGCCAGTGGCTTGCCGTCGCGCGGGGTGATCTGCAGACGCACCTTGCCTTTGGTCTCTTTACCGAAGGAAACGGTACCGGAGATCTCCGCCAGGATGGACGGTTCTTTCGGTTTACGCGCTTCAAACAAGTCGGCAACGCGGGGCAGACCACCGGTGATGTCCTTGGTACCGCCAGATTCCTGCGGGATACGTGCGATTACGTCACCCACGTTCACCTTGTCACCATTCTTCAGGCTGAGAATTGCACGCGCCGGCAATGCGTAGTGCGCAGGCGCATTACTGTTGGCCAGAGTCAGTTCTTCGCCATTCTCATCCAACAGAGTTACCGCCGGACGCAGGTCTTTACCTGCCGCCGGACGCTCGGCTGGATCGATAATTTCGATCGAGGACAGACCGGTAATTTCATCGGTCTGCTTGCGGATGGAGAGACCCTCTTCCATACCGGACAGTTTCACCCAACCGGCAACTTCGGTGATGATCGGGTGGGTGTGCGGATCCCACTTGGCCACAATCTGGCCACCATCAACCTCAGCACCCTCATAGACACTGATTACAGCACCGTAAGGCAGCTTGTAGCGCTCGCGCTCGCGCCCAGCGCTATCGGCAATCGCCAATTCACCGGAGCGGGAAACCGCTACCAAGTTGCCAGCTTCAGTCTTAACGGTCTTCACATTGTGCAGACGGACGGTACCGCCCAGCTTCACCTGGATGCTGTCTGCAGCAGAGGCGCGGCTCGCAGCACCACCGATGTGGAAGGTACGCATGGTCAGCTGGGTACCCGGCTCACCGATGGACTGTGCGGCAACAACGCCCACAGATTCACCCGGGTTGGCGCGGTGGCCTCGGGCCAGGTCACGGCCGTAACACTGGGCACAGATACCGTGTGCAGTAGTACAGGTGATCGGGGAGCGAACCAGAACCTCATCGATACCCATGGCTTCGATGCGCTCTACCCACTTCTCGTCGATCATGGTGCCGGCGGAAACGGCGATTTCATCGCTGCCGGGCTTCAATACATCGCGAGCCACAACACGACCGAGGATACGGTCACCGAGAGATTCGATAACGTCACCGCCCTCGATCACCGGCGCCATGGTCAGGCCGTCGTCAGTGCCACAATCTAGTTCGGTAATTACCACGTCCTGAGCAACGTCCACCAGGCGACGGGTCAGATAACCGGAGTTGGCGGTTTTCAGTGCGGTATCCGCCAGACCTTTACGAGCACCGTGGGTCGAGATGAAGTACTGCTGTACGGTCAGACCTTCACGGAAGTTTGCGGTAATGGCGTTCTCGATAATGGAGCCGTCTGGACGGGCCATCAGACCACGCATACCAGCGAGCTGACGAATCTGTGCTTCGGAGCCCCGTGCACCGGAGTCTGCATACATGAAAACAGAGTTGAAAGAGTCCTGCTGGGTCTCTTTGCCCTCTCGGTCAGTCACCCTCTCTTTCTTAATCCCCGCCATCATCGCCTGGGTCACCTTATCGTTGGTACGGGACCAAACATCGATGACCTTGTTGTATTTTTCACCCTGGGTTACCAGACCGGAGGCAAACTGGCTTTCAATTTCCTTCACTTCCGCTTCCGCGGATTCGATCAACTGAGCTTTCTCGGCCGGGATTTCGAAGTCGTTCACACCAATGGAGGAACCGGACTTGGTAGAGAAATCAAAACCGGTGTACATCAGCTGGTCGGCGAAGATAACGGTCGCCTTCAGGCCCACCTTACGGTAGCACTCGTTCAGTACACGGGAAATAGACTTCTTCTTCATCGGCTGGTTAACCAGCTCGAAGGGCAGGCCTTCCGGGACAATATTCCACAGCAGCGCGCGGCCTACTGTGGTGTCCTGTACAGAGATGGTTTCGTGTTTCTCACCATCTTCACCCACAATATTTTCGCGGATACGCACTTTAACCTTCGCCTGTAAGCCAACCTGCTTGGCATAAAAGGCACGGCTCACCTCTTTGATATCGGAGAAGGACATGCCCTCGCCTTTATCGTTGACGCGCTCGCGGGTCATCCAGTACAGGCCCAGTACCACGTCCTGGGACGGTACGATGATCGGCTCACCATTGGCGGGCGACAGGATGTTGTTGGTGGACATCATCAGCGCGCGGGATTCTAGCTGCGCTTCGATGGTCAGAGGTACGTGTACCGCCATCTGGTCGCCGTCGAAGTCGGCGTTATAGGCAGCACAAACCAGCGGATGTAGCTGGATTGCCTTACCTTCAATCAGTACCGGCTCGAACGCCTGAATACCCAGACGGTGCAGGGTCGGTGCACGGTTGAGTAGTACCGGGTGCTCGCGGATCACCTCGTCGAGGATATCCCAAACGATGGCCTCTTCGCGCTCCACCATTTTCTTGGCGGCTTTGATCGTAGTGGCCAGACCGCGAGTTTCGAGCTTGCCGAAAATAAACGGTTTGAACAGCTCCAGAGCCATTTTCTTGGGCAGACCACACTGGTGCAGGCGCAGGGTCGGGCCAACCACGATCACGGAACGACCGGAGTAGTCCACACGCTTACCCAGCAGGTTCTGACGGAAGCGGCCCTGCTTACCTTTAATCATGTCAGCCAGGGACTTCAGCGGGCGCTTGTTGGAGCCAGTGATAGCGCGGCCGCGACGGCCGTTATCCAACAGTGCATCCACAGATTCCTGCAGCATGCGCTTTTCGTTACGCACGATAATATCCGGCGCGTTCAACTCGAGCAGACGCTTCAGGCGGTTGTTACGGTTGATCACACGACGGTAGAGGTCGTTCAGATCGGAGGTCGCGAAGCGGCCACCATCCAGCGGTACCAGCGGACGCAGATCCGGTGGCAGAACCGGCAGAGCTTTCATTACCATCCACTCCGGGTTGTTACCGGATTTGTAGAAGGCTTCCAGCAGCTTCAGGCGCTTGGACAGTTTCTTGATCTTGGTTTCGGAATTGGTCGCCGGGATCTCTTCCCGCAGGCGCTGGATCTCAACCGGCAGTTCAATATCTGCCATCAATTCCTGGATAGCCTCGGCACCCATTTTCGCTTCAAACTCATCGGCGAACTCTTCCATCGCCTCAAAGTACTGCTCATCGTTCAGTAGCTGGCCGCGCTCCAGGGTGGTCATGCCGGGCTCGGTTACCACGTAGGACTCGAAGTACAGCACGCGCTCGATATCGCGCAGGGTCATGTCCAGCAACAGGCCGATGCGGGACGGCAGGGATTTCAGGAACCAGATATGCGCAACCGGGCTGGCCAGTTCAATGTGGCCCATACGCTCACGGCGCACCTTGGCTTTGGTGACCTCAACGCCGCACTTCTCACAGATAATACCGCGGTGCTTCATGCGCTTGTACTTACCGCACAAGCACTCGTAGTCTTTTACCGGGCCGAAGATCTTGGCGCAGAACAAGCCTTCACGCTCAGGCTTGAAGGTACGGTAGTTGATGGTCTCCGGCTTCTTCACTTCGCCGTAGGACCAGGAGCGGATCATGTCCGGCGAGGCCAGACCGATACGAATCGCATCAAACTCTTCCAGGTGCTCCTGGGACTTCACCAGATTTAATAAATCTTTCAAGGCCTTTCCTCCACTAGGGGGTAGTCAACCCGGCCGTTACGCCGGGCCGGGCGGGCCGGCAACCCCACTGCTTCCAGGGTGCCGGCGCTTGTCTCAATTCACCTGCGAACAGGCTTTTGCACCAATCGGTCTTACTCGTGCTCGAGCTCGAAGTTCATACCGAGAGAGCGGATTTCCTTAACCAGTACGTTGAAGGACTCCGGCATGCCAGGCTCCATACGGTGGTCGGAATCCACGATGTTTTTGTACATCTTGGTCCGCCCTTCCACGTCGTCTGATTTGACCGTGAGCATTTCCTGCAGGGTGTATGCGGCGCCGTAGGCTTCCAGCGCCCACACTTCCATCTCCCCGAAACGCTGACCACCGAACTGTGCCTTACCACCCAGCGGCTGCTGGGTAACCAGGCTGTAGGAGCCAGTGGAACGCGCGTGCATCTTGTCGTCCACCAGGTGGTTCAGCTTCAGCATGTACATGTAGCCCACGGTAACCGGACGCTCGAAAGCATCACCGGTACGACCGTCGTGCAGAGTGATCTGGCCGGAATCAGGGATATCGGCGAGGCGCAGCAATTGCTTGATCTCGCTCTCATCGGCACCGTCGAATACCGGGGTCGCCATGGGTACACCGCGACGCAGGTTCTGCGCCATGGTCATGACTTCCTGATCGGAGAACTGATCCAGTTCTTCCTTGCGACCGCCTGTGGAGTTGTAGACCTCTTCCAGGAATCCGCGCACCTTGGCGACTTCCTGCTGTTCCTTGATCATCTTGTCGATTTTTACGCCAAGACCTTTAGCAGCCATACCCAGGTGCATTTCCAGAACCTGACCAACGTTCATCCGCGAGGGAACACCCAGTGGGTTCAGAACGATATCTACCGGCTCACCGTTTTGGTCGTAAGGCATATCCTCAACGGGCTTGATCACGGAGATCACACCCTTGTTACCGTGGCGACCGGCCATCTTGTCGCCCGGCTGGATACGGCGTTTGATCGCCAGGTAGACCTTGACGATTTTCAATACGCCCGGAGCCAGGTCATCGCCGGACTCCAGTTTTTTCTTCTTGTCTTCGAAGGCTTCGTCGAGCAGCTTGCGACGCTCTTTCAGCTGTACTTCTGCCTTCTCCAGCTGCTCGTTGAGACCCTCGTCTTCCATGCGCAGCTTGAACCAGTCTTCACGCGGCAGAGCGGCGAGTACTTCAGTGGTGAGCTCCTGGCCCTTGCTGATACCTTTACCACCGGCAGCCTTCTGGCCCAGCAGTGCTTGCTGCAGACGCTCAAAGGTAGCGCCTTCAACAATGCGGTACTCTTCGTTCAGGTCCTTGCGAACCTCGTCCAGCTGCGCCTTCTCGATATCGATGGAACGCTGATCTTTCTGCAGGCCGTCACGGGTGAACACCTGAACATCGATCACCGTACCGCGGGTGCCACTGGGCGCGCGCAGGGAAGTGTCTTTAACGTCGGAAGCTTTTTCACCGAAGATTGCACGCAGCAGCTTCTCTTCTGGGGTCAGCTGTGCTTCGCCTTTAGGAGTAACCTTACCGACCAGGATATCGCCGGCACCTACTTCCGCACCGATATATACAATGCCGGACTCGTCCAACTTATTCAGCGCAGACTCACCCACATTGGGGATATCCGCAGTGATCTCCTCACTACCCAGTTTGGTATCTCGGGCAATACAGGTCAGTTCCTGGATGTGAATAGTGGTGAAGCGGTCTTCCTGTACAACGCGCTCACTAATGAGGATGGAGTCCTCAAAGTTGTAACCATTCCAGGGCATAAAGGCGATGCGCATATTCTGGCCAAGAGCCAGCTCACCCAGATCTACCGAAGGACCATCGGCGAGGATATCGCCGCGGGTTACGCGATCACCAGTGTTAACAATCGGGCGCTGATTGATACAGGTATTCTGGTTGGAGCGGATGTATTTGGTCAGGTTATAAATATCTACACCTGCATCACCAGCTTCCACCTCAGCGTCCGCCACGCGGACTACCACACGGCTGGAATCAACGCGCTCAATCACACCGCCACGCTTGGCTACCACACATACCCCGGAGTCGCGCGCTACGGTGCGCTCCATTCCGGTGCCTACTAGCGGCTTTTCAGCACGCAGGGTCGGTACCGCCTGACGCTGCATGTTCGAGCCCATCAATGCACGGTTGGCGTCATCGTGCTCAAGGAACGGGATCATCGCCGCAGCGACAGAAACCACCTGCTTGGCGGAAACATCCATATACTGGATTTCACCCGGTGCCTTCAGGGTAAATTCGCCATGGTGACGCACGCTGATCAGGTCATCAATGAAGTTGCCGTTGTCATCTACTTCCGCAGACGCCTGGGCAATAATGTAATTTGCTTCATTGATCGCTGACAGGTAAGCGATTTCGTTGGTTACCTTGCCATCAACCACTTTGCGATAAGCACTCTCGAGGAAACCGTAGTGGTTAGCGCGAGCGTAAGTGGCCAGGGAGTTGATCAGACCGATGTTCGGTCCTTCCGGCGTCTCAATCGGACATACGCGGCCGTAGTGAGTCGGGTGCACGTCGCGCACCTCAAAGCCAGCGCGCTCACGGGTCAAACCACCTGGGCCCAGTGCGGAAACACGACGCTTGTGAGTTACTTCCGACAGCGGGTTGTTCTGGTCCATAAACTGGGACAGCTGCGAGGAACCGAAGAATTCCTTCACTGCAGCAGCTACCGGCTTGGCATTGATCAGGTCCTGCGGCATCAGGCCTTCGGACTCCGCCATCGACAGGCGCTCTTTGACCGCGCGCTCCACACGTACCAGACCAACGCGGAACTGGTTCTCGGCCATCTCACCCACGGAGCGCACGCGGCGGTTCCCCAGGTGATCGATATCGTCCACCATGCCCTGGCCGTTACGGATATCAATCAAGGTCTTCAGTACATCGACGATATCTTCTTTGCTCAGGGTACCTTCGCCGGTCTCGTCTTCACGGCCCAGGCGACGATTGAACTTCATGCGACCAACGGCGGACAAATCGTAGCGCTCGTCGGTGAAGAACAGGTTTTCAAACAGGGATTCCGCAGACTCCTTGGTGGGCGGCTCGCCTGGGCGCATCATGCGGTAGATCTCTACCAGCGCTTCCAGCTGAGTGCGGGAAGGCTCTGCACGCAGGGTATCGGAGATAAACGGTCCACGGTCTAGATCATTGGTGTACAGCGTTTCGAAAGTCTTAATATTGAGTGTGCGTAACTGGGCGATTACTTCAGCGGTAATCTCAGCATTACACTCAACTGCAATTTCACCAGTAGACTCATCGACAATATCGTGAGCCAGAATACGGCCAAACAGGTATTCCAGTGGCGCGTCCAGCTTTTCTACGCCGGCTTTCTCCAGCTGGCGAATATGACGTGGGGTGATACGACGCCCCTCTTCCACAATCACCTTGCCCTGGCCATCTTTAATATCAAAAGAGGCCACGTCACCGCGCAAGCGGGAGGGAATCAGTTCCAGGCTAACGCGGTCTTCCTGCAGCTCAAACTTGCTGGTCTCGAAGAACATCTCCAGCATTTCCTGGGAGCTATATCCCAGTGCACGCAACAGAATTGTCGCAGGCAGTTTGCGGCGGCGATCGATACGAACGAATACCAAGTCCTTTGGATCGAATTCGAAGTCCAGCCAGGAGCCACGATAAGGAATTACACGCGCAGCGTACAGCAGCTTACCGGAGGAATGGGTCTTGCCTTTGTCGTGATCGAAAAATACACCCGGGGAACGGTGTAGCTGGGATACGATAACACGCTCAGTACCATTAATTACAAAGGTACCGTTGTCGGTCATGAGCGGGATTTCGCCCATGTAAACTTCCTGCTCTTTGATGTCCTTAATGGACTTATTCGCAGACTCTTTATCGTAAATAATCAGGCGCACACGTACACGCAGCGGACAGGCGTAGGTCACGCCGCGCAGAGTACATTCCTTAACATCGAAAGCGGGCTTACCCAGTGTGTAGCTCACGTACTCCAGAGCGGCATTGCCTGAATAGCTGACAATCGGAAATACGGATTTAAACGCCGCCTGCAGGCCGACATCTAAGCGATCGTCGGGGCGCTTGTCGGCCTGTGTAAAATTGCGATATGAATCCAGCTGTATCGCAAGCAGGAAGGGCACATCCATGACCTTAGGCAGTTTGCCAAAATCCTTGCGGATACGTTTTTTCTCAGTATATGAGTAAGCCATTCAAATTCCCCAGCTTGATCAGTGACAAGACTTCGTGGGACTCCATTTGGGAGCCCCTCCGGGCGAGAAGCCTCTGAACAACACAGATTGCCTGTGCTGTTCAGAAACCTCTCCGCTTGCTTTCGGGCAGCGCAACTGCGCTATGGTTAAATGAGGTTTGCCACGGTTTTATACCGCCGGCACCGCTAAAACCTCAGTACCGCAAACGGCAAAAAGGCCGGCGGACAAAAGTCCACCAGCCTTACCGCTATGTGTCGTTTTAGGCGACCAATAGCGGGAATCGCAACAACCGAATTACTTCAGTTCTACAGTTGCGCCAGCTTCTTCCAGCTCTTTCTTAGCGGCTTCAGCTTCGTCTTTGGTTGCGCCTTCTTTCAGCGGGCTTGGAGCGCCGTCAACCAGTGCCTTGGCTTCTTTCAAGCCCAGGCCGGTGATGCCGCGGACAACCTTGATCACGTTCACTTTCTTGTCGCCTGCAGAAGTCAGAACTACGTCGAAAGAGTCTTTCTCTTCAGCGGCAGCTTCGCCACCAGCCGGGCCGGCTACAACTGCTGCTGCAGCAGTTACACCGAACTTCTCTTCCATTGCTTCGATCAGCTCAACAACGTCTTTAACAGACATTTCGGCAACAGCGTTGATGATATCTTCTTTAGTCAGAGACATGAGTCATTACCTGAATTGGTTTGAGCAGTAGCTGCTCGTATTTCGTTTTGAAACCGCGATTCGCTAAAGCGAATACAATTACGCAGCTTCCTGCTCTTTTTGGTCGCGAACGGCCGCAATAGTGCGGACCAGCTTGCCAGCAGATGCTTCTTTCAACACGCTCATCAGCTTGGCGATCGCCTCGTCGTAAGTCGGCAGGCTTGCCAACAATGCGACGTCGGTGATCGCGCCTTCGAAGGCAGCACCTTTCAGTTCCAGCTTGTCATTGCCCTTGGCGAACTGGCTCAGGATGCGCGCGCCGGCACCTGGGTGTTCGTTAGAGAATGCAATGATGCTAGGACCTACGAATTTGTCAGTCAGACATTCGTAATCGGTTCCTGCCAGAGCGCGACGCGCCAGAGTATTGCGGACGACTTTCAACCAAACGCCGTTCTCGCGAGCCTCTTTGCGCAGGGCAGTCATGTCATTTACGGTAACGCCGCGGGAATCCGCAACTACCGCAGACAGAGCACCCTCAGCAGCTTGCTGGACATCTGCGACAATCGCTTTCTTGTCTTCGAGTCCAATAGCCATAGTGTCACTCCTGGATTTGAAAAAAACCGGGCTCAAAGCCCGATCCGTTCCGGTGCATAAAGCTCAAATCCAGTAAAAATACTGGTTTGGGCGACACCGTCTGCGTAGGCTCAAACCTCTCAACGGCCAACCTGGCCGAGATTTGGATTAAGCCAGACACGTTAAACCTCAACGCATCTGGCACCTACGGTCTTTGACGGCCCACATTTCTGCCTAAGCATCAAGTGGACCCCAAAGTTCGATTTACTATGCGCCAACAGTGTCAGCGCACAGCTTCAATTAGATGTTCAGGGAAGACTGGTCGATAACCAGACCTGGGCCCATAGTGGTGCTCAGGGTGATCTTCTTCAGGTACACACCTTTTGCAGAAGCCGGCTTGGCCTTCTTCAGGTCTGCTACCAGAGCTTCCAGGTTCTCTTTCAGCAAGTTCGCATCGAAAGCAACTTTGCCGATACCACCGTGGATGATGCCGCCTTTGTCAGCGCGGAAACGCACCTGACCAGCTTTGGCATTTTTAACTGCGGTAGCAACGTCTGGAGTTACAGTGCCAGTCTTCGGGTTCGGCATCAGGCCGCGCGGGCCGAGGATTTGACCCAGCTGACCTACAACGCGCATCGCATCGGGAGAAGCGATTACTACGTCGAAGTCCATCTTGCCCGCTTTAACGTCGGCAGCCAGCTCGTCCATACCGATCAGGTCAGCGCCCGCTTCTTTAGCGGCATCAGCGTTTGCACCCTGGGTGAAAACAGCTACGCGAACTTCTTTACCTGTACCATGCGGCAGAGTGGTCGCACCGCGAACAGCCTGGTCGGATTTACGCGGATCGATACCCAGGTTTACAGAAGCGTCTACAGTCTCTGCAAACTTAACGTTGGACAGCTCTTTCAGCAGAGCTACGGCTTCTTCGATGCCGTATGCTTTACCAGCTTCAACTTTCTCAGCGATTACGCGCTGACGCTTGCTCAATTTAGCCACTTAGAGACCCTCCACTTCGATACCGGCACTGCGTGCGGAACCGGCGATTGTGCGCACGGCCGCGTCCATATCGGATGCAGTCAGGTCAGCCTTTTTCATTTCTACGATCTCTTCGATCTGAGCGCGGGTAACCTTACCGACCTTGTCGGTATTCGGGCGACCGGAACCACTCTTGATCTTGGCGGCCTTGCGCAGCAGTACTGCGGCGGGCGGGGACTTCATGATGAAGGTGAAGGAACGATCGCTGTATACAGAGATCACAACCGGCACCGGCAGACCTGGCTCAAGGCCTTGAGTCTGGGCGTTGAACGCCTTACAGAATTCCATGATATTCACGCCGTGCTGACCCAGTGCAGGACCAACGGGCGGACTTGGGTTGGCCTGACCGGCCTTAACTTGCAGCTTGATATAAGCTTCTACTTTCTTAGCCATTACAGCTCTCCTCTAGATGGGTGGTAACGCCTGCTACACCTAACCGTTAATGGTTACTGCAACTGGCTCCCCGCCCCGACCAATAAAATCTATTTTCCGGGGACGCGAAAACCCCCTTCCACCTTGCGGCGAAAGAGGGCAAAAAATTTATACTGGAATCAGGTTTTCTCTACCTGACTGAACTCCAGTTCAACTGGGGTGGAGCGTCCAAAGATCAACACAGCCACTCGCAAGCGACTCTTCTCGTAGTTGACCTCTTCGACCACACCGTTGAAATCATTAAACGGACCATCGATAACCCGAACCATTTCACCTGGCTCAAATAGGGTCTTGGGCTTGGGCTTATCGGCGGAATCGTCGATTCGATTCAGGATAGCCTGCGCTTCGCGATCAGTGATCGGGGCCGGCCTATCCGCCTTGCCTCCGATAAAACCGAGCACTCGAGGAGTTTCTTTTACCAAGTGCCAAGTATCGTCATTCAGTTCCATTTCCACCAGGACATAACCGGGGAAGAACTTGCGCTCACTCTTGCGCTTTTGCCCTGCTCGCATCTCCACCACTTCTTCGGTGGGAACCAGCACTTCACCAAACAGGTGATCCATTTCGTGCAGCTCAATTCGCTCCTTGAGAGAGCTAGCTACACGTTTCTCATAGCCCGAGTAAGCCTGGACCACATACCAATGCTTTGACATGTATCAACCTTTAGCCGATGAGTTTGGATGCCGCCCAACCTAAAGCGGAGTCCAGCGCCCAGAGAATTAGCGCCATAATCAACACAAAAACCACCACAATCACAGTCGTCTGGGTGGCCTCTTGACGAGTCGGCCAAACCACGCGCCTGACTTCCGTTTGCGCTTCGCGCAACAGTTGCCAGAGTGCATTACCCTTCGCAGTATTCACCGCGACAACCAGGGCAGCCAGGCAGATTGCAGTCACTGCCAGCACGCGGTAAATCAGGGGGAATTCGGCATAATAAGAATTGCCCGCTACAGCGCCACCAACCAGCAGCACTATTAGCAGCCATTTCAGGCCGTCAAGACGAAAGGTTTTCGCTTCTGCTTTAGCATTCATATATGAAGCCCTTAGCGCACTACAGAGTAAGTCCTTAGTGCTCAAAAACACAAAAGCCCCACTGACAAGTAGGGTCTTGCGACACCCCTAAACTTATTTCAAGTGGAGTGTTTAAAATGGCAGGCCAGGAGGGACTCGAACCCCCAACACCCGGTTTTGGAGACCGGTGCTCTACCAATTGAACTACTGGCCTGTACAGCTTGGATGCCTTAGCATCCGAAGATAAAGAGGGCTACAGACCACCCTCTCATCTACTGCGCCGCCAGGGAACCCTGGCGACACGAAGATCAAAGATTACTCAATGATCTTAGCAACAACGCCCGCACCTACGGTACGACCACCTTCGCGGATAGCGAAGCGCAGGCCGTCTTCCATGGCGATCGGAGCGATCAGGGTAACAACCATTTGAATGTTGTCGCCCGGCATTACCATTTCAGTGCCTTCCGGCAGCTCAACCGCACCAGTTACGTCGGTAGTACGGAAGTAGAACTGAGGACGGTAGCCTTTAAAGAACGGGGTGTGACGACCACCTTCGTCCTTGGACAGGATGTACACTTCCGCTTCGAACTTGGTGTGCGGAGTGATGGAGCCCGGCTTAGCCAGTACCTGACCACGCTCTACTTCGTCACGCTTGGTGCCACGCAGCAGCGCACCGATGTTCTCACCAGCACGACCTTCGTCGAGCAGCTTGCGGAACATTTCAACACCAGTACAGGTAGTGGTGGTGGTTTCTTTAATACCAACGATCTCAACTTCGTCGCCAGTGTTGATTACACCACGCTCTACACGACCGGTTACTACGGTACCACGGCCAGAGATGGAGAATACGTCTTCGATCGGCATCAGGAACGGCTGATCTACTGCACGCTCCGGCTCAGGGATGTACTCGTCCAGAGTTTCTACCAGCTTCTTAACAGCGGTAGTACCCATTTCGTTGTCGTCTTCGCCGTTCAGGGCCATCAGAGCGGAACCAACGATGATTGGTGTGTCGTC
This sequence comes from Microbulbifer mixtoriginis (SeqCode), assembly GCF_052466695.1. NCBI lineage: Bacteria > Pseudomonadati > Pseudomonadota > Gammaproteobacteria > Cellvibrionales > Microbulbiferaceae > Microbulbifer > Microbulbifer mixtoriginis (SeqCode). The sequence goes on along the minus strand of NZ_CP174285.1, from coordinate 4,145,694 downwards.
ACCTGGGAACTCGTACTGGTCCAGAAGTTCGCGAACTTCCATTTCTACCAGCTCGAGCAGCTCTTCGTCGTCTACCATGTCCGCTTTGTTCAGGAATACAACGATGTAAGGTACACCTACCTGACGGGACAGCAGGATGTGCTCACGAGTCTGCGGCATGGGGCCGTCAGCTGCGGAACATACCAGGATAGCGCCGTCCATCTGAGCAGCACCGGTGATCATGTTCTTAACGTAGTCGGCGTGTCCCGGGCAATCTACGTGCGCGTAGTGGCGAGTCGGGGACTCGTACTCAACGTGAGAAGTAGCGATGGTGATACCGCGCTCACGCTCTTCCGGAGCATTGTCGATACCGTCAAAAGCAACAGCGTCACCGCCCCATACTTCCGCACATACGCGGGTCAGAGCAGCGGTCAGGGTGGTTTTACCGTGGTCAACGTGACCGATGGTGCCCACGTTCACGTGGGGCTTGGAACGTTCAAACTTTTCTTTTGCCATTGCAGCCTCCTAATATAGATGAGCCGCTAACGGCACCACCCACGTACAGAACATGCGCATCCGACCCGGAAAAGCCCGACCCCGGACACAAACAACCGCAAGAGCTCTCACCCTTGCGGCTATTAAAAAATGGAGCTCATGGGCGGATTTGAACCGCCGACCTCACCCTTACCAAGGGTGTGCTCTACCCCTGAGCTACATGAGCAAATCAACGCCTTCCTAGGCGACCACAAGGCTTGCCATTTTGGAGAGCATTCCAGCCGAACCCATAGTTGGAGCGGGCAGCGGGAATCGAACCCGCATCATCAGCTTGGAAGGCTGAGGTTCTACCATTGAACTATGCCCGCTTGCGGGAGCCTCCAGACAAAACTACCTGTCTTGCCGGCAACACCTTACGGTGTAAAAAATGGTGCAGGGGGGTGGATTCGAACCACCGAAGCTTTCGCGTCAGATTTACAGTCTGATCCCTTTGGCCACTCGGGAACCCCTGCCTCAATGCGGGGTGCATTTTCTACACCTTCCGCCGCGCTGTCAACATTTTTTTCTTTAAATTTCACAGACTTAGCTGAAAAATCTAATGTCGAGCAGCGCCGGGATAAAAATGGAGCTGGCGAGAGGAGTCGAACCCCCGACCGGCTGATTACAAGTCAGCTGCTCTACCAACTGAGCTACGCCAGCCCTATCCCGTCCATTGCCGAAGTTGAATAGTCACCCTCGTCAATGGAGGCGGGATTCTATGGGAAGTTATCCCGACACGCAACACCCTTTTTGCAGAAAAATCAGAATTTTTATGTCGCCTGTTGCCACGTATAGAAAAATACGGTGAACCTTGTTTCACGGCTGGGGACCTAGACCTCTAACCCAACCCCATCAACCGGACACTTCTTCACAAAGATTACGGCGACGATCCAGCTCGGGATGCTCTTGCTGCAACTGCAACCAAAAATCCGGGGCTAAACTATCTGAGGCACCTGGCGCCAATACGATCCAGCGTTCGGCGTGGGTCTGAGGCTCCTCGCGGAATTGAGCCCGTATGCCTTTCTTAATCAACTCACCTGTCAGAGATTCAGCACGCGAACGCTCGCTGAAAATGCCAAAGGAAATACCATCAGCCAACGCACCCTTGGGGATCACATAACTATCTATTCCCTGTGCCTGCAATTCTCGTAAACGGTTGTAGGCTTCTCGCCTGGAATTCAATGGTGGCAGAAAAACCCAGTAACGCATCTGCCCTTGCATCTCCACATCTCGCAATACGGCAGAAACCTGCAGGGACTTTAAGCGCTGTACTATCGCCTCTCCAAGTAACTCCTCCGCAAATGGGCCAAGCAAAGTGCAGAGCTGCTCAGTAGAGCCTGCCTTTGCTGGCGACATGGGAGCCATCGGCAGAGGAGACAGCTTCTGCGGAGATATTTCATTGACCAGGGCAATACTCTGGACCTGTACCTCCGCCCTTTTATCGGCAACCCTTATTCTCTCTTTATCAGAGGTTGAAGTACCAACAAACCAAGCAAAGACGCCAAAATTCAACAGTATTAAGAAAAGAGCTATCCAGCGCATAGGGTGTTATTTATTTCAAGGATTACTTAACGCCAAGCCATCCATTACCAGCTCAGGAACCAAATGGTGCTCCCGCTGATAAAGAGCTGACAGCACTGGGGCATCGCCGCCTGTCAACCACAACAGCGGTTCTTCAGCACAGTATCCACGCAACTCTTCCAGTGCACGATCGATGGCACCAAGCACCATAAGCAGGAGGCCTCGGTTTATGGCTTCATCGGTACTACGGCCTGCACCGAGGGACTCAGTTAGAGCAATATCCTGCGCACTTTTAGCCGCATGAGTATCCAGATACAAAGAACGTTGCATAAGGCCGACACCAGGGACAATGTAGCCCCCTAAGTGACGCCCGCTATTGTCGACCAAATCCAGAGTGACCGCGCTGCCGCAGTCGACAATTAGGGCCGCCCGCCGCTCTCGATCATAGGCAGCCAGCATAGCCAGCCAGCGATCAGTGCCGAGCAGGCGGTGATTATCATAGCCACAGGCTACTCCAGCACATTCCAGCAGTACCTGAGAAAACTCCACCTCAAGTGAAAACAACTCCTGAATATGCCCGATCAGCGTCTCCGCAACTTGCGGTCCGGCCACATTGACCACGCGTACTCTCCGCGGATCCAACAGATCCCACCCATCGGGCAAATGCCCATCGCGCAGATCGGCAGTCATAAAGCTACCCCTGGCACTTACCTGTACTTCATCTAACAGGCGCCACTTGCCCCGGGTATTACCGATATCCAGTTCGAGAATCAAACCTGCCCCCGCAAAGAAATCTCACCACCATGGAAGTGATGCACTTGCCCGTCCATATTTAACTTCAAAGCACCCTTTTCACTAACGCCAACTGCAACTCCGCTCCAGGTTTGACTCCCTGCCTGCAGAGTAACCTTTTGCCCAGCAAACTGATCCAGCTTCATCCAGGCTTCACGGTAAGCAACAAAACCTTGTTCGGTATAGCTGTATAAAAGCGGTAGCAGCTCAGTCAGAATCGCTGCCACCAATTGATTGCGAGATATTCCGGGCTTCACTTGTTGCAAGTCTGCCCATGGCTGATCTATTGCCGTGGCAATCTCACTTCGCAGGCCACTATTTAAGCCAATACCAATCACCACAGCACAGCGATCCGTAAGATCGCCTTTAAGCTCCAGTAAAACACCGGATAACTTTCGACCGCGACACCAAACATCATTTGGCCATTTGAGACGTACATCTGGTACCGAAAAGCGCTCCAATGCCCGGGCAATAGCCACCCCAACGGCGAGGCTCAATCCTTCGAGGCATTGCACCCCCCCATTGAACTCCCACCCAATGGATAGGCTGATGCCTGTCCCATAGGGGCTAACCCATTGCCGACCACGACGACCGCGCCCGGCACTCTGCCGCTCGGAGAGCAGTGCAACCCCGTGCCCACTCCCTTCCTCCATAAGTGATAGCAACTGGGTATTGGTGGAGTCGACCTCATCAAATAGCATCAACTCTCGCAATAGCAGCCCGGCTTGCTCACCCAATGTGCTGTAAATTTTTTCTGAGGATAGGAGCTCCAAACCACCAGGCAAGCGATAGCCTTGCCCCTTAATAGACTCCAAAGCCAATCCGTACTGCTCTAGCTTCTGTAACTGTTTCCAAACCGCAGCCCGGCTTACTCCTAGAGCCAATCCTAGCGCCTCGCCAGAGTGCGTCTCGCCATCAGCCAATAATTCCAAAACTGGGCGCAATGGTTCCAGTGGACTTTTCTTAATAGTGTCTAGCAAGGTAATTAACTTTTTATATAGCGACGGAAATAACGGTGCCCTAAGCTGGTCAGCACTTCATAACCTATGGTGCCAGCGTATTCAGCCACCTCATCTACGGTCAGGTCTTTATTCAGTATCTCAATCGATTGGAGGGATTCCCGCTCCTCATGAGAGAGAGCAGAAATATCAAACGTTGTGGAATCCATGGAAATCCGGCCAATTATCGGCAGTTGGCGGCCATAGGCCCAGCCACAACCGCGCCCTCCCTGAGCCCGGATTATTCCATCGGCATATCCACCACGGGCTACCGCCAACCAGCTGCCCGCTGCTATTTGTTGGGTAGCTCCATAGCCTACCCATTGTTCACGACTGACAAATCGCTTTTGCACGATAGGCAGACTGAGTGCCACAGCTGAGCGCATAGGGTTTGTGGTCCCGGGTATTGGATTGACGCCATAAAGCGCAGAGCCCGGCCGCGCAATATCAAAATGATACTCTTCACCTAGGAAAATACCCGATGAATTGGCGAGACTCAGCTGAACCTCAGGGCACAGGGCCCTCAATCTTTCCCCAGCCGCTTTAAAGCTACGCAACTGAATATTGTTTTGTGGGTGCTGGGGTTCATCCGCACAGGCAAGGTGGCTCAGCAAAATACGAATATCCGCCGAGCGCAACAACTGACTATCCCTTAGCAGTAGGTCAAACTCTTCGGGAGACATACCCAGGCGAGTCATACCCGAATCTATCTTTACCGCACAAGGCGCCTTAATCCCCTCGCTAACGGAAATATCCACCCAGTTGCGCAACTGCTCTAGTGTGAAAAGTGTCGGCATTAATCCTGCGCGTGCACATTCCAGCTCTGCCCCGGTGCGCACCCCAGTCAAGATAACAATGCGAACGCTATCACCCAGCTCTTTACGCAGGCGCTCCCCTTCCGTTTGCGTTGCCACAAAAAAGTCTCGGCAACCCTGTCTATACAAAGCCGGCACTACCTGATTCATACCAAGGCCATAGGCATCCGCTTTGACTACTGCGCCACAGCGAGTACCCGCTGCCAGTCGCTTAGTCAGATCCAGGTAGTTGTCAGCAATGGACTGCAAATTGATACTCAGCAGACCCTCGCGAAAATCGTTCATGCCATTACAACTCTCAGTTCACCAGCTAGGTTGCCCCAAGTAAGCTTTCACGCCGTAAAGCACGGGCACCTACTAATATACACAGCCCGACCAAAGAAAGGGTGACCAGGGAACCAGCTATCACCAGGGAGACAGAAACGGACTCCCCAGCCATTAATTCACTCAACCACTGCTGCTGCCCGATAAGTGGTGTCAACTGCCACAAGGGCGAGTCCAGTTCAATATTGGACAACTTCAATACAATTAACAGTGTGACAGGTAGAGCCTGTAAAATACTCAGCTGAATCTGGGCATCTTTAAAGGAACGGGAACGCAGAGATAGCAGAATCTGCAATACCGCAACCAGAATTGCTAAGGGCAGTAAAATAAGACTTATCGCCATCAGTTCATTGATGCCAGCTGAAAAGCGGACACCAATCTCAGCCAAGGGAAGCAAGCTAAGTGATACAGTTAAAACTGCCAGAGAAAGAAGTGCACCAAACCAACCAATACTGGTAACGGCTACAGCTTTCGCCACCACAAGTTGCCAGCTGCTTATAGGCTGCTGTAATAATACCTCAATGGTCATGCGCTCACGCTCCCCAGCAGAAGTATCAATAGAGGGGGCCGCACTACACACTAGCAGTGCCATTATCAGTAACAAGGGAACCATCAGTCCCCAAATTGCCAATCCTCGACTGGACGGCGTACTGACATCCCGCACCTCAAGCTGCCACGGTGCTAAAACCTGAGTTGCTAAACCTCTGGCCGCTAAACGCTGCCGCACAATCACCTGCTGAAATAGCGCCAACTGCTGCTGCACCAGCTGTACAGCACGCCCCGCAGACTGATCGGCACTATTTACATACAGATAAATCTTGGGAGACAACAGGCTTCGATAATCTTCAGTAAAGTTTTGCTCTACTCGCAGAACCACATCATATGTATCTGCTAAAAGCGCTTTAGGAGCCCCATCTTGCAAGCGCTCAATTCGCAAGTCCCCTGTCTGTAACTGCTCCTCCAACAGCGGCGCATACTCAGCCCCAATAATAGCTACATCAAAGGAGGTATCAGACATTACTTTCAAAGATAAAGCGCCACTACTAATGATCAGCACAGGGAACAATAAGGTGAAACCTAGCGTGATCATTAGGGCGCGTCGATCACGCCAAACTTCGCGTAACTCTTTAAGAAGTAATGCTCGCATCTGCAAAGAAAATAGATTTTTAAAACTCATCCTACCGGCTCACCGCATTTGTCTTTTTCTAACAAATTCCCATAGGCAAGCTCCACAAAGCTATCCTCAAGGCTTGCGGAGCCAGTCTGTTGCATAAGTTCATCCGGGGTCCCGCTCCCCACTATCGAACCTCCCGCCATAACTAGCACTCTGTCGGATAGCTCGAGCACTTCAGCCATAATATGGCTGGAAAATAAAACAGCAGTTCCCTCTGCCCTCAAGCGCAAAAGCGTCTTACGTAACAGGCGAGCAGCAAGTATATCCAACCCCCGGGTTGGCTCATCGAGCACCAAGTGACTCGGACGATGCACCAATGCTCTAGCGAGAGAAACTTTCATCCGCTCTCCCTGAGAAAACCCCTTGGTTCGGCGATTCCACAGGTTCGATAGCTCTAATTCTTCCTTAACCGATTGCAGTGCAAATTCTAATTCTGACCCAGTCAGCCCTTGAGCACAGGCAAAAAACGATAAATATTCTGCAACAGTGAGTCGCTCATAAAGCCCCTCCCTATCACCTACAATACCAAGCTGCCTACGAGCACCTTTTGGATTTTCACAAGGGTCTATATCACCAACAAAAACTTTGCCGCTATCTGCCTTCAAAAGACCAGCAATAATTCGCAGGCACGTGGTCTTTCCAGCACCGTTAGCACCAAGCAAGGCCGTTATCTCACCATCTGGCACAGAAAAGCTAAGATTGCGCAGTATAGAAACCCCAGAAAATTGCTTATTTACCCCCTCAACCTTAATCACAGTGCATTCTCCCCAAGCTTTCCACTTGCAGTGGTGGGCGCTACGCGCTGCATTATCTCTGGCCCATAAATTCCACTCACAAACGGTGGCCTGTGAATTTCATCAACACAGGTCGTTGCCAATTCTTTCCCTGAAGAGTCCAGGAACTCTTCGATTAACTGCGGTACACAACCTCTCATGGAATTAATATGACCACCGCTAGCAATGATTAAATGCTGTTTATTGGTCAAGTAGCCAAGTTGTTTTTCGGCATATCTTGGAGGTGTTATTGGATCGGCTTCCCCGGAAATTAGTAAAACTGGGTGCTCTCGATGTTGTGGTTTAGCATAGGAGCGATCGGCTACAGGCCAAACTTCACAACCACGTTCAAATATCTCAAGAAAAGCATTCCCCGCAAAAGACCCATTAGTATCAGCTAAAACCTCCTCCTCACTGATACGGGATAATTCTTCCGCACAAGCAATAGAAAGCGTTAAGCCAAGAGACATACCTAACGCTGACTCGGGAAATAAACCAGTAATACCCGCAAGCGGATAATAATTCCCCAAGCCAGCCTGCTGAATAGCAAAGGGTAATTGTGCAGCAGCTTCTGGAGAGTAAAGGGCAGCACGTATAGTATTTTGTAGCATCCAACGAGACACTGAGTGCTTCATTGGCTTTCCTGTCACAGGATCAGGGAAATCTATGGATTTAGACTCATCCCATTGACTTAATAATTTATCCAACACTTCCCGCCAGCTTCCAAACTTAGAACAGCTTAACTCTAAGTTGCAATCACGCATCAGTATTTGAATAGCGTCCTCCGCAGCTGCAGCACTCAAAAAGACTTTTGTATCGATAGGTGCAACCGCATCGAGCACCAATGATTTCAAACTGTTCGGATACCACTGTTGATAGAGAAGCGCTGTTCGGGTCCCCCAAGATCCCCCCCAAAGAGATATTTGCTTGTGATTAAAATGCTTTCGTACCTTTTCCAGGTCCTCAACCGCTTGTCGACTACTCAATGAATTAGCAAAATTAGCCTGCTGTAGATAACACTGCTCCAATTCTTTGGAAATCAGTGATAAATCCATTGGTGTATGCCGATCTATACCACAACCAAATGACCGAGAGTGCCCGGTTCCCCTCCGGTCAACCATGACTATTGCCCGCTTCTGATTAATTTTTCGGAATGTGTGCAATAGCGGAATCAGACCACTCGCGGCCTGACCTGGACCACCAGCAAGAAGATATAAAGGCTCTCGCAGCGTCTCATCTAGAGCCGGTGAAACAAATACTGCTAAATTTACCTTGCTATCTCCGTGCCCCACTGAAATTCGCTCGCACCTTAATGGGTGCCGCCAACCATCCAAATAGCATTCCTGCGTATTAGACAATTCCTTTGCAGTTATTACCGGCGCTAATAACAAGACGCTTAATATGGCGATAGCCGTTCGAAGACTGTTTACCCCTAACACGTTATTATTCTCCTTAATCTATGGTGCCAAGCATCGCAGTGTATCCAACTTCCAACATCTCTGTCCCAAGCCACTCAATCTCGAAGAATTGCATTAGCACCCATCTGCTCTGAGTGGTAAGGTTTCAGTTTTAGCTTGCCCATGACTGCACCCATGAGCTTTTCAGACCGTGAAAAACACTTAATTCGAGCCGCTTTTGCCTGGGGCCAGATCACCCAGCAGGAGGGCTATACACTTTCTGACCTTGAAATTGAGAAGTCGGTACTTTTCCGTCGCTTACTTGGTGGCCGACCAGCACTGGCTTTTCCTCCCCCTCTGCGCCACGGTTTTCCCTGGTATGAAGTTATTGAGGGGCGTGCTGAGCATATCGTCAGTGCTTCTGAAGCATCTCCCGAGTGCAGCATCATCGCGCCAGGATGTAAAATTGGTGAAACTTGCATACTGATTGATGGCGCTTTTTGGCGAGTGGTTGAAACCATTTCTGAGCGGGAAGAATATATCGTTGAGTGGGGACAATACCCCATGCAATGGCGATTAAAAAAACACTGGGAAGTCAATTATGAGATGACCCAACAACTACACAGCTTCCGCAGAGACAACCCCACCGCCAAAGTCTCCTTTGACAATTACCTTAGCCAAAGAGACTATCGAGAATTCCGTATTGATGACGATCAAACTGTCTGGTTGTGTGAGTGGCAGCTTAGCCGTATAAGCCTCCCTGGCTGGGTTTGGGTAGGTACCTTACTATCCCCAACCGACACAGATTTTGCTCCTGTTGACGAAGACTCTCTCGGCCCTATAGTCTTTGGAGAACCTGGAAAGGAAGCCGGTATTGCCTGGCTCCGTATAGAAGAAGCTGGCGCCGAAGCTCGTTTTGTCAGGCTCAATGGCACACATGATTACCAATCCCTCTCCAATGCCAGTGCAACCCACCTGAAGGGCTTGTTACATAGTCTGCAGGAGACACAGGAAGATATTGAGATAATAGACTGCCAGGCAGGTACAGTTATTCGGCACTTTACTCTTCCCTCAGCTCTTGTTCCTCTCGATGAATTACGCTTGAAAGAAATGCAGTATGATCTAGTTCCGGACAATGCCTATGAGCAGGTCAATTAATTCAAGTTTTAAGTACTTTCAGAAGCCCCTCTCTAGGGGCTTTTTATTACTCCCCTTTTACACACAGCCAAATATCCTTCCAAGTTACCCACAACAGCAAGGCATATTTCTGTTTCCTGCTGATGACCATTCCATTAACAGGCTGTTACTAACAGAATCCATGGATAGAGCTGTGTATAACTCAGGGATATCCACGCTCAGGCCCCTGTTTCCGCGGGGCCCTTTTCAACGGGCAAAAAAACACCAGCCATTTATCCACTTTCCACCGCTTGGCGTTATTAACAGAAAGTCTGGATAGACTTGTGCATAACTGCGGTATATCCGCGCCAGGCCCCGTGGTTGCACAGGTTCATTAAAACGTGCAAAAAATCACCGGTATTTTTATTGTTATTTCTGCGCCGTTTTTTTCAACGCAATGATTTTTCTAGTTTAAAGAGCACTTTTTTTATTTCAGGTGTTTTTTTGGTGGTGCTTGAGGTACAGATTAAATAAAGCGCGTTATTTTTTTGTATTTTCATTTTTTCCTTACAGAAAAAACTTAAGAAAGCGCTTTATTTATAGGAGGGAAGGCTCTTCGGAGCTTTTTAGAGCCTGCGCTTTTTTCATTGGCATTTACCGAGTTGGATTTTTCGGCGGGAGTGTTGCGAGTAAAAATTCGATTGGGCTTTTTATTTTTCTGTATTTTGAATTTTATTTTTTATTCTCTGTTTTTATTTTTTTATGCATTCAATATTTTTGTACATAAAAAAAGGGCCACCCTATTGGGTGGCCCTTTTCGGATTAGAAGCCTGACGATGACCTACTCTCACATGGGGAAGCCCCACACTACCATCGGCGATGTTGCGTTTCACTTCTGAGTTCGGCAAGGGATCAGGTGGTTCCACAACTCTATTGTCGTCAGGCAAACTGGCTTGGGTTGGCGTTGGTCTTATAAGCAATCTGCTTGGCCTGCCGTGTTATCGCTGTTTGCCTCGGTCTGGTGACCGGCGATAACCCCAAATAAGTCGGTAAAACAATCTGTAGTAATACACCGCAAGCGATCATTGTGTGTCTTTCATTCCACAATCCGCTAGCTTAGCTAGTCGTTAGTAACCATCTCTGTTGTATGGTCAAGCCGCACGGGCAATTAGTACTGGTTAGCTCAACGCCTCACAACGCTTCCACACCCAGCCTATCAACGTGGTAGTCTTCCACGGCCCTTTAGGACTCTCAAGGAGTCAGGGAAATCTAATCTTGAAGGAGGCTTCCCGCTTAGATGCTTTCAGCGGTTATCCCGTCCGAACATAGCTACCGGGCAATGCCACTGGCGTGACAACCCGAACACCAGAGGTTCGTTCACTCCGGTCCTCTCGTACTAGGAGCAACTCTTCTCAAATTTCCAACGCCCACGGCAGATAGGGACCGAACTGTCTCACGACGTTCTAAACCCAGCTCGCGTACCACTTTAAATGGCGAACAGCCATACCCTTGGGACCGGCTTCAGCCCCAGGATGTGATGAGCCGACATCGAGGTGCCAAACACCGCCGTCGATGTGAACTCTTGGGCGGTATCAGCCTGTTATCCCCGGAGTACCTTTTATCCGTTGAGCGATGGCCCTTCCATACAGAACCACCGGATCACTATGACCTACTTTCGTACCTGCTCGACATGTCTGTCTCGCAGTCAAGCGCACTTATACCATTATGCTCATTGCATGATTTCCGACCATGCTGAGTGCACCTTCGTACTCCTCCGTTACTCTTTGGGAGGAGACCGCCCCAGTCAAACTACCCACCATACACTGTCCTCGATCCGGATAACGGACCAGAGTTAGAACCTCAAACATACCAGGGTGGTATTTCAAGGACGGCTCCACAGTAACTAGCGTTACTGCTTCAAAGCCTCCCACCTATCCTACACAAGTAGGCTCAAAGTTCAGTGCAAAGCTGTAGTAAAGGTTCACGGGGTCTTTCCGTCTAGCCGCGGGTACACTGCATCTTAACAGCGATTTCAATTTCACTGAGTCTCTGGTGGAGACAGCGTGGCCATCGTTACGCCATTCGTGCAGGTCGGAACTTACCCGACAAGGAATTTCGCTACCTTAGGACCGTTATAGTTACGGCCGCCGTTTACCGGGGCTTCGATCAAGAGCTTCGCCGAAGCTAACCCCATCAATTAACCTTCCGGCACCGGGCAGGCGTCACACCCTATACGTCCTCTTACGAGTTTGCAGAGTGCTATGTTTTTAATAAACAGTCGCAGCCACCTGGTCACTTCGACCGGCCTCAGCTTAGGGAGCAAGTCCCATCACCAAAACCGGCGTACCTTCTCCCGAAGTTACGGTACCATTTTGCCTAGTTCCTTCACCAGAGTTCTCTCAAGCGCCTTGGTATTCTCTACCTGACCACCTGTGTCGGTTTAGAGTACGATTCACTATTGCCTGAAGCTTAGAAGTTTTTCCTGGAAGCAGGGCATCAACCACTTCACCCACTAAGTGGGCTTCGTCATCAGTTCTCAGCCTTAGGGACCCGGATTTGCCTAAGTCCCCAGCCTACAACCTTAAACATGGACAACCAATCGCCATGCTGGCCTAGCCTTCTCCGTCACTCCGTCGCAGCAATAGCGAGTACAGGAATATTAACCTGTTTCCCATCGACTACGGCTTTCGCCCTCGCCTTAGGGGTCGACTAACCCTGTCCCGATTAGCGTTGGACAGGAACCCTTGGTCTTCCGGCGGGGAGGTTTTTCACCTCCCTTGTCGTTACTCATGTCAGCATTCGCACTTGTGATACCTCCAGCAGACCTCCCGATCCACCTTCAACGGCTTACACAACGCTCCTCTACCATGCTCCTAAGAGCATCCGCAGCTTCGGTTACCAGTTTTAGCCCCGGTATATCTTCCGCGCAGGCCGACTCGACTAGTGAGCTATTACGCTTTCTTTAAAGGATGGCTGCTTCTAAGCCAACCTCCTAGCTGTCTGGGCCTTCCCACATCGTTTCCCACTTAACTGGTATTTGGGACCTTAGCTGGCGGTCTGGGTTGTTTCCCTTTCCACGACGGACGTTAGCACCCGCCGTGTGTCTCCCGCGATTGCACTCCTCGGTATTCGGAGTTTGCATGGGGTTGGTAAGTCGGGATGACCCCCTAGCCCAAACAGTGCTCTACCCCCGAGGGTGAGACGCGAGGCGCTACCTAAATAGCTTTCGAGGAGAACCAGCTATCTCCCGGCTTGATTAGCCTTTCACTCCGATCCACAGGTCATCCCCTAATTTTTCAACATTAGTGGGTTCGGTCCTCCAGTTGATGTTACTCAACCTTCAACCTGCCCATGGATAGATCGCCGGGTTTCGGGTCTATTGCCTGCAACTAAACGCCCTATTAAGACTCGATTTCTCTACGGCTCCCCTAAGCGGTTAACCTTGCTACAGACAATAAGTCGCTGACCCATTATACAAAAGGTACGCAGTCACCCCGAAGGGCTCCTACTGCTTGTACGTATACGGTTTCAGGTTCTATTTCACTCCCCTCTCCGGGGTTCTTTTCGCCTTTCCCTCACGGTACTGGTTCACTATCGGTCAGCTGGGAGTATTTAGCCTTGGAGGATGGTCCCCCCATATTCAGTCAAGATAACACGTGTCCCGACCTACTCGATTTCACTCTAAATGCCTTTTCGTGTACGGGGCTATCACCCTGTATCGCGGTACTTTCCAGAACCTTCCACTAAAACATAAAGAGCTTAAGGGCTAAT
>NZ_CP174285.1:3317500-4130000 GCF_052466695.1 Microbulbifer mixtoriginis (SeqCode) | reverse complement strand
TTTTTTGAAAAGATTTTCTTAAGAAAATCAACGACTTAGAGCTGCCTTCCCGCTGCTGCCTGAGCAGCGAGGAGGTGAACTATACGGACTTCAGGGGGGGCTCGGCAAGCACTTTTATGACAAACCTGTAAAAAAATTTCACCAGCCCCAGTGCGATCAAAAAACCATCAGCCCATAAGTGTAAACAGGTGGTACTTTTTCTTACCCAAGCGAACGATAAAGTAGCTATCACTCATCGCTTTATCACGCTCAAATACTGATGCAGGCTCAGCATTGACGCTCATGCCTACCGCCTGGCCATTAATCAATACGGCATTACGACCCAAGGCATCTTTCACCGGCTTACCAGAAGGCGCCATACCTGCATCCACAAGTATGTTGATCAGACTCTGCTCACCAAAATCTTTTGGAAGTGCAGATGAGGGTAGGCCATCAAGGCGAAGTTGTTCCAAATCACTGGCGGATAAATCTGCAATATCCCCTGAGAAGAGCGCCCGAGAAATACGCTCAGCTGCAGCCAACCCCTCTTCACCATGTACCAGACGGGTTACTTCTCGAGACAAAATACTCTGAGCCTCGGGCTTACCGGCTCGCTCACCATCAGTCTGCTCAATGGCTTCAATTTCATCGACACTCAAAAAGGTGAAGTAACGCAGGAATTTATAGACATCCGCATCGGCGGTATTCAGCCAGAATTGGTAAAAGGCATAGGGGCTAGTACGTTTGGGGTCGAGCCAGATAGTACCGCTTTCCGTTTTACCAAACTTGGTACCATCCGCCTTGGTCACTAATGGCAAGGTCAAACCATAAACTTTACCGCGGTGCTGGCGACGGGTCAGATCAACACCGCCGGTAATATTACCCCACTGGTCGGAACCGCCGATCTGCAAAGTGCAACTATTGCGTTTGTACAGTTCGGAAAAATCCATGGACTGCAGCAACATATAGGAAAATTCAGTAAAGGAGATACCCTCTCCCTCCCTCTGAATGCGCTGCTTAACCGACTCTTTATTCACCATATTATTGACTGAGAAATGTTTTCCCACGTCACGTAGAAAGTCGAGCACGTTCAACTCACGTGTCCAGTCCAGATTATTCGCTACCAGTGCGCTGTTTTCACCACAGTCAAAATCGATAAACTGAGAAACTTGGTTCTTCAACTTCTCAACCCAGCCGGCAACCACATCCGGGGTATTTAGACTGCGCTCTTGGGCTTTAAAAGATGGATCCCCGATTAAACCGGTAGCACCGCCTACCAGAGCAATCGGTTGGTGACCTGCCGCCTGAAACCTCTTCAAAGTCAACAACGGTACTAGACTGCCTATATGAAGGGAGTCCGCGGTGGGATCAAAGCCACAATAAAGGGTTCGGCTCTCAGACAAATGCTGCGTAAGTTCGCCGTCACCAGTCGCCTGATTGATTAATCCGCGACGGTCCAAGTCTTCAAGCAGTGTCATGTCGACCCCAGCCATGCTTTCCCCTCATATTTAGGCTTGAAAATAGCGCCACCGGGCGGCGGCAAAATGCGCTGCAACATTACCGAACTTTTTGGCAAATACAAGCGGGCCTTATAGCCCCACTGAAATGATGAAATAAGTGCTGAGGAACTAATTCATGGAGATATGGGTCAATTACCCAGTGAACCCAGGCGGCTTTTTTGCTATAAAGTCTCTTCAATGCCTGTTTTTTAAACACTCATTACTCCAAGCGCAGATAACAACCACAGCCGGCGCCGCCCGTTAATACCATGCAGAATCATCGCAAACCGACATCCCGTGTCCGTATAGGCGCCTTGCCCAAACATTTTCCCCGCGTACATGCGCTCACGGCTAGTGCCGCGGCCTGTGTGCTGGTGTTGGCAGTTTTTATTCCAACGCCGGAAGTGGAAGCCAAGCGTATGCCCCTTCCCGTCAATTTATCTTCAACTGAAGAGACCGTGACCGATCAGCAACCCGTGCATGTTGAGAAAGTTACTCCCGAGCAAGGTATTGCATTAGCCACAGCAACTGTGGCTAAAGTACAGTCATTAAGCTTGACCGTACGTAATGGTGACACTCTATCCGATCTGTTTAAGCGCGCCAAAGTGAGCGCCGGGGAGATGTATCAGCTACTGGGTAGTGGCAAGGAAGCGAAAAAATTAGCGCGACTTAATCCTGGCGAAGAATTGACTTTTACAGTCAATGCGGATGGAAAATTGCAAGGTTTAGCGCTGCAAAAAGACCAACTCCGTCAGGTCAGATTTACCCGCGATGCGGAAAGCAGGTTCCAACACGATTTAGTCCAGCGTGAACCCGACAGCCATCCCGCTTACCGCCAGGGACAAATTGATAGCTCATTATTTGTTGCCGGTAGTGATGCCGGTTTGAGCGATAGCCTGATCATGGAAATGGCCGATGTCTTCAGTTCGGATATCGATTTCGCACTGGATATTCGCAAAGGCGACAGTTTCAGTGTGATGTTTGAAGAAAAATTCCTCGACGGAGAGAAAATCGGCAATGGTCCTATTCTCGCCGTCAGCTTTACCAATCAGGGAAATACTTACAGCGCAGTTCGCTATGTCGATAGTAGTGGCGATGCCAATTACTTCACACCTGAAGGTAAAAGCATGCGCAAGGCGTTTATTCGCACGCCATTGGATATAGTGCGTATCAGCTCACACTTTAATCCTCGCCGTCTACATCCAGTGTTTAAGTCGCGTCGTCCTCACAACGGTACCGATTATGCTGCTCCGCGCGGCACTCCAGTTTACTCAACGGGCGACGGCCGAGTCATTGCATCCGGCTACAGTAAGCCCAATGGCAACTATGTATTTATTCAGCATGGCGAACGCTACGTTACCCGCTATTTGCACCTAACAAAGCGTAAAGTGAAGAGAGGCCAACGAGTAAAACAGCGCCAGGTTATTGGCACTGTCGGCTCTACTGGCTATGCCACCGGCCCTCACTTGCACTATGAATTCCTGGTGGACGGCAGACACCGCAACCCGGCCACGATCGTGCGTAAACTGCCCAAGGCCAAGTCTGTGCCCTCAGCGGAAATGACACGCTTTAAAAACCAAACCCAACCGCTGCTGGCTAAGCTGGAAAATTACCAGGGCCCCGCCCTGGCAAAACTCGAAGACGACAACTAAACAAGCACTATTTTTATGTCCGATCTTTTTATCGGCCTGATGTCCGGTACCAGCGTCGATGCTATCGACGCGGTACTGGTCGATTTTGGCGGCGAAGAGAAAATCAAGCCGCGCATCCTGGCAGCTTTAAGCCACCCTATCCACCCTTCATTGCGCAGTGCCATCCTCGCTCTATGCTCTCCAGGTCCCTCAGAATTAGACCGTGCGGGACAGCTGGATCGACAGCTTGGCCAAGTATTTGCCGAGGCAACGAATACCCTATTAGCTCGTGCCGGTATAGAACCGAGCGATGTCACCGCAGTCGGCAGCCACGGACAAACTGTCAGGCACCGGCCACCCGGCACCGTTAGCTCCCCCTTTACCCTACAGTTGGGCGACCCCAACACCATTGCGGCACTGACGGGTATCAGCACTATCGCAGATTTTCGTCGACGCGATATGGCCCTGGGAGGCCAAGGGGCACCATTGATGCCCGCCTTCCACCGCGCCGCATTCAAAACCGAAGGCAACCGTTCCGTTGTCAATATTGGCGGCATGGCCAATATCACCGAGCTGAAAGCCGATGGCAGCATTTGTGGTTACGATACTGGCCCCGGCAATGCCCTACTGGATTACTGGGTAGGTCTGCACAAAAAACAACCTTTCGATCGGGACGGCGGATGGGCAGCCAGCGGACGCGTAAGTCCAGAGTTACTCAATCGCTTGATGTCGGCCCCCTACTTCTCCGCTGAGCCTCCCAAGAGCACTGGGCGTGAAACTTTCAATGCCAACTGGCTAGAACAGGCCCTGGCTGGGCTAGAGTTAGCTCCCGCAGATGTACAGGCAACTCTATCGGAAGTTACCGCCGCAAGTATTGCTGAAGCCGTGCATTCATTCGCTGATGGTGGAGAGTTGCTAATATGCGGTGGCGGGGCCAGGAATAAGGATTTGTTATCCAGGTTGCAGAGGCGGTTGCCCACTTGGTCGATTGCCGATACCGGCACCTATGGTATTGATGCCGATTGGCTTGAGGCAGTGGGCTTTGCCTGGCTGGCACGGCAGACATTACTCGGCCTGCCCGGTAATTGCCCCGGTGTGACCGGAGCAAAAAAAGAAGCCGTGCTAGGGGCTATCTACCCCCCTTAAGCGGCTAGCTGACGAGCGGCTCAGATTGAGAAAGATGAGCCGCAGCCACAGGTCGAAGAGGCATTGGGGTTTTGCACCACAAAGCGGGAACCAGCCAGACCCTCCTCGTAGTCCACATTGGCACCCACTAAATAGGGGTAGCTCATCGCATCAACCAGCACCTGGATACCATCCTTTTCGATAATGGCATCGTCTTCGGCAACCAGTTCATCGAAGGTAAAGCCGTACTGGAATCCAGAGCAGCCGCCACCGGTTACAAAGACCCTGAGCTTTAATTCCGGGTTGCCCTCCTCTTCCAACAGGCTCTTGACCTTAGCCACCGCTTTATCGGTGACCACTAGTGGTGCAGGAGAAAAGGATACAGCTTCTGACATAAGTCTCTCTCAACTCATCGGGACGTTCGCAGCTCGTATAAAAACCATACTGAGCACAGCCTCGGGGGCGTCATCTTGCTTAAACCCAGCAAATCAGTCAAGTATTTGGCACAACAGACCCCAGCATCAGTGAGAACCGGGGCAGTAATTTAAGGTTTAGTTTATGAGGCTTCTATCACCGTCTCGTCTTCGGAATACCCAATCATAGGGGGCTCACCCGCAGAACTGAGGTCAGCATTGGAAACCAAGGCGCCATTGACCTGGGCACCTTTCATCATCTCAATCAACTTGTAGTGTACATTGCCCTCAACCATCGCTTTGGACGCCAATTCCAAATGACGGGCAGCGAATACATCTCCACTCACATTACCATTGATGACCACCTGGGGCACACGGATTTCTCCCTCTATAACGCCACCCTCAACAATCTGCAAGCGGGCATCGCTGTCGCTATGAGCGGAAACATTGCCCTTTACTTTGCCCTCGATTACCAGGTTACCGCGAAAGTGTATATCACCAGTGACTTCCGTCTGGCGCGCGATCAGAGTGGTATGGTTACTACCGGTGCTGGCCATAGTTACGTGCTTCTCTTTTTTTCTTAACATAATCCCTAAAACCTCATGCCTTTGGCATCAATGCTAGCTTTTCTGTACCAACCAGCCGTAGCGCTGTTCAATATTGAAACCCGTGCGCCCACTGGATTTGAGCGACAGCTCCACACCCTCTGGAATAAATCCTTCCGGTAGGCTCAACTCACCCTCAATGTTCTGAAAATATTTAAAACGCAGCGGTATAGATTCTGTATCCACCTGCTCCGATAAGTCTTTGAGGGCGTAGCGCATTGGCTCACCATCTTGACGACCCACAACTGTAAAAGTGGCAGCCCCCTTGATTACATTGCGGCGCGCTGCCGACTGCTGCACTTGCAGCTTGTACTGATAGCTGCGCGCATCAGCAGTCTGGGAGAGAATAAAACGTCCAATTGAAACCCCTTCCCCTCCTTCTGCTGGCGCCATGACCCCTCGATAAAAAGAGATTTCCTGCTTCAGCTCGGCAATCTGACTCTCTTTCTGTACCAACTCAGTTCGCACCGCTTCACTGGCCTGCTCACCGATTACCAAAGACTGCTCGGCGGTAGCTGCACGCAGGCGCAACGCTTCATTCTCGCTATTAAGCGCCTCGAGTTTCTCCAGCACCCGGGTGTACTCCAGAGTCTTTTCATCGAGGTTTTTACGTAGATGGTATTGGCCCGCAAAATAAGAACCAGCAGCGGTGACCAAAACCAACAAGGTGACTCCACCTACCGCAATCACGCCGGAGAAGGGGCGATGAGGCACCACTTTCATACGGTACTGCTTGCTGCCTTTCACTTTGAGCTCCATAAAATTCGCTGGGGCCAAACCGGAATTGCCGGTTGTCGTAATTATTTGATTTTAAGGCAGCAGCGCAGGGCTCTCCAAGCCCAACGTCTCAGTTAAGCCAAACATAATGTTCATATTTTGGACCGCCTGAGCCGAGGCGCCCTTGGCAAGATTGTCGATCACCGACATTACCACCAGGGTATCCCGATCCTGGGGCTGCATCACGGAAATCCTACACACATTTGTTCCGCGCACACTACGGGTTTGAGGGTGACTTCCAGCCGGCAGTACATCCACAAAGGGCTCATCTTTGTAACGCTGCTCAAATAGCATCTGCAATTCACTTGCCGACAGGCTCGCTGAGGAGCTAGTTTTAGCAAAAAGTGTGGCGTGGATGCCCCTGACAATAGGAAGTAGGTGCGGCACAAATGTCACCTTTACTGGGTTGGCACCGAGTGGTTGTATATTCCGCAGCCCCTGCTCAATCTCTGGTAAATGGCGATGGCCCGCAGCGGAGTAGGCACGGAAGTTATCGCTATTTTCCGCCAGAATTAGATCGGTCTTGGCCTGACGCCCGGCACCACTAGCACCACTAGCCGCACTGGCAATCAGTTCTGATGGTTCCACTACCCCCGCTTCCACTAGAGGGATCCAGCCCAACTGAATCGCAGTGGGATAGCAACCGGGACAAGCCACCAGTTGCGCAGCTGCAATATCGGCGCGGTTGACTTCGGGTAACCCGTAAACCGCCTCCTTAGCCAAGGCCGGAGCTGCGTGCTGCTGACCGTACCAGGCTTCCCAGGAGGGAATGTCCTTGAGACGAAAATCAGCGGAGAGGTCAACCACCCGCACGCCGCGTTCAATCAGCGCCGGCACCTGCGCTTGTGCAACTCCATGGGGAGTCGCAAAAAATACAAGATCACAGCTAGCCAGCTGCTCAACATTCGGTTCACAAAAAGCCAGGTCATAATGACCACGCAGACTGGGAAATAATTCAGCGACAGATGTTCCCTTCAGGGATCGTGAGGTGATTGCGGTTACCTTTACCTGAGGATGTGTCGCCAAAATCCTCAGCAGTTCCACTCCCGTGTAGCCGGTGCCTCCGACAATTGCTACCTTAATCACCTTGCAAAACTCTCCCGATAAATTCGTCAATTGAGACGATAATCATAAAATCAGCCAAGCACTCTAACACAAGCCCCGGACCTTGAAGGATGTGCGGTGTCACAGCGCCCCAGGATTTCACTTAAAAGCACCCTGAGCCGTTACTTACCAAAGACAAACGGCCTGGAACAGATCCGCCTGCAACTCTCTGCCCGGGAAGCCCTGGCGCCACTGCTTGGCATGGCTTTGATTACCGGAGCACTCGCCGGTGGAGTCACAGTGTTATTCCGTTTTGCTATGGAGTGGCCGACAACTTTTTTTCTTTCAGTCCCCCAAAATTATGAGTCGTTGCCCCCACAGTGGCGGTTTGCCCTACCGATAATCGGCTCTCTACTCATCGGGGTTATTTACCTGGCGCTCAGTCCCAAGCGCTACGACGTCGGTGTAGTGCATGTGCTCGACCGTCTCTATAACCACCAGGGCAATATGCCGATATCCAACGCAATACTGCAATTTTTCGCCGGTGCCATCGCCCTAATTAGCGGGCATTCGGTCGGGCGAGAAGGCCCAGCTGTACATCTGGGTGCCGCCAGTGGTAGCTGGTTAGCCCGTACACTGCGACTACCCAATAATTCTGCGCGCAACCTGCTCGGTTGTGGTGTTGCCGCCGCGATTGCCGCTTCTTTCAACACCCCCCTGGCCGGTGTGGTATTCGCTATGGAAGTGGTAATGCTGGAATATTCCGTGGCCGGTTTTTTACCGGTTATGTTGGCGGCGGTAACTGGGAGCGCAATCACCCAGCTCACTTTTGGGCGCGAACCAGACTTTAATGTGCCGGCAATCCATCTCAACTCCCTGGCCGAATTGCCAATTTTATTTTTGTGTGCACTGGCTATCGGCTTTCTGGCTGCACTTTTCATACTGGCCCACCGCAAACTCACCAAGCAGAATAATCGATCCCCACTATTGCGTTTTTTAGTGGTCGGACTGGTGACAGGCACCATCGGAATCTGGGTCCCAGAAATTCTCGGTGGGGGCTACGACACATTGCAAATGGCCATGCTGGGAGAGTTGGGCGTAAACACTTTGGTGGTTATTGTTGCGGCCAAGCTGGTTGCCACCGCCCTAGGGTCCGGGTTGGGTATTCCCGGAGGCGTCATTGGACCCAGCCTGATCCTCGGTGCCTGTCTCGGTGGTATCGCCGGCGGCCTTGCCAATATGTGGCTGGGTGAGCACACCGCGAGCCCTGGCTTTTACGCCATGGTGGGTATGGCAGCAATGATGGCTGCCATGCTCAACGCACCCCTCGCCGCCCTACTCGCTATTCTCGAATTGACCTACAACCCCAATGTGCTGTTCCCCGGCATGATGATGATCGTGGTGGCCACCTTGATCAGTCGACAATTTTTCGGCACCCAGGGAATTTACCTGGAGACACTGCGTGCATTAGACAAGGCCGGTACCCCAACCTGGCGTCAGCAGATGCTCAGTGGTGTGGGTGTTGCAAGTCAAATGGATCGGCGTTTTATTGTTGCTCAACAGGAAATTACTTTAGAGCAGGCACAGAGTTACATCGCACAACACCCCCAATGGATATTGATCGACCTATCTAATGAAAAACCGCCTGAACTCTTACGCGCCGCTGACTTGGCTACATTCCTCCAGGGCAGTGGAGAGGAGGGAAGTGAAGAGTCTCTTGTTGAGCACGAACAAAAAATCGGGGAAAAAGCAGCAACTATTGATTTGTTAAAAATTCCCGGTGAGCGCAAACAAATGGCGGAATTAAATTGGCGAGCAACTATGTTGGAGGCCCAGCAGGAACTGAAAAAAACCGGTGCCGACGCTCTCTACATCAGCCGCCATCAGAGCGGTTCTCTGGACAATCGCATCGCGGGCATTATTCTGCCGCTACAGATCGATAACTTTTACCGGAAATAATCGTTTCCGTTTTTATTTTTGAGGGGATATTCCATGTTGTGGATCAAGGCTTTTCACATTATTGCCATGGTATGTTGGTTTGCCGCGCTGTTTTATTTACCGCGTCTTTTCGTCTACCACGTAGATGCCACCGACGCCCTTAGCCGCGATCGTTTCTGCATCATGGAACGGCGACTGTATCGGGGGATCGCCATTCCGGCCATGCTCGCCACCGTCGGCCTGGGTATTTGGCTGTACAGCTTGAATCCCAGCTACTACACCTCAGCCGGCTGGATGCACGCGAAACTCACCTTCGTTGTATTGCTCCTGGCCTATCATCATATGTGTGGCGCCTACGTTCGTAAGTTCGCCCAGGGCACCAATACCCGCAGCGGGCGTTACTTCCGTATCTTTAATGAGGTTCCAACAGTGGCTCTATTCGCCATTGTAATTTTGGCCGTCGTGAAGCCATTTTAATTTGGCGCAAAATCATTCTTTGTGTGGGGCTTACAGGAACTAAAATTAGGCGCACAGCAATTGGCAGTCATGTAGATCTTTTATGGATACACCGCAGCCCATTATTTTGACCGTCACCCACCACGACCCCAGTGGCAGCGCAGGAATAGGCGCAGATACAGAAACGGCCGTCAGTTTAGGATGCCACGCAGCCTCCGTCGTCTCCGCCATTAGCGTCTGCAATACCGGGGAACTGCTCGGCGTGGCGCCAGTGGATGACAGCCTTTTAATTGAGCAGGCCCGCACGGTCCTTGAGGATATGCCGATAGCCGCTATCAAGGTTGGCTATCTCGGTTCGGTGGAAAATGTGCGGGCATTGCACAGCGTGCTGCGCGACTACCCGGACGTTCCAGTCATTATCGATCCAGATGCCACCCTGGCCGATAAAGAGAGTGTACTGGCCCCGCCTCTTTGGGAGGCCATGACCTCTCTGTTATTGCCATATGCCACCATGGTCTGCCCCAACCGCCGTGAGGCGCGCGCCATGGCAGTAGAGGCCGACACCCATGATGCTATGGCCCAGGAATTGTTGGAAAGCGGTTGTCGCTACCTGCTACTCACCGGAGTACCGCATGAGCAACAACTGCAGAATCGCCTCTACGATGAACGCGGCCTGATCCGTGAATTCCACTGGGAGCGGTTGCCACCTGCAGCCTATGGGGTCTGCGGCACCCTCGCCACCGCCATCGCCTGTCATATCGCCCACGGCCTGACCATCACCGAGACAGTGAGCCGCAGCCAGCAATACGCCTGGAGCGCCATCCGCGACAGCCGTCGTCTGGGGATGGGACGGCCGATTCCCAACCGCTTATTCTGGTGTGAACGCTAGGGCACTTCCCTCCTCATTGCACAATAGGATCCGCACCGACACTAAGGTCGGTGCGACTTACCAGCCAGCCTCCCCTACTGCACCCTGACTCTTCACGCATTGTCCTTAGAGCTTCACACCCTGATAATGGCCGCTGACTCTTGGCCTTTTTCGCAATTTCTGAATGAATTCTATGAGTAAATCCGAGCAGCTCTTTGCTGAAGCCCAGCAATTTATCCCCGGCGGCGTTAACTCACCGGTGCGCGCTTTCCGCGCTGTGGGCGGCACCCCTCTGTTTATCCGTCGCGCCGAAGGCGCCTACCTCTTCGATGCGGACGATAAGCGTTATATCGACTATGTACAGTCCTGGGGCCCGATGGTGCTGGGTCATGCACACCCGGAAGTGATTGAATCGGTTGTGGAGCAGGCCCAGTCAGGCCTCAGCTTCGGTGCCCCCACCGAGCTGGAAACCGAGCTTGCCGAAGAGCTCTGCCGCCTGTGGCCTAATATGGACCTGGTGCGCTTCGTCAACTCCGGTACCGAAGCCACCATGAGCGCTATCCGCCTCGCTCGCGGCTTCACCGGGCGAGATAAAATTGTGAAGTTTGAGGGCTGCTACCACGGTCATTCCGACTCACTACTGGTCAAAGCCGGCTCCGGAGCCCTAACCATGGGCGTGCCCTCCTCTCCCGGTGTTCCTGCCGCCCTGGCCGACCACACGATTACCCTGAGCTATAACGATGCTGACGGCGTGCGCGCCTGCTTCGATGAAATTGGCGACCAAATTTCCTGTATTATCGTGGAACCCGTTGCCGGCAATATGAACTGTATTCCTCCAGTCCCCGGTTTCCTCGAGACATTGCGCGAAGTCTGCGACCAGCACGGTGCCCTGCTGATTCTCGACGAAGTAATGACGGGCTTCCGTGTAAGCCTTACCGGAGCCCAGGGCCACTTCGGTATCGAGGCGGACCTGACCACCCTAGGTAAGGTTATCGGCGGAGGCATGCCGGTAGGCGCCTTCGGTGGAAAACGCGAAATTATGGAGCAAATCGCCCCCCTGGGACCGGTTTATCAGGCCGGCACTTTATCCGGCAATCCCGTGGCCATGGTTGCGGGCCTAGAAACTTTACGTTTAGTGGAGGAAGCCGGCTTCTATGAGCCTTTAGTAGCCAGAACAGATCGTCTGGTAGAAGGTATCTTGGCCGCAGGTAAAAAGGCCGGTATTCCCATCACCGCCAATAAAGCCGGCAGTATGTTCGGATTCTTCTTTACCGAAGAACCCCAAGTCACCAATTACCAGCAGGTAATGGCCTGTAATAACGAGCGCTTTAATCAATTCTTCCACGGAATGCTTGAGGAAGGCGTATACCTGGCACCCGCTTCCTATGAAGCCGGGTTTATGTCCGCCGCCCATAGCGACGAGGATATCGAAGAGACTATCGCTGCCGCAGAACGCGTCTTCGCCCGGCTCGACTAGCCCTTCTCTCTCAGGCATCCATCGCAGGGTGGGTGCCTGTACGCTCTCCCAGTATCACAACGGCCCCCAAGCACTCTAGATCAACGCTTTGTCGCAGAAACGTTGTTCTTTTGTTATTAGTGATCAAAAATGTATACAAAATTAAAAAGGTATACATTTTGAGAAGCTTGCTTTCCGATACTAGCCTGTCCACGATCAGCGCTGGCTTTATCGCCGTCCTAGTCGCCGTAACTAGCTCCGCAGCCATTGTGTTTGAAGCAGCCCGTACAGCCGGCGCAGACGAAGCGATGATTGCTTCCTGGATCGGCGCTTTGGGGTTGGGGATGGGGCTCTCCGGTATCTTCTTCTCCTGGTATTACCGCGCACCGATTGTTACCGCCTGGTCGACCCCGGGCGCAGCATTACTAGCAACCAGTCTCAGCGGTATCCCAATTGCCGAGGCCATCGGTGCATTTTTTTTCAGCGCTATGCTGACCCTTGTCGTAGGCCTCTCCGGAGCCTTCGAACGAGTAGCCAGGCTAGTACCCGGCCCAATTGCCGGCGCCATGCTAGCGGGCATATTGCTCCAGTTCGGCCTCGCTACTTTCACCTCATTGCAATCCCAGCCTGTACTAGTGGGTGCCATGTTGTTGGCCTATTTCATCGGGCGGCGCTGGATACCCCGTTACGCCATTATTTTGGTACTCGCTTGTGGGGTGGCTGTCTGCTGGAAACTGCAATTGTTCGCCCCTGACCAGATTCACTGGCAGGCTGCGAAGCCCATTTGGGTTACACCGGAATTCAAACTCTCAACCCTAATCAGCGTCGGCATCCCGTTGTTTATCGTCACAATGACTTCTCAATATCTCCCAGGGGCTGCAACCCTGGCCGCCAGTGGTTACCAACGAGTGCCAGTTTCTCCACTGATCAGCGGAACAGGATTAACCAACCTGCTTCTCACTCCTTTCGGCGGCTTCACCCTGACCCTGGCGTCGATTACCGGGGCAATTTGTACCGGACCCGAAGCACACCCCAACCCAGACAAACGCTATACGGCCGGGATTGCCGCGGGCTTCTTCTATCTTCTGGTAGGATTATCCGGCGCCACCGTAGTGGCATTATTCAGTAATTTCCCCAAGGCACTCATAGCCGGCCTGGCTGGCCTGGCGCTGCTTGGGACACTAGGCAACTGCCTAGCGAGTGCTACCGCAGATACAGAAAACCGTGAGGCGGCGCTAATCACCTTTCTTGTCAGCGCTTCAGGCATCAGCTTCTTGGGCATAGGCGCTGCTTTTTGGGGCCTGGTCGGCGGACTGGGCTGTTATTGGTTTTTCAAACAGGATAATAAATAAAGGCTAAAGGAAATTATACGATGGAACCTTAGCGGATAAGCATCGGGGTATTTCCTCGTTAGCCTAATAAAAATGGAGATGATGCTAATTCTCACAATGTTGATGTGGCCGAAATCACAGCAAGGCCATCCAATTAGCAAGGAGGTTTCCACATCTAAAACGTAGACAGAAGAACGAGGTACTCAGCACATCAATGAGCGAGACGTGGGGCAAACTTGTGGTGATGGCCGACACAAAACTCGGCTGCCCATGCATATGGGCCACTCAATTATCTCCGATTCTACTTTGATAACGAGTTCATTTAACTAGAGACTACCCGCGCCAGTGGCAGGGAAAAAACTGGACCCAGGACATCCATGAGCTGCTTCACACCGTACGAAATTTAGCTCAACGATCACCACACTTTCGAAAACCATCGAATAAGGTATCCGCACGGCAAGCGCCAAATCGATTACTATGCTAAGGACGATTCATCACGATAGGGTGACCACTGAACTCGCCTTGTTGATCTAGAGAGGCCAAGGTGGGGACTGAACTCCAAAAGTTACATATTGCATATCCACTGCTGTCAGTTGGCACATTTTCCGTCCTGTTTAGGTTTTATTCTAAGGACACAAGGAACCAGAAAGAGCTAGTAGACCCATTTTTTGAATGCAGTCCGTATTTTTCCGCAAGTTTTGGTGACTGATACATCAACATTAACTTTATTGATGCAATAAAAAGCGTCTAGTTAATTTAGAGCCAAATAATACAGTAAATGGCATGTGACTATACTTATGAGCCAGGTTGAGTGGTCTGATCCTTTCGTTTCATTATACACCGGAATGCTGCCTCTAAGTGCGCTATCGTGGCCTCATCCATCAGTGTGGAACCACCGAACTTGTTTTCATTTGTGCGGTAGTGGTCCTGAAATAAGGCGTCCCGCCCGAAATACTTCCGGGCTAAGTGATGATTGGACTCGGCGAATTGATCTCGGATCATTGCCGCTGTTATTTCATCCAAGGAGCGGGCAGGCGTATCGTGGCCGGACAAAGACTTCAGCAAATTAGCCGCAACAGAGCGGGTATCCTGCTTTGTCATTCCTAGGGTTCGCCCGGCCCGTGTGCAAGCGAGAATGATAGAGAGTGCTGTGGCGCCGACCCTGTCATTGGCGCGCTCGGCTGGGTTTGTATGCTGAGTAAGCGCTTCTTGGTCAAGGTGCATGGCATTGCAAATCTCACGAACGGAGTCCACGCCCTTTTCGTAGGTAATAACAATCGGCGATTGGAAGGCTTTACCCCAAGCATCCGCAACTTTACAATAATCGTACCTCGGATTCTCTAGCTCTTTCATAACAAAATGGGAGAATGAGTCAACCAGCCCTCCTCCCTTCGCACCTTCACAATACTGGGACTCAAAATAAGTCTCTTGAGGCCGCACAAATAGGATCGGTTGCACATCACAACGCAGACTATTGGCTATCTCAGTAATGTGCGTTGTCATGATGGAGTCGTCTGAGTAGGCGGAGAAAGCTTCACACGAAAGCATGGCGGTTTCCCAGCTTGTTGTGCTTAGCTCATTCTTCAGAGCCTTCCAACTGCCATGTCTAGCTGAGTATCTTGAATCACCGGCAGCCTCCCACGCCAAGTGATGATGAGAACCGCCCGTGCTGCGGCCAGTCTTTGGGTAAAGTAGCCCAAATACCCGCAAAAAGGTGGAATCGTTGGCCGAAAAGAACCTCTGGATTGAACTGGAGCCAGTTTTATGAGTACCAATGTGGACATAGAGGATTTTCATGCCAGTACCTGATTGATCCTATAAGCTATAGACGACCGATTAGATCATAGGCAACGCAAAGCGTCGAGAGTACTGGTAACCAGTGGTATCCATCTTTAGGTTACTCTTCTAGTGTTGCAATTCAGCAATCCCCTCCGCTTCAGCCGATAACCGAATCAGCACCCACCCGGATAACAGACTGTATGGTGAAGAGCTAGTTACAATCCCGCCAACTGCATCTGCTCCTGACGGTACCCTTCAACCTCGAGACTCTTGATATACTCTCTAATTATCTACAATGCTTCACGTAAGCTTGTTACTGCCAACCTGATATGTGACCTATTTATAGAAATTGCCGGTTCACGGAGGCCATATTTTTAATTTTCACCCCGGAACTGCAGATTTCTGCTATGTTTCACCCCCAGAGGTGGTGATTTACCCATAGATTAATTGATCAATACCCACTCCTCATACACCTGCCGTAAATTACCAAGACAATTTGTACCAGACACAAAGCCAACTCAGACAAATGCTATACGGCCGGGATTGCCGAGGGCTTCTTCTATATTCTGGTAGGATTATCCGGCGCCACCGTAGTGTCATTATTCAGTAATTTCCCCTAGGTACTCATAGCCTGACTGGCCTGGCGCTGCTTTTTGGGGCCTAGTCGGTGGACTCGGCTGTTATTGGTTTTTCAAACAGGATAATAAATAAAGGGCCAATGAACCTTTACGAGAAAATCAAAGCCGATTTACAGCGGGGACGTTTTCCCGCAGGCCAGGCATTAAAGCAGGCTGAATTGGCCGAGTTCTACGAGGTCAGTCGTATCCCCATAAGGGACGCCTTGCAGCGGTTGAAAAATGAAGGCTGGCTATCGCCCCACGGCAAGCGGGGTGTCGCTGTACCCGAGTTCGATCCGTTGGAAGTAGAAGATCTGTACCTGATGCGTATGCGCCTGGAACCTCTAATACAGACCCTTGCGCAAAAAAAACTCACCGGGGAAATTCTTGGTCGGGCACGAGACATTCTCGATACCATGGAGGGGAACCCCGACCTCTCAGCCGAGCAGATCGGCAGTCTTAACTGGCAATTTCACGCCACTATCTACCTCGCCGCAGAGCGCCCCACCCTTTTCGCTACTGTGGAGCAGCTGCACAGACAATGTGAGCGCTATATTGGTTACCAATCCCGCAGCCTGGACTACCAAAACACCAGCCAGAAAGAGCATTACGCAATTCTCGAGGCCCTACAACAAAAGAAGGAACAGGAAGCGGCAGCCCTGCTAGCCACGCATATCGAAACCGCCGGCAAGCAATTGGTGTCCTTTCTTCACACCACGCCAAACAGCCTCTAAAGCAAGTTGAGGGAAATCATCGGTGGCGGCAATTTGATATGATGGCCGCCAATTGCGGTCGCGGGATTGCTGCGGCCTTATCGATAGCCGGAGTAATTCCCTATGAGTCAAAATCTCGGCCGCGGAGCCTACCCCAACACCCGCTTGCGCCGCCTGCGCGCGCAGGATTTTTCCCGTCGACTGGTGAGGGAGAATCAGCTCAGCTGCGACGACCTGATCCTGCCCCTGTTTGTCATCGAGGGGCGCAGCGAAACTCAGAGGGTGGCTTCGATGCCCGGTGTCGAGCGCCTCAGTGTGGACCTGTTGGCCAATAAGGCCAAGTCTCTTCAACAGCTCGGTATTCCCGCCGTCGCGCTGTTTCCCGTAGTGGACCCCTCGGTAAAATCCGACTGCGCCAGCGCTGCCCACGATGCCAATGGTCTGGCCCAACGTGCCGTGCGGGAATTGAAGAATGCCGTGCCGGAGTTAGGGGTTATTACCGATGTGGCCCTGGACCCGTTCACCAGCCACGGTCAGGATGGCTTGATGGATCACAGCGGCTATATCGTTAATGATGAGACGGTTGAGGTACTGGTACAGCAGGCACTGTCCCACGCCGCAGCTGGGGCGGATATGGTAGCGCCGTCAGACATGATGGACGGCCGTGTCGGCGCTATTCGTACAGCACTTGAAGGCGCCGGGCACAGCAATACCCTGATCATGTCCTATGCTGCCAAATACGCCTCCGCCTACTACGGCCCCTTCCGCGATGCTGTCGGCTCCGCGAGTAACCTCAAGGGGGGCAGCAAAGCCAGTTACCAGATGGACCCCGCCAATTCCGATGAAGCCTTACACGAGTGCGCCCTAGACCTGCAAGAGGGTGCGGATATGGTGATGGTGAAGCCCGGTATGCCCTATTTGGATATCGTGCGCCGGGTAAAAGAAGAGCTGCGAGTACCCACTTTTGCCTACCAGGTAAGCGGCGAGTACGCCATGCACTGCGCCGCGTTTGAAAATGGCTGGCTGCAGCGCGAGGCAGTAATTCTCGAGTCCCTATTGGCGTTTAAGCGCGCGGGCGCGGACGGAATCCTCACCTATTTTGCCGAGGAGGCCGCACAGCTAGTGCAGGACTGAACCCTTGTAAATTTTGCGCGGCCTGCGCCGCGCCACCGGTTCAGGGCCATTGGTCTTCCAGCGCGGGGCCCACCGGCTGGGCCTCCTCAACGGGGACACCCCGGTAGTCCACCTCTGTGGACTGTCCGCGAGGGAGCTCCAAAGGCTCCAGGCTGGAATCCCCACCCAATGTCTCCGCATCATCACGGCGCAACTGCTCTCGCATTTGATGGCGGCGCTCACTTTCATATTGGCGCCGCTCTGTATCATTGCCCCAACCCGGTGTCATCTGTTCCCTTGGAGCCGCCTCGGAGCGCTCATTGCCAAACAGGTTGCGGAACCAGCGCCAGCGGTCGCGCCCGCGACATTCAGGCGCAGGTTGCAAGTGGGTTTCGTCGGAGAAGGGAATCTCATAGCCGCCCCGACAGTAATCCGGGTCCATAAACTGCCCGCGCGCATTCACCTCTTTGAACTCAACACCCCGCGGTGCCTCGACAGGACCATGCTGATGGGGCAACTTGCGCATGATTTCAGTCCAGATCGGCAGAGCTCCGGTAGAACCGGTTAGACGGGTGCGTACGTTGTCATCGCGCCCGAGCCACACCACGGCGGTAACCTCAGGGGAAAACCCTGCAAACCAGCTGTCACGGTTATTGTTGGTAGTACCCGTCTTACCGGCAAAGGGCACACTACTGGGCAGACGCTTGGCCGACCTGCGCCCGGTGCCTTCGCGCATCGCCTGCTCCAGCCCCCAGCGCAATAGGTAGGCGGGCACCGGATCGACACCGCGATTAGTGCGCGGACGGAAGTGCTGTACCCGCCCTCCCTGTGCATCGGATACTGCCATCAAAGTGCGCGGTTGCACCGTCTCGCCATTATTGGCGATGGTCTGATACATGCCTGCTACCTCAAATGGCGTCATCTCCACTGCGCCTAACAACATTGCAGGCACATGCGGCAGACTGGTATCTACACCCAGACGTCGAATTGTCTGACGCACATTCTGCAGTCCCAGATTGAGCCCCAGATGGGCAGTAGCCAGATTGTAAGACTTGGCCAAGGCGACATAGAGAGGTACCTGACCGTGGGCGAGCTTATCGAAGTTCTGCGGCATCCATACATCGCCATCGGCTTCCTCAATTCGCACTGGCGCATCGTCGATCAAGGTTGCCAGGTTGTACTCTTCGGGACGCTCCAAGGCAGTTAAGAAGACTGCCGGTTTGATCAGAGAACCCACCTGGCGGCGCGCCTCCAGGGCTCGATTGAAGCCGGGATAATCCGGATCGCGGTCTCCCACCATGGCCAACACATTACCCGTGTTGTTATCTAGCAATACCGTGGCAGCCTGAAGAGTATTCGCCTTAATTTTGCGATCTTTCTCCAATTTCTGTACGCCTTGACTGATGGACTCTTCCGCGAGTTTCTGCACCGACGGCGCAAGGGTTGTATAAACCCGCAAACCGGTGGTGCGCAGCTCCTCGTAGGAGTAATAAGGACGCAGCTCTGAGAGCAGGCGCTCGGTAAAGGCCGGGTAGGGATTCTGTGCGGTTACACCGCCTTTCACCACACCCAGTGGTTTGGCGGAGTAGTGCTCGAACTCTGCCTGGGTAATCAGGCCCTGCTCGCGCATCAGTTCCAGAACGGTGTTGCGACGCTTCAATGCGCGCTGGGGATGGCGCCAAGGGTTGTAGTAGGAGGCACCCTTGGCCAGCCCCACTAGCAGGGCGACCTGATGGGGCTCTAGAGTATCCAGCGGCTGTTGGAAATAGAACTCCGATGCCAGGCCAAAGCCATAAATACCTCTGGCTCCCTGCTGGCCTAACCACACCTCATTGATGTACTCCTGCAGGATATAACCCTTGTCGTAGTGAATCTCCATCAATACCGCCATCAAGGCTTCATTGATCTTGCGCTGCAGGCTCGGCTTATGGTCGAAAAAGATATTCTTAACCAGCTGCTGAGTAATGGTTGAGCCGCCCTGCACCAGGCGCCCTGCCTTGATATTCGCCACCATTGCGCGGGCAATACCTCGCGGAGAGATGCCGAAGTGGTTGAGGAAGTCTTGGTCTTCCACCGCTATCAGGGTATTCGCCACCAACGGCGGGATATCCTTGAAACGCACCGGGTTGCGATCGTCTCCGCCCCCCAGCAATGAACCGATATTAGCGGCATCCAGGCGGAACTCGGCGATACGCTGCCCATCTTCATCGCGCAGGTTGTCAATTTCATCGTTACGCAGGCGGAAAGTAACCATAGCCGCCGGCTCACGGCCATCGGCATGAATAAAGTCCCGGCGCCAGACCCGGTAATTCATCCCCTCGTGTGTCCAGGCGCCAGGTTCCGTCAGAGTCTTTTGTTTGCGGTAGTTGAGGGCGGCAAACTCGCTTTCCAGCTCATCCGGGTGCATTGCCATGCCTTCCCGCAGTACCAGAGGGCGCGCAAAAACCCGCGCCGGCAACTGGTACTGGCGGCTATCGAGACGCTCCCGCAGCTGTACGTCGAGGTATGCCATATAGCCGGCAAGGGCCATTGCCCCCACCAGGGCCAGCAGGAATAAGAACTTTAACCAGCGGTAGCGTCTTTTCGGTTTTGACGCTTTACTGCGCCGGCGTTTCGTCGAGGCCATATAAGAGTTTTCCAGCTGCCATCTCGGTACATCTCTAGACAGTGGGGATCTTCAGGAGCCTCATCACTATCACAGGCAGGACACCAGCAGGTGGCAGCTCCGCTGGTATCTTGCCGTAGACGCCTGAACCGGCGCCTTGGGGAACATCCGTGAACCGCCAGAATCCGGGCTGAGTATCCCGGTAGTCATACCACAAGCACACAAAGTACCTGTTCGAGGATTGACCGCAATTGCCTCCTATAAGTTCATATTGAGGCATATGACGCCTTTATAAACGCTGACCGCTTTAAGTCAAACCAACCACCTTGCACTTGCCATAATCACAGCCATAATGCGGCGGAAATCTATACAAATCGCCCGAAAAGGATGGATATGCAGCAATATGATCTCTACGGCATCGGCGCCGCCCTCTTGGACACGGAAATTGAGGTATCCGACAAGGATCTTGCGGAGCTCGGTGTTGAAAAGGGAATTATGACCCTAGTCGACGATGCCCGGCAGAAACAGCTGGTAGACGACCTTCGGGACCACATGATCACCGCCAAACGCGCCTGTGGTGGCTCTGGTGCCAATACAGTTATCGCCGCCAGCTATTTTGGCCTGAACACTTTCTATTCCTGCAAAGTTGCCGCCGACGATAACGGAGATTTCTATCGCAGCAACCTCAGCGCCGCTGGCGTTGACTATCCAACCACTTTGCAGCAAGCAGATGGCGGCACTACCGGTAAGTGCCTGGTAATGATTACCCCCGATGCCGAGCGCAGTATGAATACCTACCTGGGTATCAGCGAGCAACTCTCGGTAGCCGAACTGGATAGCGAAGCCCTGAAAGCCTCCAAGTGGGCCTATATCGAAGGTTATCTGGTCTCCTCCGAAACTGGGCGCCGCGCCGCTATCACTCTGCGTGAACAGGCCCAGCAAGCAGGTGTGAAAACCGCGCTGAGCCTTTCAGACCCGGCAATGGTGCAATTCTTTGGCGAGGGCTTGCGAGAAATGATCGGCGGCGGCGTAGATATGCTGTTCTGCAATCGCGATGAGGCCCTGGGCTTCACCGGCACCGACTCACTGGATGCTGCGGCAGAAGCAATGAGCGATTACTGCCGCAGCTTTGCCATCACTCTGGGCGCCGATGGTGCGCTACTGTGGGATGGCACCAAGCAATACCGAGTTGCCAGCCCGCAGGTGCGCGCAATAGACACCAACGGTGCCGGCGATATGTTCGCAGGCGCATTTCTGTATGCACTCAACCGGGAGATGGGCTTTGCCGAGGCCGGCGAACTCGCCTGCCGCGCCGCCGCCCAGGTGGTCAGCCAATACGGTCCACGACTACAAGCAGAGCAACATCCAGAATTATTGGCAGCGGTTATCTGAAGTCAGCGGTAGAGATTGGGAGCGGCCTTTACCGGCCGCTCAGCTATAAACCCTTAGGGCTCACCAATATCGGGCAATCCCGAAGCGGCAGCAATACCGAAGCCCTGGGCGTAATCCACCCCCATACGACAGAGTTTATCCATCAGTTCGGGGCTCTCGACATACTCGGCGATAGTGCTGATCCCCATACGCTTTGCCAGGTGATCAATGGTACTGACCATCGCGCTGTCGATCTCATCCTCAAGCATATTGCGTACAAAGCTCCCGTCGATTTTGAGGAAGTCCACCGGTAACTGACGCAGGTAAGCCAGCGAAGAAACTCCGCGGCCAAAGTCGTCCAGGGCAAAACTACAACCCGCAGCGCGCAGCTTGTGGATAAAAATCAGAGCCCTTTCAAGGTTGTTGATGGCACTGGTCTCGGTAATCTCAAACTGTACCCTTGAAGGCGTTACACCCTCCTCACTCATTGATGCGAGTACAAAGTCCGCAAACGTATCATCGCCCAAACTGATACCGGAAATATTGATGGCATAGCTGGCCTTAGCAATACCGATCAGTTGCTCCTGGGCCATATAACGGAACACGCGCTGAATAACCCAACGATCTACCTCCTCAATTAGGCCATAGCGCTCCGCCGCGGGTAGGAACAAGCCCGGCGAGATCACACCTCCATCCCGCCCGCGCATGCGTACCAGAATTTCATAGTGATGAATCTGGCGCTCCCCTTTCAGGGAGACCACCGGCTGCCGATAGAGGATCAAGCGATCCTCTCGCAGGGCAGCGTGAATTTCTGCAACCCAAGTGGACTCACGACGCTTTTCCAACGCCTTGCGCGAATCTCCAAACAACTTTATCCGGTTGCGCCCCTGATCCCTGGCTGAGCAGCAGGCATCATTGGCGGTTGCCAGCAGCTGGCTGGCACTGGGAGTGAATCGGTCCACACCCACCACCCCAATTGATATCGCTACACGGCTATCATTACCCTGCCAGTGGAAGCTGAATTCTTGAACAGATTCGCGCAGACGCGCAACCACCCGCCCGCCCTCTTCGAGCGTACAATCCCGTAGCAAAATAGCGAACTCATCACTGCCCACACGCGCGAACAAATCGGCCCCAGATAAACCCTTCTGTAGCAATGCAACCAGTTGCACCAACAACTGGTCACCGGCGACAAAACCCAGCGTGTCGTTGATTACTTTGAATTGATAAACATCCAAGTAAAGGAGTACATGATGCTGACGCTTATCGACGCACTGTGACAGGAGCTTTTGCAATTCGCTCTCGAAATACTGCCGATTGGGTAAGCGGGTTAACGCATCGTGGCTGGTCTGCCAGCTCAGGCGAGTAGACACTCGTCGGGCAGCAGAGGTATCCCGCAAGACCAACACATAATTTTTTAATGTGCCGGCATCCCACAAAGCCATCACCTGCACAGAGACTTCCAGCGGTGGACGATTTTCCCCGAGTCTCCAAATAAAGGCGCGAACCTCCCGCACGCTGGGTACTTCGTGAGAAGGGGAATCTGGTATCAACGCAGGCAATAGGGTGCCCTGATTATCGCGAAGCCGCAGGCCCTCGTTCACAGGCTGACCAGGCAGGAGTCCAACCAGGTCACCACTCATCTCACTGACCAACGGATTGGCATATTGCACAATACCGCGGGGATCGGTGACGATCACTCCATCGGCAATCTCCCCCAGCGCCGCCTCAGCAGCCTGTAGGCTGATCTGCTCACAGGGTTTGAGTTGAGCCTCCAGCTCCCCCAACAAACCGAGGTATTCGGCGGATTGAGTGTCAAATAAGGCCACAGCCACACTCCCAGTGGAAACCGAAATATCCCTGGAAAAGGGTGACTGGCGTAGCCCTTGTAGGGATGTCACCGCAAGAAATGGCTAAAAATAGCCTTATCATCGCCCAAAATCGCCGATTGTATTCAATTATCCAGCCTCCAGCCGGCTCACTTCAGTAGATCCCTAAATTGCACATTCAAAGATTTGCGCGCAAGAATTTTTTCAGTTTCTCATCTTCGAATACCCGCTGCATAGTCGCACTCAGCAGGCCATTTACCCGGCTTTCCACCTCTTCGCGGCTGGGCTTAATCAGATTGCGGTCTTTGCCAGAGGAACTGTAAGTTCCAAAATAGGTGGCATGGCCCACTTTAACCTCCAAGTGAATCTCAGCAGAGGTATCCACCTGGGTGGTGTAAACCTGATTGGGGCTGTTATACGTTAGCTTCACCAACTTCGCCGTCACCTGCACCTCAGGTGCTGAGTCGGTGATACGGAATGACCAATTGGCAAAACCCTGGCTCAACCCTGCGGCGATAGCACTACCTGCATCGTTGGCAATACTCACCTGAGATGTGTCTGCATAGACCCCGCCTAGAGAACCGAGCCCCCCACCGGATAGTTCATTAACACCGCGAACATTGAGGCTATAGCCCGAACCAATGGATTCGGGAGCCACCTGAACCTGTGGATACAATTGGATTTGCAGCGGGCTGTGAGCACACCCAGCCACGACCAGAGCCCCCACCCATAACAATAACTTCTTCATTTTTCTTACCTTTACTTCAACAGGATTTTTTTATCCAGCACCGCCATGATGATGGTGGTGATCTTTTTCAAGTCCATCACGCCCCATGATCGGAACCACGACCTCCAAACTACTTCCGTCGTCAAAAAGCAGGCGTAGGGGCAGTGTATCTCCAGCCTGAAGGCGCACCCCGTGAATCATCAAGTGGATACCACCTGGCATCATCTGTAGTTTCTCTCCAGCGGCAATCGACAGTTTCTCCAGTGGACGCATACGGTTGACGCCCCGCTCACGCTCAGTGGTATGCAAATTGACAGCCCCGTCCCCCCCTCCGGGCAACTCCACCGCAGTCAACTGCAGCGGTTGTTTGCCAGTGTTGTGCAGGGAGAGGTACGCCGCGCTCATAGGTGCTCCCGGCGGAGTCTCTCTGGCATAACCCTCAATCATAAGAGACTGGGTGAGGGCCAAAGCCCCCAAGGTGTACAAAAGGCTGCTGGAAAGCAGAATCCACACAAATACATTTGGCTTTTTCACTGGACCCCTCCACTGGGTTTAATAAGAAGTAAACGCGCGGGACTGCCAATCTTTATATCCCCCCGCACCCGATAACCGGGCACCGCTTCACGCAGCTGCTGGTAAACCCAGCGACCTTCCGCGTCATTACCGGTGACAATTATGACGCGTAGTTGTTCTCTGCGAATACGCTGGGCCACTTGGCGCAGCTGTGTGACCAAATTTTCCGATCTCGCCCGCAGCCCAGCCGCAGGCAGGCCAATAGCCTCTCCCTGTGGTAGATCCAGCTGTGCGCGGCCGCGCTCATGGACTAGCTGTGTACGCACCTCAGCCACCAAAGGATTCCCCGGAGCCAGCATTTCTGCGCGCTGTAGTAGGCCGCCCACTTCAGTAAAAGCACGCCTGCGCAGCGCTTCCCGGGCACGCTCAACGTAGGTGACCACAATTGTTTGAATTCCGGTCTGAGCCTTACGATTTCCAGGGTCCAACTTCTGCACGTTTAGGTAGTAGTCATAGGCACTGGCGCCGGCAGGCTTGGTAAGATGGCCTTTGCGTAGCGCCTGTTCAGCACGCTTTAAGAAGTAAGCCACATTGTTACGCCGCACCTCATTAACGGATGGTTTAGCTTTCAGCGGAGGTGGACTGGGCGCCGGGGGAGGCGGTTGTTGCGAAGCACAGGCACCAAGTAACGCCGCCATCAAGAGGCAGATAGCAAAGCTGTGAAGGCGTTCAAGTGACGGCAAAGCAATTCTCCGCTGTTGTTTTTTTGTACCACTAGCATCGCTATACTGCTGACGCGACTGAACCCCCGTCCGGCGCAGCAGTCAGAACCATGCGCCCGACTATAATGAATTTTTTCATCTATGGCTGTGATGACCAAAAGTTTCAGAAATAATTTCCTCGCACTGCTGGCAATATTGCTATGCCTATCCACAACCAACGCTTTTGCGCAGGCAGAAAGTAATCCTTTTGCGTCTTCTATCGGCCAGCAGCAAAATACCTTCCTGCCAGTAGACGAAGCCTACCGGCAGGACCTACTGCTGAGTGGCAACCAGCTCAGTGCGCTGTTTGAAATAGCTCCAGAGTACTATCTCTATCGCGACAAACTTGCCCTTTACCTTGTAGAAAACGGACAAAAGACCGCAGTTCCACTGAATCTCCCCAGCGGTGAAGTTATCTGGGATGAGTATTTTGAGAAGGAAACCGAGGTCTATCGCGGCCAGCTGGAATTCCCCATTCCCCTCAACGACAGCGCCAATAACTTACAATTAGAACTGCACTATCAGGGCTGCGCCGATGCGGGGCTCTGCTACCCACCAGAGGTACGCCACTATCGCGTGGATATTGGCTCGGGAAGCATCCAGTCTATTGAGGGAGGCCCGCAAAATTCTTCTCCCCAAAATACAGGTGGCAGCTCCTTACCTCAGGGGAGTAACGCCAGCGCCATCACCCTCCCCCTGGCACTACTTTTCGCCTTTGCCGGCGGCCTGCTACTCAATCTAATGCCCTGTGTTTTTCCAGTGCTTTCAATCAAACTGCTGGCAGTTAGCCAGACAGCACAGAATGCCAATCAACGTCACCATCACGGCTGGGCCTACTCCGCCGGTGTTGTACTCAGCTTTGTCGCCATAGCCGCCACCATGCTGGCATTGCGCGCCGGCGGTGAGGCGATAGGTTGGGGGTTCCAGCTACAGTCTCCCTGGTTGGTAGCCGCATTGGCCTACCTGTTCTTTATCATGGGGCTCAGCTTGTCCGGTGTCACAGAAATCGGCAGCAGCCTGATGGGCGTTGGTAACAATTTAAGTAACAGTCAGGGGTTGCGCGGCTCCTTTACCTCCGGCGCCCTGGCCACACTCGTGGCCAGCCCGTGCACCGCGCCCCTGATGGGCTCGGCGCTGGGCTTTGCAGTCACACAATCTCCAGCCGTGGCGCTCAGTGTTTTTGCCGCCCTTGGCGCCGGTATGGCCGCCCCCTTCCTGCTGCTCACCTATATTCCCGCTTTAGTGGACAAGCTACCACGCCCCGGCCCCTGGATGGATCGCTTAAAGCAACTACTGGCCTTCCCCATGTACTTGACCGCAGTGTGGCTGCTGTGGGTATTGGGACGTCAGACTGGTGGCGATGGTATCGCTCTGGTTCTCAGCGGCGCTGTGGCAATCGCCTTTGCGCTATGGCTTTGGCCCAGCCCTCAGTGGCACTGGCTGCGGGGCTCGCTGGCGGTTGTGGCCCTGAGCTTTGCGCTAATGCTACTGCCACGCCTCAGTACTGCCCCCCAAGCACTTCAACAGACCAGTGACTACTGGCAGCCCTACTCCGCCGAACGGCTCGAGACAGCGCGGAGGGAGGGGCGTCCAGTGCTAACCAATATGACCGCGGCTTGGTGTATTACTTGCTTGGCCAATGAGAAAGTGGTGCTGTCGAGTGATGCTGTGAGCGACGCCATTGAGAGACTAGGGGTAGTAGCTCTTAAAGGGGACTGGACCAATCAGGACCCACATATCAGCGAGCTCCTGGCGAAATACGGCCGTACCAGCGTGCCGCTTTACTTGCTTTACCCCGCCAGTGGTGGCGAGGCCAAAATCCTGCCGCAAATCCTCTCCCGCGAGGAGCTATTGATGGAGCTGGAAGCCGCTGCCGGGAGCGAACTCAGTAGAT
The DNA here is from genome assembly GCF_052466695.1 of Microbulbifer mixtoriginis (SeqCode). Classification (NCBI taxonomy): domain Bacteria; kingdom Pseudomonadati; phylum Pseudomonadota; class Gammaproteobacteria; order Cellvibrionales; family Microbulbiferaceae; genus Microbulbifer; species Microbulbifer mixtoriginis (SeqCode). The sequence goes on along the minus strand of NZ_CP174285.1, from coordinate 4,102,956 downwards.
CCTCTGCCCCTTAAAGGAAACTGCCGCCTTTGTAGCCAATCCCAAGGGTAAAAAGGCCACATTGCGGATATTTTGCGCTAATTTTTAGGCAAATATCGCCGAACTGCCGCTAACTTCGATAAACTGCCCAGCAGGCATGGACAGGGAGTCACTTTTGCGGCACACTCGCCTAAAGCACTCGGGCAAATAGGCCAAAAATTCGAGTTTGCCCGCAAGATAGCCAACTTTAGACCATTTTTTTGGGTTTTTCGGCAACTTTCCCCAGGGCATACTATGGCTAAAATTCTTCTCCTGCACGGCCCCAACCTCAACCTCCTCGGCAGTCGCGAGCCGCATATCTACGGCGCCGCCACCCTTGCGGAAATCAATCAGGCCGCCGAGCGCCAATGTGATGCTGCAGGCCACCAGCTGGAAACCCTCCAGAGCAATAGCGAGTCTGCCTTGGTGGAACGCATCCACTTAGCCGCCAATACCAGCGTGGATTTCATCGTAATCAATCCCGCCGCCTACACCCACACCAGCGTGGCTTTACGAGATGCTTTAGCGGGCGTTGCCATACCGTTTATCGAGTTACACCTTTCCAATCCTCATGCCCGCGAGGCATTTAGGCACCATTCCTATCTATCCGATTTAGCCCGAGGTGTGGTGTGTGGCTTCGGACCACACAGCTACACCCTGGCACTTCAGGCGGCCATACACCAACTGGGTATGGCGTCTCAAAATCAATGAATCAAACCTGCGAGTGAAAGAACTATGGATATCCGCAAAATTAAAAAACTAATTGAGCTGCTCGAAGAATCGGATATCGGCGAGCTGGAAATTAAAGAGGGCGAGGAATCGGTGCGTATCAGCCGCGGGGTCAGCGGTGCAAATCAACCGGTTGCTCCAATTTACACGGCTCCAATGGCCCCGGCACCTGCTCCTGTTGCACCAGCCCAAGCTGCACCAACCCCGGCGGCGGTAGAAAAAGAATCCAAGCCAACGATCAGCGGCCATGCGGTGAAATCCCCGATGGTGGGCACTTTTTACGCAGCTCCCAGCCCCGGCGCCGAGCCCTTCGTCAAAGTTGGCCAGCAGGTTAAAGTCGGCGACGTCGTGTGCATCGTTGAAGCCATGAAAATGATGAACCAGATCGAAGCCGACAAGGCCGGTACCATCGATTCCGTTCTGCTCGAAGATGGCCAGCCGGTAGAGTTCGATCAGCCGCTCGTGACCATCGTCTGAGTGGGGTAAGTCACTATGTTCGACAAAATCCTGATCGCCAACCGCGGTGAAATCGCCCTGCGGATTTTGCGCGCCTGCAAAGAAATGGGCATCGCCACAGTTGCGGTTCACTCTTTGGTGGACCGCAATCTCAAGCATGTACGCCTGGCCGATGAATCTGTCTGTATTGGTCCCAACCCCTCGCCGCAGAGCTACCTGAATATTCCTGCCCTGATTTCCGCTATGGAGATCACCGATGCAGTAGCCGTGCACCCAGGCTACGGCTTCCTCGCAGAAAACGCGGACTTCGCCGAGCAAGTACAAAAAAGCGGCTTCACTTTTATCGGCCCAGACCCGGATGTCATTCGCCTGATGGGTGACAAGGTATCCGCCATCGCCGCCATGAAAAAGGCAGGCGTCCCCACCGTACCCGGCTCCGATGGTCCCCTACCCGAAAATAGCGAGCGCTGCCTAGAAATAGGCGAAAAAGTCGGCTATCCAGTCATTATCAAGGCCGCCGCCGGTGGCGGTGGTCGCGGTATGCGTGTCGTGGAGCGCGCCGAAGACCTGATCAACGCTATCGCTGTTACCAAGTCTGAGGCTCAAGCTGCCTTCGGTGATGGCACCGTATACCTCGAGAAATTTCTGCAGAACCCACGCCACGTCGAAGTCCAGGTAATGTCCGACGGACAGGGTAATGCCATTCACCTAGGGGATCGCGACTGCTCCCTGCAGCGCCGTCACCAAAAGGTACTAGAAGAAGCTCCAGCTCCCGGAATCCCCGATGCCGTGCGTGAACAGGTACACGAATCCTGCGTGCAAGCTTGTATCGATATCGGCTACCGCGGCGCCGGCACTTTCGAGTTCCTCTACGAGAATGAACGCTTCTACTTTATCGAGATGAACACACGTATTCAGGTTGAGCACCCTGTTACTGAAATGGTGACTGGCGTAGACCTGATCAAGGAACAGATTCGTGTCTGTGCTGGAGAGAAGCTCTCTCTCAAGCAGGAGGATATTGTCGTTCGCGGGCACGCCTTTGAGTGCCGTATCAATGCGGAAGATCCCCAGACTTTCTTCCCCAGTCCCGGCAAGGTCAACAACTTTCATATGCCCGGCGGCCTGGGTGTGCGGGTCGATTCGCACCTCTACTCGGGTTATACGGTTCCCCCCAACTACGACTCGATGATCGCCAAGTTGATCACCTACGCCGAGGACCGCGAAACCGCACTGGCACGCATGCGCGTAGCCCTATCTGAGCTGGTTATTGATGGCATCAAGACCAATATCCCCCTGCAGGAGGATCTGGTACGCGATGAGGCCTTTGCCAAGGGTGGCGTCAATATTCACTACCTGGAGAAGAAGTTGGGACTCTAACCCTCGCCAGCCAGGGCAAAGTTGGAGAGAATTGCGGCCACAATACGATGATGCCGAACGCCAGGGATGGCGGCGGACATCGCAAAAGTAGGGTGGCCACTCCACCCAATAGCAGTTACTCACCACGGAATCCCTATGCCCTGGCTACAACTCCGCGTCGACACCGATCGTGCCCAAGCGGACAAAATTGAAAATGCACTGCTTTTTGCCGGTGCCGTATCTGTTACCCTGCAAGACAACGCAGACCAACCCATTCTCGAACCCGGACTCGGCGAAGTACCCCTGTGGGATCAAACACGGGTTACCGGTCTGTTCGATGCCGAGGTCGACACTGCTGTCACCGAGGCCAAAGCAGCTTCCTTCCTTTGCGAACTCCTACCCAATGCCCGCTGGGACCAACTTGAGGATAAAGACTGGGAACGCGAGTGGATGTCTCACTATAAACCCATTCAGTGCGGCGACAACTTGTGGATCTGCCCCAGCTGGTGCGAGCCGCCTCAACCGGAGGCGGTCAACCTGCTACTGGACCCTGGACTCGCCTTCGGCACCGGCACCCACCCCACGACCTACCTGTGCTTGCGTTGGCTGGCACAAGAGCCCTTGCAGGATAAGAGCGCCATCGACTTTGGCTGTGGTTCCGGCATCCTTGGCATCGGCGCCTTGCTACTCGGAGCCAAATGCGCCATGGGGACCGATATCGATCCACAGGCTCTGATTGCCAGTCGCGACAACGCGGTGCGCAACGGCATAGACCCGCAGCGCTTCCCAGTCTATTTGCCAGAACAGATGCCTCAGGAAGCCGCCGATCTCATGCTAGCCAATATCCTTGCCGGCCCATTGGTAGAGCTCTCCAAGCAGCTGATTGCGCTGACCAAAATCGGCGGGCGTATCTGCCTGTCCGGTATCCTCGCCTCCCAGGCCGAACAAGTAAAAACTGCCTACTCAGACCAGATCGATTTCGATGAGGATGCGGAGCACGAGGGTTGGGTACGCCTGAGTGGTACCCGTATTCGCTAAATACGCTAGCCAGTACTACGCGGGGACCGGGCAGACTGATAAACTTGAGCGCAAAATAAACTGCGCCATAGTCGAATGTCTCAACTGGTAACCCGCTGCCCCCATTGCAGCACCTCATTTCACGTTAATGACCAGCAGCTGCGCGCTGCCCGTGGCGCTGTGCGCTGTGGTTCCTGCCTGCAAGTTTTCCGTGCAGATGAGAACATTGTCTTTAATGACAATGGCCCCGACACACGCAGTGATCTGGAAACTCTTCTGGAAGACGATGACTTCCTGATTCATGACGATATCGAGCTGGAAGACGACGATCCGGCGGATGCGGATAAGGCAGCCCCCAACAGCGCCAATGCAAAGCAGCCTCCCATCGATTTTGAAGCCGGGGAACCCGCAGAAGACACCCAGCCCGAAGCACCACCCGCGAATTCCGAGAGCCTCATTGGTGACGCATTTGGCGATAACGAGTGGCAGGAGCTACAAGAAGAAAACCACCACGAGGAAGCCCAGGAGGAAGACCTAGAGTCGGTACTCAAACCGGATTGGGACGATGTACCCGACTTCGATAACAGTACTACAGGCAATAGGGTTGACACCGATTATGACAATCGGGACACCACCCATAAAAACGATAGCCTCAATGACCTGGATCCCTGGGAACAGCCCCTGGAGGCGCAAACAACTGCCACAGAGCCCAGCGATCTAAAATCAACATCCGAGACGCCCCCTAGCTCCGAAGAGATATTCCCTATATCCCAGCCTGAGGCAAGTGGTCAACGCAGGGAGCCTTACTTTGCCACAGAAGCTGAGGACACTCCTGAGCCGCAAGCCGAGCCCGCTCGCGAACAGCTGATCTCCGCCATTCAACCTGCCCCGCTGGAAATGAGCTGGGGTGCGACACCATCGAAGAAAGCGGTGAGCCCCTGGCTGTGGCGACTTCTCCTGCCAGCTTTGGTAATTTTACTGTTGGTTCAAGTGGGCTACTTTCAGTTCGACCGTCTCAGCAAGCAGCAACCATGGCGCAAAATTTACGCTGTAGCCTGCCCACTATTCGGCTGTGCTCTCCCCCCATTACGCGATGCCAGAGCGATCCAGGCCTCCAACCTAATGGTGCGCAGCCATCCCCAGTTGGAGGGCGCTCTGATTGTGGACGCTGTGCTGCTAAATACAGCGCCCTACCCCCAGGCGTTTCCCAATTTGCTGTTAAATTTCAGCGACCTGAAAAATAAAGCGGTAGCGAGTCGCCGCTTTAGTCCCCAAGAGTATTTACAAGGGGAGTTGGCTGGGCGCAAGCTAATGCCCCAGGGCAGCCCTATTCACATTGCCATTGAGGTGGTCGATCCAGGGGCCGAGGCGGTGAACTACGAGATGAAAATCGCTCCTTGAGGAAGGTTTGAGCGCCAAGACATTGGTCACCCTGGCGTGCAAAGCCACTAAAATTGACCACTCTGCAAGCTAAACGCACAGGGATCGATCAATTTGCCCGCTTTTTCGCTTTGCCAACGCCGGGGCAGTCGTTATCATAGGCGGCCTTTTTGCCTGGGCCCAGAACGCCCTTCCAAAGCCCAAACGGAGCTATCGTGTCTATTGCTATAGGCCCCTACATTATCGACAACCCGGTAATCTTGGCGCCAATGGCCGGAGTTACTGATCGCCCCTTCCGTCAACTGTGTCGCCAACTCGGCGCCGGCTTGGTGGTATCGGAGATGGTGACCTCAGACACGCGTCTGTGGAATAGCCGCAAGTCACGACTGCGTCTGGACCACGGTGGTGAGGCAGCTCCCATATCGGTACAAATTGCCGGTGGTGATCCCGAGATGATGGCTCAGGCCGCTCGGGAGAACGTGCGTCGCGGCGCGCAAATCATTGATATAAATATGGGCTGCCCGGCAAAAAAAGTGTGTAAGAAAGCGGCGGGCTCCGCTCTGCTGCGGGATGAAAAGCTGGTTGCGGATATATTACAGGCCGTGGTCCAGTCTGTCTCCGTCCCGGTGACGCTTAAGATCCGCACCGGCTGGTGTACGGATTCCCGTAATGGCGTCACCGTTGCTCAAATGGCCGAGGATGCTGGTATCGCTGCTTTGGCGGTTCACGGTCGCACTCGTGCCTGCGGCTACCACGGACAGGCTGAATTCGATACCATTGCCGATATTGTATCCAGGGTAAGAATCCCAGTTTTTGCCAACGGCGACATAACCAGTGCCGATAGAGCCCGCGAGGTGCTCAATTACACTGGTGCAGCGGCGGTCATGATTGGCCGTGCCGCACAGGGACGACCTTGGATTTTTCGGGAGATAGCCCACTACCTCGCCACCGGCGAGCGGCTGCCCGAACCAACATTGGACGAAGTAAGAAAAATACTGCTCACCCACTTGGGTGAACTGCACCGATTCTACGGTGAGGTGATGGGGGTCCGTATCGCCCGCAAACACGTGGGCTGGTACTTGAAGACACTCGCGGACAGCGAGTCCTTCCGCAAGACCTTTTTCCAAATAGAGAGCGCAGAAGTACAACATGCCAGCGTTCACGAGTGGTTTGAACGCCGAATAACGAGAGGGGCACAAGCGGCATGAATAATGAAGTATTGATTCCGGATACTGGCAGCGAAGAAGTATCCTCCAGGGGGCAGACGCAGCTGGCACAGCCGCAACAACAGTCCCTGCGCGATGCCGTTGAGCACGCGATGGAGAACTATTTCCGCCACCTGGATGGCCAGATGGTTACCGATGTCTATGACATGGTGCTGTCGGAGATCGAAGCGCCCATGCTCGAAGTGGTGATGAAATATACTCGCCACAACCAGACCCGCGCCGCGCAATTACTGGGTCTCAACCGTGGTACTCTGCGCAAGAAGCTGAAGCGCTACGGCCTGCTGTAAGCTTCCCACCGAGAGAAATTCTGAAGGGGGATGAGGTAACTCATCCCCCTTCGCTATTTTCCCGGCAGCAATTTTATTCGTTGCCACAGAGAACAACCCGCATAAACCCTTTAAACATCTTTCCGAAAACCAGTTGGATCTAGTGCAATGACAGACAAGGTTTCCATCCGCCGCGCTTTAATTAGTGTCTCTGACAAGAGTGGCATCGTAGAGTTCGCCCAACAGCTCTCCGCAATGGGCGTAGAAATCCTCTCCACCGGTGGCACCCACCGCCAGCTCAAAGAAGCCGGAATTCCAGTCGTAGAAGTTTCCGACTATACCGGCTTCCCCGAGATGATGGACGGTCGCGTCAAGACCCTGCATCCGAAGGTACACGGCGGTATTCTGGGGCGCCGAGGCACCGATGACGCCATCATGGGCGAGCACGGTATCACCCCCATCGATATGGTTGTGGTCAACCTCTACCCTTTCGCTCAAACCGTAGCCAAGCCTAACTGTTCCCTTGAGGACGCTATCGAGAATATCGATATTGGCGGCCCCACCATGGTTCGCGCAGCGGCGAAGAACCACAAAGATGTCACTATCGTGGTCAATGCCAGCGATTACGGCAGCATCATCGAGGAAATGAAAGCTAACGACGGTGCACTGAGCCACGCCAGCCGCTTTGACCTGGCGGTAAAAGCCTTCGAGCACACGGCGGGCTATGACGGCGCTATCGCCAACTACCTGGGTGCCATTAAAGGCGAGGAAAAGCAGCTGTTCCCGCGCACCTACAACAGCCAATTTATCAAGAAACTGGATCTGCGCTACGGTGAGAACCCGCACCAGAAATCCGCTTTCTACACCGAAGCCAACCCGGCTGAGGCCAGCATTTCCACTGCCACCCAGCTGCAGGGTAAAGAGCTGTCCTACAACAATATCGCCGATACCGATGCCGCATTGGAGTGTGTTAAGTCCTTCGAGCAACCCGCTTGCGTGATCGTTAAACATGCCAATCCCTGTGGTGTGGCAATTGCTGAAGATATTCACAAGGCCTACGACCTGGCTTTCGCCACCGACAGCGAATCCGCCTTTGGCGGTATCATCGCCTTCAACCGCGAACTGGATGGCGCCACTGCCCGCGCGATCGTCGAGCGACAGTTTGTTGAAGTCATCATCGCACCGTCAGTCTCCGAAGAGGCCAAACAGGCCGTTGCTGAGAAGAAGAATCTGCGCTTGCTGGTATGCGGCCAGTGGAGCAACGAGCGCACCCCGGCACTGGACTACAAGCGCGTTAATGGCGGCCTGCTGGTTCAGGACCGCGACGACGGCCTGATCACCGCTGCCAACCTGAAAGTAGTCTCCAAGCGCCAGCCCACTGAAGAAGAAATCCGCGATCTGTTGTTTACCTGGAAAGTAGCCAAGTTTGTAAAATCCAATGCCATCGTATACGGCAAAGACGGTCGCACTGTCGGTGTAGGCGCAGGCCAGATGAGCCGTGTAAACTCCGCGCGTATCGCCGCCATCAAGGCCGAGCATGCCGGCCTCGCCATTGCAGGGTCCGTGATGGCCTCCGACGCTTTCTTCCCCTTCCGCGATGGTATTGATAACGCCGCCGCTGTCGGCATCCAGGCGGTTATCCAGCCTGGTGGCTCCATGCGCGATGAGGAAGTGATCGCCGCAGCCGATGAGCACAATATGGCCATGGTCTTTACCGGCATGCGCCACTTCCGCCACTAAACCGGCACTCTCCACGAAGCACTCTCTCGCTTCAAGGAGACTCGTGACAGTGACGCATCCTCTGCGTCACTGTTATCGAGTAGTTCCCAGCGCCCACTATCAAAGAGGCGCCTATTGCAGGCGTGTAACACCACCTGCAACGATTCCGCGCTAAACTAGCGCACCTGATACCTGTCCAATGGACCCAAGTGGTCGACTTAGGGGGATTTAAGAATGAATGTATTAATCATCGGCTCAGGTGGCCGCGAGCACGCCCTAGCGTGGAAAGCCGCGCAAAACCCCAAAGTGGGTACTGTGTTTGTAGCACCAGGCAATGCCGGCACCGCCCGCGAAGGCAAAGTGCAGAATCTGGCCATCGGTGTCGACAACTTCCCTGCTTTGGCGGACTTCGCCGAGGAAAACGGCGTGGAACTCACTATCGTCGGCCCCGAGGCGCCACTAGTTGACGGCATTGTAGATTTCTTTAACGGGCGTGGCCTCGCCATCTTTGGCCCCAGCAAAGGCGCTGCACAGCTGGAAGGCTCCAAGACCTTCACCAAGGATTTCCTTGAGCGCCACAAGATCCCCACCGCCGCTTATCGCAATTTCACCGAAGTTGAACCAGCCATCGAATATATTCGTGAACGCGGAGCACCCATCGTAGTCAAAGCCGATGGCCTCGCCGCTGGTAAAGGCGTCATCGTCGCCGAAACCGAGCAGCAGGCCGAGCTGGCTGTGCGCGATATGCTCTCCGGCAATGCCTTTGGCGACGCTGGCTGCCGAGTAGTGATCGAGGAATTCCTGCAGGGTGAAGAGGCGAGTTTTATCGTTATGGTAGATGGGGAGAATATCCTGCCCATGGCCACCAGCCAGGACCACAAACGCGTCGGTGACGGCGATACTGGCCCCAATACCGGCGGCATGGGTGCCTACTCTCCCGCACCGGTAGTGACCGACAGTGTTTATCAGCGCATTATGCAAGAAGTGATTGAACCCACAGTAAAAGGTCTCGCCGCTGAGGGTACGCCTTATACCGGGTTTCTCTACGCCGGCCTGATGATCGATCCGCAGGGTTCTCCCAGAGTGATCGAGTACAACTGCCGCTTCGGCGACCCCGAAACCCAGCCTATTATGATGCGTCTGAAATCCGACCTGGTAGATCTTTGCCTGGCCGCACTGGACAAAAAGCTCGATAGCGTGACGGCTGAATGGGACCCACGCCCATCACTTGGAGTGGTACTGGCCGCACATGGCTATCCCGGCAGTTACCGCAAGGGCGATGCCATTAGTGGGCTTGAGAAAGCTGACGGCGATAATGCCAAAGTCTTCCACGCTGGTACTGCCCTGGACGGCGAGCGTGTGGTCACCAACGGCGGCCGCGTACTCTGCGCCACCGCATTGGGCGGCACTGTCGCCGAAGCTCAGGCCAATGCCTATGAAGCTGCCCGCGCCATCTATTGGGAAGGTGTCTTTTACCGGAAAGATATCGGTTATCGCGCGGTCGAAAGAGAACAGACTAGTAGCGATAAGTAGTTTTACCCAGCATGGCGGTAGGGCTGACTACCGCCATACAGAGGAAGTCATAAACATGAGTGAACGCAATTTGAGTGGCCTCGATCACCTGCTGATTCAGGCTGACCGCGCCCTGCGCACTCTGAGTCCCGGCGAGCCCTGTCATGGGCGCCCATCTCCGGCCAAAGGCGAAGCGGAGGCCGAGCTCAGCGATACCGAACGCAAGCACGCCGCCGGTCTGATGCGGGTCAACCACAGCGGCGAAGTCTGTGCTCAGGCCCTCTACCAAGGCCAGGCACTCACAGCAAAACTGCCCGAGGTGCGCGGTGAAATGGAGCGTGCTGCAGATGAGGAGATCGACCACCTGGCTTGGTGTGAGCAGCGCCTCAAAGAACTGGACAGCCGCCCAAGCCTGCTCAATCCACTCTGGTATGGATTGTCATTTGGACTGGGTGCCGCCGCCGGCAAAATCAGCGATCGCATCAGTCTGGGATTTGTCGCAGCGACAGAAGAAAGGGTCTGCGAACACCTGGAGAGTCACCTGCAGAAGCTTCCAGCCCAGGACAAACGCAGTCGCGCCGTAGTGGAGCAAATGCTGGTCGATGAGAGCGAACACGCTCATGCCGCGCTAGCCGCCGGAGGCAAACGTTTCCCAGCACCGGTGAAAGGCGCTATGTCTCTGGTAGCCAAGGTGATGACCTCAGCCAGTTACAAAATTTAAAATATTAATAACCGGTTCGTAAAAATTGACTGGCCCGCTAAAAGCAACCGCTTTTGAGCAGGCCTTTTCTTTATCTGAGTATTGCTTAGACTTCTTCTACTCGATAGCGATGCACGATCTCCACTCCCGCATTGCGCAACATAATTGAAGCAGAGCAATATTTCTCTGCAGATAGCTCCACAGCGCGGGCTACATGGGATTCTTTTATTCCCCGGCCTCGCACAACAAATTCCATTTCAATTCGCTCAAAAGGTGATGGGGTGGTATCCGGGCGAACGCCATTCAATTCGCAATGACAGGAAATAATATCCTGGCGCGCCTTCTGTAAAATGGAAACCACATCATAGGCTGCACAGCCGCCAACTCCGAGAAGGATCATCTCCATCGGGCGCACACCGTTATTAGTGCGCCCCCCTTCCATCACGACCGAATTACCACTGCCGGCTTCGCCGACGAAGGTCAAATCATTAACCCAGGTTACCTTGCCCTGCATTGCCATGCTCCCGCTGAAATTCAAGCCACGAAGCTTAGCACAGAGTACAAGATTATCCTGACAGGCAGAGTATTTCCGGTATAGTGTCCACAACACCTCCGCGCGAAATGTTCGCTACTGAAGTTTCCCCCTTCGTCAGTGAACGCAATAGCCCGCTTGCAGTCCAATCGCACCCGCGCCAGAGTGTCACAGGTCACACTGCGGAACTTTGCCGCGACCAACCTCTGTTGGGGACTGTTTTTTCGCGCGATAATTCAATAGTGCTCAGCTGCTAAAGCCGGGATAGAGCACGAGACAAAAAATGAGGAATAAATCCGTGACGGTTGCTATCGAAGACCCCATGACTATCGGCAATATTGAAGACTTTCTGGCCCACTGCCACCGGCGACGCTATCCGGCCAAGAGCACGATTATCTATGCCGGCGACCGCTGTGAGTCCCTCTATTTCATTATGCGCGGTTCAGTCACCGTCTTAATCGAAGATGACGAGGGCCGCGAAATGATCGTAGCCTATCTAAACGACGGGGACTTTTTCGGTGAAATGGGGCTGTTTGATCAGGACACCCGCAGCGCCTGGGTGCGCACCAAAACCGAGTGTGAGGTTGCGGAAATCTCCTACACCAAATTCCAGGAACTGACTCGTCAGCACCCAGAATTCCTGTTCGCTCTAGCCACACAAATGGCCGGGCGCCTGCGCAATACCACTCGAAAAGTTGGCGATCTAGCCTTTCTTGATGTTACCGGTCGTGTGGCGCGCACCCTTTTAGACCTGTGTAATGAGCCCGATGCGATGACCCACCCAGAAGGCATGCAAATCAAGATCACTCGCCAGGAAATTGGCCGTATTGTTGGATGTTCCCGTGAGATGGTTGGGCGCGTGTTGAAAACCCTGGAAGAGCAGGGCTTGGTGTCGGTCAAAGGTAAAACCATGGTGGTTTACGGCACCCGTTAAATACCTGTCCCAGAGTCAAATACCACAGACACAAAAAAGGGCGATATAATCAATCGCCCTTTTTTGTGTCTGTGATTTTATCTAGCTAACTTTCTAAAACCCCACTAGCACTCAGTTAAACATCTCCATCAATTTTCGTCCCGGTTCTTCCTCGCGCATAAAAGCCTCGCCAACCAAAAATGCATCAACGCTGTGTCCGCGCATGGCCGCGACATCATCCGTCGTGTGGATACCGCTTTCTGTTACAACAATGCGGTCCTTGGGAATCAGATTGAGCAGTTTAAAAGTGTTCTCCAGCTGCACCTCAAAGGTGTGCAGATTGCGATTGTTAATTCCAATTAGACGGTTGGGGAGAGCCAACGCCCTCTCCAGCTCTGCGCGATTGTGCACTTCCACCAGCACATCCAATCCCAGTTCCAGGGCCAAACCATTGAGTTCCTGCATTTGCTGATCTTCCAGGCAGGCGGCAATGAGCAGGATGCAGTCAGCTCCAATAGCGCGCGCCTCAAACACCTGGTAAGGGTCCACGGTAAAGTCCTTACGCAAAACCGGTAGACGAACCGCGTTGCGCGCCTGCTGCAAATAACTGTCATCGCCCTGGAAAAAATCCCTATCGGTGAGTACCGACAAGCATGCCGCGCCACCTCTCTCATAACTGGTCGCAATTTCTGCGGGAAGAAAGTCCTCGCGAATCACCCCCTTACTGGGGGAGGCCTTTTTGATTTCCGCAATCACTGCGGCTTCACCCTCGGCGATTTTGTATTCCAATGCCGCGACAAATCCCCGCGCCGGTGGTTGGTCCTGCGCGCTCAGACGTATTTCTTCCAGACTGCATTGGGATTTGCGCTCCGCCACTTCCTGCCACTTGCGCTCGATAATAGTTTTCAAAATGGTCGGTGTGCTCACGATTTCACTTCCTCGGGGCGAAAGGCGCTGGTAAAGGCGGCCAGGTCATTGATTTTTTCTGCGGCCAAACCGCTATCGATGGCGTCCTGCGCCATGGCGACACCCTGCTCTGCCGTATTTGCGGTGCCGCTGACATAAATCGCCAGGCCGGCATTCAGGGCGATAATATCTGCAGCTTTTTTCCCTGCCTCAGTTTCACGTTTACCCAATGCATCGCGAATCAAGGATAGAGACTCTGCGGCACCCGCAACGATCAAGCCATCCAGGCTTTGGCGGGACAGACCAAAGGCTTCTGGGCAGAGAGTAAACTCACTAATAACACCATCTTTCAATTCCACCGCAAAAGTATCCGCGGCGATACTGGCTTCGTCGAGGCCGTCATCGCTGTGCAGGACCAGCACGTGCTCAGAACCAAGTCGTTGCAGGACTTCAGCCAACAAACGACAGTAGCGTTTCTCATAAACACCAATAACCTTGCGCTTAACTCCGGCGGGGTTGGTCATGGGGCCGAGCAGATTAAAAATAGTGCGCAGCCCCAGCGCTTTGCGCGCTGGGCCTACATGACGAACGGCGCTATGAAAACTGGGCGCAAACATAAAGCCGATACCGAGCGTTTCCACACAGCGGGCCATTTGCTCCGCGCTTAAATCCAGATAAACCCCGGCGCGTTCGAGCAAATCGGCGGAGCCACTACTGGAAGACACCGAGCGGTTGCCGTGTTTGGCCACTCTGGCCCCAGCTGCAGCTGCAACAAAACTACTGGCACTGGATACATTAAATAGATTTGCGCCATCTCCGCCGGTGCCGACGATGTCTACGGTATTCTCAAGGTCGAGTTCAACCTTAGTGGCCAGTGCCCGCATGGTTTCCACCGCACCGACGATCTCGTCGACAGTTTCACCGCGAATGCGCAACGCGATCAGCAAGGCCCCTATCTGCGCTTCCAGGGCTTCACCGCGCATGATTTGGCCTACAGTCTCACGCATCTCCTCACGACTCAAATGCTCTCCATCCACCAGCTTGGCGATAGCATTTTGTATATTCATTGTGCCCCCCTTGTCCCGCTCAATATTGATTGGTGCGAAGCGTAATTAACTGCCCCGCGTTTTGCCCTTCGCATCAGGACTCGAGAAAATTCTTCAACATATCGTGGCCATGCATGGTGAGAATGGACTCTGGATGAAATTGTACGCCCTCTATCGGTAATTCCCGGTGGCGCAGCCCCATAATTTCATCAATCTCACCGTCAGGCGTCTCCGTCCAGGCGGTAATTTCCAGACATTCAGGCAAGCTGCCCTTTTCCACCACCAGGGAGTGATAACGGGTGGCCTCGAAAGGGTTGGATAGGCCGTGAAACACTCCCAGGTTGTTGTGCACTATAGGCGATGTTTTACCGTGCATAACCTGGCCGGCACGTACCACGCGACCACCAAAAACCTGGCCGATACTCTGGTGACCAAGGCAAATACCCAAAATGGGGATACGCCCGGCGAAATGACGAATCGCCTCCAGGGAAATTCCTGCCTCATTGGGTGTGCAGGGCCCTGGTGAAATCACAATTTTCGCCGGGGCCAACTGCTCTATGTCCTCAAGGGTAATTTCGTCATTACGCTTGACCACAACCTCAGCGCCCAGCTCCTCAAGGTACTGCACCACATTCCACGTAAAGGAATCGTAGTTATCGATCATCAAAATCATTACTTGGCCCCCATAGCCTGTGCAGTATCGGTAGTTGCTTCCATGCGCTTTTGCAGTCGTGCGAGCGCCGCCTGGGTTGAGCGCAATTCGCGCAGAATTTCGGTTTGACTGGGCGGCAGACACATTTCATCCATTCGACGCAACTTGGCTTCCTCCAGGTTATTGAGCACCACGCCAATAAACAGGTTAATCATGACAAAGGCGCCCATAACCACGAAACTGACAAAGTAGAGCCAGGCCCAGGGCATTGCATCCATAGCGGTATACATAATGTCGGTCCAATCCTCGAAGGTCACTATACGGAACAGACTCAACAGAGCTATCGGCAGGTTGCGCCAATGGGTTGGGTCTATCTCATGAAAGAGAAAGTAGCCCGCCACACCATAGATATAAAAGATAATTCCCATCAAGATTGCGATGTGCATCATGCTCGGCAAGCTGCGCAACAGTGTATCCACCAGAGTACGCAGTTCAGGGAAAGCAGAAACCAGGCGCAACACCCGCAGGATCCGTACCAGGCGCGCGAGTGTTGCCAGGGGCCCTGTGGCGGGAATCAAACTTAAGGCGATGATGGTAAAATCGAAGCAGTTCCAGCCGCTGGCAAAATAACGCCAAGGACGCGATCCGTGCGAAGTTATTTTTATCGCTGCCTCTAAAATAAAAGCAGTCAGCACCAATTGGTTAACAACGCCCAATGCAGTACCAAAACGCTCCATCACCCATATTGAAGTCTCCAGCCCTACCGCCAGTGCATTAACCAGGATCATGCCAATGATCACCTGATTAAACATGGGAGCTTCGACTATCTGTTGACAACGGGCGGCAAGAGATACTTTTTGAGAAATACTAGCTTCGCTCATTTTGTTCGATCTTTACTTCTACTTCTTTACAACTACTCGCCAGAGCCATGCCCGCTGCACGGAACAACGCCCTAGCCTTATTCATGGTCTCATCCCACTCGGATTGGGGATCTGAATCGGCCACCAGGCCGGCACCGGCCTGGATAAATAACTGTCCGTCCTTAATAACTGCGGTGCGAATTGCGATGGCTGTATCCATATTGCCATTCCAGGCCAAGTAACCCACCGCACCACCATAGATACCACGCTTCTCAGGTTCCAATTCATCGATAATTTCCATAGCGCGGATCTTTGGTGCCCCGGATAAAGTGCCGGCCGGCAGCGCCGCGCGCAGGGCATCCATACCGGTGAGTCCCTCCCGCAACTGACCGGTGACATTGGAGGTGATATGCATCACATGGGAGTAGCGTTCCACCACCATCTGCTCAGTGACCCGCACGCTGCCAGTCGCCGCTACACGGCCCACATCATTGCGCCCCAGATCGATCAACATCAGGTGCTCGGCACACTCTTTGGGGTCTGCCAATAGCTCCTGCTCCAGGGCTTTATCTTCCTCCTCGGAAGTACCGCGACGGCGGGTGCCTGCTAGCGGACGCACAGTCATCTCACCCTCTTCCAGGCGTACCAGAATCTCTGGACTGGAGCCCACAACCTGGTGATCCCCTAGGTCGAGGAAATACATATAGGGCGAGGGGTTCAGACTGCGCAGGGCGCGATAAAAATTCAGTGGCGGGGCATCGAAAGGAGCCGACAAGCGCTGAGATGGCACCACCTGCATAACATCACCGGCGAGAACATATTCCTTTACCCTATCAACGGCCTTCTTGAAATTTTTCTCACCAAAGTGGGAGTGAAAAGCACCCTCTTCGATTCCCTTTCCATCCAGGTCCAGAGGCACTGTATCCGGTAAAGGCCGAGCCAACCTTTCCACCAGTTGATCCAGACGCTGCTGGGCCCGCTCATAGGCATCGGCCTGGGAAGGGTCCGCATGCACAATAAAGATAACTGCACCGGCGAGGTTGTCGAACACCACCAGCTCATCACTGACCATCAGCAGGATATCCGGATTACCCAGGCTATCCTGCGGCATACTGTGCGCTAAACGCGGTTCAATATAACGCACACAGTCATAGCCAAAATACCCAACCAAGCCACCATTGAAACGCGGCAAATTGGCAAGTTCCGGTACCCGATAGCGCTGCTGGAACTGCTCAACAAATGCCAGCGGATCGCGCTCGGTATAGCTTTCTATCACCGCCCCGTCACACTCCACCGTAACCTCGTTGCCACGCACCCGAAGCAGAGTTCTGGCGGGCAATCCAATAATGGAGTAGCGCCCCCATTTCTCCCCGCCCTGTACCGACTCCAGTAGGTAACTGTAGCGGCCTTCGGCAAGCTTCAGATAAGTGGACAGGGGGGTTTCAATATCCGCCAGCACACGGCGCACTAGCGGTATACGGTTATAGCCCTCAGACACAAGTTGGGCGTATTCACTAGGGGTCATAGAGACTCCGATCTATTGGGTATTTTTCTTGTTGGCGCCAAAGTATAGGCGGCGCCCACGGGAGAGGTGGCCGAACGGTATTGTTGACCAGTTGGCCTCAGCGGATCAGTGGCGCCATCGCCAACTGCTGGATGTGGGGATAGTGTGATTCACGGAAATTCCCTCTGTGCAGGCGCACAAGTTTACAAATCCCGTATGCGGCGGGCAAGGGGCTGCCCGCCAAGTTTTTCTCAGGACAGGCTTTCGCGCATAGCACCGATCACTTCAGCGTAGTCGGGGGCATTGAAGATTGCAGAGCCTGCAACAAAAGTATCCGCGCCGGCTGCGGCAATCTCCGCAATATTGTCACGGTTGACCCCGCCATCGATCTCAAGGCGAATATCGTAACCAGAAGCGTCGATCAACTGGCGCGCCTCGCGCAGTTTTTCCAGAGTGCCCGGAATAAACTTTTGCCCACCAAAGCCAGGGTTGACTGACATCAACAAAATCATATCCAGCTTGTCCATCACATACTTGGCCGCATCCAGTCCTGTGGCTGGGTTAAAGACCAAACCGGCCTTACAGCCAAGACTGCGGATCAACTGTAGGGAGCGGTCCGGGTGTCGCGAAGCCTCGGGGTGGAAAGTAATATAACTTGCGCCCGCATCAGCAAACATGCGAATCATATCGTCTACCGGCTCCACCATCAGGTGCACATCAATGGGCGCCTCGACACCATGCTTGCGCAACGCCTGGCACACCATTGGGCCGATGGTTAGGTTGGGCACATAGTGGTTGTCCATCACATCGAAGTGCACCCAGTCAGCACCAGCGGCTAACACATTGTCCACCTCTTCACCAAGGCGGGCAAAGTCGGCGGAAAGAATCGAGGGGGCAATCTTGTAATCTGACATCATTATTTCCTTCAGTAACTCAATTTTCCGCGCTCAGGCGGCAATGCAGGTTTTCCAGGCGCTCGGGGGTGCCCACATCACACCAGTCCCCAGGGTATAAGTCCGCCTGTAGTTTGTCCTCATTGAAAGTAAAGACCTCGCCAAGGCCGAAGCATTCACGCACTTTGGGGTAGCGGGTTAACACCTCGGGGCGCAGCCAACTGATACCGGCAAAGGTATAGCGGGGCTTGGCAGTTCCAGACAGTAGGCCATTATCAATTCCGAAGTCTCCCTCGGGGTTATGTGGAGGATTTGGCACCATCAAAAGTCGGCCGGGGCAGCCCTCAGGTAAGGGGCGATTCACCCACTGCGAAAGGTCAAAGTCACACCAAACATCCCCATTAACCACAAAGAATGGGCCCTCTCCCAGCAGCGGCATCGCGTTGAGAATACCCCCAGCGGTCTCAAGGGGTCGGTCTTCTTGCTCCACAGAATACTGGATATCGAGTCCCCAGCGATCACCACTCCCCAGGTAATCACGAATCTTATGGCCCAAATGGCCCAGGTTGATCACTACCCGTTGAACTCCCACAGCCTGTAGTCGCTCAAGCACATGCTCAATGAGCGGCTTGCCCGCCACAGACAACAAAGGCTTGGGGGTTTGGTCAGTAAGGGGGCGCATTCTACGCCCAAAGCCCGCAGCCAAGACCATAGCGGTTGTTGGGGCTATCTCAGTGAGCTGAGTCATTCAATTCATCTATCAGTTTTTATACAGCTTATTAGTGCTATTCACCGGCATAGCGATAATCACTGTACCAAGGCTGCTGCTCTATAAGCGGAAGTAGCTGTTGCTCAAACCACTGCGCAAACGGCTGAAGCTCCTCATAGCGCCCAGCAGTTTCCAGTACATAGCGTATCACCAGCGGCAAATCCCCCAGGTAGTTCTGCTTGCCATCGCGCAATGATAGACGTGGAAAAAGGCCCAGCACTTTAATATGACGCTGGAGCCCCATCCAGTCGAACCAAGTTAAGAACTCTTTAGGCTCGACAGGTTCCAGCACCCCAGCAGCTTCTGCAGTAGCGGCATAGGCTAAAGCCCAGCGCTCGACCCGCTGGCGTGGCCAGCGGATATAGCAGTCTCGCAACAGAGAGACCAAATCGTAGGTAATCGGTCCCCACACGGCATCCTGGAAGTCCACGATTCCAGGGCGCTCACCTCCACGGATCATTAAATTACGGCTGTGGTAGTCTCTGTGCACTAGAGCTTGCGGTTGGCCTGCAGCACTCTCCAGCAACCGCTGAAAGGTTTCTTGCAGCAGGCGGTTTTCCACTTCACTCAGAGAGTAACCGAGTAAATTGCCTACCAGCCACTCGGGCATAATACGCATCTCTGTCAGCAATAGTTCCCGGTTGTAATCTGGAAACAAATCCTCTGTACGAGGTATCTGCTGGAGACTCAGCAGCTCACTCATTACCTCCGCATAGAGTCCCTCGACACTGTCATTACTCAGCGCATCGAATAATTGGGTATCACCCAAGTCTTCCAATAGCAGGTACCCATTGGCTGTATCAGCTGCTATTACCATGGGTGTGTGCACACCATTGCGCCGCAGATAATCGGCAACTGCTACAAATCGGGCCGGGTTAGTACACTCAGGTGGAGAATCAACAGCGATTAACCTCGGCTCGGTAGAAGTGCGGAAATAGCGCCGAAAGCCCGCATCCCCGGCAAGGTTGGCCAAGTCTGCTGGAAATTCAATTTCCAAAGCCTTACCCACCCAAAGAGCCAAAGCCTCTTGTCGCAGGTCATCACTCACAGTACACCCTTCATTTATTGTTCGGCCCATCAATGATTCTTTCTATCGCGGCAGTTTCCCATTAAGCAGCTCGTATTGAAACCCTGCCCCAGGGAGCTTGAAGCGACTATAACACTCTCGCCTCTTACATCCGTACCATCTGTGCGGCTATTAACCACTTCTACATTCAAGTAGAATCGGGCGATAATTTTTTGCGCGCCCCGGCTGGATAGCTGTCGCACGCATCTGCCGATACAAGAAACACCAAAGAATAGCCGGAACCTATCGATTGATGCTTGAAGTCTCCCGGTGGCGTCGCCTCGCTCTAGCAATAGCTCAGAATCCACGAGCCCACTCTCTAGCCCTCGGTTTGTTGGCCGCGCACCCTATATGGACTCATGCGGACCAAACCGCCGTAGATCCCGAATACAACCCCTACCTGTACTTAGACTGGTTACCACGTTCTGAATTGACCCCTGAGGAAAGCGCCAGAGTACCGGCGATTTGCTCCGGAGCCTTTATCGAACCGCCTAGGGATTACCCCGATGCCAACTTGCCCCCTGAAGACGCGCCACTACGTGCCACAGCCGAGCAGTCTCGCATCCTCGATGACGGATCTGCTGAACTAATTGGCAACGTCCATATCACCCAAGGCTATCGCCAATTATTTGCCGATGAAGTGACCCTCAACCGCCAGACCAACACCGCTTTCCTAAGTGGCGCTATCGAACTGCGCGAACCCAATTTACTCGTTCGAGGGGACTCGGCAGAGGTTCACACCGATACCGAAGCGGCCTCCATTGAGGACGCAACATACGTTGTACACGACGAATTTATTCATGGCGACGCCGCCCAAGTCGCACGTCAGACCAGTGGTGAATTGACCCTTACCGATGGCACCTACACCCGCTGTGAGCCGGGCCGGGCTTTCTGGCGCTTGAGTGGCGGAGAAATCAATATCGATCAAGTGGAGAGCCAGGGAACCGCAAGGGATGTACGCCTGGAGATACTGGATGTTCCCGTACTCTACTTCCCTTATTTTCGCTTCCCGGTGGGCGATGCGCGCATGTCGGGCTTCCTTTTTCCTTCTCTAAGCAACAGCGATAAGAATGGCTGGGACCTATCTGTTCCGTATTACTGGAATATCGCCCCGGAGATGGATGCGACCATCACTCCACGCTATATCCAGTATCGCGGCACTGGTCTGGAAGTAGAATTCCGCCACCTAAGCCCCGTGTTCAACACCGAAATACGCCTAGCCGATCTCCCTAATGATAAGGGCGGCAATAGTGATCTCGCCCAGGAATTGATTGACCGGGGCTTCCCTGAAGACCTGGTCCTGCCCTACAAAGGGGACGATCGCTGGTTAGTGAACCTGGAACAACAGGGTGGTTATAGCGGCAGTATCTGGCGTACCGACATCGACTACACCAAGGTGAGCGATCCCGACTATTTTCGCGATTTAAGTACCGCCAACCTTGATATCAACGCGGAAACCCAGGTTAGCCAAAAAGCCCAGGGTAGACTCACTTTTGAAAACTGGGCAATCAGCCTTCGTGCCCAGGATTACCAAGTGTTGGAAAATGATCGTTTCGATACTTTCGCCCAGCTGCCTCGGCTAGATGTGGATGGCAATTACCGCTGGGGTGACTGGCAGCTCGCCTTACAAAATGAAGCCACTGTATGGCGGCACCAGGACACTCAGACGATTAGATATATCAGGGATACCAACGACCCAAATAGTGTCGTCACAGAAACAAAAAACTTTGTAACTGCGGACCGCCTGCGTCTGGACTATGAGCTTTTTTGGGATAAAGAGTGGCTGTGGGGCTACTTTAAGCCGGGATTGGCGGGCCGCTATCTGGGTTACCAAGTCAGCGACACTTTCCTGCCGGAAGACGCCAACGACACTCCAAGCGCCTCCGCCGCCCAGCTTACCCTGGACACCGGCCTCTACTTCGAACGTGATGGCTTTGCCTTTAATCGCGAGTATATCCAGACTCTGGAGCCACGCCTATACGGACTACTCAGTAGTAACGCCAACCAGGAAGGTTTCTTCGATATTACTGGGGATGACATAAACGATATAGGCCCCATCGACCCCCAAAGTAATAACTTACTCTATGACACCTCGCTATTCACCTTCAGCTACGATCAGCTATTTCGCCATAGCCGTTTTACCGGCAATGATCGTATTGACGATGCAAGTAGGGTTGCTCTGGGGCTAACCACCCGTTTCATCGAGCCGGTCAGCGGGCGTGACTTATTCTCGGCCAGCATCGGCCAGGCCTTCTATTCTAGCGATACCCAGATTGGCCTTCTGGAATTAGTTGAAGAAACTCCGCGTTCGGAGCTAGCCGCAAAGCTAGAAAGCCGCCCAATTCAATCTCTGCACATTGGCAGTGAACTGGTCTACGATGACACAGAGCATAATGTCAACCGGGGTAACTTCAGTCTGCGCTACTTTGATAATGATGCCCGTATTTTTAACCTCAGCTATTACTATGAGCGGAATGACAATCCGCTTTTTCCCGATGAAATAAACAACGATGATGACTCTTCTGTACGGCAGCTAAATAGTTCAGCCGTACTTCCTATCAGCACACATACTTCTGTAATGGCTGGAGCAGCCTATGATCTGACGCTGGATAGGGAACTGGAATACCTGGCGGGTATCGAATATGACGATTGCTGCTATCGTGCGCGCCTATTGTGGCGCCGCACCCTAGACAATGATTTAGCCGGAGTTGTAGCAGCAGAGGACCTCCAATACGATGAGGGTATCTACCTCGAAATACAATTGAAGGGCCTAGCTGGATTTGGCGCAACGGTCACTCAAATGCTAAGCCAAGGAATTGCCAATTTTGATCAGAGAGAAAAGCTGAAACCGTGATGAAAATAATGCAGAAATTGATGCCGAAATTAGGCTTGTCATCCGTTCTGGCTGCTTGCGTCCTGATCGCCGGCACGGTCACAGCGCAAGTACAAACCCTGGACCGGGTAGTCGCCGTTGTTGATGAAGATGTGGTTATGGCCAGTGAACTAGCCCAGCGCATGAACACGATTGCCAGCCAGATTCAAGCCCAACAAGTTCAAGCACCGCCTGTGGATGTTTTGCGCCGCCAGGTATTAGAACAACTGATCATCGAGCGATTACAGCTGCAGATGGCCTCCCGGGCGGGCGTTACAATATCTGAATCCGAACTCGATCAAGCCATTGCTCGCGTTCAACAAAACGCGAGTGTCAGCCCGGAAGAATTTCGTCAGCGTCTGCGTTCCGATGGCATGACCATGAAAAGCTTCCGCCAGCAGATCCGTCAGGAACTGATGATCCGCCGGGTAGAACAAGGCAGCGTCAACCGCCGAATCCAGATCACCGACCAAGACATCGACAACTTCCTGCGCTCTAAAGAGGGAGAGTTCTGGAAGTCCCCTCAGTATGAGCTGGGACATATCTTGATCCCCATCAGCTCCAGTGCTCCAGCCAGCGAAGTTACCCAGGCTCGCGAGAAAGCCGAGGAGCTGGTTCAGCAGGTGCGCGGCGGCACTGACTTTCGTCGCCTGGCGATCGCCAACTCTGCAGGGCAAAATGCCCTCGCCGGTGGCGACCTGGGTTGGCGCAAAACAGTGGAACTCCCCACCCTATTTGCTGATGCGCTAAGCGGCCTCAAGGTAGGTGATATCACTGAGCCCTTCCGCAGTGATGCCGGCTTCCACCTGCTCAAGATTCATGCACAAAAAGGTGCCAGCGAGCAACTAGTGGAGCAGACTAAAGTTCGTCATATCCTGCTCAAACCCTCAGCCATCCTCACGGATGATGAAGCCTACAACAAGCTGGTAGCCATGCGAGAAGAGGCGATGGCTAGCGATAACTTTACCGAGCTCGCTCGCGAGAATTCCGAAGATATTGGCTCCATGCTGTCCGGCGGTGATCTCGGCTGGTCTATGCCAGGACAATTTGTGCCTGAATTTACCCAGGCCATGAACACCACCGGCATCGGCGAAATCAGCCTGCCATTTCGCAGCCAATTCGGCTGGCATATCCTGATGGTCGAGGGGCGACGCAAACAAGATATGACAGATCAATATATTCGCAACCAGGCTGCCAACCTCTTACGCAATCGCCGCTATGAAGAAGAACTGCAAAATTGGCGCAGGGAAATCCGCGACCAGGCTTATGTAGAAATTAAATTAAAAGATGAAAAGCAAGAAGGCTCTGAACAGGAAGCGCAATAAAAGCGCTTTTTAAGACCTCGAAGACCGGGCCAAAGCGCCCGGTTTTTTATTCGTAAAAAGTGTGGCTCCTCTATGATACCCAGAATCGCGCTGACCCCCGGAGAACCCGCCGGTATTGGCCCAGAGATATGTGTAAAATTGTCTCAGCATGGCAGCCCTGCACAACTGATTACCATTGCGGACCCAAGCCTGCTGGAGCGGGCTGCTAAAAAGCTAGAACTTCCCCTTCAGCTTATATCATTCTCTGAAGATACCCCGCTATCGGAAACAGCACCAGGTAGCCTCTATATTTTAGAAAGTCCTTTAAAGCAGCCATCCCTACCTGGAAAGCTTAACACCGCCAACGCCTTCTATGTATTGAGGACATTGGAGATAGCCGCAGATGGATGTCAAAATGGTCAATTTGATGCGCTAGTGACGGGCCCTGTACATAAGGGGGTAATCAATGAAGCTGGATTTCCCTTCAGTGGCCATACCGAGTTTTTTGCGGAGCGAGCAGGCGTAGCACAAGTAGTCATGATGCTGGCTGCGCAGGAGCTTCGAGTAGCCCTTGTCACTACACATCTTCCACTTAAAGATGTGAGCACAGCAATAACTGGCAAACGTCTGGAGCTCATCACCGAGATTCTACACGGCGGTCTGCGCGATCAGTTCCGTATCCATTCACCTCACATTGGGGTTTGTGGATTGAACCCTCATGCTGGAGAGGGGGGCCACTTGGGCCGGGAAGAAATCGAAGTGATTCAGCCAGCACTGGCAAGGCTGCGTCAACGTGGCCTTCATCTGACCGGGCCACTACCGGCAGACACACTGTTTACCCCACCCCAGTTAGAGCATTTCGATGCAGTACTTGCTATGTATCACGATCAGGGCCTGCCAGTGTTAAAATTTCATGGCTTCGGCAAGGCGGTTAATATCACCCTGGGTTTACCTTATATTCGCACCTCGGTCGATCATGGCACTGCCCTGGACTTGGCGGGCACTGGCAAAGCCAGTTGTGGCAGTCTCGAAGCTGCCCTCACTCAGGCAATAGAACTGGCACAACTTCGGAAACAGCAGGTGATATAACATCCTGTTTGCCTAATACCACTATTTGAATTGCAGATTAATTAATGGACAATTTTTTCCAACATAAGGCACGCAAGCGTTTTGGCCAGAACTTTTTGGTCGACGGGAATATCATCGAGCGTATAGTTCGTTCAATAGCCCCTAAAGAAACCGATAAATTGGTCGAGATAGGCCCTGGCCAAGGGGCTATTACCGAATTGCTAATACAACGTTGTCCCTCACTCACAGCCGTGGAACTGGACCGGGACCTGATTCCTCTGTTGGAATTTAAATTCAGGGACTACCCTGATTTCAAGATTATTGAGCGAGACGCATTGAAATTCGATTTTGGAGAATTTGCCGGTGAGAACCCTCTGCGTATTGTTGGCAATCTCCCCTACAATATTTCCACGCCTCTTTTATTTCATTTGCTCAGTTTCAAAAGCAAAGTGCAGGACATGCACTTTATGCTGCAAAAGGAGGTAGTCGATCGCCTCGGAGCCAGCCCTGGTACCAAGTCCTATGGCCGTCTCACAGTAATGGTACAGTATTACTGCCGTGTGCAAGGGCTATTTCCAGTACCACCCCAGTCCTTCAGGCCAGCCCCCAAAGTGGAATCTGCTATTGTCCGCCTAATACCCCATAGCAAAATTCCCTACATTGCCGAAGATGAAAAACTATTGGAAAGAATCGTCAATGTCGCTTTTCAGCAACGCCGTAAAACACTGCGCAATGCACTAAAGCCCCTTTTCCCAGACCTCGATCCAGATCAACTGCCAGTGGATGCCAGCCGTCGCCCAGAAACTCTGAGTGTGCAAGAGTTTGTACAGCTATCAAATTACTGCACAAAACTTGGACAACACTGAGCAAGCTAAGCCTCGGGAGATAAGAGTTTGGCTACCTATGCTATTGGCGACATCCAGGGTTGTTTCGAATCTTTAAAGCGCCTATTAAAGAAAATCCATTTTAGTTTTGACAGTGACAAACTATGGATCGCCGGAGATTTAGTACACCGTGGCGAAGACAGTCTGGGTACTTTACGCTTTCTTTATGAACACCGTTATCAAGTTACCGCTGTTCTCGGCAATCACGATCTGCATCTCTTGGCCTTGGCACATGGGGCCAAGCATCTTGCAGAGAAAGAGCAAGATCTCGCAAAGATTCTAAGGGCAAAAGATTCAGATCGTCTGTTAAGC
The DNA here is from genome assembly GCF_052466695.1 of Microbulbifer mixtoriginis (SeqCode). Classification (NCBI taxonomy): domain Bacteria; kingdom Pseudomonadati; phylum Pseudomonadota; class Gammaproteobacteria; order Cellvibrionales; family Microbulbiferaceae; genus Microbulbifer; species Microbulbifer mixtoriginis (SeqCode). The sequence continues at coordinate 4,076,996 of NZ_CP174285.1, read as the reverse complement.
TGGCTACAGACCCTTCCCTTAATGGTACATAAAAAGGGATACACTATGGTCCACGCCGGTATCCCCCCTATCTGGAGTATTACCAAAGCCCAAAAGCTATCTCGTGAGGTAGAGCATGCTCTCTCGAATGAAGCCATGGCAAAGGCCTTTTTTTACGGCATGTATGGTAATGAACCTCACTGCTGGGATGATCACCTAATCGGAATTGAGCGGCTTCGTTCAATTACCAATTATTTCACGCGCATGCGCCTCTGCAAGGAGGATGGCACCCTCGACCTTGTTACCAAGCGTGGGCCTCAGGCATCCCATGGTGATTACAAGCCCTGGTTTAGTTTTTCTAATAGAAAGACTAAAAATGACAAAATAATTTTTGGCCACTGGGCTGCCCTTGAAGGAAGAGCCGATACCGAAAATATCTATGCTTTGGATACCGGCTGTGTATGGGGGGGATATCTAACAGCTATGCGCCTGGGAGACGAAGAGTTTTTTTGTACGGACTGCAGCCTCTGAGCCTCCACAAAACTATAAAAAATCTCAGGGGTCAATGGAGGCTACTAGAAATTTAGTTTTGTCCTTAGCGCTGTATACCTGACTTGAGGGTTTATACGCTCAACAATATCACCCCGGAGACAGCTAATAAAGGAGCTAAAATAACTCGCCCCCACTTATAAAGTGAAAGTAAAGAGAACCCCGTTATAGCAAGCACATAAATCAAAAAATGGGCCGCTGACTCCAGCCTATTTATAAAGAGAACTACCATAATCCCAGGCATGGATATTAGGATACCTTTGAAGTACTCCTGAATAACAATTTCACCCTTTCCACAAGATTTCATCATCATCCAAAAATTGACTTCAGCCTCATCCTCCAAAATGGAATTTATTGCGTAGGTAAAAATTATTGAAGAGCCAAGTACCAATAAAATACGCAAGGCAATCAAAACCTCACTAGCCGCAAACACATAACAGCAAATAGTAATTGCAAACGCGATTAGTGATCTGATGACTATACGCGATTTTTTTAATAAAACTGTCCTTGATTGTGAAAACAGAATTTGTCTATATTTGAGCCCCGTTAAAGACAAAAAAGAAAGCAATTGGATGCTACAGAATAAGAAAAACCAAGTCAGGTACCCTAAGATACTAAACGGCTCTCCCAAGTACACCAACACTAAGAGCGGAAGCAACCATAACGCCCAAAAAAGTGGATTGTATTTAAGCTGAACTATACATAGAGATTTAATCAAGTCTAGAGGGTGGAAGCAGCTCAGATACCACTTTAACTCCGCAGGTTCAGGAGACAACAGAATTCCACAAATCGCAAAAGCAATATGCGCCACTAGAAGAATAGAGAGAGAAGCCCTTATATCTCCACCCTCTCCTGTCAAGAGCAAGCTTACAGGAAGATGAATCATCATCAATACAGGGGTTATTATTGAGGCCAGCCCAATTAAAATCCATTGATTTGCCTCAACCCAAATTCTCAGCCTAAAGGCAACCCCTGCAAACAACAAGTTATTCAAAGAAAGGCTCACAACATTACCTCCGTTTCTTTTTCTGAAAAAGAAACGGAATTATGACTCGCGTAAATAAGCATTCCAGAATAATCTGATAAATGCTCGATCAAAGCTCTGCTAGAGTTCTCATCCAAAGCATTGAAGGGCTCATCCAATAAAAGAACTCCATTTTCTTTAAATAAGGCACAAACTATAGCTACTTTTCTTCGCTGCCCTTCCGATAAGTCGGAAACTTTTGTACAAGAATGAATATCGCACAAAAACTCTTCTTTAAATTTTTTTAAACGGTCAGATTTTTGTATATGGCAAACAGATAGGACTTCCTCAACAGATAAATAACTTGGAAGGGTGATCGCATCAGAAAACACTCCACACCTTTCTCTTCGTATTGACCTTTTTATTTCCCCAAGTAAATTAATAGTACCTGAGGAGATAGAAATTAGACCTGATATCCCGAGTAAAAGACTTGTCTTTCCCGAGCCATTCTTTCCCAATATTTTTATTATTCTGGCAGAGGCAGAGAAGGACAGATTTTCAATAACACTGTTTATTCCTCTATGAACATATAGAGCATCAACAACCAATTGATTCAAAATTTCTTCACTCCATAAAGAATAAGCTATCCTAAATAACAAAGAGTAGTGACTCCTTGTGAAGTTAATAGTTCCAGAGTTCTTAGAGAGTTGGCAGTAAGTAGTGGAATCCCTCCCACTACACAGCATTACAATCAGAGAAGATAGTTACTTAAGCTTCGTAACCATTTGGGTTTTGAGACTGCCAACGCCAAGTATCCTCTACCATCCGTTCCAGGCCATGCTCAGCCTTCCAGCCAAGCTCACTCTCCGCCAGAGTTGGATCTGCATAACATTCAGCAATATCTCCCGCTCGACGGGGTACAATTTTATAGGGTATAGACTTGCCACTAGCCGCCTCAAAAGCCCTTACTACCTCTAATACTGAGTTTCCCTTGCCTGTACCAAGATTATGGGTATAGCAACCTACGGGGGTTGAGGGTTTACTCAACATATTTAAAGCTGCAAGATGACCTCGAGCCAAGTCCACCACGTGGATATAATCTCTGACACCAGTACCATCTACCGTAGCGTAGTCATCCCCAAAAACCTGTAGGAATGGGCGCCGACCAACAGCAACCTGAGCAACATAAGGCAATAAATTATTAGGTGTACCACGAGGATCCTCACCAATTAAGCCACTCTTATGAGCACCAATTGGATTAAAGTACCTTAAAAGACTTACCTTCCAACCGTTACCTGGTGCTGAGCAAATATCCCTCATTATATTCTCGACCATCAGCTTACTAGCACCATATGGGTTTGTAGCGCCAGTGGGAAAGCTTTCATGTATAGGTACCGTTTCTGGATCTCCATAGACCGTGGCTGAGGAACTGAAGATAATTTGTTTAGTGTCAAACTCCTCCATCACCTCCATAAGAGCCAAGGTACCTGCCACATTATTTTGGTAATAACGCAGAGGTTGAGCCACGGATTCACCCACTGCTTTAAGGCCTGCAAAATGAAGTACTGCCTCTATCTTGTGGTCAGTAAATACTTGGCGAAGCCTAGGCTTATCAGCAATATCCAGATCAAAAAAAGGTATACCCTCACCTGTACCTGTGATCAGATTTACCCTGTTTAAGGCCTCACGACTACTATTGGAGAGATTATCCACCACTACTGGCTGTAATCCAGCCAAAAGCATCTCAACACAGGTGTGACTACCAATATAACCGGCGCCGCCAGTCACTAAAATCGCCATTTCAGTTCCTTATTAACCCACTTACTTCTTCTGGGTCGTAAGTAAAGACCAAAACTGCCATTAAATTCAACCTCTCTGAATGACAATCCAGTGCCGTAGTGAACCAAAAAGCTATGCTGGAAAAGCCGGAACCGTTTCATCGAATCCGGGGAAGGACAAGGTTAGCAACGGCGATAATGAATAGCGCTTTATGCCGGGCAACACTCAAACAAGGTAATGACTGGATAACCGCCAATCAAACACTTTGCGGGAGCCACAGTAAATACAGTCTTCGAAACAACTAGTCAGTGCTCTGATTCAAAATGATAAGCAGGACGCTGGACTCTGCCCACCAGGCTACAGGGAGGTAAATTCCATGACAATTTTTAATCACTACCTGGAACGATACGAGTCAATCCAGGATGAAGAGCTCAGTATTCAAGAATACCTGGAACTCTGTAAGACAGACCGCAGTGCCTATGCGTCACCCGCGGAGAGAATGCTGATGGCCATTGGAGAGGCAGAGCTGATAGATACCTCTCGCGATCCTCGCTTATCACGTATTTTCTGTAATAAGGTTATCAAGCGCTATAAGGCTTTCGGCGAATTCTATGGTATGGAGGAGGCAATTGAGCAAATCGTCTCCTTCTTCCGACATGCCGCTCAAGGGCTGGAAGAGAAAAAACAAATACTCTATTTATTAGGGCCTGTAGGGGGCGGTAAATCCTCACTGGCAGAACGTCTTAAAGCACTTATGGAGCAAGTGCCCATTTACGCAATAAAAGGGTCTCCGGTTTTTGAATCCCCTTTGAGTTTGTTCTCTCCCAATGAAGATGGGCGTATCCTTGAAGAAGACTACGGTATTGCTAGACGCTATGTAAATACTATCATGTCCCCCTGGGCTGTTAAGCGCCTTCATGAATTCAAAGGTGATATCAGTAAGTTTCGGGTAGTTAAGATCCGCCCATCGATTCTTGATCAGGTTGCCATCTCCAAAACTGAACCCGGCGACGAAAACAATCAGGACATCTCCTCCCTGGTTGGCAAAATTGATATCAGAAAACTAGAGGATTTTCCTCAGAATGATCCAGATGCCTACAGCTTTTCAGGCAGTCTCTGTCGTGCCAACCAAGGGCTGATGGAATTTGTTGAGATGTTTAAGGCCCCGATCAAGGTACTTCACCCCCTACTTACCGCAACCCAAGAGGGCAACTACAATAGCACCGAAGGACTCGGGTCTATACCATTTAATGGGACCATTCTGGCACATTCTAATGAATCTGAATGGCAATCCTTCCGAAATAATCGTAACAACGAGGCCTTCCTTGACAGAATTTATATTGTCAAAGTCCCCTATTGTGTTCGGGTACAGGAAGAGATTCGAATCTATCAGAAGCTACTGGAAAATAGCTCCCTTTCAAAAGCTCCATGCGCACCTGACACCTTACGTATGCTGGCTCAATTTTCGGTGCTCTCACGCATTAAAAACCCGGAAAATTCAAGCCTCTACTCGAAAATGCGCATTTATGATGGAGAAAATCTGAAAGACACAGATCCCAAAGCCAAAACTATACAAGAGTATAGAGATAATGCCGGCGTCGATGAAGGAATGAATGGGCTGTCCACTCGCTTTGCCTTCAAAATACTCTCCAAAGTTTTTAATTTTGATGCTACAGAAGTAGCAGCCAATCCTGTGCATTTACTCTATGTCCTGGAACAACAAATAGAACAAGAACAATTCCCTCCAGAAATACAAGAAAACTATCTTGGATTCATCAAGGAATATCTCGCCCCAAGATATGTAGAATTTATTGGCAAGGAAATCCAAACCGCATATCTCGAGTCGTATGCCGAGTATGGACAAAATTTATTTGATAGATACGTCACTTATGCAGACTTCTGGATCCAGGATCAGGAATATCGAGATCCAGAGACTGGGGAAATCCTAGACCGTGGCGCACTAAATGAAGAATTAGAGAAAACAGAAAAACCTGCAGGTATCTCTAATCCAAAAGACTTTCGCAATGAAATTGTCAACTTTGTTTTACGTGCTCGCGCCAACAATCAGGGGAAAAATCCAGATTGGCGATCCTATGAGAAATTGCGCGCTGTTATTGAGAAAAAGATGTTCTCAAACACCGAGGATCTCCTGCCAGTTATTTCCTTTAATACCAAAGCTTCTGCGGATGACAAGCGCAAGCATGCAGACTTTGTTGCCCGCATGGTAGAACGCGGCTATACAGAAAAACAGGTTCGTCTGTTATCAGAATGGTATCTACGAGTACGTAAATCTCAGTAGCTGGATTAATTGCAATGACGGATAGAAACTTTCAAGTATCTATTCCTATTTTCCTAGATCTGAAAAATTTCGTCTATTTGGCCCCCTATAGGGGGCCAAATAGACGACAAAAGCATTTCTGAATAGATTGTATGGTGGCCTTGCCAGATGGTTTTATTCAGACTACAGGCAGAACTATGAGCTATATCATCGACCGCCGCCTAAATGGAAAAAAGAAAAGTACTGTAAATCGGCAACGCTTTTTAAGGCGCTATAAAGCCCATATAAAGAAAGCCGTGGGTGACGCTATGAACAGCCGATCCATAATGGATATGGACAAGGGCGAACGTATCAGCATTCCTACCCGAGATATCAGTGAACCCCTTTTTTCACATGGCTCAGGGGGTCATGTCGAGCGTGTTTTACCCGGCAACAAAGAATTTACCACAGGGGATCGTATTCCACGCCAGCAACCTAAAGGTGGTGATGGAAATGGCGGAGGAGCCAGTGATAGTGGCGAGGGAGTGGATGACTTTGTCTTTCAAATTTCACAGGAAGAATTTCTCGACTTTATGTTTGAAGGGCTACAGCTACCCAACATGGTTAAACAGCGGCTCGCTGGTAATGAGTCCTTTCAAGTTGTCCGCGCTGGAATAAGTAACGAAGGCACCCCTGGTCGGCTAAATGTCATTCGCTCCTTAAGAGCAGCTCACGCTCGTCGTATCGCACTCACTAGTAGTAAAAGGCGAAATATCCGTGAACTGGAGAAATCCCTAGAGTTAGAGGAACAAAAAGATACTGCTCTGCGCGATCAGCGCAAGATAGAGGCTCTGAAAGGTGAAATTGCTGAGTTGCGCCGCCGTGTTGGGCGGGTGCCATTTTTGGATGATTTTGATCTGAAATACAATCTATTAATCAAACAACCAAAACCTCGTTCGCGTGCGGTTATGTTCTGCCTTATGGACGTATCCGGCTCTATGAATCAAGCCACTAAAGACATGGCTAAGCGCTTTTTCCTCCTGCTTTATCTATTCCTGCAACGCAGTTATGAATACACAGAAGTCGTTTTTATCCGCCACCACACTAGCGCCAAGGAAGTGGATGAAGAGGAATTTTTCTACTCTCGTGAGACAGGGGGAACCATCGTATCCAGCGCTCTGAAGTTAATGAGACGGATTATGCGCGATCGATACCCGGAGAGTGAATGGAATATTTACGGCGCCCAAGCTTCAGATGGCGACAACTGGAATGATGACTCCAGCACCTGCCATCGTATCCTAATTGACGACATCATGCCCCATGTACAGTACTACTCCTACGTGGAAATAACTCCCAGAGACCACCAAGCCTTGTGGGAAGAATACGAAAGTGTGCGTACCCTATTCCCAAATCACTTCGCCATGGAGCAAATTGTGGATGTGCAGGATATTTACCCTGTGTTCCGTCAACTGTTCAGCCAGAAGGTGACCGCTCGATGCTAGATACATTTGCCAGCGGCAGCGATTCGCAAAAACCAGAATCAGCAAACCCTATCTCTACCACCTCAGAGTGGACATTTGAGCTGATCCAGGAATATGACCTCGCCATTGGCGCGTTGGCAGACGAATTTGGCCTGGATACCTACCCCAATCAAATTGAGGTTATCAGTTCAGAACAAATGATGGATGCCTACTCTTCGGTGGGTATGCCAGTGGGCTACAACCATTGGTCGTTTGGCAAGCAATTTATCAGCGTGGAAAATAATTACCAGCGCGGTTTAATGGGGCTCGCCTACGAAATTGTTATCAACTCCAACCCCTGCATCGCTTACCTCATGGAAGAAAACACCATGACAATGCAGGCCTTGGTGATCGCTCATGCCTCCTACGGGCACAATTCTTTTTTCAAGGGCAATTACCTTTTCCGCTCCTGGACGGATGCCAGTAGTATTATCGACTACCTAATCTTTGCCAAAAATTATATTTCCCGCTGTGAAGAACGCCACGGGCTTGATGAAGTCGAGGCCATTCTCGACTCCTGCCATGCCTTAATGAACTACGGCGTGGATCGCTATAAACGCCCTTACCCCATCTCCGCTATTGAAGAAGAGCGCCAGCAACAGGAGCGTGAAGAATATCGGCAACGTCAACTCAACGATCTATGGCGAACGATCCCAAAACTTGGAGAAGGCACCGAGGAAACCAATGAAAAACGTTTTCCGGAGGAACCCCAGGAGAACCTCCTTTACTTTATCGAAAAAAATGCCCCCTTACTTGAAGGTTGGCAAAGAGAATTAGTACGTATCGTACGCAAGCTCGCACAGTATTTTTATCCACAGCGCCAAACTCAAGTCATGAACGAGGGCTGGGCCACTTTTTGGCACTACACACTGCTAACAGAACTCTACCGGCGAGGACGAGTGACTGAAGGCTTTATGATGGAGTTCTTGCAAAGTCATACGAACGTGATCTATCAGCCCAGTTTTGACAGTCCTTATTACAATGGCATCAATCCATACACCTTGGGCTTCAGTATATTCAGTGATCTCAGGCGTATCTGTGAAGAACCGACTGATGAAGATCGCCGCTGGTTCCCAGATATCGCTGGGAGCAATTGGCGAGAAACACTCCAGTTTGCCATGCGCGACTTCAAGGATGAGAGTTTTATCCTACAGTTTCTCTCACCAAAAGTGATGCGCGATATGAAACTCTTTTGTGTCAGCGACAACGATCAGGAAAATGAAATTGTTGTCAGTGCAATCCATGACGAAAGTGGTTATCGACAACTTCGGGAGAATCTCGCCGGCCAGTACAACTTGGGTAATCGAGAACCCAATATACAGGTTTACTCTGTAGATACACGAGGAGATCGTTCACTTACCTTAAATCACACCCAGCATCGCCGCCGTCCACTTGGCAAAGATACTCCGGAAGTTTTAAGGCATCTACACAGACTCTGGGGTTTTGATATACATCTAAACAGCCTCAACGGCGATGAAATTACGGCTAGCTTCCACTGCCCTGAACAGGGCCGTGATCGGCAGGAAGGAGAAGAGGAGTCAATGCTGATTCCGAAACCAATCTGAATCTTTACACGGGAGCTTTTTGTTAAACTCCCGTGCAAACGGGGCGAATGACCAGGAATAAATCCAGGCAGAAAACTTGGCTTAGTGATCAGCCTCTAGCAGCAACCTGGCTTTAGCAGCCAGTTCACCGCGTTCTTCACGATGTGCCAGAAGGGCATCGGCCCCCGCATCCAGCCAGCGGGCTTTATCCAGATCTTCCTCAGCAGCCACAACCAGGATACGTAGGCTGCTATACTCGCTGCGCGACCTCAAGTAATCCAGCACCTGAAAGCCCCCGTCACCAACCAATGCGGCATCAACAACCAACAACGCCGGCTTGGCATTAGCTAATAAAACACCCGCAGAGAAACTGTCACCAGCCACTTCAATTTCACAGCCGATATTTTTCAAGGCCTGGAGGCCTGAAGAAGTCAGTTCCGGATCTGTTGTCAGCAACAGAACTTTGCGACTGGGTACCGCCAGGTCATTCGGCACTGGCATAGAGTTATCCCGCAGGAAACCCACGAAGTCCTCTACACAAATCCGATGGTCGCCACGCCCAGGAAGCTTGTAAGCCTTGAGCTGCCCCCGCTCAATCCAGCGAATCACCGTTCGGAAGTTGACCCCACAATACCGAGCCGCTTCCCCGGTGGTTAGCACATGTAGTTCGCTCATATTTATTCTCCCCAACAACTGCAATCCTTGACGAACAAGTCAATTTCAAAAGCCCCAACTCCATCCCCCGAAGCCAGGCGCGAAATTATCCTGCCCAACAGGATCGCCCCTATAAATTATGCTGTTCAATGCTGCAAAACCAGCCCGAAATTCGGTCCATGTATTTAGTTAACGAACAGAGATACAACCCCCTCAAAAAATACTAAAAGATATAGTTGACAGGTATGACAGGTCACATAGAATGACTTCAGATTTAGCGGTACCAGTGTGTCGCCAGATCCTCTCCAGCGGGCATGGCCGGTAAGTCAGCGATCCCGCTATTGGCAATTAGATGTTTGCTAAGCGAATACCCTAAGACCCTGGGCCCCCTTGTTTTTTCGGGGCCTTTTTTTTATCTTGCCAAAACCTCTGACTCTCCTTCCCTGCATTCTTATCCAGCAGCACCCCTGCGGACATTGCCGGAATAAATGGACTTATGGCAGTACAATCACCTACCGAATTAATGATATCTCCAGCTCTGGAGAACAATTTTTGAAGATCTACCTTGTTGGCGGCGCAGTGCGCGACAGACTTTTGAATCGTCCAGTCACCGAGCGTGACTGGGTAGTGGTTGGGGCAGGTGTAGATAGAATGCAGGACCTCGGATACAGCCCAGTCGGCAAAGATTTTCCAGTATTCCTACACCCTGAGACAGGTGAAGAATACGCGCTCGCTCGCACCGAAAGAAAGAGCGGACACGGCTATGGCGGTTTTACCGTTAACGCCGATGCCAATATCACCCTGGAAGAGGATCTCCTGCGGCGAGATCTCACTATTAATGCCATTGCAGAAGACACCGACGGCAAGCTAATTGACCCCTACGGCGGGCAGAAAGATCTGGAGGCACGGCTTTTGCGCCATGTTTCCCCTGCTTTTGCCGAAGACCCGCTAAGAGTTCTGCGAGTGGCCCGCTTTGCCGCCCGCTACCATCACCTTGGCTTTAGCGTTGCCCCTGAGACCATGATACTCATGCGCCAGATGGTAGAAGCAGGTGAAGTGGAATATCTGGTGGCCGAGAGGGTCTGGAAAGAGGTAAGCCGGGCACTTACCGAGCCAGACCCCGATATTTTTATTCGGGTACTGCGAGACTGCGGCGCCCTCTCGGTACTGTTACCAGAGTTAGAGAATTTGTTTGGTGTTCCCCAGCCGCCCAAACACCACCCCGAAGTGGACACTGGAGAACACGTACTACTAGCCCTGCGCGCCGCACCGGCAGAGCTCCCCTTGCGTTTTGCAGTACTGCTACACGACCTGGGCAAAGGACTGACTCCCGAGGAAATTCTTCCCAGCCACCACGGCCACGAGGCCGCCGGCGTGCCCCTGGTAAAAGCCGTCTGTGAGCGCTGGCGTACCCCAAAGGACCTGACTGCATTAGCTGTCGGGGTCTGCGAATATCATCTGCATTGCCACAGAGCCTTCGAATTGCGCCCACAGACCATTATGAAGATGATCCGCAGTCTGGATGCCTTGCGACGTCCCGAGCGATTTGAAAACTTTCTTCGCGCCTGTGAGGCTGATGCCCGAGGTCGTGAGGGACTGGAGAATCGAGATTATCCACAGGTGGACTTTTTGCGCGCCGCTCGAGATGGGGCAGCGGCAGTAACTGCTGAGGAGTTGATTAAACAGGGCTACCAGGGTGCGAAACTCGGGCAAGCACTGGACCGGGAGCGCATCAAGGCAATCGCCAGAGTAAAGGATAACTACATTGCGTAATGTGTTGATTACCGGTGCCGCCGCACGCCTGGGCCGCGCTATTGCTGAAGAGCTGCATAGAGATCACAGAGTTGTTATTCACTATCGCAACTCGGCTGATGCTGCCAAGGCCCTGGCAAACGAGCTGAACCAACGTCGCCCCAACTCTGCCATAGCGTTGCACAGTGAGTTGAATAGCGCCGAAGCCTGTTCCAATCTGGCCCAACGTGCACAAGAGGCCTGGGGCGGTATTGATGTTCTGGTCAACAATGCCTCAGCATTTCACCCCACACCTGTGGGAAGTGCAACCGAGGAGGACTGGGATCGGCTGGTAGGCAGCAACCTCAAAGCCCCTTTCTTTCTCACTCAGGCCCTGAAAGAAACACTCAGCCAACAACAGGGTTGCGTTGTTAATATGGCGGATATTCACGCCGAGCGCCCGATGCCCGAGCACACTATTTACTGCGCCGCCAAGGCTGGGCTGGTAATGCTGACAAAAAGCCTCGCTCTGGAGCTATCGCCCCAGGTGCGGGTCAATGCAGTCGCCCCCGGTGCCATTCTTTGGCCAGAACAAGAGGCAACTAACGAAGCCAAGAAAGCAAAAATCACCCAGTGCATTCCTTTGGCTCGAACCGGTGACCCCAGCGATATCGCCAAGACCGTGCGCTTCCTTGCCTGTGATGCCCCCTATATCAACGGTCAGGTTATTGCCGTTGACGGCGGCCGCAACCTCAATATCTAGAGCGGTCCAACCAATATCTAAAACAGTCCAACAACGGGGCTTCACTTCAATTTCACCGGCACTCTGTCAGAATGTTTTGTAACTTCCTCTGCCAAAAGAGATTTGCCGGTGCGCTCACTGAAGATATTGTTGATTGAAGATAACCCCACTATCGCCCGCCAGCTTGCCGAATTCCTACATGCTGAGGGCTGGCAGATAGATTATGCCCACCGGGGTCGCCAGGGCTTACAGCTGGCCCTGGAACAAATCTTCGACCTGATTATTCTCGACCTGGGTCTGCCGGATATGGACGGCTTAGAGGTCTGCGAGAAAATCAAGGCACAAGCGCCAGTTAACATGCCAATTCTGATGTTAACTGCCCGAGATGCTCTCGCAGATAAAGAACGCGGATTTGGTATCGGTGCCGATGACTACTTATGTAAGCCCTTCGAACCAAGGGAACTGATACTGAGATGCCGCGCCCTGGCACGTAGACACCAGCTGCATACCAGTGAAGAAATTAAGGTCGGTGATTTACAGATAAACCAGCGCCAGCAAACGGCCTACCGGGATAAACAACCTCTGCCCCTGACAACTATCGGTTTTCGCATTCTCACTATGCTCGCCCAGGCGTCGCCAGCACCAGTAAGCCGCTCGGCAATAATCCACCATATTTGGGGTGATGAACCCCCAGAAACAGACGCCTTAAAATCCCACATTTATAGTCTTCGCCAAACACTGGATAAGCCTTTCCAGGCCCCTATGTTGAAAACCATCACCAATCTCGGTTATCAGTTGGAAACTCCCAATGCGCGAAACCAGTAATTTACAGAGAAAGGTCTTCGCTATTTTTGGCAGTTTTACCCTGCTGCTATGCTTGGTGTTTTTTGCCATCTGTATGATGGTTGCCTATGTAGTTGAAGACCATTTACTCGATAACTTATTGGCCGGAGAAGTCCGCTACCTCGAACAGCAGGCAAGACTGACTAATGAGACCCCAGAGCCACGCCTACCCTATTTAACGCTATACACTGAAAGCAAAATAATACCGGCCGAACTGCGCGCTGCCTTACCAATCTATGCAGAAAAGGCTGAGTGGTTTAGTGATACTGAACATCACTTCCATTTACGCAGAGTACATTTTCCGGACAACCATTCCGCCGTTCTCGTAGCTGAAGTCAGTGAATTGCTCACTGTTACCCGACAATCTTCAAAGCTTCTCTGGCTCTTTGCCAGCGCCTGTATCTTGACCCTACTCTTAGCCCTCTATTGTGCTTTTCGTATTTCCCGTAAAACCATCGCGCCTGTAGTAACCCTCGCTAAAGCAGTTCAGCAGCAGAGAAACTGCGATTCTCAAATTTCCCTGCCCTATAACAATGAACAAGATGAAATCGGTTATCTCGCAAGTATGTTGCAAGATACACTTAACCAGCTCAAGCTAACATTGCGCAGGGAAACTGAGTTTACCCGGGATACAAGCCATGAGTTGCGCACCGGGCTAACCATTCTGAAAAGCACACTGGCTCTCAGTCAAAATCGGGAAATGACTTTAACTGAGAAAAATGAGCTATTAGAAACTGTTACCGGTATGGAAAAAACCGTTAAGACACTATTAGCCCTCGCCCGCTCTGAGTCTCTACAGTCGGAAGATATCCCATTGCGTGCTTTACTAGAGGAGCGTCTTTTAGCTCAACACCAGCTAATTGTACAAAAGAATTTTAATGTTGATTTAAAGTTAGGGCACAAAGCCAGAGCCCTGGCTAATCGACACTTGGTAAGTCTGCTATTCGACAACTTGATCAGCAATGCATTACAGCACGCTACCAGCCCTGAGTTGGTTATTACCTATAAGGGGGACACACTCTTTTTTGAGAACGCCACAGACAACCAATTAGATCTAGAAACCTCCCTCTTACCCGGCCAAAAAAGGGAAGGCAGTGACGGTATTGGTCAAGGCCTTTTCCTGGCTAAGAGAATCTGTGAAGCCTTAAATTGGACCATCTCAATCCAATGTCGAAACAATACTTATCAGTGCGCTCTGTCTTTTACACAGTAGCGTTCTAAGATTCAAATTTTTACCGTATGCGCTCGATATGCACAGTGAATCGGCATCCATACCTTATACGATCTCGAGCGCAGCTTTTTCTTTCTTCCTAAATAGCAATTACAATCTCACCTGAATTTCACCTTCCATCCCTTATTCTCCTGCGAACTCACTAGAAGATTTTCCGTCTGCTACTGTAATTTTGGAGATTAATATGTTGAAGAAAATTGTTATTTCCCTGGCACTGACTTTGTCCGTATTTTTTGGTTTCATTATTTGGATTAAGGGCCTAATTCCACCCCAAGAGCAGGACTTTTCCACTACGACAGTAAGTGACCTGCCGTATTTACAACAATTACCCATTGAAAGCCGAGGAAAAATCTTAGCTGTTGTCACCAGTACTGAAACGATGGGAGATAGTGGCAAGACGACTGGTTATGAATTAACTGAACTGGCACGCCCCTATTACATCTTTTCAGCCAACGGATTTATTGTCGATATTGCCAGTCCCAAAGGCGGCAAACCGCCTGCGGTAATCGATAAAGATGATCTGGGGCCTTTCGACTATGCCTTTCTCAATGACCCGGAGGCACAACAAAAGGTCAATCACAGTATTCCTATCGATCAGGTATCAGCAGAGAATTATCAGGCAGTATTTTTTGTCGGCGGTAAAGGCACCATGTTCGATTTCCCCGACAATCCCCATATCCAGTCCCTGGTGCGGGAAATCTATAACAGCGGCAAAATTATCGGAGCGGTATGCCACGGGCCAGCAGCCCTTGCCAATGTCACCCTGGATAATGGCAAGCTCTTAATCGCCGATCGGCAGATCAGTGCTTTTACTAACGAAGAGGAGCTTTTTCTTATCCCTGACGCCGAGCAACGATTTCCATTCCTGCTTGAGGATCGCTTACGTGAGCAAGGCGCGTTTTTTCAGGCTGGGCCCACTTACCTGGAACAAGTCAGCGTGGATGGCCAGCTTATTACCGGGCAAAACCCCTGGTCCACCTGGCTGGCGGCTGAGAGTATGGTAAGCGCGATGGGGTACGCCCCTGTTCCACGCCAAATCACTCCGGCGGAGCAGACCGTCAAATTACTACTCACTTATGAGCAGAGTGGCTTTACCGAGGCCACAGAGAAATTACAAAAGCTTCAGGAGAAGGGGAAAATAGACCAGCGCCTACTGGCCATGCACGGAGTTGTCTCTGTTATGCGCTGGGAGCCGGGCAGGGCTCTGGACATAATCAGACTGCTGTACAAGAGCCAGGACTGATTGAGCCCCTCAAAAAGCCAGCTAGCCAGCCTGCTCTAGGGGCTGGCCATTTTCATCCACAAATAATACATCGCGAATACTGAGTTTTTGTCCCTGGGCATTCTGTACAGCCACTTCGGAGATAGGCTCACCACTGTTTTTATCGACCAAATGCATCCCATCTTTATTGCCGTTCCAGCGCAGATTCCACTGGCGTAGGGCGATTACCACCGTAAACAGGTCCCGACCTTTTTCCGTTAAGCGGTACTCGTAGCGAGTGCCGTGTTCACCCGCATCAAAGCGCACCAGAACCTCGTTTTCCACCAGACGGGATAACCGATCCACAAGGATATTTTTGGCAATTCCCAGGTTTCTTTGGAAATCCACAAAACGGCGGGTACCCAGCATCGCCTGCTTAATTATCAGCAGGGACCACCAGTCCCCTACCTCATTCAGGGCGCAAGCCAGGGAGCAATCAAAATCATCAAAGCGTTTACGTGACATATAGGGAGCCTCTAAATAACTCCGTGATACCTCTGGCATGCAGAGCGGTTCACAATCAAGGCGCGGCTTCGCAGGAATATCTAGACCTTTCAAGAAGTCGCAACGCGGAGTGTGAATCGCTCTGCAAGCCCCGAAGGGCGGGCCTTGAAGGCCACAGCTGCTGCGTTGCAGCTCTTGCAAAGGACTGAGCCATTCGCGGCGAGCTGCGCCTAACATCTGCAGCCTTCAAGACCCGCAGAGGCATTACGGAGTTATTCAGAGGCTCCCTAGACCAGTATACCGGCAAAAGAGTTGCAATACGAAACCAGATATTGAACTCAACCCTAAAATAAGGTCTTATAACGCAACCGTTTTAATTGTGACCTAGTGGGACCAGTGAGTCCCAGTGTTGAATCGAGACATTCAGGAGAGAAATATGAGTGGTTCCCTGGACAACCTACTGCGTCCTTTCGAGCATAAATCCCTAAAGCTGCGCAACCGGGTCGCAATGGCCCCCATGACCCGCACTATGTCGCCGGGCTATTCAGCCAATGACCAAGTGGCCGGCTATTACCGCCGCCGCGCCGAGGGTGAAGTGGGACTAATTATTACCGAAGGCACCTTCGTTAATCATAAAGCCGCAAACGGCTACGAGAATGTACCGGCAATCTACGGTGAAGCCGCTCTCGCCGGCTGGAAAAAGGTGGTAGACGAAGTACACGCTGCCGGTGGCCAGATTATCCCGCAGTTATGGCACGTAGGCTCCGTGCGCAAAGAGGGCATAGGCCCGGATAAATCAGTGCCCGGCTATTCTCCCTCAGGCCTGTTCAAACTCGGCAGGCCCAATGGCCAGGCGATGAGCAAAGAGGATATTCGGGAAGTTGTACAAGCTTTTGCAGACGCGGCGAAAGCAGCCAAGGAAATTGGGTTTGACGGTGTAGAGATTCACGGCGCCCACGGCTACCTGATCGACCAGTTTTTCTGGGAAGGTACCAACCAACGCGATGACGAGTACGGTGGCTCCATCAAAAATCGCACCCGCTTTGCAGTGGAAATTATCAAAGCGGTACGTGAGGCCGTAGGCGAAGATTTCGCCATAGTGCTGCGCTACTCCCAATGGAAGCAGCAGGATTACGAAGCCAAGTTGGCGCAAAACCCGGAAGAACTGAAACGCTTCCTGACTCCGCTAGTTGAAGCCGGCGTTGATATTTTCCACGCCTCGACAAGACGCTTCTGGGTGCCAGAATTTGAAGGTTCTGATCTCAACCTGGCAGGCTGGACCAAGGAGCTGACTGGAAAACCAGTAATTTCTGTCGGCAGTGTCGGCCTTGACGATGATTTTATCGGCGGCAATAACCAGGGCATGGGCGGTACTGCCAACCCTACCGATTTAGGCGAACTAACTCGCCGTATGGACAACCAGGAGTTCGACCTAATTGCCGTTGGCCGCGCACTATTACAAGACCCACACTGGTTCGCCAAGGTACGTGAAGATCGCGCGGAGGAAATCACGCCGTTTACCAAAGAGGCGCTAATGAGCCTGAGTTAATTTTTACTGACAAAAAAGCAGCCTTAAAGGGCTGCTTTTCTATCTATATTTTTTAAAAAATATTGGAATCACGGCCAAATAAATTCTACCGGCCACAATTTTTGTGAAGCCTGGTCGTACTCATTCCACAGCTGACGGTAAGTTTTCTGCTCAATTGGGTGCAGTACTTCCGGAGCTATCTCTGCCAGAGGCTGTAAAACAAAGGCATTTTTTACAATCTCACCTCGAGGCAATTTCACTCCATCGATAGTCCCCGTAAGTTGATCATAGATAAGAATATCAATATCTAGGGTGCGCGCACTGAATTTAGGTCCAGAGCGCAGGCGGCCGTTGGCATCTTCGATACCACGCAGACACAGGGCCAGCTGTCCTACCGGCAGGTCAGTTTGTAGTCCCACCACCAGGTTGTAAAAATTATCCCCTGGGAATCCTACCGCTTCGCTCTCGAAAACCTGAGACACCTCCAAGTCGCCAAACTGTCCTGCAAGGGCATCCAGCGCTGCGCGGATATATTGCGCGCGATTGATATTACTGCCGAGGCTGAGATACACCTGAGCCACGTTTACACTCCCGCAGACATCGCTGCTGCACCTTTTGCTGGCCTTTCGCCACGCTCAATAATGACACCCACATCCCTGGACCCTCGGACCGCACCCGGCTTGGACAAACGCAGTCGCAGCCAGCTTACGGAAAACTCTTCCCTGACAATTGCCGCAGCCTGTTCCGCCATAGTTTCCACCAGCAGGAACTCGCTGCTTTCAATAAAAGCGATCAAGCGCTTGGCCACCGCCTTATAGTTAAGTGTGTGCTCGATATTGTCTGAACGCGCCGCCTCGCTGATATCGAAAGCCATTTCTATATCAAGGCTGACAGTCTGGCGTACTTCCCGCTCCCACTCGTAAATACCGATAATGGTATTCACCTTTAAATCCCGTATATAAACAATATCCATTTATCGGCTCTTTTCTTTTTACTGCCAGGATGCCCCTGGGATTTCTTAAAGTTCGGTCTTGGGCAATTCTGTCATTGGCCAACGTGGACGCACATCAACTGCAAGGCTCGTCTGTTCTCCGGCTTGCAAACGCAGACTACCGGCATAGGCGATCATAGCGCCGTTATCGGTGCAAAACTCATGACGGGGGTAGTAGACGCTGGCACTATCCTTGCGCAGGCTCGTTTCCAAACGTTCACGCAACAATTTATTCGCGGAAACCCCACCGGCAATGACCAGAGTTTTATAACCAGAGGCTTTAATTGCACGACGACATTTAATCACTAGAGTATCCACGACCGCCTCTTGGAAGGCTGCCGCAATATCCGCACAGGTCTGTTCATCCGGCAGGCCATCTTCGAGGGCGTGCTGACGCACAGTGGTCAGGGTGAAGGTTTTTAAGCCCGAAAAGCTGAAATCCAGCCCCGGTCGATCAGTCATAGGGCGAGGGAAGGTAAAGCGCTTGGGATCACCTTCCTCAGCCAAGGCTGCCAAACGCGGACCACCGGGGTAGTCCAGATCGAGCATCTTGGCGGCCTTGTCAAAAGCTTCACCAGCGGCATCGTCCAAGGATTCCCCCATCAGTTCGTAGTCGCCAAGACCGCGCACTTCTACTAATTGGGTATGACCACCAGAGACCAGCAAGGCCACAAAAGGAAAAGCCGGTGGATTGTCCTCCAGCATCGGAGCTAATAAATGCCCCTCCATATGATGCACCGCCACAGCGGGCACCCCCCAGCCATACGCCAGGGCGCGGCCGGCACAGGCGCCCACCATCAGGGCGCCAACCAAGCCTGGACCGGCGGTATAAGCTACCCCCCCCAAATCGGAAGGCTTGGTATTGGTCTTCGCCATTACCTGCCGTACCAACGGCAACAGCTTGCGCACATGGTCGCGGCTTGCCAGTTCAGGGACTACACCGCCGTAATCGGCGTGCAGGTCAACCTGACTAAATAGAGCATGGCCGAGAAGACCGGACTCAGAATCGTAGATAGCGACGCCAGTTTCATCGCAGGAAGTTTCTATACCGAGGACGCGCACTTGATTTCATTCTCGTGACTACTTCGAGGGGCGGTTATCATACTGGAAAATGGGGTTGCGATCCCGTATAGGAGTGTTTAGAATTTGCGCCCTCGCTGTGAACCGGCCACCGGATGCAACTGCGAGAGCATTGCCGGAATGGCCGAGAGAAACGAATTTTAACAGGTATCCTAATGCCCTCTGTACGAATCAAAGACAACGAACCTTTCGATATCGCTCTGCGCCGCTTCAAGCGCTCCTGTGAAAAAGCAGGCGTACTGTCTGAAGTACGTCGTCGCGAGTTCTACGAGAAGCCCACCGCTGTTCGTAAGCGCAAAGCTGCTGCCGCTGTTAAGCGTCACGCTAAAAAGCTTCAGCGCGAAAACCGCAAGTTCCAGCGTCTCTACTAAGAGCCGCAGGCTGAATAAGCCTGTCGCAGCGAGGCGGCCGGACGGGCTTAGCCCGTAGCGGAGCTATAAAGAACGGCGTGCGAGCCCTACTCGCGCGCCGTTTTTCGTTCTGCCACCCGCATTCTCCATGCTCGGCGGACGCGCTATCCTTAGCGCTCAACCCAATAAACCACAATCACTGCCAATCCCGGAACACTCACTATGAGCACTCTCAAGGACACCCTGACTCAAGCGACCAAAGACGCAATGAAAGCGCGCGACAAAGAGCGTCTTGCCACCCTGCGTTTAATCAATGCTGAGATCAAACGGGTTGAAGTGGATGAACGCATCGATCTGGATGACGCGCGCATCCTCGCTCTGCTGGACAAGATGACCAAACAGCGCCGCGACTCCATCACCCAGTATGAAAAGGCCGGCCGCGCCGAGCTGGCAGCAGTGGAACAAGCGGAGATTGAAGTCATCCAAGAGTTCCTGCCCAAGCAGTTGACCGAAGCGGAGATTAGCGAAATTGTCGCTTCCGCCGTGCAGAGCACCGGGGCCAGCGGCATGGCCGACATGGGTAAAGTGATTGCCCAGGTGAAGCCCCAGGTTCAAGGCCGTGCAGATATGGGCGCAGTCAGCAAATTGGTTAAGGCCCGTCTGGCCTAACGCCCAACCGGATTACAGAACAGTATGCCCAGCAAGATCCCCCAGCACTTTATCGACGACCTGCTCGCCCGCGCAGATATCGTCGAGCTGGTGGACAGTAGGGTAAAACTGCGCAAGACTGGAAAAAACTACTCCGCCTGCTGCCCCTTCCACGACGAAAAAACCCCATCCTTTACCGTGAGCCCAGACAAGCAGTTCTACTACTGCTTCGGCTGTGGCGCCAACGGCAATGCCATCGGCTTCCTGATGGAATACGATCGCCTGCCATTTCCCGAAGCCGTGGAAAAACTGGCAGCCACCCGCGGCTTGGAAGTACCCAGAGAGGCATTGGCTCCCGGACAGGAAAAGCGCCATAGGGAAAGCCAATCCCTCTACCAACTGGCGGAAAAAGCTGCAGAATTCTACCGAGAACAGCTACGCAACCACCCGGCGGCAGGTAACGCAGTGGCCTACTTGCGCAATCGTGGATTATCCGGGGAGATCGCCCGAGATTTCGACATCGGCTTGGCACCACCGGGCTGGGACAACCTGCTCAACGCCCTGGCCGACACTCCCGAAAAAGCCGACCAGCTTGAACTGGCAGGACTCGCCATTCGCCGCCAGGACAGTGACGGCAACAGCAAACCAGGCGGGCGTCACCACTACGACCGCTTCCGTAACCGCATCATCTTCCCCATTCGCGACCAGCGCGGCCGCACCATCGCCTTTGGCGGCCGGGTCTTGGGGGACGAAAAGCCCAAGTACCTCAACTCCCCGGAAACCCCGATTTTCCACAAGAGCCGTGAACTCTACGGCTTGTGGGAGGCGCGCCAGGCCAATCGCAACTTAGAGCGCTTGATCGTGGTGGAGGGCTATATGGATGTAGTGGCCCTGGCGCAGTTCGATATCCGCTACGCCGTCGCCACCCTTGGCACCGCCTGCGGCGAAGAGCACATTCAGCTGGCCTTTCGCCATACTAGTGAATTGCTATTCTGTTTTGATGGTGACCGCGCCGGCCGCGCCGCCGCCCGCCGCGCACTGGAATCTGCCCTGCCCCATATGCAGGACGGCCGCAGCCTACGCTTTTTGTTGCTGCCGGAAGGAGAAGACCCGGACACTCTGGTGCGACAACTGGGTGGAGAACGTTTCCAGCAACTGATAGAAGAGCAGGCCCGCCCCCTGGAGGACTTTCTCTTCGACCTGCTCAGCGAAGACATCAACCTCCAGACCATGGACGGCCGTGCGCGCCTGTCCAAGCTGGCCGCCCCACTGCTGGATTTGCTGCCAGGAGGCGTATATCGCCAACTGATGTTCCAGCAGCTGGCCTCGCGTACCGGACTCGACAAAGACACTCTGCAGGAAGTGATTCACGCGGAGAAAGCTCGCAACACCCAGTTACAGCAAGCACAGGCACAGCCAACTGTCACCGGCGCACCCCTCTCTACCGAGCAGGATGAGGAACTCCAACACCGCACTCCGCCGGAACCCTGGCCCCGCGAAGACGAATCTGAATATTCCCCCACACTTGGGGACAGCCCACGCCGCACCGGCCAGTATCGCCTACCTCCTGAACGTATGCTGGTAGCGCTGATCCTCCACCACCCCGAGCTGGCCACGCAGATTGAGGACTTGCAACAGTTCCTCGGCGCCGACAACCCAGACCTGCTGCTATTTGCCCAGCTGGTGGAGCTTTTCAAGAGCCGCCCACAACTTAACTTTCGCCAATTGATCGGCCACTGGCGCGCCCATCACGGCGCCGAATCCAGCGATATTCTGGCTAAGCTGGCGATATCTCCCCTAGTTTCCGGGGTTCGTCACCTAGCCCAAGGCGATAGCAACCTGGAATACGATCCCCAGGCTGAATTTAACGACTGTCTACGTCACCTAGAAAAATCCGATGCCAAGCAGCGCAATCGCGATCTCTTGGCCCAGTTAAAAGCCGGTGCCCAGCTCAGTCAGGAAGAACAACTGGCTTTATTGGCCAACTGGCGCAGAAAAGACAATTAATCTGCAATAACCCCTTGAAAACTGCGACCTCAACACTATATTCACTCACCCCGCCGGGCGGGAACGGGAACCTCAGCACCCTAAAATTCACACCAGAGCCGTTGCTTGACAGCTAGAGTGGTTATTGCTAGTGCATATACGCTATAATCCCGCGTCTTTGTCCCGTATTTTCATCCCCAGAATTCAGGGTTGTGCATGACCGACAAAACCCAGCAACAAACCTCCCGTATCAAGGAGTTGATCGCCCGCGGTAAAGAGCAGGGCTATCTCACCTATGCCGAGGTAAATGACCACCTCCCGGAAGATATTTCCGATCCCGATCAGGTGGAAGACATTATTGGCATGATCAACGACATGGGTATCAAGGTGTTCGAAAGCGCACCAGATGCCGAAGAGTTGTTGATGGCCGAGGGTGACAGCTCCGCCGACGAAATCGCCGCAGCCGAAGCCGCCGCCGCACTGGCCGCAGTTGAGTCTGATGTAGGCCGCACCACCGATCCGGTACGCATGTATATGCGCGAAATGGGCACTGTAGAGCTGCTCACGCGCGAGGGCGAAATCGCCATTGCCAAGCGTATCGAAGAGGGCCTACGCGAGCTGATGGCCGCCCTCGCCTACTGGCCTGGCGCAGTACAGCAAATCATCGATGAATACGCGCTCATCGAGAAAGAAGAGCGCCGCATCCCCGATGTCATCGCCGGCTGGCTCGACCCAGCAGAAGATGTGCCCCCCGGAGCCCAGGCTGGCCAAGCCGCTGTAGCAAGCGACAGCAGCAGCGAGTCCTCTGAGAGTGAAGGCGAAGAGGACGATGACTCGGACGACGCCGACGATTCCTCCAGCGAGGAAGAAGAGGAAAACGCCGGCGGTCTCGACCCAGAGGAGCTGGCCGAGCGCATGAATGCGCTGATCGCTGCGCAGAAAGCCGCCGATGAGGCCATCGCCGCCCACGGTCGTGACTCCAAGGAAGCTGGTACTGCTTTGGAAGCCGTCGCCGAGGTATTCCGCTACTTCAAATTGGCACCACGCCAGTTCGATCCTCTCTACGGCGAAGTTCGCGATATTCTCGATAGTGTGCGCAGGCAAGAACGCATCACTATGAATTTGTGCATCAAGCGTGCACGTATGCCGCGCAAGACCTTTATCAAGGAATTTCCCGGTAACGAAACCAACGAAGAGTGGATCCCCGCGATCATCAAAAAGAAGCGCGACTACTCTGACGCCCTGCGTCATGTCGTAGACGATATCGTTCGCGCGCAACGCAAGCTGGCCCAGTGCCAAGAGCGTTCCGGTCTAGACGTAGGCCAGATCAAAGAGATCAACCGCCGTATGTCCATTGGCGAGGCCCGCTCCCGCCGCGCTAAAAAGGAAATGGTTGAAGCCAACCTACGCCTGGTTATCTCTATCGCCAAGAAGTACACCAATCGCGGCCTGCAGTTCCTGGACCTGATCCAGGAGGGCAATATCGGCCTGATGAAGGCAGTAGATAAATTCGAATACCGCCGCGGCTACAAGTTCTCCACCTACGCTACCTGGTGGATTCGCCAGGCTATTACCCGCTCCATCGCAGACCAGGCGCGCACCATTCGTATCCCGGTGCATATGATTGAGACTATCAACAAGCTCAACCGTATCAGCCGCCAAATGCTACAGGAAATGGGGCGCGAACCCACGCCGGAGGAGCTGGGCGAGCGCATGGATATGCCGGAAGACAAGGTGCGCAAGGTTCTCAAAATCGCCAAGGAGCCCATTTCCATGGAAACTCCTATCGGTGACGATGAAGACTCGCACCTGGGTGACTTTATCGAAGACCAGAACCAGTCCTCCCCGGTGGACACCGCCACCCAGACCGGCCTGCACGACGCCACCCGCTCCGTGCTCTCCGGCCTAACCGCGCGTGAAGCCAAGGTACTGCGTATGCGCTTCGGTATCGACATGAACACCGACCACACCCTGGAAGAGGTGGGTAAGCAGTTCGATGTAACCCGGGAACGTATCCGCCAGATCGAGGCTAAGGCCCTGCGTAAGCTGAGGCACCCATCCCGATCAGAGCACCTGCGGAGCTTCCTCGACGAGTAAGCCCCCACAAAAAAGCCCGGTTCGACCGGGCTTTTTTATGTGACACAATCATGACCGCCCGCAAGGGTCTACGGATGGCAGGAGAGCAGCATGCAAAAAGAAGTCGCCAATAAACCGGAAGAGTCTGAAGAAGTCGCCAACAAGCCAGGCAAAAAAGGCATTGCCCGCCTGATTGCCGCCTCCAAATATTCAAGCGAAGGTCTCAGCGCCGCCTGGCGTAATGAGGAAGCCTTTCGTATTGAAGTTATCCTCGCTATCTTCTTTGTCCCTTTTGCCCTATGGGTGGGAGACACCCCGGCAGAACGCGCCGTATTGATAGCTGTTAGCCTGGTGGTATTGCCTTTGGAGCTTATCAATAGCGCTATTGAAGCCACTGTGGACCGCATAGGAGCTGAGAAGCACCCACTGGCCAAGATCGCCAAAGACACCGGCTCTGCCGCAGTAGCGGTGGCCCTGCTAATGTGGTTTATCGTCTGGGGTTGTATTGTGATTCCCAAGTTGCCGATTTAACCGCACTACTTGAAAATCGTTAGTTATAAAAAAAGGAGGCTACGCCTCCCCTTCTATAACCTGAACAATGGTACTAACTAACACCAGCAAACTGAACAGGCGTACCAACAAGCTCAACATGGGATATCCATCCCTTACTTTCTAGGCTGGGAAGTTAAAATTTAAAGACCGCTCAAACAATAGCTACTGAGATTGACGTTGTTGTGCAAACACGACAAGAAGAAATTTCTGCCACAAAGGCATTGATTTGAAAGGAAAAATCTTGTACTTTGCCCAACCGCTTGCAACGATACCCGCAAGCAAAGTGTGGGCCCTTAGCTCAGTTGGTTAGAGCATCCGACTCATAATCGGCAGGTCCTGGGTTCAAGTCCCGGAGGGCCCACCATTTTAATCCCCAATTAATCCCTTCTCATGTGACTCACTGGGTTTCTAGGCGCCTAGGAAAAGCACGTACTCCCAACGTTGAAGTAGCTAACGATATATCACACCTTTTCTAGAGCCACTAAATTCAAACATCAAACTATTAATCCGCCATCACCACCAAAATCTCCAAGAAACATAGAAGGTCATAAAAACTTTTACAGCGGATGATACTCACCACTGGCAGAGAGTGATTAGAAGCCTGAACTATTATGAATAGATCTATATCAAAACTATCCCTAACAACTAGTCGAAGTGTTGTAATTTCAAATAGGGTGCTCAATCCTATCAGTAAATCATTAAAAATAGTGTTCAATTATTTGAAACAGCAGTATCTCTAAATAAATTTTGATCATTCATCCAAGGTATTTTTTCAGCAACATGACATGTCATACATGCAGAACGGGCATTGGAAAACCCTTGCCAAGCTTTTTTTATATCCCTGGTCTCAAATGCACTAAGTACAGCTTCATATGTTGAGTTTATAAAAATTGCATCCGAATTTGCCCTGCGGGCAGGACGTTTTAGGTAACCATTCTCAATGACAGCTTTAATTTTTTTCCAATGATATATAGCTAGGTCAAAATTCTCATTCTGAAGTGCCGAATATATGGTTTTGTAACGATCCCCTACTTCCCACATGGAAACAGAAAAACCACCAAGATAGTTTTGCAGTAAAATTAAGCGATCTTTATCATTTTCTGCATTCAACAACCAATCACGCTCATCGCCCGTATCGTAATTCTCAGAATACGCAAAATTTTCTACAGATAAAGATACAATCAGAGTTATCAACAACTTATTCCCATTAAAAGTCTTTGTCATGAGCTATACCAGTTTCCCAGAGACGTATACCACTAAATACTTATAGCAGCAGAAAATAACGCCAGTTTCTTTCCATTCAAATAATTTTTAATTTCTAGACCTTTTAAGCACCCAAATAAATATATTGCAAGTACTTAAATCTTCAGTTAGATATAAGATTTTCTCATAGAGAATAATGAATAAAAATTTGAAGTATATAGCCCTATGACTCCTTCAACGCCATACAGAAGAGTCGTGAGCTTAAAGAATATATTGGCAACTCTGCAGAGAAAAGTGATTGACCGTCATCAACATTACCAAGACCACAATGAGTAAAATAATCTGGTTCAGAGCTTCTCTCAGGATTACTCAACAACCTTGCTCCAAGGATATTTTTGCGCCAAAACCTACATGGACATTAAAGTATACAACAATATATGGAATCACCATGAAGTGGCCATAAAGGTGAAATTTTCTCTAACTCAAAACCTAACCAACCTTGGTGGAAATTTGATATTAAAAGAATATATTTCCTACTACTCTCAATGGCATATATAAAGGTGTCTTACCACAGACCTCAAAATCCAGAATACAAGCTGTATGCTTAACATCAATCTAGGCGCCATCTAGTTCAATTCGGTTAAAACTATTTATTGCCCCCTCCTAACAACAACTTATATTATCTATCTCAACTACGATTCTTGCTAATTCGCATGCAAGCTTATATAAATAGAATCATTTATAAATAACAATTGTAATTAGAATTTTTATGGATAAATATGCAAGAATAATTCGTCCTGATAAAATTGAAAATGGACTTATAGTTCTTTTGCCTAGTGCAGGTAGAAAACACTTACCTCAATTTACCCGATTTCGATGGGCCAACTTATTTCCAAAACATTGTATTATAGCAATTGCAGATCCGTCTTTGAATGAAAACAACCCCAACCTTCATGGCGGCTGGTTTCTAAACAGCAAAAATGGAAGTTTTTTGCCTGAAGTTTTTAGCTTTGTAGAAGAAATGCTATCTGATGTACCTGTAGCAAAACGTAGAGTTTGTTTTGCTGGGTCATCTATGGGGGGATATGCTGCTATATGGTTATCCATGCTTTCTAAAGTGCGCTATTTTTGTTATGCCGACTGTCCACAACTGTATTTAACCAAGCATAGAGGATCAAGAAAATCCCTCCTTTATCACTTCAAAAATAAAGTTAAATATGAGCATTACGAAAATATTGATGCAGCAATTCAGTACTTTGGCTTTCTGCCTAAAGGCGTTATTTCAGTATCTATGTCTGATAAACTTCACGTGATACATTTGATGAAATTTGAAAAAGCTTTGATGGATATAAAGTTAGACTTTTCTAATGAAGATATAAAGATCATTAGAGATAATTTTATTAATGGACGGCAGGGGCATGAATCTGTAGATAAAAGTACATTTAAGTCAGAGGTACTCTATTGCCTAAGTAAACAGGGCAAGGAAAGAATACCTAAAATTCACAGCATTAAGATATCCGAGTATGCCCAGGATTAAAAGTCGGAAAAATAAAGGAGAACCCTTATCGAATTAAAATAGCACCACAAAGTGGCTATTTTTTCTTGGAAGACGACTAGCATTCTAACTATCTGATTCTATTCTACAGCGATAGAAGTTATTTATTCATATAAAAATATTTTTGCACAATTTAAAAGCGATCACAATTAAAGAGGAAATAGGTGTTTGATAAACTGTCCATTATTCATAGAGGAAACATACCACTTCAAAAAGCTCTTCATTTTATCCGTCACTATTAATCCACAACCAAAACGGATAAATTAAATTTAAGCAAGATCAATCTTCAATAGAAGTTATCACTGAATGAAAAGTGGCTCAAGGAAAATTGAATTAGCTATTTTTTAGCTTAATCATTTTAATTAAAATTTAATCAATCGATGAAATCGGCGACATAGAAGTTACCTATAAATGATTTTTGGCTGACTTAAAAGTTGGAGCAATAATTTTTTATACACTTGAGAAATGCCAGTTGTAACCCCATGATCAAAGACCAGTATTGATTGACTGATACAAATAAAAGAGCACGCTATTCAACAAAAGGTGAGGATCATGAAAGCATTGACGCTTAAGGCGCCTGGCGGTCTTGAAAATATCTCTCTGAGTGAAATTAATGACCCCGGCAAGCCAGGGCCTGGGCAGATTCGTGTTGCCATTGGCGCATCCTCGCTCAACTTCCATGATTTGCTGGTTGCCGACGGCAGTATATCTACCGAAGATGGACGTATTTTAATGTCTGATGGTGCAGGAACAGTTGAGGCCGTTGGTGAGGGTGTCACCGAATTTAAGATCGGTGATTCCGTGGTTTCCTGCTTTTTCCCCCAATGGCAGGCAGGGCCGGCATGTCACAATGTTTGGGGCTTCGCCAATACACCCGGAGATGGCATTGATGGAATGGCAGCCCAGCATGTAGTACGTGATGCCACTGCATTTACCCTGGCACCCAAGGGCTGGAGTCATACTGAATCTGCCACTATTACCACAGCGGGACTCACGGCCTGGAGGGCCTTGGTCAGCGATGGCAAGGTTAAACCAGGAGATATAATTTTAACCCTTGGTACTGGCGGCGTATCTATTGCCGTAATTCAAATTGCCAATATGTTGGGCGCCCAAGTAATTGTGACCTCATCCTCCGATGAGAAACTAGAACGCGCCAAGAAGCTGGGGGCAACTCACGGGATTAATTACAAGACCCATACACAGTGGTCAGAAAAAGTACTGGAGTTAACCCATGGCAAAGGGGCCGATCATATTATCGAGGTGGGTGGGCCCGCCACTTTGGAACAATCCATTCAGTCGGTTAGGGTGGGGGGGCACATTTCCCTCATTGGGGTGCTAACTGGCAGAGAGGGAGAAGTCCCAACAGCATTACTGATGGGAAAACAAGCACGCCTACAAGGGCTGGTTGTGGGAAATCGCCGTGAACAGCAAAATTATGTTGCGGCATTGGAAAGCAATACAGTACATCCAGTTATCGATAAGACATTTCCATTTGCCAATCTTGAGGAAGCTTTTGAGTACCAAACCAGCGGTTCACATTTCGGTAAGATTTGTGTGGAGTGGTAATCGTTTATTTTAAAGAGCTATTCTCTAGAAAACGATTAATACACTGCTATCAGCATTTATTATGAATAAACTCATGGATGCGCTCAATGGGTATTGAAACCTAATAAGATTTCGAGTGCAGTGTATTATTTTTTCAGTACAATGAAAGTCAATATTTACTATGACTTTACCTGATTTTCGCGATCCTTTTCTTGAATATGATTTAGTAACTGTAATAGTGCTCCGTCCCTACCCTGCTTATAGTCACGCCAGCTTGTCGTCATCGGAAAATCAGGGTAGAGCGCATCGGTAGGAGATTGAATAAAGCGATAATAGCGCTTGGCAATACTTATCTCTCTCTTCGAGTTTTTAAGCTTAAAACGGTTAGTTTCAGAGGCTATATTAGGATCGGCACCTGTCGGAGTACCCACCAAGTTGGCATTGAGAATTTGCTGATACTGGGCCGCATTACTCATCGCTGCTGATTGAGTACCCTCATCAATCATTACATATATACCATTGCGCCAATCGAATTGATCCAAATTTTGAATACAGGAGGAGAGAGCCAAGCCTACATAAAAATCCCCACCATGATTATCTCGAAAATCGATAACAAGATTCTGAACTCTACTACCACGTATGATATCAACAATATTCTCACACTGTTCTTGAAGATCACGTAAATCTGGATAACTATCAAAGTCCACGTAAACTGCGTCGTACTTTCTTAGTAAAGCCAGGCGGATACCAGACAAGTCGATATTAAAATAATTAATATCAGGAACCAAAACCGGATACTGTGTGCTCAACCCACCAAATTTTTCCATAGGCACAGAGTGCACTTTCATTGAGATAGATCTACCATCTTTTAAAAACTGGTAAGTCACCTCATCTTGTCCTTCACTAATGCCAGTGCCATAAAGAAATTTTGCCAAAGTGATATGAAGACTGAAGGAAAACCTAAAGCTATAGGGGTTCTCAACATAATTTACAAAAGGAGCAAGCTGCTGCTCTAATTTAGGTATGCTATAACCATTAACAGCTGTAAGCTCCGCTCCCTGCAAGAAACTGTATTTTGCTATTGAATCTACAACCTTAAGTTTATCATCGAAGTATTTAAATCGAAATGGGTAATGCCTATGGGGCCCAGACATCATATTGTAGAATGTGTGACCATCTCCAATACTACGCATTAAACGCATTATTCCCACCTCTACTTCTGCTTCATTCATATCTGGCAGAGATTTAAGTAGATTATGGATTTGCTCATAGAATTCATATTTATCAATATTAACAAACGGATCTATATGATGTGTCTCAATTAATTTCTGTAATTGCTGTATATCTTCCTTCCACAAAATAACCTCCTCAGTTTCAAGCGTGTAGGCTTTATATGAGAAAAATACCAAGTAGATAATTAAAAATAATCTTTGTTTCATGCTTGATTCCGACTGAAATATGAGGGGGAGACTCCAAACTGAAGGTGAAAGGCCCGGCGAAAACTATCGTAACTGGAAAAGCCCACTCTTAGAGCCACTTGCTCCAAACTCAAGGACTCGCAGGTAATCAGGTCCCGCGCCCGGTTGAGACGAATTTGATTTAAATACTGGCTAGGCGTGCTGTGTAAATGACGCTTGAACAAGCGTGTTAACTGGCGCTCACTGATAGATATTCTCTCGGCCATATCGGAAACACTGATAGGTTTTTGATAATCTTGAGCTAACCACTCCAGCAATGGGTTGAGACGCATGCTATCGCCAGATTGTACCTGTAATAAGTCTGAGTACTGCGCCTGACCACCACGGCGCTGTAGGTAGACCACCAGTTCTTTGGCAACACTCGCAGCAATAGTATTGCCGTGGTCTCTGCGGATGATCTCTAAGGCTAGGTCGACGCCGGATAAAACACCGGCGGAAGACCAGATTCCTTCACTTTCAATAAACAGCGGGTCTTCTTCTACTTGATAATTAACTGCCTGTTGTGCCAATTGTCGGCAATGTCGCCAATGTGTAGTAACTCTATGACTCTGTTCAGGAAAAATCTTTGCCAGAATAAAAGCACCGGTACAGATACTCATTACCCTACGGGCATTTTCAGCTATCAGCCTCAAAGCATTGAGTTGCTTCGAGCTCAGTTCCAATTGCCGCATTCCAACACCGCCACAAATGACCAAGTAATCGACTTGTGGTAATTCAAAGATATCGCAGTCTACAGAAAGGGATTGTCCATATGCTGTTTCAACAACCCCTGAAGACAAACCTAATAAATAGCAAGAATAGGCCTCACTGATAAAACTGTTAGTCTCCATAAATGCATCCAGGGGGCCAAATAAGTCCAGGGCCTGAAAACCATCGGCAATGAAAAAACCAATCTTTCTGCTCATAGTAATTCCTCCTTGTACCTATTCTACTCCTCTAGAAATGTCACAAAAGACGCAATTACGACAAAAACAGACATGCCAATTGCAACGCAAAATACGCTGGGGGTAACAGCTTCTCTTTCCATGCCATCTTATGTACTCGTGTCGCAAGCCACAGATATTCGATATTCAGAAGTACTCATTCCTTCAAATTTCTCCTTTTATAGTTTCAACAGAGAACCGTCGAAGCGGATAATCAAATGGAGATATTGCAAAGCAAAGAAATCAGTATGGGGATAGTTGAGAATTCATGAGGGAAAATAGGTTTAGCAGAGTGACCGGTATAGACCTGTCACTCTGCTGTGAGAGAGTATAGATGGACAAAACTCTGGTATAGATCACTACAGCTATGTAGCCGACTTAGTTATACTTCCCGAGTGACGGCTTAGTGCCTCGATTACCCCGACTTCGGCCAAAGAACAAGATTTATGCTCTTTTCATCTGCCCTACTAGCCATGGTTATGGCCACCACCACACCAAATAATTGTACCGATGGTATTGCCCTGGCAAGGGGGGTAGCCGCCATTGCAAACGAATACCCTTGGTTGAGCGCAAACAAGAAAGACTACGTATTACGTAACTATCATCGTATGTACATCATTATCCCCAAAAAGTCCGATATCAATATCAAGGGTGGTGGTATGCCAACGGCTACAGTAGGTAAGGAGAACTGTGAGGTAATTAATGTTCACCTAGCTCGTTAATTTATTGTCGAACACTAATAAGATGTACTTTAACCTTGCTTTTTATAAACCTGCGTATTGTTAGTTTCATCGCATTCCTCCACGATGTTTTTATAGTCTGCGGTCACTTCCAGCACCGCATCAGGATCAAATACCCAATAATTCAAGGTAAAGATGAGGGTTATCGTCGCACTAACGGCTAAGGCTGGGATTGCTTGAACATCATTGGCCAAAGTATCGGGATCGATCAGGCGAGCAAAACTTGCGGCAGCTACCATTTGCCCGATATTGGTGATATCTACAGCAATTAGGGATTGCCCTGAACCAGAGTCCCAGATTGGATCATGAATTTTGCTCACGATCAGGTCTGGTTTGTCACATACACATAAGCACATGTAGTGATCATCTTCAATTACTCCAAAGGGTGTACCCGCATAACAATTAGCTTTGTCGTCAAATTGATTACCATATAACCAATGGGCCAATGGATCATCATATGGCTTTTCAATAATCTCTGGATTGCGAGTGATTTTACAAACATTGGTTCGTTCAAACTCCTCTGTCATCTCCTTTGTCAGTTCAGATTCTGGTGTAGCACCGACCCAAATTGCACAAGTTCTACGGCAGGTCAATGGACCTTGACCTTGATAGAAGTTAGGGTACCAACCAGCATTATAGTTCTGCATACTTATATCCTGAATCGGATCTGCATAACTGGTTATCGCCAAAATCAAAGTCAGCAAACTAGCTAAAAAACTGATTATTAGTCTCAACATGTTACCCTCCATAAAATATTCTTTTACTAACTATTTTACCCTTCAGCCATATATCAAATAAAAACTACATTCTATTGGCTGGAGAGATTGTAAAGCGACCTTATGGAATATCTGTATGTAGCTGGAAAATATTGGCGGGAATTAATCTTAAAAAGCTGTAGATCTCCTATTTATCATGATTTTTTAATTTTAAATTCAGTTTTATAATTAAGACACTTCAGCGCTAGAGAAATTTCAAATATAACCAAGATGCAAAACATATATCCTCATCCATCCACATTAACTTATTCTCTTATAATCAAGGGTATTAAACGTGTATTTTTAATACCCTAGCACCCTAATTACTACTGAGTGAGAACATCTGAAAATCAACAGAAAATACTAAAATTCCGCGACGCTGTATAAAACTGCCAATGTGGCTCCAATTGACAGCATTAGCGGATACACAACAGCTAAAAAAGAATACTTAATCAAAGTCATAATCCACCCTTGCCTATATAAACGCTTTTGCATGATTAACAGATATACAGGTATCCAAAAGACAAGGATAGATATTAAACCCCACGTGATCTGCTCAACCCATGGATAACCGCCAAACCAACCCTGAACATTAAGCAGAAGAGTTGTCAGTAATAGTGCCAAACTAATAAATGCATGGCTATGTAATGCAACAATTAAGTGTTCCATATATAACCTTCGCTTGAACAGATAAAGCACCCATAACATGAATGCAAAAAAGGGCAGCATAATAAATAGTGTGGAAGGTAAAGAACCAAGAAAAATCTTCTTGAAACGATTGGGATCAGCTTCAACTAGATCACTATTTTTTTCGATCTTTAGCAAGAATTCAGCCACGCTATCAACCAGGGATTGTGGTACACCTGAAAATCTTGGGCGTTCAGCTTTGTTATCCCAGCAAGCTCCACCAACCTTTACATTGCAATGATCATCCTCTTCACTATCAAAAATATCAACTACCAATTTGGGCTCAGCCCTCTGAAATTCATCGATTATTTCACCAACTTTTTTCTTTGGAGCCTCATTCGGCAAAAACTCAGTCTCGACATCCTGATTTGATGTGTCTGATATAGTATTTCTCACTTCATCAAGGGGCTGCTTTATATCAGATACTTCCTCAACCACAGTCTCATCATTCTCAGATGAATAATCATTCCAATCAGTGCTAAGCTGAATTGTAAAAAAGGTTGTTATACATAAGAAAATAAACAAACGTACTGGGCTTACATAACGTACCCGCCGTCCAGCAAAATACTCGACTGTTAGAAAACCAGGACGAAACAGCAAAGGCGCCAGAGTGCGTACTATACGCGAATCAAGCGCTAGTAATGTGTCAAAAAAATCCCCGATTATGTTAGAAAATTGGCGCACCATTCCTTTTACAGGCTGACCACAAGAATAACAGTGTGGCCCCAAAAGTTCGGTCTTGCAGTTTGCACATTCAGCAACACTTCCTTTTATATGTTCCACTGTTTCTGAACAACTCATTACCTCTATCCTTTTTTCTACTTCTAGGTATCAACCATAAAAACGTTCTATTTCTTTGCATCTTATTATGTGAAGAACGTCCAAAAAATACTAACCACTGATCAATTTGTTTTATTTCAAGAATAGCTAAAAACCAGCATTAAAGCTCTGCCAAGCTCCAGAGAACAGTCAAAGCCGCACCCAAGGCCAGCAAAATCAAATAAGCCCCTCCCAGAAACGAGTATTTACATAAGGTAATAAGCCACCCCTGCTGATATATACGCTTTTGCATCCAAAATAGATAAACGGGGACCCAAATAATTAGTAGAAAAAACAGATTATCAAAAAGTGAAGAGATTACATTGTAGTCAGAAAACTTTTCGCTTGCGCTGTAAAACAGATTGGCAGTTAAAATACTTAAACAAATAAAAGCATGACTGTGCAGGGCAACAATCAAATGCTCCATATAAAGTCGACGTTTGAAGATATAAGCTACCCACAACATCATGGCGAAAATTGGCAACATGATTATTAAAGTAGAAGGTAAGGCTCCCAGAAATGCTTTCTTAAGTCGATTTGGATCTTCAGTGACTCGTTCTACATTTTTATGGGCACTGTCTACTTTTTTATTAACCCAATCTTCCAAAGAATCAGGAAGCCAGCCAACTTGAAAAAACTCTTCATCTATTTCGGCAATAGTTTCATTTAACCCCGAAGCAATAGCATCCTTAGTGAAATATTCGGATTGCTTTGATGCCCCTGTAACACCGTTCAGATTGACATTAACTTTATCTAGTTCCGTATTCAGTTCGTCTAAACCCGTCTTAATTTCAATGCGCTCTTCAACAAGGTCAGATTCTACCTCCTCTAAATTGATGACCACCAAATTGTCTTCCGCATGTTTTTTTTGGAGGTCTTTTAAATTCTCAACAGCCTGATCAAGACCTCTTTCGGCAGACTCCGTATCCACAACTACAGATTTATTGCCACCAAAGTTAATAGCCCAGTCACTATTAATCTGAGTAACAAAAAAACTGGTGATACAAAGAAAAATAAACAACCTTACAGGACTCACATAGCGGACTCTACGACCTGAAAAATATTCAGTAGTTAAAAATCCAGGTCGAAAGAATAAAGACGGCACTGTTTTCCATGTACGCGAGTCAAATGCCAGTAGAGTGTCAAAAAAGTCTCCAATTATGGAAGAGAAATGACGCACCATCCCCTTGACCGGCTGACCACACTTGTAACAGTGAGGTCCCAAAAGTTCAGTTTCGCAGTTAGCACAACGATTTGATTTTTGGGTAGAATGATTTGCGGATGCCGTAGTACTCATTACCTATTACCCCTCGACATTTAAAATAAATTTCCGAATTACACAAAACGTATTTATGAGCCCAAGTCCCAATTAACGAGCTAAATTAAAAAAACCTCAACTAGTGAAAGTTCACTGATTAAAGCTTTCAAAAGGAATATAATTTCGTGAAAATTTACAGGCGCAGGTCAGGAAAAAATAGAAACGCGCCAATTTTAGGCGCGTTTTGCAAGGCTTTTGGCAGTAATTGCTGGGTATTAATTATCCAGTAGGAAACGAGCAATAGTTCTCAAGCCATGTCCCTTGGCACCAGCGGCCCAAAGGTCATTGGCACTTGGCTGGTAAGAGCCAGAGAGATCTATATGCACCCAGTTGCGGCCCTCCTCCGATACAAAACGAGCAAGGAAGGCCGCCGCAGTTGAAGCCCCAGGGCTACCGTCAGCGCCTATATTAGAAATATCGGCAAAGTTAGAGGGGGTCTGCTCCAGATGGAAGGGCTCCAGTGGTAAGCGCCAGGCCTTCTCATTCTCCTGTGCTGCGGCATTCAGTACCTTCTGTGCCATTTCATCTTCAAAACTGAAGACTGAATTAAAGTCGCGGCCTACAGCCATTTTGGCAGCACCCGTCAGGGTAGCGGCATCCAAAACAAAGCGAGGCTTATCTTCCCCTGCGGCGAGTAGGCCATCCGCTAATACCAGACGCCCTTCCGCATCGGTATTCAGCACTTCAACGGTGACACCATTCTTGTATTCAATAATATCGCCCAACTTAAATGCGTGGCCGGAAACCAGGTTCTCCGCACAGCAAAGGTACAGCTTCACTCTTTTTTCCAGACCACGCGCAATGGCCAGCGCGAGGCCTCCAGTCACCATAGCGGCACCGCCCATATCAGATTTCATGGTGGCCATGTTGCTTGAGGGCTTAATGCTGTAGCCACCGGAATCGAATGTGATCCCTTTGCCCACCAGACAGATATCCACCTCAGCATCCGCATTGCCTGTAGGGTTGTAGTCGAGCTGTAACATGACAGGCTCGCGCACGCTACCACGGCCCACATTGTGGATACCAACAAAGCCATCGCGCAGCAAGTCATCCCCGGCCACAATGCGATAGTTAACTGCGCTCGGGGCAAGCTTCTGTAGCATTTCCGCCGCGCTCTCCGCCAGCACCCTGGGAGAAACATCATCCGGCGTGCCATTGGTAATCTCGCGGACCCAACACGCAGCATTTTCACGTGCTGCCAGTTCTTTTAGCTCGCCAGCATCCTCGCTGCCCCAGTGGATTTTATTATTGATACGTGGATTAAAATAACCGCCCCAGAAAGCCCAGCGACTTTCGATATCCCAACCCTCACCGCTGAGTATCACCTCATTGATTCCCATGCCATCGAGGCGCCGAGCCGCGCGTTGCGCCGCCACCAGTGCAGCACCTTTGGCCGCACCAATATGGATATGCGCTTCGCTGCCATTAAAACTGAGTAACGCCGCCTCGCCCCAGGGTTCTCCTGCAGTGCCTTCCACCAAATGAACGCGCATAGCTTTTGTCATACAACACCTTTTTTGAAACTTGTGTGCCAATTTTATTGGGATTCACGCTGCATTCTAACAGTACATCAAAAATACTCGACGATTGCGCCGCCACGATGACGGCGGATAAACTGTTAGAAAGAAACACAATAAACCTTCAGGAAGAAAAGTTTTTAGGGAAAATTCATGGCTGAATCCTGCCGCTACCATTCCAGTGCCGATGCATCCTGGCAGTGCCAACCCTGTCAGCGCAAATACTGTAGCGAATGTATCCCAGGCTCCAGTGCCAACTATCAGGGCCTTGGACCCGAGTGTCCGTTGTGTCGCGATCCAGTGGAGTATATCGGTGCCAGCAACAGTGCTAAGCCCTTTTGGCAGGTGGGAATTTTTTATTTTCTCTACGCCTTAAAACCAGGCCCCCTGGCGATCATAGCACTGGCAGCTGCAGCCAGTTTACTAATCTCAGGCCTGGGTCTTTTAGCAATCGTTGCCCTGGTGGGCATCGTTGCCCTGGTGAGCCGCTACAACTTGCTGGTTATCGAGCGGCTTGCCAGTGGCCAGTTGGAAGCTCCCGGAATTGGCGATGCCCTGGACGGTAATAGTGCACCGCTGTTCTTGAAAGTCATCGCTATGACCTTGATTGCCGGTTTTGTTGGTTACAAACTCTTCTCTTTCGGTATGGGTGCCGTGCAGCTTTATGCTTTTGCCCTCTTCCTATTTGCGCCGGCAGCGATGATTGTACTGGCCCTTGAACACAGCCTGCGTGCGGCGATCAATCCACTTAAGTTACTACAATTCACTTTGATTATCGGCTGGCCCTACTGGCTGTTGTGGATTACCACCACTGCGGTTTCCGCCGCACCCAACCTGCTGATGGCCATTGCCATTGAAAAGCTACCCCCCTGGTCCCTGAGCCCGGTGATTGCAGCCACGACTACCTATTTCTATATCGTAACTAGCGCCATGATGGGTTACATCTGCCTGTCACGACAGCAAAAACTGGGTATTCAGGCCGAACTGGATGATGAAAGTACCTTTCTGGAAGAGGACGAATTCAACCGCGCACGCGCTTTGGCCGATGCACAGATTTTAATGCGCGAATCGAATCTACCAGCCGCACGTCAGGCGCTGGTAGATGGCTTGCGCCGCTACCCCAATGATGAAGCCCTCAACGAACGCTACTACCGCTTGCTACTGGCAACCCAGGACCAAAAAGCCCTGCGGGAACTCGGCCCCCATTTACTGGATAAGTTCATACAACTCAACCGGCCACACAAAGCGGCGGAACTTTACCTGGCCACCGAGCCGGCCCCCCCTATTGTAAAACCCGAGCTTCGCCACACCCTAGCCAAGGTGCTCTACCAACAGCACAAATACCAGCTGGCGGCGCAATTATTGAACAATCTACACAAAGAAAGTTATCCACAGCTGGATGCGGCTTACCTGCTGCTGGCGCAGGTATATATGGATGGGCTGAACCGCGAAGACCTGGCCAGGAAATTACTGCAATTCATTAGACAGAAATTCCCTAACAGCACTCTACGCAATCAAATCGATACTCTGTGGAAAGTACTAAATAGTTCAGAGAACACACACCAATAAATTCATAGGGTCAACGAGTCAGTAGCCTGTACCGATAGCACGTTTCCAGGAGAGGGTTGCGTGCTTTCTCTATCCGTTTATTCCACCCGGCAGAAAATCAGAAGCAATCTCACCAGTGCTTTAAAGCCCTATTCCATAGATAGAGGCAGCGGGCAAAGCCATTATAGATTTTGTTAAGACACCATCGCAGACCCGGTGTTTTTGACAACCTTGCTTTCCACTGTTCACTGGGAGAGTTCTCCCAAATCGCTATAAATGCTTCGTAACCCACTCGCAGGTGCCCCTGTGTATCAATCACGTGCAAGCGCTCTCGCACAAATTCCAGGTCCACGTCGAGCTGCTGTGCTTTGGCATTATCAAGGTGAACATCTTCCCACTCCACACCGCAAGTGGTGTTTTTCTTCTTCTGAGCACGGATACCCGCATCGCATACCGGACAGGCAGAATTGTAGAAAACACGTACTTTTGTGGCCATACAGAATCTCTGTCTGTGGAGTTAACGAGGGTGCTCGATATCTTTATGATCCACTAGTTCCCACGGCAACCCCTTATTACGGTAAATCCTCTTATTCTTATTGGGGTAGTCTGCCACATCATGATCCAGGCGCTGGCCCACTACGATACAGCGCAGAATATCGTTTCCGGTATTTTTCATCACATGGGGAAGGCCATTAGCCGGATATCCGATAAAGTCCCCTTCACCCACTATATAGTTTTCTTCGCCGATGAATACTGAAGCCTGCCCCTGCAGGATATAGACACATTCATCTTCAAATTTGTGGCAGTGATACTCTGTGGATTCGTACCCAGGCTCTATTTCAATAATGTGAAAGCCAAAGCCACTTATCCCGGTCATGTCTCCCAAGGATTTATTGCGGCGCACTGCATTCGGGTTGAGGAAGTGCACCTTGTGCTCCCCCTCCATATCCAGGATTTGTTCTTTTTTAAGAATATATTTATTCATAAGGCTCCCCTGCCAATTTGATCTTATGGATGCTTACTGGGATCTGTCTAACTGCCAATGTATTTTAATAAACAGGTTTTTATCCTCTAGGGCTGTCCAGATATTTCCATCCCCTGGGTTAACGCCTTCATTTCCCGTGCGCGCCCCTCTTCGCCCAGACGTCGGTAATAATTCACCAGAGTCATACCTAATTTGGGTATCAACGGGTGCTGTACTTTTTGCGCAATAAGCTTGTTCAAGAGTTCATCGAGCCAGGGCCAGTTTTTGGCTTCAGCAGCGCGGCGCGCCATCAGCAGGCAAGTTTTGGCAGTTAGGGCTCGAGGCTTCTGCGTAGTTTGCAGGTAACTGTAATAACCGGAGGAAATAATACGAGCATCAACTGTTGGGTTGGCCGCCTGGGTAAATAGCGCCAAATTGGCTCGGTGATACGCCTCACTATCGGGATTAATCGCGGTCAACTCGATAAAGCGCTGTATCAGCGGTAGGTGGTCGGGATACTGACGTACTGCGGAGGCCGCAGCCTCTGCGGCTTCGAGCAGCTTACCCTCTTCCTGGAATCGATCAATGCGCGCCAGCGCGCTCTTTTGCGGGGATGGTAGTTCCTCTTCTTCCTGCGGCATCGCCTTTAACGGTGGTCGCCAATAAATCAACAGTAAGGCCAGAACAAATCCAGCCAGCAAGCCGCCGGTATGGGCCCAATAGGCGATCCCGGCATCACCATATAGGTAGCCAAACACTTCCTTACCCAGCCACAGGGGCAACACCATCAGAGCCGGCGCACTGAACTCGCCAAACATAAATCCGACGGTGTAAAAAAA
Organism: Microbulbifer mixtoriginis (SeqCode); assembly: GCF_052466695.1. Lineage (NCBI taxonomy): Bacteria > Pseudomonadati > Pseudomonadota > Gammaproteobacteria > Cellvibrionales > Microbulbiferaceae > Microbulbifer > Microbulbifer mixtoriginis (SeqCode). Next base: position 4,036,396 of record NZ_CP174285.1, on the reverse strand, counting down.
GCGCAAGCGCCGCACTCCGTATATAGCAACGAACATCCCCATAATCGCCGATACAGCGCCAGAAGCACCGACCATAGGTACATAACTACCCGATTCAACCAACATATGCAGGCTAGCCGCAGCCAAGCCACCGAGAAGATAAAGGGCGATAAACCAAAGCCCCCCCAGTGCCAGCTCAACCGATAAGCCAAACAGCAGCAAAAACACCATATTACCAATCAGGTGATCCCAGCTGCCGTGTAAAAACATATGACCTAAAAGTCCAGCCGCACTGGGTTCCGCCGGCGTCAGACCCAGGGCCATGCTGCTAATCTTGTCGCGCAGCCCGGCAAAATGCTGGCGCTGCTGTAACCACTGGGTTTGCCCCTCCTGTTCCAGCCTGGGCAGTAGCCACTGGTGAAATTCCGTATTCCACAGTAGTTCCCGATAGACAAATTCCTCGCCCTCTACATCCATCTGCAGGCGCCACTCGGGATGCTCCTCATTGACATAAATCAGGAAGCGCTGCTCCTCCAGATCCGGTAAGTCACTGTCGAAGTAATATTCCTCAGCCTGCTGCCAGCGGGCATCGTCACCGCCTTGGTAGAACATAAATACCAGTAAGTTGGCGAGGATTAGCACAAAGCACATCAGAGGAGGTCGACGCCAGTCTGGTTTATTCTGGATCGGGATTATCAGCACGGGCAGTTCCTTGTAGATATTGCACGAACGCCCAATAGCAAAACGCTGCAATAAAAATAACAGGGATGGGGCCGACATCACCGTCGGTCGCTTGGAAAATACTACGCCTATCCACCGCAACTCAAGCCCGATGCTCTCCCTGAGCTACTACTTTCTCCCTGCGCGAGTAATCATTGCCGGTGCATCCCAACTGCGCAGGTGCAGATCCCGCTGTGGGAAAGGCACCTCAATACCCTTTTCACGAAATTCCCGCAACAGTTCTAAATTGTAAAGCGCATAGGAGTCACCCAGAGATGTGACCATGTTACTGTTCACCCATACCACCAGCTTAAAATTCAGCGCGCTATCGCCAAATTCCATCAGCCAGACTTCAGTTTTACGCTTCCAGTCGGTATGAGTGATATTGACCCGCGAGGCGGCCTCCAGTGCAGCTTCCCGCACCAAGTCTGGATCGGAGGCATAGGAAACACCAAAGGACACATGAATACGACGCACCGGGTCATCAAGGGTATGGTTAATCACCCGCCCAGCGACAAACTCGGTATTTGGTACCAGGATATCCACATTGTCGCGGGTGGTGATACGGGTTGATCGCACATTGATATCGCGGATTCGGCCAAAAACACCGGACTCCAGCTCTACCAAGTCCCCAACCTTCAAGGGCCTTTCGAACAGTAAAATAAGCCCGGAAATGAAATTGGAAAAAATAGCCTGCAAGCCAAAACCAATACCTACAGATAGGGCTCCAGCCACCAGTGCCAGCTTGGAGGTATCCAGGCCGAGCATACTCAACACCACAATCAGGGCGACGCCGATATAGGTGTAGTGCAATACGCGGCTCAGGTTATACATGGAGGATTCGCTGGCGTGTTCCCTGCGTACTAGCCGGCGCAGGAAGGCGCGAGTCAGTACCGACAGCAACCAGGCGCAGACCAACACAAATGCCATCCTGGCAATCAGGCGCAACGTGATTGGGTTTTGCGCGATAGTAAACAGCTGGTAATCCGCCAGAGTGCGCCAGCGTTTGTATACCTGGCGGCCGGTCAGCGCCAAACGTTCGCGAACCGTGGCCCACCAGCCCTGGCGCTCGCGGTAAACTTCAAGTTGGGCCTTCTCATAACGCTGGATATCCTGCTCCAAATCGTTGGCCCGCGCCAGACCACTGCCGATCCGTTCAAAGTAAGCCCACCAACGACTCAGATCGGCACTTTCCTCCTCATCGCGCCAAGCCACCACCTGCCTCTGTCGGATCGCCAGCTCCCGCGAAGTGCTATCGATCACCGCATTGGCATTCTCCAGCAGCTCGCGACTGACAACCAATGTCTCCTCGCCAGTTTCTGGATTCAATACGCGGTTGATGGATTGCAGTAACTCGCTCTTGCGCTTACCCAGGTGTTCCTCTAAAAGGTCCACCTCCAGTTGCATCAGGGTGAGGTCCTTTTTCATATTGACGTCGGGATCAGTGGAGGGCTCGGTAGTGCTCTGGATACTGGTGCGAGTAGCGGCGATACGCTCAATTTTCTTATCGCTGTCGGTGATGGATTTCTCCAGCTTCTCGGCATCCTTCTCACTGAACTGCAGGTCGTCGAGCATACCGCGCAGCTTGGTTTCCGACAGTTCGATTTTTTCCTGCCAGGTGCCGAGAAACTCATTCACCGTATCCAGCTGCTCAATAATATTCAGGTGATTGATCTGCGCCAATAACAGCGCTTGTGCCGCTTGGTCTTCTTCCTCACCTTTGGCATCACGCAGCACAATTACTTGTTTTCGCAACTGCGCCAAGGATTGCGACCGGCTAGCGCGCAGCTGCCGCGCCTCTAGCTGCACACCACTCAGGCGGCGTTGACCGCGGCTAATGGCCGCATCAGCGCGGGCCCAGTCGAGTACGCTAGGGTTTTCCGGAAACTTCACCTCCGGCATCAACTCAACTTTTAAATATTCCTGACGCTTCTTCCAGGTGACCTCCACCCCCTCCAGGCTCTGGGTAATTTTTTTCGCCCCTTTTTGCAGCGCCTCATCCTCTTCAGGTAATTCTTGCTGCCACTCTTGCCAACCCTTTTTAATCGCCTGTAGCCACTCTCGTCGCTGCTCCGGTGATGCATTGCTCCAGCCGGTCCACCAATCTGCAGAAGGATCGGCAAACTCAGGCACCACCGCCTTGAATTCCTTGGGCTTGGAACCGGGTAACTGGGCACTAGCGGCCAGAGAGCAAAGGGCGAAAAAAATCAGGCAGAAGGCGATCGGAAAAAAGTGGGAAAGTCGTTGCCCGGTGCGAGTCTTAGGCTTATCAGTAAAGAAGTAACCACCAACACCCAGCATAAAATACACATCTGTCCGTGAAGCAGTATCAGCAAGGGGAAGACCTTGCCCCTAGGGGCTTATTTCTTGAGTGTAGCCGAGAGCGGCCAGGCTCTCGGCTCTTCAACTTAAAGGGGCTCAGTAGCGTCTGCGCCCATAGCTGCGCATACAATTGAGGTATTGTCTGCGATAGGCGCGAGTACTAACCACAGATACCCTTCCGGGTCTATGCACACTTCTCACCAGGTTGGCTGCTCTGGCCTTGCAAAACACTTCCCTACGGCCGAGATTTCGGTCAGGGCGGCGGACATTTCTCGAATGACGTAGCTGGCTGACATTGCGGGAGGATTCGTATTTAGGAGGATAGGCTCGGGTAGATTCGTAATTGGGCGGATAGGCACGCCGGTAAATTCTTACTTCGGGTGCTAGGGGATTGCGATTGTAATTGCGCCAATTGGCCGGAGGGGTAACCACCACAAATTGGTTGTCTTTAGGGTCAAACTCGAAGAAAGTGCCATTCCCCGCTCGCCGGTAATCCTTGCCACCGAGGTAAAAGGATGTGCCTGTTGGTACTTCCGGCACTCTAGCCCCGAGTGGTGGCTCCACACGGGTGTAACCATCCGGTCCCTGCCGGTAGAAATATCCATCTGCATAGAAATAAATTTCATTGTTGGCTTCGATAAGGCGCGCCCCGTCCAGAAGGGGCACCACCTGCGTCTCCGCGAGAGGTGCTGAGGCAATCGTCAGTAACAGCAGCGCAAGCAGGAAACGCATAAGACACCTCTACGAGCAAGTAAATGTCGCAGAAGTGTATTGTCATGGAACTCTGTTCCCCAATTTAATTGAAAGAGACTGGTATCAATATTTCAGTCAGCCACCGCCAGAACACTGCTGTCATCTTTATCGCGCACCACCTCTGATAATATCTTCACCTCCTGCCCCGGCTGCAGGCGCTCGGCACCGCGCACGATAACCCGATCGCCATCAGCGAGTTCACCGTAAACGGCTATCCACTCTCCATCACCGCTGCCAACACGAACCGACAAACGCTCCGCTTTATCCTCTTTATCCACACGGTAAACAAAGGTTTCGCCATTGCGTAACACCAAGGCGTCACGCGGAACTGCCATGGTGTCGCGGGCCTCAGACAGGGGGACTGCCACCTGTACCGGCATGCCCACTACCCAGTCCCACTGCTGTGAAGCCTTGCCGGGCAGCTGCACCATCAGCTTAACTCTGCGAGAGTTTTCGCTGGCCACAGGTACATACTGGCGCACATGACCGCTGATAATCCGTGCTTTGGCGCGCTCACTCTCGGAGAGGGACAAGGCATCGCTTCGCACCGAAATACTGTCGCCGGCACCAATCAGGGGCAGAGCAGCCAACGGAATATCTGCCTCCACCTCCAGCTGGGACATATCCAGCGCGCGTAACAGCTCGGAGCCGGTGCGGACATATTCCCCCGCCTGCAACTCGCGACTCACCACCAGGGTATCGAAGGGGGCGTCAATGTTGGTCTTACCAAGTTCATAGGCGCGCCTGTCCCGCTCAATCTGTGCGGCTAACAGATCCTGGGCCATCGCCTCGCGCTCGGCCTGCTGTTCCTCCAGCGCTGCACGGGAGGTGCTGTTGGTTTCCGCCAGTTTACTCAGTCGATGCAGCTGCGCGTCCAGGTAGGTGAGACGCGCCTTCAGCTGGGCAATACGACTTTCACTATTGCGCAACTGCAGGCGCCAATGGGTTCCATCCAACTGCGCCAGGCGCTCACCTTTTTTTACCAAGCTACCGGGCTCAGCAACAAACTCCAACACGCCATCCAGTTCAGAGGAAATACGTATATCGCGACGGCTCACCACCTCCCCGGCGGACCACTGGCTAGCTGCCATCTGGCGGGTCTCAGCCCGATCCACAGTGACCGCCACGGCGCCACTCTGGGCCAAAACCTGTCCCACAGAGGTGAGGGACAGGACAACTCCGGCAAGTAACTTTTTCATTGGGAACTCCTCAGGGCCAGTCTTTGACGCAAGCCGGTAAATTGCGGCACAGGCAGGCGACCGGTCTGTAACAGCGCCGGTAATAAAATCAAGGTAAACAGAGTACTGACCGCCATTCCACCGACAATCACGGCAGCCAGACCGCGGTAGATCACACTTCCTTCGCCCGGAGCTACCAACAGGGGCAACATGCCGAATACGCTGGTCAAGGTACTCATAAAGATCGGCCGCAGGCGCAGGCGCAACGCCTGCTCCACCGCCTCTACCCGACTGGCGCCCGCGCCTTCCGCTGAGCGGGTCTGGTGTACTAACAAGATGGCGTTATTCACTACCAACCCCAGAAGAATAACGAAACCAATCATGGTGAGAAGATCGAGGGGCTGGAAGCTGATCAGATTCAGCAACTGCAGTGCCAAGACCCCGCCGACAGTAGCCAGCGGTACGGTTAACAGCACCAGCCCAGCATCGCGCAGTGAGCGAAACAAAGCACTCATCAGCAGGAACAGAATCAACAGCGCCAACAGGAAGTTCTGTGAAAGAGATATCAGAGCTTTATCCAAATCACTAGCGTTCCCCCCTACCAGGATACTGCCATCCTCGGGCAGAGCCTCGCGAATTTTCGGCAGCACCTCTTCCTCAAGCTGGGCACGTACTTCCTCTAGAGAGATGTCATCCGGTGGCACAATATTCAGGGTAATAGTGCGACGGCCATCTACTCTACGCAGATTGCCCGGGCCCACGGTGCGCTCCACACTCGCCAACTGGCTCAGCGATACCACCTCTCCACGGGGAGTGACCAACGGCGTATTCTGCAACTGTTCCGGTGTACTCCAAGGCTTGGCCTTGAAAATCATATCCAGGCGTTTTTCCCCGTCGAAGTATTCGCCCACATAGAGACCATTGCCGAGGGTGCGAATCAGCCCCCCCATATCCTGGCGGTTCCAACCCTGCTCCAGCATGGCGCGGTCGTTAGGGCGCACCGTCAGCTCTGGTTCAGACAGAGACAGACCCGGGTTAGTCTGCACTGGGGTGCCAGGCATCACCTCTTCCACCACTTCAACACCGCGGGCAGCCGCGCGCATTAATCCATCAGCATCGCGGGATTGCAGGTGCAGGGCGATATTGCGATCTCCACCAAAGCGGCTAAACAGGTTGCCCCTTGCGGCGAAGCCTTGAAAGTCGGGAATATCTACCAGGATCTCCTCACGCAACAGCGTCTCCATCTCCTTGGCCTGATCCATATCCTTAACACGCACGCCCATATTGCCGCCGCTGGGCCAGGTAATGATGTAGTAGTTTTTGAGAGCCGGCTCGCGCTCACCACTCATAAAGGGTGCCATGCGCCGGTCAAGTTCGTTGACGATATCCTTTTCGATAGTTTTGGTATTTGTAGCCGCGGGGAAATTCATCCATACATCCACCGCATCCCTTTTTACCGGCGGTAAATAATCGAGATTGGGTAATAGGAAATAAGTTGCGGCAATAGGCACCAGCAGAAAGCCACCGATCACCTGCCAGCGACGCGCACGGGTACCGGTCAGTGCCATAACCCGAGTGGCGATTTTCTCCCACACATGAGCCAGGCGATCCTCACTGGAAATCGAGGGCAGCCACAGTTTTGCCGCCAGTGGCACTATGGCAATAGCCGCCAACAGGGAAAATACCACTGCCACTGCAATCGTCAGAGCCAGATCACCAAAGACCTGTCCCTCGACACTGTTGAGGAAAAATACCGGCAGGAAGATCGCTACGGTAGTGGCAGTACTCGCCAGCAATGCACCCCAAACCTGACCGGCGCCCTGTTCCGAGGCCTCCTCTGGATTGCTGCCTTTTTCCCGCAGACGCACAATATTCTCCAACACCACAATTGCCGCATCGAGCACCATACCGGTAGCGAAAGCAAGGCCAGCAAGGGAAATCACATTGACACTGCGCCCAGCGGCGGACATGACAACGAAGGTGGATAAAAGGGAAATGGGAATAGCGGCTGCCACAATCAAAGTAGCGCGCATACGCCGCATAAACCACCAGAGCACCCCCACCGCCAGCAATATGCCCAAAATCATATTACCGCCAAGTAAATTGAGGGCGCGGTAAACGAATACCGAGGCATCGAAGGACTGCACCAGTACCAGCTGTTCGTTTTTCAGCTTGGTCTCATTCAGTTCCTCAACCTTCTGTTTTACCAGCTCCAGAGTGGCAAGCATATTGGCATCGTTTGCGCGGTTGATGCGCATAGAGACAGCCGGATTGCCATTTTGTGTAGCCACTCCGCGGGGCTCAGAGGGCCCTACACGCACCTCGGCAATATCACCGAGGCGCACCGGCTGGCCATCGCGCCACTCTAGCACCAGCTCGGATAAATCCGTCGGCTTGTACTCACCGACAAAACGCAGTGTGTAACGGCGACGCCCGACATCGGTAAAACCACCAGAAACATCTCTTGCCGAGGCCAACTGACGGCTGATCGCCGGCAACTGAATACCTAAATCGGCCGCTTTCCAAGGGTCGAAAATAACCTGCAGTTCCTCTTGCGCGGCACGACCGGATTGGGCCTCCACACTTGCCACACCCGGCACAGACTCCAGCTCCGGCCGCAAAACATCCTCAATCAGGCCGGTAAAGTCGTCGAGGTGGTTGGGATTTTCAGGCAGCTTCTGCAAAAAGAAATAAGTAAGTGCATTGGTACCACCGCCCCAACCACCTAGCATTACCCGCGGCGGTTCCGCATCTCGCGGCAGAGGCGGCAAGCTGCTCATACGGCTGATCACATCGATCAGCACCTTGTCCATGTCGGTGCCCATACTGAATTCGAGATTTACCCAAGCACCGCCACGGCCAGCATTGACCTCCATGGTTTCCAGGCCGGTGAGGCCCTGCAGAACCGATTCAATCGGCTCAACAATTTCTGCCTCCACCTCTTTCGGTGCGGCAGCACGCCAGCCCGCCTGGATAACAATACGCGGGCTTTCGATATCGGGGAAAAGCTGTACTGGTAAGCGGCTGGCAAGAAAAGCCCCCAGCAAGACGGCGAACACCACTACCACGCCGGCAGCAGCAGGATTTTTCAGTGCGGCTTTTGTCAGTGCCATTCCATAGGCCCTTAATTATATATTTACGGTTAGTGTGGCAGTGACCCAGACAAGTCCTGATCTATTTCACTGTCTCTGAAAAAACACTGGTGCAGAGATCGTAAACCTGCAGTTAGTATGTTGGTTCGCACCCGGTTTATTTTCTTGGAAAAAATACCATTTTTCTGGGAGTCATAGGCATTATTCCAGACACTCTAGCTCTGGGCCAATAACCGCACTTCCTGTGCCGTGCGATATGCCCGCGGCTGGAGAACAGCGGGCTAGGGAAAGGAAGATTAATGCAATAGGAGTTGCAAACAAGGCCGTTGCGACAAAGTGTCGGGAATATTCGATCAGGTTACTGAGTGAATTTTTATTTCCACTAGGCGCAAAAATACCTCAAAGAAAATGCTGCACTTTACTCTTATAGCTGCGGCTCATTTTCAGGCACTCGCCACTGTCCAACACCAGGTGATATTCACCATTAATATGCGCGCGAATTTCCCGTACACGGCTTAAATTTACGATAGTGGAGCGGTGAATACGCTGGAATAATTTTGGATCCAGCTGTTGCTCCAATTCCTTCATGGTAATGCGCATCACATGGGTTTCGCCCTGGGCGTGTACACACATATAGTCCCCGGCAGCGTCAATCCAATCGATTTCCCGTGCCGGTACGAGGGTGATCTTACCAGAGTCCTTCACGGCGATTTTGTCCGGGTAGGCGCTGCCGGCAAACTGGCCGCTGACCAGTTTCTGCTCCAGTGCCTCCGGAGATTCCTTGGTCAAATCCGCAACCGCCTCCAACAGCTGCTCGCGCTGTATAGCGATATCTGCCGTGGCCATTTTTTCCCGTGCGCGAGTCAGAGCCAGTTGCAGTCGCTCCTCTTCGATGGGTTTCAATACGTAATCTACCGCGTTGACCTCGAAGGCCTCCACCGCATACTGATCATAAGCCGTTACGAACACCACCTGGGGCAGTTTTTCCAGGGGTATTTGCTGCACCAGCTGCAGACCATTGACGCCAGGCATCTGAATATCCACAAACGCCACATCCGGGTTTAGCTGCAGAATAATTTCCAGAGCCTCGCGGCCGTTGCCGCACTCAGCGACTACATCGACACCGGACATATGCTCCAGGCGCAGGCGCAGGCCGCGACGTGCCAGGGGTTCATCATCGACAATTACTGCGGTCAGGTTTTCAACTGCACTCATCTCGTTATTCCTGTTCATAGGGAATGCGGATATTCACCGACAGCCCACCCTGTGGACGGTTGTGGAAACGCACTCTCTGATCATCGCCATACAGAGCACGCAAGCGCTCACAGGTATTGCGAATACCAACACCGTAACCTTTGCCTATCAGGCGCAACTCCTCTTCCGGCATACCCGGACCATTGTCGCTCACTTCGAGCAGTAACTCCCCTGCGAACACTCGCGCCTTGATATTGATCTCGCCACCGCTCTCCAGTTGAGAGATACCGTATTTAATTGCATTTTCCACCAGAGGTTGCAGTAGTAGGCTGGGCACCAATGCCTGGGGCGAATCGCCCTGCAGATCCAGCCGTACCCCAAGGCGATCGGCAAAGCGTACTTTCTCGATATCCAAATACAACATCAGGGCCTCCACTTCCTTGGCCAGGGTAACCTTTTGCATGGGGTCATTATCGAGAGAATGACGCAAAAACTGAGACAAGCGTGTGACCATATTGTTGGCGGTGCGCCCATCGTTATCCAAGATCAGAGTGGAGATAGCGTTTAGCGTATTGAAGAGAAAGTGGGGATTCAGCTGGTAGCGCAGCATCTTTAACTGGGCCTGATGCGCCATGGATTCCGCACGCAGAGCCTTGGCCCGCTGAGTCTGTGAAGACCGATAATACTTGATGCCGTAATACAGCGCCGCCCAGGTGGTAAGGATCATAAACGAATAGGAGAACCAATACGTAGCCTGCCATACCGGGTGCTCATCGCTCGCCTTACCGTACAACCACAGGGAGCCACCAAACTTGATTGCCGCCCACACAGCGGCTGCGCCAATCACCAGTAGCTGTGAACCAAAGAATCGAGTCACCGGAGGCTTGTTCCATAGGCGCTGAAAGCCGAAACGCATGACTTCACTAAGAAATATCCCGGCGACGGTGGCCACCGCAATATAACCCGAGTGGATCCAATGGTCCTTCACCCAGAAAAAGCTGCCGATAAAAGTCAGCAGCGTGTAGCCGGCCCAACCACTGAGTTGCAGGGCCCAGTACTGGGACCTGTGGCTCGACAGGCGCTCTGAAAGCCACTGAAATGCTTTGTTTCCCATAATCTCCCGCTAGAGGCGTAAAAAGATAACGCCGATTTGACACTTTTGTATGGCTTCATACTAAATGGCACCGATCGCCGGCGAAACACCAACCGGCGCAGCACAGGGACAAACTGCCGCATGACACACTGGTTATTCAAATCCGAACCCGATGAGTACAGCCTGCAAGACCTCGCCGCCGAAGCCAATGGCAGCGGCCGCTGGGATGGTATTCGAAATTACCAGGCGCGCAACTTCTTGCGCGATCAGGTCGCCGTGGGCGATGGGGTGCTGTTCTATCACAGCGCCTGTAAGCTGCCGGCGGTGGTGGGCACCGCCGAGGTAGTGCGCGCCGCCTATGCGGACCCGGCGCAATTCGACCCCGAGAGCAAGTACTTCGACCCCAAGGCCAGCGTAGATAGTCCGCGCTGGTTCTGTGTGGACCTGGCATGGCGCAGCGAATTCAAACGCCCGATACCCCTGGCAGAAATCAAGAAGGATCCACAGCTGGCGGAAATGGTACTCGTGAGGCAGGGGCGGTTGTCGATACAGCCGGTGCGCCAGGAAGAGTGGGATTACATCGTGAAATTGGGCGGGCAATAAAACCGGAAGCGAAAACTAGAACGGGGCGGTTACATACCACCCCGAAGTGATTTATCCCAGCTTACGGTTGTTCATCTTTACCGGGCTCGTCGCCCCTCTGGGTAGGGCTGTGCCCGACGTTGTACCAGTCCAGTTGACGAGTCAGTACCATAGTGCAGCCAAGCACCCCGAACACTAACAGCGAGCCCATCAACAGGGCGTAGTCCTCAGCTCTGAGCAGACCATACAAGAGTGCATATAGGGCAGCCAACAGTCCCGCGAATCCCAGCCCCCGCTGCCAGCTGCGCAACACCGCACTGGTATAAAAACCGATCAACCCAACGCAAGCCGCGGCGGAAATTATGTAGGCTTTGACGAAGGCGATATGCTCTGACAGTGACAACAGCAGCAGGTAGAACAACGCCAGCGCCAAACCTACCAGGGCATACTGTACCGGGTGCACCGCCAAGCGCTTGAGTATTTCAAACAGAAAGAAGGTGGCGAAGGTCAGGGTGATAAACAGCAATGCATATTTAATCGCGCGATCAGTTTTCAGGTACTGATCCACCGGATCGAGGAAGCTCACACCAAAGCGGCGATTAGTCAGGTTGTTACATTGATCCTCCCCATGACAGCGCCGCAGTATCTCCTCCAAGTTGGTGGCGAAAAAGCTGGTCTGCCATTCCGCAGTAAATCCTTGATCGTTTAAATCTCTACTACTGGGCAGGAAGTTGCCAAAGAAGCTCGGATGCGGCCAATCGGCCCTCATCATTACACGACTGTCACGACCCACCGGTACCAGGCTGAAGTGCTCGGTACCCTGCAGTTTGAGATCGAATGAAAACGCCAGGGTTTGGCCGCCTTCCGAATCCACCATTGGCAGCATAGCGTGCACACCATCACCTAGTATCGGTGCGCGACTGCCCGGTGCAAATTCCAATGTCTGGTTGTTCAAGCGTAATTTCAGATCATTGCGGATACCGCGAATGTCGTTGATGCCTACCGATAAGTAAGGTGTGCTAAAGCGGTACTGATCCAAATTCACTCCCAAGCCCAGTTTCTCCGGCACTCGGAACAAACCACTGACCTTGCTATCGCTGTGGTACAGAAGCGCCTCATAGATACCCCGAGCACGCCGCTCGGTTGTCAGGTCGGCATCGAAGACAAAGCGCTCGGGAAGGAAATACAAGTGGCCGCGCTCTTCCCGCTGCTCCTTGTGCCTCTCACCGGTTTTTTCATTGGTTATCCACTTCCAGTATTTCTTGACGTAGGGCACCACTAAAATAGGGCCGGTAATTTGCTGGTTAAAGCTGGAACTGCGGGCAATATCCTTTAACACATCACTCTGGTAACGCTTTCGCTCACTTATCAGGCCATCGATCATGGTCAGAGGAATAAGAAGCAACAAAATCAAAACAGCAATAGCGCCCAATTTAAAAGCCAGGGCTCGGTTCATGGTTCAGACCTCGGTATCCAATTTCGATAACCTCAGTCTGAGCTGCGAGTATGGATTGCCGATGGAGGCAATATGGAGAGTCTGGGGAGATTGTGTGGGGGCCAGTGGAAAGTAACCTTACCCATCAGGCAGCGGGCAAATTTAGACTGACCTCAACACCACCAGGCACATTGCGGATCGACAAAGTACCGCCGTGTAACTCCGCCACCTCCTCAACAAAATTGAGTCCCAGTCCAGTACTCTTACGACCGCCCCCAGGACGCGGCAGCGAATAGAAGCGCTCAGTAAGGCGCCCTAGGGCATATTCCGGGATTGCCTCGCCCCGATTGAACAAGCACACCTTGACCCATTCTCCACAGCATTCGGCTTTGACGCGAATCAGGCCGCCATCCGGGGTAAAATCCAGCGCGTTGTCCAGTAGGTTGGCCAGGGCCTGCCGCAGCAGAAAGCGCTCACCGTACAGCTGCAGTGCCGGTGCCAGCTCTTGCTCCACATGCAGTTGGGCGGCACTGATACGAACTCGCTGAGCCTCGATTAGCTCCTCAACGAGCGGCGCCAGCGGTATCGCCACTCGCTCCTCCAGCCCCTGACGCTGCTCCACCTGGGCCAGATGCAGTAACCGTTCGCTTAACTGCTGCAATCGCTCGGCCTCCCGCTGGATGTTGCCCACAAAACGCTGGTGCTGTTCGGTCGGCATATCACTATCGAGCAGTTCGGCGGCACCGCGAATGGCCGCCAATGGGCTCTTCAGTTCATGAGTCAGGGTGTGTACATAGCGCTCCACATAGTCCCTGCCCTCTAGTTCACTGCGCATCTGCTCTACCGCCACAGCCAACTGCCCCAACTCTCCATTGGGTAACTGCGGTGGTTTTACCCTGTGGCCCGCACTGGCAGCCTGGGCATAATCGGTGAGTTTCCCCAGTGCACGACTGAGCCACCAGGACAGAAGGGCGCCTACCAACAAGCCGAGTACAACCAGCCCCGCCCCCTGCCATATCAGGCGACGCTGCGAACGCTCGATATAGGGCTGCAAGGTTTGATTAGGCTTGGCCACCGAAACCACACCGATAATCCGTTCGCCATCGCGGATTGGCGCCGCCACATACATGACGGAAGAATCTGGATTATTGGGGTCTTCGCGGGTAGATCGGGCACCGTAATCGCCACGCAGGGTCAGATAAACATCGTTCCAGCGGGAGTAATCCCGCCCCACCGCAAGGCCACTGGAGTCGAGTAGTACTGTGCCGCTGGCATCGGTGACATAGATGCGATGATTGACCTGGCTCTTGGTATACCCCCAGATACTCGCCTCCGGGCGGCGGCGACCGTAGGCTTTAAGCACTTCGGGTAAATGACTTTGAGCCAAGTTACCGGCGATCACCGGGTCGCGCAGGATTTCCGCCAATAGATTAGCGGTATCCACCAGAGTTTCCTCAGTGGACTGGCGCACGCCGGGGCGAATCTCATCCATCACCGTGCCCAATACAAACCAGCCGGCCAACCCTACAAACAGGAAATAGACGGCAAAAATGCGTATCCCGAGCGGCATATTATTGCTCCGGGCAACAACTATATCCGAGGCCGCGATGGGTTTGGATTGGCTTGGAGTCTGGTGCTATCTCGCGAATTTTTGCCCGCAGCCCTTTGATATGGCTGTCGACATTGCGCTCATACCCCACTTCCAAAGCCACCCCCAAAGCATCAAGCAATTGTGCACGGGAAAACACCCTTCCGGGCTGGGCCAGCAGGGTTTCCAATAGGCGGTACTCGTGGCGGGTCAGGGGCAATAACTGTTCGTGGAAGAGGATTTGGTAACTCGCCGAATCGATACGGAAAGGGCCTTTAGCCTCAGATAGCTTTACACTCTCTGAGCGTGGCGCCACCCTTTTGAGGATGGCCTTGACCCTCGCTGCCACCTCGCGCGGGCTGAAAGGTTTCACTACATAATCGTCAGCGCCAATTTCAAGCCCTACAACCCGGTCTATTTCCCCGTTGCGCGCAGTGAGAAAAATCACCGGCACTTCGGAGAAGCGTCGCAATTGTTTACAGGCTTCGAAGCCACTGATATCCGGCAGTCCCACATCAAGAATCACCAAGTCGAAAGACTCACTCTTCAGCAGTGCTAAAGCCTCGCCGGCAAGCGCCAGCCAGTGAGTGGTAAAACCCTCGGCCTGCAGCGCGTAAATCAGGGTATCGGCTATTGCGCCTTCGTCCTCGACGATCAATATTCTTGGCATGGAACCCTAAGCTCAAATTCCACCAGTGTATCTATTTTTGCCGCGCGGAAAGCGGTAACTCAAATAAAATCAGCAATTTCATCCAAGGGTTTTCTGCCGATAGCTGGCACCTGAGCACCTTCAGCGGGCAGCCCAGCCACCAGAATCATATAGGGTTTTTCCTGCATAGGGCGGCCAAGAATTTCATTGAGAAATTTCATCGGACTGGGGGTGTGGGTCAGGGTCGCCACACCGGCATTATGCAGGGCGGCAATCAATATGCCTGTGGCGATACCTACCGATTCCGCGGTGTAATAGTTTTTTAATCGCTCACCATTTTCCGCACTGGAAAACTTCTTCAGAAAAATTGCAATCAGGTAGGGCGCCGTTTCAAGAAAAGGCTTATGCGCATCTGTGCCCAGGGGTTCCAATGCGTTGAGCCATTCCTCTGAGGCACGGCGCTGGTAAAACTCGCGCTCCTCCTCTTCCGCCGCCAGGCGAATACGGCGTTTTACCTCGGCATTTTCAACGACGACAAAATGCCACGGCTGCATATTGGCCCCGCTGGGAGCACTACCGGCAGCGCGCACGGCGTCTTCGATAACCTCGCGGGGCACAGGTTTAACTGAGAAATCCCGCACCGAGCGGCGCCGGCGCATCAAACGGAAAAAGTCCCCTGCGCGACGGCACATCTCGTCATCGTCAAGGCAGGTAAAATTCAGTGGCTGAAAGTTTTTATCGGGCTCCATAGCAAGCCCCTCACACCACGCCTTTGGTCTGCGCGATCAACACGCTGATCAACGACAGCAGGGTCAGCACCACCAGGAGCATGACAAACAACAGCCAGGGGCGGAAGGGCTTGCGCTCCACTTGGTTGACCGCGCTTTGCAGATACTGATCGACCCGGGCCTGGTCTTCCTCGGAGAGTCTCTTCTGGGAGATATTGGTCATTGGCTGTTTCGCTCTTTATTGTTTTCTCCCGAGTGTAGGAGAAAGCGAAAAGCGACTCCATAAAAAAAGCCCCGCAAGGCGAGGCTTTTTTAGAATCTGCCGAGAGGGCTGTTAGAACAGTTCCTCTTCCAGATCCATCAGGGTGGCGCTACCGGCATTGACGCTGCTGGCGAGTGCCTGGGTGCGCGGCAGTAAACGCGCGAAGTAGAAGCGTGCAGTTTTCACTTGGCCCTTGTAGAAACTGTCCGCCTCCTGCTTGTCCAGCGCAACTGCAACCACCTTGGCCCACATAAAGGCGTAAGCCACATAGCCAAACAGATGCAGGTATTCCACCGAAGCTGCACCCGGCGCGTGGGGGTCTTCCTTGGTTGCGGCGATCATTTTCTCTGTGGCTTCGCGCAGGCGCTGCAACTCAGCTGCCAGCGGCTGTACAAACTCAGCCATCGCCTCGCGATCAACCTGGCTATCGATAAAACGCTGTACATCCGCAGCAAATAGCTCGAACAGGGCGCCACCGCTGGCGACGGTCTTGCGACCCACCAAGTCCAATGCCTGAATACCGTTGGTGCCCTCGTAAATCTGGGTAATACGCACATCGCGCACCAGCTGCTCCTGGCCCCATTCACGAATATAACCATGACCGCCGAAAACCTGCTGGCCGATTACGGTGCAATCGAGGCCCATATCGGTGGTGAAGGCCTTGGCCACAGGGGTCAGCAAGGCCACCATAGCCTCGGCGTTCTTTTTCTCTTCACCCTCGCCGAACTTGGAGATGTCCAGCCATTGAGCCACGTAAGTGGACAGGGCACGGCCACCGCCCACCAGTGCTTTCTGGGTGAGTAGCATACGGCGCACATCAGGGTGCACGATAATCGGGTCGGCAGCTTTTTCCGGCTGCTGGGCACCGGCAGGAGAGCGGCTCTGGATACGATCGCGAGCGTATTCCAGGGCGTTTTGGTAGGAGCGATCAGAGGCGCCAAGGCCCTGGATACCCACACCCAGACGCTCGTAGTTCATCATGGTAAACATAGCGGCGAGGCCCTTGTTCTCCTCACCCACCAGCCAACCCTGAGCACCGTCGAAATTCATCGCACAAGTAGCGGAGGCTTTAATGCCCATCTTGTGTTCAATGGAACCACAATTAACGTTATTGCTCTCGCCGACGCTGCCGTCTTCGTTCACCTTGTACTTCGGCACCAGGAACAGGGAAATGCCTTTAGGGCCTTTGGGTGCGTCCGGCAACTTGGCCAGTACCAGGTGAATTATATTTTCGGACAAGTCCTGGTCACCGCCGGTGATAAAGATCTTGCTGCCGCTAATACTGTAACTGCCGTCTTCGCGGGGCTCGGCCTTGGTGCGGATAATACCCAGGTCGGTGCCGGCGTGGGGCTCGGTCAGGTCCATGGCACCGGCCCAGGTGCCCTCGTACATCTTGGGCAGGAATTTCTGTTTCAGCACTTCACTGGCATGAGCATCGATCGCCAGACAGGCACCGTTGGTCAGTACCGGGTAGAGAGCGAAGGAGATATTGGAAGCGTTGATCATTTCCTCGACCTGAGCGCCCAGCATCTTCGGCATACCCATGCCGCCGTACTCTGGGTTGCCCAACAGCGCGCCCCAGCCACCCTCACAGAAAGTGGCGTAGGCTTCTTTGAAGCCCGCAGGGGTGGTCACAACACCATCGTTCCAATCACAGCCCTCTTCGTCACCGCTGCGGTTGATCGGATCCAGGGTGTTGGAAGCCAACTTGGCCATCTCTTCGAGAATCGCATCAGCGGTCTCGCGATCCACAGCTCCGGCCAACCCGGGCAGTTCCGCCCAGAGTTTTTCCGCAGCAAATACTTCGTGCAGCAGGAAGTTCATCTCCCGCAGTGGCGCCTTGTAGTCGGCCATGCTCCCGGTCCTCATTCAGGTGTTTCAAACGCTTGTTTGAATCTAGGGCCGAAGGCGTACAAAGTCAACCAATTTGGGCCCTCTCGGGCCCGACTGAGAATGCTTTGATGAGGTGCTTTAGCTGGGTATCAGCGGGCGGATATCCAGGTGTTGAGCCGCTTCGCGGTAATCCCGCGTCTCGCTATGGGGCAGCACACCGAGCAACGGGGCCGGCAGCAGGGCCTCAAGGGTGGCCAGGTTTTCCTCGGCCCGCGCCATGCCCGGACGGACGAAGTTGGCCACCCAACCCGCCAGAGGCAGCCCATCGTGGCGGATCGCCTCGGCGGTCAGCAGTGCGTGGTTGATACAGCCGAGCTGCATACCCACCACCAAAATCACCGGGGTATTCAACTCCCGCGGCAGTTGCGAAAGAAAGGCTCTGGGACCCAGGGGTGTGCGCCAGCCGCCGGCCCCCTCGATTAACACCAGATCAGCGCCGGCACACATCACACCGCGGCAGACTCCAGCCATGCGCGATACGTTGAGCTGCTTACCCGCCTCTATGGCGGCGATATGGGGGGCAATTGCCGGTTCCAATGCAAAAGGGTTCACCTGCTGGTAAGGCAGATGCAAAGTCATGGCCTCCTGTAACAGCAAGGCATCCTCATTGCGCAGTCCATATTCAGTTTGCTCACAACCGGAGGCCACCGGTTTTACCGCTGCGGTTTGCATTCCCACATTCGCGGCCGCTGTGAGTAGGGCCGCACTGACAAAGGTCTTGCCCACTTCGGTATCGGTACCGGCTACAAAATAACTTCTGCCCAAGACCAAGGCCTCCCCTATTCAAAAAGTTCAAATTTTTTCTTGTGGTGACTTTTCACGCCAGCCACTTGATGATAATTTAGTCGAGTAGCGTAGATTTTGAACAAATCAAGCCAAGCACTGATAACAAAGGCACGGGGCCGCGCTTACAAAATAATTCCCTCAAAAGGGGAAACTGCTCTGCAGGGACGCGGGAAATCTCGAAATAACTGAAAACATTCAAGCAGCTTAGAGACCATGCGATACCTGACTCTTGCCCTGTTGCTGGCGATGCCTCTGTTCGCCTCAGCAAAAGTAACTCCTGTCGATCATGTAGTTGTGTACAAGTCGAAGAAGCTGATGCAGCTGATTCGCGACGGCCGGGTGGTGAAAAGCTACACCGTCTCCTTCGGCGACAACCCTAGAGGACACAAGGTCCGCGAAGGGGATGAACGCACCCCCGAAGGGCGCTACACCCTCGACTGGAAAAACCCCAACAGCCGTTTCTACCGCTCTATTCATGTGTCCTATCCAAATAAACAGGACCGTGCGCGGGCAGCCAAAATGGGGGTCAGCCCCGGCGGCGATATCATGATCCACGGCATCAAACCCGAGTGGTCCTATATGGAGAGACACCTGCGCCGCAACAACTGGACCGATGGCTGTATCGCGGTGGCCTCCAACCGGGAGATGGACGAGATCTGGGCGCTGGTGAAAACCCCAATCCCTATCGATATCTACCCCTGATCTGGTCCACAGGCCAGCTTCATATAGATGACTTCATAACTCACAGGCAGCCCTTCGGGCTGTCTTAGGTTTTCATAGGCCTCTGCCAATTGCTGTAACCTGGCACGTCCGGTCATCCCCCGCTTGGCGGCGCGATTAATATTGTGTGCCCCCACACCTTTTAATTCCTTCATCAGCTGGCGCAGGCTATCGAAATACAACAGGCGCTGCTCATCGAGCACCTCGCCATTTAATTGCGATTGCACCGCCGCTTCACGCCACTTTGCCAGGGGAAGGAAACGATTGACGTGTATATCGCCATCCACCTGGGCCCAGCTATTACGCAACTCTGCCAGCGTGCCCGGCCCCAGTGTCGCCACCAGGCAGAACCCCTCTGGAGAGAGTACCCGACGTAACTCGGTAAACAGCTGTGGCAAGCGATAGCACCACTGCAGCGCCATACTGGAAAACACCAGATCCACACTGTCATCTGCTAGGGGCAACTGTTCCGCATCCGCAACAATATAATCATCAGCCTGGGGGCGCTCTATGCGGGCGTAGCGCAACATATCTTCCGCCAGATCCAAGGCGATAATTCTCGCCTCGGGAAAATGTTGGCGCAGTAACTCACTACCAAAGCCAGTTCCGCTACCAAGGTCGACTATCGTGCGTGGCCTCCATTGGCGATCCGCCATTTTCATCAACTGCAGGCACACCGCTCTCTGTATATGGGCGCAGTCGTCATAACTGGCGGCGGCGCGACCAAAAGAACGCGCCACCGCAGATTTATCGAAGGGCTCGGAAGTACCGCTATCAGAGGGAGACAGGCTCTCGACAAAATGCCGCAATCGCTCTGCCACTTGACGCGGCTGAGATAAATGCGGTTTATGACCACACCCCTCAATCACCTCTACCGCTGCACCATAGCCCTGGATCTCCTCTACGGCAGCTTGGGGCACCAGGGCATCCCGCTTGCCAAACAGGTGCAGAGAGGGGACTTTGAGTGTCTGCAGTAAATAGCGATTGTCCAAACCCGCCAGGCAGTCCAGGGCCCGCTTCCAGGCTTCGGCATTGATATTGGGCCGGCGCTCTTTCAGCTGTTTGAGCAGGTCGCGCATGGCACTGTCACCATGGGACTGCAGGGCACAAAAGCGCTCCCAGATTGCGTAGGGGTCCTGCACAAAGGCCCTGCGAAATCTCTCAAAAACACGCCGCTGCATACCCGGCCAGTTGTCCCGCTCCACAAAACAGGCATTGGCAGAGATGGTGACAACACCGAGGATTTTTTTCTGTCCCGGTCTGGCCGCCAACTGCAGGGCCAACATGCCTCCGAGAGAGTGCCCAACCAAAACACAGTTATTAGGCAGTTCGTTATACAGCCGCTGTAAAAGTGACTCTAATTGTGGCCAGGGCTCGCCACTACGCTCCCCACACCCCGGTAATTCGATACAAGTCAAAGGTTGTGCCAGTTGTTCACGCACCGCTTCGAGTAGGGGTAGCCAGGGCCCTTTATCTCCCCCCCAACCGTGCAGGAATACCAGGTTCTCTATCTCAATCACAAAGGCACCGCTATTTTTTCCTGAAGCACAGCTACGAGGGCATCTACCAAAGCATCAATTTGGCTGTGGTTATGGGAGGCACTCAGGGTGATTCTCAGGCGAGCGGTACCTCTGGGCACGGTAGGTGGGCGAATAGCGCCCACTAGAAAGCCACGTTGCTCCAACTTTTTGGACACAGTCATCACAGTTTCTTCACAGCCCAACAGGAGTGGTTGAATCGCACTGGATGAATCCGTCAGAGGTAAATTCGCTTGCGCCGCACGCCGGCGGAAGTAAGTGATATTCGCCTGCAGGCGCTGGTTCAACTCGGGGGCATTGCGCATCAGTTCAATTGCGGCAATGCAACCTGCCGCCACTGCCGGCGGCATACCAGTGGTATAAATATAAGGCCGTGCAAACTGCACCAAAAAATCGATCAACATACGCGAGCCGGCCACAAAGGCACCTGCATTGCCGGCGGCCTTTCCCAGCGTACCCATCAGTACCGGCACTTCATCCTGGCCGAGACCGGCGGCCGCGCAGCTGCCGGCAAGGGGCAGCTGTTCACTCCCCATCACTCCAAAGCCGTGGGCTTCATCCACCATCAGCCAGGCATCAAATTCCCAACACAGGGCAGCAATCTCCGCCAATTGAGCCCTGTCGCCGTCCATACTGTAGACCCCATCTACCGCCACCAGAGTATTGCCACCGCGTGCGGCCGCCCTTTGCAGCTGACGGCGCAGGGCTACTGGATCGTTGTGGGCAAAACGCAAACTGTTGGCGCCACACAAGCGTGCGCCGTCTATCAGGGAGGCGTGGTTGAGCTTGTCGGAAATAACATTGTCCGCGCGGCCCAGCAACGCGCAGAGTGTCCCCACATTGGCCATATAACCACTGGAAAAAACCAGTGCGGCCTCGCGTCCGGTGACTTCGGCAAGGCTCTGTTGCAATTGTTGATGGACTTGAAGGTGGCCGTTTACCAAATGGGAAGCGGTGGCACCGGCGCCCAGCTCAGCACCGGCCTGCTGGGCACGGATAACTTCTGAGTGGCTTGCCAGTCCCAGGTAATCGTTACTACTAAAGGTCAGCAGCTTTCGCCCATCCACTACAGCGATGGGACTGGGCGCCGCTTCCAGAGTTTTAATCTGGCGATAAAGATTGTCCCGATGCCGCTCATCGAGACGCTGGCGCAGGGTTTTATCCAGGGTCATTTGGCCGCATCGTAAAAGAAAGCGTCGTTTTGCTGCTCGGTAATCTGTGCATTCAACTCCGCTTCCACTGCGCTCTCATCGGCGTATTGTTGATACTCCTCCGGCTGGATACCCAGGCGGGAGAACAATTGCATATCCTTGTTGGCCTCGGGATTGGCGGTGGTCAGCAGCTTCTCGCCATAGAAGATGGA
The DNA here is from genome assembly GCF_052466695.1 of Microbulbifer mixtoriginis (SeqCode). NCBI lineage: Bacteria > Pseudomonadati > Pseudomonadota > Gammaproteobacteria > Cellvibrionales > Microbulbiferaceae > Microbulbifer > Microbulbifer mixtoriginis (SeqCode). Next base: position 4,014,521 of record NZ_CP174285.1, on the reverse strand, counting down.
GTTGGCACCGGCGAGGAAAGCCATAGACTGCATCTCATCACTCATCTGTTCGCGCCCGGCGGACAGGCGCACATGGGACTTGGGCATCATAATGCGCGCTACGGCGATGCAGCGGATAAATTCGAAGGGGTCTAGGTCCTTCTCCTGCTCCAGCGGCGTACCAGCTACTTTTACCAACATATTAATGGGCACCGACTCGGGGTGTTCAGGCAGGTTGGCCAGTTGCATCAGCAGGCCGGCGCGATCTTTGTCGCCCTCGCCCATGCCGACAATACCGCCGGCGCAGACTTTCATACCGGCGGCACGCACGCGCCCCAGTGTCTGCAACCTATCCTGGTAGGTGCGGGTGGTAATAATCTCGCCGTAATACTCCGGTGAGGTATCCAGATTGTGGTTGTAGTAATCGAGCCCGGCATCAGCTAATTCCTTCGCCTGGTCATCATTCAACATCCCCAAGGTCATACAGGTTTCCATACCCAGTGCCTTCACTTCGCGCACCATCTGGGTAACGTAAGGCATATCTTTTTTCTTGGGTGAGCGCCAGGCAGCTCCCATACAGAAGCGAGTGGCGCCGCCAGCCTTGGCCGCGCGAGCTTCTTCCAACACCTTCTCCACTTTCATCAATTTTTCCCGCTCCAGCCCAGTATCGTAACGGGCGCTCTGCGGGCAGTAGGCGCAATCTTCCGGGCAGGCGCCGGTCTTAATGGAACAGAGGGTGCTGACCTGGACCCGATTGGGATCGAAGTGTGTCCGGTGAACCTGCTGCGCGGTAAACATCAGATCGCTAAATGGCATAGCGAAGAGATCCAGAACCTGCTGACGGGTCCAGTCGTGGCGGATATCGGCGGCGGGCATAGTCTGGGCTGCAGTCACAAGCTTACTCTCTCTGTTACTGGAGTTGGGGTGCTGTTTTTATGTATTCGGGCGGGGTGACTGCAGAAGACAGCAGTGGCAAACTCGACCAAACAGACTGGCCAGTTTAGCCAGGCCCCACCTGCTGTCAACTCAGAAGCTCTCTTATGGTTTACAGCCTGATTTCAGCTCGACTCTCTCGCTACCTGACGCAGTGCCTGCTGTGCGGCGATAGAGCCGGTGACTTTGGTATCTGTGCCAGCTGTATCCGAGACCTGCCCTATCTGGGCCAGGCTTGTGAAAGCTGTGCGCTGCCGTTGGCCTCCAGCGCACGCCTGTGCCCCAGTTGTTTGCGCCAGCCGCCGCACTGCCAGAGGGTTCAGGCCGCCTGGCAGTATGCCTTTCCGGTGAACCAGCTAATCCAGCGCTTCAAGTACCAACGCGACCTGGCCGCCGGCCATAGCCTGGCGCAACTTGCCGCCACCTCAATAGCCCCACACAACGAGCCCCCCGACCTACTCGCCCCCATTCCTCTCCACTGGCAGCGCTACTGGCAACGTGGATACAACCAAGCGCAACTGATCGCGAGCGAGTTGGGAAAGCAATGGCATTTGCCGGTGCAAGCGCGGCTGTTGCGCAAAACTGGCGCCACCCGCACCCAGTCGCAGCTGCGCCGGCAACAACGCCTACGCAACCTACTGCAAAGTTTTGCCCTGCGTGAATCCGTTGAAGGAATGCATATCGGGCTGGTGGACGATGTCCTGACTACCGGAGCCACCCTGGAGGCGGCGGCACAGATACTCCTGAAAGCTGGTGCACACAAGGTCAGTGCGTTCGTTTTGGCCAGAACGCCATGACTCTTCGGCGCGACCGCAGATAGACCGACAGTCACAGAGACGTCACAATAACTTGCCTTGCCGTTCTGGCAGATAAATCCCAAACAAGCCGGCACCGCTAAAGGCTAAGGTTTTAATCAGTGACTAATTGCTCGCAGGTGTTTTGCTGCGAGCCAGGGATTCAGCGATGAGTGAATACAAGTTGCCACGGGGCATTGTCATCAGCGGCACCGGCCTGTGGACCCCACCGGAAGCGATCAGCAACGAAGAGCTGGTAGACGCCTACAATAGCTACGCCAAGCAGTACAACCTGGAGCACGCTCAAGCAATTGAATCCGGCGAACTGCAGCCCAAACCACAGTCCTCTGCGGAATTTATCGAAAAGGCCTCCGGTATAAAGAGCCGCTATGTGGTGACCCGTGAAGGAATTCTCGATCCCGCGCGCATGCGCCCCTTTATTCCCGAGCGCAACGACGACGACCTGTGTGTTCAGGCGGAGATGGGGCTAAAAGCCGCCAAACTGGCGCTTGAGAAAGCCAATAAACAGGCCTCCGATGTCGACATGGTGATTGTTGGCGCCTCCTATATGCAACGCGCCTATCCCGCCATTGCCATCGAAATTCAGGGCGCCCTCGGCATCGATGGATTCGCTTTCGATATGGAAGTCGCCTGCTCCTCGGCAACATTTTCTCTACAGCGCGCGGTAGATGCCATCTGTTCCGGCGCCGCACGCACCGTACTGGTGATCAATTCTGAATTGGCCTCACCGCAAGTGGACTTTACCGATCGCGACAGTCATTTTATCTTCGGAGATGTGGCGGTCGCCAGTGTGATCGAGCGCCGCGAAACCTGCAGCGTAGACACCGCCTGGGAAATCCTCGGCACCAAGGCCAAAACCGTCTACTCCAACAATATCCGCTCCAACTTCGGCTATGCCGCACGCGCTGCCGATGTGGACCCTTTCGGCCCCGGAAAGTTGTTCCGCCAGAACGGCCGCAAGGTTTTCAAGGAAGTCTGCCCCATGGCCGCCGCCCATATTGAGGAGCACCTAGGGGAGAGCGGCACCGACCCCCGCGAAGTGAGCCGTTACTGGCTACACCAGGCCAACATCAACATGAATAATCTGATCGCCAAGAAACTGATGGGTGATGAAGCCAGCGCAGAACGCGCCCCGGTGGTGCTGGACCGCTACGCGAATACCGCTAGCGCCGGTTCTGTCATCGCCTTCAATCTGCACAGCGATGACCTGCAAGTAGGTGAGCGCGGAATTATCTGTTCCTTTGGCGCAGGCTACTCTATCGGCAGCCTGGTAGTGGAGAAAGTCGCTTTATAAACTAACGCTCGACTCATTTCCGCACCATAGACACAAAAAACCGGGCATCGCCCGGTTTTTTTAACTGCTCTCTTCACATTTTTGTTCCAGTTGCTGCAGCATATTTTCCGCCCAATTGACCCAGGTCTTCTCCGCCTCTATGCCTAACAGCAGTGTCTGGTGGGCCAGCCAATAGCGCTCCTGCAGGGCGGGGTCACTCTTAAGCACCCGCTCATTTTGTTCCTGATAAATCTCCAACAGCCCCCGGTGCCTGTGCAGCTGATCATTGAGAGCCGAACGCAACTCCTCTTGGCTCAAATGGTGGCCGGCAAACATACGCACTAAAAAGGGTTCGCGAATCTTCTGTGGTGCCGCTGGCTGAATTACCCAATCGCGCAGCTCCGCACGCCCCTTGTCGGTGAGGCTGTAGACCTTTTTGTCCGGTTTGCCCTCCTGCGGTTGCTCCTCGCAGTCCAGCAATCCTTCGTCGTGCAACTTGTGCAGCTCCCGATACATCTGCTGGTGGCTGGCGCTCCAGAAATGGGAAACACTGCGCTCGAAGCGGCGCTTTAGGTCGTAGCCACTGCCGGGCTCTATATCCAGCAGGGTGAGTACGGCATAGCGCAGGGACATGGCGGCTCCGATTCGTCTTATGCAAAGAGTTGCATATTAACCTCTGCGGCGCCATCGTGACCAGGAGGCGCGTTAGGCCAATAAGATAATTAGATTAATTTTCTAATAATTAGTAGGACGTTTATCTCGGCAGACCTCACCAGTCGAGATGCAAGGCTAGCATTTACGCAATTTGGAGATATAATCGCCGGCCTGCCGCCATCTTGATATGGCGGCTCGAGGTTCAAGAGGTTGTCTGCTCCATGTCCGCGCCCGCATTAACACCATCCGGCCCCGAAGCCGAACCAGCCGCACCCAACTCGCGGCGCTGGGATTTCCTGCTCGATATCTTCGCCATGAACAGTTTTTCCTGGGCCGTGGCGATCCCCATCGAGCTGGTGTTGGCAGGTATGAGCTGGAGTGAGCACCTGAAAGTGCGTCTGATGGCGCTGGTGTTCAATACACTGATCGCTCGCCCTTTCAGCATGTACCGCAGCTGGATTGTGAACCGCTTTGGTGGCGGCGGTTTTGTAAATGCTTACCTGGTAGACACCTTTGTCTTCCTCAGCTTCCAGTTTCCCCTATATATGGCCAATATGCGCCTAGGCGGTGCCAGCTGGGACGAAATTGCCACAGCCAGTATCACTTTTATGCTGATCGCAGGCGCCTTGGGGCGGCCTTATGGAATTTATCTCGACTGGGTGCGCCGAGTGTGGATTAATACGCTGGTTCCCCTGCTGGGCAGACGCGCCATCTAAGGGGCACCAATACTCGATTGAGCATTACGAGAGAGGAGCATGACTGTGTTGACCGATAACGCCATTGAAAAAAGTTCTATGACCATTGGCGTGGTCGCCGGCACCCCCACAGACACCCGCTTTGGCCTGGATTTCCTCGCCGCGCGTCAGCTGCGTGGCGTCGGTATGTCTCTGTCAACATCGCCCCAGGCACAGACGCAACTGCAAGCGCTAGAACGCGGCGCTCTCACCCAGCAGCTGATCGAAGCGATTGAACAGCTGCATCAGGCCGGCGCCGAAGCCGCCATGATCTACTGCAATTCCCTTTCCGGTGCGGTGGATATGGAAGCGGTCAAAGCCACCTCGCCAATTGAGGTGGTTTCTCCCCTTGAGGTATACGCCGAACTCACCCAGCGCTACCGCAACTTTGGCCTGCTCGCCGCCAACTGCCAAAGTTGCGCCAATATTGAGCGTGAAATTCTCGAGCGCAACACAACCGCCAAGGTGATCGGTATCGGCAATCTGCAGATCGTCGAAGATATTGAGGATGGCCTCGCCGCCGAGATGATCGTGCGTCAGCACGCTTTGGATGATCTGGTCGCGGCTCTGGTGAAAAGCGGCGTACAGATACTGATTCTGGGCTGCACACATTTCGATTATTTTTATCAGGAATTGCTCGCCCATTGCGATGGAATTCGCCTGTTTCTACCTTCTGAGCGCATGTTGCAGTTATTGCAGGAGCGCCTACCTCAGGCCGCTTGAATCAACCCTGATATTTTTAATTTTTTGCGTATTTTATCGAGGAACGCTGTGCCACCGATCTCGGTAAAATACGCCAACCTCGTGCAAAACCTCCCGCTATATAAGCCTATGTAATAGCGTGCAATTCTTCAGCGTCAAGCCCCCCCAAAAAAACTATCCTCTGTTTTTGGCGCAATAACTCTTGGCTAATGGCGATAGCGTTCATGCCTCTGACCGGATTATCTACCCGTTAGCCTGCCAGTCCTATAAAAATATCTCTTGTACGCCGTGCCATATTGCAGTATCAAACGCTCTGATCTTTTCGGGAGTATCGATCAAAACCTACCGCGAAAATCACACTGCGGACTGCAGGATTTAGTCCGCCCTAACACAAGTGGTTATAAGGATGATAAAAGCCATTTCTTCTGGGGGATTGCCCTCTCGTCGTGTTTTTTTTCACGCTCTGCTAGCCGGAACACTACTGTGCGGCTCAGTATTTATCTCCACCACCGCACAAGCCATTGAATTAAATGCTCTGCAGCAACAAATTCCTATTTACTGGTTGATCGCGGCGCTGATTTTTACTGTGCTAATTTGTGCTTTTACACTCAATAGACAACTGAGTCTGCGCAAATTGCGTAAAGAGAGTGCAGAGCGTGTCGATAATATCAGCGCCGAAAACAGTAATTTGTTTCAGCAGGTGCATAGCCGCAACAGTGAATTTCTCGCCCTAGAGAAGCAACTCGAAGAAACTCGTGAAAGCCTCGAATTACTGCGCCAGGAAAAATCCGATCTGCTCACAATAGTGCGCCACCAGTTGCATCACCCCCTGGATACATTGATGGGCACCCTCAACCTGATTGGACGCAGTGAGGACAACAATATCAAAGCCCTGGTTGAAATCGGCAAGCGACAGTTAAACGCCGCGCTCAAATCTCTGGACGATTTACGTCAGATCGGCAAGGTGGAAACCGTAGAGCTGAAACTTCCCAAGGAAGTGCTCGGCAATACTGGCAGCGGCCTCGCCATCCTGTTGGTGGAAAATAATAAACACGAATCCCTGCAAGCGCCGCTGGAAGCCATGGGCCACCATGTGCAAAGGGAGTGTAACGGTATCGACGGCAGCAGCGCCGCCCTTCAAAAAAACTTTGACTTAATCCTGAGCGACACCCATCTACCGTTGATGGATGGCGTGGAGGCAGTACGAGAAATTCGCCGCGAACGGGGCAACGATTTACCCATTTTCGCCCTGCTGCAATCTGCCAAAACCGGCGATAAAGAGCGCTATCAAGCCCGAGGCTTTACCGGCGTACTTACCCACCCAATTGCCGATCGCCAGCTAATGCAACTGATGCAATGGGCTTCACGGCGCACCCAGGGGACGTCACCACAACAAAAAAACCGCCCCACCCAGCTGCTCAACACCAGTGCTCTTTTACGCCAGCAGGACACTCTCGATCACCTGACCTTCGCCGAGCTACTCAGTGACCGCAGCGCCACCCTACCCAAACGAATCACTGCGCTCACCAGCGCCCTAACCGGCCGCCACTGGTTGGATGCAGAAAAACAGGCGCAGGATGTCGCCCGGGCAGCGGCAGAGGTGGGGCTCGATAGCGTAGCCAGTCGTCTGCGCAGTCTCGCCGCCAACCTCTCCATCGACAGCGAACGCGAACACTGCCGTCAGCAGCGTACAGAGTTACTGCAACTGATGCGGGAATCGGTGCGACAGCTGAAGGCATGGCGCGAGCGCAATGTGCACACCGAGTGGGCACTAAAATAACATGGGACGTTACGACACCCTGGGCTCTTCACCGACTGTCGTGTAAAAATACCATTCCAACGCAGTCAAGTTGAATTGCGCATTGGGGACCACACTATATTTTTCAGAGTCCACAAGAGAATAAAGTTATGTCAGAGCAGTACCCCACACGCTCCCAAGAGGCCCGCGAACAGAGTGGTCGAGATCTGGCCATCATGGTCTACCTGATCCAGGCCATCAGCCTATTTACCGCGGTTCCGTTTTTTGTTGGCGTACTGATTAACTATTTCAAGCGCAGCGATGTACGCGGCACCCTGGCGGAGTCCCATTTCCGCTGGCAGATCCGCACTTTCTGGTTCTGGTTGCTGTGGACTGTGGTTGGTTCTTTGACCTTTTGGGTTTTCGGTCTCGGCTATGTGATTCTCGCCGTAAACTGGATTTGGGTTATCTACCGGGTTATTCGCGGCTGGCTGCGCCTAGTCGATCGCCGCCCCGCCTATGACTATTACTAAAAACCCAGCCCGCGTGAAAATCTCGCGCGGGCGCTTCTGCCCTACGCAAATAGGGGATATTTAAAAATCCCCTATAAATTTCACGCCTTCCTTACCAAGTTACTCTTCGCTTTTTCCAATTTAATTCCCCTCCTGATGACCTCCCGCCTAAAAAAATCTGGTCGAGAGCTCTCTCTAATAGTCGATAAAATACCTGGCATGATATTTATACCTGCTGGATTATAAATTTTCTAAAAACCAACCTTTATCGTAAGACCTTTCCTTTATTTATCATTATTTAAGTAAATTTATTACTGAAAAAATCTTTTATTTTGGCAGCACAGCCTCCTTGCGAAAAAATTATGCGAAGATAAAGCCCGGTACTTTCACCGGATATCGTTAGGGAGAAAAAGGCTTGTGAGTCAGGATCAAAACACCCCGTTGCGGGAGGACGTCCGCCTACTCGGCGAGGAGCTCGGTTCGGTTTTGCGCGAGCAAGCCGGTGATTCGCTATTTAATACTGTGGAAACCATCCGCCAGGCCGCAGTGGAGAGCCGCAGTAGCGGAGAGATGCAGGTGGATCGCTTACACCAGCTGCTGGACCCTCTCGACGACGACACATTGTTGGAAGTGGCGCGCGCCTTTAGCCAGTTTTTGAATCTCGCCAATATCGCCGAGCAACGCCATCGAGAACGCCTGCACCGGCAGCACCAGCGTTTTTCTGGCGACCCAGATACAGACCGCGGCCTGCGCCAGGTATTGGCGGAGCTAAAGAACACCAATCGCTCAACCGACGATATACACACCGCACTCAGGGATCTCTCCGTGGAGCTGGTCCTTACCGCCCATCCCACCGAGGTCACACGTCGCACCCTGATCCGCAAGTACGACCACGTCGCCGATCTCCTCGCCGCACTGGACCGACCAGACCTTACCCAGGAAGAGAGCCGCGAGCTGCGACGTCATCTGCACGAGCAAATTCTCTCTGCCTGGAGCACCGATGAAATTCGCCGTGAGAGGCCCACGCCGGTAGACGAAGCCAAGTGGGGCTTCGCCACCATTGAACAGTCCCTATGGCAGGCAGTACCCCAGACTATGCGCGCCATCGAGGAGGAACTAACCCTAGCGGGATTACCGCCACTGCCGGATAACTGGGTACCCATACGCTTCGCCTCCTGGATGGGTGGCGACCGCGACGGCAACCCCAATGTCACCGCAGCGGTAACCCGCAAGGTATTACTGCTGGCGCGCTGGATGGCTGCCGACCTTCTCTTGCGCGATGTGGAAAATCTCCTGGCCGATCTATCCATGCACAAGGCCAGCGAGGAATTACTGGCACAAACAGGCCCAAGCCATGAGCCCTACCGGCTCATACTCCGCCGGGTGCGCTACCGCTTGCGCAATACTCGCGCGCAACTGGAGGCCCGCATTAACGAACAGCAGGAACCAGCAGGTGCAGTATTTCACAGCGGTCAACAACTGCTCACTGAGCTGAACCTGATCGACCGCTCTCTACGCGCGGTGGGGCTCTCGGCTATCGCCGATGGCCAGCTCAAAGACACCCTGCGCCGGCTCAATTGCTTCGGTATCACCCTGTTGCGCCTGGATATTCGTCAGGAATCCACCCGCCATATGGATGCCATCGACGCTATCACACGCTATCTGGGGCTGGGGAATTACGCCACCTGGGATGAGCAGAGCAAACTGGACTTCCTCCTGGCGGAGCTGGATAACCGCCGGCCATTAATCGATGAGGATTTCTACCATACGGATTTCTGCGATGGGGATGTGCGCGAGGTATTAGAAACCTGCAAGGTGGTTGCTGAGCAGGGCCACGAGGGGTTTGGTGCCTATGTGATTTCCATGGCGAAAAAGCCCTCCGATGTGTTGGCGGTCATGTTGCTGCAGAAAATTGCCGGGGTAAACCAACCTATGCGCGTGGTGCCATTGTTTGAAACCTTGGACGACCTCAATAATGCTGCCGACACCATGAGTACCCTGCTCAATATTCCCCAGTACAAACAGCGCGTGCTGGAGGGCCAGGAAGTAATGATCGGTTACTCAGACTCGGCCAAGGATGCCGGCTTCCTCGGGGCGGCCTGGGCACAGTTCAGTACTCAGGAGGCGCTCACCCAAATTTTCCGCAATCACGGCATTCCCCTAACCCTGTTCCACGGCCGTGGCGGCTCTATTTCCCGCGGCGGCTCTCCAACGCGCATGGCACTGTTGTCGCAGCCACCAGGCTCGGTGGCTGGGCGTATCCGCGTTACCGAGCAGGGAGAGATGATCCGCTTCAAATACGGCCGCCCCTCCGTTGCTGCCTACAATTTGGAGCAGTATGTGGCCGCCACACTGGAGGCTACCCTGATGCCACCGGCCCAGCCTCGCCCCGAGTGGCGCAATCAGATGGAACGCCTCACGGAAGTCTCGGTGCAGAGTTACCGCGAAGTGGTGCGTGACGACCCGGCTCTGGTGGCCTACCTGCGCACCGTCACCCCGGAGACGGAACTCCGCCGTCTGGCTCTCGGTAGTCGACCGGCGAAGCGCAAGCCCGGTGGCGGCGTAGAGACACTACGCGCCATTCCCTGGGTGTTCGCCTGGACCCAGATGCGCCTGATGCTACCCGCCTGGCTCGGCACCGGCACCGCACTCGAACAAGCCCTAAAACAGGCAGACGAAGCCGACACCCTGGGAGAAATGAGTCGTGAGTGGCCCTTCTTCCAGGGCGTGGTGGATATGCTGGAGATGGTTTTGGCGAAATCCGATACCCGTGTCGCCTCCTGGTATGAGGAACGCCTCACAGACAACAAGGAGCTGATAGAGCTGGGGGAAAGCCTGCGCGAACGCCTGGCTCATACAGTGAGTGCTTTGCAGCAACTCACCGGTCGCGAAAGTCTGTTGGACAATAACCCAGTGATGCGTTGGTCCATCCGCGTGCGCGATCCCTATACCGATCCACTGCATTTGCTTCAGGCCGAATTAATGGCGCGTCTGCGCGAGCGGGAGAATGACGCTGTGTTGGAGAGTGCCCTAATGGTAACGATCGCCGGTATCGCCGCAGGCATGCGCAATACCGGATAACCGTTGGCGGGCAGAGTCCCCCACTCTGCTCGCCTACACCCTCGTCCCTATAAAACGCCTGATATATGGCCAATCAAATCAACGGATACCAGGGCAACTCCTACACTGCACGATACACCACGCCCCCATACAATCGATAAGTGTCCATATACTCTTCTGCTAGAACCCGTAGATCGTTATTCAGATCTCCCGAAATACAGAATAACTCCAACGGGGTATCAGCCAGCTGATGATCTATCGTCCGTGTGAATAAACCAGTTTTACCGCCAAAGCCGCCGGAACAGCATCGCCTTATTAACACCTGCGATACTGGCCATGTCCCTAGTTGTACAGCACCCATAACCATGAGCCATCCATTCGCTGATAACTACTTTAAACAGCTTGGCTTCATCGATGGTGCACTGCATAGAATCTCCTTTTCGATATAAACAGGCGCATAATGCAAGTGGTCATTTGCATTACAGGAGATGCCGATGAGCGACCCTGAAACCACGGCTAGAACCCGCAAGTCAAAAGTCATTTACGCCAGCTTTGGACCCAACGAGCGGGCCATGGTCGACAAAGTGCATCCCCTTTGGCTTCGCCGCCTGTTTATTCGTCTTTTGGGTATAAAGTTGCAACTTCAATTTACTGGTTGGCTGCAGTACCTAATGCCTGTCCCAATCACTCTGGGCCTCTTCCTGTTGGTGGGACTCATATATCTAGTAGGTTTAACTGGACTGGCCAATGTGTTGATCTGGCTACCCTTGATACTAACGGCCATTATTCTTTTTGATATTGTGACTTGCCGTTTTTGTATCCGTTTGCCGGAACCGCTACCCAAAGCCCGCAGCCGAGAAGATATTTTCGCGCTGATACGTGACCGTAGATCGTGCCGCGCCTATCAAACCCGTCCCTTAATCCCCATCCATGAGCAAGCACTAAAAGCTCGTATTGCAATTCACCTACAGCAACCACGTCTCGGCAATGCACCGATACGTCTGGAGTGGGTCAAAGCACCCATCACTGTTTGGCCGGTGGTCAATGCCAGATATTTCCTCGTTGCAATAGCCCCAGCGGAATACAATCGAACGGCCATTCTTGATATCGGCAGAACCCTGCAAAAGATTGTTTTAGACGCTACGCGAATGGGTTTAGGGACTTGCTGGATTGGTCCCGGAGCAGATCACCGCAGTGTCAAAACCCACCTCCGCGAGCGCTTTGATAAGAAAAAGGATTCTATTATTTGTCTCTGCGCTGTGGGTTACGAAAGCTGGTACGCACCATTGTTTATCCGTTTTTTTAACAATCAGTTTCATAAGCGTCTGCCGCTGTCCGACCTGTTTTTCGTAGATAACGCCATGAAAGAAGCATTAAAAATAGATAAATCGCCCTGGGAGGCGTTTAATCGATGTTTTGAAAGTTGCCGGTGGGCACCGTCTTCCTATAACGGTCAAACCACACGCTGTATTGCCCACAAGAAAGGCTCTCAAGTGCGCCTTGATTTTTATGCGACAACATCTTCTAGATACTATGCCGCAGTGGCTACTGGCATCTGGTGCGCTAACTGGGAGGTGGGGTGTGAAGCTTTAGGAATACAAGGAGAGTTTCTAAGGTTGCCCCCACAGGAAAGAAAAAACCTGCCGGACGATGTACTGCCACCTCACTATGATATTAGCTGGCTCAGTGCCCCTTTAATCTAACAGCAAGAGGATTTTTGCATTGTCCGTTCGATATAAATTAGGACGCAATGAGTCCCCAAGATACCGACTTGTTAAAAAATGGATTTACCGGAAAGAGAAAGGAACGATCACATCACTCCTTTCTCCAATCTAACCGTTAAGCCAATCAGATTTTAAAATTGTCCGGTCAGTGCCATTAGGAACAAATCTGGTGGCAACTGCTGGCCATTCACTTCCAGGCGCCCGCGATTCACCTCCAGGTGCATCTGCAGTTCATCGTTTTGCTCAATCAGCAAACCGTATTGTCGCAACATCATTGCCTGGCCTACCAGCGGCGACTGCAGCAACGCCGATTCAGCCGCGCTCAGGGTCATGCTGCCCACCAGAGGATTCAGCCATTGATTTAAAGCGCTGCCGTTGCGATGGCGCGGAGGGCGCTTCATTCCTTTCCAGTCAATATCCGCATCCACCAGAACCGGACCATTGCGAGATTCCACTACCAGCTGTTGTTGCAGGCGCAGGGGTGGACGCATATCACTCGCCCAATTGCGCTCCGCCACCGGCAGTAGTACACGTAAATAGTGGCCCAGATCGGCAGCCTTGATCTTAGGCAGGGTCATCTGTTGGCGCACAGAAGTAATAGGGGTGGCAGACTGCACACTGGGTAGCTGCAGATCACTCACCACTTTGAGGGTCTGCGCAGCGAGCATTTCTATATCCAGTTCCAGGCTAATATCCCGCAGTTCCGCCGGCCCCGAATCACGCTCGGCGCGCAACAGTGACAGATATAGCTGTGCCTTACCGCCACGGCGGGGCTCTAACTGAAACTCTCCTTTAAGCGGTTCGGTAAATAATACTTCCACGCCATCGCGCATCTGGGTCAGGCTACCCAGATCGATTACCCCATCCAACACCGCGCCGCTGTAATCTGTCGACACTGCAATCTCACCACCTGTAAATGCCAGCTGGCCAAAATCACCTGAACTTTTAAAGGGTTCCAGGCGCAGGGTATTGAGTACCCGGTTATCCGCTAAAACCAGGGTTTCCAAAACCAGGGGGCTGTTCTGCAAGCGGCCATAGATTCCCTCAAGCTGAGCGCGTAGCTGCGGGTTTAATTGCTCTAGATCTAGGCGTGTCTCGCTATAGATAACCCCCAGACGGGGCCCACCAGAAGTTAACAGCAATGGGCCATGATGAATTTCAGTATGCAGCTCAGTGGTGCCATTCTGTAGCGCCACCTCAGTATTGGTTTCAGCTCCAAACCAACCGCGTTGATAACCGGTAGTGCTTCCCCCCTGCATCCTGCTCAGCTGCTGCTTCCAGACCTCCTCCACCTTGGGACCAATGAAACCTGGCGCCGCCAGGGCTGAAATTACCAGTAGAGCCAGTAGGATTAACAGAAGCCAACGCAAGAGTTTCATAAGAGTCGATCTAACAGCAGGATTTGCGCTGATGGTAGCAGATTATGGAGTTATTAGTGCGACAGCAGTAACAGGGCTGAACCTCTTTGCCTATTCCATAGCCCCAATGGGCGATTCCCTTTAGCAGGGGCCACGTTAAACAACCAGACATAACGAATTGCCAGGCTTGATATAAAATAACCCCTGAGCCTGTGAGTTAATGATAATACGGCACGAGTGTTCGCTATAAAAAATTAAAAGCTAAAAATATTTTCCCCTTTTATAAGTGCAATAACTCCCACAGATTCCAATAGCTAACTAACCCTCTATAACCCCAATATCTAGAGTACTTTGGCGCAGTCCTGCCGTATAATGGTATTCAAAGTTGTACCAATCAGAGAGATCTAATTTTGAAACCCGAGGTAACGTTACTAACCGTTAACGCTATAATCATCTGCGCCGCCTATCTCTATATCTACCCAAGGCATGCAGGCGCTGACCTTAACAAGATCATAATTAATGACCTCTTAGCAACCGGTATCGCACTACTGATCGCCGGCGCTCTCTTTTGGGAGTCTGGATACAATTTTAAAATGCTGCTATTTACTGCTAACTGGTTTGGATTTTCTCTAATCAGCTTTTTACTAATTGAATTACCGTTCTTTAAATGGTACCGGGATAAATACAGCGTTAGCTTGAGATAAGTTATTTTGGCATCATAGCCAAGAAATGAGTAAATAAAGAAAAATATAGAGCACAGGGAATGAGTACTAGGCAACCTTATTTAAAGACGTTGGTTTTCTGGAGCATCCTACTTTTAACCTACGTGGTCACTTTATACCTTCCTGAATCAGAACCTTTCTGGAAAACAATTCTTATCACCACAGCTCTGATCTATCTAGCCACAAATCGTGAAAAGTTTCAGCAACCAATAATAGAAGATCCAGTTTCCTATGTAAGGTTTGATGGAGAGTTTATCTTGATTGGTGATCATTCAATTAAGAGATCAGAGATAAGGAAAGTTGCTGTCGACTCGGTTAAGGATCGCGGCTACTTTTCTCTCCCTTACAATCAGATATCTCCGGGAGAAATTCCAGAATTTACCTTTCCCTCCAGCAAAATCACCTCTTTTCGTGCACATCTGCAGAAAGAATTTGATACAAACGTGGAATTTATTACATAAAAACCCATGAGAAAACCGTTCCAAAATAACTGAAAAATTTCATCAATTAATCGCCATTACTATCCTTATTTATCAGGAAGTAGATAAACACTATGAAAATACGTAAAGCCTCAAAGCATGATGTACCCACCATCGCTAACATACATAGTGTCAGCTGGCAGGAAAATTATCGTAGCGTGCTTAGCAAACAGTACCTTGAAGATAAGGTTCCAATGGAAAGGATGCGACTCTGGAAGGATCGCTTTGAGCACCCTAAATCCAATCAGCAGGTGTTTTTAGCTGAAATAGAGGGCAATATCGCCGGCTTTATCTGTCTATACATGGATAATCACCCTGACTGGGGTACACACCTGGACAACTTACATGTACGCAAAGGCTACCACTCAATGGGAGTTGGCAAAGCGCTCTTTATAGAGGGCGCGCGCAGGGCTTATCAACAGGCTCCACATAGAGGCATGTGTCTTTTAGTCAATCAGGATAATATTAAAGCGCAATCCTTCTACCAAAAACTGGGCGGGAGACAAGTACAGGAAAGTATTTGGCATGCTCCCGATGGAAGTAAAGTACCAACTTATTGGTATATCTGGGAGCAACTAAACGAACTGGTCGATTTAGACCAATAAAGAACTCAATCTATACATCATTGAATGCACATCCTCTGACCAATGCACAATAGATAGTATGGAAGAGATTTTTATCTATATTCTTTTTAGCAAAGTGAATCCAC
Organism: Microbulbifer mixtoriginis (SeqCode); assembly: GCF_052466695.1. Lineage (NCBI taxonomy): Bacteria > Pseudomonadati > Pseudomonadota > Gammaproteobacteria > Cellvibrionales > Microbulbiferaceae > Microbulbifer > Microbulbifer mixtoriginis (SeqCode). The sequence goes on along the minus strand of NZ_CP174285.1, from coordinate 3,999,129 downwards.
AGAACAAGCAAAAAATAGAAGGATAGTAAGGTGAAAAGGTTGATCTTCTTTATTGGTATTATTTCATCCAGTAGCTATGCACAAAATATGACTTTGGCCGAAGCTGCTCTGGAGCGAACCTATCATAAGGTGCGCTACGATCCTGCTTATGTGTCTATCCCCTACCCAAATGGAGATGTGCCGGCTGATACCGGTGTTTGTACCGATGTAGTGATTCGATCATATAGGAAGCTGGGGATCGATTTGCAAAAAGAAGTTCACGAGGATATATCGGGTCATTTTCAAGCCTACCCGTCTAAACGCATTTGGGGACTTTCCAGGCCAGATAAAAATATTGATCACCGGCGAGTACCCAATCTACAGGCTTTTTTTACTCGCAAAGGGCAATCGCTCTCAATAAGTGACAAGGCAGAGGATTATCTACCAGGGGACATCGTTACCTGGATGCTGCCCGGTAATTTACCACATATCGGTATTGTGACTGCGAAACGCTCTCTAAAGACCAACCGGTACTTGGTCGCACACAATATCGGGGCTGGACCCGTGCTGGAAGACATGCTGTTTTCCTTTAAAATTACCGGGCATTACCGATACAACGCAGGTCAGGCAACCGAAAAGATTGAGTAGCGAAAAAACTACGCTATTGCCAAGCGATTACGGCCTTTCTTTGACCGGGATATGGAGAAACATTTCCGCTGTCGGGCTGGTAACCTGATATCTGGGTGGGTACAGCTCAAAGTCTGGCCTCTCAATATAGTCGTAATTGGACTTTGGCAACCAGCTTCCCCAAATATACTTCAATGTCTGTTCCAGGGTGGTAATAGATCCGCGGTGAACAAATTTTGCATATAGCTGCTCCGGTAGTTCCCGCGCCACCATTCCCTCGGGTACCTGAGTCAGGTCGGCAACCGGCGCACAGCAGACATACTTAAACTGAATTTCATCGCCCGCTTCCTCATAACATTCATAGATACCAAAAGATTCATCGCTGATTCGATTGGGGATTTTATCTCTATAGGGCCGAAATGCAGACCAGAGCTTTGGCAAGCTGAGATTTTCATGGTCGTATTCCTGCGCTACCCCCACCAATTGCATCGCTGGCCGCGAAATAATTTGTGGCTCCATGGACAACTCATTTTGCAAGAAGTGCAGCATATGAGGGCTAAATTGATCCTTATACAACAACCGAAAAGGATCCTGCTGCTTTCGATACTGTGCCGGGGTTACTTTAAATAAAGCTTTAAACGCGCGAGTAAACGCTTCTTGGGAATCAAATTGGCACTCCATGGCAAGCTCAAGAATACCAATATCTTCACTCAACAACCTCTTTGCGGCGACGGTCAATCGGCGCTTACGCAAATACTCTTTCGGTGAGTCTCCCACTAATGCCTTAAAAATACGGCTGAAGTGGTAGGTGGAGTAATGAGAGGCAGCAGCAATTTCGTGAACAGAAATTTTGTCATATAGATGCTGCTCTACGAAGTTGATACTTTTAAAAAATCGCTGCATATGAGGCTCCTTTACTGCCAGTCTACGTTGGGACGGTGAAATTTTCGAACAATACCTTCCCGGTTTAGTATGCCTTTAAATTAAATTCGCTCACTAGTGATAAAAAAGCGTAAATGGGCAAATGCTTTGTCCCTCAAAGGAATAATCGCCTGGTAGGCTGGATCATTAAAGAATGCATAGATCGCCTCCCGATCCGGAAAAGATACCACAACAAATGCCCTTGGTGACCGACCCCCGTCCAGGGCCTCTTCCACATCATAAGAAGCAATAGGCACCCCCCCATACTGTTGCATTAATTGCGGTGCCAGACCTATATACTGCTGAAGAGCCTGCAATTCCTGTAAGTTTGGTGAAGACTCTATATGTAAAAATACTGGTAACAAAGTAATAACCTCTTAAGTGTAAATAAATTTTAGTTGCTTAACTAAGAGCTTCTAATGACTAACTTTGAGAGGCTACTCGCCTATGCCAAAAAACCAGAAGTGGAACTATCGCAAGCTCAATAATCGTAGGCGGTAAGACCTGATCATCCACCAATCCAAATTCCAGAATATTGCTTAAGCGGCCCAGACCGCCAATGAAGAGGGATAAAGCCACGAAGTAAAACAATGCTTTATGTTTTTCGATATTGCTCAGGAAATACAGTAGAACCAATCCCTGGGCAAAGAAAACACCAAAGGCAAATCGATATTGATTATCCCCAAATCCTCTCAGGGGGCTATCCGGGCCGAAAATCATAGCACCACCACTCAGGGCAGCACTGCCATTCAGCCCTCCAAATGCACTGATACCCCCGGGTACAAAACAGATCACCGCCAGAATTATCACTAACAATTGGAAAATTTTTCTTTCTATAGAACTCGCCTGATTCATAGTGTCACCTTAGTTTGCCGTATTTGAATGACCTAATCATATTGGCCAGTAAGGCCCTATTTTTGATATTTCTTGCGGTCTTGGTATCCCACTAAGACAGCAAGAAATGTCAAAAGACGAGGCGCTTAACCGCTTATCTTTCCCTCCAACAGCCGGGTATATCCATATCCGGGCACCAGTTCCCAATATCCACAGAGACAGAAAGATGATTAAGAGTGTTTTGATTACCGGAGCGAATGCAGGCTTAGGCAGGGAGTGCGCCAAGCAACTGGCGGAATACCAGCAGATCAACAAGATCTATCTCGGCTGCCGCAATCTGCACAAAGCCAAAGAAACCCAGACCGAGCTGGTGTCGGAAACAGGCAGGAATATCTTCGAAGTATTGCTGATCGATGTCGCGGATCAACAATCCGTGAAAGAGGCAGTTAAGAACCTGGACTCCCCAGTTGATGCGCTGGTTATGAATGCTGGCGGTACCGGGGGGAAAGAGTTTTACAACAAGACCCCTGAAGGAGTCACACAAATTTTCGCCGTCAACCTGCTCGGGCATGCACTACTGACTAACGAGTTGCTGAAAGCCAATAAATTAACCCAGACTGCTATCTATGCCGGCTCCGAGGCCGCTCGCGGCGTAAAAGAAATGGGTATGAAGCGACCAGACCTGAAAAGCGCCTCTGTGGAGGAATTTATGCAGATCTGTGAAGGAAAGCTCTATGCCAGTACCAAAGACGCTACGGTGCCCTATGGTCCGATAAAGTATATGGGCGCCCTATGGATGTCTTCCATGGCGCGGGAATTCCCCCATATCCGCTTCGTAACCATGAGTCCCGGGGCTACAGTAGGCACAGAGGGCTTCAATACACTGTCGTTATTCAAGCAATATATGATGAAGGGCATGATGCAGATTATGCTGCTACTTGGCAAAGTCCACAAAGTAGAAATAGGCGCCAAGCGCTATATCGATGCCCTACTGGATACAAGATCCTTCCGCACAGGTATTTTTTACGGCAGCGAACGCGGATTGACTGGACCTCTTGGTGAACAGCGGGAGCTTTTCCCGGACCTGGACAATCCTACCTATCAAGACAATGCCAAAACGGCGATCAATCGCTTTATCTAATGAAGGGTCGCATCAGGGAAGGGCCCTGTATACTCTTCCCTGCCCCCAAGTTAACGCCACCGAAACCGCTTGTTTACCTATACTTGACTGTTAAATACTTACTGCTAAAAACAGCCAATGTTTCGGGTAATCTTTTCCCTGCTGTTGTTAATTCCCCTTGCCCTGACTGCTGCTGAAGATGTAGCTAAAGCAACTCCCCTGCGGCTGCTGGATCCAGCAACTGTGGATAAGTTCGTCAATGAACTGCCAATACCCGTAGAAATCCGCCCTCAGGGCTCAGCCTCGATTAAACTACCCGCCCGCCCCACTGAAGTTTGGATGGGGCTACGGGATAAGGGAGGCAAACGTTTAATGACAAAAGCCTGGGGTTTTGAATATGCAGGTCGCATCCACTCTCCTGGCCCTACTATTCGCGCCCGAGAAGGCCAACCGGTATTTGTACACTGGGCCAATGAGCTACCGGGTCCGCATCTATTTCCTGTGGATCGATCCATTCACCTCGCCGACGTAAAAGATCCAAAAGCTGTACCTATGGTTATCCACCTTCACGGCGGGCATACAGAGTGGAAAAGTGACGGCAACCCCCTCGCTTGGTACACCCGCAATTATCGTGAGACGGGACCATTATTTGAGAAAAAGATTTACGAATACGACAACTCCCAGGATGCCGCCACTATCTGGTATCACGACCACACCCTGGGCATGACGCGCCTTAATGTTTACGCAGGTCTATTCGGTTTTTACCTGGTTGGCGATGACAATGAAGACCGTCTGATACAGGAGAAGCTGCTCCCCGCACAAGAGCGCACTTTTGTAGCCGCAATTACAGATAGCTTGTTTAGCTCCGATGGGCAACTGTATTTTCCTGGCTGGAGGGACCAGCCTCCATCACCAGTTTCCCATGAGGTAGTTAAGAATAATTGGCCCAACCCATCCCATCTCGACGAATTTTTTGGCAATTTTATTCTGGTAAACGGCATGACCTGGCCCAAAGTCAGTGTCACTCCACACGTCTATCGATTACGATTACTCAACGCATCCGATACCCGCACACTGATACTCAAGATCAACGAAAATACCCCCTTTGTACAAGTCGGCGGTGACGGCGGATTTCTCGATTACCCTGTAAAATTGAACGAGTTGATATTGGCACCCGCAGAGCGAGCAGATGTTTTAGTAGATTTCAGTGGTTATGAAGGGCGTAAGCTGACATTGCGGAACTTTGGACCGGATGTCCCTTTTAAAGGATTTGTAGAGGCCAATGATCCAAAGAGTTCAATTCCACTTGTCTATAACCCGGATGGTAAACGCGTATTAAGCGATGGGCGCGGCGGCATCACACCAGCTACCGATCCAAATACTACAGGCCAGATCCTACAATTCCATATTGCTTCAACATCGATAAACACCCCTTCTAATAAACAGAAATCAGAGATTAAAAATACCACTGGAGATTTAAAACTCACTCTAAATACTCCATTGCGCGCACCACTTAATAGGCTTAACCAAGCCAGTCGTACACGACAACTTGCCACCTATCGGTTGGATGATCCCTATGGCCGCAATCTGCTCATGTTAGGTCCAGTAAAGGAGGGCTCCCTATTTTTTGAAGACCCTACCACAGAAATTATCCAGCACAACGCCGTAGAGATCTGGGAGATATACAACCCTACAGTATCGGCTCATCCAATCCATATTCATCTAGTGGAATTCCAGGTACTGGATCGCCAGCCTTTTAAAGGCAAACTTATCCCTAAGCCGCAGAAATTTATGCATACCGATAAGATATTTCAGGGTGCACGGCTGGAAATAGAATCTCTACAGGGGAAACCCCTTCCACCACAACCAGAAGAAAGCGGCCCCAAAGATACGGTCATCGCTCTTCCCGGCCAAGTAACACGGGTAATTGCGCGCTTTGATCGAGAAGGCCTCTATGTATGGCACTGTCATCTGCTCTCCCATGAGGATTACGATATGATGCGGCCGTTTAGGGTGTTGGCGCCAAAGCCAACAAACAACCAGTAATCTATTAACCTCTAATCTCAGATAAAAAGTAAACACCTAGAAACTAATCGATAAGCCGAACAATAAATAAGATAGCAAGAATAAGAATAGAACCAAACAACATCATCAATGTTTACAGTCACCCAAGAAAATCAAAAACAACTCTGAATTGAGCTTTACAAAATAAGTAATTACGATGAAAACACTAATAATATTATTATTTTTTACACTGGCAGCAGGGGCAATTGCCACTGAAATACCGGAATTAACAAAGGAAAACTTGAAGAAAAAAGCTGTCCTTATCAATGAGCTACAAAACAAAATGCTGATGAAGGGATCGACAGTCGAAGATATCGACAAACTATTTTCTCACTACACCGACGACTTTATCTATATCCATGAAGTTTATGGCGGCACCTATACCAGAGAGCACCTATACAACAACTCTGTAAAATATTTAAAGGATGGAGAATATCAAATGACTGACGCTAGATATAAAATTATATCAATCATCGCTGGTTACAAAGCAGTCTCACTTGAGCGGCAACAAACCTATCAAGGCGTTACCTCTAACCACTTAACAGTATTTGAATTTGAGGGCGATCAGATTTCTAGGATTATTGAATACTGGAAATAGGAATCTAATGAAATGTTAAATTATAGAGTTCTATACATGTCTCTCAATCTATCACTCTTTATTTTGAAATCTACCACTCTGCATATCGTTAATTTCTGGCAATAAAAATCAACAAACAAGAGGGGATATTATTTCTCTAAGCGGAAAGCTGAGCAGCCCCTTAAAGGTTTAAATTTATGGAATTAACTGAGAAAGGCGTAAGTATCTTGTATCAGTAAAAGACAATAGAGAAGGGGTGAGGCAGAAAGTTTTAGAACAGGCAACCCTGTTTATTTTAGCACTGACAAAAATGATTCTAAAATTCTCTAAAAGGTCCTCTCCAGAAAAAACACTATCTGGAGAGAACCCACTACTCACTCAGCAAGGCACCAAAGCCTTAGCCACACGGGAGTTGGTTTCCCGCCCCAGCTGTTCAGAAATAAAGTTCCCTGCCTCTGCCAGCAACTGTAAATCCACGCCGGTTTCAATACCCATGCCATTGAGCATATAGAGTACATCCTCACTGGCAACATTACCGGAAGCGCCACTGGCATAGGGGCAGCCGCCCAGGCCGGCTACGGCGGAATCTATTACTGCGACACCCATTTGTAAGGCCGCGTAGATGTTGGCCAAGGCCTGGCCGTAGGTATCGTGGAAATGCACCGCAAGTTTTTCCACAGGTACACGGGCCATCACCTGCTCCAGCATACGCTTGGCGGCCTCCGGGGTGCCGACACCGATGGTGTCGCCGAGGGAAATTTCGTAGCAACCCATTTCCAATAGAGCGGCACTGACTTCTGCCACTTTAGCCGGATCAATATCGCCTTCATAGGGGCAACCAAGTACGCAGGATACGTATCCGCGCACGGGTATGCCGTCTTGCTTGGCTTTTTCTACCAGTGGACGGAAGCGCTCAAGACTCTCAGCAATACTGCAATTAATATTTTTCTGGGTGAAGGCTTCTGAGGCCGCGCCAAATACGGCGACCTCATCTGCTTTGGCTTCCACTGCGCGCTCATAACCTTTTAAGTTTGGCGTGAGCGCGCTGTAGATAACACTATCTTTGCGCTGGATACCCGCCAGCACTTCCTCGCTGGCGGCCATTTGCGGTACCCACTTGGGGCTGACAAAACTGCCGGCTTCAATTACCGACAGCCCGCTGGCACTGAGCTTGTCCACCAGAGCAATACGGGTCTCCACAGAGATAGGCTGCTTTTCATTTTGCAGCCCATCGCGGGGGCCCACTTCGACGATTTTGACTTGCTTGGGCAAAGGCATTATTGCTCCTCCACTGCAAAATCCACCAGTAGGCTACCGCCATCCACCAGCTCACCTTCGGCACAGAAGAACTGCTGCACTGTGCCGGATGCTGGAGCCCGCAGGGTGTGTTCCATTTTCATGGCTTCCATTACCAGTAGTGGCTGGTCTTTTTCCACCGTGGAGCCGGGCTGTACCAGTAGCGAAATAATGGTGCCGTTCATGGGGGCATCGAGGCCGTGGGCCTGGTCATTGCTCTCGCCGATATCCGGTGGCAGCAACTTGAATTCCACCTGGGTACCATCGATAAATAGCGCACCGCCATCGCGGGTATCCACGGCGGAGAAACTCATGCGACGGCCGTCCACCAACATCAAGTCGCGTCCCGGCAGCAGGCGAATCTCACCGCTGTTTTGTTCCTCAGGCAAGGCATCGCAAGTCCAGCGCAGGCTATCGCCCTCCGCAACAAAGCGGATTTGAGCGTGCTGGCCGCGGTAGTCCACCGTCTGGGTGCGACTGCCAGTCAGAGCATTGCGCCAGTTATCACCATTATGCCAAGGGGAGAAAGGATCTCGCTGCGGTGCGCTGTTGCGCAGATCGCGCTCTTCACGCTGCTGCAAATAACCGGCAATAGCGGCGCACTTCAGCGGCGTCAGTGTCTGCTCCTGATGCAGCACTTCCGCCTCGTAGTCCTCGATAAAGTGCGTCGAAATACAACCGCTGGCAAACGCCTGGTGATTAATCACACGGCGCAGGAATTCGATATTGTGGCGCACACCGGCAATCTGATAATCACGCAGTGCGCGATCCAGTTTGGCCAGGGCTTCTTTGCGGGTGCGGCCGTGGCAGATCAATTTGGCGATCATCGGGTCGTAATGCACACTGATTTCATCGCCAGTCTGCACACCGGTATCCACCCGCACACCCTCGCCCTCCGCCGGGGGCTGGTGGCGTACCAACACGCCTGTTGCCGGCAGGAAATCATTGTCCGGGTCTTCGGCGTAGATGCGCACTTCCATGGCGTGGCCGTTGATCTGCAGCTCATCCTGGCTCATGGGCAGGGTATCGCCAGCGGCAACTGACAACTGCCAGGCCACCAGGTCCTGGTCAGTAATCATTTCCGTGACCGGGTGCTCCACCTGCAGGCGGGTATTCATTTCCATAAAGTAGAAGGCACCGCTGGCATCCAGCAGGAATTCCACCGTGCCGGCACCCACGTAACCAATCGCGTGGGCCGCGCGCAGGGCCGCTTCACCCATGCGGGCGCGCAGCTCCGGAGTCATGCCCGGTGCAGGGGCTTCTTCCACTACTTTTTGGTGGCGGCGCTGCACCGAGCAATCCCGCTCAAACAGGTAGACACCGTTGCCCTGCTGATCGCAGAACACCTGGATTTCCACATGGCGGGGACTCACCACATAGCGCTCTAGCAACATAATGTCGTCGCTAAAGGCATTCATGGCCTCACGCTTGGCTGCAGCTAATGCTTCGTGGAATTCATCAGCGCTGTCGACACGGCGCATGCCCTTACCACCACCGCCGGCAGCGGCTTTCAGCAATACCGGGTAACCGATGCGATTGGCATGGCCTTCCAACAGCTCTTCATTTTGGTTGGTGCCGTGGTAACCGGGCACCAGGGGCACATTGGCCTCTTCCATAATACGTTTGGCGGCGGACTTGGAGCCCATCGCCTCAATCGCACCGGTGGGTGGGCCGACAAAAATAATGCCGGCGCTATCGCAAGCGCGGCAAAACTCCGCATTTTCTGACAGGAAGCCGTAACCCGGATGAATCGCATCGGCACCAGTCTGCTTGGCAGCACCCAATACCTTGTCGATATCCAGGTAGGAATCCCTGGCCGGGGCCGGGCCCAGGTGTACCGCTTCGTCCGCCATCTGCACATGCAGGGCGTCGGCATCCGCATCGGAATAGACGGCGACAGTGGCCACCCCCAGGCGGCGGGCGGTCTTGATAATACGGCAGGCAATTTCGCCGCGATTAGCTATTAACAGTTTGCGAATCATAAAATTATCCTTCGCCGCCATTCATCCATTTGGGTGCGCGCTTCTCTAAAAACGCACTTAGCCCTTCCTGCCCTTCCGGCGATACACGCACGGCAGCGATCAACGCGCTGGTCTGGCCCTGCAATTCATCGTTGATAACCCGGTTGGACATGGACATGGCCAGTTGCTTGGCCATGGCGACCGCCTTGGGGCCATTATCGGCAATGGCATTCACTAATTTCTGCACATGCAGGTCCAGATCGCCCTCGGCGCAGACTTCGGATACCAAGCCCATCTGTTCCGCGCGCTCGGCGGAGAAGCGCTCCGCAGTGACAAAGTAACGGCGCGCGCGGCGGGTGCCGATAGCATTGATGACATAGGGACTGATGGTGGCGGGCAGCAAGCCGATTTTGACTTCGGATAAACAGAAGCTGGCGCGCTCAGAGGCCACGGCCATATCGCAGCAGCTCACCAGGCCCACGGCCCCGCCAAAAGCGGCGCCCTGTACTCGCGCAATAGTGGGCGCAGGAAAAGTGTCGAGCTTGTACAGCATGGCAGCAAGCGCAGCTGCGTCGCGGCGGTTTTCCTCTTCTGAATAAGTCGCCATGCGCTTCATCCAGTTGAGGTCGGCTCCGGCAGAAAAGCTCTTGCCATTGGAGGCCAGTACCAACACACGTACAGCGGGGTTTTGCGCCAGGGTGTCAAAGGTGGTGGCCAGCTCGTGGATCAGTTCATCATCAAAAGCGTTGTGGATTTCCGGCCGATTCAGGGTGACCGTGGCCACGCCCTCGCTATCCACTTCGCACAGCAATTTATCGCTCATTGTAATTCCTCGATTGGGGCGTCTCTCAAAAGCGGCACCGGAACATTTCGTTGGCGCCGCAACCACGGTTCCTTACATGCGGAACACGCCGAACTTGGTCTCTTGCGGTTCCTTGTGGCTGGCCGCCGCCAGGCACAGGCCTAGCACGCGGCGGGTATCCGCCGGGTCGATAACGCCGTCATCCCACAAACGTGCAGAAGCGTAGTAGGGGTGCCCCTGATGTTCGTAGTTATCCACAATCGGCTGCTTAAACTGGCGCTCTTCCTCTTCGCTCCAGGATTCACCCCGGGCGGCCATCTGGTCGCGCTTCACCTGGGCCAATACGCCAGCAGCCTGTTCACCCCCCATAACCGAGATGCGCGCATTGGGCCACATAAACAGGAAGTTGGGGTCGTAGGCGCGGCCACACATACCGTAGTTACCGGCGCCGAAAGAGCCGCCGATGAGGATGGTAATTTTGGGCACCTTGGCGGTAGCGACAGCGGTCACCATCTTGGCGCCGTGTTTGGCGATGCCGCCCGCCTCGTACTGTTTGCCCACCATGAAACCAGTGATATTTTGCAGGAAAACCAATGGAATCTTGCGCTGCGCACACAGCTCAATAAAGTGCGCGCCCTTCTGTGCACTCTCCGCAAACAGGATGCCGTTGTTGGCAACAATTCCCACCGGATAACCCTGGATACGGGCAAAACCAGTTACCAGAGTGGTGCCGTACAACGCTTTAAATTCATCGAACTCGGATCCGTCCACAACCCGCGCGATAATCTCGCGCACGTCAAACGGCTGGCGCGAATCTTTGGGCACCACGCCGTAAATGTCTTCCGGTGGATAAATCGGCTCCACTGGCTTTTGGATATCCAGGCCGGGATTTTTGATGCGGTTTAGGCGCGCTACAGAGCGGCGCGCCAACTGCAACGCATGTACGTCGTTATTGGCGTAGTGATCGGAAACTCCGGAAGTGCGACAGTGCACCTCGGCACCGCCGAGTTCCTCCGCGGAAACTTCTTCACCGGTGGCCGCTTTCACCAGGGGCGGGCCCGCCAGGAAGATGGTGGCCTGCTCTTTCACCATAATGGATTCGTCTGCCATGGCCGGCACATAGGCTCCACCGGCGGTGCAGCTACCCATCACCACCGCGATCTGCGGAATATTCTGTGCAGAGAGATTGGCTTGGTTAAAGAAGATGCGACCGAAGTGCTCACGGTCTGGGAAAACGTCGTCCTGGCGCGGCAAATTAGCACCACCGGAATCCACCAGGTAAATGCACGGCAGATTGTTCTGCTCGGCGATGGTCTGCGCGCGCAGGTGTTTTTTTACTGTGAGGGGATAATAAGTTCCACCTTTTACCGTGGCATCGTTGGCGACGATGACACAAGGCTGGCCAGAGACGGTGCCGATGCCGGTAATAATACCCGCGGCTGGGACATCTTCACCGTAAACCTCATGAGCGGCCAACTGGGAAAATTCCAGGAAGGGGCTACCCGGATCGAGCAGCGCATCGATACGGTCCCGTGGCAATAATTTTCCTCGCGCCAGGTGTTTTTCCCGTGCGCGCTCGCCGCCGCCCTGGGCGATGGCTTCCACTTTTTCGCGCAGGTCTGCCACCAGCGCCTGCATCTGCTCGCGGTTTTCGCCAAAGGCGGCGTCGCGCGTGTTTATTTTGCTCTGCAACTGATTCATAAAGTCCGATTCACTTTCCCGGAGAAAAGACCTCCACAGGGCGCGGCTTATTGCCGCAGTGCCCGGCTGGAGACAGCTGCCGCCGGTAGGCGCCGGCGGCGAGAAGAAATGCCCAGCCTTAGCGGGTCTCTTTAAACAGCTCGCGACCAATCAGCATACGGCGCACTTCAGAAGTGCCCGCGCCGATTTCGTAGAGCTTGGCATCGCGCAGCAGACGACCAGTGGCGTACTCGTTGATGTAGCCATTGCCGCCCAGTGTCTGGATAGCCTGCAGGGCCATCTGTGTTGCGCGCTCCGCAGTAAACAGGATTACAGCGGCGGCGTCCTTGCGCGAGTCCTCACCGCGATCACAGGCACGCGCCACGGCGTACAGGTAAGAGCGGCTGGCATTCAGGTCAGCGTACATATCGGCGATCTTGCCCTGCATCAGCTGGAATTCACCGATGGCCTTGCCGAACTGCTTGCGCTCGTGAATATAGGGAACCACCACATCCAGGCAAGCCTGCATAATACCGACAGGGCCTCCAGAGAGAATCGTGCGCTCGTAGTCGAGACCGCTCATCAATACGCGTACACCGCCGTTCAGTTCACCGAGGATATTTTCTTCCGGCACTTCACAGTCTTCGAACACCAGCTCACAGGTGTTGGAACCGCGCATGCCCAGCTTGTCGAGCTTTTGCGCCTGTGAGAAGCCGGCGAAACCGCGCTCAACGATAAATGCAGTGATACCACCGGAGCTGATGCCCGGCTCAGTGCGCGCGTAGATCACATAGGTATCAGCATCGGGACCGTTGGTGATCCACATTTTATTGCCGTTCAAAACATAGCGATCACCGCGCTTCTCGGCGCGCAGTTGCAGACTTACCACGTCGGAACCGGAGTTGGGTTCACTCATGGCCAAGGCGCCTACATGTTCACCGGAACACAGCTTGGGCAGGTACTTGAGCTTCTGCTCGCGGGTACCATTTTTACGGATCTGGTTTACGCACAGGTTGGAGTGGGCACCGTAGGACAAGCCTACAGAAGCAGAGGCGCGGGAAATCTCTTCCATGGCCACAGCGTGTGCCAGGTAACCCATATTGGAACCGCCGAACTCCTCTTCCACGGTCATACCCAGCAGACCCAGCTCGCCAAACTTTTTCCACATATCCGCAGGAAACAGATTGTCTTCATCAATCTGCGCCGCGCGCGGGGCCAGCTCCGCCTGGCAGAACTTGTAAACCATGTCACGGAGCATATCGATGTCTTCACCGAGGCCGAAATTCAGGGTTGGGTAGGAGGTGTTCATAGTGACTCCAATAATTATTAAATAAGTCTTTTAAACTGGCGGCACCTGCAACCACTCGATACATCGGGTGACACGCTAAACCTCTGCGGGTCACAGGCTTTCGCAGGCGCCTGTCGAAATTTTTAACCGGTGAACTAGGGGCTTTCCTCGTTGCGGCTCTTTACCAAAGCCGCTTGTGCACGGACTTCGGCTTCACCGAGTTCCCCCATCAGGCTCTCAATATCCCGCAGCTGCTGCTGCAACTGTGCCCGCTTCTGCGCTATACGCTCCAGCAGGCGCTGTAACTGCTCTACATTGCCATGAGCGGGGTCGTACATATCGATAATCTCGCGGCTCTCATCGAGGGAAAAACCCAGGCGCTTGCCGCGCAAAATCAGCTTCAGCCGTACACGTTCTTCAGGGCTATAGACACGGGTCTGACCATGCCGCTCCGGTTTGAGCAGGCCCTTGTCCTCATAGAAACGGATGGCGCGGGTGGTTATCTCAAACTCCCGCGCCAGCTCCGAAATACTGTAACTCTGGGGCTCTACGATGCTGGCTTTGGCTTTCATAAGTACTTCCTCGAGACGCAACAGAGCCTAACAAGAGTTTACGTTGACGTAAACGTAAAGCAAACGCCAAAAATAACTGCGAGGGGCTATTCAGTCATTAACCCATCGCAGTAATCGGAAGGGAGAGATCAGACGCCCAACAGCTGTTGCAACTGATTGTCGAGCAACTTTTGATAGGAGGGTGTAAGGCCTGTGATTTCCAGAGCCCAGCCAGCACCGTGGTGCTCAATACGCCCAGCCAGAGAGCTATCCTCCAGCAACTCAGGATGTAAAAACAAACCACGCGATTGGTTTAGTAGCTGTTCAGCAGAAAAATCGGGCGTGCTTGGCTCACAAGGCGCCACCGCCAGGGCTAACTTCAAACCGGTAGCGCGGCTGACACTCTGCATCTCCCGCAGCAACAGGCCACAGCAGACCGCACGAAACGCCGAATCGGCGCCGGAAAACCCCAAACCAACTTGCGGCCCTGCACAACTCAAAGGATGGGCACCGTAGATCCGACGTAGCAACTGCATACGTCCATCCAATTCCCGCTGAATTCCTTCGAGCGCACTGCGACTCAATTGGTTGGTCAATTGAGCCCAATTCAATGGCCGCAGGTACAGGCCTATAGAATCTTGCTTTTGCTCGGGAAGATCCGCAGAGGAAAGAGGCTCTTCCGCTGGCAAACTGCGCTGCGCGGAAAAACCCCCTGTCATCAGTGCCGCCACTGCACTAAATGGCAGGGCAAATACCAGCGTCAGCAATAAGCTGGCCCAGGGAAAGCTGACGTCCGCACCAGGAATCAGGGCTACGGTAACATTGCCGGCGATACTGTCATGCAGCACTACTGGCACACTGATGGTCTCGCCACTCTTCAGATCACCAACTTCCGCCAGGCTATTGGATTCCACATCCTCAACAGCAACACCGCTGATAGCGGGCAATTCCAGCAGCTGCCTGGCCAACAGCTGCATACTGATACGATCATCGGCAACAATACGCTCCAGGCTCTGCCCGGCGAGAAAACTGGCCGCAACCTGCGCAGAGGCCCGGTCTCTCTCCACCGCATCGGCATGGCGCTGCGCATAGTAATGACCGAGAGCCACGCTGCAGAACAGCGCCAGTATCAGCCAGATCATCGCAGCCAGCAGACGCTGGCGGGTACGTTTAGATAAACGCGCAAACTGCTCTGGCAACCTGCGCAGAAGGGAAATCATCGATACAGACATAAATACGGCTTTAATACCTTGCCTTGTTTTTTATTACCTTGCGTTTTTGGAACTCTCCACGGCCAAGGCCCTGGCGCAATTTTATCCTCACAAAGCGCAAATAATACGCAGTGTAATTTCCTGTGCCGTTGGTCGATCCCGCAACAAAATAGTTCCACACGGGATTTTTTAATTTGTAATAAATAAGCGGGCCCAACCTGTGGCGCTGATTTTAACGAAGATTCCCGCTAGAGCTATAATGCGTCGCTTATTGAATAAATTGGGGACCTTCGCTATGGGCGTCGAGACTAAAGCACAAGAATTTCATCTGCCCCTGGCGCAAATTACCCAGTCACACTTCGACTGTTCTGTGCGCTACCTCACCTATAGCGGCGGCCATGCACTGCTGGGGTTGGAATACGACAATGCAGCCCCCTTTTCGGACGCCGCCAGTTGCCAATTGAATTTACCCAGCGCGATACCATCAGACGTGCAATCGCCCTGGTGCCTGACCTTCCTAAGCCCAGCAGCCACCCTGTCACAACTGCAGCGCCTGCTGGATTTTTGTGCTGAACAACACTGGCATATCGATGTCATCGACACCCTAGCCCACCGGCACGAGTGCACGGTCATCCGCTTTCAGTTCAGCGCTGAACTGGAGTTTTCCCCGGCACGTTTTGCCTGCCTACAACTGGCCGAAGCAATCGGAGCCGATCTGGTCTTGCAGGAGGGCACCAGTCAGAGAGTACCGGCACTGGCTGGCTTCGATATGGATTCCACTCTGATCGATGCAGAGGTGATCGACGAGCTAGCCAAGATTACCGGAATCGGCGACCAGGTGGCGGCCATCACTGCGGCCGCCATGCGCGGCGAATTGGATTTTCGCGATAGTTTCAAAAAACGTATGGCGTTGCTAAAAGGTTTTTCCGAACAGCGCCTGGCAGAAATTGCCACGCAACTGCCACTAAAAGATGGGGCGCAAAACCTGTTGCACTGCCTACGCAAACTCGGCTGCAAAACTGTCATTTTGTCCGGCGGTTTTACCTACTTCGCCAATTTCCTACAAAGGGAACGCCTGGCTGTTGACCTGATATACGCCAATGAACTGGAGTTCGCCGAGGGCGCGCTCACCGGTGAAGTGATAGAGCCTATCGTGGACGGAATGCGCAAGCGGTTATTGCTGGGGGAAACTGCAAAGGAGATGGGCGTGCCGCTGGAAAAAGTGGTTGCCGTTGGGGATGGGGCAAACGATATCCCCATGTTGAACCTGGGTGCCCTGGGTATCGCCATACACCCGAAACCCAAAGTCCGCAGGGAGGCGCCGCAAGCTATCACTCTATTTGGACTAGATGCGGCGCTTTACCTGTTCGGTCTCAACGACCAGCAAATTGCCGAATTGGGACAGCCTTCTTAAAGGTGTCCCAAAAAAGGTTTATATCACCGCGTGTGGGAAGGGAAATGAGCGCGGCTTAGTGTTATCCGAGCAGGCACTGGGTTCATACTCGCAGCCTGCTGCCAAAAGGCTGAGAAAAGCCAATATTAAAATCCGCCTGTACATAGGTACCTCCCTTTGCCTAAATGGATTTTTATTCGAGCAGCAGGGTACGCAATGGGTTCCGTTTTGAACAGCAGTTTAATGATTTTTATGCCAGAAAATTGACGTAAAATTCTTTCTTTTGTACCAGTTTGTTCAGCTTTGCTACACAACCGATTACACAGGCCTTTTTTAGCATTGCGCGCCAGCCAAACCCAATCCGAAACCAGCTTTAGCAGATTCATTAAGTTAATCTTGGCAAGAGGAAAAACGGGCAGATAAAGCGAGGGAAAGCTCGTAGGTGGCCAGTGTTGCGCTGGCAACAACCAGTATGGAGAGTGGCGATTCTGGTGCACAGCACCAAAATCGCACAAGTGTTGAAGGCCGAGCTAGCCTTCTTTTTTACCGTAGATTACCAGGCTGTTCACTTTTACCGTCAGCGGGTGATACCCCACCTTGGCACGTTCAAAAATACGCGCTGCCACATCCTGTTTGCCGGTTTCAACCATATTGCGGTATAGCGGGCGCAGGAACTTGTTGCGGCCGATGCTGGTAAGGAAGTTTTCCAGGCGATTGAATGCCGGCTCGTAGTCATTGCGCACAGCAATCATCAGCCAGCTAAAGGCCACTTCGTTATTGCGGGATTGGGTCAGGCCAAAGGCACTGTCCAGTTCCTTCAATTGCGTTTCAGTCAACTTTTCCGGCATACCGTCGAGGAAATATTTCCACTGGTGGAAGGTCCAGCCCTTGGTGTCGATATGCTTCGCTGCCAATTTGCCGCCCAACCACTGTTGACGCACTGGGTCCAACTTGCTGAAGGCATCGGACTGCGGGTGCGGCGCACCTTCAGGAATACCCGGCTCGAAAATCCACTGGTGAATGCGCTCGCGATCCAGCTTGTCAGCGTGCTCAACCAACAAGGTCTTGTCGAGGTACTTAACGAAATCCTCGGTGGTAATGCTCTGGAAGGAGAAGTGGTTGAAGTACTCCATCAGGAAGCGGTCGAAAGCTTCGCGGCCCACTTTCTGCTCCAGCTCATACAGGAACAGGGAACCTTTCTCGTAAGGAATATTGGAGAAGACTTCATCGGGATCACGGCCGCGCAGGTCGATCGCCATAATTTCATCGCGGGGCTCTTTATCGGCCAGGTCCGCCTGCAGGTCGTCATAACCCAGGGCCATTTCCATCTGATAGCGCTCATCGCCGTAGACGAACTGCATGATGCGGTTGGTCAGGTAGGTGGTGAAGCCTTCATTCAGCCAAAGGTCGCGCCAGCTGGCATTGGTCACCAGGTTGCCGGACCAGGAGTGGGCCAATTCGTGGGCAATCAGGGCTACCAGGCTCTTATCGCCGGCGATCACCGTCGGAGTGATAAAGCTCAGGCGCGGGTTTTCCATACCGCCGAAGGGGAAGCTGGGCGGCAGAATCAGCAGATCGTAGCGGTCCCAGTGGTAGGGGCCATACGCCTTTTCGGTCACTTCCAGCATGGATTCGGTATCGGCAAACTCCGCCGCTGCAGATTCCAGCATGGAAGGCTCGGCGTAGACACCGGTGCGCTCACCCATGGGCTTAAACTGCAGGTCGCCTACTGCCAGGGCAATCAGGTAAGAGGGAATGCGCTGGGGCATTTCAAATTCGTAAACGCCATCTTTGGCCGCCTGCGGATCGTTGTTCGCACTCATTACTGCACGCAGTTCTTTCGGGGTGCGAACGGTAGCGTTGTAGGTGATACGAACTTTCGGGGAATCCTGCAGCGGGATAAAGCTGCGCGCGTGAATCGCCTGGGCCTGGGTAAACAGGAACGGATGCTTCTTGCCCGCGGTCTGCTGCGGTTCCAGCCACTGCACGCCAGAGGCGCCCGGCACTGTGCGGTAGCGGATAGTAATGCTGTCGGCATCTTCCGGCAGCTCGATATTCAGCGGAGTGCCCAGGTGGCTGTCTTTCTCACCCATGGAGAACTTCACCGGCGCGCCATTAGCCGATACAGAAACCACTTCCAGCTCGCGGGTATCGAGCACCATCGGCAGGTTCTTATCGTTGAGGCGTTTGAAGTCCAACTTGGCTTCGCCCTCGAGTACCTTGCGGGAGAAGTCGACAGTCAGGTCCAGATCCAGGTGCTGCACCTGGTAGTCATTGCTATTGGCGAAGGAGTGATAATCCACACCGGATTGCGGCGCCTTTTCTGCAACGCTTTTCTTCTCGATCACCGCAGCCGCTTTTACCGACGTATCGGCGCTGTCAGCTTCGACCTTGGTCGGTTCATTCTTGGAACAACCTGAGGCTACGGCGAGGCCGCCGACGATCAGGCTGGTGCATAGTAAACGGGGCAACATGGGTCTACTCCCTGGGTTCAGCTTTTCAATTTGCGCCACAGGATACCCGAGAGTAAGCGCTTGCGGAACGACAGCGGGAAAGACCGCTGCTGGATACCGGTCACAATGAAGGTGTACAGAGTCTCGCCAGCGGCGATCGTGCTCTCAGGGGCAATAAAAATAGACATATGTCTCAACTTATCGGTTGGCGGACGAATTTGCCGACTAATCCGCACCTACAACACAAAAATCCCCCCATCAATTAACAAAGCCTTCACTTTCCCTATTCAGACTGCGGGCCCTCTAAAACAAGCACATAAAGGAGAGTCCCATGTCACTATCCCGGAGGCGGTTTCTACAATTTTCCGGCGCCGGCCTGGCATCGCTGCCACTGCTGAAAGCCTATGGTGCTGGCCTGCAGCCATTCCAACACGGCGTAGCCAGCGGAGATCCCCTAGCAGATCGCGTTATTCTCTGGACCAGGATCACCCCCTCCGATGATCCCGCCTTCCAGTCCATGGTGCCCTATAGCTGGCAGATCGCACTGGACCCGGAAATGGCCATGGTGGTTAACAGCGGCAGTGGTCTCACCGGCCCAGCAGTGGATTACACCATCAAGGTGGACGCCTCAGGACTACAGGCAGGCACTAGTTACTACTACCGTTTCTACTCCAACGGTATCGATTCACCGATCGGCCGCACCCGCACCCTGCCCACCGGTCATGTGGAGCGCCTGCGCTTCGCCGTTACCAGCTGCTCCAATTACCCGATGGGCTATTTCAATGTGTATCGCGAGATCGCCCTGCGCGCAGATCTGGATGTGGTACTGCACCTGGGAGACTACATCTATGAATATGGTCCCGGTGGTTTTGGCACCGGTAGCGGCCTCGGACGCGAGCCAATTCCCGCCAAGGAAATGGTGGATATTCAGGACTATCGCCAGCGCTACGCACAATATCGCTCAGACCCCGATCTACAGGAAGTCCACCGCCAGCACCCGTTTATTTGCGTATGGGACGACCACGAAACCACCAACAATGCCTGGGCCGGTGGTGCGGAGAACCACAACCCCCAAGACGGCGAAGGCGACTGGGCGGTGCGCCGCTCTGTGGCAAACCAGGCCTACTTTGAATGGATGCCAATCCGCGATAACGGCATCCTCGATTTATTTGGTGACAAGGCCATTTACCGCAGCTTCCGCTTTGGCAACCTGATGGATTTGATGATGCTGGATACGCGAATTGCCGCGCGTGACGAGCAGGCCAATTGGTTCGACCAGAAGACCGCCGATAATCCCGATCGCAGTATCCTCGGCGCACAACAGGAGCAATGGTTGCACAGCGGCCTGACGCAATCCCAAGCGGACGGTGTGCGCTGGCGGGTACTGGGGCAGCAAGTGATGATGGCGCAACTGACTCTGGCCAAAGATCTGTCGATCAATATGGACCAATGGGATGGTTACACCGCCTCCCGCGAGCGCCTGTTCAATCACATCAGCAACCACAATATCGAGAATTTTGTCGTGCTCACCGGAGATATCCACAGCTCCTGGGCCTGGGACCTGGCCAGTAATCCATTCAATATTCTCGAGTACGGCCGCCTAACCGGCCGCGGTGCCCTGGGCGGCGAGTTTGTCACCCCGGGAGTGACCTCCAGCTTCCTGGACAAGTCCCATTTAACTGATGTAGCCGCCATCGCCATGGATGGACTGATTCCTCATCTGAAGTGGGTTGACGTAACCCAGCGCGGCTACCTGCTGATGGATGTATCCCACTCTCGCACCAAAGCCCACTGGTACCATGTGGATACTGTCACCAGTAAGAGTTACAACACCAACCTGGCGCGAATCTATAAGCAAAAGGCCGGCGCCAACCACATACAAAGAGCCTGGAGTGAGAGTAGTGCTCCCGCTGAAGTGCCTGCACCGGCTCCAGGCTATGCCACTCTGGCGCGCAACGCCATTGCTGCCCTGCGCAGCCGCTATCAGGTTTAAGCGGCATAAAAAACCGCGCGGCCCATCGAGTCGCGCGGTTTTCTCTCGTCAATTAAGAGCCGGATCAATCCAGGCTAAAGTCGAAATTCATCTCATCTGCCGGAGCCTGCACATAGTAGCCCTGGATATAGTCAGTGCCGGTTTGCCAAAGAGTGGGCAACATGCTGGCCTGCTCGATATGGGGCACGATCACCTTGGTATTCGCCTCACCCAGGCGCTGTACCAACCCTGCAAGGGTGTCGCTACTCTCGCCCTCGTCCTGCACTTCGCGCACAAATGACGGGTCGATCTTGGCGATATCCACCTTCACATGCTCCAGCGCCTTAAACGGGTTCAGGCCGGTACCGAAGTGACAGACTGAAACACGACAGCCGATCTGCTGTACCTGGGTAGTGAAGTCCCGCGCAGCGTGTAAATTGCTGGTGATATCCTCCTGGCGCAACTGAAAAACCACCGAAGCGGGTATCAACTTGGCGGCCTTGAAGGCCACCCCCAGCCAGGCCGGCAGGCTGTTATCGAGTAGTGAAGCGGTAGTGAGGTGCAACAACAGCGACACCTCCTTGCCCTCGGCCCTAGCGGCGGCTGCGGCCTTGATCGCGGTAAGGATCACCCAGCGATCCATCTTTGCCGACAGCCCCGCATCACCCAGCTCCTGCAGAAAAGCCAGCGGCGCCAGTTCCTCTTTTTCATCAAGCATACGTACTAAAACCTCGTACATCTGCTCGCCGGTGCCCTGCAGACTCAGGATCGGCTGGTATAGTAGCTTGAGGTTGCCCGCTTCCAGCGCCTGCACCACACGGGCGCGGTGATAGGTACCGGCATCGGCGCTGTTTTCGGTATCCGGCTCATAAAGGGCAAAAGCACCGCCCTGAGCGTCTTCGCCGAGGGCCTGTTTATGAGCCGTTTGTGCCTGCTCCAGCACCTGCTGGGAGCCACTGGAAGCCTCGCTCAGTAATGAAATCCCAATCGAGGCGGTCACCTGCTGGGTCTTGCCGGCGGCATCGAAAATGGTGTCAGCAATTCGCTTGAGTATATCTTTAGCGCGCAGCTCGATACTATCCGGCGTGGTATCGGAGCTCAGCAGGCAAAAACTGTCATCACTGTAACGTGCCAGGGTGTCACCGCTGCGCTGGCAGCCCTGTAATAATTCTGCCATGGCTTTCTGCAGTGCGTCGGCACCAGCCACACCCACAACTTTTTGCACCTCCTCAGCAAAGCGATCCACCTGAATAAACATTAAGCCACCGGTGCGATGTGAATCCGCCGAAGCCTTGATGGTGGAGTCCAGTAGCTGCAAAAAATGCTGGCGGTTATATAGGCCAGTGAGAGGGTCGCGATTTTTAATATCGCTGAGTTGAGCTTCCAGCTGTTCGGTATCGCCGCGACGACTGGCAATGCGCACTTGCAAACAGCGCTCATCCTCGTAAGTCGTACTGAGTACCTCTGCACGGGTGGGTAGTGGATCGCCGCTCACAGTTCTGGCAGTAAACTGCCACTCCTTGGCTTCAACTTCATTGTTGTCGATAGCGCAGCGCTTGAGAAATTCCCGTGCGCCCTCCTGCTCATTTTCCGCCAACATATCGATCAGCGGTTGGTATTCGATATCCTCACCAGTTTCATAGCCGAAACGCTCGGCAAAGGAATCGTTGGCATATACCAGTAGGCCGTCGGAGACATAGGCTATGGCATCTTTGGAGCTGTCGAGTAATTCTTTAGCCCGCTTGAGTGTGGCGTGATAGCGACGGTCGTGTAGCCGCGCCTGGCGGCGGTTTTCGAGAGCCGACATCTCGCGCTGGATCACCAACAATAGGTGTTGATCTTCATCCACCGTCACCACGTCCCTGGCGCCCAGTTTCAGCCCTTCAACCACCGGCTGAGAGCCACTGCGCTCACTCAGCAGAATCACCGGAATATCTTTTTGCAGTTTACTGATAGTGCGTAGAGTTACTGCAGGAGGAACCTGAGTACTACCTTCTGAGGCGATCACTAGGTCCCAGGTTTTATCTTGCAGCAAGCGGGTAAAAACCGCTTCATTAGCGACATGCTGGGCACGATTGGGCCTGCCTGCATTGTGCAACATGCTCACCAGGCGCTGTGCCTCTGAAGGCATATCGTGAATCAGAAGGAGTCGGATAGTGTCGTTGCTATTCATTATTTGCTCTATTTATTCAGGGCAGCGCACCGCAACCCCATGCGGTAGTTTAGGGGGCCCCTGTGGTGGCATACAAGAGCACATCTGGGTGGTACGCGTGATTCAAGTCACACTATTCTTCCTGCCAAAAACACGCCCGAGAGTATCTTTTTGCGAATAAGTAATCACTGAGCAGGCCGGCAGCTGCTTTTCTGGCCCGCGGGCTGTGCGGCGCAATTAATCGGCAGCCACTATATAGATAGGCTCTGCCGTGTATTTAGCACAGATCAATTTGACGCCATTTTTCTATCCTCTGCGCCTCAGGATTTTTATTAATCGACGTTAGAAGGTTTGACGCAAGCCTCTATTGGCGACTTGGAAGCGACACCCGGCACTTCTCGCACCAGCTTCGGCACCAAATAACCTGGCAAGCGCCGGCGCAATTGCTCAACGATTTCCACTGCCACACTATCACTCACTTCGAAGTGGGCCGCACCGTTGACCCTGTCCAACTGATGCAGGTAATAGGGCAACACACTCGCATCAAACAGGGTTTCGCTGAGGGCTTCCAGGGCTTCGCAGCTATCATTGACGCCGCGCAGCAACACCGCTTGATTTAGCAGAGTCACTCCCGCTTCGCGTAACCTGAGCAGGGCCCCACGCACCTCAGCATCAATTTCGTTAGCGTGATT
This sequence comes from Microbulbifer mixtoriginis (SeqCode), assembly GCF_052466695.1. NCBI lineage: Bacteria > Pseudomonadati > Pseudomonadota > Gammaproteobacteria > Cellvibrionales > Microbulbiferaceae > Microbulbifer > Microbulbifer mixtoriginis (SeqCode). The sequence goes on along the minus strand of NZ_CP174285.1, from coordinate 3,975,556 downwards.
GCAGTGCAAAACCAGCACTGGCTTCAGGCGCGACTGGCTGAACCAGGACAGCATCTCATCAGTAATGCGGCTAGGCGCCACAATGGGTACACGACTGTGCACGCGCAATTTATTTAGATGGGGGATCTGTGCCAGCTCACCGGCGAGCCAACCGAGTTGGCGATCATTCAATACCAGTGGATCACCACCGCTCAAAATCACCTCGCGCAACTCTGTGTGTGTGCGCACATAATCAAGCGCTGCAGACCACTGTTTGCGATTCAAATGATTATCGCCATAGGGAAATTCCCGGCGAAAGCAGTAACGACAATTTACCGCGCACTGTCCCGCCGCAATAAACAGCAGGCGACCGTGATATTTATGTACCACCCCCGGCAGTGGATTCGCCTCAGCTTCTTTTAGCGGGTCTGCACTATAACCCGCTACTACTTCCAACTCTGCAGCGCCGGGCAAAACCTGCAACAACAGCGGATCATTTGGGTCGGCAGGGCGTATACGGCGGAGAAACGGGCGCGGTACCCGCAAAGCAAACTTGTCATTGGCCCGTTGCGCCCAAGGCATCTGCGCCGGGTCGAGCTGCAGCAACCGGATCAACTCTTCAGGATCAGTGATCAAGTCTGAAAGTTCATCCTGCCAGCGGCGGGCTTCGGAGATGTCGATCATTTCGCTGTCGACGGCTGGGGATTTCGCCATAGGAATACGCACGGAAGGGAGCAACACTAAAAGAAGCCATTGTACCAGAAGCTGCCCCCAGCACAGACGCTCCAGGTATTCGGCCTACCAAGCCTGATAGCGGTACCCAAAAGGCGGAAAACTGCCGATCAAAGTTACCGAGCCAAAACCAATAAAACCACACAGTCACAATGGCTTTAAAGCCAATTAATATCGGGTTCAGTCAGGCCCACACTCTGAATTTCAGTAACAAGGAGTGTAAACCAAGCCTGTGCCAAATATTTTTTTTCTCACAATTATTCAACTTTGTCACATAAACAACGAAAAAAAATCGACAAAAAAATAAACGCCACACTGATCTTTAGATTAGAAAATCTCAATATCGCCCTTTCAACATAGGCGCACAGCCTGCGCTGCAAGCGAAGTAACGACTTCACTACCACCAAGGTAAAAAATCACTCCGAATCAATAAAAGTTGTTACTAACAAAAAAATAACTACCAGCATAAAAATATTACTACTCATACAAATTTCCTTAGGAAAATCTTCACAATTCCCCCATTCACAACAGGGTTAATACGGTGTTAATTTAACCAAAGACAAAGCGATAACAACCTTGTCTTTCTTGAATTCAGTGCACTCGAATTTCAATAAAAAAATAAACCGGACATCTTCCTCGTCCAATAAAAATGGAATTACATAAAGGAATAATTCGATGGAAATGCAGCTTGAGTTACTTGAGGCAAATAAAGATTTACTGATTGAGCAAACTCGTGCTCACCCATTCCTCAAGCGCTGCCGCGATGGCTCTATAACCATGGAAGAGCTGAAAATTTTCCTGGTCCAACAGGGAATTTACAGCAGCTACTTCGTGCGTTACCTGTGTGCGATGATGGCCAACCTCCCCAGTAATCAAGAAGTACATGAGCTGGCTGAAAACCTGATGGAAGAACTGGGTTTGGAACCCGACAGCCCCAAGCCCCACGCTGAGATTTACCGCGAGACTCTCGAGCATTTTGGTCTGAGCTTGGAAAATGCAGAAATTCTGCCGGGCACCCAGCACCTGATCGACACTATGTTCCAACACTGCCGCGACCTGCGTGCCAGCTCGGGACTGGGCGCACTATGCCTGGGCGCAGAGGCACTGGTACCGGACCTTTATAGCGATATCGTAGCCGGCTTCCGCGCCCGCGGCGTGGCAGACGAACAGTTAACTTTCTTTCTGCTGCATATCGAATGCGACGACGGCCATGCTGAAACCATCCGCGATATTATGGTCGATATCGGCAGTAAAGATGCCTCCCAGCTTGATGTCATGCTCGATGCGGGACGCCGTCTGGTGCAGGCCCGCCAACAGTTCTTCGATTCTATCGAAACTGCCTACCGCACCTCGAACCAGAGTCAGCCCCAAGCGATCCCCGCCTAAACCGTGTTTGCCCGGCCATTTATTGTGGCTGGGCACAATACAGGGATGTATTTACCACAGTGAAACCACTGTGCTTGCTATAAAAAATTAAAAAGATTGAACGGCACTTTCCCAGAGTTCCACCGCGCACGGCGACCGGTGAACATTCTGTGCCGTAAATATTGGAGTTAAAAATGGCTGAAACACTATCAATGAATAAAAGCGAGCTGATTGAGCGCGCCAGCGAATCCATGAAGCAGCATCTAGGCGTGCCCGATTGGACTCTGCGTGAAAAACTTGCGCTCACCTGCCGTATTCTTTTTGCCCACGGACACGACTCCGGTCTGGCCGGACAGATCACTGCCCGAGCAGAAACACCAGGAAATTATTACACCCAGCGCCTGGGCCTGGGCTTTGATGAAATTACCGCGTCCAATTTGCTGGAAGTGAACGAAGATCTCGAAGTCCTTTCCGGCGACGGCATGGCCAACCCTGCCAACCGCTTCCATACTTGGATTTACCGTGCACGTCCGGATGTTAAGTGCATAGTGCACAGCCATCCAATTCATATCTCTGCACTGTCCATGCTGGAGCGCCCACTGAAAATTTCCCACATGGACGCCTGCATGCTGTACGACGACATCGCCTTCCTCAAGGAGTGGCCAGGCGTGCCGGTGGGCAACAGCGAGGGCGAGTTGATTGCTGAAGCGATCGGTGACAAGCGCGCTATTCTGCTCGCCCATCACGGCCTGATCATTGCCTGTCGCTCCGTCGAGGAAGCCTGCTCCATGGCCCTCCAGTGCGAGCGCGCCGCCCAGTTGCAAATGCTGGCGGAGTCCTCTGGCACCATTCAGGATATAAAACCGGAACTCGGCCGCGAAGCCCACGACTGGATCCTGCAGGAAAAACGCAGTCAGGCTACCTTCGCTTACTATGCCAGACGCCTGCTGCGAGATATCGACAAAAGCAGCGATAATCCGCTTGGCTAATACACAGCCACCGCTACTTTTTTCAGTCCGCGGGCCCAACACCTGCGGGCTCGCAAGCAGCTCCAGCCAAGATCTGTACAAGCGGCCATAACAACTCTTCAAATCGCCGCACGGAGTCGTTCAAGCCGCCGCCCTCCTGTATAATCTCGCCCCAACATTTCAGGGCCGCAGGTAAAGTCTCTGCGCCGCGGCCTAACGAGTCGCCTGCAGCTACCATTTTTGGCGGGAGCGCACGGGATTCCCAGGGCTGGAGCGGGCCGCGGCCGGGCTTTTGTGAGGGGAAAACTCGTTAAAAATCATAGAGATACATGACTTATAAGGGCTCTAATTGCTATGGCTAATTACTCTACCAACGAATTCAAGGGCGGCCTCAAGGTAATGCTCGACGGCGATCCCTGCTCGATTGTAGAAAACGAGTTCGTCAAACCTGGCAAGGGCCAGGCATTCAACCGCGTTAAACTGCGCAACCTGAAAACCGGCCGAGTTTGGGAGCGCACCTTCCGCTCCGGCGAAAGCTTGGAAGGCGCAGATGTTATGGACCGCGAGATGGAATACCTCTACAACGATGGAGAGTTCTTCCACTTTATGGAGCCCGAAACCTTCGAACAGCACCAGGCCAGCACCGACGCAGTGGGCGACGCATCCAAATGGCTGAAAGAGCAGGATATCTGCACTGTAACCCTGTACAACGGTTCTCCGCTGGCAGTCACTCCGCCCAACCACGTCATTCTGGAAATCACTGACACCGATCCCGGCCTGCGCGGCGATACCGCCCAGGGCGGCACCAAGCCGGCTACCCTGGTTACCGGCGCTGTGGTTAAAGTGCCGTTGTTCCTGGAAATCGGCGAGACCATCAAAGTAGATACCCGCACCGGTGAATACCTGGGCCGCGCCAAAGAAGATTAATCTCCCACCTCTCGCGGGCGGCCACCGGCCGTCCGTCGCCTGAGCCAATCCCATGACCTCTAACCTCTGGCGTCCTAGCGCCACCATTGAAGCCCTGCGCCATCGCGCCGCGTTACTGGCTGAAATTCGCCAATTTTTTACTGTCCGCAAGGTGCTGGAAACCGAAGTGCCAGTGCTTTCACGCCGCGCTACCAGCGACCCACATATCGATTCCATTCCCACCCAATGCGGTGGTGACAACGCCTACCTGGCCACCAGCCCAGAGTTTGGGCTGAAGCGCTTGCTGGCCGCCGGTTTCGGCGACTGCTACTACCTGGGCAAGGCGTTTCGCCAAGGTGAAGCAGGCAGCCGCCACAACCCGGAATTCACCATGTTGGAATGGTATCGCTGCGGCTGGGATGATCGACGCCTGATGGACGAAGTGGCCGATCTACTAAGCGAAGTACTAGAAATCCAACAAGTGCAGTTACTCAGCTATCGGGAGTTGTTCCAGCGCGAATTACAGCTGGACCCCCATAACGCCAGCGATAGTGACTTACACCGCTGTGTCGAGAAGGAGATGGACCTGGCCTTCAGCCCCGCTGATCGCAGCGAATGTCTGGACTTGCTGATGAGCCATCGCCTGGAGCCCACCATGGGTGAGGGTATTACGCTGCTGTACGACTTCCCCGCAGACCAAGCGGCGCTTGCCAAGGTGCTTCCCGACGAAAGTGGCACCCCAGTGGCAAGGCGCTTCGAAGCCTATGTGGGCGGATTGGAGCTAGCCAACGGTTATTGGGAATTGACCGATAGTGCGGAACAGCTGCGCCGTTTCCAAGCGGACCATGCCTATCGCCAAAAGCGCGGCCTCAATCTCTATCCCTATGAGGAGCGATTAGTGGAGGCATTGCGGGCGGGGATGCCGGAGTGTGCCGGTGTGGCACTTGGTGTGGATCGTTTATTGATGTTGGCCGGTGGTTACAAAACCATCGAAGAGGTGATCGCCTTTCCTATTGAACGCGCTTGACCCTCGTCAGACTCTATAGAACAGCAAGCTGATCAGCCCCCTCAAGGCGTGTAAACATAGCGCGCCACCTCGCCCACAGCAAAAAAGCCGCAATCCAATGGCAACTGCTGACGTTCCGCAGGTACCAGCGCCACTAGACTGCGGTGATGACTGCTCTGAGCCTGCTCCAGCAGATAGTGAAACAGAGCCCGACCAATCCCCTGCCCTCGGTAGTCTTGCAGAGTCACCAGATCGTAGAGTCCCAGCGCATCGGCGGAGGCAAACAGGCAGCCCGCCGCCACCGGAGTACCCTGCAACCGTGCCAAAAAGAACCTGAGCCGCGCTCGGCGCTGTTCGGGAATCTCCGCCAGTGCCGTGTAAAATTTTTTTAGCTCCGCGGCTTCCAGGGCACTGCCGCACTCCGCCGCCTGTACTTCTGCATATTCGGGCAGAGCCTCTTTTTTTACCGGGGACAGCACCAACCCATCCACTTTCTGTGCGGCCCCCTGCACTGCCAGGCGTTCAATTTCTGCGGCCATCGCCACCTGCGATTGCTTGCGCTGTAATCCCAGCTGCGCCAGAGCCTCGTCATCGAGCGGCTTGGAGGCGCTGTGCCACAAGGTAAATGCGCTGTGGCGCTCGGCAAAATAGTCCAGCGCAAAGCGCTGCAGTATACGTGGCTGCATCACTGTATTGGAAACCGCCTGGTTGAGACGGCCCGATAAAAGACCAGTATCACTGCGCACAATACCGGTGATCTCTTTGGTGTGATTGGGATTGAGCAGAGCCGCACAATAACTGGCGTGAGCCTCTAGATTGCGGCAGACAAGGTTTTTGGCGCTGAGACTATATTTCATGGGTACAAGGATAGTTCCGTTTATCCAACTCCCTAAAGAACGAAAAACCCCGCACAAGGCGGGGTTGCGATCACTACTTTTCCACTTGTGAAAGCGCGCACTGATCCATAGACATTGCCGGCTGGGCACAAGTCGCCGGCCCCACCACCTTGGCCGGCACACCGGCCACCAGGGTTTTTGCCGGTACCGGCTTTAAGACCACACTGCCAGAGGCCACCTGGGCGCATTCGCCCACTTCAATATTGCCCAGTACCTTGCTGCCGGCGCCAATCAAAACCCCACAGCGAATCTTGGGGTGGCGGTCGCCACTCTCCTTACCGGTCCCCCCCAGGGTTACCGACTGCATGATGGAAACATTGTCCTCCACTACCGCAGTCTCACCAATCACAATACCGGTAGCGTGGTCCAGCAGGATACCCTCCCCCACTTTTGCCGCGGGGTGAATATCCACACTGAACACCACCGAGACCCGGTGCTGTAAAAACATGGCCAACGAACGGCGCTGCTGCCGCCACAACCAATGCGCCACCCGGTGCACCTGCAGGGCGTGAAACCCTTTGAAGTAGAGGAAGGGCTCGTGCATGGAATTGCATGCGGAGTCCCGTAGGTAAGTGGCATTCAGATCCGCGCGCGCCGCACGACCTATTTCCGGGTCGGCCGCCAGGGCTTCATCGATCACCTCGCGGATCAGTAGTGCCGGCGCCACGACATTGTCCAACTTGTTAGCCAGGTGAAAGCTGAGGGCCGCCTCCAAGGAGCTGTGATTGAGAATAGTGGCGTGCAGAAAACTGGCAAGGATCGGTTCGCGTTCGACCTGCTGTGCCACTTCGATGCGAATTCGCTCCCATAGTAAATCCGAGTTTGTCTCGGTGCATGAGGCATTCACAGTGGACTCTTCCATATCAAACCGCTCCCAGTGTCAGAGGTGGCTCCAGTAGTGCCGATTGCTGCTCGCGCAGTGCCAGTATATGTTCCGCCCAATAACGAGGCGTGTTAAACCAGGGAAATGCCTGGGGAAAAGCCGGGTCCTGCCAGCGGCGCGCCAGCCAGGCAGCGTGGTGCATCTGGCGCAAACAGCGCAATGGTTCCACCAGCTGCAACTGCTGAGGATCAAAACTATAGAAGGTTTCATAACCTTCGAGTACCGCATCAAGGTAGGCGGTTTGCTCGGCGCGATTGCCGGAGATCAGCATCCAGATATCCTGGATGGCCGGTCCCATCAGGCAGTCATCCAGATCCACAAACCAGGGGGTCTCATCGCGCCACAGGAAGTTACCACTGTGACAGTCACCGTGCAGACGCAGTAAGTCCCAATCGCGCTCAAACAACGGGGCGACCTGTTCAATAATATGCCCGGTTACCGAGGCGTAGGCCTCACGGTTTTCCCGCGGTAAAAAATCACCATCCAGGATAAATTCTCGGCTATCAATGGCAAAGTGCTTTAGAGTCAGAGTCGGGCGATGAATAAAGGGCTTGGCGCCACCCACTGCGTGGATACGCCCGAGCATAGTGCCCACCTGCTCCAGATGATCGAAGTTATCCAGCTCCAGCTGGCGCCCCCCGCGGCGGGGAAACAAGGCAAAGCGAAAGCCTGCCGACTCCAGCAGGGTATGCCCATCAAACTGCATCGGCGCCACCACCGGAATCTCCGCTTCGGCCAATTCCAGGGTGAAACGATGCTCTTCCTGAATCTGCTCATCACTCCAGCGGCCGGGGCGGTAAAATTTGGCGATCAATGGCTCCGCACCCTCAATGCCCACTTGGTAGACCCGGTTTTCATAACTGTTTAAGGGGAAAATACGCGCATCGGAAATCAGCCCGGTGCTCTCGACACAGTCAATCACCACGTCCGGCGTAAGGGCTTCATAGGGATGGTGGCTCTGGGTCATAGCGGGTACCAACTGAATATCGGTTGGCTATGCTAACGCGCTCGCGGGGGCGGGGACAAACACAGAATAACCCCGCAGCTTTAGCGACACCCAAAGAGACTGCAGAAGGGAAATGGCGTGCAATAGCGCTAACCAGAACCACTCCCTGAATTACAGTGACTAGCCGCCACTTGACCGCTGTTGCTGCAATAGCTGAACCATTTGGTCACGACCAAAGACCTCGGCGAAATCCTCTGCCGAATGGCCGGCCCTATTGACCTGTTGCGAATCACAGTCCTGCTTTAACAGGGTTCTTGCCAAGGCAAACTCACCACGAAAAATTGCCGCCATCAACGCAGTATTGCCGCGGCGATCCTGTGCACAGGCGTCCGCCCCCCTCTGCAACAAATAATCCACAGCTTCCCTGCGGCCGTTATAGGTGGCAATCATCAGTGCCGTATAGCCTTTTGAATTACGGGTATTTAGAGGAAATCCGGCTTGCGAGAATTCACGCAGCACCTCGGTATCACCAATCCTGGCAGCGGCAAAAAAATACTGGGAGAGTTCGGTAAAGTCAGAGTCATTTTTTTCCGGCTCCACTGCCTGAGCCATTAGAGTTAGCCCCTGGGCGAGAAAGACGATTGCAAATAGAATTGATCTCATGAGTTCACCTAAACATTTTAGTGGGCGGCAACTGCCGCCCACCAATGGGTCAATATTACTGGGCCAGTTTTTTCACTCGGCTCAGGTTGCCACCAACCGCTTTGGTCAGGCGCTGGCCATAGTCTTTATCGGCGTGGTAGAAATAGCTCAGCATAATGTGTTTGGTGTTGTCATCGCGCACCTTACCCAGATCACCAGCTAGGTTTTCGATCAGGTTCTGACGCTCTTTCAAACTCAAGCTGCGATAGAAAACACCGGCCTGGGCAAATGGCAGTTTCTTCTCAATCGCCTTTTGCTGGGTACTGCCAGTGAGCAGCTTATTGCTGTACAGGCCTTTGGGATCTTCGCTGCGGGCATCAATACGGCTCGGCTGATAGTTCACATCGGAAGTCTGCTGCCCGTAATTTGCGGCTCCATCTTGGTTCCAGTTATTCACTACTGCGCGGGGACGATTGATCGGCAGCTGCTGGTGATTCGCTCCCAAGCGATACATTTGAGTATCGGAGTAGGAGAAAACACGGCCCTGCAGCAGACGGTCTTCAGACGGTTCAATGCCGGGCACAATATTGGCTGGCGCAAATGCGGCTTGCTCAGTTTCCTGGAAGAAATTAGTGGGCACACGGTTGAGCGTCATGGTGCCGACTTTGGTTTCCTCCACATCCAGCCACATTTTAGTCGCGTCGAGTGGGTTGAAATTAAAGCCATCAAGCTGAGAAGGTTTCAGTACCTTGATATACAAATCCCACTGGGGGTAGTCGCCTTTCTCAATGGCCGCGTACATATCTCGCGTCGCATGACTGAAATCTTTCGACTGGATTTCCGCCGCTTCCTCCGCACTTAGGTTTTTAATACCCTGGCGGGTTTTCCAGTGGAATTTCACATAATGTACTTCGCCCTTATCATTGATAAGTTTATAGGCGTGCACACCCCAACCATCCATTTGACGCAAGTTTGCTGGGGTGCCGTAGTCAGAATAAACCCAGCTGAGCATATGGGTGGCTTCTGGTACATGGCTAAAGAAATCGAAAAAGCGATTCGGATCCTGCTGATTAGTTACCGGAGAAGGTTTCAGGGAATGCACCATATCCGGAAATTTAATCGCATCGCGAATAAAAAATACCGGCAGATTATTGCCTACGAGATCCCAGTTGCCCTCATCGGTATAAAACTTGGTGGCGAAGCCACGGGGATCGCGCAGAGTTTCCGGCGAGCCTTTGGAATGAATTACGGTTGAGAAGCGCACGAAAACTGGTGTCTTGCTACCGGGCTCAAATACCACCGCTCGGGTCAGGTCACCAATATCCTTTGTAGCGACAAATTCACCGTGTACTCCTGTGCCGCGCGCATGTACAACCCGCTCTGGAATACGCTCGCGGGCAAAGCGCTGTAATTTCTGGATCAGGTGCACATCCTGCAGCAAATTCCCACCATTTTCTCCCGCAGTTTGTGAGTTCTGATTGTCACCTATCGGTGCGCCATTATCGCGAGTTAATGTCTCAGCATTGGCACCGCCTATCAGGCCGATAGTTAATGCAAATAAAGGAAGATATTTCATCGGAAGTCCGTCCCTAAAATTGTTTCTATTACAGGGACAGAGCTTATAAGCGAGCATATTTAGTGGGAAATTAGACCTTATTATCGTTCTTATAGTTGGAATTAATAAGCTGCACTGACTATAAAATTCCCCCTCAAGTTTTATCACTTTTTTTAAAGTGACGCTTTGGCATCAGATACCAAAGCACAATTGCCACCAAAAAAAGCGCAGGAATATCTCCCAACAAATTCGCTCGCTCAGTGCGATCGTACAGTGCCTGAAACAGCATAATCGTAGCATGCACCAGGCTGGACCAAACGGTAAACCAAATTAGGCTGGCATTGGCTGCGGGATCTTTTGCCGCGCGAATAAGAAAAACACCCAAAGTTGCATAGATCCCCATAATCATCTGCTCATATTCCGGCTGCCGTGGGGTCCACCCCCACCCAGATGGCCAAACCCACATCATCATCGGATAAATAGCAAATATAAAGATTAGGCCTACAACTACCAGTGCAATAGGTAGGTACTTGGCGCGGACTGCATCATCCATAACAGAGTCTCTAAATTTATTAGATAAGCAACTACCTGAATTATTCCTGCAAATCGCCGGGCAAATGACAAACCACCTCGAGATTGTTGCCATCCGGGTCTAATACATAGGCTGCGAAGTAATCCGGGTGATACTCTTCATAGATATCCGGCACACCATTATCGGTACCACCCGCTGCCAATGCGGCTCGATAGAAATCACGCACTACCTCACGTTCCTCTGCACGAAAGGCAATATGTAGCAGAGAGCTGCTGACTTCCTCGCCGCGAATCCAAAATTCCGGCTTATCCGCCCAACCAAAACCAGCTGAATTATCAAACTCCATCACCAGTTCATACCCCAAACACGCCAGGGCCTGGCGATAAAATTCACGGGAGCGAGTAAAATCTTCGACCGGTATTCTGATGTGATCCAACATGGATTTACTTTCCCTTTCTTAGGCTGGCTTCACCGCCAATCTGCAAGATAGTCCAGGGAAGGGAGTTAGACCTTGCTCGGAATGGAATCGTGACGGGCTTTACTGCGTGAAAAGAACCATTACAGTGTCGAGGCTGACGGCAACCCAGCAAATTCTGTCGCCAAGTTGCCATGCCAAAATTTGAGGGGTCGGGTTAAGGAGTGATATACCAGTGATACAACCCATATGCTGCCACACCAAATCCAAAGATAAGCTGGCCGACCAAAAGTACCCGATAGGCAAAGGTGTAACGCGCAATTTCTCCACGGCGGATAGCGTCATTGGAAAAAATTCTGGCCTCTTCGGGATACTGCTGCTCGAGATTTTGCAGGGCGGGTACCGCTAACCTAAGTAGCTCGCGGCTGCGTACATCCATCAACCAAAATACCGTTACCAGGATCATCACAAAACCACCGAGCAGGGCCAATATAAGCGGGTGAAAATTTTTCTCCACCGCAGTAAAAATCCCACCCTCCACAAACATGGTCAGTACAACAAAAAAATTAAAAACCTTGAGGCGCTGGTCAGCTGCAAAGCGATAGTGCTCACAAAGGTACTTTACCTGCTCCAAACTCTTTCTCCTTGAGTCAATTTACTGGCCTTGAACCACCGCGCGATGGCACTGATAAGAGCAAAAAAGCCGGGCGGTGCCCGGCTTTTCTACAGTCCCCAACAGCCGCGCCGCCAGGGAATAGTACTTGCGCTAAATTCAGGTCAGCGATTTTCGCGATGTGCCAGTAGATCGTCAACTACTGCAGGGTCCGCCAGGGTGGAGGTATCTCCAAGGTTATCCAACTCATTACAGGCTATCTTGCGCAGAATACGCCGCATAATTTTTCCCGAGCGGGTTTTAGGCAGGCCCGGCGCCCATTGAATGACATCCGGCTTGGCAATAGGCCCTATCTCTTTGGAGCAGAGTTCAATTAACGCCTGCCGCAAGGCTTCACTGGGTTCCCGCCCTGATTTCAGGGTAACAAACGCATAGATACCCTGCCCCTTAATATCATGTGGATAACCCACCACCGCGGCCTCTGCGGTGTCCGGGTGCAATACCAGAGCACTCTCGATCTCAGCGGTGCCTAGGCGGTGGCCGGAAACATTCAACACATCGTCGATACGCCCAGTGATCCAGTAGTAACCATCCGCATCCCTGCGCGCACCATCGCCAGTAAAGTAATAACCGGGATAAGTGGAAAAGTAGGTATCGATCATACGTTGGCGATCGCCATATACTCCGCGAATCATCGAGGGCCAGCTTTTTTTAATCGCCAGAGCACCCTCTCCTGCTCCTTCGATTTCTTTGCCGTCCCCATCCAACAACACCGGCTGCACACCAAAGAAAGGCTTTGTGGCAGAACCCGGTTTAAGCGCCATAGCACCGGGTAGCGGTGTGATCATATGAGCGCCGGTTTCCGTCTGCCACCAGGTATCCACAATAGGGCAGCGCTCATCACCGACTACCTTGTAATACCACTCCCAGGCCTCTGGATTAATTGGCTCACCCACTGTCCCCAATAGTCGCAAGGAGCTGCGTTCTGTACTGGTGACAAACGCATCCCCCGCTCCCATTAGTGCACGGATCGCTGTAGGCGCAGTGTAAAAGCTGTTGACCTGATGTTTATCCACAACCTGCCAAAAACGTGAGGCATCCGGATAGGTGGGCACGCCTTCAAACATTAACGTGGTGGCTCCGGCAGCCAGGGGACCGTAGACGATATAGCTATGGCCGGTAATCCAACCGACATCCGCGGTGCACCAGAAAACCTCACCCTCCCGGTAATCAAATACATATTTGAAAGTCATGGTGGCCATCAGCAAATAACCAGCGGTGGTATGTAGCACCCCTTTTGGTTTGCCGGTGGAACCGGAGGTATAGAGGATGAACAGCGGATCTTCAGCGCTGACGACTTCTGGTGCACAGTCGCCATCCATTTCTGCGATGGCATCCGCATACCAGATATCCCGTTTACTATCCCAGTCCACTGGGGCGCCGATATGCTTTACCACAATGGCCGTATGAACGCTGGGGCACTCAGACAGGGCCTGATCTACATTAGCTTTGAGGGGAATATGCTTACCCCCTCGAATCGCTTCATCGGCGGTAATCACCAAGCGACAATCAGAGTCGAGTATGCGATCCCTTAGCGAAACCGGCGAGAAACCGCCAAACACCACCGAATGCACCGCACCAATACGGGCACAGGCGAGCATGGCATAGGCCGCCTCGGGAATCATGGGCATATAAATGCAAACCCGATCCCCTTTCTTCACTCCACGAGATTTCAACAAGTTCGCCAGGCGGCACACATTGTCATACAGAGTGCGATAGGTAATCGCTACACTATCCGCAGGGTCGTCTCCCTCCCACAAAATGGCGGTTTGCTCACTGCGGCTAGCTAAGTGTCTGTCGATGCAATTCACCGTGACATTGAGTTGACCATCGGCAAACCAAGCCGTATGCCCTCGGTGCATATCCTCCTCCAGCACCTGGGTAAAAGATTTTTCCCACTGCAGAAAATCCTTGGCCTGCTGAGCCCAGAATGCCTCTGGATCTTGCACCGATTGTCGATACATTTTTTCGTAGTCTTCAGCGCCAATCAGAGCATTGGCGGCAAACTTGGCAGGTATGGGGCGGGTATGCACATCTGACATCATCTTCTCCCTTATTATTAGCGTGGCACCTTGGCCTAGAGAATTCTGAATTTATGGGGTCTTATTCGACTCACTTTATAGCATTGCCTGGGTGAAACAATCCCCCCACCGCTGGCAGAGTTGAAAAGTAGGAAACATTCACACGGTACAAGATAATTCGTCCATTCCTCACCCACTGGGGACGGCTAAAACAACAAGGGGCCAGAAGGTTGACTAACAACAGAAAATTATCGATTAAGCCCTGGGCAATTTACCGGATATTAAATCCAGATATTATTATCCGCGGTCAGTTCACCTCCGGCATCACCAGTATTCACAACGCCTCTGGGCTCAACCAGTAAAATCTCGCACTCCTGCTCAGCCCTTGGCTTGTGCTCCACGCCTTTGGGCACCACAGCCATCTCCCCAGGACCCAAACAGATAGTATTATCGCGAAACTCAATTTCCATTTGTCCTGAGACAACGATAAAAACCTCATCCGTATCGGGATGATCATGCCAGGTAAACTCTCCTTGTATCTTTACCAGCTTGAACTGGTAATCATTCATCTCCGCGATGACCTTAGGAGACCAATGGTCCGAGAACTTTGCTAGCTTTTCTCTAAAATTAATGACTTTATAGCGCATTTCTAATCCTTTCCTCCTAAGCAAGAAAGCACTTATTAATTAAAACTATATCAAACGTGAGATCTCAACTAAGTCTCTGAGGCTTCCAACAGTATGCTGACTAAAAACCAACACCCCCGATTCACTTAGACGGGCAGCCACTATTCCAATCCCTTTTTTCTTCACTCCTGAAAAACTGCCATCGTAAATAAAATTCGAACCACAGGATGGGCTGTTTTCTGTAAGCACCGCAAACTTGATATCCTGATTTCGACACAAGCTCAGGGCTACGTCCGCTCCCCATATAAATTGATCTGTCAGATCCTTATGATCAATTCCTATAACTCTGGCCGTGCCCGCTAAAACCTCAGATCCACTACCGCCGAAAATCTCTGCCGGAGCCCTGGGTATAGGCAATCCGGCTGCAACTTCCGGACACAGAGGAACGACATCCTGGGTTTCTATAAGCCAATCAAAATCGCTGTTATGGACCCCAACATCACTACCGTTATAACGCACGGCACACCCCAGGAGACAAGAACTCACTAGTATTTTGGTCATATACACCTGCGGTCAAAATGGACACAATAGAAAATAATGCTTAAAGGTCACTTAGATTACACGAGCATAAAGGTTGCCCAGCAAGTAAATTAAGATAGAAAGTCGGAAAAGTAAGACAAATAAATCCAGGTTAAGCGAACGCCCCCTAAACAAATCCATTAGAGAAATAAATCATGCTGCGCTCTATACTGATTTTGATTATCTGCCTGTTCACAACTCCTGTAGCTAATGCCAAACAATTGGCGATTACGCTTGACGATGCCCCCCGCAAAGCCGATGGCTACTTTGACGGACCAACTCGAGCAAAAACACTAATTGAGAACCTGGAAAAGCACAAAATTGGACAAGTAGCCTTCTTTGCCACCACACAATCACTGAATCAGGAAGGCCTAGAGAGAATAGGTACATACAACAAGGCCGGGCATACTATTGGCAATCACACCCATAGCCATCCCAACTTTCTTGAGACAGAGCTATCCGTCTATCAGTCGGATTTTTTACAAGCCCATCATCTACTGCAACAATTTGACAATTTTAAACCCTATTTCCGCTTTCCCTACCTGCGCGAGGGAGAAACTATCGAAAAACGGGATGGCATGCGAAATCTATTACAGAAAAATAATTACCAAAATGCCTATATCACCTTAAATAATTACGACTGGTATATCGAAGAGCTTTTCCAAGCGGCGGTGAAAGTCGGAAAACCGGTTGATATGGAGAGACTCTCAAAGTTTTATGTCGACGTTCTTATGGCGAGTATTAATTACTATGACGATATGGCGAGCAAATATCTTGGGCGTTCACCCAAACACGTCCTACTGTTACACGAAATGGACATTACGGCGTTGTTTATTGGCGATTTAGCTCGTCGCCTGCAGCGGGAAGGCTGGGAAATAATTTCTTTGCAGGAGGCCTATCAAGATCCCATCGCCAAATACCAACTCGACCAACCGATTAAATACAATCCTGGCAGAATCGGCGAAATCGCCCTTACTAAAGGGCA
The DNA here is from genome assembly GCF_052466695.1 of Microbulbifer mixtoriginis (SeqCode). Lineage (NCBI taxonomy): Bacteria > Pseudomonadati > Pseudomonadota > Gammaproteobacteria > Cellvibrionales > Microbulbiferaceae > Microbulbifer > Microbulbifer mixtoriginis (SeqCode). Next base: position 3,959,847 of record NZ_CP174285.1, on the reverse strand, counting down.
AAAGAAAAATCTCTGGCATTACACCCTGGATGAGTCCTACCTGGAAAAGAGGTTCAATCAGGAAGTGTTATTGATGTCTGATCACTAAATGGCAGGGATGCTACAGGGCACAAAGCCCTGTAACGGAGAGAATCAGGCTTCAGCGAGCTGAACCGGAATGGTATTAGTGCTGCGCTCTACCTTGTTGCTTTCATCCAGGTAGACCAGCTTGGGCTTGTGGCTATCGGCCTCTGCCTCTGTCATCTGGGCATAGGAAGCGATAATAATACGATCGCCAACTTGTACACGGCGGGCAGCGGCACCATTCATGGAGATAATACCGGAGCCGCGCTCGGCCAGAATCACATAGGTGTGAAAGCGCTCACCGTTGCTCACGTTGTAAATATCGATTTTTTCGAATTCGCGCAGACCGGCCAGCTCTACCAGATCTTCATCAATTGCGCAGGAGCCGTCATACCAGAGTTCGGCCTGGGTCACCGCGGCCATATGCAGTTTGCACTTCAACATTTCAATTTGCATGGTTGGATGCCCCTCAGAGTTCCAGGGATACGTTGTCGATCAGGCGCGCGGCACTGGTGTACATCGCCCCCAGAATCGTAATTTGTTTATCGTCATCAGCCGCCGGCTGTAAGTCCTTGCTGTAGCAGATGGAGAAATAGTCGACGCGGAAGCCAGTGACTTCGATACGCTGGCGCGCCTCTTTTTCCAGGTCGGCAAAATCCCGGCGCCCACCCACGATTTCATCTTTAACCCAATTCAGTGACTGGTTGAGCACCGCCACCTTGGGGCGCTCATCGGCAGTGATATAGCCATTGCGCGAGCTCAGAGCCAGACCGTCGCTCTCGCGGTGTACCGGCGCAGCAATGATTTCCACCGGAATACACAGGTCCTCGGCCATACGGCGAATCACCGCCAATTGCTGGAAGTCCTTGATGCCAAATACGGCCTTGTCCGGCTGCACAATATTAAACAGCTTGGAGACTACCGTCGTCACCCCTTCAAAGTGACCGGGGCGACTCGCGCCACAAAGCACATCGGTCATGGCCGGGCAAACCACGCGGGTCTGCTGGTCCATACCGTTGGGATAAATCTCGTTCTCATCCGGGTGGAACAGGAAATCGCACTCGGCTTCGCGCAACCGGGCCATATCCCGCTCCATAGTGCGCGGATATTTGTCCCAATCCTCATTCAGGCCAAACTGCAGGCGGTTGACGAAGATCGATACCACTACTAGGTCGCAGTGCTGCTGGGCCAACTTGACCAGCTCGATATGGGCGTCATGCAGATTGCCCATGGTGGGCACGAAGCCCACGGTCTTGCCGTCTGCTCGGGCTTTGGCCAGCGCCTCGCGCAGGCTGGCTACGTGGTGGAAGACTTGCATCTCTCTACCGCTCACTATGTATCAGCGCGGCATCATACTCGCTGAGACGAGGCGTCTCAACTTAGCAAAAGTGCCGCTATCCCCAGGTTTTTCCCACGACATCTCTGATAGCTCACAGACCACTGTCTAGGTCATATCAGCCGGATTCCAAGTCACTTACAAATTATCCCACCACACCTCCCCCGCCTCAGATTATCGAGCAGAGTTCAGGAAGTGTTCATACCCGCCAGGGCAAACTGCCCGCCAAGATCCACAAACGACTTTAAACGACATCAAAGAGCCATCCGTGCTCGGGAGCGCTGCCATGAGACACCTCACTACTGCCATCGCCGCCGCGGGCCTATTGCTCCTGGCAACCCCTGCCATATCCGAAGTACATAGGGGACACCAGCGGGCAATGGACCAGGATCACCACGGACAGGGAAGAGCCCATCGCGAGCAGCGTCACATGGAACGCGACAGACATCATAATCGCAAGCACGAGAGAGAACATCGTAGAGAAGAGCGCAGACAGCGCAAGGAAGCACGCAGAGAGCGTAGGGAGGAGCGCAGACATCGCCGAGAAGTCCGCCACGCTTACAAAGATGGTTACTCCGATGGCTATAGCCGCGGCCACCGCACAGGCCACCGGCACGAGCACCGCGCGGTGCACAGACCCCATTATCGCCGTGGCCACCATGGGCATCGTCCTCGCTGGCGCCCAGCACATTACGGCTACGGCTACAGCTGGCGCCACCTACCGCAAAATTTTGTCAGTATCAGCATCGGCGCCACCGGCTTCTACTATAGCGAAGGTATTTTCTACCGCCCGGCTTCTCACGGCTATGTGGTAACCCGTCCGCCCCACGGCGCCATCGTGCATAGCCTACCGGCCTCGGCCCTGACAGTGGTTGTCGGTGGTTACAACTACTACGTAGCCTACGACACCTATTACCGCTGGGATGACCGACGACGCGGCTACCGCGTTGTGCCCAATCCCGGACTATTTTAACCGCCCTATTCCATCCCCCCAAGCTTCAGCGGTCTTCGGACCGCTTTTTTATTTCGCGGCTAAATTTCCACAACAATTCCTCATCGTAAAGCGCGCTGAAGCCAGAAAAAAACCGAATAAATATTTAGTTTTTTACAGGGAAAAAAATCAACGTTTTTTTATCTATAGTTATTGCTTTCCAGCACTGCTGGGCCCAAGATTCGCGCCCGCCACAGATCAACGGAAAGGCGCCATGAAACAGCAACAAGTAAAAAACTGGACCTGCGACGATTCTGCCGAACTTTACGGCATCCGCAACTGGGGCGCCGGCTATTTCGATTTAAATGAAGACGGTGAAGTTTCGGTCCTGGTCGAGGGTCCCAACGGGGAATCCCAAAGTGTCTCTCTGATGGAAATCGCCCGCGGCGCCACCGAGCGCGGCTTGGGCATGCCCCTACTACTGCGCATTGAAAATCTGCTCGATGCACAGATCGCCCGCATTAATGAATCCTTTGCCCGCGCCATTGAGGATTGCGGCTACGGCAATGTTTTTCGCGGGGTCTTCCCGATCAAAGTCAACCAGCAATGCCAGGTGATCGAAGAGATCGCCAGCGCAGGCCGCCGTTTTAACCACGGCCTGGAGGCTGGCAGCAAGGCGGAGCTGATCGCTGCACTGTCCATTCTGGACAACACCGAATCTCTGATCATCTGTAACGGCTACAAGGACGAGGAATTTATCAACCTCGGCCTGCAGGCGCAGCGCCTGGGTGTACAGATTTTCTTCGTGGTAGAAACGCCCTCGGAAGTGGAAACCATCATCCGCTGCGCAGAGCGCGAGCAGGTGCGCCCCAATATCGGCGCGCGGGTGAAACTCGCCTCCAAGGTGGGCGGCTACTGGAACGCCACCAGTGGCGACCGCAGCATTTTCGGCCTGGGCAGTAACGACCTGATTGCCATGGTCGACCAGCTGCGCAGCCACAATATGCTCGACTGCCTCAAGCTGCTGCACTACCACCTGGGCTCGCAGGTACCGAATATTCGCGATATTCGCACCGGAGTGTTGGAAGCTTGCCGCTACTACGCCGATCTGGTGGAAGAAGGCGCTCCCATGGGCTATCTGGACTTGGGCGGTGGCCTGGCGGTGGACTATGACGGCACCAAGACCAACTACACCCACTCCAAGAACTATTCCCTCGACGAGTACTGCGTGGATGTCGTGGAAGCCATTATGGGGACTCTCGACAGTGAAGGGGTTGCCCACCCGGTGATTATCACCGAGTCCGGCCGCGCCACTGTGGCCTACTCCTCAGTGCTTTTGTTCGATGTGCTCGACACCACCCGCTTCGAACCGGTGGAGCTGGAGCACACCAAGATCAGCGACGGCGATCACCAGATGTTGCTCAATCTGCAGGATGCGGTGAGTAGCATCACCCCCAAAAACCTGCAGGAGAGCTACAACGACGCCCTTTATTATCGCGACGAAGTGCGCTCTTTGTACCTGCACGGCCAGGTGAGCCTACGCGAGCGCGCCAATGCGGAGAACCTGTTCCTGCAGGGTGCCCAGGAGATTCGCGCACTCCTCGACGAAGCCGAAGTAATACCCGCTGACCTGCAGGCCCTGCCAGAGGTGCTGTCGGATATCTACTACGCCAATGTGAGCGTCTTCCAGTCGATCCCGGATATGTGGGCCATCGACCAGGTATTCCCGCTACTGCCGATCCATCGCCTGGATGAGGCGCCGACCCGCTCGGGTATCATCGCCGACATCACTTGCGACTGCGACGGTAAGATCGACCGCTTTATCGGTCGCGAGAAGGAGCAGAAAACCCTGCCCCTGCACGAACTGAAAGACGGCGAGGACTATATCCTCGGCACCTTCCTGGTGGGGGCCTACCAGGAAACGCTGGGCGATTTGCACAACCTGTTTGGCGATACCAACGTGGTGAGTGTACGTATCCAGGAGGACGGCAGTATCGACTTCAGCCATGAGATTCACGGCGACAGTATTTCCGACGTGCTGAGTTACGTAGAATATCAACCCAAAGAACTGTTCGAGCGTTTCCGCCGCCTGGCGGAGCGCGCTGTGAAACAGGGGTTGATCACCGCTGCCCAGCGCAAGCAGATTCTGCATACCTATACCGCCAGCATGAGCGGTTACACCTACTTCGAAAAGTAAGTTTAAAAAATAAGGCGGTAAGCCTTTAAGAAGATAGCGGCGGCCAACGTCGCAGACTAAGGAGATCTTTATGGCCAACGTACTGATCATCGGCGCCGGCGGCGTCGGCCAGGTAGTTGCGCATAAGTGCGCACAAGTTCCTGAAGTATTTGAAAACATCACTCTCGCCAGCCGCACCAAGAGCAAGTGCGACAAGATCGCGGAGATGTTGCCGCGGAAAATTGATACCGCCGAAGTCGATGCGGATAACGTACCCGAACTGGTCAAGCTGATCGAAAAAGTGAAGCCGGACATGATCATCAATGTGGCCCTGCCCTACCAGGACCTACACATCATGGATGCCTGCCTGGAAACCGGCGTGCACTACCTGGACACCGCCAACTACGAGCCGCCAGAAGAGGCCAAGTTCGAGTACAAGTGGCAGTGGGCCTACCAGGAGAAGTTCGAGAAAGCCGGCCTGATGGCCCTGCTCGGCAGCGGTTTTGACCCCGGTGTGACCAGCGTATTTACCGCCTACGCCAAGAAGCATCACTTCGATCGTATCCACACCTTGGATATTCTCGACTGCAACGCCGGCGACCACGGCCTGCCTTTCGCCACCAACTTCAACCCGGAAATCAATATCCGCGAGATTACCGCCAACGGCCGCTATTGGGAAAATGGCCAGTGGATAACCACCAAGCCGATGGAAGAGAAGCGTGTCTTCAATTTCCCCGAAGGCATCGGCGACAAAGACATCTACCTGCTGTACCACGAAGAGCTGGAATCCCTGTCCAAGCACTTCCCGGAAATCGAGCGCGCGCGCTTCTGGATGACTTTTGGTGAAAGCTACCTGAAGCATCTCGAAGTACTGCAAAACGTCGGTATGACCGGCATCGAACCGGTACAGTTCCAAGGCCAGGAAATTGTGCCCATTCAGTTCCTCAAGGCGATGCTGCCGGACCCCGCCAGCCTGGGCCCGCTGACCAAAGGCAAGACCTGCATCGGCAACATTATCCGCGGCAGCAAAGACGGCGAAGAGAAGATCTACTACGTCTACAACACCTGCGATCACCAGGATTGCTACAAAGAGGTACAGTCCCAGGCCATCTCCTACACCACTGGAGTACCGGCAATGATCGGCGCCAAGATGATGCTGGAAGGTAAGTGGATGAAGCCCGGCGTGTGGAACATGGAGCAGATGGACCCGGACCCCTTTATGGACGACCTGAACAAGTACGGCCTGCCCTGGCAGGAAACCTGGCTGGATAAGCCCTTCCAGTAATTCCGCACTTTTCCATACCCCTCGGGATGGGCCCTGGCGCCCATCCCGCGCAGCAGGATAAAGAAGCTCCCTATGGATCTCACTCCCCGCCTAGACTACTTCGGACACTTTGACCCCTACCGCGTACCCTCTCCCTGTTTCGTGGTCGATGAAATCGCCTTGCGCGACAACCTGGCACTACTGGCCGATGTACAGAAGCGCAGTGGCGCCAAAGTATTGGCCGCATTGAAAGCGTTCTCCATGTTCAGCACCGGTCCAATTGTTGCTGAATATCTGTCGGGCACCTGTGCCAGTGGCCTGTTTGAGGCGAAACTCGGCTTTGAAGAGTACGGCGGGCGCGACCAGGGCAAGGAAGTCCATGTTTTCAGTGCCGGCTATAAAGAAGATGAACTACGCGAAATTCTGCAGTTCGCCCACCACGTGATCTTCAACTCCTTTTCCCAGTGGAAACGCTACCGGGAACTGTGCCTGGATATGCAGAAGCAGCGCCCGGAACTGCGCTTTGGCCTGCGTATTAACCCAGAGCACTCCGAAGGCCACACCGACCTCTACGACCCCTGCGCGCCCTGCTCACGGCTCGGTATCGTGCGTTCACTGTTTGACGATGAGTCGCTGGAGGGCATTAGCGGCCTGCACTTCCACACCTTGTGCGAACAGGACTTTAAACCGCTGGAGCGCACCATCGCTGCCGTGGAAGAGAAATTTGGCGACCTGATCCCACAAATGGAGTGGATCAATTTCGGCGGCGGCCACCACATTACCCGGCGCGATTACCAGGTGGATGAGCTGATTGCCGCTGTGCGCGACTTCTCCGAAAAATACGATGTGCAGGTCTACCTGGAACCCGGTGAGGCTATTTCCCTGTTCGCTGGTATCCTGGTGACAGAAGTGGTGGATACCGCCTGGAACGGCCAAAACCAGGCCATTCTCGACGCCTCCGCCACCTGCCATATGCCGGATGTTCTGGAGATGCCCTACCGTCCGGAAATCACTGGCGCCGCGCGCCCCGGAGAGCTGCCCCACACCTACCGCCTGGGCGGGCAGAGCTGCCTGGCCGGGGACAGCATCGGCGAGTACAGCTTCCACAACCCGCTTAGGGTGGGAGAACGCCTAGTGTTCGAGGAAATGGCCTATTACACCATGGTGAAAACCAATACCTTCAACGGTATTCCCCTGCCCTCCATCGCCCTGTGGAATTCGGAGACCGACGACCTGAAGATGATCAAAAGCTTCGGTTACGAGGACTTCAAAGAGCGCCTCTCCTGATAGCCCCAACAAGATAGTGATGCGGCGGGCAGTATAATCCCCGCCGCCAGAGGATACGTAGATGCAGCCAGAAAACGATTACCCGATCTTCCTGGGCTCCGAAATTGAGCAACCCAAGCCCGAGGACGCCTTCTTTCATATCATCCCCATCCCCTATGAGGAGACTGTTTCCTACGGTGGCGGCACTGGCAAGGGCCCGGCCTCCATCCTCGAGGCCTCCTGGCAGCTGGAAACTTTCGACAACTTCTCCTCACCCTGCGAGCTGGGTATCTACACCCGCCCGCCGGTCCCGGTTTCCGACGCTGCAGAGCAGGTAATGGACAATATCGCCGCAGCGACCCAAGAGGTGTTGGCACTGGGTAAGATGCCCGTGGGCATCGGCGGCGAACACTCGGTAACCTGGGGTATTATCAAAGGCCTGCTGGATGCCGGTGAAACCGACTTCGGTGTAGTTCAGATCGACGCTCATGCCGACCTGCGCGACCGCTATGAAGGCCACAAGCACAGTCACGCCAGTGTGATGCGCCTGGTGGTTGAGGCCGGTGTGCCCTTGTTCCAGTTGGGGATTCGCGCCTACTGCGAAGAAGAGATGCAGGCGCGCAAGGATTACAACGTCGGCTATCTGGACGCCCACCAGCTGGTACCCAACAACGTGCAGGAATTCCAGCTGCCGGAAAACTTCCCCAAGAAAGTCTTCTTTACTCTGGATGTAGATGGCATGGACCCCTCGGTGTTTCCCTCTACCGGCACTCCAGTACCCGGCGGTCTGGGCTGGTACCAGACCCTCAACCTGTTCGAATCCGTGGCGCGCCAACGCCAGATTATCGGTTTTGACGTACTGGAATTCGCACCGATTGACGGCTTCCACGCCTATGATTTTGCCGCTGCCCAGCTGATGTACAAGCTGATGGGGATTATTCAGCGCAACCGCTGAGGCAGCCTCGCTTTCCAGCACTTTGACAATTCTTAACCAATTAACCTGTCATTGCTGTCAGATTAAGGGTTAGTATGTCGATGTGAGTAATCACTTCGCTGGAGAGACCGTGAATAAGCTGAATATCGTTCTTGGCGCCAGTGCCTTCATTGCACTGGCGGCTTTTGCCTTTAGTCCATCTGCAGATGCCCGTGGCTACGATCGCTGGGGGGAGCACCGCCATCATCATCGCCACGGTCACTACCATGGCGGCAGCCGCATTTCCATTGGCTTTATCGCCCCGATACTACCCACCAATCATGTACGGGTTGCCGTTGGCGGGCGTCCCTATTACTACCACGGCGGACACTTCTACCGTCATGGCCCAAGGGGTTACGTCGTCGTTAATGCGCCGCTGGGCGCTTCAGTGGTAACACTGCCAAGCCGAGCCGTGCCGGTACAAGTGGGCGGCGTCACTTACTACCAGTATGCCGATGCCTATTACCAGTGGGTACCGGCTACCCGCACTTATGTGGTAGTAGCGCCTCCAGCACCGGTGGCGGTCGTTCCAGCTCCGGCACCAGTGGTTACGGTTCCAGCACCAGTCGCTGCAACTCCGGCGCCTACTCAAGCTCCAACCGCGGCACCGGCGACAGTCCCCGCAACCCCGGATCCTGGCCCAGAAGGTTTCCAGCCCGGTCAGGTCTTAGAGACGCTGCCCAAAGGCTACGCGGCTGAAGTGATCAATGGCATCCAGTACTATCGCTATGGCGGCAACTACTTTATGCCGACTCAACGCGATGGCCAGGAAGTCTATGTGGTGGTCAAGCTGTAAGCGCCGCCGCTCTTTCCAGCCCGTGAAAGCGGGCGAACTGACCCAAGGCCCGGTGAAAGCTCGCCTCCAGCGAGACACCGGGCTTTTCCAACCAATGCAGAGTCTCGATACGCAGTGCTCCCGCATCCCGATCGGCCTTCAAGTCCACCAACCCCGCAAAACGGTCTCCGTATAAAATCGGCAAACAGAAGTAGCCATAGCGGCGCTTGGCTGCAGGGACATAGCACTCCAACTGGTAATCAAATTCAAATAGCCGGCTCAGGCGCTTGCGCTGTAGTATCAGTGGATCGAAAGGCGATAACAGCCGCACCTTGCGCGCTGGCCGCGCCGGACTCTGCTCCAGCTGCTCTGTCAGCATCAACTCTTTGCCATGAGAAGTCAGCTCACCAGTGGTGAGCATATTTTCGATGGCCCGTTGAATCAGGGGCTTGTCTTCACGACGTAGATAGGCGACTTCCTCAGGGCGGCCAATGCCCTGGCAGCCGAGAAAAGTGCGTACCAGGTGACTGCCGTATTCCAGTTCGGTAGCGGCGCTGATCGACGTATTTGCCGGCAATACCCGCTCGGGGAGATCAAAGACCTTTTGAAAACCCACTCGGTGGCTGACCATCAGCTCACCCTCGTGAAATAGCTGCTCCAGCGCTTTCTTTTCATCGGACCACTCCCACCAACCGCTTTTGGTGCGTACGAAATCACTGGCCCGCAATGGTCCCTCAGCGCCTACCCGATCCAGCACATAGCGGCACAGTTTGGCATTCTTCTCATACCAGTGGCGCTGCCCAGAGCGGATACGATCCATACGCACCCGAGCATAGGGGTAGTGTTCCATCGACATATAGGCGGCAGCGTGGGACCAGTATTCAAAAATTTCGCGGCGCTGTTCCGCTTCGGCTAAGTCTGGCTCACGGTAACGGGGCAGACGGTTGTACAGCTGGTGGTGGTGCGCACGGGTAATGCGCTGGATGGCATCCAGTTGCAGCGCGCCGAGATGCGCTATTAAGGCGGGGAGCCCCTTCTTCCAGGGGCTGTGGATAAACTGACGCTCCAGCACCAGTGCGCGGACCTGTTGCTCTGACAACATGGTGTCACCCTCCTTGTATTTGCTGAGCAGCAGTTACCAGTCAGGTTTCAGAGACTGGCACCTAGCGATCTACTCGCCCTGATAATATTCCGGTGCCAGGTTATCGAAGCGCGTATATTTACCGATAAATGCCGCGCGACAGGTGCCTATCTCACCGTTACGCTGTTTGCCGATAATCAGCTCTGCCAGCCCCTTGTCCGGGCTGTCCTCGTTGTAGTACTCATCGCGATAGATAAACAAAATCACGTCGGCATCCTGCTCAATCGCCCCAGATTCCCGCAGGTCCGAGTTCATCGGCCGCTTATTGGGGCGCTGCTCCACACCGCGGTTGAGCTGCGACAGGGCGACTACCGGGCAGTCGTACTCTTTCGCCAATGCCTTGAGAGAGCGCGAGATTTCGGAAATTTCCTGGGTGCGGCCCTCAGTAGAGCCCTTCACCTGCATCAGCTGCAGGTAGTCCACCATAATCATTGCCGGCAGGCTCTTGGCCTCGGCATCCTCACGACTCATACGAGGATTTTCGCGCATCAACTTATTGGTGTGATCGCGCACGGTGCGCTTGGTGCGCGCGCGCACCTCACTGGGGCTGAGCGCAGGCGTATCGTCGATATACAGGGCTTTGCCCTTCATTTTTTGTACGGCGCTGGAGAGTTTGGGCCAATCCTCTTCCTGCAGCTTGCCGTTGCGGATACGACCCTGGTCGATACGACCGATTGAAGACAACATCCGCATTACCAGGCTGTCAGACGGCATTTCCATACTGAAGACCAGGGTCGGGCGCTCCTGGCTGAGCATGGCGCTCTCAATAAAATTCAGTGCCAAAGCGGTTTTGCCCATGGAAGGACGCGCGGCGAGGATTACCAGCTCGCCCGGCTGCCAGCCGGAGGTGCGCTGATCCAATTCGGTCAGGCCGGTACTGAGGCCGGTGATATCGCCTTCAGTTTTAAACAGCTCATCGATACGCTCGACGGTTTTCTTCAGCAGGCTATCCACACCGACGAAACCGCCCTCTTTGGCGCGTCCCTCGGCAATTTCCGCCACACGGCGCTCAGCCATCTGCAGCAGATCGGCGGAGGCCAGGCCACCGGGATTGAAACTGGTACGGCTGATTTCACCGGCGGCGGCAATCAGCTGGCGCAACATGGAGCGCTCGCGCACTATCTTGGCATAGGCAACAATATTCGCCGCGGAGGGAGTGTTCTCGGCCAGTTCCGCCAGATAGGCCGGACCGCCCACCTCGCCGAGGAGGTCGCGACTGGCGAGGCCTTCGGCGAGAGTAACGATATCCAGCGGCTGCTCACCATTGCTCAGCTGGCCCATTACCGCGAAGATCTTGCGGTGGCTGGCGGTAAAGAAGTCCTCTTCACTCAGCTGCTCGGCAACCGCATCGATGCGGCCCGGATCCAACATCAGGCCCCCCAGCACCGATTGTTCCGCCTCTACCGAATGCGGCAGCGGTGAACTCTCTTCACTGTGGATTTCTTCTTCGGGGGTAGCGTATTCGTCGATCATGGGACTTTACTGGATACCAGAAACAAAACAGGCGCTGACCCGGTAGGGTGCAGCGCCCGATTGTAGCGCGGCTGGCGCCTGTGGCACCAACTGCTTGTCGGCAAAACCTTACTCGGCTTCGATAACGACTTTAACTACAGCAGTCACGTCGGAGTGCAGCTGTACGTCTACTTCGTACTCGCCCACTTCGCGCAGAGCGCCTTCCGGCAGCTTCACTTCAGCCTTGGCTACTTCAACACCGCCAGCAGTGATTGCGTCTGCGATATCGCGAGTGCCGATAGAGCCGAACAGTTTGCCTTCGTCGCCAGCGTTGGCAGCGATGGTTACAGCCAGGTCGGCCAGCTTGGTAGCGCGGCTCTCAGCTTCTGCCATTTTGGCAGCTGCAGCGGCTTCCAGTTCAGCGCGCTTGGCTTCGAACTCAGCAACATTGGCTGCGGTAGCCGGAATTGCCTTACCAGTCGGCAGCAGGAAGTTGCGGCCGAAACCGGCTTTAACTTCAACGCGATCACCCACGTTGCCCAGTTTGCCTACTTTATCGAGCAGAATAACTTCCATCTCGGTTTCCTCAATTTCTGTATTGTGCAGAGCGCGCCTACTTTGCGGAGCGCCCGCGAATATCTATCCAGCTATCTACCAGAGCCAAACCACACAGGAATCCAGCCAGGGGCAAGCCACCAATCACCAGCATCACGTACATCGCCACCAGGGGACCAATCCCCCAACCGCGACTGGCGACCAGCCAGTGAATAAGGGCGATACCTGCAACCACCATGGGGAAGGCGATCACTGCGCCCCAGAAGGCGTAACCTGGGGTCACCAGGCTCACCACCCACAGCAGCATACTCAGTGCCGCCAGCCATACCGGCATACGCAACTGGTGAAACTCCTGGCGGAAACCGCCGGGGTTGTACAGCAGCGCCTGCCAGTAGCGCCCCAGAACCAAAGCCAGTGTGGCGCTCATCGCCGATATCAGGCTCAGATATCCAGTAATCTGCAACTCGCCTGAGAACACCTGCTTCAGTTCTTCCATCGGAACCGTATTGGGCTGCTCTGCCGCTCTTTCGAGCGCTTGCATAAAGCCCTGGAGCAAACCGCCGCTGAAGGCAGAGGTGAGCAAAATACCCACCGCCGAGGCCGCTGTTACAGTGAACAATGCGGCGACCCATGAACGGCTACTGCGCAGTGCCACGGCGCCGCAGAATACTGCGGCAAAGTGGCCGGCGGAAATACCGGTCACCAGGGGTGGTACATGACCGCTCATGCCCATAACAACGATCGGCAGCAGCGCCCAGGCCAAAACCATCAGGCCTTCACTGCTACCGCGGCGCAAACTCACTAGAGCGAGGATTGCCGGGCTTATCAGCGGTATCCCCACCATAGTGAGGATCACCGCCCGCACGCGCCCGCGCATAATAAACTCAGCTACGGCGCGCATAGTTAGATAGCTTCTCTATTAATGAGTCTAAGCAAACTGCGGCTTAGGCTTCGTGGCTGTCCGTGTACGGCAGCAGGGCCAGGTAACGCGCGCGCTTGACCGCAGAGGCCAGCTGACGCTGATACTTGGCTTTGGTACCGGTGATACGGCTTGGAACAATCTTGCCAGTCTCAGAGATGTAGGCTTTCAGGGTATCGAGATCTTTGTAGTCGATACGCTTAACACCTTCGGCGGTGAAACGGCAGAACTTGCGACGACGGAAAAAACGTGCCATCTGATAATCCCCTTACTCTTCGCTTTCAGCGTTATCGGAAGAAGCTTCTGCGGCGTCAGAAGAGGACTGCTCTTCTTCAGCGCGCTCGCGACGCTCGGTGCGCTCTGCACGGGCAGCTTTGCGCTCACGGCTTTCTTTTTCCGCTTTCATGATCGGGCTCTCGTCGGTGATCGCCTCGTCTTCACGGATTACCAGATTACGGATAACCGCATCGTTGTAACGGAAGTTGGTGGTCAGCTCTTCCAGAGCTTCTTCGGTACACTCAACATTCATCAGAATGTAGTGGGCTTTGTGGATCTTGTTGATCGGGTAAGCCAGACGGCGACGGCCCCAGTCTTCCAGACGGTGTACTTCACCGCCAGTGTCCTTGATGGCAGCGGTATAACGCTCCACCATGCCGGGTACCTGCTCGCTCTGGTCCGGGTGAACCAGGAATACAATTTCGTAATGACGCATTTTAGCTCCTTACGGGTTAATCAGCCTTCCGGACAGTCCGGTAAGGCAAGGAGTACAACGGGCGCGGACAGACCGAGCCCATTGCGGGCGGCGTATTCTAGGCAGTTGCGGGATTGCTTGCAAGTTGATCAATTATTTGAGGGCAGTGTCCTCTCCAGCCCAGGGACAAGTTAACTAATTATTCCAACTGCTCCCTCAGAGGCCACCTGTTCAACCGTGGGCCTTAGCCCAGCGAAACCCTGTCTTTGTGTAGATTCAGCCACTGAACTGCGCGTTCTGGTCATGGGTTTGTGGCGGCGAGCTGACATATAGTGCCTCCCTCTGTAGGGAGAAGTACCATGCCCCAAGAAACCCACAACCTTAGTTTTGGCGCCTTCCAGGTGCCCGTCACCACCGTTCGCAACGGCGAAGGCCCACTAGTCCTGGTGATTCCCGCCATGGGCGTTCCCGCCAATCGCTACCATCTTTTGTTGCAGGAATTACAGCGACTCGGCTACAGCACCGCCATCACCGAGCTGCCGGGAACCGGCGAAAGCCTGCCGAGACCCAACCGCAATGCCGACTACGGCTACGATGACCTGGTATTTGCCTTTATCCCGCAACTACTGGCACTGCTGGAAGAGTCCTTCCCCGCAGGCCCGGCCCTGATTCTCGGCCACAGTATCGGCGGCCAAACCAGCACCCTCGCGGCCCGTGCCGGCCTGACCGGCAATGCCAGGGTTGTCACCATCGCCTCCGGCCATGTAGACCACCGCAGCTGGAGCGGGCTGCACAGATACGCCATTTTACTTTTTGCCTCAATAGTGAGTGTCACCTCGAGTCTGCTCGGCTATTTCCCCGGCGCACGTATGGGCTTTGGCTGGCGTGAAGCGCGCAAACTGATGAAAGACTGGGCCCGCTCTATTTTCAGTGGACGCTTCGCTCCAGAAAAACGCCTTGGGAAACACAAACCCAGCAACCAGCCCACTCTTCATATCGCCCTGGCCGGCGATCCCTTTGCACCAGTACAGGCCGCGCGCAAGCTCGCTGCTATCGTAGATGGCGAGACCCGTGAGATGGCCGCCACCTATCCGAAAGGCAACCCCCACCTAAGCTGGATCAAAAATCCACGCCCGATTATCGCCGAGGTGGACAGCTGGTTGACTCAACACCAAGCAGGCTCTTACTAAAGAAATACAGGTCTTGGCGCCTTCCAAAGTATGGCGCCAAGGCAACAAAAATCTTCAAGTGCTCACCCCCTAGTTTTCTACTAATCCTTTTAATTTCTGCCGCAGTAATACCCCCATACACAGTAACGCCTACTCTATTCACTTCCGTTTTTGGCCAGAAGTTAGAAAAGGCTCGAAGTAATTTTCTACCCCAATTACTCGATCAATAAATCGTCGCATGGGGAAATTTAATGGCCATTAATTACTTCGAACAATTCAACGCTTTGCATGAAGGCAGCCAACTCTTAGTCCTTCCAAATATCTGGGATGCCGCTAGCGCACAGCTCTGCCAAGCAGCCGGCGCTCCCGCCTTAGCTACCAGTAGCGCCGCTGTGGCCTGGTCACTGGGTTATGCCGACGGCAGCAGCATGCCAATATCGGAACACCTGAGCGCCGTTAAGCGCATTTTGCGGGTTTCCCGTGTCCCGATATCCATTGATATTGAGGATGGCTACAGCTCTGATCCCAGGCAAGTCGCCGGGCTAGTAAAAACTTTATGTGATCTTGGCATAGTCGGTATCAATATCGAAGATGGAAAGGAAAGCCCACAACTGCTGCGTGAAAAAATCCTGGCTATTCGCTCCACGTTAAAGGCGCGACCCTTTTTTATTAATGCGCGAACCGATATTTACCTAAACAGTACGGAGAACAGCCAGGATTCACTGAAACAGGTGATGCAAAGGTTGTCCGATTATCAGGATGCCGGTTCCAGCGGAGGATTTATTCCTGGTTTAACCTCCCTGGCGGACGCACAAAAGCTAACACAAGAAATCAATATGCCACTCAATTTAATGCTGCTAGCCGGTATGGAAGAGCCCGCCCATTTCTGGAGAGCCGGAATTCGTAGGCTAAGCTGGGGACCTGCTTTATTTCAATCGAGTTATGCGCTTTATAGCAACATGGCCAATAAGTTATTCCAAGGAAAACATCCAAAACAAATCTTTGAACACAGTCTGGACTATAACTATCTAAATAACCTGGGCGCCAATATCCAATAAAAAAGATCAATAATCTCGAAAAGGAATAACTTAAAATTCTCATTACTCATTATAAATTTACAGATGCGCTTGGGGGAGCCATCCTTGCCCCCAAGCGATTTAATAGTTCAGCTATCAAAAACTGTAACCAACCCCTAAACTATATTCACTTTTGTCGTAAGTATAGAATTCCCGATTCTCCTCATTTTCGATATATTGGTACTTCCCATTGATATGGAGATTCGGGGTAATACGAAGCTTTGCTCCCAACCAGGATCTCATTCGATCGGACTCCCTAAAATAGAGATCCACATCGCCTTGGCTATCGGTAATACGATTGCTTTCGTTATAGAGGCTACTGCGATACTCCACCCCTGTGGATATATTCCACCTTGGTGAAGGTATCCAAACCAGGGTGCCTCCAAGAGTATGACGAGCAGGTGAGTAGCTATAGTAATCCCCCTCTGCTTTCTCCTGCCCTTCACGATCGTTGTAATCGAATCGATAAAACAACTTCGCCTCGGTCGAAAATAATGAACGCTGCCAACTCAAGTCAAAGTACTGACGCCAGCCATCCAAATAAGCATAATCCTCGCCACCAAAGTAGTAACCTGGGCTATAGGAAAAAACAATTCTGGAGCGCCCCCAATTCCCTGAAACTTTACCCAACAGCCGTGCTTGCTGTGTGACAGGCTCCCCCCCCAAGGTCACCATTTCGACGGCAAATCCCATCTCTGCAGTCCAACCAAACAGGCGGCGATCATGGAATAATCCCGCCCTGGCGCTGGCTAGATCGAGATTGTCATATTCCTTGTATTTGCGCCCAAATCCGTAACCTTGCACCCGCCAGCCACTCCCAGCAGTTCCCTTGAGGCGGTATTGACCCCAGGCAAATAGCTCGGCGTAATTGTCATCCCCAATCGAGGCCTCTTCCAGTAGTTCATTTTGCAACGCATAGGCGTTGTCATCATTGCCCACCGTCAGGCTGACAGTGGCCAGCCAGGGTTTCTCACGTTCGCCGCGGTGATCCTCTGCCAATAAGCGCAGACGGCGCGCAGCCATGCCTCGCAGCTTTTCTGTAGCCGCCCCCTCTCGCACAATACGGTAATGTTTAAGTGCGACCAATTCTCGATCACTTCGCTCTGCGGCAATGGCCAAGTTATAACGGGCCAAATCCTTCCAGCGGGCATTATTCAGGAGGCCGAGAAAATATATCGTGGCCTCCGAATAACGCTCTAGTTTCATCAAGGTAACGCCAATGTTATACCTGAGCTTTGCAGAGTTATTGCCAGATTCACGCTCAATTTCAAAGTACTTAAGCGCCCTACGGTATTTTCCCTGCTTGAAAGCCTCCGTAGCCTCACTGAAGAACTCTGCAGCTATTGATACTGGTGATATCAACACCAACAGCGTAATTAGCACTATTCCGATTCGCCCATTTCGCACTGTGGATTACCTCTAAACATTCCCTGTCATAAATTTTGCAATGCCAATTAATTAGGCATCTGGCCCGTCGGGTAAATTGTCCTGAGCCTGCTCAAACATTCCATCAAGCTCCATAGAAATCTGGTCGCGAATATCCGCAGGTAGACTAGAAAGAATATCCTGCATCACTTGCTCGATAACGCCTTGTATATCTGCACCGTTCATCGCACTCTTAACGGCCTCTTCGATACTTTCCCTGGCTACTTCAGCGGTGCGCAGAGCTTCCTCCCTGGCCGCTTCTGCTGAGAGACGCGCATTGGCAATCAACTCCTGGTGGCGTGTGAGGGCCTCACGCATCCTTGCTTCAATTTCCTCATTATGTTCAGCGCCCTGCCCAGTAGCCGCTACTGCTTCCATTACCGCCGCGATGGTTTCCTCAGCCACCTCCTGCATATCCGGCGGAAGCTCTATGTTGTTCACCACATCTTGCGCATCCTGCCCCTCCTCAACCACAGTGAGAGTGACATCCAGGTCTTCTGGTGCCTCCTGCGCCAATAAAGGGCCGCTATACATAACTGCTGCAGCGACACCCGCCGCCAATAATCCCTGTTTCCACATCGCTTGGTTACCTCTAGGTTGTGACAAAAATTGCTATCGAACCCTACATTGCGGCCGGCTTCACAAGTGCGTTAATCGTTGACGCAGTCGCTTGCTCACCCCACCGTATTCCACTTCGATCAATATCTCCCCCGTGCTATTTTCACCGAGGATTTTCACCGGCAACGACAAGCGATTACTTCCTGCAGCAATATCCGTTTGCCATTGCAACACCTGACTGCTCGCATAACCATCAAGTTGCATATTTTCCGGTAAGACGACCCTGATTAGTGCCCCCGGCATCCGGCGACTGCTGTGCAGTAAAAGGTGCACTGGCCGCCTGATAGTGCCTTCGACATCTTGCTGCGTATAACCAGCCCCAACATCCATCGGGGTATCTTTTAAGAATGTCAGTATCACTCCCAATGTCACGACCACGAAGAAACCCGCAGCTACAGCCAACTGTCCCACTCGCCGATATTCGTCAAAAAATAATTTTGATAAAGAAGACGATTGACTGCTTTCCTGCCCAGTGAAGACAGACTTTAAGATACGCTCTTCCAAGTCATCGCCAGGGTTCTCAACCGGCAGGGCGCGGAGCTGGTGACGTAACAACATCTCACTGGAAAAATCTTCAGCGTCATATTTCAGCATTGGCTTTTCCTCTAATTACTAACACGGATGACCCTCGCTAATAGTTCCCTCACTGAGCAATTTTTTTAATTTTTTATGAGCGCGATTTAGGCGTGATTTCACCGTGCCCACACTTATGCCCAAAATATCTGCCACCTCTAGTAGGGAGTACCCCTCTACATCGTGCAGCAATACCGTATCGCGCCATTCGACCTCTAGTTTCGATAGCGCCTGCAGTAAAATGCGCTGCATTTCCACCTGAGAAGAAAGTCCCTTCTCTGGCGTGCCGCTTGCCACCGTCTCCCAATCAACCTCTTCATCAATGGGGGAGCTTCGGCGTCGGCGGTAGAGATCCACATAGCGGTGATAGAGCACCTTGATTAACCAGGGACCTAAGCGCTGAATTTTTTCCAGTGCTACAGATCGCGTCAGCAGGCTTGCCAAAACATCCTGTACCAGGTCCTCAGCCTCCTCGCGATTCCCTGTCCAGCGAAAGGCCATACGATAAAGTTGGCGAATATGTGGATGTATCAACTCAGCAAAACGAGCATTACGCGATCGTCGTCGCAGTAATTTTTGGGGCCAGGCGTACAAACCGCTACTCCCGGATATCAAAGGAAAGTTACCCGCAAATTTTTCACCTGCGGCGTGAATTAGAAAGCTGCACAGTAAAATTGCTGTGTGACAGTGGAAAAAATCTAGCAGTGAATAGTAAAAATAGAGGGGAAAAAGAGGTTTGCGTGTGAAGCGCTACGCCGAGATGCTGAAAGTCCCGGTATCAGTAATCACCAGGACTTACAGATCAAAAAAAAGGAATAAATCAGGCGCTGCGCTGGCGCACCGCTTCAAATAGACAAACACCGGTGGCAACAGACACATTCAGGCTGCTGACTTCACCGGCCATCGGAATTTTAATTAAATGATCACAGTGCTCCCGGGTTAATCGGCGCAGGCCACTGCCTTCGGCACCCATCACTAATGCCATAGGGCCCGTCAACTGAGACTGGTAGACATCCTGAGTAGCCTCTCCTGCCGCACCAAAAATCCACACTCCAGCCTGCTGCAACTGCTGTAGGGTACGCGCGAGGTTGGTCACCGTAACAAAGGGTAAAACCTCAGCCGCACCACAGGCCACCTTGCGGGCTGTCGGGGTCAAACCTGCGGATTTATCCTTGGGCGCAATCACCGCATGTACCCCGGCAGCCTCCGCTGAGCGCAAGCAGGCACCCAAATTATGGGGGTCGGTCACGCCATCCAGGACCAAGAGAAATGGCGCCTCACCTTTCTGGTCCAGCTTTTCGAGCATGCCAAACAGAAATTTCTCATCCAGAACCTGGGTTTTACTCGCACAAAGAGCGATTACCCCCTGGTGATTAGCGCCCTCTTCCACCTTATCATCCAGAGTGCGACGGTCGACAAAACGCAGTGCGATATCATTTTTTTCCGCCTGCTGAATAATTTTTTGCAGGCGCTGGTCTTTGCGCCCACGCAATAGCATCAGCTCCTGCACATTTTGTGGGGAACCCTTTAACAAAGCCTGCACCGCGTGCAGGCCATATACCAATTCTTGGCTCAACTTATGCCTCAATCACTTTTTCTTTTTACTGGTAGAAGAAGCTTTCTTCTTCTTTTTAACTTTGCCGCTACGCGTTTTGGCCTTTTCTGCTTTCTGTGCAGCCTTGCGCGCAGCTACCGCTGGGCGTTTACCGCCTTTGCGTGTGGGAGTGCGCTTGCTTCCGCGACGCTTTGCCGGCGCCTCAGTTTTTTGCTTGTCGGCATCCTCGCTTGATTTTTTCTTGCTCGTACTGGGCTTATCCTCCGTCAGCTCTGCCACAGGGACCGCTTCTTTGGAGCCGACCTTACGTTTGCGAATAGGCGCTACTTCCGCTGAGGTTTCTGCGCGCTTTCCCCAGGGGCTGGCATGTAATTTACGGCTGCTGTCTTTTTTCTGCTTGCTGCGCCGCTCCCGCTCCAATTGATGCTCTACAGCCATTTCCATCGCGCGGGCACTGACCTTAGTCGTTTCTTTCTTAGCACGGGAGGCCTTTTGACGCGGCACCAATTCCTCGAGAATAAAGTCTACTTTGCGCTCTTCAAGATCGACCCGCGCCACCTGAACGCTAACTGAGTCACCTAGATGGTAGCGTTTGCCACTGCGTTCGCCGATTAAACGCTGGTGCGCCTGCTCAAAGCGGTAATAATCTTTTGGCAGCGCGGTCACGTGGATCAACCCCTCAACAAAAAGATCATTAAGCTCGACAAATAAGCCGAACCCCGTTACCGCACTAATTACGCCGGAATAAACTTCACCCACATGATCCTGCAAATATTCGCACTTGAGCCAGCTAACCACATCGCGGGTAGCATCGTCTGCACGGCGTTCAGTCATGGAACACTGTTCGCCGAGCTGTAACATCGCCGACATATCGTAGGGCAGTATCTGCTGTCGATCGATGGGCCTGGCACCCGGCACGCTGTATACCTTCTGCACCACTGCGGCTTCATTGGCACTACCATTGCGAATTAGCCAGCGCAGGGCACGGTGCAACAGCAAATCGGGATAGCGGCGAATGGGTGAGGTGAAATGGGCATAGGCGCGATAATCCAAGCCAAAGTGGCCGCGATTTTCCGGTTGATAGACCGCCTGATTCATGGAACGCAGTAACATCACTTGAATTATATGGGCATCCGCACGGCCCTCGACCTGCTCCAGTAACGCCTGAAAATCCGCAGGCTGTGGCTCCGAGCCACCGGGCAGTCGCAATCCCAGCTCACCGAGGTACTCGCGCAAGTTGCTGAGTTTTTCTTCTTTCGGGGCATCGTGCACACGATAGAGAGCCGGTAATTCCGACAGCTCCATTAAATCCGCCGCACAGACATTGGCCGCCAACATGCACTCTTCGATCAGTTTATGCGCATCGTTGCGCGTAACCGGCACTATGCGCTCAATCTTGCGTTCGCTGTCAAACAGAATACGGGTTTCGGTGGTTTCAAAATCTATCGCCCCACGCCGATCGCGGGCACTGCGCAACGCCAGGTACAAATCGTGCAAATTATCCAGATGTGGAACCAGTGCGGCAAACTGCTTACGCAGACCACTATCGCGATTGTCCCGTTCTTCTAATACCTGCCCTACCTGGGTATAAGTCAGACGCGCATGACTGCGCATCAAACCTTCAAAGAAACGGTAATCGGTAATTTCACCGCTGCGATCAATGTGCATCTCGCACACCATACACAAGCGGTCTACCTCCGGATTTAATGAGCAGAGCCCATTAGACAATTTCTCCGGCAGCATAGGCACGACAAAGTCGGGAAAATAAACCGAGTTGCCACGGCTATGGGCCTCCTCATCGAGCACCGAGCCGGGGCGCACATAGTGAGACACATCGGCAATGGCAACCAGCAGCTTCCAACTGTTGTCAGGCAAAAGCTCACAGTAAACTGCATCATCAAAATCGCGGGCATCCTCACCATCAATAGTGACCAGGGGTAATTGGCGCAAATCAACCCGCGCTTTTTTATCCTCTTCCAGCACTTCATTGGCAATGGCATCCACTTCCGCCTGTAAGGCCGCGGGCCAGATATGGGGGATGCCATAGTTGCGGATCGCGACATCGATCTCCATGCCCGGTGCCAAATGGTCGCCGAGCACTTCCAGCACTTCCCCCTGGGGTACGCGGTCACGCCCAGGTTGTGTGACAATTTTTACCACGACATATTGGCCGTGTTCGGCACCGGCGGCATCTTCTGCCGCTACCATCACATCGAGGTTCACGCGGGGGTTATCGGGCCGCACAAAACAGATACCATTTTCCCGGTAAAGGCGCCCAGCCAGCTGTTCGGTATTGTGCTTGATTACCCGAACCACGGCACCTTCACGCTTGCCGCGAAAGCCGCCGGGAGTCTCCCGCACCAGCACCTCATCGCCGTCAAAGACTTTGCGCATTTGTCGATGGGACAAAAATAAATCGCCGTCACCATCCGTGGGCACAACGAAACCAAAACCGTCGCGGTGGCCAATAACGCGGCCACGAACCAGGCTCATTTTGTCCAGCACACCAAAATCACCGGAGCGATTGCTGGCAATCTGGCCATCTCGGGACATGGCGATTAGGCGTCGGCGCACCCCTTCACGCCGGTCTTCATCCTCTAATTCAAGAAGGTTGGCAACAAATTCCCAGGGCACCGGTTCCGCCTGCTGCTCCAAAAGTTGCAGCAAATATTCTCGGCTGGGGATAGGCTTTTCATATTTTTCCGCCTCTCGCTGGGCATGAGGGTCAGCGTTGAGGGGGCCTGAAGTATTTTTGTGTGTCAAAACAGCATCCGTTGTTGAGATAACCGCCCATTGAGGCGGCTTCCGGAGGTTATCCGGTCAAAGGCAGGCGGCGGAGGTAGAGAGTTTTTGTTCAATGTTTCGCCGCTGTTGAACGCATTATAAGCGATTTCAGCACATTTCCAGACCTTTGGGTAAAATGTTGAAATAAGCGCTAAGAAACCGTTGACACTCCCCCTGCAGATCTCTATAGTTCGCGTCCTCAACGGAGCACACGTTGATTTGCCCAGGTGGCGGAATTGGTAGACGCGCTAGCTTCAGGTGCTAGTGACCTAACGGTCGTGGAGGTTCAAGTCCTCTCCTGGGCACCATAACTCTCTTATAAATCAACGAGTTATGGTCAATTTGGTGTAAAGATGGTGCACTCAAAAAACACTCACCGCATCCCCTTCCTAGAGTGTTGATCCCCAAAATCTTAAAAGACATCCGAACCCCTCTCTTTAAACCCTAGTGAGTTCTGCACTTCATGCCTTAACCCTGGCAGGTTCTTAGTGCGACTAATCGCGCTATTCAACGCGATATAATGCCCGCCCCGCTCCTCTTATTAGCAAGCTCGATGGCATCTAACTGACGCCTTAACCACCCCTTCCACAATCAACTCCTGTCCTTCCCAAATTGGGATTGCCGGATAATTTGAATTTGCCGGCAGTAGCCTACCCCGGCGCCGATCCAGAATCTTGCAGGTTAGCTGCCCATCCAGGGCCACCACGACTACATCCCCATGTACAGGCGTCAGGGAGCGATCGACAATCAACAGGTCACCATCGTGGATACCAGCATTCACCATAGAATCCCCATCGGCTCGGACAAAATAGGTGGCTGACGGCCTAGTGATCAGATGATCATCGAGACTGAGTGCGGCTTCCTTGAAATCATCTGCAGGTGAAGGGAAGCCACAGCTGATGCCGTGGCTGTACAGGGGAGTAAGTGCCATAAGGGAATGCCCAATAAACTGTATATTTATACAGTTTATTTTGGAGCCCCCCACTTGGCAAGCAGGCCCGAAAAGCTAACTGTCCGCGTAGGGTTCTAATCTGCCTCCTCCTTCAAGCAACATCTACCAACATTCAACGCCTCCGCCGTATGAATTACACCGCGAACGATTGCGCCCATCTCCTCGCCGATTAACCGTATCAACACATCCCGCGCACCTTGATCCGGGCAGTCCGTGACCCACTCCAGGCCGGAACAAAGGCTATCGATATGATGAAGCTGTTGAATATGAGCAGTCATTGGCATGGTCTACCTCCTGTAGGAACTTCTAAACCCTCACCGCCGCAAGAGCCTTCGAGCGACGGCGGCCTGTCGCCGTGAATCCCTTCAGTGATTTATTCGGGCTTTTGGCGACAAACACCGAAACACTACTAACAAAATCACAGTTTATAAATGAATATTCTGGATTATTTCCAATTTAGCAATGCAAAATGCGGTTGAATTTCGATAATCGAAATCTTGTTATTACATGAGGGTACGGCAACGGCTGGATGTTAGAGCCAGGCACACTAGGCAAGCGCCTGCGCGAAGCAAGGATAAGAGAGAGGATGACGGGGGCGCAGCTAGGTAAGAGGCTGGGGCTAGCACCTTCACAGATTTCTAAAATGGAAACAGGCCGCCAGAAGGTGCCGGCGGAGCTGCTGCCGGCCTGGTGTGAGGCGGTCTCAATCACCCTGCCGGAAGTGTACGGGGCCGAGAACCTGCACCACTTTGCACAGATACCCTTTCCGCCACGAACAGCACGCCTCTATACGCAACTGCCCAAGGAGTGGCAGCTACACATTCAAAGGTCTATCGAAAGCACCTACCAAGCGCAGAAGAAAGCGCACGATCCCACCGAGGAAGATTAGCCACCATTGAGCACCAGCAGTCCGGTTTTGGGTTCAGCCAAAAATTCCAGTACACGGCGCTTATTGCTTTTCATCAGGGTTTCGATGGAGCGCACCCGAATATTGTTACCAATATCCAATCGGATGACTTTGGGGGGAGGCCCGAAGCGACGCCAGAAGTCGACGAAATCCTTATCCTTGGTGAGTAGCGCCAAGCCTTGCTCTTGTGCGTACTCCCACACCCTGGAATCTTTTGTGCCTTCCCCCAAGGCTGGCACTTTAGGCACAGCAACAGTGCCAGCAAAATCCCCAGCGAGCCGAGCGGCTAGCCGGTAAGAGAGATTCTCATCAATGAGTATCATTAAGCCGCATTTCCCTTGCTCAGGTGAGCGGCAGCATATCCGATTGCCGCGCGTATTTTGGTTTCATCCAGGCTCGGGAAGTCTTCAATAATCTCGCTGTAAGTCATCCCGGCGCTTAGCATCTGCAAAATGCTCTCAACCGTTATCCGCGTTCCTTTAACGCAGGGCTTGCCCACCATCACATCGGGCTTGCACTCGATCCAGATCTGACTGTTATCTGGCATTGTCCCGCCTCCTCAATACATGCACGGTGCCGCGCAATTGTTGATCACTGATTGTATGCCTCCCGATCCTTTTTTTCGAGCAGACCCATTACACGGGGAAGAATTTATCCTCGAAAACAACTTGTTGAATTAAGGGACCACTAGAGGGTCAATATGTAGGCGCTGATACCTATAGAAACAAAAGGATAAATTGAAATGCACGTAGAAAATGAACTGCTAAGCAATGATGACTTCACTCTTACTGAAATCACAGAAGTCGATGGCGCAGGTATTGTGACCACCACTTATGAAATAAAAACACTGGCAGGCGTTATCTTCACTAGTGGGGACAGAGATATTGCACTTGCGAAGTTTGAAAGCCTTTCGCTCAAGAAACAGCAACAGAGACAAGAGCAAGAGCAAGAGCAGCAGAGACAAGAACAAGAGCGAGACTTTTCGGACTTCGACATGAATATGTAACGTCTCAATAGGCCCTAAAGGGCCTAAAAAAATGCTTGACGATAGGCCCCATGGGGCCTAGTATAGTCGCCAGTGGGAAGCACAACGCGGCCCCAATATCCGAAAGGAAAAAGCATGTTTCAACGATTCGAATCTCTCGTCATCAACGCCGCTAAGGCGATTCTTTTCTCCAAGCTGCGCAAGCCCGGCAGCGCCCTTACCAGCCCGCGTGCGGTAGTGGATTACCTGCTGCTGAACCTGGCCGCACTGGAGCGCGAAGTCTTCTCTGTGATCTACCTCAACACCCAGCACCGCGTGATTGCCTACCGTGAGGAGTTCCAGGGCACTCTAAACGCGGCCAGCATTTACCCGCGAGAAATCGTCAAGCGCACCTTGGAGCTAAACGCAGCGGCGGTGATCTTTGCCCACAATCACCCCAGCGGCAACGCTGAGCCGAGCCAGGCGGATATCTGGATCACCGAGCGCTTAACCCAGGCGCTGGCATTGGTGGACGTGACGGTGCTGGATCACATCATTATCGGCGGCGAAGAAAATATGAGTTTTGCGGAGAAGGGGCTTTTATAAGCCCTCCCCCAAACACAACCGGCGGGCAGTGCCCGCCCTTGGATAAAGCAATGAGTGTACAGAGCCCAGTCTATAACCAGGGACCAGCGCGCCCCGCGATTTACAAACGCTACGACGCGGGTTTTGAACCGCCCACTGGTGCCGAGATTAAAGCGGAAATTGCCCAGGCCGGATTAACCGGTGCCCAAGCGGCGGCCCTGCTCGGCTACACGTCCAGCCGCCAGGTGCGCAAGCTCACCAGCGGGGAAAAGAATATTTCCTATGCGATGTGGCGGCTGCTGTGTATTTATAGCGGCAGTATTGCTGCGGATACCAAGGCCACTTATAAGCCGGAAGCGCGGGAGCCAAAAGCAAGTTAAACAGGCAATGTTGACACTGCGGAGAGTAGCAAGGAGCCTATTGAAGCGATGTTTCCGAGAGAAGGTAAGGCTGAAATCAGAGTTTTTACCACTGATTTACTAGGACTATCAGTAGAAAATTGACCTTCAATTGCGTCAACTAGCTCTAAAGCCTCTCTCTTTTCTTGCTCATCTGTAACTAAACGATTTACTTCAGACCGAAGTGCTGAGATATGCTCTGCTACATCGGAGTTAACATTCACAACATTGGTAGAGTTATCTACTGAATCATTGTTAACTCGAGCGTTGGGGCCACTAAAATTATATGTAATGGATTGCCTCACTTTCTCCGCCTCTGGAAGCCCTAGCTTTTTAACTTTCATATTATAGAAGGGCTTAATTGGTGGATGCCCTTCATTATACCCAGGGTCAATAACTTGAAAGTTCTCAATCCCACCGTTTGACATCTCTCTCTGAATTAAATCATTAGGCTCAACTAGAAACCCGCTGTATTCGAGAATGATCCCTGAACTTCCAACAACTGCTTTCAAGCCACCAAACTCTTCGCCGTTGTGTTTAATAACATTAATCTTATCTTTAGCCACCTGTTGAATTATCACAATGCCTCCCTCTGTAATTTAACTGTACCCTCTGACAGAGTTGAGGCCAATGCTGTATTTTCAATGCCTCCCGAGCCTTACCCCAGATAAAAAACAATCTAACCCACCTGATTATCCCAAAACACCCCATCCACCCCCCCCCAACATCTGCCCCACCACTTCAGCCTGGTTTCTACTGGTATCCCAGGTTATTGCGGGATGTGTGGCCGGATGGCTGGCAGATAGCCAACCATTACCCCTCTTTACCCACTCGGAATAGCCATAGCCGCAATCGAGCTATGCACAGCCAGGCGGTTTGCCACTTCAACAATACAGTCGGCTACAAGATCGGCGGCATGGTCGGCAACATTGATGGCCTGCCCGGCATCGGTCTGCAGTGTTTTGGTCGTTACATACACGCTACTCATTTCGTCCCCAGCGCCGTCAATCTGCACTTTATTTTGGTCATCAATAACTGCGATGGTGCATTTTAAAACGGCGGCGGCTTTGGCCTCAGTGGATGCCGGTTCGGTGGTCTGGGTTACCGTTGCGCGCACAATAGTGCCGGCACTGTGGCCGTCGTCGATGGTGTAGGCGAATTGCCACGCTTCCAGGTTGGGAACAGTTTTCGGGGAAAAGCTGGGCATGATGCCTCCTAAGGTTTTTGTTTTGCGTTATGGGTTGCAATAGTTAGTTCTGAGTGGCGCCCGGCGAAAAACATACGATCGCCAAAATCAGGCTTGAGTACGCGCCTCTGGCCAAGTTTGCGGACTTCTGAAACGGTCGATAATTGAGAAGATCCTTGGATCAATACGTAGACCGGTTTCCCTAACATGTCGGGAGTCCGAACAATTGAACCATCCGGTAGATCCATTGGCGTGGATTCTGATTGCCAGATTTCCGCACCTTCAGGGGTGCGCAGGCTGTAACACATCTCCTTACCGGAACCCATTGCATGTAGCGGGAACATTCCACGTTCACCGGTGCCGACATCGATGCATTCCACCAAATCACCCGGGTGTAGATCTCGCACATAGCGGCCATCAGGCAGCAAGGTGTCATAGTCTACGCACCAAGGGTCTGTCGGTATGGTCCCGCCGCCACCATTCGCCGGGGTCGTGATTGTGCCTACATAGCGGCGATGGGTATTTGCAGCCAGGACGGTGAAACTTGTGGTGGCCTTATAAGTTACTGCGCCGCCTTCATAGCCTTCATCATCGCAATACACATAGTATTTTCTGGAAAATGACAGGCCAGTAACGCTGCCGCTGTTATAGGAGACAGCGCCAAATCCGTACTGCACTGTATGCGAGGCAACCGTGATTTTTGCAGTAGAGCCGTCATCTCTCGCGGTAAGCGGTGCCCCACCGCTCGTAATAGATGACATGCTGGACTGGATATGCGGCAGACTGCGCTGTTCATTGATAGCGCCTTTTTCATTGAGTCCGCTGAGGAACGTAGCGAACCCAGCGAGCGGGCGTGGGTTTTGGTAAATACCACCACTTTTAACCACTTCCGATCCGGAGAGCAAAATCTCTCCGATAATCAGCTTGTTCTCTATTGACGAAAAATAGCCGCGCTTGGTTGCTGAGCTGGCGCTATCGTAATAGTGGTATCTATAGGCTCCGCGCTCAATGGATACCGACAAGGCCGAACCCGCTGAAATCCAAACCCCATCCGTATCGGTGACGATATAAAACAGGCCTCCAAGACTCGGATTTAATTCCACCGGTGGAATTTTTATCCGCTTGCCACCCCAGTAAAACCAGCCAGGCAGAGTGCCAACGGGATTGCCATTTGCATCAAAGCCACACAACCGTGCTTCCCCCGGACTGGAATTGTCGGCCAGGCTCGAATTGCTATTGATCTTTAAATAAAGGCCGTTGCCAGTGGGCTCAACCGTATCGATCCGCACATAATCGATAAAGGTCGCCCCTTTCTTGGCAGCGTCGTAGTTAGCAATAATCACCGGCGTAAACTGCCTGACGGTCGTCTGCAGCTGAGCCGGCTGGGCTATGGTGTTGTGCCCCACGGTAGATTGGTAGCTGGCATTGCCGCTTGTTCGGCCCTGAAAGTATGCGGTGTATTCTTTCCAACCCGCACCAGACGCCTTTACACCAGGCGCAGCGATATAATGGGAGCCCGAATGCGTCTCACTGCCGCTGGCATTGACCCGCTTGCCATCTTTATCAAAGCAATTAATACCCAGATACAGCGACCGGTCTGCGTCGCCCCCGGAACCCACCCACACCCGAAACTTAATCCGGTAAAGCTTGTTCGGGTCGAAAGGAAATCGTTCCTTGTACTCAAGCCAAGCATTGGAGGCCTTGTCATCCTGGCCGACACGCAGGACATTTCCGCCCGCTACATCCTTGTCTGAGTCCGGTCTCACTTCGTAAAGGTATCCCGATGCAGAGCCGGCATAGACCACCCAATCATCGGCAGCCGTGGTATCAGTAAACGCCTCGAAAAATACAGAACCCGAAGCCTGCTGCGCGCGCAATTGTGCCTTGCGTACGCTTTGCATATTGCCGATCAAGATACCGTCATCGGTAAATGTACCGCTGGCCTCGTCATAGCCAATGATATTGCGGGTAGCGTCAAAGGCTTTGGTGCGGGTCGCCTCCACTACGGCATTATGCAGTGCTGTTTTTTGGTCGTAGGCGTAGGTCCAATTGCTATCAAATAGGGTGCGGCTTACCGGGGTATTTTCCTGGCGGTTATCCCAGGCTGGGGTTAACCCTTGCAGATAGCTTGTCAGCGCGGTCAAAGCATTCGTAAACGCCGCCCGTTTGGCATCGAGCGCAGTGCCGAAATTACTGGCCAGCGCATCCAGCTTCACTTGATCGTTTATTAGCTGGCTGTATTCGCGGATCAACTGCAGTTTTTCATTGGTATGCAGCACACCGTCTGCAGAGATATTGCCGAGATCTTCAAGGGCCTTTTGTGCATCGGCCTTGGCTTCCTCTGCAGCCTCTAGCGCAGCCTGTAAATTCGGGTCTAGCGCGGGATCTTCTGGATCCGGATAGGGTGTGCGAGACCTGGGCACAAATAATACGCGCGCGGCCGTTGTGCCCAAGCAGGTGCCCCCCTGGCCGGCAGTGCCGGGACTATTCGGGCTACTGCCATAGCAGGCCACTATGCGGCTATTGGTCAGTACCGGCATGGGGTTTTGGGTACCGTCCACTAATAAAACAATACCGCCAGGCGCACCACCGCCACCACTACCGCCGGGAATCTTCTGGATACCAGTTCCCAGACTGCCACCACTGCCATTGCCCCCAGAGGTATTAATGGTTCCACTCACACCCAAGGCGATACCCCGTGCGACGATAACCACACTCGCCCCACCCTGGCCGCCAGAACCACCGTAACCGCTATTGTCATAGCTCTGATCGCCGCGCAGGTAGTAATAACTATTTCCGCCGTGGGCGCCGCCGGTGCCGCGCATATCCGCGGGGATACCCTCTAACTCTCCGCCATTATTCTCAATATTGAGTGGTGGCATAACGGCATTGCGACCAGCTACAACTTTGCCGCGAATACGGTTGTACATAGCTCGGTTAGTGGCGCCAATTCCAGATACGCGCCCACCACCACCGCGACAAGAGCCCAAAAAGCCACGCCCATTATTACTGGGGACACCGCGCAAAGTGCCGTCTATTTGCAAAACACCACGCACATGCAATTCAACGTTGTCGCTGACAAAAAGTGTGCGGCCTGCGGGGATTGTTAGATCTCCCAGGTAATAAAAGATCGTCCGGCTGTTATCCGCACCGTAAAGGGTGCCGTTAGCGGTGAGGAAGCCACTGGCATCGATAGCGAGGCCGGCGTCGGCCATCGAGGTGCCTTCGGAGTCATACCAGCTGTCGGGAAGCTCTCCTGTAGAAGTGCTGCCGCTGGGCTGGTCGGGCACCGCTGAAGCAGGCTGATAGCTGCCAAATAAATCTACAGAAACGGCTCCGCTGACCTGATCGACACTGAAGCGTTGTACTTCCATGGCGCGATCCAGGCTGTATTCATCCAGACCCAGGGCTGGCAGCAGGCGGATATAGTCCACGTCATAGGACCAGTCAGCGACCCAGTTGCTGCCAATATCGAGACGCAACAAGCTAATGTTATTGTCCGTCCATGCAGCTTCACTAGATAGATCAAGCACTACCTCATGCCAGCTGTTCAGAGGCAATTCATTTAGTTTTTCGGCTTTACTGTTGATATTTACTCTGTGAAAGGTGCCGCCTTCATCTTTCCAAACAAAATAGGAATCTAAAGGTATTGGCTCCGTACTGGTTCGGCGTAGGCGAATTTTTACATAGGGAACATCTGCGCCGGTAAACTGTTGATCAGCAGGAATAAAGAAATATATGTATGGGCCAGAGTCTACGCAAGTAACGGAGAGCACACCGCCGCCAGCGCTGGTTTTGGTTCTTGATTCCCCCCCAGCTCCCGCCCATCCTTCTTTTCCACTGCTGAAATTCCACTGCAGCGGCCGATCTCCACGAATACTGTGATCGCGGATTTGCGGCAGGCTAACCCGTACTATATCCCCAACTTCCAAATCGTTCTTGCTGGGTAGCAACCCCAGGCGCAGAGTAAGGGGAGGCCCGGCGAACCGATCGCGCAGGGCATCAAAGGTATTTTTAAGGGTGGTATAGGTATGCCGGGAATTGTGCAGCCCCCGAAACTTCAGAGCGAGAGACTTTGATTCACCATGGATGGAAATAGAATCTGCATCAATTAAATTATTTGAGCGCAGGAACTTGCCATCGAAGCCCGGCTGCTCGAACCAGCTCCACTGCACCGAAAAGGCATTCTTTACCCCGGCTAAATTGTATTTGAGCTCGCCCAGAGTTCTGACATCATCGGGAGTGATGGTTGTCACGGTACCGGATTCAGCCAGCACTCCAGCCATACGGCGAAATCCCAGCTGGCCGGCGGCATTGACCGGCATAAAGGCACCGAGCAATAAATTGATCTCAGTCTCGATAAACTTTTTGCCATCGGTCTTTTCCAGGCCGTCGAAGCGTAGGATCTTGCCTTTTCTGTGGTCGCTGGGCTTGTACCAATCTGCCCCGATATTTTCGAACTCGTCCTGTACCACAAAGGCGGGATCTATTCCCAAGTGCCAATTAGAGGGCAGTAGGTTATTGGTGCCGAGAATCTTCCCGGTCAGCAGTGCATAGGCAAGCTGGGGGCCCGGTCCCTCCAAATAAACAAACTCCTCTATCTCAACGCCACTCTCATCGCCGCTGTCTTCTGGCAACGCATGGTCGCGGGCAAAGGTGCCGAACAATCCACGCGTACAGCCGGTGAAACTATTCCCTGTTTTCCCGGTGGCTCTCACAATCTCGAAGCCGTCCTGATATTTAATTTTCAGGTAGTAGACAGACTGGTTAGGGGCATCACCATAGGCCGCGGTATGTGGGTTCGGCTCAAAAGGACTAGTATCGAATACCCACAGGGTGCTACTCGATTTAGGGAAATTGGCAGCCAGGCGCGTGCTATTGGGTACAAAAATATCGCGGCGCATCTCCCGCTGAATATCCCGGCAGCGCACCCGGTAAACGCCCTCGGCGTAGGCAATAGATTCCTCGGCAATCTGGGTTTGCTCCAAACGGAAATCATCCCAGTCGAGCCCAGCAAAGCCTTGATACAAACGTACTGTGCGACCCTTGATGCCGTTCCCTTGTTCCAGCTCATCACGGAGCACATAAGAAAGCTGGCCATTGATATCCACGACTTCAAAGGAAATAGCCCCAATCTCTGCACGCCCTTGTTCAGGAATAATTCTCTGGCTGGTGGCACTGCATTTTTTAAGTGCCCCAAGCACGGCATTCGCTGGCAAACTGGGAATATCGTTATGGCTGGTGATATACAGCGGCAGATCAAAACCGATCTCGATGACCAGGCGCAGCTCCCGCTGTGCCCCCTGGTTGTACAGGTCAAAAGTTTCTGAGTTATTGCGCATGATTAAACGATGACTTGGACGGTGGTAAATGAAAAGATGAAACGGCCATCTTTTTCGCGCTTCTCTTTGAAGGATTTATATTTAAGTTGAACTTGTTGGGGGAAATCTGGAGTGTCAGCAGTTCCGTAAGCATCGAAAGTGAAAAACTCACCGAAAGCACAGCTTCTTTTGAACTCTCTCCAACGCGCTAACTCTGTATGAGTGAGTCTTAGCGGTACAGTCTGACAAGAGTATTCCTCTTCGAGGCGGTAGATCGTGTATTCCGTGTTACCGCTTAGTGACTTGTGTTCTTTACCCTCCGGTCGGTCTTTGCAGTCATAACGTTTTAGTTTGGATTCAATCTGATAATCACTGCCATCACCCACCAGTAACCGTGTGGGTGTGTATTGAATTAGCATTTTCTATCCCCTGAGTATTTGTGCTTGGCGACTATCCTCGGGGATTGCCACTAAATCCTGCTCTGCAAACATGGTTGTTAATTTATCGGCGATGGTTTGCGCGTTATCTCCGATCAAATCGCCTTGGATCGTCACGTTTACCTGCGTGCCAGGTTGCTGCTGTTCACCCTCAACAAAACCGTCATCGTTAGAAGCGGCAAAGCTCTCTGATGGGGAACTTGCTACCGCACCGCCAGTACTCACGCCGGCATCACCAGAAGCCCCGCCGGGTGCTTTCAGCGATGACAACATGCCAGCAATCTGTACCCCTTGAGTGATAGCCCCGGCAATCATTGGAATGTTTTGTGGATACCCAATCTCTGATGCTTTGGCGATATTCTTTACGAGCGAAACCCCTGTAGAGAAAACAGCCATGGCCATTTCTGCTTTTGCCGCTTTTTGGTTGTAGGCAGCAGCGGCAGACAAAATTTGCCCAGCACCGGCAGTAAACATTTGCAATTTGGTTTTGTTGGATGCCTTTTCAAGCTTTTCGCGCTGCTTTCGATGTTTATTTTCTAAAAGGGTAAGTTTGCGCTCATAGGTGTCATGATTGATTATCTTCTTGGCGTAGGCCTGATCCAGCAGGGCCATTTCATCATCTTGCTGAACCTGCAGTTGTTCCATTTCGGTCAACCAGGAAAGCTGCAGGGTTTCTAAGCGTGCGGTGATTCGATTCCGCTCTGCTTCGGTCAGACCATCCTCACCGACTTCACGGCCTTCCCCGCCGTCATTGGCTGCCCGTGCTTGCTCTTCAGCCAGGGCGGCTTGATAGCGGGCTGTCTCGCGTTCTGAATACTCAGTACGTAATGCCTCAATGGATTCAAAACCTCGTCTCCTGAGCTCCTCCTCGGCAACCTGAAGGGCGGCTATCTGCTGTAGCTTTTGTTCGTGGTCGAGTCTTATCTTTCCCTGTTGGTTAGCCAGGAATTGATCCAGCTGGATTAACTGGGCTCCCCCGGCCTCTTCCGCCATGGCACGCTGCTGGGCTAAACGATCTTGTTCCGCCTGCTCCCTGGCAGCCGTGGCCATCTCCTCGGCCCTGCGCTCTTCCTCCTGTCGCTTTTTCTGTCCGGCTATCTGCGCATTCTGTAGCTCATCAAGCTGGGCGAGTATCTTCTCGGCTTTATATTTGTGAATTTCGAATTGAACTTGGACACCTTCGGCTTCTGCCTTGGCCATCAAGTGCTGATGCGACACTAACTGACTATGGAGCTTGGCAAACTGGTTGCGCTGCTCTTCTTCCTCAGTGGGGGCAATTCCTCGGCGCAGGGTTTCAACCACCCCGGTAAGCTTTTGAATGCCTGCTGTAGCAATACTGGTTGAACCGGTGGTTTCACTGAGGCTTTCCAGAAACTCTTCCCAGGCCTGCCCAAGAGAATCAGTGGCACCCGTCAGGCCGCCAGCTTCAGCCGCCCCAGCACCACCAACTTGTTGCTGCAGCTTCAATAGAATCATGCGCTGGGCTTCTGCCACGCGCCCCGATTCCTGCATGGTCCTGATCTGTTCTTTTTCTTGCTCGGTAAACGAAACACCCGTGCGTTTGAGCGCGGTTAACCCGGTTGTGGGATCTTCCAAAGCCTTACCAAGTTGCAGGGCTGCACTCTTGGCATCCCCACCCATCACGGCGGCAAGATCCTGACTCAGCCGGATAGCATCATCGAATACAGGCCCTTGGACGGTCTTAAAGGTGACCAATACGCCCTGAGCTTCACGAATCCCACTGACGCTCGCCAGGGTAGCGCGGGCAACCGATCGAGCCTGATCATCTAACTGCTGTGCAGTGCGGCCGCTAGCACTTCCCGTGGCTTTAAGCAGGGCCTCAATCTTAAGCTGCTGGCGTTCCATTTCCTCACCGGCGCGAATGCTCTGATACATCACCGCAGTCACACCGGCGACTCCTGCACCAAACAATGCCCATTTGCTGGCACCACTGGTCAGTAGGCTATTCAGCGCACCGACTCGACCAGAAACACCCCCCAAAGGGCCATCGATAGTGGCGACCCCTTGAGCGGCACCACGCATCGATCGGCCGAAAGCATCATTGGCCGCAGTCCCT
Organism: Microbulbifer mixtoriginis (SeqCode); assembly: GCF_052466695.1. Taxonomy (NCBI): domain Bacteria; kingdom Pseudomonadati; phylum Pseudomonadota; class Gammaproteobacteria; order Cellvibrionales; family Microbulbiferaceae; genus Microbulbifer; species Microbulbifer mixtoriginis (SeqCode). The sequence continues at coordinate 3,924,278 of NZ_CP174285.1, read as the reverse complement.
TGCTTCATTTCGCCCTTGAACTTTTTGGTGCGGGCTCTGGCTTGGTCCATTTCCTTACGGAAACTGGCCGAGTTCATCTCCAGGTTTGCCGTTAGCGTGGCTATGGTGGCTCTTTTAGCCATGGGATCTCCAATCAGGCCATAGATTTCCAGATAGAAATCTGCTGCTCTACAGTTTTCTGTTTGCTGTTTTGATGTAGGTAGTTACTGGGTTTGCCGCCATGGGTTCCAGCCGCTATGTGGGCCTGTTGCCACTCCAAAACATCTTTGTGAAGGGGGCGGCTGCGGTAATGTTCGTACCAGTGGTCGAGCTCGGTTGAGCTCATGGAGTGGAGCATTTGAAAGTAATCAGGGCGATTAAATTCAAAGGCAAGTTGCCGAGCAAAGGTAAAGCCCGGCACTAATCTTTTTTTCCTGATTCCTCCTCTGCTTCCTCCCCTGCTTCAGGGTCTTTTGGCTCCGTATAAAGCCCCGACAATTTCGCAGCAGGCACGTATAAAGAATCGACCTCTTCTGTCGAAACACTACGGATTAAGCGGCCATAAATATCCTCCAATAAATCCTTACAGTCAGGATTCATCCAAAGAGAATAAGCAACCAATAACAGCCGAGTTTTTACATCTCCCCGGCGAAATGCCCACACATCGCCGCAGGTCTTAAACTCGATGCTTTCTGGCTCATCACCTTTAGAAAGGGGAATATCTAATGATGTTTTTTCTAAATACTCACAGCGGTGATAAGCACTCAACTCATACAGTTGAAATTCTTGACCGGCAAAGGTAACGGGTTCTTTTTTTAGTTGGAGGGGAATAGATACTTTCAAAATTAAGCCTCTGTAACTGTGGGTTTGCCTGAAATCTTAAACTTCACTGTCCGGGTAATTTGATTGTCTTTCGGTACTGCCTGCCCCCACCCGGTAATGTGGCCAACAAACTCGACGGTAGTGCCTTCCGGGTATTCAATTTTGTAATTGAAATTAACATCGGCATCGAAGTCGGCTCGAAGCGCAGTCTGGCCAGCATCAGAGGGAGCCCACTTCAGCGTTAAAGACACCTCACCGGCATCGCGCAGGCCTACCGGATCAAATTCCATATACCCGCTGGTGCCATCAATTGGCGTTACATCCGAAGATCCTCGGGACTCTTCACCCGGATCAATATCCAGCAAACCTGCAACTTGTGTATAAGCGCTGCCATCATTACTGCGGTAAAACTTTGTTTTATAGCCTTGAGCCATAACACTCTCTCCTAATTAGAAATAAAGATTTAGATCGAGACTGACGCGATAACGTTTTGTATCGTTGTCATACTCTTCGAGGTTTTTAGAGATTTCGGCTAAACCGACCTGCAGACCGAATAGGTCACCAGCAAACCCGTGCAGCGCTCGAGCTTCCTGTTCCAGGGTCTTGGCCTGCTTGTAAGTTTCTGCCCAGATATCGATTTGAACTTGGAAATAATCTGATTCGATCGTGCCATCTATCCCAAGATCACTGCGGTCTGCCACGGTTGTATATACAAGACTAGGCAAGCTGGAATCTTGAGGTAGCAACAGGGGCCGCACAGTCTCGGCGTTTAGCGACCGGAGCCATTTCACAACGTGTGTCTCAATCACTTTTGAGCAACTCTTTGGCAAATTCGTCGATCAGGCTGTTAATCACTTTCTGCTGATTGTTTTCCAACGCTGGGCGAATAAATGGCTGTGCGCTCTGCTTGGCATTGCCATACTCTTGCGCAATCGCTTTTTGATTTAAGTTATTCAGTGACCGCTTGTCTTCACCTTTTCCGCTGGTCTTCTTGATGGGTCCTACAGTGATGCGGGCAATACGATCGGCACTCTTACCCTTAGAAGAGGAGGAAGCCATTCCGATACTGTCCTGCAAATCTCCAGAGTCTTTCTTAGCTCCCCTGCGCATAGCATCCTCAACCGGTGCCATTGCTCGACGCCCTGCTCTGCGCAAAACCTTGCTTCCTGTTCTCGGGCCGAGATCCAAGAGGGCTTTGTTTAGATCGGCGAATCCATCAACCTGAAATTTGCTTTCTGTCACTGTTCGCTGCTCCTTTGCACGGCCCTGAACTCAAGATATTGATTCAGGCCCTGCAGTTTTTGAGGTGGCGAGATATCCAGTACATGACCGTCGAATATCACTCGCATCTGGCCATGAATGGATCTGGTCATAGAATTAGATCGAATGCGGATGGTGTAATGGGCCTCGCTCAACTCCTGGCCTGAAACAACACGCTCAGAGGCAGACAAGGGCATGACTTCAGCAGAACAGGTGAGATATTCGCTCCAGGTTGTTTCCTTCTCCCCATATTCGTTTTCAGTTTCAGCAGACGTTTCAAACCTCACCCGGTCCCGTAAACGAACTTTTATACGTTTATCCATCGGTACGGATCCCAAAGTAGACGGGTAGGCATTGGCAGTTTTTTCCCACCGTCGCGAGTTTCATACCAAGAACTGACTAACACCATGCCCCCAAGCTGAATCGATTTATCTAGCTGAACTGCGTTTTCGGGCGCTTCGGATAAATCGGCTTCGAATTCATACAAGGTGCGATTGCAATAGTGATTAAATACAGTCTCTGCAGCCAGGCACAATGATTCGATATATTCATCGTCATCAGTGTCTTCAACGATCAAGTGTTTTTTGACCAAGGCGAGATCGAAGATCACTGAGAGCTCTCCGGGGCTGAATCTCCCATATCAAAATCAATTTCGACATCATCAGGGACAATTTCTTCCGCAACATTTAAATCAATCAGCTGCTGGGCAAAAGCTCGGCTGAACTCCCGCTCACCTTCTTTTACCTCACCATATACAGGAGAGATGAAGCTCTTAGTTACTTTTACACGAATTTTTTCCATGGCCTTTTCTCCTACCTTAAATAAAAAAGCGGGACCAACTGCCCCGCTTTCGATTGCTTTAACTCAATCCAGTTTTTGGCTTATGAGGTCAAAGACCCATAGGCAACTGCTGCCGGTCGGTAATTAGATAGAGCTGCGCGTAGAGTCGCCCTTACCGTTACCAGATTTTTGGTGAAGTTATCATCATCAGACTCTGACATTTCAACTGCTACACCTTTACGCATATTGATTGCCGTTGCTAAATCAAAAGCCCCCACAAAGAACTTACCCGCTGCTACCGCATTGGTTTTAACTACCGGAAGACCCCAGACAGAAGCCGATACCACCAAGCGCGGGTTACCAGCCAAAAAGTGCTCATCACCACCAGTTTCCAGGTCGAGCGCAACCACATCTGAACTATTCATATAAACCGCTGAGGGCATATATTCAGAGGCTTCAACTACTCCCATAGCTCGGCGAATGCTTGCAACAGCCTTTTCATTAGCGGTTGGGGTGAAAACCACATGGTGACCAGATAGCGCTAACCCACTTAAGTTATTGCCTGTGCCATCTCCATTCAGAACCTGAGAATCCAAACGCAATTGAGCCCCATAAATTAAGCGAGTGTCCACATGTGCCGCCAGCGCAGGAGCATCCTCAATAACTTCTTTAGACAGCTTGATCCAGTGCCCCACTGAGCGCACCGGTGTACTCACCAACTCATAGGTGATAGAGGTTTCCGGCAAGGCACCACCTTCGGCAACCTCTGCGGCATTCAGAGTTACAACTTTCTCTCTCGTGTACTCTACGGCATTACTAGAGGTCGGCAGATTTGGCATAGTGCTAGTTACGCGCATACTCCGACTTGCACCAGAAATGATGGTAGTTTGACGATCTGGCGCGACCGTATCACCAGATCCCAGCAAGGTATTTTTTGCTTCATAGGTCATTTTGCTGGCCTTGCCACCAACAAAGCCTTCATAGTCTGCCGACTTGGTTAGCTCCTGCCCCATAGTCTGATATTCTGGAGTATCAGTAGAACGGGAAGCCATTTTCTGTTCGATCTCTGATACCTTCTCGCGAAGCTCTTCTGCCTCACTATTCAGGCTTTCCAGCTTGGATTTATTCTCACGGCCAAGCTTGGCATTAGTTGTCGCCTCCTCATTTGAGGACTTAATAAAGTCATCCAGTTTCTTGTCAAAATTTTGCAGAGACTTTTCGATTGATTCAGGCATAGTGATTAACCTTCCAGTTTTGCTGATATGCGGTTTAACATCTGATTGATTTCATCAACCCCGGCTTCGCCACGCGGCTCCCCCGCAAACAAAACCTTGGCTCTCTTGGTAGTTGCTTCTGCCAAGCTTTTTGAAAAGCTTCCTGCCTCCCGCAGGAAACGCTCAAAATCTCTGATTGTTTCGCACTGGTGAAGTGCGCTTTTAAATGTTCCCAGGTCTACACGTGCTTCATCATTCGCGGGATAGGTCACTACTGAAATTTCCCGCAATGTGTTAACCACTTTGATCAGACGCGTACCGTCACCTTGCCACTCGGTGTCATCATGAGATACGAGACCACCCCAGCTGAGTCCATCTACGGTGCCGTCCTGCATAGCGGCCTGAACATCCTTTGCCATGCTGATTCCACTGGTGAATTCACCATGAGCAATCAAACCCACTTCATCGGTTTCGAGGTGTGAATATTTACCTATCGGAACTGCATAGTGATTATGGTTAAAAAACATTTTTGGCTTTACGCCGGTTTCAATAACCTGATCAAAGGCACCCGCGACAACGACATCCCCGTCACTATCAACATTCCCAAACTTGCTAGCGTATCCAGTGAACTGGCTGGGCTTGCCGTTAGCAAACTTAATTTCACACTCTTCAAAACTAAGTGCTTTATGTTCCATCTGAGTCTCCAGAGTTATCTGTTTGCTGGCCAAGTTGTTCTAAGGGGGATAAGGCGCTTTGTACTGTGAGCATGTCACCACCCGGCAAAGCTGGTAGGTTTTCTTTTTTCCTGGCTTCATTCCGTGTCATTAAGCCGTTATTAACCATTTGTGAGGAGTATTCCGAACGGCCTTTGCTGTCAGCCCTGAGGAGCCCCTCAAAGGCAAATTCGATCTGGTATTTACGTCGATCCGAGATGGGAAGCAGCTTCTCCATTAGCGCTTCCTCCCAGCGAGAGAGATACGGGCGAAGATTGAGCTGATAAAAACCCAGCATTATTTGTTCAACTCCCGTGCCCCAGGTAGTTGTACCTTCTTGGTCATTAATCAAAATTGAGGGGACACCAAAGAAGCGGGCGATATCACGCATTTGAAAACGCCGAGTTTCCAACATTTGCATATCTTCAGGTTTGAGCTGGACCTGCTGATACTTCATGCCAGCCTCAAGCACCATCAATCTGTGTGCGTTTTCTGAGCCCTGAGTGAGAGCACTAAAATTTTCTCTCACTTTTTTTCGCTGCTCATCTTTGAGCACTTGATCAATAGTCAGTACACCGCCCGGCTTGCCGCCGTTGCAGAAAAACTTGCTGCTGAATTCTTCAGATCCTGTGGCAAGACCAATTGAGTTTCGAGCATATTCGAGTGGTGAAAGGCCAATAGTGCCATTGCCAAACAACCGAACATGCAAAATATTTTCTTCTGCGAAGACAGCGACATCATTACCCTCGTAATAGTGATAAACCACGGAACCATCAGGCAGTGTTTCCACATCTACCTGCTGAGCTGGCAGTGGCCAAAGGCTGATAGCCTGACCTTTAGAATCGCGATCTATGACCGCGTAGCAGTTACCATGCAAAACTAAATTGAGCTGCATGGTTTCGAACCAAACAACCTTAGTCATCCTGGCATTGGGCTTGCGCTTCAATAGCCTGGCCAAGTTGTGCCGGCTATCTTCCTCACGCTCATCACCATCAACCCTATAAATATGCAGCGGTATGCTTGCGAGGGTTTCAGTAAGGAGCCTGACGCACGCCCAGACCGCAGATATTTGAAGCGCTGTGTCTTCAGTAACCGTCTTTACACTTTCAACATTTCGCGTATCTGGTGATGATGATTGCTGCCCTTCCTGTTGAGTTGTGGCCGAACGGCCCCAGAAACTGAACCGTCTCCATATACTCATTAGTGGCCTACATTAATTGGATCGTTAAGGAAGTCATCCAGATCGGTTTCAGGCTCCTGCACCATTTGCCGACTCAGCGCCATAATTGCAGCGACTGCTGGATCTATTTTTTCGGATACTTTGGACTTATCGAATTTGATGTCCCCGGCTGCGTTAGTTACAGCCACAACATTGGACATTGCAAAAGAAAGCGCTGGATTGTTATGTCGAACTGAATCAGTCAGCACCAGGCGCAGAAGTTCTTTCATCGGAGCAGAAATTGAGCCCGTACCCTGGCCAACCTGAACCATGGGAACACCTTCCTCAATAAGATCGCTTACCAACTGAGAACTATTAAAGCGGTCAAAGGCAATTTCTTTTACATCAAAGCGCTCACACGCGGCCAATATATCCTGCTTGATATAGCTGTAATCGCAAGCATCACCAGGTGTAATAACCAAGCAGCCATGGTCTTTTAAACGCTGATAGACCTGCTGAAGCTGCCCCCCTTTATCTATTCGATTTTGGAAAGCTGCTTCGGGCAAATATGCCCTCGATATAAATGTGTGCTTCCCCTTTGAATCTTTGAAATCAAGAGTTAGCGCTGTTAAGTCTTCCACCGAGGCTAGATCTAACCCGCCATGGCAGGCCATGCCGTCAAACTCAGATTCTTCACCTTCAGTCCAGCAAGCTAAATCATTTAGCGATTCATCCCGGCACTTGTTCCAGCGCTCCATATTCATCCAGGTCGATTCACCATAAACCCAGATATTTAAGCGCTTGGTTTGAAACTCAATTTTTGCCGTGGGCATTTCCTGTGCTTTTCGGCACTGGTCCTGCATATCCTCCAGGGATACTGAGATTCCTAGATTTGGATTTGCTTTGATCCAAACCGAGGGATCTTTCCAGTCGTCATCATCATCCAGCGTGTAGATGATTCCAAAGAAAGCATCATCCTCAACAGTGCCTTCCAACACCTTGATGGCATAGCCACGCAGTTCATAGCAGAAGCTATTTTTATTTTTCCCCGCCGTGGTAATACCCCACATCACAGGCTGCCGACGCGCGCCCCTGCCGGACTCGAGCACATCCCACACGCCTGAATCACGGTGAGCGTGGACCTCATCAATAATGCCGGCATGAACGTTGAAGCCATCCATACTGTTGTAATCAGCTGCCAGCAGTTCCACCTGTGAGTTAGGTGAGTTCCTCGTATGGCAGCGAATGACATTTCTCAAGGTGGTCATTGCTTTACGCAACACGCGATCCTGCGCAGCCATCATGCCAATAGAGTCGAATACCTCTTTTGCTTGATCGCGTTTAGTTGCAGCGCAGTACACCTTAGCGCCGGGCTCAGAATCGCCCGCAGCCATATAGCCGCCGACACTGGCTAACTTGGTCGTCTTGCCATTCTTACGGGCAATCTCTTCATAAACCATGCGGAAGCGACGCCTGCCATCTGCTTTCCTAAGCCAGCCGAAAACATTGGCATTGATAAAGCATTGCCAATCACTCAGGACAATCGGAGTTCCAGCCCACTCGCCTTGATAGTGCTTGCAATACTGATAGGTGAATCGAAAAACTTTTGCGGCTGCATTCTCATCGAAGATCAGCCCGCGCTCGCCAGCCGTTTCTAGGTCGCGATACCAGCGATCGACCGCTAATCGCACATATCTGCACGCTGGTATATCTCCAGAGCGCACCTGCTCGGCATATCGGTACGCCCTATCTAGCCATTCTCGTGAGGGGTCAGCCAGCTTTGAAACTGGCATAGGTTATATCTCCAATTCTCCCTGATCCGGGTTATCAACTTTGAAATTCTGTCGCGCACGAACTGTGACCCCAAACTGCTTGGCCAACTTTTCATATTTGCTTGAATGCCTTTCCCACTGCACAGCTTCCGGGGCCAACTGCATGTAACCGCTAGGGGTTTTCTGATATTCGGTGCCGCGCTCTTGCAGCTTTTCTTCGGCCTCTTTCATTCGCGCATAAGAGGTGCAGAGAATCGCCAAGGCACCTTGGTCGATCTTTGCAATCAGTCCGGCCTTCTTTAGTTCCGCACAAAGGAAGCGGTAATGCTTTTTAGCTTCTTTGCTCAACCAAGCCGGACAAGGTGGTGCTTCGCAGGCAATCCCCTGAAAAAGGGTTCCACCCTCTGGAGGCTTTTGATCCTGCTTTTCTTCCGGCGGCCTTAATGGAACCACATTGTCATTTTGCACTTAGCTACTCCCCAGGGATTTAATACCCCCCCCCCTAAAAATTTACCGGTAATAAACGCGTGTCTAGGGCGGCGGTGTCGGGATTTTTCCCTTTAGAGATTCGACCCACCCCTCCCCCTAGCGCCGCCACCTTCCTGCGCTGTCTTTCGAGCATGGCAACGGGTGCACAACCACTGCAGATTAGGTAATTCATCTGTTCCACCTTGAGACTTCGGGATAATATGGTCACAGCAATTACCCTCAGTGATTAAGCCCATGGCAGTGCAGCTTTCACACAAGCCGTTAGCCTCCACTTTGCACAGCTCACGGTTGCGCAAATACTCTTTGCTCTTGTACCTACGATTGGCCTGCTTACCCAAGCGCCGTTGATACTCTCCCCAGTTGGTCACTAGATCCTGATGGGAATCACAATAGCCATTTGAATTACTGTGAGCCCGCTTGCACTTGCGGCATGGACGTTTGGCCTTAACCGGCATCGCTATCCTCACCCCGCTTCATCTGCTCACGCTTCAACTTAATATCCTGATGACGGTAATAAGCAAATACAGCAATGGAAAGCAGGCCGGTGGTGAATGCACCGTAGGTAATTACATATTGCTCAAACGCTGATGCCACCTGAGCCGTCACACTACCCACTCCCGCAATCCATATCATTAGCCGCTCCATTGCTGTATGTGCTGCATCAGTTGGACTCATTGAACCGCCCTCTTTACTGCGCCTTTTACCGCAGCCAATGGCTTCATGATGTGCTGGCTGATTCCATAGGAACCGAAGAAGAAAATGATCACTGCCGAGAAAGCACCGAACATCAACATCGACCCAGCAACAGACCAGATAAACTTCGCGTACCCAGAATCCCACGGCCAAACCACCACAGAGGCCATCACTAAAAACATCTCGATACGAATAATGGCCAAGGCCGCAAAGCGTCTGGTTAAGCTGCGCTGAGTATTCTCACTCGCTGTGCTCGCAACATGCGCCACCACCGTATCGATCATTTGCTTACGGGCCTCTGAAGCATGGCGAATTAATTCCTTTGCATCTTCAGCGCTTTCTTGATCGGTATAAGACAAGCCATTAATCCACCCACCTGCCCGCACCAGCAACCCGTTATCCCTATCGAGAATATCGTCTACAGGTTTAGCGTTACTGCTAAACAGCGATTTCACTCCAGACCAAATACCCATCACGGATACTCCGGCACATAGTGCGTAATTGTTAGATCAAACTCAGGCGGCAGCAGCTCTCGCAGCTGCTGCATTGCCCTGCGGGATTGCATCACCCACCAGCCACCGGGAGCCAGGCCAGAACCAATACCAATACAGCCCTGTACATCCGCCGAATAATTAGCGGTGTGGATCAATATTTTTGTGCGGCCAGGGACTTCCTGAAGCTCCCACACATTGGGAAACCTGAGTGAGTTATAGGGATAACAGGAATAAACCCCTTCAGGAATACAGCTCTCGAACGGACGATTCCCCAACCACGGGCGCTCTACCGTATAAAACACACAGTCGCGCACTCTCAGTCGCCCCAATGTGGCATCTGGCCCATAGGCGAATCGTTGCAGATTGCAGTTCATGAATTTCCGCTCGCAGAGCTAAGGAATAAAAAAACGGCGCCCACAAGAACGCCGCCAAGTACAGGTGATGGAGCAATGAAAAATAGAAAGTCAGAAACGAAAAAACCCGGCTGGGGGAGCCGGGTTTCTTCTTATCCACCTATGGCAGGTTGCCTACATTTAATATTTTATTATCACGAATGTAAACCCCTAACTTAAAAATATTTACGCCACTCTTGGACCTTGCGAACCAAATAGCTCCACATCTAATAAAACATGGGCAGCATCAAGGTGGCGATAATAGGTAGGAACTGAAACACCAGCCGCCTTCGCTTTACCCTTAGCAGATAGGCCCTCCCGTAAATACTGCACTTTTACTACCTGCCTAAGAATCTCTGGCAATTTGCGCACAGCATCCTCAACCTCCATAGGCTCCTCATCAATTAACACCACTGGCCCCTTGCCTCGCTGCCCCTGGCCGCGGCCTGCGCGCATATTGGCGGTAATTCTTCGAGCCCTGTAGGTTATCGGGCTCACCCGTATCTCATTGGTCCACTGGCCAGAAGATGAAGAGTTCACACCGTTCTCCATAATCGCAGCCATTGGCGACTTATATTGCCGCGCCATACTCCCAATCACCTGAAGCGCCCAATCAAGCAAACGTTTCTCAACTCGATCAATCATCACACCCCTCCTCTGGAAAAATACCTGAAATTAACTTCCCGTATATATCCGTATATCTCCCGTACAATAAAAAAAACAGGTATACGGCTCTACAGACCGCATGGTTACTAAGGTTTTCACACTTCCCGTATACCCGTAATACAGAAACCCCTCACGCGCAGAGAAAAAATAAATACCGAATTAAAAATAAATACTGCCGCAGTAATTGCGCGCGTGCGTGCGCGCACGTAAGAGGGATACAGGTATACGGGAAGGGCTAGAATGCTAGAAGTGACGCGGGCTGCAGAGCCGTATACTGTATATTTATCATGTACGGGAGCCCAACGGGGGTATACGGGAATCATGCGGCCTCCTCGTGAAGTGCACCAACTTCATCACGGAAAGCTTTAACACAATCAGACAACCACTCCTTTTGAGTTTTACCTGCAGGCACGGAATGTAACAGGAAAAAGGTTCCTTGTACTCCTTTCTTAGGCTTGGTATTGAATCCGCCAGGATTATCATACTCTACCCTGTTTCTCTTCTGCACTCTTGCAGCCATAGCCTCAGAAAAACGATTCATATCCATTTGATGAAACCCACCCGCACGGCACCATTTCCTATACACGGAATATAGATCCGCAGTCAGGCAAGTATGAAAAGGGGCCGCTGTCTCTCCCGCCTTCCAAGCCCTAAAAAATACTTCCCAGCTAGGCAAACCAAAGCTAATCAACCTTTCCTTGGCATTAGTCATAGGCGGCTTGGTGCGAGTATCAAAACCGCTCAGGTTCCACTCCAGTAAGAACTGATAGAAGGCGGCGGCACCACCGTTTTCTAACTCTTTGCCTACACCTTTCTGCAGATCCAAAGGCAAGGTCTTTAAAGGCCACACCACCAAGAAACGGCGATCCATAGGCTCTACAGGAAACGGTAAGACCTCATTCGAGAGGAAAACGCTATTCATGTAATTTGCCTCTTCCCAACCAGAGACAAATTTTTTCTCAATTCGGGTAGTGGCACCGGTGATCATCTGCTTGATATTGCCGGTTTGGGAATACTTCTTATCTCGCGAAAAGATCTCCTCGAACACGCCCCACAGAAGCGAAGACTTCCAGTCTGTGTAGGCACTTTCTATCTGATGCTGACCTAACGTAGCGCTGTAATCCCCATAGATTTTCCGCATCACGCCGTCAAAGAACAGTGACTTACCAGAACCATGAACATCAGAATGCACCAGCAAAGCCGTATCCATCTTAGATCCAACGTATTGCAACGGATATGCAAGCCAGCTAACCATCCAACGCCAAACAGCTTCATCTTCATTGCAAAGATGATTCAATAATGCGCGTATGTTTGCACACTTCTCCCAATTCTTTTCAGGGTTCAGAGGCAGTTTCTGGAATGTATTGATGTGCGTCTTCGGGTCTGCCCTGCGAGTAGGATCAAATACCACATTCCTATGCGGCACCATCTTCCGATCTGGGTGCCGATACCAAATATCATAAGCATCAGGCGAAATATGCTTAATCACCTTTAATGGCATCCTTTCCCAATGCAAACTATCCCATGCCTCTTCTGTACCCTCCAACAAGGTGAAGCGCTTCAACAGATCGCCCACTCCCCCGGCCCCCTTGCTGGCGGCCTGGCGCGCAGAAAGGAACTTATGCACATCGCTCTCAAGCACCTTGCGTTTATCCGTGGCAGCCATAAACGCCTTAAACACTTCTGGCCCCACCTCAGCCTTAAAAGCTGAAGATTTAAATTCCCTGTGTTGATGCTCATCCCACACTTTGGTCGTGCCAGAAATCAAAGCGAAGCGCTTTTTCGCATCTTCCAGAGTAATTTCGCGCGCCTCTGCCGTTAAAGAGGGTACGGGAGAATCAATAAGCTCATTTGGTTCAGAATATTCAGGAGGAACATCGTCAATAGGTGGAACATCAACAGGCCCCGAGGAATCATTAACAACCGAAGCGGGCGCCTCAATCGATGGGGAGCGGGGGAAGACAACCACATTCTCCATAAAAGCTTCCCACTGCCGCCGCACCTCCCCTAATCCATAACGACAATGAATATCATTAAAATCAAATCCCTCTGTTTTACACTTACTCACGCGGCGACTTCCTCCATTTCTTCCCGCAGAGAGGGAATCCACACAGAGGAACCACCGACAGCTCTCGCAGCGGCATTAGCCTTTTCTACACCGTCATTCACCTCCAGGTGCAAATCATTATCTGCAGCAAAAACCAAGTGCTGATCAGGAAAGCGTTCGCGGACTAGCAGAGCCACCGGCATCAAATTGCCACAATCGAAGCAGATCAAAACCGGGCAGTTTGTGGCTTCATGAGCGCTGGCACCAGTAGAAAAGCCTTCAACCAATATCAACGGCTTGCGAGAATCCATCTGCCCCAGCAAAGCATACAGCCCCGATTTCCTCCCGTTGCGTAGAAATAATTTCTTACCGGTTGGCGTGATGATTTGTAGATTCCAAATCACTCCATCAATATCAGTCATTGGAATCGCAAAATAGCCACTTTTGAAATAATGGAACTTCGGGCGTCCCTCTTTTGGCTGAGCAAAGAACTTAGATATTTTTTCCTGCCCCTCAATCCGCTCTAAATGATCTTCCCGCTCAATTAGCAATAATGCGGAGCGGAAAAACCGAACGCCGTGAGAACCGATTTTTTTACTCCCCAAGTATTTACTGCGTCCTGTCGGTTTAAGTTCCGACCAAATTGCCTGTGCCTGCTGTCTTACAGCTTCATGCCAGGCTGCAATCTCGGCTTCTTCCCTGCGGACATCCTCAGCCCGCTGCTTTTCCCTCGCTGCTTTCTCCTTAGCCCAGGCCGCCTTTTCCTCTGGTGTTAATTCCCGGCTTTCAAACTTGTAACCACCCTCTTTCGCCCTAGCGAATAGAGAGCCGATACCAACACCACCGGCAGACCTTTTAAAACTTTTCCAGGTACTTTTCGCCGAGCGAGGGCAATAGTTATCGGCCTGCTGGCTCCATTCATCCCAGGTATCAAAGGCCGAATCGCCAAACTCCGCCTTAATCGCCATACCCATTTCAACCCAGGTATCACGCACGGCATAATCGAGAACAAACGTGAGCGCACGGCGCACATCATCCATAGTGCACTGTTCGTACATTGAGAATTCCCCCTAAAACAGAAGCGCTCAAGGCGCAATGACATGAAAGCCGGTCTTTCCCGGCTGTCAGCGGTCTTTCCCGCCGTCTTCTAAGCGGGCCGGCTCAGGTCTCGCACCGGCCCATCCTGTGGGTATTCGATAGAGCCCTGTACAAAACCCCATATACCGCAATGAATTAATCCCAACCTTCTCTCACCGTAGAATGGCAGGACAATAAAATGGGGATTTGAAAATGATCGTTATTCTGGTTTCACCCACAAACCCGTATGGGCTTAACTTGCCCGCTGGACTTCTGGAGTTCCTTGCTGATCAGCAGCAAGTGAAAGCTCGGCAAGCTCCGGGCAGAGGGCAACAGCGCGAATCGCCCCACCTGTCAGCTGCTCAGCACGCAACGCAGCCACAGCTGGAACCCGAGTTTTTCCTCTCAGCCAATTACTGACAGTGGGCTGCTCAACGCCCAAAGCCTTGGCCGCCTTCGCTTGGGATTTGAAGAAAGTCACCAAGTCTTTTACTGCCCCGCATACCTCTTTAATGTTGTCCATGGGTGCTCACAATTTACAGTTATCCGTAGGTTCTAAGGCGAGAATATAAGAAACGTTATATTTCAGTCAATAACAAATTGAATTAGCTGAGACTATAAGAAAATTTATAATATGATTGATAAGCCGCTCAATCAGAGGTGGCGAAAACTAGATTCATTGAGGGAATCCGTGACCGATTCGATCCAAAATCGACTAAAAATTGCTAGAAAGGCAGCAAAGCTCAGTCAGGCCGAAGTGGCTCAAGCCGCGGGTATTACTCAACCTGCCTATAGCCAACTTGAGAGTGGCAGAACCCGCAAGGGCACCTCTCTCATCCCTATCGCACGGGCCCTAGGAGTTGACGCCCATTGGCTCACTAGTGGGCGAGGGAAAATGCTTGGAGAGAGTATCGAGGACATTCGCTTGAGAAACCTTCAATTGGAGATCGATATCCACGGAGAAGAAGCGATCAGCCAAAAGCTGGAGAGCGTTATTCCTGGCGGGCTCCAGCAAGTGCTTGATGGCAATATTTCAATTTCTAACCGTTTGGCTCGGCGAATCGAGCCTCCACTTCAACAACCCCAGGGCTGGCTTGACTGCCCCCATGATGCAATCGCCGATGCCATAGGTTTTGATGATGATCATTTTGGAGACCTTTTTGAAGAGAGTGACGAACCTCCTGAAAAGCCTTTAAGCAAAGATTTCATTGAACTGGTAAAACTCATCAAAGAAAAAATCCAGGACGGTTCACTGGATCATGACGTTGCCCAACTTTTAAAACAAAACATCGAAGTAATGACTAGAAAGAAATAACCCAAAAACCACAGTTAAAACAATAAGTTATCCTAGCGCTAAATTCGCTAGGATCTATTGATCCACACCCAGCTCGCACCACACCCTCTCCGCCCCAATTTTACTCCCCTCAAATCAATAAGATTTATTAAGCGCCATTTTATAAACTTTTTTATTGACTGCAATTATAACGTTTCTTATATTTTGCCCATCAACCAAGGACAGGGCACTCAAATGGACACCGCCAAGCACCTCAGACCACTGGCCCCACGCCAGGCCGAAGCGCTGACCCATCGCGCTCGCGGGCTCTCCAATCGCGAGACGGCCCAGGCCATGCAGTGCTCAGTCACGAACGTAAGCAACCTGCTGGCCGAGTGCTTTTACAAGCTCCACGCCCGCAACAGCACAGACGCAGTGGCCAAAGCGGTAAAGCACGGATTGATTCAATTCGTGCTGCTCGCCTGCGTACTCAGCGGCATCGGTGCCGATGCGCAAGACCAATTACGCACCCGCTTCCAGCGCCGCCCCACAGTTCGAACCATACGCATCCGCAACAACCGGGAGGGTATCGCATGACCGCCACCGTGTTTGTACATCCAACGGCCATGAGCAAAAACGATGTTGATCGCCTCAAGCACCGCATCGATATCGCCAACGCCCATCACAAGGCGCACATCCGTTTAGTGCAGCCAAAACCCACTTTTGCACGGCCAACGCACCACAACGACTGGCCACCATTTGGAGGTGATGCCGCATGAATACTTTCAGCCCAACCCAGAGCGTGGAAACCCTGCTCCGTGTTGCCAACGGATACTCCGGCGCGAGTGAAATAGCCGCACAGGTTTTGCTTTCAGCCTGGAATAGCAGTGATTTTGCAGTCCCCGTTGCCAGCCTCTCCCTGCTAGATGGCGACAACTACGAACACGCAATCAACGTGATGAATCTGCGCTACCACGGCAGAGCACCGCAAAGCGTAATTGCAGACGGCGATAAAAAACTGAATGCCCTCTACCGAGAATGGAATCACCTGGAAATACAGAGGAAGGAAGCAGCGTGAACGACAAAGAATTTTCCCCACCGGATTACAGAGCCCACGCCTTTCTGGAAAAAGGCGTCCATCACATGCGCGACCGCGCCGAGCAGCGCGATAGCGAAACCGGCGAGCGATCTATGGCCAAAACCGTAAATGCTTTTAACGCGCTTTACGGACACCACCTCACCGAGGAAGAAGGCTGGATGTTTATGGTGCTGCTCAAACAGGCTCGCGCAAGCAGCGGCCTATTTGTAGCAGACGATTATGAAGACGGCGCAGCCTATTTCGGCCTAGCCGGCGAAGCCGCCGCAAAAGCCAGAGCCGCATAATGAGTGAATTCAGCCGAATCTTAGAGCTGTACGAAGAACTGCTGAACAAGGTGAAGCTGCAAGAAATTCAAATTGAGAGACTGCGCAAACAAATCGCCGCACTCTCCGAAGCCATCCAGGGCCAAGCCCAACAACAACAGAATCAGGAGGCAGCGTGAAAAAGGAAAAACTGTTCACTGTAACCCAAGCTGCGCGAATGCTTTGCATGGGGAGAAACAACCTGCTCAAACTTCTGCGAAATAACGGCTTTATGTACAGCAGTGTATCCATGCGCAACTCACCAACAAAATGGGCCGTAGAGCAAAGACTGCTCCAACCAAAATCCACCGAGTTTTTCAGGGGACCGGTAAGAGTTGAGCACATCACCGCATTAGTTACACCTAAAGGCATGGTCTGGATTCGTGACCTAATCGAAGAACAAACCAAGCCGCAAGCTAGTTAAGAAAGGAGTCCTTACAGAGCATGAATACAACACAAGTTGAAAAGCATTTAAGTCTTCTAGGCATGAAATGCCAGGACAAGGTAACAGGGTTAAAGGGCGTAATAGTAAATATAGGCTTTGATCTTTATGGGTGTGTTCAAGCAATTGTACACCCAGGTTTGAGCGCGGATGGTAAACCACAAGAAACCATCTGGTTTGATATTTCACGCCTTGAAATAACCAGCAAAAAATCAGTTATGGAACGCCCTAATTTTGAATATGGGCCCATTGCCGAAGGCCGAAAGGGGCCAAGCGAAAAGCCCTTAGAAAGCAAGTACTAAAACTTAACCGCGCCCCAGGCGCATCAGTCAGCTGTAACCGTTAGGGCTGCCGGTACGGAGCCCAATTTTAAATTAAAACTTGGAGCATCCCATGAGCACAAACGTCACCCAGGTATTTGCCGATTTGGACGGCGGAGTATTTATAGAAAAACTAGCCCACATCCTCAGCGATGTTGCCGGCGCCGTTACTGATCACGAGAAAAAGGGTGAGGTCAGTATCAATCTGAAATTATCCAAAATCCAAAACAGTGATCAGGTTCAGATTGAGCACACCTTGAAATTCAAAAAGCCGACCATGCGCGGCTCCATTATCCAAGACGACGCCACCTCAACCCCAATGTACGTTGGTACAAAAGGCGCCCTCAGCTTCTACCCCGAAAAACAGCCACCGCTGTTCGATAAAGAGAGCAACGGCAACGTGGCCAAGCTTCAAACCAACGGCTAACAAGAAGCCATAGCAACCTAACCCAGCAACCCAAAAAGAAAATAAGGATTTATCGATGACCATGGACCAAAGTGCAGTAAAGGAAATCAAGGAATCACAGACAGCCGCCGAATTGGCGAAGGTAATTGATCAGGCCAAGCTTTCCACTCCAGCAATGGCAGCTCCCAAAGACTTCCAGATTCTCAACCTGGAAAAATATCAACAGGGCCGCACACGCTATCGCGGGAAAATGGAAACTACATCGCTTGAAGATTTCGAACAGTATTGCATGGACTTCGGCAATATGAGTGCCAAGTGTTTTGTTGACCCCGAAAGCATGACCGCGCAAACAATTTTCAACTTGGGAACCACCCAAGAACCCGGCCACGCCGACTTCTCTGCAAAATTGCGCCTAATTAAAACCGCTGAATTCAAGGCATTGTTACAACTCAATGGCGACAGGTGCTCACAAAAAGCCATGGCGGAATTTATGGAGGATTACGCCGAAAACATCCTTTGCTATACCGCCGAGGGAGAAGCGATCAATACCAGCAAAGCCATTGCCGCCGTACGCCGCCTCACTATCGAATCCTCTCGCAAAGAGGATCACGCCGTTGACGACTTTAAATCTAGCCGAAGCGCCTTGGAAAATATCGAAGCCCGCAGTGATGAGGGTTTACCGGCAGGGTTCAAATTCGAGTGCACCCCCTACAACGGCTTGGAATCCCGTAGCTTTGATCTGCGCCTATCCATCCTTACCGGCGGAGACGCTCCACGCCTTACGGCCCGCATTAAACGACTAGAAGCCATACAGGAAGCCATGGGCCGAGAGCTACAGACACACCTCAGCTCAGTGCTGGTTCAGTCCCAAATGAAAACTTATATCGGTGATTTCGCCGCGTAGTTTAGGACTGTCCACAATAGCCAACCGGGCCGCAGGTACTGGGCCCTAATACAGGACCAAGATCCAATGAAACCATACGCCCTATTTTATGGCACCTACAACCTTGAGATGGGTGGCGTAATAGATTTTAAGCAGTCATACCACTCAGAAAAAGAAGCCTTTGAAGCGGCAACACAAATTGCCAAAAACGATATTTTCACCAGATGGGTACAGATATTCGACAAGAAAAAAGACACCGTAAAGATTTACAGCGTTGTGGATAGAAAGCTAAAGGAACGGAAAGATAAGACTTGCCCT
Source organism: Microbulbifer mixtoriginis (SeqCode) (assembly GCF_052466695.1). Taxonomy (NCBI): domain Bacteria; kingdom Pseudomonadati; phylum Pseudomonadota; class Gammaproteobacteria; order Cellvibrionales; family Microbulbiferaceae; genus Microbulbifer; species Microbulbifer mixtoriginis (SeqCode). The sequence continues at coordinate 3,905,678 of NZ_CP174285.1, read as the reverse complement.
GCAGGGTTATTCGAAACCGCCCAGCCAAAAGCCTGTTGAAAATTAAATACTGACCCAAGCCCGCCCAGTGCGGGCTAAGTGGGTAGAGAACCTGATAAATGAATAAAGGGGATATTTGAGGTGGACACCACTATTTCATGCAAACGCTGCGGAAATGTAATTCAAGAACGACCCGTCCCTGCATGGTGTGACCAATGCCACTACCCAGGCATTGAAGATGAATATCGAGAAATGCGCGCCCTTATCGAAGAAGGTTATTCGTATGCGGATGCAGCTGTGCGCAGCGGCTACGTAGGAGCAGAACACTTCTGCGGGGATGATTAAATCAACCAATTCCAAGCTTCACCAGCCCGCCCAGTGCGGGCTAAGTGGGTAGAAGCAATTAATAAATAAACTCGGGGGATACCATGACAAATTTTGTATCAGGAGTAACTCGCCATATATGCATTGATATCCAAGGTGCATTGAGGAAATCCGATAAGTGGCTAGATGGGATTTTGCAGGATGCTAAAACCGGGAGAGAAATGTCTCCAAATGAGGTACGGCATTTTCTTCATAAACAGCAGGATAAAGGACTTAGCTACTATAGCGGCTGCGACAACATGGACTCCTCTGGACGCTGCGCAGGACACCCACCAGAGGAAGAAAGCAGTGGCCAAGCGTAAACCCCGCAAACCCATGAGCAAGCAGGCCCAACACGCCCGCCTGGTAAACCGCTGGCTGCCCGGCTTAGTCCTCACCGCCCGCAGCAGTACCGGCCTGGATACCGATGGCGATCCGGTTTTGTCCATCAGCCATCGACGCCAAGGCGGAGCCGTTGGCGATATAGCCCGCGCCAAGCTGCAGCACGAAATCCTCAACTGGCAACACCACTGGCTGGTAACGGTTTTTGTCGAGTGCAAAACCCCAGAGGGCGAATTCTATACCGACTCCACCGAGTTCGAAGCGCGTGGAGTCCGCCTAAACGATTTGGCTGAACTGGTGCGCCCTGAACTGGACAATATCCAAAACCAAGCCAACCCCAACCACTACAAAGACCACGGATGGCAGGCGGAGATACTGCCTAACCGCAAGCAGGAAAGGAGCGCTGCCTAATGAAAGAGAAACCTATTCTATTTAATGGGCCCATGGTGCGCGCAATTCTGGATGGCCGTAAAACCCAGATGCGCAGGCTGATAACACCGCAACCAGTTACTTTCCGTCACGGGAAGCCATTCACCTGCGCGGGACTCCCAACCACCCCGATAACTTGTCCATATGGTGAACCCGGTGACCGCCTATGGGGGCGTGAGACATTTGGTTATGAGGTTCGCTCATTGGGAGGCACGCCACATGAACAGATCGTCTATCGAGCCTCTAAACCAGATGCCGTACGCTGTTATGACTGCAATGGTATGGAACAACCCATAAAATGGAAGCCATCAGTCCACATGCCCCGCTGGGCCAGCCGTATCACCTTAGAAATAACTACCGTTTGCGTTGAGCGTATTCAGGACATCAGCGAGGCAGATGCAAAAGCCGAAGGTTTGCGCTGGCATAGCCTCTACCGGGAGTGGGGCGGTGTCGAATTACACCCCGATTCTCGGCCGAACCTGCCGCAGTGGCGCTGGTATGACAACCCCATCGAAGCATTTAAAAACCTGTGGGAATCCATCAACGGCGCTGGCAGCTGGGATCAAAACCACTGGGTATGGGTAATTGAGTTCCGCCGAGTAGAGCAGCAGGCGGAGGCCGCCGCGTGAAACTCTGGCAATCCCTCACCGGCATCGCCGCCCTAATCTTCTGCGGCACCAGCCTCGCGTTTACCGTACAGCTGTGGATATCCATGCCCGCAGGTCTGGGCGGGCAGCTGGTGGCCGGTGCCACTGCGGTGGCCCTGGAGCTGTGCAAGTTCAGCTTCGCCCCGCTGGGCCTTTGGTTGCGCAGCCAGGGCCAGGCCAGTGGCTATGCCCTACTCTGCCTTTGGCCCCTGCTGGTAGTAATCAGCATTGTTGCAACGGTCGGATTCCTCGCCACCCACAGCGAGGAACAGCAACAGCGCAGCACCCGTAACAGCCAGGAATACCGAGCGTTGCAACAGCAGCTCAACAGCCTGCAACAGCAGATCAACACCCTAAACGGCCTGATCAACACCGATGCCAACAACGGCTACCGCCAGCGCGCCCTTAATACCGCAGCGCAGTTATCCACACTGGAAACTGAGCGCACCCAGCTGATCGAGAAGTTATCCACCATCGGCCAAACCGCCAATACACACAGCGCCTTCAACAGCCTCGCCAACATCCTAAACGCAGACCCCGCGCGGCTTCAGCATATCGGCTTCCTCGCCCTGGCGATCATCACCGACATAGTGGGACTGGTCGCGTTACTAGCGTTTAACGCCGCTGCAACGGTTGGTAAACGCGTTTCACAACCGTTTCAACAGCCCGAAACAGCTGAACAACGGCCAGAACACACCAGCCACCTGAGCAAAGAACAGCAACAACTGGCGCAGCGCATCTGCGCCGGTGAATTCGGCAACCGCCCAGTGTTGCGCAACATCAGCAACAGCATCACCGGCGGATACAGAACCGTTAAACCCGTTTTCGACGCCCTGCAACAGACAGGCGCACTCACACGCAACGGCCAGGGTTTTGCCCTGGTGCAAGGCTAAAAGGAAAGGAGACCATCCAAGATGAGCGAACTAGAAAAAATTGTCGAGACAATCACCGAAGCACTACGCGGAGCCAATGCACGGCTTTGGACCAGTGAGGATATCGCAAGCTATTTGAGCTGTAGCGAGACAACAGTATTTAGGCTGTCTGCTAAACCTCAGTTCCCCGAGCCGGTCAAAATACCTGGCGTGAGTGGGCGTAGGTGGGTTTCTGAGGAAGTCCGAGAATGGGCCAAGAAACAAAGGCCCTCTAGAAGATCTGGGCCCGGTAGACCAAGAGCAGTAGCGTAGCTACCGTGGATATTCATTGCGCCTAGAGCAAGGTTCAATCTAGGCGCGATGCAATTTCTGTGGCAGTCGCATTGTAATAAACCATTAAAGAGCGCGGGTCTCGATGCCCCACCATACGCGCCAAATCCAATACATCGAGTTTTCTGGCTAACCGGGTTAAAGCTTCATGCCTGGAATCGTGAAAGCGCAAATCCTCAATCTCAGCATCTATTCGAGCACGGCGAAAAAGAACACTAGCCACATCCCGCCCGACTTCCAAGAAACTTCCCGAGCTATCCGCCACCATACTAAACAGCTCCAGCGCTCGCCGGGATAGCGGAACGTGCCTTTTGTCCCCGTTTTTTGAGGTCTGCACAGTGACAAATCGCCCCGGTAAATCCAGATCAGCGCGCGTTAATGCCAGTATCTCTCCCAGCCTTAGCGCTGTCTCTAACGCTACCAGAAACGCCCATGCCACTTCCTGGCTTCGGGTTTGAGGTGCAGCCTCTCGCCAATCCAGGGCTCTTAGGATTCGATCTCTTTCATTATCACTAATACGGCGGTCCCGTGGGCGTGGGTCTTTCGGTCGTTCAAGCCCTTGGATTGGGTGGTGATCTAAAAGATGCCACTCGCGCAAAGCATAGCGACACACAGAGCCCAGTAGATTGATTTCGCGGTTTACTGACCCCGCAGATACGGAGGCAAGGCGTCTATCTCTAAATTCAGCAAAGTGCTGTGTCTTAAGATCTGATAGCGGCACTTGCGATATTGGATCGGCTAGAAGCTTATTGAGCCTGATCGTCTCCCATCTAGCCCCTGCCCTGCCTGGTGATACTGTTTCAGCAAAACGCTGCATTAGGTCACCAAAAGTTCCGGCCTGTGGCTTCCCGTAGGTTCCCTGTCGTATCTGAAATTCTGTATCCTGTGCCCATTCCTGAGCCTGTCTTTTAGTGTCAAAGGTGCCACTAACAGAATGACCTCTTAGCCTTATTTGAGCGCGCCATGCTTTACCGCGTTTAGCTAACGTCGCCATGCTCCCTTACTCCCTGGTGCAAATCTGGTGCAGTATTTTGCTACTAGCTGCAAACCGCTGACAACCACAAAGGGAAAATAAATCGTAAATATTCAATAAAATCAATAATTTGGAGCTGACTGGCGCTCATAGCCCCTATGAGGAAAAGTGGCCCTAAGTCCTCTCCTGGGCACCAATTCCAAAAAGGCTGACTCGAAAGAGTCGGCCTTTTTTCGTTGCGGCTTATGTAAATCTTACCCACGAAAAGTCCCCAGATATTTCCAATACAAACGCCCATAAAAAAACCGGCCACTGGGGCCGGTTCGGTATTTTAAAGTCTTCTAGGGACCATCAGCCCCCTGAATTAATGGAGGCCAAGGTCTCCTTCTCGCGGTAGTCGACAGTAACATCCTGGCTCTCTTCCAGCCTGGCATCGAATTCCGGATCTTCCTCATCGGTTCCGGAAAGTCCCGCTGCAGGTAACAACTCACCGGATCTCAAACGCATTTCCGGGGAATTCACCGCATCCACTCCACTACTGTAAGGTTTCACCGCACTGAAAATCGCCGGGTCAACCTGGGTGAAGTCCTCAACACCATTTTGGATTGCGGAGCGCAATCCCTGGGATGCCTGGGCACCAGCGATAGACTGCAGCTCGTCACCCTTACTAGTGAAGTTCGGTACCTGCCCAATAAATTCAGGCTCGTAGTAGGAGACAGAAACAATTGCCACATTGGTAAGCGCATCCATACGCAGCGGCACCAACTCGCTACCGATAATACTCCAGAGCTGAGTATCGGTACCCAGAGTGATATTGCCCGCTGTGATATGGGTATCGCCGTAGGTTTCAGCGGTGAGCATGCCAAAGCCCTCACTCGCCAGCTGAACGTTACCGCGACCCGCATTGATTTCATCAATCAGTAGGTTGTCTTTCGCCAGCACCGTAATATCGACATCCGGCCCGGAAGTAGAGATAGCAAGGACATCGACATCGGACTCAATATTGACATCGCCGCTGACCACCAAATCTGCACGCTTAGCTTTGAGGCTACCGCCAATAGTACCCGTGGCACTGCTAAGTACATTAATATCCCCTGATCCATCGTAACCGAGACGCATACCACTGCCAGCAAATCGCAAACCTACGCCGCTTTTGTTGAAGCTGCCGGAATTAACACCGCCATTTTCAAAATCAAAAGCAAAGTCTGTTTCTAACATGAGATTACTGGAAGTGTTATCAAGGAACTCAAAATCAGAGAAGCTAAAGTTGCCTACTTTGTTACCAGAGGATTTCACCTGCCAAGTATCACCAGCAAGGTTGTACTGGAAGGAATCACTTCCGCTGCCACCAGAGAGTGCTACTGTGTCAGAGCTATTCTCATTCACTTCCACGTAGTCATCCCCCTCTCCCAGGGAAATACTATCGATGGTGGTTGCAGAGAGTATGACCGTGTCATTACCTGCACCGGTATCTATTGAAGCAAGCTCACCGCCATTTAAATTAAAAGTATCCTGGCCACTACCCGCATTTATCGTTTCAATACCGCTAAACACAAGCTTTTTGTTATTGCCGCTTACGGTACTCTGCGCATCGTTGATATCCCAAACCGCATCGATATTGGCCCCCTCGATAGTATCGTTTCCACTGCCCGCACTCAGGCTCTCCAGATCCGCAAAAGTGACCCCGGCAACTGTCATGCTGTTGAGGCTATCGAAGACATAGTTACTGCCGATGTCCTGGCCAATATATGTACCCACTCCCTGGACCATCTCAAGATTATCAAACAGAACAGTAAGGCCATTCACCCTGGCTTGAGCCGCTCCGTTTTCTAGGGAGCTGCCATTACTGGAAGATGTCCAGCTAGCGCCACTACCGGCTGCATTAACAGTGTCCTCACCCTCACCAGTATCCACACTTTCAAGCCCGGTAAAGAGAATACCCGCAGCAGTAATATCACCATTGGAAGCCAGAACAAATGTATCCTTGCCAGAGGTACCTACAAGATGGTCAGTACCTCCCTCACTGCTGACTTTAGTAATGCCTGTAAATGCTATTCCCGCAGTGGCGATTCCAGACTCAGTTAGGGCTAAGACATCATCAGCATCAGTACCGTATAACTGTGCATTATTAGTTTCTACATGATCAATACCGCTAAATTGAACACCATTCACCTCAAGGGCATTTGCAGTACCAGCTAACTGCCAACTTCCCGCATCGCTCTGAATCGTATCGCTATCTTCGTTACCACTTCCCGCAGAAACGCTAGCAACAGACGAGAACTCAATACCCCGCGCTTTGAGCGATTTCCCAGTTTTGGCCAGTTCGAAAGTGTCTGCCTGATTATTTGTTGATGCGTCCAGCGACACGTTGTCTGCATCAACCTGCTCAATGCCCTCAAAGCTCACACCTGCAACAGCAAGAGCACCGCGGCCTAATCCCAATACCCAGGTTTCTCCAGCTATATCACTTGTAGCCACAATAGTGTCTGAGCCTTCGCCTGCATCCACAGAATCAAGTTCCATAAATGTCATGTTGTCGACTCGCACTATGGCATCCGCTCCGGACTTACTTAAGGTGAAAGTGTCCGTATGTTCTCCACCCGCCAGCGTGCTGGTGCCGCCGCTGATGAACTCGGCGTTCTGGATGGTGATCGCGCCGTGCTCTACTTCATTCGCATTGTCGGTCAGGGCCCAACCTTGGCCCGCCTGGCCAATCACGGTGTCATCACCACCGTCGGCGGCGACCGTGCTGAGGCCGGCGAACTGCATATTGTCCACCTTCACCAACTGACCCTGGCTGCCGCCGTCGAGGAAGGTGTAGGTGTCAGCGAAGTCTCCCCCCATCAGGGTGCTGATGCCGCCGCTGATAAACTCGGCGTTCTGGATGGTGATCGCGCCGTGCTCTACTTCATTCTCATTGTCGGTCAGGGCCCAACCTTGGCCCGCCTGACCGATCACGGTGTCATCACCACCGGCGGCGGCGACCGTGCTGAGGCCGGCGAACTGCATATTGTCCACCTTCACCAACTGACCCTGGCTGCCGCCGTCGAGGAAGGTGTAGGTGTCAGCGAAGTCTCCCCCCATCAGGGTGCTGATGCCGCCGCTGATAAACTCGGCGTTCTGGATGGTGATCGCGCCGTGCTCTACTTCATTCGCATTGTCGGTCAGGGCCCAACCTTGGCCCGCCTGACCGATCACGGTGTCATCACCACCGGCGGCGGCGACCGTGCTGAGGCCGGCGAACTGCATATTGTCCACCTTCACCAACTGACCCTGGCTGCCGCCGTCGAGGAAGGTGTAGGTGTCAGCGAAGTCTCCCCCCATCAGGGTGCTGATGCCGCCGCTGATAAACTCGGCGTTCTGGATGGTGATCGCGCCGTGCTCTACTTCATTCTCATTGTCGGTCAGGGCCCAACCTTGGCCCGCCTGGCCAATCACGGTGTCATCACCACCGGCGGCGGCGACCGTGCTGAGGCCGGCGAACTGCATATTGTCCACCTTCACCAACTGACCCTGGCTGCCGCCGTCGAGGAAGGTGTAGGTGTCAGCGAAGTCTCCCCCCATCAGGGTGCTGATGCCGCCGCTGATAAACTCGGCGTTCTGGATGGTGATCGCGCCGTGCTCTACTTCATTCTCATTGTCGGTCAGGGCCCAACCTTGGCCCGCCTGACCGATCACGGTGTCATCACCACCGGCGGCGGCGACCGTGCTGAGGCCGGCGAACTGCATATTGTCCACCTTCACCAACTGACCCTGGCTGCCGCCGTCGAGGAAGGTGTAGGTGTCAGCGAAGTCTCCCCCCATCAGGGTGCTGATGCCGCCGCTGATAAACTCGGCGTTCTGGATGGTGATCGCGCCGTGCTCTACTTCATTCGCATTGTCGGTCAGGGCCCAACCTTGGCCCGCCTGACCGATCACGGTGTCATCACCACCGGCGGCGGCGACCGTGCTGAGGCCGGCGAACTGCATATTGTCCACCTTCACCAACTGACCCTGGCTGCCGCCGTCGAGGAAGGTGTAGGTGTCAGCGAAGTCTCCCCCCATCAGGGTGCTGATGCCGCCGCTGATAAACTCGGCGTTCTGGATGGTGATCGCGCCGTGCTCTACTTCATTCTCATTGTCGGTCAGGGCCCAACCTTGGCCCGCCTGGCCAATCACGGTGTCATCACCACCGGCGGCGGCGACCGTGCTGAGGCCGGCGAACTGCATATTGTCCACCTTCACCAACTGACCCTGGCTGCCGCCGTCGAGGAAGGTGTAGGTGTCAGCGAAGTCTCCCCCCATCAGGGTGCTGATGCCGCCGCTGATAAACTCGGCGTTCTGGATGGTGATCGCGCCGTGCTCTACTTCATTCTCATTGTCGGTCAGGGCCCAACCTTGGCCCGCCTGGCCAATCACGGTGTCATCACCACCGGCGGCGGCGACCGTGCTGAGGCCGGCGAACTGCATATTGTCCACCTTCACCAACTGACCCTGGCTGCCGCCGTCGAGGAAGGTGTAGGTGTCAGCGAAGTCTCCCCCCATCAGGGTGCTGATGCCGCCGCTGATAAACTCGGCGTTCTGGATGGTGATCGTGCCGTGCTCTACTTCATTCGCATTGCCGGTCAGGGCCCAACCTTGGCCCGCCTGGCCAATCACGGTGTCATCACCACCGGCGGCGGCGACTGTGCTGAGGCCGGCAAACTGCATATCGTCCACCTTCACCAACTGCCCTTGGCTGCCGCCGTCGAGGAAGGTGTAGGTGTCTGCGAAGTCTCCACCCGCCAGCGTGCTGATGCCGCCGCTGATAAACTCGGCATTCTGGATGGTGATCGCGCCGTGCTCTACTTCATTCGCATTGTCGGTCAGGGCCCAACCTTGGCCCGCCTGACCGATCACGGTGTCATCACCACCGGCGGCGGCGACCGTGCTGAGGCCGGCGAACTGCATATTGTCCACCTTCACCAACTGACCCTGGCTGCCGCCGTCGAGGAAGGTGTAGGTGTCAGCGAAGTCTCCCCCCATCAGGGTGCTGATGCCGCCGCTGATAAACTCGGCGTTTTGGATGGTGATCGTGCCGTGCTCTACTTCATTCGCATTGTCGGTCAGGGCCCAACCTTGGCCCGCCTGACCGATCACGGTGTCATCACCACCGGCGGCGGCGACCGTGCTGAGGCCGGCGAACTGCATATTGTCCACCTTCACCAACTGACCCTGGCTGCCGCCGTCGAGGAAGGTGTAGGTGTCAGCGAAGTCTCCCCCCATCAGGGTGCTGATGCCGCCGCTGATAAACTCGGCGTTCTGGATGGTGATCGCGCCGTGCTCTACTTCATTCGCATTGTCGGTCAGGGCCCAACCTTGGCCCGCCTGGCCAATCACGGTGTCATCACCACCGGCGGCGGCGACCGTGCTGAGGCCGGCGAACTGCATATTGTCCACCTTCACCAACTGACCCTGGCTGCCGCCGTCGAGGAAGGTGTAGGTGTCTGCGAAGTCTCCACCCGCCAGCGTGCTGGTGCCGCCGCTGATAAACTCGGCGTTCTGGATGGTGATCGCGCCGTGCTCTACTTCATTCGCATTGTCGGTCAGGGCCCAACCTTGGCCCGCCTGGCCAATCACGGTGTCATCACCACCGGCGGCGGCGACCGTGCTGAGGCCGGCGAACTGCATATTGTCCACCTTCACCAACTGACCCTGGCTGCCGCCGTCGAGGAAGGTGTAGGTGTCAGCGAAGTCTCCCCCCATCAGGGTGCTGATGCCGCCGCTGATAAACTCGGCGTTCTGGATGGTGATCGTGCCGTGCTCTACTTCATTCTCATTGTCGGTCAGGGCCCAACCTTGGCCCGCCTGGCCAATCACGGTGTCATCACCACCGGCGGCGGCGACCGTGCTGAGGCCGGCGAACTGCATATTGTCCACCTTCACCAACTGACCCTGGCTGCCGCCGTCGAGGAAGGTGTAGGTGTCAGCGAAGTCTCCCCCCATCAGGGTGCTGATGCCGCCGCTGATAAACTCGGCGTTCTGGATGGTGATCGCGCCGTGCTCTACTTCATTCTCATTGTCGGTCAGGGCCCAACCTTGGCCCGCCTGGCCAATCACGGTGTCATCACCACCGGCGGCGGCGACCGTGCTGAGGCCGGCGAACTGCATATTGTCCACCTTCACCAACTGACCCTGGCTGCCGCCGTCGAGGAAGGTGTAGGTGTCAGCGAAGTCTCCCCCCATCAGGGTGCTGATGCCGCCGCTGATAAACTCGGCGTTCTGGATGGTGATCGTGCCGTGCTCTACTTCATTCTCATTGTCGGTCAGGGCCCAACCTTGGCCCGCCTGACCGATCACGGTGTCATCACCACCGGCGGCGGCGACCGTGCTGAGGCCGGCGAACTGCATATTGTCCACCTTCACCAACTGACCCTGGCTGCCGCCGTCGAGGAAGGTGTAGGTGTCAACGAAGTCTCCCCCCATCAGGGTGCTGATGCCGCCGCTGATAAACTCGGCGTTCTGGATGGTGATCGTGCCGTGCTCTACTTCATTCTCATTGTCGGTCAGGGCCCAACCTTGGCCCGCCTGACCGATCACGGTGTCATCACCACCGGCGGCGGCGACCGTGCTGAGGCCGGCGAACTGCATATTGTCCACCTTCACCAACTGACCCTGGCTGCCGCCGTCGAGGAAGGTGTAGGTGTCAGCGAAGTCTCCCCCCATCAGGGTGCTGATGCCGCCGCTGATAAACTCGGCGTTTTGGATGGTGATCGTGCCGTGCTCTACTTCATTCGCATTGTCGGTCAGGGCCCAACCTTGGCCCGCCTGACCGATCACGGTGTCATCACCACCGGCGGCGGCGACCGTGCTGAGGCCGGCGAACTGCATATTGTCCACCTTCACCAACTGACCCTGGCTGCCGCCGTCGAGGAAGGTGTAGGTGTCAGCGAAGTCTCCCCCCATCAGGGTGCTGATGCCGCCGCTGATAAACTCGGCGTTCTGGATGGTGATCGCGCCGTGCTCTACTTCATTCGCATTGTCGGTCAGGGCCCAACCTTGGCCCGCCTGGCCAATCACGGTGTCATCACCACCGGCGGCGGCGACCGTGCTGAGGCCGGCGAACTGCATATTGTCCACCTTCACCAACTGACCCTGGCTGCCGCCGTCGAGGAAGGTGTAGGTGTCTGCGAAGTCTCCACCCGCCAGCGTGCTGGTGCCGCCGCTGATAAACTCGGCGTTCTGGATGGTGATCGCGCCGTGCTCTACTTCATTCGCATTGTCGGTCAGGGCCCAACCTTGGCCCGCCTGGCCAATCACGGTGTCATCACCACCGGCGGCGGCGACCGTGCTGAGGCCGGCGAACTGCATATTGTCCACCTTCACCAACTGACCCTGGCTGCCGCCGTCGAGGAAGGTGTAGGTGTCAGCGAAGTCTCCCCCCATCAGGGTGCTGATGCCGCCGCTGATAAACTCGGCGTTCTGGATGGTGATCGTGCCGTGCTCTACTTCATTCTCATTGTCGGTCAGGGCCCAACCTTGGCCCGCCTGGCCAATCACGGTGTCATCACCACCGGCGGCGGCGACCGTGCTGAGGCCGGCGAACTGCATATTGTCCACCTTCACCAACTGACCCTGGCTGCCGCCGTCGAGGAAGGTGTAGGTGTCAGCGAAGTCTCCCCCCATCAGGGTGCTGATGCCGCCGCTGATAAACTCGGCGTTCTGGATGGTGATCGCGCCGTGCTCTACTTCATTCTCATTGTCGGTCAGGGCCCAACCTTGGCCCGCCTGGCCAATCACGGTGTCATCACCACCGGCGGCGGCGACCGTGCTGAGGCCGGCGAACTGCATATTGTCCACCTTCACCAACTGACCCTGGCTGCCGCCGTCGAGGAAGGTGTAGGTGTCAGCGAAGTCTCCCCCCATCAGGGTGCTGATGCCGCCGCTGATAAACTCGGCGTTCTGGATGGTGATCGCGCCGTGCTCTACTTCATTCTCATTGTCGGTCAGGGCCCAACCTTGGCCCGCCTGGCCAATCACGGTGTCACCTCCATCACCGGCGGCGACTGTGCTGAGACCGGCGAACTGCATATTGTCCACCTTCACTAACTGCCCTTGGCTGCCGCCGTCTAGGAAGGTGTAGGTGTCAGCAAAGCCTTCTTTGCCCGTCAGCGTGCTACCGCCTCCACTAATTAAATTCGCATTTTTTATAATAATTCCTGCATGACTTACTTCATTATCATTAGCAGTCAAAGCCCAGCCTAAATTTGAGTACCCTTCTAAACCTGCATTCTTTGCAATTAAGTAAGAGACATCAAAAAATGTAATGCCATTATTCGTCGCAGTGTTAGCGTTATTAATTATCCAGTTGTGGCCAAGTAAACCAGTTACAGTTCTTGCATAGCCATTTGTTTTAACACTTGTTACACCAGTGAAATTAAATTCATATCCAGGATTTTGCGAATCAGTATCAGATGAAACCAACCCATCCCCTAATACATAAAAATCTCCTTCTTGGGACGCCCCAATAACAATGCTACTGGAGATAATGTCACTGAGATTAACGAATTGGATCCCGTTGATTTTTCCATTTTCTAGATTTGCCTCATCGACGGATAAGGTGTCCTGGCCTCCCAATGCATCGACAAGTGTCACCCCAGTAAAATCGATCGCTGAGGCAACAACAAGGTTGTCATTTCCGTTTTCAATTATGCTGAAAGCATCAACATTATCGGTGCCATAGAGAGTTGTGGTGTAAGCGTCTTCAATATCCTGGAAAAGTAACCCCTGAGAGTAAAGACGTAACTCTCCAGCAATACCTGTTAGCTCCAGACCATTAGAGTAATTTTCGGCATCTACATAATCATCGCCGCCCAAAGCATTGACAGACTCAAGACCAGTAAACGTTAAGCCATTAACCTGTAGCTCAGCACTGTCATTAAAAGTAAATATTTCTTTATCATTGGTGCCTAGTAAAATATCCGATGTATTAACACCAGCATGTGCTCCGGCTTCCACTCGGGTAAGCCCATTGAAGTGCATTCCATCAACTTGGATCGCCGTTGTGCTATCAGCATTTTTTACAATTTGGTAGCTATCATTGCTATTGGACGCACCCTGCAGTATTCCATTGCCGCCACTGAATATATCAGCATCGTTGATGATGACATCGGCATGCTCTACCTGGTTATCACTCGCTGTGAGCGCCCAGTTTCTATTGTTAACACTACTGTTAATCGTGTCTGTAAAAGAGCTTGAGTCCCCAGCGCTTAAAATATCAATACCGGTAAAGGCCATGCCTTTAGTATCAATCTGGGTCTTTTGCTGTCCATTATCTGTGTAAGCAGAAAGCGTAAATATTTCATCTTGGTCATTTCTGCCAACCAACTCGCCAACATTTGCCTGGATAGTTTCTACATCACTGAAGGCAATATTGTAGCCTGTGATCTCTTTATTTCCGGATCCCAAAATCCACTGGCTGCCGGTTTGCCCAGTACCGTCAATAATACTGTCTGTACCCGCACCGGTATTGAGGCTTGCAATACCGGTAAAGGCTATCTCATTGGCCTTGAAGGCCTTGTCCCCAGTAATCTCGATCGTATCGGCTAAGTCTGAGCCGACAAGGTTTTCACCACCAGTACCCGCTACCTCAATCTGTTTAAATAAGATATTGCTGGTAATCAGTTCTTTTGCGATTCCGGTTAGCGCAACCGTTTCTCCAGCCTTTGCATTCACGGTGTCGGCAATATTAGTATCGTTGCCGGCTAATACAGAGCTCACATCCGAGAACTGGATGCCTTTGCTGCGCAGCTTATTATCACCCTCTACGGTGAAGGTGTCTGCACCCGTGGTGCCGGTTAAAATTCCTGTATTAGTAACCGCATCAATGCCACTAAAGTTAATGTCATAGCTGCTACCATTAGGATCGATGGTTACACCAAAGGCATTATTACCTTGAAGAGTAACTGCACCGGTTGCATCTACCGTGTCCGTATAATTAGTATCATCCGTATTCGCATTCACATTGCGAATACCTTTAAAGATCATGGAGTCAACGGTGATATCGCCTGTCAGGGAAAGCTGATAGCTATCTCCGTTATCAGCGGCACCAACGAGGGTGTTATTACCACCCGTCAGACTACGCATTCCTGCAAAAGTAATGCCTGAGTGCTTAACTTCATTATCCGCAGAAACGAGTTCCCACTGGTCACTGGTCTCAGAGGTAACAGCTCCACTAGAGCCAGTATCAACAATACGATCAACACCGGAGAAGGTGATCGCTTTAGCGAAAACTTTGTTGGTATCTTTTACTGTATAAGCGATATCCGCACCCAGCAGATTACTCGCTACCGCTTCATTAATACCGGATATCGTAATATCGATAATATTGCCATCGGTAAAATCTGCTTTTACCTTGTTGTCATCTAGCAAAAGAAGATTGCCAATAATAGCACTGGCATCTAGTGATGCAGTACCGTTACCCTCAATTGTGGTAAACCCAGTAAAGCGAATAGTATCAGCATCAATACGTCCATCACTAGTCAGGGCAAATTCATTATCATCGTTCTTACTTTCCAGTGTGCCCTGATTATCTGAAGCGGTGACTTTTTCTATATTGGTAAAGGTAATTCCGCTGCTTGTGGCTTCTTTATCTGTATTCGAGAGACTCCATGTACTGTTGGCTACAAGCGTACTAACGGTGTCAGTGCCCTCGCCGGTATCAATCGTTTTATTGAAGCCAGTAAAGTCGATATTATTAGCCGTGAGCTTGTCACCGGTACTGGCTATGATAAAGCTGTCATCTATAGCCGATCCGACAATCTTGCCGTTCGAGTTGTTAATAAAGGCGACCTGTTCAATATCTTTGAACAGGATATTGGCATTGCGCAGCTCTTCTTGATTTCCGGTGAGATTTACATCAGTTTCTGTATTCAGTTGATCAGAAATGCCATCATTACTTGTGCCTCCAGCATTAACTTCTTCAATACCGGTGAAGCTAATACCGTAAGTATGTAATTCGCCACTAAGGAAACCAAACGTATCGGCCTCGTCGGTACCGATCAAAATATCTGTTGTGTTAACACCAGCATGTGCTCCGGCTTCCACTCGGGTAAGCCCATTGAAGTGCATTCCATCAACTTGGATCGCCGTTGTGCTATCAGCATTTTTTACAATTTGGTAGCTATCATTGCTATTGGACGCACCCTGCAGTATTCCATTGCCGCCACTGAATATATCAGCATCGTTGATGATGACATCGGCATGCTCTACCTGATTATCACTCGCTGTGAGCGCCCAGTTTCTATTGTTAACACTACTGTTAATCGTGTCTGTAAAAGAGCTTGAGTCCCCAGCGCTTAAAATATCAATACCGGTAAAGGCCATGCCTTTAGTATCAATCTGGGTCTTTTGCTGTCCATTATCTGTGTAAGCAGAAAGCGTAAATATTTCATCTTGGTCATTTCTGCCAACCAACTCGCCAACATTTGCCTGGATAGTTTCTACATCACTGAAGGCAATATTGTAGCCTGTGATCTCTTTATTTCCGGATCCCAAAATCCACTGGCTGCCGGTTTGCCCAGTACCGTCAATAATACTGTCTGTACCCGCACCGGTATTGAGGCTTGCAATACCGGTAAAGGCTATCTCATTGGCCTTGAAGGCCTTGTCCCCAGTAATCTCGATCGTATCGGCTAAGTCTGAGCCGACAAGGTTTTCACCACCAGTACCCGCTACCTCAATCTGTTTAAATAAGATATTGCTGGTAATCAGTTCTTTTGCGATTCCGGTTAGCGCAACCGTTTCTCCAGCCTTTGCATTCACGGTGTCGGCAATATTAGTATCGTTGCCGGCTAATACAGAGCTCACATCCGAGAACTGGATGCCTTTGCTGCGCAGCTTATTATCACCCTCTACGGTGAAGGTGTCTGCACCCGTGGTGCCGGTTAAAATTCCTGTATTAGTAACCGCATCAATGCCACTAAAGTTGATGTCATAGCTGCTACCATTAGGATCGATGGTTACACCAAAGGCATTATTACCTTGAAGAGTAACTGCACCGGTTGCATCTACCGTGTCCGTATAATTAGTATCATCCGTATTCGCATTCACATTGCGAATACCTTTAAAGATCATGGAGTCAACGGTGATATCGCCTGTCAGGGAAAGCTGATAGCTATCTCCGTTATCAGCGGCACCAACGAGGGTGTTATTACCACCCGTCAGACTACGCATTCCTGCAAAAGTAATGCCTGAGTGCTTAACTTCATTATCCGCAGAAACGAGTTCCCACTGGTCGCTGGTCTCAGAGGTAACAGCTCCACTAGAGCCAGTATCAACAATACGATCAACACCGGAGAAGGTGATCGCTTTAGCGAAAACTTTGTTGGTATCTTTTACTGTATAAGCGATATCCGCACCCAGCAGATTACTCGCTACCGCTTCATTAATACCGGATATCGTAATATCGATAATATTGCCATCGGTAAAATCTGCTTTTACCTTGTTGTCATCTAGCAAAAGAAGATTGCCACTAATAGCACTGGCATCTAGTGACGCAGTACCGTTACCCTCAATTGTGGTAAATCCAGTAAAGCGAATAGCATCAGCATCAATACGTCCATCACTAGTCAGGGCAAATTCATTATCATCGTTCTTACTTTCCAGTGTGCCCTGATTATCTGAAGCGGTGACTTTTTCTATATTGGTAAAGGTAATTCCGCTGCTTGTGGCTTCTTTATCTGTATTCGAGAGACTCCATGTACTGTTGGCTACAAGCGTACTAACGGTGTCAGTGCCCTCGCCGGTATCAATCGTTTTATTGAAGCCAGTAAAGTCGATATTATTAGCCGTGAGCTTGTCACCGGTACTGGCTATGATAAAGCTGTCATCTATAGCCGATCCGACAATCTTGCCGTTCGAGTTGTTAATAAAGGCGACCTGTTCAATATCTTTGAACAGGATATTGGCATTGCGCAGCTCTTCTTGATTTCCGGTGAGATTTACATCAGTTTCTGTATTCAGTTGATCAGAAATTCCATCATTACTTGTGCCTCCAGCATTAACTTCTTCAATACCGGTGAAGCTGATACCGTAAGTATGTAATTCGCCACTAAGGAAACCAAACGTATCGGCCTCGTCGGTACCGATCAAAATATCTGTTGTGTTAACACCAGCATGTGCTCCGGCTTCCACTCGGGTAAGCCCATTAAAGTGCATCCCATCAACTTGGATCGCCGTTGTGCTATCAGCATTTTTTACAATTTGGTAGCTATCATTGCTATTGGACGCACCCTGCAGTATTCCATTGCCGCCACTGAATATATCAGCATCGTTGATGATGACATCGGCATGCTCTACCTGATTATCACTCGCTGTGAGCGCCCAGTTTCTATTGTTAACACTACTGTTAATCGTGTCTGTAAAAGAGCTTGAGTCCCCAGCGCTTAAAATATCAATACCGGTAAAGGCCATGCCTTTAGTATCAATCTGGGTCTTTTGCTGTCCATTATCTGTGTAAGCAGAAAGCGTAAATATTTCATCTTGGTCATTTCTGCCAACCAACTCGCCAACATTTGCCTGGATAGTTTCTACATCACTGAAGGCAATATTGTAGCCTGTGATCTCTTTATTTCCGGATCCCAAAATCCACTGGCTGCCGGTTTGCCCAGTACCGTCAATAATACTGTCTGTACCCGCACCGGTATTGAGGCTTGCAATACCGGTAAAGGCTATCTCATTGGCCTTGAAGGCCTTGTCCCCAGTAATCTCGATCGTATCGGCTAAGTCTGAGCCGACAAGGTTTTCACCACCAGTACCCGCTACCTCAATCTGTTTAAATAAGATATTGCTGGTAATCAGTTCTTTTGCGATTCCGGTTAGCGCAACCGTTTCTCCAGCCTTTGCATTCACGGTGTCGGCAATATTAGTATCGTTGCCGGCTAATACAGAGCTCACATCCGAGAACTGGATGCCTTTGCTGCGCAGCTTATTATCACCCTCTACGGTGAAGGTGTCTGCACCCGTGGTGCCGGTTAAAATTCCTGTATTAGTAACCGCATCAATGCCACTAAAGTTGATGTCATAGCTGCTACCATTAGGATCGATGGTTACACCAAAGGCATTATTACCTTGAAGAGTAACTGCACCGGTTGCATCTACCGTGTCCGTATAATTAGTATCATCCGTATTCGCATTCACATTGCGAATACCTTTAAAGATCATGGAGTCAACGGTGATATCGCCTGTCAGGGAAAGCTGATAGCTATCTCCGTTATCAGCGGCACCAACGAGGGTGTTATTACCACCCGTCAGACTACGCATTCCTGCAAAAGTAATGCCTGAGTGCTTAACTTCATTATCCGCAGAAACGAGTTCCCACTGGTCACTGGTCTCAGAGGTAACAGCTCCACTAGAGCCAGTATCAACAATACGATCAACACCGGAGAAGGTGATCGCTTTAGCGAAAACTTTGTTGGTATCTTTTACTGTATAAGCGATATCCGCACCCAGCAGATTACTCGCTACCGCTTCATTAATACCGGATATCGTAATATCGATAATATTGCCATCGGTAAAATCTGCTTTTACCTTGTTGTCATCTAGCAAAAGAAGATTGCCACTAATAGCACTGGCATCTAGTGACGCAGTACCGTTACCCTCAATTGTGGTAAATCCAGTAAAGCGAATAGCATCAGCATCAATACGTCCATCACTAGTCAGGGCAAATTCATTATCATCGTTCTTACTTTCCAGTGTGCCCTGATTATCTGAAGCGGTGACTTTTTCTATATTGGTAAAGGTAATTCCGCTGCTTGTGGCTTCTTTATCTGTATTCGAGAGACTCCATGTACTGTTGGCTACAAGCGTACTAACGGTGTCAGTGCCCTCGCCGGTATCAATCGTTTTATTGAAGCCAGTAAAGTCGATATTATTAGCCGTGAGCTTGTCACCGGTACTGGCAATGATAAAGCTGTCATCTATAGCCGATCCGACAATCTTGCCGTTCGAGTTGTTAATAAAGGCGACCTGTTCAATATCTTTGAACAGGATATTGGCATTGCGCAGCTCTTCTTGATTTCCGGTGAGATTTACATCAGTTTCTGTATTCAGTTGATCAGAAATGCCATCATTACTTGTGCCTCCAGCATTAACTTCTTCAATACCGGTGAAGCTAATACCGTAAGTATGTAATTCGCCACTAAGGAAACCAAACGTATCGGCCTCGTCGGTACCGATCAAAATATCTGTTGTGTTAACACCAGCATGTGCTCCGGCTTCCACTCTGGTAAGCCCATTAAAGTGCATCCCATCAACTTGGATCGCCGTTGTGCTATCAGCATTTTTTACAATTTGGTAGCTATCATTGCTATTGGACGCACCCTGCAGTATTCCATTGCCGCCACTGAATATATCAGCATCGTTGATGATGACATCGGCATGCTCTACCTGATTATCACTCGCTGTGAGCGCCCAGTTTCTATTGTTAACACTACTGTTAATCGTGTCTGTAAAAGAGCTTGAGTCCCCAGCGCTTAAAATATCAATACCGGTAAAGGCCATGCCTTTAGTATCAATCTGGGTCTTTTGCTGTCCATTATCTGTGTAAGCAGAAAGCGTAAATATTTCATCTTGGTCATTTCTGCCAACCAACTCGCCAACATTTGCCTGGATAGTTTCTACATCACTGAAGGCAATATTGTAGCCTGTGATCTCTTTATTTCCGGATCCCAAAATCCACTGGCTGCCGGTTTGCCCAGTACCGTCAATAATACTGTCTGTACCCGCACCGGTATTGAGGCTTGCAATACCGGTAAAGGCTATCTCATTGGCCTTGAAGGCCTTGTCCCCAGTAATCTCGATCGTATCGGCTAAGTCTGAGCCGACAAGGTTTTCACCACCAGTACCCGCTACCTCAATCTGTTTAAATAAGATATTGCTGGTAATCAGTTCTTTTGCGATTCCGGTTAGCGCAACCGTTTCTCCAGCCTTTGCATTCACGGTGTCGGCAATATTAGTATCGTTGCCGGCTAATACAGAGCTCACATCCGAGAACTGGATGCCTTTGCTGCGCAGCTTATTATCACCCTCTACGGTGAAGGTGTCTGCACCCGTGGTGCCGGTTAAAATTCCTGTATTAGTAACCGCATCAATGCCACTAAAGTTGATGTCATAGCTGCTACCATTAGGATCGATGGTTACACCAAAGGCATTATTACCTTGAAGAGTAACTGCACCGGTTGCATCTACCGTGTCCGTATAATTAGTATCATCCGTATTCGCATTCACATTGCGAATACCTTTAAAGATCATGGAGTCAACGGTGATATCGCCTGTCAGGGAAAGCTGATAGCTATCTCCGTTATCAGCGGCACCAACGAGGGTGTTATTACCACCCGTCAGACTACGCATTCCTGCAAAAGTAATGCCTGAGTGCTTAACTTCATTATCCGCAGAAACGAGTTCCCACTGGTCACTGGTCTCAGAGGTAACAGCTCCACTAGAGCCAGTATCAACAATACGATCAACACCGGAGAAGGTGATCGCTTTAGCGAAAACTTTGTTGGTATCTTTTACTGTATAAGCGATATCCGCACCCAGCAGATTACTCGCTACCGCTTCATTAATACCGGATATCGTAATATCGATAATATTGCCATCGGTAAAATCTGCTTTTACCTTGTTGTCATCTAGCAAAAGAAGATTGCCACTAATAGCACTGGCATCTAGTGACGCAGTACCGTTACCCTCAATTGTGGTAAATCCAGTAAAGCGAATAGCATCAGCATCAATACGTCCATCACTAGTCAGGGCAAATTCATTATCATCGTTCTTACTTTCCAGTGTGCCCTGATTATCTGAAGCGGTGACTTTTTCTATATTGGTAAAGGTAATTCCGCTGCTTGTGGCTTCTTTATCTGTATTCGAGAGACTCCATGTACTGTTGGCTACAAGCGTACTAACGGTGTCAGTGCCCTCGCCGGTATCAATCGTTTTATTGAAGCCAGTAAAGTCGATATTATTAGCCGTGAGCTTGTCACCGGTACTGGCAATGATAAAGCTGTCATCTATAGCCGATCCGACAATCTTGCCGTTCGAGTTGTTAATAAAGGCGACCTGTTCAATATCTTTGAACAGGATATTGGCATTGCGCAGCTCTTCTTGATTTCCGGTGAGATTTACATCAGTTTCTGTATTCAGTTGATCAGAAATGCCATCATTACTTGTGCCTCCAGCATTAACTTCTTCAATACCGGTGAAGCTAATACCGTAAGTATGTAATTCGCCACTAAGGAAACCAAACGTATCGGCCTCGTCGGTACCGATCAAAATATCTGTTGTGTTAACACCAGCATGTGCTCCGGCTTCCACTCGGGTAAGCCCATTGAAGTGCATTCCATCAACTTGGATCGCCGTTGTGCTATCAGCATTTTTTACAATTTGGTAGCTATCATTGCTATTGGACGCACCCTGCAGTATTCCATTGCCGCCACTGAATATATCAGCATCGTTGATGATGACATCGGCATGCTCTACCTGGTTATCACTCGCTGTGAGCGCCCAGTTTCTATTGTTAACACTACTGTTAATCGTGTCTGTAAAAGAGCTTGAGTCCCCAGCGCTTAAAATATCAATACCGGTAAAGGCCATGCCTTTAGTATCAATCTGGGTCTTTTGCTGTCCATTATCTGTGTAAGCAGAAAGCGTAAATATTTCATCTTGGTCATTTCTGCCAACCAACTCGCCAACATTTGCCTGGATAGTTTCTACATCACTGAAGGCAATATTGTAGCCTGTGATCTCTTTATTTCCGGATCCCAAAATCCACTGGCTGCCGGTTTGCCCAGTACCGTCAATAATACTGTCTGTACCCGCACCGGTATTGAGGCTTGCAATACCGGTAAAGGCTATCTCATTGGCCTTGAAGGCCTTGTCCCCAGTAATCTCGATCGTATCGGCTAAGTCTGAGCCGACAAGGTTTTCACCACCAGTACCCGCTACCTCAATCTGTTTAAATAAGATATTGCTGGTAATCAGTTCTTTTGCGATTCCGGTTAGCGCAACCGTTTCTCCAGCCTTTGCATTCACGGTGTCGGCAATATTAGTATCGTTGCCGGCTAATACAGAGCTCACATCCGAGAACTGGATGCCTTTGCTGCGCAGCTTATTATCACCCTCTACGGTGAAGGTGTCTGCACCCGTGGTGCCGGTTAAAATTCCTGTATTAGTAACCGCATCAATGCCACTAAAGTTGATGTCATAGCTGCTACCATTAGGATCGATGGTTACACCAAAGGCATTATTACCTTGAAGAGTAACTGCACCGGTTGCATCTACCGTGTCCGTATAATTAGTATCATCCGTATTCGCATTCACATTGCGAATACCTTTAAAGATCATGGAGTCAACGGTGATATCGCCTGTCAGGGAAAGCTGATAGCTATCTCCGTTATCAGCGGCACCAACGAGGGTGTTATTACCACCCGTCAGACTACGCATTCCTGCAAAAGTAATGCCTGAGTGCTTAACTTCATTATCCGCAGAAACGAGTTCCCACTGGTCACTGGTCTCAGAGGTAACAGCTCCACTAGAGCCAGTATCAACAATACGATCAACACCGGAGAAGGTGATCGCTTTAGCGAAAACTTTGTTGGTATCTTTTACTGTATAAGCGATATCCGCACCCAGCAGATTACTCGCTACCGCTTCATTAATACCGGATATCGTAATATCGATAATATTGCCATCGGTAAAATCTGCTTTTACCTTGTTGTCATCTAGCAAAAGAAGATTGCCACTAATAGCACTGGCATCTAGTGACGCAGTACCGTTACCCTCAATTGTGGTAAATCCAGTAAAGCGAATAGCATCAGCATCAATACGTCCATCACTAGTCAGGGCAAATTCATTATCATCGTTCTTACTTTCCAGTGTGCCCTGATTATCTGAAGCGGTGACTTTTTCTATATTGGTAAAGGTAATTCCGCTGCTTGTGGCTTCTTTATCTGTATTCGAGAGACTCCATGTACTGTTGGCTACAAGCGTACTAACGGTGTCAGTGCCCTCGCCGGTATCAATCGTTTTATTGAAGCCAGTAAAGTCGATATTATTAGCCGTGAGCTTGTCACCGGTACTGGCAATGATAAAGCTGTCATCTATAGCCGATCCGACAATCTTGCCGTTCGAGTTGTTAATAAAGGCGACCTGTTCAATATCTTTGAACAGGATATTGGCATTGCGCAGCTCTTCTTGATTTCCGGTGAGATTTACATCAGTTTCTGTATTCAGTTGATCAGAAATGCCATCATTACTTGTGCCTCCAGCATTAACTTCTTCAATACCGGTGAAGCTAATACCGTAAGTATGTAATTCGCCACTAAGGAAACCAAACGTATCGGCCTCGTCGGTACCGATCAAAATATCTGTTGTGTTAACACCAGCATGTGCTCCGGCTTCCACTCGGGTAAGCCCATTGAAGTGCATTCCATCAACTTGGATCGCCGTTGTGCTATCAGCATTTTTTACAATTTGGTAGCTATCATTGCTATTGGACGCACCCTGCAGTATTCCATTGCCGCCACTGAATATATCAGCATCGTTGATGATGACATCGGCATGCTCTACCTGGTTATCACTCGCTGTGAGCGCCCAGTTTCTATTGTTAACACTACTGTTAATCGTGTCTGTAAAAGAGCTTGAGTCCCCAGCGCTTAAAATATCAATACCGGTAAAGGCCATGCCTTTAGTATCAATCTGGGTCTTTTGCTGTCCATTATCTGTGTAAGCAGAAAGTGTAAAGATTTCATCTTGGTCATTTCTGCCAACCAGCTCACCAACATTTGCCTGGATAGTTTCTACATCACTGAAGGCAATATTGTAGCCTGTGATTTCTTTATTCCCGGCCCCCAAAATCCACTGACTGCCGGTTTGCCCAGTACTGTCAATAATACTGTCTGTACCCGCACCGGTATTAAGAGTTTCGATGCTAGAAAAGGACAATTTTAGATGATTTACATTGGTCTCATCAGGGTTTGTTGAGGTTGATACCAGATCAAATGCATTATTCCCAGTGATGAATACTTCATCTTGCCAATCACTAAGAACAAATATATCAGAACCACTGCCACCTAAAACGTTGAAAGTAGCTTGCGATGCACCATCAAAATAAATCTTACCAAGATAATTAGTTGAGCCCTCACCTTTTTGACCAATTTTTAATTCGAAACTATCTCCTTCAAAAGCACCCTGACCATCTGAGACACCTGAAAAATTTATCTTACCGTAATTATTAAAAGAACCACCAGCAGATAAATTAATCTTATTAGCAACTATTTCTGCTACCTTATCTCCATCCAGATTATTTTCGATATCCCCTTGAGCTATAATCTGAATATTTTCAGCAGTTATGGAACCAAAATAACTATCATTCAATACGGCCGATGCGGCATTAATGAAACTACCATCTGTTACCACAGAAAAGTTTACTAGGCCTTGAATAGTTCCGTTATTAATCACATCTGTTTTGGCAAGGATAGAGAGGCTACCAGCTCCACCAGCATCTACAGTTGCATCTTGGTGTATCATTACTCCAGCATGGGAATCTAGAGTTAATGTAGTATTACTGCTCCAACTCAAGTTATTTCGAATACGTATTCCGTAAGTAAAATCACCAGAATAACTTTCATTACCACTATTCCAAGCAGCATTTGCAGTATTATCGGAAGTTGTTTTTACAGTTACACTATTATTAGTTAAAGCGTCCTGTAATGTACCCACACTCATGCAGTTACTTATGCACTCAGGAACATCCTCTGAACTATCATCTAGGATATCGAACCAACCTGGATCTAATAGCCATTCTCCTGTAATTCCTTTGCCATGGCTTAATGTAGAAACATACATGCCATCTTCACCAAGGTTAAGATAAACCTTACCTGAAGTTTCGACAAAACCACCATCACCACCTTGCTTACCTGACTCGGCTAAAATAGTTCCGGCAAAATTCGTAGTATGGTCGGCCCAAACAATAACCTCACCACCATCGCTTTCGCCTAAACCACTCGCGTCAATATGAGCATCTTCAGTGACTGTTGTTTTTTTGGCATTACGAATCCGGGAATTTTTTCCTTGATAATCTCCACCGATTAATGCTTCACCACCTGCCGTCGTGCCACGGGCATCTATGGTGCCGCTGACCAGCACTTCATCGCCGAGAACCATGGCCTGACCGCCCCGGCCAGCGCTACCACGAACATCAATCGCACCACTGTGTTCTGCAGTATCACCCTCGAGCACCACCTGACCGCCCGTGGAACCAGCGGCTTGTAACTCGCCACTATTGATGACACTGGAACCCGAACCAAATAAACGGATTTTACCTCCGCTGGTGTCGATTCCCTGTGCTTTAATCGTGCCTTCGTTATTTACTGCAGCAGTAAATAAGTCACCAGATACGCTCGCTTCCAGGAGTACCTGGGCACCATCGATATTACCTTCATTTAAAACGGCGCTATCAACACCGAGGTCGTTTTCCATCACCTCTTTAGTAACTTGTACACCGATCATGCCGTCGGCATCGAAGGTAAGGATCGCTTCATCTGCAGCGGCCAAACTGACCAGCTCTGCGCTAATCAGACCTGACGAGGCGTTGGTGACTTGTTTACCTACCAATACAGCACTGGCTGCATTGATAACACCTTTATTGACAACAAAGCCCGCGGAGCCGTCCTCTCCCTTAAAGGTAAAGTCGCCATTCATAAAATCCTCTGGGCTCATATCGAGCCCAGAGGCGGTAATGGCACCAACATTAATAGTGGCACTTTCGGTAAAGAGTACCCCGCGCGGGTTTACTAGAATAACGTGGCCATTTGCTTCAATGGAGCCATGAATCTTACTAGCACTTTGATCCAAAATTCGGTTGAGTACGACTGAGGAGGTATTTGGCTGAAGAAACTTTACAAGCTCTTCAGCACTTAGATTAAAAGAATCCCAATCTATCGAGAGCAGATCAGTATTTTGATCGATTGTGGTGATCGTACCATTCACATCGATTGTGCCACTACCGCCGGTTACCACACCGCCTTCCGGGCCCGCATGTGCCAGAGGGCTTAGTAAGCCTGCAAACATGCCAGCATACGCTAAGCGAGATACCTTGATTGCAGAAGTCAGTTTTTTCAGTTCAAGAGTATTTATTTTGGCTTTCATACCGGTACCTTGCATAGAGCGGTCAGGTCAGCTTCAGCTATCGATGATATTCTGAATTATTAGTTATAAAAAATGGAAAAATCGGCATAGACCATAGGCTGATCTATATCTTCACCAGTACCTTCGATGGAAGAGGCTTTTTCAACAGGCCAACCGACTGATACTTTGCTGGAGAAGAATTCGTTCCAGGTAAACTTGAACAGTAGGCCACCTCCGGCAAGCCTGGCCCAGTCATCCTCTTTCCCTGATTTATAGTTATTCACAATGCCGTAACCCACATCGGCAAATAACGCAATTTGCATCATATCGTTTAGGCGCTGACCAAATAAGATAGGGTTCACCACTTCGGGGAAACTGGGATACCATTCGGCAGATAAAAGTCCGGCCCTATCAGCAGAAAAGTCTCGTACATCAAAGGCTCTAACTCCATTAGCCCCCCCCAAGGACATCTGCTCAAATGCAGGCAGGGGATTATCGCTTTGCTGTATACGGCTTTTAATTATTAGGCGAGACTGATCATTAGTGAACGGCATCGGCAAAAATAGTAGTGAGCTACTATTTAAAGACACTTTGGTAAAATGGTCACCGCGCGCTGCTTGCAACTTACCTTCAAGTTCCCTTTGATGCTCACCATATTGAATATTGGTACTCAATATATTAAGCATGGAAATAGCACCACTGGAGAGGTGGTCCATATAAAAACCTAGTTCACCACCGTATACATGATCACCAGGCTCATCAAATTTGGTAATTGCACGTAGATTGGACTTTTTATCAGTGAGTCCAAAAGAGCCCGTCAAGTTGAAGCCCCTTGAACGACGAAATTTATGATCCACTGTAAGCGCGTAACTGGTATTGTCACCATGAATATCGAGCACATTTACAGGGTTATCTGGATCCTCAACATCACGCAATACAAAGTCATTGTAATCTGCTGTTAACTCAAGCCTAGTGCGTGGTCCAAATAGTGGAAGGCTGTATCTTAACTGGCCAAGATCAGAACCGAAGTCCGAATCAAAATCAGAAACATTAGTCGATTTCAAATAGCCAATCGTAAGTGCATCTCCAATACCCAAAGGGTTTAACCAGTCTACGGTTGTATAAAATCTCTGGTCACCAGTATAAGCTGATCCGTGGTTATCCACCCTAAATGAAGTTTTCCAGCTAGACGCATCGCGTACTTTCAAGTTGAGCTTAGTTTCACCAGGATTTTCACCTGCACTAAAATAGCCGGTAACATTTAAGCCTGGCAGATCATTTAGAAGGTAAAGACCCTCTTCTATATTATCGTGATTAACTAGCTTACCCTTTTGTTTCTCAAAGGGCTTAGCCAGCTGTTCCAGAGCATATTCTTTATTATCCTCAGCAGCGACCTGCCCCAACAATCCCTCTTGAACCGTCAGAGTTACAACGCCATCCTCAACATCTTGGGCAGGAATTTGTACCTGAGCGAGAAAAAGTCCTTGGCGACGATAAAAATTAGTCAGTTCCGCAGCAATTTCTTCCAGATCAGCGTAACTCAAACCACGCTCTTTATTCTGCTTCTCAATGACACTGACGAGTTTTTTGAGTTCAGCTGGCCCCAAACCACCTGGATTAAATTGGGCTTGCATATTACTCAATAAAATTGCTAACTCCTCTAGGTTATCAACCGTATAACCACTAGCGAGGATTTTATCCTCTTTCATAAATTTGACGCGAAGCTTTTCTGCCATCTCTTCGACAATTTCGCGTTCAATACCAAACTCTGGGTATTCTTCTAACCTGTGAAATTTAAACTCTTTTACAGTAATTCTTGGGCCTTGATTACGTTGTGAGATATCTGGAATCTCAGTATTCAAATTTGGATCTTCCGCTTCATAGGTGCGCTGCAGGAAGTCCTTGGTTACGTCCGCCTCATTAACTGTTGGCGTATCCTGGTCAAAGGCCTGCTTTACACGACTGCGAAAACTGGAACCCTCGTCTTGAGCATAAACAGGCAAATTTGATAGCAGGAAGCCTGCGCCCACAAATAGCGCCAGCTTACTTTTTCCAAGCCCAAGCATAACTCCCCCAAATTACTCATATTTATATGGCCGAATCCAGCCTTCACATGGCTAGAAACGGCGAATTTTTATTAATTCACATCTCTAACGATGCGAAAGCCTGTTAATTCATCTGCGAGTCCTGCATGCAACCTTTTGGATGTAGCTAGACAGCGGCTCATGGGGTCTTGTCGATTACCGCCAAGCGCAAGTAACTCTCCATCAGTACCTTTCGCCCACTCTTGAACATTGCCCACAGCATTCACTAGGCCAAATCTGTTTGTCGATCCGTCCTGGGCTGGTACCAACTCGACCCCTTTCTCAATACCGCCATACTTTAAATGGCAGTTGCGATCGGCAACTTCTTCCTCGCCATTAGCACTGGCAGCCGCAAACCACTCCTGTTCTGATGGGAGGCGATAACGGTAACCCGTCTCATCGGATAACCAGCTGATATACGCTTCTGCATCTTGAAGAGTTAAATTGTTGGCTGGCAGATCGCCCGCGGCGATATCAATGGCTGCACATTGTTTGGTTGCACTACAATAGTGTTCAAGGTCTCGGTTACTTACTTCATACTTTCCAACTGCCAAGGGCCGACCACTCACACCTCGAACCACTACCATTGCTGGCCCCTTGGTACCATCTGCAAGGCGATCTCGACAACTGTAGCGATCTCCCCTGCCACCGCTACCTGGGATTAGGTGACCACAAAAATCCAGCTTGAATTCTTTGAGGGGCTGATAACCGGGAAGTAGCGCCCTGAACTCATCGACTAGAGCCTCTGTCCTTAGTGGGTCTTCAGCACCCAATTTGGTGGCACAGTTATTAAGCTCTTCACCAACAACCGGACGAATCTGTCTGGCTTTAACACTATCTAGCCCTGCCAGCTGAGATAACTGCGCTCCCACAGCGGCGACATTCATATCAAAGCCACAGGTTAGTGTGGATTCCATATTGGCCAGAACAGTGTCGATTTGCCTGTTTTTAATAGAGGCTAAGCGTCGGCGCTCAGCGCGTTCTTCCGCAAGACGAATGCGCTCAGCCTCACGCTCTGCCTCTAGGCGCTCAGCCTCCAAGCGAGTTCGCAGGTTCTCTCTATCCGTAGCCAGCTGGGATTTGATCGCAACAGCTTGGCTGGATACGCCATACCAGCTGGCAGCGCTTTCCAGCATGGAATCCGCTTGATCCAGATTACCCAGGTTTAACTGACCGGTAGCCGCGGCGAGAAACAGCTCCGAAATTTCACGGCGTTTATTATCGAGAAATTCTTCATCGCTGGGGTTAAGCTCAGAATACTCATGAAGCTCCAAGCGAAGGTCCTTTTCCCAGGCTGGAGTAAGGATACTCAGTGACACCAAACGATTAATTGCTTCTTTTTTATCACTGATTCGCCGCTGTAGTAGCTCTTCCTGGAGCTTCTTTTCAAGCTCAATCTTTACTCTTTCTTGCTCAGCCGTATTCTGCTGTTCCAAGTGGCTATAGCCGACCCCAGCACCTACAAGCACCATAGTGAAAGCCCCACCCAATACCCACTTCCAGGTATTGCTGACAAAAAACGCCTGAACAAATTTTTCTACGGTATCAGTACGATCTTCTCGTTTTAGCTGTAGAGCGGCTTCAAGGGCACGCCACTCCCGTCGATTTAACCCCCTAATACGTTTCGGGCGTAGCTTCTTTTCTAAGGCCTTATCAGCGGGAACCTTGTCATAAGGATGTCGGCCACAAAATAGCTCGTAGGCCACACAGCCGAGGGCATAGACATCATCAGATGGAGCGGGCTCACCCCCTTTCAGCATCTCGTAACTGGCATAGGCGGGCGTCAAAGCTCCCAGACTGCCAGCATCAAAAACCGTAGTCTCGCCAGTTTTATTGGCGATCCCCCCTTCAGATACGGCTCGAGCAATACCGAAGTCAAAAACCTTCGCACCTTTCTTACTGGTAACAAAGATATTGCCAGGCTTAAAGTCGGAATGGACGATCTTATGGGAATGGGCGTAAATGAGGGCCTGGGAAATATCAGAAAAAACAGCGCGCGCCTTTTCGGGTTCCAGCCCAACATCCGCATGCTCTCGCAGGAGTTTGTCAAGCGGTGCACCCTCGAGAAACTCCATGGTCATAAAGACCCGATCACCATCGCGGTCAAAATCGTAAACCGTTACGATGTTGGGGTGAGCCAGCGTTTGTGACTTACGCGCTTCCCGTTGTAAGGAAATAAAGGCATCAGGATGTTTCTGGAAATCATCATTTAACAGCTTGATTGCTACATAAGGCTCGCTGTCATTCGCTTCCAGCTTACGGCGATCAAGTGCCTTATAAACAGCTCCCATACCGCCAACCCCAAGGAGCTTATCTAGCTCAAATCGCCCCTTGATCACTGTTTTGGTTACAGCGCCAGATGGCAACGGCTCAAAAGAGTCAGAAGTATCAATAGGGTTTGCAGAAATTCCACCAGAAAGTTGGCCCGGCTCTTTCTTTTGGCCGGTATTCTTTCGAGGTGCAGGGCTAAAAACTGTTGCATCTGGATTAAACCCAGATGCAGCAGAGGGCAGTATTGCCTGCGCACCCCGCACCGGAGGGTGATCATTTTTCCCAGTGGAGTCCTGATTAACAACGACGGTTACGTCGCCATCATCTGTCAGTCCCTTTTTAGATTGATCCGGTCCGGGCAGATTGCCGTTCGGCCGAACAACACGTGTCTTATCGTTCAATTCCGCCTCCATGGGAAAGCTTTTCGACACATCCAAAGACCGTAACAAAATATTGCTACGGGCAGGTTGTCAAGCTAAATAAGGGGCAAAGTATATCGAACAGCCTTTTAGGCAACAATGAACAGGTAAGCAAATATATTTGACTATATACCATTTTGAAAAAACTACTCGACAATTACAGACTCAGAAGAGAAACTGATACTGAAGACAAATAATTACACCTTCTTACAAGCTCACCTGAGAAAAGAAAATCCCTAACTTAAAATATTTTATTAACGTGATTCCGTTAACAATTCTTAATATTTTTTCCTCAAATACTCATTTTTTTGACATCAAGCTTTTCTGTTCAATAGAAAATTAATTAGTGTCAGAGTCGAATAAGCGCAGACGGCATACCTCCAGCAATCAATATACTCCCCGGGATAATTAGTGCCAGAGTCGATTTTATAAGCTGAAATTTCGGTTTTTTTTTGTATTTCACTCTGTTTAAATCACCTCAGTTGTCATTGCGACACCATCTGAGTTACCGCACTAATTCGGTAGCAAGGAACTAACCACCAATATCTCAAGCCAACAAAGAGGGATTTCCCATGGCTATTTACATGAACTTCAACAGCCTCGCCACTAAAGGTAACGTTACTGCCAAGGGCTACGAAGACTGGATCGAAGTTGACAGCTTCAACTTTGGTGTTGGTCGCGGTATCACTATGGAAGCCGGCGCTACCTCCAACCGTGAAGCTTCTCGTCCGAGCCTGAGCGAAGTTACCTTCACCAAGCGTATTGACGCTGCATCTGGTGGCCTGTTTAAGGCTTCCGTAACTGGTGACGAAGGCGTACCTGTTGAGATCCACGTTGTACAAACTGGCGCTAACTCTGTAGAAAAGTACGCTGTGTATAAGCTGGAAAACGTACTGATCTCCTCTTACAGCATCGGCGCTTCTGCTGGCGGCGCACCTCAGGAATCCATCTCCCTGAGCTTTGCCAAGATTGAGGCTGACCTCAATCACGCAGACAAATCCAACAAGAACCCCAAAAACATGCGTGTTGGATACGACCTCACTACCGCTACTCCGCTGTAATAGGTCTATACCCTTTTGGGATAAGATGGCCTGCAGAATCTCTGCGGGCTGTCTACAGGTCTTTAGCTGAATGCTCATTGAGTTTTCAGCTAAAGATCTGCAAATCTGCTAGTTTCTCATTTCTTTCAGGCACCGTAGGGATAGTTGGGGCTGCCCATGGCTACACTCAATCAAGATAAAAGAATGATTACGGTCGATAGCCCGGTTGGCACTGATGCGCTAATTGCTACGACCCTGCAAGGCGAAGAGCATATATCTAAGCTTTTCCGCTATGAAGTGCAATTGCTTTCTGATGACCATGCTATTGAACAAAAGGATATTGTTGGCAAACCGGTAACAGTTTCCATTCACCACTCTGAAACACCTCGCCATATCAATGGTTATGTTACCCAGTTCTCTCTACATGATGTTAATGCTGAGGGTGTACGCAGTTATAGCGCCATTTTGCAACCGGGTCTGTGGTTTACCAGTTTGGCCGGCAGCAACCGAGTCTTTGAAAACAAATCTGCCAAGCAGATTCTAGAAGAGGTTCTGGGAGAATATAGCCGAGTAATAAAACTCACGTTAAAGTTAAATGCTGAGTATATTACCCGTGAATATTGTGTTCAGTTTGACGAGAGCGACTTTGATTTTATCAATCGCCTGATGGCTGAAGAAGGCATATCCTACTATTTCAAGCATTCCACAGGGCAGCACGAACTCGTTCTTTGCGATGATTCTCAAGACTTTTATGATTGTGAAAGCGCTGACATTGAGTATGACGGTGGAGGCAGCCATCCAACCAAAAATACCGTAAGTAGCTGGAGAAGAAACTTCAACTATCACGGTGGTGGGTTTGAGCTTAAAGATTATAGCGAGTACACAGCAACTAAAGACAACAAGCAGCAGGTAAAAACGACCAGCCAGCTTAATGATGTTGCAAATTATATGCGCGGCCTCTATGGCTTAAACCATTTCCAGGTTGATGGTGAGCACAAGCACAAATTTACAGACAGCTATCACAAAGCACTTGCCGAGCGGGCAATGGAAGCGCAAGAAGCACTTTTTGATGTAAGCCACGGTCGCAGTGATTGCCCCTCCTTTACTGCAGGCGGTCGTTTCAATTTCGATCACTCATTATCTTCTGAAAAGGGCAAATATCTTATTACCTCAGTGCATACTTCTGCAGCAGATGGAAATGGTATTGATACCCACTTCCACAACACCTTTAGCTGTATACCTTCTACGGTAATGCCACGCCCGCAGCCCAATGTATGTGCGAAAAAAATCCATTCACCACAGGTAGCACGAGTTTTAGAGGTCAAGGCCACAGCTTCAGACAGCTCACAGGACCCCTATACACAGCTCAAAGTTAAATTCCCCTGGAATTCTCAACAGAACAGCTGTTGGGTGAGGGTAATGCAGTCCTTTGCCGGTAAGAACTGGGGCGCGAATTTTGTTCCAAGAGTTAACCAAGAAGTCGTTGTTACCTATATCAATGGCGATCCAGATCGGCCATTGATTACCGGGGCGGTTTATAACGGTGACAACCCTGGGCCCAACTACACAGCGACCCAAAGTGGCTGGAAAACCGAATATGAAGGTAGCACTTTCAATGAGCTTAGGTTTGATGACAAGGGTGGCAATGAAGAAATTTATATGGAAGCTGGCAAGGATCATAACTTTGTGATCCATAACGATCAAACCGGCAAAATTGAAAACCAGCAAACACTAGAAATCAAACAGGATCGTAGTGTTACCGTCACGGATGGTAGCGAAATTGTCACCATTGCCAAAGGTGACCAAAAACTCAATGTCAATAAGGGCAACCAGGTTATCACTATCGGCTCAGGCAACCATACCCTTAAGGTGAGTAAAGGCACCCAAACAACCGATGCCATGGGTGCTATCAAGATATCCTCCAAGGCTTCAATTGAGTTAAAGGTTGGTGGCAGCAGTATCAAGCTAACGCCGGCAGGTATTACCATCAAAGGAACAATGCTCTCCTGTAAAGGAGACGCGACGGCTGAAGTTAAAGGCGGTGGTATGCTTACCTTAAAAGGTGGCGTTACCATGATCAATTGATGGGATTAAACAGCAGATGACCGACCTGATCAAAGTACAAGCGTTAACTGCAGCTGAGCTCCTTAAGAACTTTGAGGTTAGCGAGGAGGCGGAAGAGCATCTGGTGCCAGATACCGCACCTGAAGTTAGCATTAACCAACTGATAGAAGCTGGCCTCTATCCGGATGCAATAAAACTACTAGCCCACGGACTACCAAAACGAGAAGCGGTATGGTGGGCCTGCCTTGCGGCACGCGATATACAAAGTCCTGAGACTGACGAAGACAACGTTAGTGCATTGATCGCAGCAGAAACCTGGGCTAAAAAACCCAATGAGGAGTCGCGATTAAATTGTAAAACACTGGGTGATAAAACCAAACACAAGACGCCCGCAAGCTGGGCAGCAACCGCTGCCAGCTGGTGTCACGGCAGCCTCGCAGCCGAAGGCGAGCCTGTGGTTGAACCGCCAGAACACCTCTATGCGCACGCAGTGGCTGGCAGTATTACATTAGCAGCAGTCTTATCTGACCCAGTAGACCCCGCCAAACGCTTTGACCGCTATATGAAACAGGGTCTGGATCTGGCCCGCGGCGGCAATGGAAGAGTGAAGGATTAAGTTATGGGCAAGCCAGCTTCACGTATCACCGATATGCATGTATGCCCCATGGTTACTGGTACGGTACCTCATGTAGGTGGCCCTATTCTCAGCCCAGGTGCTCCAACAGTAATCATCGGCGGCATGCCATCCGCCACTGTTGGCAGCACTTGTACTTGTGTGGGACCACCAGATACTGTTGCTATGGGTAGCACTACCGTAATGCTACAAAAAAAACCAGCTGCCCGTATGGGGGATACAACTGGACATGGAGGGAAGATTGTTATTGGGTGTCCAACAGTATTAATTGGTGGTTAACCACTCACAGTGGCCTTTGCTTAACTTAAATAAGAGCAAAAAAAGAATTTAAGGGACAATAAATTTACTTAATAACCCTTATAAGACAAACTCTGTTTGTCATGACGCACCAATTAGCAGTATAAATTAAAAAAATTAGAAAAGACCATAAAAGCCAAAAATATAATACAACTCAATTAAGTATAAGGCCTTTTATGTCTAACTTGCTCCAAAAATATCTCGATTAGTTTTTCGCATTTTATTATCTTTTACTTCGAGAAGAACTGCTTAGTCAACTACAAATACATACATTCATGCCCAAAAATGAAAATCTACTGGCTCCCAACAAACTTTCCTATTGAAGTAAATAAGAGCCATAGCTTTATGACAATCAACAACCATAAAAGGAGGATTTTATGGGACTTTGTATTGATTCAACCAATGTTGCATTTATTAATCAAGTTAGAAACGCTTTAACTGTTCTTCTTGGGCAAGCCAATGCCCTAGCATATTCTGCAGAAAAATATCACTTCGGTGCTCGTACGGTTACTCGAATTACACGGGGTGTTGGTATGACCAATGCACTCTTACAGCTACCTCAAAGTGCAACCCTTGTTTCTCGGATTATTGCCAGCCCACATGATACAAGAATAACTGAAAGTGCGGGATTAGCGGCAGTTCCAGATAAGTGGTTAAAAGATAGGGTATGGAGTAACTTTAAGTATTACGTCCCACTGGTTAAACACGATCAAGGTTTCATGGGAAAAGTAATGAGCGCAGGAGCCAGTGCATGTGTCCACTGGAATAACACAGTTCAGACTACCACAAACCTCAATCAAAATGGCACTGTGACTGATGGCGGTGCTTGCCCTATTTTTATCACGTTGGCACATGAGCTCGGCCACGCTGATCGAATAAATCGTGGAGTTTATTTAAGTGGCGCAACTGAAATTACTTGCTTAGTAGATGAGCGTCAAAACATGCTACATAATGTTCAAGTAACTCAACCATCACGATTCTTTAGGGCTCGCGTAAATACTGGCGGGGCAAGTATTAGAATTCCAGATCTCAATAGAACCGTCAACAACCCAAATAATGTTATTACTACGAGAACCCAAGGCTGGATTTGGGTAACAACTGAAAGAATTCTACTTGAAGAGCTAGCTAATGTAGGGGGCCTAAGCGATGACAACAATGTTCTCCCTAATGACCCACTGACAATTTCAGAAAATACTATTCGTGTTGAACATGGTATAGCTAGACGAAGAAAATATGGCAGCATTGGACAGGTGAATTAAGCTATCGCACAAAGTAAAAAGCCTTAGGCACCCCTTTAAACATAGAAAAATGCACTAAATTCCCCAGCAAGAAAATCATTTGAATAACCCATATAGCTTATGAAGCTTCACTTGTATATTTTTTAGGAATTATATCCAAACACAACGCCATAATAGATAAAAACCAATATAAATTAAATTAATTTACTTAGCGTTTTTTAATTAAGGTATTGGATACATCATGAATAGCCCAGGAGTTTAGCACTACTGGGCTAATTTCCAGATTATTCTACTTTATAGGTGAAATCACCCTCTTCAGTCGCAGACACTTTAATTGCCTTAACCTCTTCACCTTTCGCCATTTTATCTAAGCACTCACTGGCTAATTCTGGTAGTAAAGTTTTATTTA
The DNA here is from genome assembly GCF_052466695.1 of Microbulbifer mixtoriginis (SeqCode). Lineage (NCBI taxonomy): Bacteria > Pseudomonadati > Pseudomonadota > Gammaproteobacteria > Cellvibrionales > Microbulbiferaceae > Microbulbifer > Microbulbifer mixtoriginis (SeqCode). Next base: position 3,869,147 of record NZ_CP174285.1, on the reverse strand, counting down.
GAATTACCTCAATGTTGCGGGCTCCAGTATCTGCTTCATGGCAACGCGCCACAATATTGATAAGTACATCCTCATCATATGAGAAAGAAGCGCCATAGTGTTCACGAACACGCTTCTCAATCTTACGCATATTGATTTTACAAATTTCAACCAGATTCTCGTCATCCAGAGGATAGTAGGCAACAACATTAGCACGGCCAAGAAACGCTGGTTTGAACTTCTGTAGTAATTGGGGACGTATATTATCTAGCAGTACATCTGGTTCTGGCTTTTCCTCTACCTGGCTGAATATAGCCCTAATAGCATCCTCACCAGCGTTAGAGGTCATAATGATAACGGTATTTTTAAAGTCGATATCACGCCCTTCACCATCTTTGATGGTACCTTTATCGAACAGGTTGTAGAAAATATCCTGTACGCCGGGATGGGCCTTCTCCATCTCATCCAGTAGGATTACGGAGTAAGGTTTACGCCTAGCAGCTTCGGTTAGAACTCCTCCTTCCCCATACCCTACATATCCGGGAGGAGACCCTAGCAGCATAGATACTTTGTGTTCCTCTTTAAATTCAGCCATGTTTATCGTAGTGATGTTTTGTTCACCACCAAACAACTCATCAGCCAAAGCCAATGCAGTCTCAGTTTTACCCACGCCACTAGTGCCGCAAAACATAAATACACCAACTGGCTTGCGTGGATCAGTCAATCCTGCCCGTGAAGTACGAATTGCCTGAGCAACGGCCTCGATGGCATGGGGTTGACCAATCACGCGCTTGTTCAGTCGCCCAGCCAGAGTTTTAACAGCTACGATTTCATCACTGACCATTTTCCCAACGGGAATACCTGTCCAGTTGGCAACCACCGCAGCGATAGCCTGCTCATCAACAGATGGCTGCATCAAAGGTGTATCACCTTGTATTACTTCAAGTTCTGCAGACAGGCTTTTCAATTGTTGCTGATAGTCAGCTAAAAGCGCTGAATCGGGCTCCAGATTTTCACTCTTTCCTTTCATAAATTCGGAGTCAATTTGATCTCGAATTTTTTGTATCTGTTCAATCAGCTCATTTTCTTGAACAAGCTGTTGTTTTAATGAGGATAATCTCTGCTCTTCAGTCAGCTTGAATTCTTTCAGTTCTGTCAGCTGTTCTTCGTGCTCACCCATCGCTGCATTTTCACGTTCCAACTTAGCAAGCGTTGTGTTAGTCCGCTCAATATTAATTTGAGCATCTTCAATAGCGCCAGGAGTAGCTGATTGGCTCAGGGCCACGCGGGCACAGGCGGTGTCCAGCAAGCTTACAGATTTATCAGGTAGTTGACGCCCAGGAATATAGCGGTGGGATAACTTAACCGAAGCAATAACTGCCTCGTCAAGTATGCGTACTTTATGGTGTGCTTCAAGAGTAGTGGCAATTCCACGCATCATATCAATGGCATTTGCTTCACTGGGCTCTTCAACTTTTACAACCTGAAAACGCCGAGTCAGAGCAGGGTCCCGCTCAAAGTATTTCTTATATTCAGCCCAGGTCGTGGCTGCCAATGTTCTCAGCTCACCTCGCGCTAAAGCGGGTTTAAGTAAGTTGGCCGCATCCCCCTGCCCTTCCTTACCTCCTGCACCAATCATGGTGTGAGCTTCATCAATAAACAAAATAATAGGCGTTGGGGAGGATTTGACCTCTTGAATCACAGATTTAAGACGATTCTCAAACTCGCCCTTTACGCTAGCACCGGCCTGAAGTAAGCCCAGGTCCAGCGTCCGAACTGCTACACCACGTAGAGGCTCAGGTACATCTCCACTGGCAATTCGTAAAGCAAAACCTTCAACTACGGCTGTTTTACCAACACCTGCCTCACCAGTGAGAATCGGGTTGTTTTGTCGACGACGAGTGAGGATATCAATACACTGCCGAATCTCTTCATCTCTGCCTAGAACTGGGTCAATCTCCCCCTTCTTCGCTCTTTCAGTCAGGTTGACGGTATACTTATCGAGAGCTGGCGCTTTACTAGCGGCGGCCACTACGGCAGCAGCGCCATCATCAGTTGCGCTGACTGCACCAATATGACTCGACTCACCACTTTGCCCAAACATCGCCCGGGCAGTTTCACGAATAGACTCAGGCGCTATATTTTTAAGCTCTGGACAAGATTCTTGAATTTGTCGACGTGAAGTCTCTTCCAACAGCAGAGCTGCGAGGAAGTGTCCAGAACTGATTGCACGGTGCCCATAGTCGATAGACGCCAGCATCCAGGCATTCTTTGCCGCTTCGACAATTGTCGGAGATAGTGCAGGAGGTCGGCTACTTCCCGAGCGGAATCCAGCTATAGAGGAGGCAAGCTGTTTAGCAAAATTTGCCGGATTACAGTCATGTTTTTCCAGTAAGTGATAAAGGTCTGTATCTGATTGATCTAATAATTTAAGCAGCCAGTGCTCAAGTTCAACATTGTATTGATTTTGAGATAAACAAAGGCCGGCTGCGCCTTCAAGAGAATCACGCATATGCGGTGTCATGGTATCAACAAGCCGCTTCAAATCGATATTTATCACAGTAAAAAGATCCTTTTAAAAATTATTGTTAATGAACAATTATGCTGCTGGCAAGGCTTCATCAGGCGACATATTTTCAGCACTTAAGGTAATCTGTATGAGTTCTGCTGATTCCTGTTCACTGGCCATATGTGTATTCCACCCTAAAAGAGGTTCATGATCAGATTTTTTGTTTAACTGAACAGGCGAAACTTGTTGCGCAGGTAAAGATACTGATAGCTCGAAGTCCAACTCAATCCCTGCACTTAGTTTGATAAAGGCTTTAAGCGATTCCAGTTTCTGAGTTCCCGGGGCAATAGTCATAAATTGTTCATAAGCCATTGGTTCAATGACTATTCGAAATTTATTTTGAGCTTGGAAACAGTGCGTACCCAGAATTGTGTTTACCCCTAGACAGTTATTTACTCCATTGGGAGCTTCATCACAAGGCAGGCGACAGAGAATGTCTTTCGGTAATTCATCCCACTGCCCCTGAAATTGCTCTATAGCGACATCCAAACCAAAGAAATGCTTAATCATGCTGGTCAGCGCAGCTGCAGAGCAACGTCCCTGCCCCAAATGGCCTGCCATACCCAAAAGAGCTTCATCGGGAATTGGCAATCGATAGCGCATCTCGCTAGTACCCAGGCCCGCCAAAGAGGCAATCGCCTGTGTAAAAATATCTGGAACCCTTTCATTGCGTAAACGCTGGCGTTCATAGTTCACAGGCAATTGGTATTTATGCCATGCTTTATAAAGTAGCGAAGTATGACGGTGATTAAACATATCGAGAAAATCCCGCAGAGCGGTATTATTTTCTCTGAGCTCTTTTTGAACTATTTCCGTCAGGTAGTAGGGCATTACACCCTGACTCCCTATAAGACCAGTAAAGCCAACCTCCATATGCCATTGACTAACTTCTTTATCTTGTATTTCTATATTATTACTGGTCTTTTTTTCCAGACGTAAAACGTCTGACCCAATAAAAGATAAACTGGTCTGGGCGCTGAAGCGAACCATTTCCTTCGCTGGTGGAGCCGCACTGGCAATAGGTTCATCGCAAAATCCGCCATCCGCCAAAGACACAGCACGCTCCAGGATACGCACCGCCTGATAGAATTCGAAATGATAGGGCTCTCGACGCAGCCGCTCTATTACAGTAAAGCTTTTTCGCCGGCGCGAGGTGGCCATCTTTTAAGTTCTCCATCTCTGCCACTCATCGTAGCAATCAATTTAGTAAATGAATTAATAGAACAATATAAACCAAGAAAACGTTCAATGATGCTGGCAAATAATAAAGGGCTAGTGCCAGTGAGCATCATCGAGTCGAGTTCAATTTCTACCTCAGTTCCCCGACAAAGAACGACGCTTTGATCAATCTGGATAGGAGCAGTAATGGGTTTTGTATTCAGCTTTAATAAAGATTCAATCAAATTACGAGTACTGGCTGAATCCCTAAAATCATACAGTCTGAAAATTTCTTTGAGGGCATCACATCCCTGACTTCCAGATAAGGAGAGATGATTCAAGTTCAGGTGTGATATCAGCTTCCAGTAGCCTCGCTCTCTTCTCGGAGGCCTCAATGTCGCAGTTGGTGCCACAACACAGCTAATTCGTTTCGCTGGGACATCACCATCAACTACTTCAAGATAAGGTTGAGAGTTGCCGCTGGGTAACTTCTTAGGCAGATTCCGATTACAGCAAGTTAATTTAATATCGAGTGTTTGATCATTAATCCTGTGCGGATTGAAATCTAAATCAACGAGACTCAAATCAACTTCGGAAGCCTGCTCATTGCGATGCTCCCCTTCTATAACTTCACGACGCCGACTGAACCAAAATGCTGACTGTTCCGCGTGGTGTTGGCTATGCTTAATCCCGTAGAAAGGTCTATATTTAGTGGTTTCGCCATCACCGTCTGTGGCTGCCACCTCATCAATAGAATATATTTCCAGTCCATCGCTACGACGAGCATCTGCTATAACATGATATTCATACTGGGTATGGGTGAGCGGTATAGGATCTGCACTCTGCTTGAATAAATTAATAACAGGCGTACAGCCGAGTGCAAACATACTTGGAACCAATTGTTTTTCCAGTTCCTCATGCGTCTCTGAAAGATAAAAATACAAGTTCAATGTGTCTGCATAACTATCATTCAAAGCCCCCTGTAGATTTTCAACATCCAAGAAGAGAAATTTTTCTGGGAAAGCAAAATACTCGGTAAGCAACCTGTAACCGATGAATGCTGTATCTGGATAGGGTAATAAACCTTCTTCTACATTCATCCCGACCTGGCAAATATCCTCTGGGGATAGAAAAGTCGGTTTTGGATCACTCTCTCCATTTGCCACAACCAGCTTTACACATTTTGTTAAAAGTAGATCATAGAGGCTATACACATGTGTCGCTTGACCACGCAAGAAGAATCTTATTTTTTCTGGATTCATCTCCGCAAAGCTCAGATCAGGACTCAAAGCTTTAAGGGAGAGCTTAAGAACGGCGTTTGCTCCCTGAATCTCATTACAACCAGGAGCAATAAACGGGCGTGGCATTAAGCTTGCGCTGACCGGTTGAAACGGATTAATTTCCACCGGATAACAAGTTGTAAACCTGCAAGTTTGTCCCTGAAAGCTGTCACTTTCCAACAACGTTTTTGCATCAACCTGCGTTATTGCATCAAGGTCTGAATCCGGTTCAAATTGAACGATCGCACATGATGGAATGGGTCGTAAATAATGTGGATACAATGTTTCCAGCATTGCATCTGTAAGTTCAGGAAAATCATCACTAAGTTTTTGTTGAACCCTGGCATTCATATATGCAAAACCAGACAACAAACGCCCCACAAGCGGATCATCTACGGTATCTGCATCTAACTGCAGACGTGATGCAGCTGCAGGGTGCATACGGGCAAACTCAGCGGATGTTTGCTGAATAAATGCGAGCTCACGCTCATAGAGATCTATTAATTTTTCACTCATTACATAATCTCAGACACGTCTACCATTTGTGTTACCGGGTTTAAGGCAGAGTCAAATACGATAACCTCAGATGCAGGATTAACATGCAATACTGCTTCTACACGAAAACGTATACTGGGATCTTCCACATCTACCTTATCTTGAGTGGTAACTTTTACAGAGCGAATTCTTGGTTCAAAATGTAAAATTGTCTTCTCAATATCCCGGCAGAATTGTTTTCGACTGTCTAATGAGGATAAATTGACAGTAGACAGATCTGGCAGACCATAATTGATATTTGACTCTTCCAAGTGCCGCAGTTCAGGTGGTGGTGAAATACAGCGATAACGTGTATTAAATAAATATTCCAGGTCGCGTCTAACCCCTTCACGTAGCTGGCGTAAAATCTGATGGGATTGGTGAACATTTACTTTACTAGATGATTCAAGTAGTCGATCTAGCACTGGGGCTAACAGTCTTTTTTCTCTTGCCATAATTCTATGAAGCCCCAACACCTATCGTTGCCAGAGCCGTAGTGAGCTTGAGCTCGGAGACCAAATGATCAACCGTATAGTGGCTTTTAAGATGAATTACGCTTTGATAACTACCTACTTTGCCAGGCTCATCCGCCACACGAACTCGAGCTTCACGCAGGGGGTAACGTGCCAACATTTCCCAGGATAAATCATCTCGCCCAGTAGTATACTGGTCCAACCAATGCTGAAGCTGGCGCTCACAATCAGCAGCATTCATATAGGCACCCACCTTATCCCTAATCATCACTTTGATATAGTGAGCAAAACGTGAGGCGCAAAGAATTTGTTGCAGCATAGAACTAATACGCGCATTCGCCGTAGCCGCTTTCGATGTATATTGTTTAGCTTTCTGAAGAGAGGGCACACTATTAAAAGCACTATATGGCGTGTCATAACAGTGGCTCAAGCATGCAAAACCCAGTTCTGATAGGTCCCTTTCTACAAAATCTGTAACCAGAATCGAAGTGGTCATCTTAACCATACCGGGGCGACTGTCCGGCTTATAGGCCAGGGTGGGCAGCTGAGTCACCAATCCACCGCCAAGATGATCCCGTGCAACACCGCGAATATGGGAAAACCAACCAACTTCACTGAATTCGCGTAACAGTACTGCCCCCATAGCAAAGCAGGAATTCCCCCAAAGATATCGCCGGTTGTGAGATCCGCTAACCTGTTCCTCAAATCTCAACCCACGATATTCTGAAAATTCTAGGCTATAGGGCTCGCGCATAAGCACTTGAGGTAAAGTAATGGCTATAAAGCGACTATCTTCTAAATCTCTCAAGCTATTCCAGCGTATATATTCTTTTTGACGAAAAACCTCAGAGAAGCGAATTGGCTTGGCCAAATCATCAAAATGATCGACGCCAAAAAGTTGAGGTGTCGCAGCACAGATAAATGGCGCGAAAGCGGCGGCGGCTGTATGGGCTATGCCCTGCAGGGTAAAAATATCATCGTAAGGGTGATCTGCCATCGGCCGATGCGAGATATAATAATCTCCCATTAACAAACCAAAGGGCTCTCCACCTGGAGTACCAAACTCTTCGTTATAAACTAAATGAAAAAGTCCAGACTGATCGAAATCTGGGGCCCTCTCCATATCTTTGCTCAAGTCTTTCCAGCTGGCATCTAGCAGTTTTATCTTAATATTGTCTGAATGTGGTGTATCAAATACCAGCATCGATAGCCCACGCCAACTTGCCTCTAGACGCTGAAAACGAGGGTTATGAAGAATTCGATTAACTTGATCGCATATAAGCTCATCAAGCTCAACAATAATACGGCTCAAATATTGGCGAACAGAAAAATTCTCCTTTTTTGGACAAGGACATATTTCTGTTAACCAGTATTCAAAAGAGAATAGTTCGTCTGGTTCGCGTAAAAAACGCTGTAATTGACCCTGATCTCCACTCGCTAAATTTTCCGGCAAAATATCTAAATAATCTTCCGTAAATTCTTTTTTTGTTGCGCAGGGCACCGGAAAACTCCCATTAGCATTTCTGACAGCTTCAAGTAATTTAAAGCTTTGATGAAGACTTTTCAAAAAATTGCCCGCCCCTTATTCCGAGGCGGGCACAGGTTTTTATCCGGCAGATGGGATATTGGCAACCATACGCATGGAGGTGGTCAACTCCTCCATTTGTAACCAGGGCTTCAAGTAGGCAACAGCACTGTAGCACCCAGGTTGACCTGGAATTTCCTTCACTTCAACTCGAGCTTCTGAAAGCGGATACTTTGCCTTCATCTCTGGGCTTGCGTCCGGATTTGAGTTGGTGTATTGAGTAATCCACTTATTCAACCAACGTTCACAATCACTAGCCTCCATAAAGGAGCCTACTTTGTCCCGCGCCATTACTTTCAGGTAATGGGCAATTCTAGAAGTAGCCATCAGATAGGGAAGACGTGCAGAAATCGCCGCATTCGCGGTAGCATCCGGGTCGTCATAGGCTTTTGGTTTTTGCGCACTTTGAGCACCAAAAAATACAGAGTAATCGGTATTCTTGTAGTGACATAACGGCAAGAATCCTTGAGCGCTCAATTCCGCTTCACGGCGATCAGTAATACCGATCTCTGTTGGACATTTCTGGTCCATATCGCCGTCATCACTCTTGAATATATGTGAGGGCAGACCTTCCACTTTACCACCACCCTCGGCACCACGAATGGCTGTACACCAGGAATTCTCAGCAAAGGCCTTGGTCATGGTGGTGCCCATTACATAAGAGGCATTCATCCAGCAGTACTGGTCGTGGTCCGCAGGGCGTGAAACTCCAGATTCATCAACTTCAAACTCTTCAAAGTCAAAAGCTTCGATTGGCTTGGTATTTGCGCCATAGGGAGTTCTGGCCAGAGTCCGTGGCATAACCAGAGTAACGAAACGAGAATCTTCACTATCTCGGAAACTACGCCACTTAATATATTCAGCTGACTCAAAGATTCCACCGAGGTCACGGGGTTTCGACAGTTCGGTAAAGTTATCAAATCCAAACATACCGGAACCGGCTGCAGCAATAAACGGACAGAAACCCGCTGCCGCAACATTGGACATTTTACTCAGAAGCTCGATATCTTCAGGGTGACTGGTGAATTCGAAATCACCTATCATGCATCCGTATGGCTCACCACCTGCAATACCAAATTCTTCTTCATAAATCTTTTTGAAGGTCTGGCTCTGATCAAATTCAACTGCTTTATCCAGGTCTCGGAACAATTCGCGTTTGCTCAAATTGAGCATGCGAATCTTCATGGTTGCACCTGTTTCAGAATTCATCACCAGGTGATTCAGTCCGCGCCAGGAACCTTCAAGCTTCTGGAATTTTTCATCGTGCAGAATAGCGGCCATTTGCTTAGACATAGCCTGGTCAATTGCACTGACTGCTTTTTTGATTGTCTGGGTAAGGTTACGGTCCCAGGTTACGGTTCCTTTTAAAACCTGCTCTGTCAGGTTTGCGATCAGATCCTGGGCTTCCTGCGGTTCTGTTTGTTTGGTCGCGGCAATAGCCTGCTCCAGTAGGTTGACCGATTGTTCCTCAGCTTCACCTTCCGCAATATTTTCTACTTCTGTGCTCATTCTGAGTCCTCTCCTTTATCCTTGTTCAACCCCAACTGCTCGGAAATAGCACCGACATTTTCCGTACTTTTCAGGATGTCTTCTAAAACTTTTTCTAGTTCTTCAGAGCGGTCTGCCTTACTGAGAAGGTCACGTAATTTACTGCGTGCTTCCAAGAGTTGTTTCAGCGGCTCAACCTGATCGACGATTTTCTCTGGAGAAAAGTCATCCATATGATTGAAATCTAGATCAATACCAATTTTGCTGCCATCACCAGATAAGGTATTTTCCACCTGAAGATTCAGTTTTGGATTAACCTTGGTCATTACATCGTTAAAATTATCGCGATCAATTTGAACAAACTTACGATCTTTCAATGCTTTGCGATTTTCGGTGTTATCCCCTGAGTAGTCGCCCATTACACCAGCAACAAAGGGAAGTTCCTTTTTAACTTCCGCACCATTGGTTTCAACATCATAAGTTATATGTACACGTGGTTTGCGCACACGCTTAAGTTTATTGTGGATACTCTCAGACATCTCAGGTCTCCTTCCTAGATTTAGGGACTGCTGTTCTTAATTAATTACCAACCCGAGCTGGCTTCTTCTTGTGCTTGCCCACCCCAGCTATCCTCAGCTGCAGATGCAGCTTCAGTGGCTGTTGATGCTGGCTCAGATGCAGCTGGAATTGGTGATGGGGTATTACTCGTTACCGGCGGAGCTACATAACGTTGGGTATCCGTTCCATCGAGACGAACACCTGTCAACTGGGAATATAGGGCTCGGGACTGCTCATCTGGTAGTAACTCAGTCATCAATTCAGAGACTGTCATACGACCCCAGCCTATTAATCGCTCCAACCCTGGAGCCAAAGGAGTATGTGGCTCGTAGGTACGGAAATATTTCGCGGCCTGTTCTAGTAATTTAAGAGCATCCTCTCGGGAGCTAACCGGTCCGGTGGGTGCTGCAATAGCATTCGCAACTATTGTTGATGCCACATTGGGAACAGCTTCCTCAATGGGGGAGTTACTCTGTGTGTCTTCAGTTACTTCCGGTGCCTCATTCTGTGCTAGCGCATCAAGCTGACTCTTATAAATGAATCTCGCTGTACGCAATACTTCATCCAGTAGAGAGGAAATATTAGTTGATGGCGGTGCATCATGACCGCAACTAGAGCGCAAAGCATCATTGATATTTTTATAGCTGCTAATAGTAGCTTCTATAGTTTCTATCAGATTCTTAGCCCATTCATTAGTCGCGCTGTTCACACATTGATCTACATCTTCCAGGCTATATCCCAGAGTCTCAATGCGGGCCGCTTTAGCATCTTCATCTGCGATACGATCTGCATCCCGGGCTTGCTGATGCTGGAAAAAAGAGAAATCTCCGTAATCCCCCTCCGGGGTTACTGGTGCACTACGGATCGGCATCATTAGCGTACCGTCACCGCCATCACCATTAAGGCCCGTCAGTGGTGCAACCGTAGTTTCAATACCATCCTCATCAGGAACTGGGTATAGGCCATCCCAAAAATTGGTAACCAGCTGCTCAATTAATAGAAAGCCATCTCTGAGGCCACTAAAGCCATGGAGACGAATTAGGGCCTCTGTATACCAGCTGGCCACTTCCAGATCTTTACTTTTCTTTGTCAGAATCTTTTCTGCGGCCTTTGCCACATCACGCCAAGGGGCCAGCAGATCAGAATCTGTGTCATCAAACATGGCCGAGCGCTCTGCGGCCCTAGCACTATTTCGCGCATCTTTGATGGAGTAGTAATCAGAGGTCGGTGATCGATCCTCCCGAATATCCTCACCGACAGGGCTCTCTGAAGAAATAGGAGCCGTGAGTTCTTCGATATTTATTGTATTTGGGAATGCCATGAAAAAAGTCCCTTCTACCCAATCAATTCCTTCAAGAAGATTTCCGAGAAGAGTACACGTTGTAAAGATCTAATCAAGGCAAATGACACAATGTAATCGCAATACCTTAAAAAAAGTGCACAGCGCACAATATTAAACAAATAATTTTTGTTATTTTTTTAGATTTTACAGCCGCTGACAAGCCGATTACACAGCAATTACAGCTGAGGCCTTACTTTCTGCGGTAGTCTCACTTTCCGGAGAGCATTGAAAACTTGCCACTATCTGAATAAATTCTGTTTTTGCTTGTGCAAAGCTTTGCAAAGAGGTCCATAGAAAAAGGGTATAGAAACTCTCTTTGCCGCGAAAAAAAACAACCATATATTGAACCGAATCTTTGCCGACATTAGCACTCATCTCGTACAACAAACCCATTTGCCAATCGCGCTCTAGCACTTGTGGGCCACTTAGAAGGTTGCCATTAGATACTTTGCTCAAACACTGCTGCATCTGAGCCTCGGCATAGTCCGTGAGGCTTAGCTCTTCGGGAAGTTCAGTTCTCTTTTGCTCCAATACAATCAGGTACCGGTTTAATTCGGTATCACCAGCCTGAATTTCAGCGTTTGGATTCAAATTATTACAAACTACCCAATTACGCGGTGCGCACAGTTGCAGCTGCGAGCCTTCACAGTGGAGTTTTCCCATAACCACAGGTAAATGAGAAGCACCACGCTCAACGGATTCTTTAGTAGAGTGCAACAAGTCAGAGTCCAAAAATAATTTGGAGTGCCAACCGGCCACCCATAATTTCTGAACAAAACGACAGGCTTCTGCACGATCTGCAGTCTTTCTAAGCTGTGAGCGGCTGCTAGCCATAAGCGCTTTAATTTGTGTAAAACTAAATCCAAACTCGCTACCCAGGGCTGATATTGCCTTTCGCCGCTCAAAAAGTGCTCTAATCTCCCCAGTAAATACCACGATATATGACATACCTTAACCCTTGCTTCCTGCAGTTATAGATAGGTTGGCGGATATTTGGACAACCAAAGAGCCCTGTACACTGGTAGCTTTTCCCTAAATAGGCTACTCAATTAATTTCACTTATGCCATGAGCTTTAATGCACCTGGAGTAAGTTGCCATTGCTTCACCAAGCTCAAATGGTTTAAAAACAATAGGGTTTTTATTGTTTAGCCTTAACCCTCTAGTGAAGTAGCCTCGCTTGATACTTTTTGAATAGCCGGCTTAAATTTGTTGACTGATGCAAAGACAGCATATGAGCGTATATTGGAGCTAAATAGCCACGCTCTTTTAAGCGTAAGAAGTCATTATCATCCAATGCATTCATACGCTCTGAAGTAACACAAAATACACCGGTTAATCGATGTTTGGTATTACCAGGTAAATCGACTACCACTACCTGCTCCTGAAAGAGTTCCATCTCAGTGAGGCAACGAATAAACTCTTTATTATTTGATTTCTGCTGATGAATTCCACTCAGTAAGTTTCTGGCCTGCAATAATGCATTTGTCGCTTGCCCCTCATCATCGAATAGCCTACTTCTATTTCCATCTAAGCTACCAAGTGAGAGAGAGGATGAATCCACACAAATTATTGGATTTGTTTCCAGTTGATCTTTGTAATGCAAGTAAAATGGATAAGCTCTCAATGTTGCCGGGATATAACCACCCAACCATTTATCCTGCTGAATAAAAAGATTCTGCCCCGGTTTTATTCCTAATAAAGCACAACTTTCCAGGGCATTCTCTTCTTGAGACTTTAAAAATATGATCGGACATTCTCCAGCCAGGGCCGTGAACTCGGGTAGGTACACTTGACAGATATGTCGAGTTTCACTGTGTGAAATATCACCGGTTAACACACTATGCCGCCGATGCTTATTACTATTTAAAGCCACTATTATTTGCTTCACACTAGATATCCTTTACCTATTTATTCACTGTCTTTGCTGACTGGCACCCAACATAGAGCAGTAAAATTCAGGGCTGGGTAAAGAGGGGCAAAGCACGCTGGTTGGGGCTAGATGCTGTGACCCTTCGCAAGACCACAGACTGTAACTGGCGAACTGCTTACGACATACCTGTCCGAGTAACCCCGCGTAGCGCTTTTCGTTACCCGAGGCATCATTACTCGCGACAAAGAACTCACTCTGTGCTGCAGCTGTAGCCAGCTGCCCCAGTTCTACAGGCACCTCACTAAAGGCCTCGAACAACTGATCTGCATGGAGCATATTTTGCAGTGCGTTGACAGCCAATTCTGTAAGTTCCCGATACCACCTATCTGCATCTGACATAAAGTTAATTATGTCCATAGAAGAGGGTAACGGTGCGGCGATAGTCAAAGGAAAATAACGCCCCACACTATCCACACTAGGCACTAGAACCCCTACCCAGGGGGTCTCATCAATGATTCCTTTACTGTGGGCAAAGCGCCAGACCGGACTGGTCAAATAGTAGTCCAGCCAGTTTTCACCCATTATTTCTCGGGAGCCATGCACTGCACGCTGCAGCCATTCATCCCACACCCTGACGAAACTCGCTGGAAGCTGACGCTGGATAAAATCCCCATGCCCAGGAAGCTTGCCAAAAATACCTATGCTGCTTTGCAAGTCACTCACTCCCTACTACAGAGTCTCCGGGCACCGATAACCACGCAGTAAACTGCGATCGAAAGGATTATTTACATTCGAAGCCACTAGTTTGAATTGTGCTTTCCGCCCTTCTTCAGAGAAGGTCACCAAACGCTCCGCATTGCTTCGCCCTGTCTCAAGATCTGAGCTTGCAAGAAGTCGATACCAAGCCCAATCTCCTTCGAAATGTTTACGGTGTACGGTTTCATTGAGATCTTCAAAGATAATCCGCACCCGATTACTCTCACCACCGCGCCAGGTGAGTTTTTTACTGGTCTTGGGGCCATGCGAATAGGGAACACGCTGATCTCCCAGCTCAAGTTCAAACAGGCGCACACTGGAATCCAGCTTGGTTGGCTCTATACGGAAAGAATAAGCTGCGCTTTCTCCCGATTTAAAGAAGGTCTTACGAATCTTCTCCGCTCTACGCAGCTGGGACAGCGTTTCAGTTGAAAGGCTCATACCCTGCCCTTCCACATACTTCACTTTCCAATTTCTAGTATCGACGAAAGGCTTTAAGTATTCAGTAACAAACTTTTGCTCAATGCCCCCAGGCTTGAAGTATTGATTAAATTCAATAACTGGTACTTCCTGGTCCCGGTCACTGCGCAGCGGATAGCGATTTGCCAGGCTGCTGGCGTAGCTTTGATAAACTTGCTCACGCCATACCCGGTTTAGATGCCCCTTGGCTTTCGACATAACCAGAGCCCAAGTGCTGTCAGCAATTTCGGTCAGCCATTTATCAAAAGGCGCCGGCGCATTGGCCGCTTTGACTCTTAGCTGCTTAATCGCATCGCCGCCCCCAGCAAAACGGGCTTTGGCACTGGCGAACGCCGCTTCATTGGAGTCTGGAGCACTGTCAATTTCAGTCAGATATTCCTGAATCTTATTGATAGTCTGGAGATACTCCTGAACCCGTGCGGGTCTGCCCTTCTCGCTTTGTGTAATGCGCTGTATTTCCTCAAAGCGCACATCAACAATATTAGGCTTGTAGCGGTCCTTCAACGCCCCTGCTGCGCTATCCAGTGCCGCACCACCGAGTCGGCGAGTTGTACTGGATACCGGTAATGGCACCCCCTTGGCATCCACCGACAGCTCCGGTCGCAATGTCAGGCGTGTGTTATCCGAAGTAATTTCCGTGATTGCCAGTAATGGGGAATAAATGGGGTCTGACAGGGTTGAGAGAACCTCAAGTGCCTGGGAAGTGCTGTTGAATCTGCGAATGCTGAAACCGCCAAGGAAGGATTGCCAGTGCTGAAGATACTCCCCCAGATAAATACGCTTTACATCCTCGCCGAGTTTCGTCCGATCGGCTTCGGTAAAGTCCTCACCACTGAGTTCCCCACCGTAGATCCAGCGCTCATCCGCCATAGTGGTCATCAACTGGGAATCTGCACCAAAGTCCACGTCCTTATAACCCGCCTTGGTATATAGGGAGGGGATACTAAAGCGTGAATCGCCAGCTCTCACACCAAACACCTGTTGGGTATCACCGCCGATTTCCTGATACAAGTCGACAGAGGTCTGCCCAAGATCGCTATTTTGCAATTGCGCAAACAGCCTTTGCGGCACAGGGATGCGCCGCAGCTGTTGGCGGGCGCGAGCCACTACACGCTCATTTTGTTGAACACTTTCAGGTATTGGACGCGCCAACAATTGATCGAGGTGGTAGCGTAAATTATCTTGTTCCTGAGCTTCGCCGGGTAATTGGCGTTCCCAGCGGGCGCTGTAGTAGCCCTCAACGGTCGTGATGTCCAATTTGTCCGGGTTGAAGAACATCAGATAGGTTTTGAGGGTACTGACCAGTGCAGGGTCATCACTCCCCAAGCGGCTGAGGTTACTTTCAATATCTCGCAATAGCGCCGGTAAAAAGATCTCTTCAAGCTTTTGCCGATAGAGGTTATCCAGCGTCTGATCTATACGGGTGTCATACAAGCCCAGATTGGAGATCCTGGGGTGCTCCTCGCGGTCATACACCGAAGTCGCCTGCCGCAAGGGTTCAAGCATCTGCAAAACATTCGCCGGTGTAGGCCTCTTACCCTTTAGCTTTTCCTCGGCTTGCTCATAGGCCGCCAGGTGGTCATTGACTTCCCCCATAGACAATTTGTTGGATGCGAGACTGCCACTCCAGAGAAAGATCGAACCCACAAATGCCGCAGCTAAAGTGACATATACCCCTCTGCGCAACCACAGGTTAGCGCTCTCTACCTTGCGATTGACTCCCACCAATTCAGCTTCGGGGAATACCACATCCTTGAGCAGGCGATTCAGGAAGAAACTTTTTCCAACCCCCTGGAATTTGGGCCCAACACTGCGCTCCAGGCCAAAATCCGCTGTTACCGAAGCCATCATACGGTCTACCGGGCTGCCCTCCTGGGTACCACTGGTAAAATATATACCGCGAACCATAGGCACAGTTTCATAGCGGTTTGGCTCGAAGGTCTGCTTGATAAAGTCCGCTAAAATATCCGACAAACTTTCCATGCGGGCGGGAAATCCCTGCAGCAGTGCGCGCTTCTCAACATTGCGCTCCTGGTGCACACGCCACAACACTCTCTGATTTAAGCGCTCAATCAGCTGGTTAAACTCGGCCCTGAAGTTATCCAACGGCGCGCCGACAGTGGCATTGGCTTCACGGGGAAAGCTCATACCCCAGACCTGCTCGCGCTCGGCTTGTGAAAGGTTATCAAAGAATTCACTAAAGCCCGCTACCAAGTCACACTTGGTAAAGGTGAGGTAAATAGGGAAACGTATTCCCAGCTCCTGCTGGAGCTCATTCACTCGCGAACGAATCGTCTTGGCCTGATGTTGGCGCTGTTCATCGGTCTGTACCATCAGGTCCTGCAAACTGATGGCAACCAGGGCACCATTAATCGGCCTGCGACGACGATAGCGTTTCAATAATCCGAGGAATGCTCGCCAGGCACTGTTGTCGTAAACCCGGTGGCTGTCCTGAGTGGTATAACGGCCGGCGGTATCGATCAAAACTGCATCGTTGGTAAACCACCAATCGCAATTTCTCGTGCCGCCAACTCCCCCCAGGGCTTCTTTACCGTGGCTTTGCGCCAGGGGAAATTCCAATCCTGAATTTACCAGCGCAGTAGTTTTGCCGCAGCCGGGTGGACCAATAATGACGTACCAGGGCAGCTGGTACAGGGACACCTTGCCCTTCTCTGACTTAAAGCGGGCGTTGCGCAATACATCCATGGCCTCGCGGAAACGCCCCGATAAAGCCTCAAGCTCCTCGAGGGAATGCTCTTCATCCGGATCCTGGGTATCTTCCTGAGACTCTTCAATGCCCTTAATCAGAGCCTGGTTTTGGCGCCGTTCAACCAGCCACTGGCTCAGGTTCCACACCAACCAAATTGCGAAAATAAAAACAATGATGGTAATGCGAACTGTATGGGACAGTGTGGCGTTATCACTGCCAAACTTGATGTAGTCCGCCCCAAACCAAATCAGCACAGACAGGGCTGCGAGGCCGATAATGCCAAGCACCCATTTATTGGTAAAAAAGTCGCGCAAGCGTTTCATGAATAGCTCCATCTCCCGGGCCCAGTCGGCACCGGATCAATTCGGTCCGAGTGTCACCCTTCCCCTTGCGGGGGCTCGCTGTCACTGCCTGTTAATTCCACTACTCGGTCAGCCACAGGGGTGGTCGTTTCGTAAAGCCACCAGCGATAGCCGCTGTAGGTGGCAACCAACAACCCCAGTGCGACGCTCATAATCACCCACAAAGGCATGTAGTGAATCAGGCCCGACTTGCGCTCGACACAACCCTGCCAGTGGGGAGAGAGATCACGGTCCATTGCCGATTTGTGCTGCTCTATGGTCCGATAAAGCTCATCGCGAATCTGCTCAATCTGCTCGTGGCCCCGCTGCACCAAGCGATACTTGCCTTGAAAACCGAGACTGAGGCAAAGATAAAAGAGCTCTAACAACTCCAGGTGGGAAGCAGGGGTTTCCAGCATACGCTGCAGAATGGAAAAACATTTCTCACCACCAAACGTCTCCTTGTGGAACAGGCTGAGCAACGAGTGCTGACTCCAACCACTCGCCGTACCCCAGGGCGTAGTCAGCACCACTTCATCCACAACGGTACACAGCAGATAGCGCGCGGTAAGCACTGCCTCAGGGGCCAGGCCCAGCTGTTTGGATTCCCGCTCAAATGCCTGAATTTCCTTGGTCAGCCGCTTGTGCAGATCCGGCACATTGGAGTGATTCATGGTAGTGCGCAGCTTGATAATCACCCCCAGCAGCTTGGAGGCTGCGGAGACCAGGGGATTCAAACTATTGCGAATCTGCATATCCGCTGAACTGCCGGGATTGGCAAAGAACTGCGGCTGTGCAGATGAACCGGGCTGCACCGGAGCTGCGGCACCTGGAGTGGGAATCATTACGGTCCTGTCACCTGCATTGGGCGACGGTGGAGTGCTGAAGCTGTCGTTGCTCATATCAATTATTCCTTATGGCCCAGAGCTCCATGGTCAGCCCCGGGAATTCCGCGCCGAGATGCACCGCAAAGCCTCCAGATCTCTGCATGGCCTGCCACAGCTCACCGCTGCGCTCCATTTCGAAATAGGTAAAACCCGCGTGATAGGGAATTTGTCTCGGCGCCACTGGCAAGGGGCGCAATGACAATCCCGGCAGCTGAGCGGAAATCAACTCACGGATAGCTTCCACTGGCGCCACTTTGGCCTGCGTGGGGAAACGACTGCGCAACAGGTCGCCGGGCATATCAGCTTTAGCGGCCATCACGAAACTGGCCGTTTTCAGTAGCGAGGGATCGGAAACCGGGGCCACATAAATACCAAACTTTCTCTGCACCAATTCCATGGCAATAGCAGTCTGCTCCAGAACTGTTGAGAGCGACTGGCGCAGGGCTGAAAACAACCCAGCAAAGCTGAGTTGTAGGTTTTCGTGCGAGTAACTGGGGATTTCCGGCGGGCGCTTGGTCGATGAAGTAAATGTCGACAGCTCACCAGCCAATTGCAGCAACTCCACAAACAAACTGTGCGGGTGTAGGCGTGGCTGAGCAGTGATCTGTTTTAATAGAGGTTCAAAACGATTAATAACCTGCAGCAACAGATAATCGGCAATCTCTGCTGAGCCACTGCGGCCACTATCACTCAAGCGGTGTCCCAGCGCGGAGCCGCGGTGATCCAACAGGCCTTTAACCTCTTCGATATAGGCTTTGATTACCGCTGAAGTCTCTGCATTCAATAGCGGCGGAATATAGTCTGAATCCAACTCGACCGGTTTCTCCGGCTGGCGTTCGCGTATTCTAGCGATACCAATAGACGCGTATCCGCTGAGATCATCGCTCTCAAGCTTGAGACACACTCGCAGTTTGCCCACCTGGATACGGGCAGACTCCCCGGAGGCTGCGGCACTATTGCGCGCATCGAAGTTTGCTGTCTGGTAGCGCGCCTGGGGAAAATCTTCCTGGTCTCGGATGGATTCCTGGCTGCCGGGACGCTTCATCGGTACACATAGATAGACGATCTCATCACGGGTGTTAACCGGCACATCCAGGACATCCGGTAGGATTTCATTTTCCGGTGCAAGAATTGGCGTACCATCGGGAAATATCGCACGTACACGGGATAGCGATATCTTTCCCATAGAGAGCGGTTCACTATCGATCGCCAGCTCCAGCACACCCCAGGTATAGGGCCCCAGCGAAGCTGTGCGAGCCTCAACTAACTGTTCGAGATAGCGGTCCTGCTGCTGGAAATGTTGAGGGCGTAAAAACATGCCCTCACTCCAGATCACCTTGTTGTTAACCGACATATGCCTTCCTTGTAAAACCCAATTCCACTTGAAGTGGGCTTAATTAAACCTGTGCTGAGCGACGCTCTATTTAGATTTTTCCGCTTCCTGAAGACGCTTCTTCATCAAGTCATAGTCTTCACTGGAAATTGTCACCGTGTCGCCCTTCTTCCCACTGGTATCGTTGCGAGATAGCGGTGAAACAATGCCTCGGCGTCGCTTGGCGATATTATCGGGTGTGCCGATACGCGTGTCGGCCAAGGCAATCTGATAACTATTCTTTTTGTGGTCGGTTATCGGCAGCACCATGAGTGCATCGGCTTTTTGATACTGCACAAATTCTGCCAATAAACCGATGTACTTCACTTCTGGAGTCAAAGGCAGCTCTTCCACACGCTGCTCACCAGGTGCGAACTCCTTCAGGATAACGGTATCAAGGAGATCCTTGCCGAGACGGGATTCCGCATTTTCATAAAGATTAAGGAAATCCTCTCGGGCAAACTGGCGGTCGTCTGTCAGCATAAACACGCGCACTACCACCGGCGATGCACGACCATCATCATCCGGATTGACGTCATTGCGGATGTTGACCGAGAGCTCGACACTGGTATCCAGATTCAGGGTGCGCCTAGTTGTTTGGCACGCTGCCAGACTGACTACCAGTATTCCGAGTAGGGTGAATTTCAGTAACTTTGTTATGGACACGACCAATTCCCTCTTCCGATCTATTAATTTTTCAGCTGTCTGGCGTTCTTCAGCTCAGACAACTGGTTTTCATAAGTCACAGCAAACTCATCACCGAAAAGCTTGCGGTAACAAGCATCCGGATCGCCCACTAATTCCCGATACATCGCGCTGAAGCCCTCCCATTTCTTTGCATTCTTATTGCCGAATACACCAGAGGTATTCCCCAGGCGACGTTCAATATTGTCCGGGCTGAAATACTGCAACATCGCACTGTAACCAGCGCGCA
This sequence comes from Microbulbifer mixtoriginis (SeqCode), assembly GCF_052466695.1. NCBI lineage: Bacteria > Pseudomonadati > Pseudomonadota > Gammaproteobacteria > Cellvibrionales > Microbulbiferaceae > Microbulbifer > Microbulbifer mixtoriginis (SeqCode). The sequence goes on along the minus strand of NZ_CP174285.1, from coordinate 3,848,830 downwards.
TCCCCGCCAGCACCGCGACCTGGTGATCGGAGAGATCATCGAAACTATCCTGCACCGCCTCCTTGGGCTGTAAAAAAGCACCATTACCGGCGAACATCGCCTCCAGCGCATCTCTCTCCGTGGCACTGAATTTCAGTGGGTTATTCGCCTCTGTCTGGATCATAGTGCGCTGTACACGCAGCTCATTCTTGATACTGCTGCGCGCACGTAGGAGGTCGATCAGGCGGGAAACCGTTTCGCGGACGATCTCCGCGGCCTGTTGATCGGCTATTTGTTGTTGCCCGGGATTCATATTCAGGCCCAGCGTTGCCGCCAGCACACTGGATACCGGAGGAACCGGGGCTGGTTGCACCGGCGCTACCGGTACTTCAGGCGCCGGGCTCTGCTGAACAGGAGCCGGTTGTTGCAATTGGGAAAAGCTCTGCCCCTGAGAGGCAAAACCCATAGGGCTTGCAGGAGGCGCCTGTGCAGTATCAAAGCCCGGTGCGCCCGCTACCTGTTGTCCCTGTATTGCCGCAAAAGAATCCGCAAAAGGATTATCCTGTGGAGCCTGCGGGGCTTGTGGCTGCATTTGTACTGGGGGAGGTGACACTGGCGCTGGGGCGAACTGGGGCTGCTGTTGGGCAACTGGCTGTGATGGGGGCGCAAGCGGAGGCTGAGGAGCTACCTGGGGTTGCGGAGCTGGTGCCTGGAAAGATTGCGGCTGAGGTGCTTGAGGCTGTGTGGAGGGAGGAGCCTCAAATGACTGGGCCGGAGTTTGTGGAGCAATTTGCACAGAGTGTTGATCTGCCGGCACATGGTCCTGGGCACTGCCATCTTTCCACCACTCATCATCGGACCATTGCCCTGGCGCCGCCTGCCCTTGGGGTTCGCTACCAAGTGAACCGAGTACCTGCACATCTGACGCCCCGAAAGACTGTGGCTGCTCAAAAGCCGACATGGGGTCCAGTGGACCCGGATCTGCAGCCAGTAAATCATCCTGCGCGGGAGCACTCTGACTACTCTGTGGGACGTAACCCCATTCGCCAGACTGGGAAATATCGTTGCTGCCACCGGGTTCCAACCAGTTATCCAGCTGCTTTGCCTCCGCTTGGCTCTGCATCTTGGCCATAGCACTGGCATTGAAGGTGGTGCGATCGGAAGTATCGAGAAAATCGGCACTGCCCAATCCCTTTGGCAGGTCACTTTCGGCCTGAGGCTGTCGCAACGTCACCTTGAGGCGATATTCACCCACATTGATGATATCCCCCTCGTTCAGAGGGAGTTTATTGCCTTTACCCAGCGGGTTATCGCCATCGTTATGATAGGTACCGTTAGTGCTGGTATCTGTCAGGAAAAATTGCCCATCACTGAAAGAAATTTGCGCGTGCTGAGATGAGACAACACGTTCGGGATCGGGTAGCACCCAGTAATTATCAGCAGAGCGCCCCAGACTACCCCCATCTTTAGTGAACAGCTTGGTGTGCTTGAGCATATTGGCCCCTGCGGGGTCGGCCAATACTGAGAGAATTAGATCCATGTCTTCCTGACTCACACAGTTGTTGTACTTCGCTCATCCGCTGGGACACAAACTACCAAGGAGAGCGAAAATGATTCGGGCACAATGGCCTTCCACACAAGAAATTCAAACCCGGCCTACAGAGAATGCCGTGACCGGGAAATACTTTTTAACTCCAGGGCCCTTTTAATTCTCCACCGGCGAGAGATCTTAAACTGGGGAGGACAATCTGATCGCGGCCCTGTACCGAGCGCATAGTACTCAGCCCCGCCTGACTAAACTCTGCTGCTGCACGATCGGTAAGCAACGCTTCAGCACAGGGGGTGATCCACTGTCCCTGGGGCAGTTTACGCAGATGCAAAGGCAGGCTTTCATAGGTTGCAGAGGTGGGAGCCTGGAATCTGCCGGTTGTGGAAAAACCCTGGCAGATAGCCAAGGCGAGCAGATAGGCACTATTACCCCACTGGTAGTATTGATGGCCCTGATCGGGGGTTAGTTCTTCAAAATCAAAATGCTCAGTGGTGGAGGTCTCACGGCCAAATGGCAGCCGTAACATAAAGCGTGGGGAGGCCAGTGCAACATACTCACTGGCGGAGTAATCCCGTACCGCCTGCCAGCTTTCGGCAAAGCGCTCACTCAAGGGATAATACCAATCATCTGGATCAACTGATCCTGCCAAGCTGGGACAGCCGGCCAGTTTGGTGTCCCCTCCGAGAAGCAGAGTACTTCCAGCCGCTTCCGCAATAGTGGAGAGATCGATCAACAGATGCAGATCCCTCTCCTCGTCCGTAATAAAGAAGTCACCCAACACGAGGTTGTAGGGACGATCACCGGCGACTGTTTCACGCTCAACCAGTAATTTAAAAACCTGAGACTTTTCCAGATCGCTCTCAGCACTGGCAAAATCGGCAAGCAGCTCTTCCTTGCTGACATCAATCAGGTGCAGCTGCAAATTTGGGTGTTCGTCTAGTCGCCTCATTAAGAAATGCAGACTGAGCCAGCTCGCCTCCAACTGGCGGAAATCACTATGATGCATCACCTTGCGCATAGTGTCAGAGGTCGCCTCGGCCAAGGCGTTTAAATACTCCCCTTGCATGGGATCCACGCTTTTTTGTACATAGGGGGCAACAATGTCCCTAATCAGTTGATCCACCTGGAAAGCACTGCCATTTTCCCTAGCCAGGCGCTCGCGACCCGCCGCGAGAATCTCATCGAGGATTGACTGCTCAGATGAATAATCCGCAGCCTCTTGGCCCGTTTCAGTCAGCTCCGGTTTCCACTGACGAATCTCCTCTGCGGCTTGCTGGAATTGGCCAGGATCACGCAGGCGTTGACCGAGCGCTATAAAATGTTTGAAAAGCGGTAGACGGCTGTAGAGGTAATCCGGGTGTAAATCATCGAAACAAGGTAATTGCAGCGGCTCATCCATCACCGGCAACTGCAGGCTCACCCTAAGATCACTGAATACTCCTTCAAAAGTATCCCGGTTCAGCACATATACCCTGCGCTGAGCAATAGTCTCAGGCTCGCACTGACGACGGCTGGAGCGACCACTAAAATCGCCCAAGATTGCGACTTTTAGAATATCACTGCCATGGTCCATGGTTTCTTCCTTTTTATTTTTATCGCCGTGGATTTGAAATCCGGCAGCTATAGTGGCTTTGCTCACAGTTAATTATCCACAGGTAAAAAAAATACGCAGCACAACGAAACCTCTTGTACTCATCATGCGTTTTTATCTATTTGGTTTCCACTACTTGTTTTTCGATTTTATTCGACTTTCTTGGTCGTCCCCTTTTCAGCGGACGAACCCTCTGATTGGCGATTTGTTCAATCTTATCTTTAAAAGCATCTCCACCCAGAACATGCCCCAACTTAATGGTTTCAGCGATGTAATCCAGTAGCCGGCTATCAAAGCTATAGCGAAAAAGCTGGCGATAAGCCTGTGCACGTTGCCCGGCATTTTCACCCAAGTCGGTATATAAACGATGATCTTTAATCAAATTATCATGCTTAGTGTTTACATGATGATTGAAACTTGACCACTGATAATTTCCCAGTGAGTCAGCAAGTCCCAAATAAAGAGGGCGCAGTTCCACATAGCGGTAGCAGGTCAGCAAGTAGGCATCGGAGTCAATCAAGCTGGATTTATAACGCCCTCGCCAAATGGTGCCGGAACGCTTGTAACGGTGATTGACAAACTGTACGTAACGACGCCCTAGAGATTGCATCATTGAAGGTATGCCATCTGGAACCCTCGGGGTGGCAATAATCTGAATCATATTGGGCAGTAGGACGTATGCATGCACATCCACATGGTACTGATCAGCAGCATTGCGCAAACTAATCAAATAATATTGATAATCCTCCTCATCAAAGAAGCACGGCAAATTATTGTGACCAACTTGCACAATATGCTGAGGGATATCTATTAGATTGAGCCTGGGCAAACGAGGCATTTTGCCAGCAAATCCTTTTTTATAAGGCGCAATGCCTTTCTAGTGATGAATAAAGGTTTTATTATCGCAAATCAGGGAAAAAAATTTCAAACTTAGTCTACTGCCAAGTTAACATGAACTCTGGTTAGTGGTTGTAATCATGTTACGCTGCATTTTGTTGCTATTTAAATAAAGGGGAGTTGCACCAGACATGGATCAGATAAGTCTGGCGGTCAACGGACGCACTGACATTGGTCAAGTTCGCGAGGAAAACGAGGATAGTATTCGCTGGTATGCCAGCGCCGACCAACCTTTCGCCTATATCGTGATAGCGGATGGTATGGGGGGATACACAGGCGGTGCCACAGCTAGCAAAATAGCGGCAGAAACCGTTCAATTCCATTTAGAAGATCTTTTAAAACATACCTTTCTCTCCTGCACACCCGAGCAACAACAATTGATTTTACGCGCGACTTTGATCGACGCTATCAACAGTGCCAACAACGCCCTCCTAAACACAAAAAATACCAACCCGCATTTTGCAAAAATGGGAACAACAATTGTTGTCGCTGTTATGTGGCACGATTTTCTGATCGTCGCGCATATTGGTGATTCTCGCGCTTATCTATGGAATAACTTCGGCTTACAGCGCCTTACACGCGATCACAGTGTTGTTCAGGAAATGATAGACAGTGGTCAAATAAGCGAGGAGCAGGCACAGCAATCCAGTGTGCGAAATCACATAACCCGCGCTTTGGGCGTTTCCAATTCTGTAGAAGCAGAAATTAATAGCTGGAAATTAACAGAGAACGCTTTGCTATTACTCTGCACCGATGGCTTAACTGAATATCTGGACGATCATGCGATTGAGCGAGTGCTTGCCACTCACCGCCCCGCTCTGGAATGTGTTTATCGCTTTATTGATGATGCCAACAGAATGGGAGGGCGCGACAATATCAGTGCGGGTATTCTTGAATACTCCTCCCAACCCGCAGCGCAGATACTCGCACAAGAGCAGAGCGCAACCCAAAGACCAAAATCACCAGATGTAACTATCAGAAAAGCGCAACGATAAAACTGTTTGCCGGAAGCTGAAGAATGACACCGGAACGTCTCACCCAGCTGGTCCCCAACCTGCTCAAAGTCTTAAGCCCCTCCACAGCCACCTTCCCCCAGGGAAATCCTGCGGCAGCCTATCGCTGGGTGGAGGCTATTGAAGAACTTCCCGAGGCCCAAATTACTGACGGCCACCACCGACCTCTGTGGCCAGAACCACCTACTGTCGAGGTCAACACCTATACAATTTCAGCTGCACCTGAAGTCGAGCTGTTACCCGGAGTCAATGAGGGCCCAGTTCAATTTATTAATACTCCCGGTACCAACCCACTGGGGACTCATGTCCCCGCTCTTAGCCGGTGCCGTCGGGTACACGAACAGGTAATCATTGCAACCGGCGAACTGAATTTCGAATGTGTGGACCTCACAATACCGGGGCCACTGCCATTTTCTTGGAAACGATACTACCGCTCTAGTATCGATGAAGACAGTGGAATTGGAGCTGGCTGGCGTCATTCGCTGAGCGAACAGTTACTGGTGCAGGATAACCAAGTAGAACTGTTTAATGCCGAAGGCCGCAAGATTCAGTTCCAGTTACCCGCGATTGGGCACGGCTGTTATAACCGCTTCGAACGACTGCTGCTATTCCGGCAGAGTCTGCACAGCTATCGACTCTCCACCTTTAATGAGCCCGATAAAATTTTTCGCGCAGATGGAGTCAACAGTGCACTCCCGCTTACCGAGATTCGAGATCAGTTCGGCAATTCCCTAACCATTGATTACAGCGAAGGGTTACCCAGAAAAATTGTCAGCTCCTGGGGGCGGGTACTCGACTTCGAAAGCCGCGGCGGGCGCCTTACCAAACTGCTGAATAACCACGCTCCCGATGATCAGCGCAATCTGTGCAGCTATGAATTCCAGGGCGGTCTACTAACCGAAGTCCACAGTAACCACGATCTGGAGAGCTATCACTATCACGATTTATTGCTTGTGCAAGCGCACAGCGGTGTGAGTGGCAAGCGTCAATTTGAGTACGACCTGCAAGGGCACTGCCACAGGCTGATACAAGAGGAGTCGGAAACATTATTAACCTGGCAACACAACCGTGGGAATTGCCAGGTAGAAAATACTGAGCGAACGCCACAACAGCTGCACTTCAACCAGTTCGGCCAGCTCACCAAAGAGCGTCAAGGGCAGCGGCAAAAAAGCTGGCTCTACGACTGCTACGGGAATCTCTGCCAGCAGATTAACGCAGATGGACAGCGTACCTTCTTCCGCTACGATGAATTTGGCCGCTTGCGGCGCATCACCGAAGGGAGCAACAGCAAGCGTTATTTATACAGTGAAGACGGCTACCCACAGGCAGTACAGTTAAGTGAACAACAATCATGGCTGTTCACTTACAGCGACAAGGGACGGCCACAGGCAATTATCGACCCAGAACAGCAAGAGTGGAAATTACTCTTTAGCGATCGCGGTTTGCTCTCGCAAATTACAGATCCCGAGGGCGGCTGCATTGAGTTTACCTGGGATGGCCAGGGGCAGTTACAAACGGTGCGCCGAGGGGAAAAGCAGTGGGGTTTCGAATACGATCACTGGCAGCGCATGACCACGCTGGTCGTCAATGGGGAAACTTGGCGTGAGTGGCGCTATGGCCCCACCGGCGAATTACGCGAGTCCCACATAGGCAGCTACCAATATGGAATCGATTACTGCGAGCGTGGCCAACCCCACGCCATCCATGCCAGTAACAGCCAAAGCTTGCAGTGGGACTACGATAGCTGCGGCCGTATTTGCCAGATACATTTCGCCGATGGCAACCAATGGGCTTTACACCACAATACCCAGGGCCAGTTGACCCAGCTGCAAACCCCCACCGGAGATTACTGCTGGCAATATGATGGACTCGGCCAACTGATCAGCCACCGCACCCCGGACGAGCGCCAACTCACTTGGAACTACAGCGTTGATGGCAGCCTAAGTGAATACTGTGATAACGACTGCCGTTGGTACTTCCACTATTACGACAGAGGCACCCTCGCCAGCATACGCAATAATAATGGCCAAATTAATGAGTTCCATTACGATACTGAAAAACGCCTGATTCAAGCTAACAATTTACATTCATCTGTCCGTTTTAAATACGACCGACGCAACCGGGTTATCGCCGAGAACCACGACAGCAGTGACGTGCGCGATTTCAGCCTGAGGTATCAGTACGATTCACGCGGCTGGTTGAGAAGCGCCAGCTCCGACAACCTCGACTTGGCCTACACGCTCACACCCTGTGGCGCGCTTTACGGTGTGGATGCCAATGGCGAGCCGGTGCTGCGCAGTGAGTTCAAAGAGCAAAATACTATTCATATTCAGGGAGAAGTGCGCTGTACAGTCAAGCATCGGTTTGGAACCCCTTTTAGTCTGGAAAGTGGACTCGCCCTCGCTTGGCAATTCGATAAGTGCCCCCCGCTACAGCTCACTACTCCAATACGCCAGACCGGGTTTCCCCAGGCACAAATTGACAGGGATAAGCGCGGCAACGTGGTCGCCGAGCGGCAAATTCCCGGGCGCAGAGATTATCAATACCAGTACGACGGTTGGGGGCTGATGAGCACCGCAGAATGCGGCGATTTTAAAACTCATTTCCGCTATGACCCGTTCGGGCGCCGTCTGAGTAAAACCTGCACCCATCGGAAATCGTCACGCCAGCGCCGGGTCACTAGCAGTTGGAGTGGCCTGGGCATCTGGGCTGAAGCACACCAGATCGATGGTAAATCCCGCGGCATTGGCCATTGGATAACACACCCCTTAAACGGATCCGTACTCTGCCACTGGAGCTCCGGCCGCTGTGAGTACTATCACACTGACTCACAGGGAAAACCGCTGGCTATTTTCGACGCACAGGGCACGGTGCAATGGTCTCAGGGAAAAGATGCCGAGGACAGAAATGGCCGAGCTTTTGGACAAACTCCTGGCCCCTGGCGCGGTATCGGCTTGATCGCCGATATTGAGACTGGCCTGTGGTACACCACTTCCGGATATTGGAATCCCGCCCTGCAAATGTGGCTGAACGGCTCAAGGATTTTCTCTCACACTACGTCCAATATGCCGCTAATCAGGCTCTAAAATCCTACTGGCGCCCCTCATCGGGGCCCACCCTGGCCTGCTCTATTCCCTAAACTTAGAGCTCTCAATTGCGAACGTAACCATGCAAGAATCCCCGAACTTTGAAATTGGCGGTATCGCAGTGGCCAAGGGGGAATCCCGCCATATAGACCTGCCTGTAGTCAGCCTCTACACCAATACAGAAATGGCCATACCCGTTTATGTACAGCGCGGTAAACGGGAGGGCCCCACGATTTTTGTCTGTGCGGCCGTGCACGGCGATGAACTAAACGGCATCGAAATCATCAGCCGTTTGATTCAGAGCCGCAGTCTAAAATCCCTTCGCGGTAACCTGATTGCCGTACCTATGGTCAATGTCTACGGTGTGCTCCAGCACACCCGCTACCTACCCGATCGCCGCGACCTCAATCGCAGCTTTCCCGGTTCAGCCAAAGGCTCCCTGGCTGCGCGAATGGCCCATGTGTTTCTACGTGAGATAGTGGCCAAATGCGATTACGGCATTGATCTGCATACCGGGGCCGCCCACCGCAGTAACCTTCCCCAGGTACGCGCCAATCTCGACGACGATGTGACCCGTGCCATGGCCAAGGCTTTCGGTGTACCGGTATTGCTGAATGCATCGATTCGCGATGGCTCCCTACGCCAGGCGGCCGCAGATCGGGGAGTGAGAATCCTCCTCTATGAGGCAGGAGAAGCCCTGCGCTTTGATGAATTGTGCATTCGCGCTGGCCTGAAAGGAGTGACTAACGTTCTCAGACATCTGGGTATGCTCCCGGTAAGGCGCAGACGCAGCTTAATAGAACCCTTTATCGCTCGTAGCAGCGGCTGGCTAAGAGCCGGCGACAGCGGCATAGCCACCCACCTTAAAGCGCTTGGTGATCAAGTGTACGAAGGTGACCTGCTCGCCACTGTTGCCGACCCCTTTGGCAATGAACTAGACCAGGTACGCAGTAATGGCGAGGGAATCATAATCGGCAAGCAGAACATCCCACTGGTGCAGGAGGGAGAGGCGATGTATCACATCGCCTATTTCCACGAACCCCAGGAGGTAGTTGAAAACCTCGAGTTATTGCAGGACAGCCTACTACCGGATGAGAACTTCTAGAGGCGCCCTACTGTTTCTGAAGCAACTCCAATACCTCTTTACTGGGAAAGCCCTTCTCCTCCACACCGGCGCTCTTCTCGAAAGCCTTTATCGCTTTTCGGGTTCCCGGACCAGCTTTACCATCAATCTCACCACTGTAGAAACCCTTCTGCTTCAGCAGTTTTTGCAACTGTTCAACTTGACTGCCGTCGAGGGGAGTAAATGGGCGGTTCCAGTCTTTCACCAGCGGTGCGCCGCCGCCAATACGATCCGAAAGTAAACCAATGGCTATAGCATAACGATCGGAGTTGTTATAACGCTTGAGTACAAAGAAATTCTTAAATACTAGAAAAGCCGGACCATTGCGCCCATCAGGCAGCTTCAGCTCCGCCACCGCTTTCTTACTTGGAAAGGGCTCACCATTGGCGCGCTTGACTCCGAGCTTTTCCCACTCCGCAACTGTCAATTTGCCGCCCGGCATTTTCTTGGCGGGAATGGTGACCTCATAGCCCCAGGGCTTACCTTTCTGCCAGCCATTACTGGAAAGTAAATTAGCAGCGGTAGCCAGTGCATCCGGCACCGAATTCCAAATATCACGCTTGCCGTCGCCGTCGATGTCTACGGCATAAGCTTGGTAGCTGGTGGGGATAAACTGCGTGTGCCCCATAGCTCCTGCCCAAGATCCAAGCAGGTGTTGACCTTCAACATCACCGGCCTGCAGGATTTTCAGTGCTGCCAACAACTGCTGTCGACCAAACTTCTTGCGCTGGGGATCTGCATAGGCCAGGGTTGCGAGAGAGCGGATTACACTGCGCATTACCGTCTCATTGCCAAGAATGCCTCCGAAGCTCGATTCCACCGACCAGATTGCCAGTAGGATATTGGGGTCCACACCGAAGCGCTTCTCGATTTTATCGAGCCAGGGCTGCATCTTCTCTTTTTCCCGCTTGCCCCGCTCGATAGCGCGCTTTTGCACACGGTTGTCGAAGTACTGCCACACCGGCGCCTTGAATTCCGGCTGGTAACTGGCTCTATCCAGCACCCACTGGTCAGGAGAGGTAATGCCTTTAAAGGCCTGGTCGTAAACCTGAGGGGAAATCCCACTCTTAATGGCCGTTTGGCGGAACTCCTTTACCCACTTTTCAAAAGCTGGGTCCGGCTTATCGGCTGCCTGAGCCTGTAGAGTGAATAACGTCAAACAGAGGGTAAGAACATAGAGCAGTGCGGGGAACCGTTGCAATTTGGGCATGGGAGTACCTTTGACACGACATTTCGCTCGCACAAGGTTAGAACGAGCCTCTCTCTTCCGGAAGGCGGATTTCTCCAATGGTGTCATCCGCTTGATCCGTCATTAATGGGGACAGTGGAGTCGAAAGGAAGTTCTGGTGATGGCGAGGCCCTGTGACCAGGGCCACAAAATCAGGGAATGACGTAAAAGAGTACGGCGAAGAAATGCAAAATACCGCCAGCCAGCACAAATAGGTGCCAGATAGCGTGGTGAAAACGCAGGCTGCGCCACAAATAAAAGGCAATACCGCCGGTATAACAGAGGCCCCCCAGCACCAACAGCCATAGACCACCGGTCTCAAGACTATTCGCCAGGGGCTTGATTGCAGCGATAACCACCCAGCCCATCAGGGCGCTGAGGGTGATCGACAGTGCACGGATCTTTTTCAAGGGAGTGAACTGGATAATCAGGCCCAGCAGTGCCAAGCCCCAGATAATGCCAAACAACCACCAACCCCAGGGCCCGCGTAGGGTCACTAGGGTAAAGGGCGTATAGGTGCCGGCAATCAGCAGAAAAATTGAGGAGTGATCCAGAGTTCGCAATATCGCCTTGGCGCCTATATGGCTGACGGCGTGATAAAGAGTCGAGGCGAGGAAACAAAGAATCAGGGTAGAGGCATAGACACTGGAGCTGACGATATGCCAGGCATCCCCACGCAGTGCCGCGAAACCAGTGAGAACACCCAAACCAGCAATAGCCAGAACGGCTCCGATACCGTGGGTTACGCTATTGGCAATCTCTTCAGCAAAGCTATAGCGGCTGGCAACGGAAACGGAAGAGGTCATAAATTGGCCCGATTGAATTCTGGTAGCGAGTGGCTTCAAAACCACTCGACCGATAACTTGAATCAGGTCTAATGATCAAAGGCCTCACTAAAAATAGCAAGGCCAGGGTTTGACCGTAGATTCACAAGCAGGCTTTAGAGGCTTATACGCTCGCGTTATGGATTCCCATTTCACAAAGAGCGGAAGAGGCGCGAACAATCGTCTCGTTGCGGTCGGGACCTGTAGAAACAATATCTACCGGCGCACCCACCAGCTCTTCGATACGGGCGATATAGGCCTTGGCATTGGCCGGCAGGTCTGCCTCACGACGCACACCGAAGGTATTCTCTGTCCAGCCAGGCATGCTTTCGTATACAGGCTCTACCCCTTCCCAACCGGCGGCGTCGAAAGGTACCGGTACTTCTTCTCCGGCACTGTTGCGGTAACCGACACAGATCTTCACTTCCTCGAGACCATCGAGTACATCCAGCTTGGTCAGGCACAAGCCGGAGATACTGTTAATGCGAATAGCATGACGTACGGCAACGGCATCGAACCAGCCGGTGCGACGCTGGCGCCCGGTGGTGGCACCGAATTCATGTCCCTTCTCACCCAGGTGACGCCCTACTTCACAGTCGAGTTCGGTGGGGAAAGGGCCACTACCAACGCGGGTGGTGTAGGCCTTGGTGATACCCAGTACGTAATCCAGGTAGAGGGGACCAAAACCAGAACCAGTGGCGGTGCCGCCAGCAGTGGTATTGGAGGAGGTCACAAACGGATAGGTACCGTGGTCAATATCCAGCAGGGAACCCTGGGCCCCCTCGAATAGGATGTGCTCACCCTGTTCGCGGGCCTTATGCAGCTGGTCGGCCACATCGATGATCATCGGCACCAGTTGCTCACGCCAGATCTTGGCCTGCTCGAGAGTGTCCTCGTAGCTCACCGGATCGACTTTGTAGTATTCGGTCAGAGCAAAGTTGTGGTAATCGATCAGCTCCTTGAGCTGATTGCAGAAGTTCTCCCAGTTACACAGGTCACCGAGGCGCAGACCGCGGCGGGCAACTTTGTCTTCATAGGCGGGACCGATACCGCGACCGGTGGTACCGATTGCTTTGGCACCGCGCGCCTTTTCACGGGCCTGATCCAGTGCCACATGCACCGGCAGAATCAAGGGACAGGCTGGGGACAGACGCAGGCGCTTGCGCACTGGAACACCGCGCTCTTCCAACTCAGACATTTCCTTGAGTAATGCTTCCGGTGACAGCACCACACCATTGCCGATCAGGCAAGTCACGCTGGGGCGCAGGATACCGGAGGGGATCAGGTGCAGTACGGTTTTCTCACCGTCGATCACCAGGGTATGGCCGGCGTTGTGTCCGCCCTGAAAGCGCACCACCAGGGAGACCTGTTCTGTCAGCAAATCGACAATTTTACCCTTGCCTTCATCGCCCCACTGGGTACCCAGCACTACTACATTCTTGCCCATCTGTATCAATCTCTAACTCAGGTTTCGTTCTGCAGGAGCCCGAGAGGCCCCTACATCAATGAATCTTGCGGGGTTCACCGCACCAATATAGGCACATTATTGGCACATCCGCTGCGCCCGCCTTTGTTCAATCCCGGGGCTTAACCACCCAGGAGTCGCCCTCGAATACCAGCTCGCGATCACAGCGCGAATGAAGATCGCTCTCTGCACTATCGGAAAGAGTGGCAATGACCACCTCTCCCCGCTCGCGCAGCTCATCAATTGCGCGCCACAGCCCGGCGCCCTGGGGACCACTTACCTCCGGCGCGAGTATGGCGCCCTCAGCGGGTATCGCGCTGGTACCCAGCGTGTTGAGAGCCACTAAATCACTACTAAAGCCCGTTGCCGGGCGGTCCCGGCCAAATACTGCACCGATACCGTTGTAGCGGCCACCATTGGCGAGTGCTTGCCCGTGGCCCGGTGTGTAAGCGGCGAATACCAAGCCGGTTTCATAGTCGTATCCACGCACTTCACTCAAATCGAAGAACAGGGTCACCGCCGGGTAGCGCTGCCCCAGAGCCTCGGCGACCTGCTGCAGATCAGACAAAGCATCCAACAGAGCCTGCGGCGCTCCCGCCAACTGAGTGGCGGCTCGTTCCAGGCAGTCGAGCCCGCCGGCAAGACTGGGGAGAGCTTGCAGCCAGCCCGATACCTGTGAATCACTAATATTCTCAGACACCCAGCTGTAAACATCGGCACTGGCCTTGTTCTGCAGCAGCGCGGAAAGTTCTTCACGCTCACTGTCACCGAGCCCGGCTGCCTCGGCGAGACTTCGGTAAATCGCTACGTGGCCGAGGTCCAAATAAATATCTTCTACCCCGGCAACCTGCAGGCTCTCCAGCATCAGGGAGATCACTTCGATATCTCCGCTGAGGCTGTCCACGCCAAACAATTCCGCACCTATCTGGATCGGCGCACGCGAGCCCATCGCGGTACGTGGCCGGGTGTGCAGGACCTGGCCCGCGTAGCAAAGGCGGTTAGCCCCCGCACGAGGAAAACTATGCGCATCGATACGCGCTGTCTGCGGGGTAATATCGGCGCGAATACCGAGTGTGCGGCCGGAAATCTGGTCTGTGACCTTGAAGGTGCTCAGGTCGAGATCACGCCCCATACCAACCAACAGGGACTCGGTGAATTCCAACATTGGCGGTATCACCAACTCGTACCCCCAGCAATGGTAGAGGTCCAACAGTCGGCGGCGCAGGGTTTCAACTTGAACAGCTCCCGCGGGCAAAATCTCCGCGATGCCATCCGGCAGCATCCAACGATCGGCTTGAGTCATGGTGAAACGGACTTTTCAGAGTTAATGAGGCGCGTCGGCTTCCACAAAAAAACCGGGCGAGGCCCGGTTTGCGTGATTTTAGCACCAACTGCCGGCAGGAAGGTAGGGCTGTCGCAAGGACAGCCACGACCTCGGGCAAACAGCTGGGGGTTAGGGATAATCCGCTGCCATTTGCCCCGCAAGTTGGTTTATTGCCCTTTAGGGTCCTTCAGATAGCGGAAAAACTCACTATCCGGATCCACCAGCAACATATCGGATTTGCTGCGGAAAGATTCCCTATAAGCCTGCAGGCTGCGCGTGAAGCGGTAGAACTCGGGGTTCTTGGTATAGGCTGCGGCATAAATCGATGCCGCCTCCGCATCCCCAGCACCACGCAGTTCTTCGGCCTGGCGGTAGGCCTCGGACTCAATCACCACCTTTTGACGATCGGCATTGGCTTTGATCCGCTCACTGGCCTCCTGCCCTTTGGCGCGGTGATCCCTTGCCTCCAGCTCACGGCCTGCACGCATACGCTGGAACACGGACTCGGAGACTTCTGGTGGCAGGTCGATGCGCTTGACGCGTACATCGATCACCTCCACACCCAAGTCGCCCTGAGCAACCCTATTCAGGTTTTTGGTAATCTCCGCCATCAGCTCATCGCGCTCACCACTGACTACCTCATGCAGGTCACGCACACCGAACTGGTTACGCAGCTGATCGTTGATCCGCTCAGACAGTAGACGCACCGCATTGCGCTCATCGCCACGGGTAGCGATGTAGAACTTACTCACATCGGAGATACGGTATTTAGCGTACGAGTCCACCATCATGAACTTGTTTTCGCTATTGAGCATACGCACCGGGCTTGAATCCACAGTTTGGATACGAGCATCAAACTTGCGCAGCTTCTCCGCAAACGGAATCTTGAAGTAGAGACCCGGCTCGGTATAGGTGCGCACCAGCTCACCAAAGCGCAGCAACACGGCCTTTTCCGTTTCCTTCACCACGAAGGCGCTGGAGGAAACCAACAGGACGACAAGCAGCAGTGCAACAATAATTCCCAAAGATTTGTTGTTCATTCCATCACCTCCTAGCGAACAGTCTGGCTGCGGCGGCTGCTGGCGGCATCCTGGCGCAGGCGTTCGACGATACGCTGGTAGACCTCTTCGATTACGATCGGGGAGGTGTCTTTGCGTTGGACAGCCTGGGATGTGCTCTCCTGCGTCAGCTTATCCAGCGGTAGGTACATCATGTTGTTGCCACCCTCGACATCAACCATCACCTTGGAGGTGTTAGACATCACATCCTGCACCGCATCCAGGTATAGGCGTTCGCGGGTCACTTCCGGCGCGCGCTCGTATTCGGACAGCAGTTTCTCGAAGCGCACCGCCTCACCGCGGGCACTCTCTACAACGCGTGCCTTGTAGCCCTCGGCCTCTTCGATAATTCGCTGTGCCTGACCGCGGGCAACCGGAATCACTTGGTTGGCGTAGGCCTGGGCTTCATTTTGCAGACGCACCTCATCCTCGCGAGCCTTGGTTACATCGTCAAAGGCATCCTGCACTTCGCGGGGCGCCTTGGCGTCAGTCAAGTTCACCACATCAATGCGGATACCCGTTTGGTACAAATCCAGGTACTCCTGCAGGCGCTGTTGGGTGTCGGTGGATACCTGGGTCCGGTTTTGCGAAATCACACCGTTCAGAGTGAGAGAGCCCACTACGTGGCGCAGGGCACTGTCAGTGGCCTCCTGTAGACTCTTCACAGGTTCGCGTACACGCAGTACAAAAGACTCCGCATCACTTACCTGCCATTGCACGGTCAATACCACTTCAACGATATTGGCATCTTCGGTCAGCATCTGTCCGGTGGTGCGCTCGGTACGCACCTCAGTCATATTGACCTTGGTTACACTGTCTATCAACGGTGGATTCCAGTGCAGGCCGGCCGATTCGGTCGAGTGGTATTTACCAAGGCGTAAAACCACCGCCTGTTCGTTGGCGTTGACCTGATAAATACCGAGTCCCGCATAAATTAATACCGCGATAACAATCACCAGCATCCATGGGAACTTACCCGTTCCGGTGCTTGGGCTACCGCCAAACAATCCGCCGAGTTTCTGCTGGACTTTGCGGAACAGCTCGTCGAGATCCGGTGGGCCATCGTTATTGCGGTTACCACCGCCGCCACCCCAAGGGTCTTTGCCGTTGTTACCACCCGGTTCATTCCAGGCCATCTAAATTACTCCAACTCTGATCATTTAAGCTTTGACTCCGGCGGATTCTAGCATTCCCCGCCGGCAAAATATTGCCGCCAGACCTCTGCTGAAGGCAAGTTTGTCGCAATTGGGGCCGCATCGACCACACGAAAATGTGCTGGCGCTAGTGTTCTTGCGCCTCATTATCATCGGGAAGTGCCTCTTTTGGCAGCCACTCCGGCTCTTCACCACCATCTGTAAATGGGGCCAGTAAACGCTGGAAATCACTACGCGGAAGCAACAACTGCAATTCGCAATCACCATTATCCCGATAGTGTTCGCTCTGCACCGCATTGATCTGGTAGAGCTGTGCGCGCAGGCGGGATTGCTGTGGTTTTACCACCAGCAGCCCCTGTACCATCTGCTCTCCCAGGCGCTCTGCAATCGCCTCCACCAGCAGGCCACAACCAGCACCGGTCACCGCTGAGAGCCAAACCGCACGCGGTACCCCCTCTTCATCGCGGTCAATGCGGGGCTCACTGTCGGCGAGCAGGTCGATTTTGTTGTACACCAGCAGCTGCGGGATATCCGCAGCACCAATTTCTTCCAGTACGGTCTGAACCTCTTCCATCAGGTGCAGACGATCTTCTGCGGCGGCATCCACCACATGTAGAAGCAGCGTTGCCTGCGCAGCCTCTTCCAGGGTCGCGCGGAACGCCTCCACCAGTTTGTGTGGCAGGTGCGAAACAAAACCTACCGTATCAGCAAGGATCATGGCGCCGACATTGGGTAATTCAACCCTTCGCATAGTAGGGTCTAAGGTTGCAAACAGTTGATCGCGCACATACACGTCGGCATCAGTGAGCCTGTTAAACAGAGTCGACTTGCCGGCGTTCGTGTAACCCACCAGGGAAACCGTAGCCACTTCGGCACGGGAGCGCGCACGCCGGCCCTGCTCTCGCTGGCGGCGAACTTTTTCCAGGCGCTTCTCAATGGAATCGATACGCGCACGCAATAAACGCCGATCCGTTTCCAGCTGGGTCTCGCCCGGTCCGCGTAAACCGATACCGCCTTTCTGCCGTTCCAGATGGGTCCATCCTCGCACCAGGCGGGTGGTCATATGGCGCAATTGCGCCAGCTCCACCTGTAACTTACCTTCATGGGTGCGCGCACGCTGGGCGAAGATATCCAGAATCAGGCCGGTGCGATCCAGCACCCGGCACTTGAGTTCACGCTCAATATTGCGCTCTTGGCTGGGTGAGAGGGTGTGATCAAAGATCACTAGCTCAGCACCCTGCTCTTTCACTTCCTGGCGAATCTCTTCCAGCTTACCTCGACCAACAAAGGTTTTAGGATCTGGAGTGGCACGTTGTCCAAAAATAAAACTGACCGGATCGGCTCCGGCAGAGAGGGCCAGCTCCTCAAATTCGCGAGGGTCATCGGGGCTGTCTATAGCGGAGAGCTCAAGGTGTACCAGTACTGCCAGTTCACCAGATTCCGGTCGATCGAAAAACAATGGGAAATCTCTATATGAGGAAATGGGCGCCTATCTGGCTCCCTAGATTGAAATGGCAGCCGCAAGTCCAACTCCGGATTCACTCGGCTGCTTGCGCCCCGGTAACGGGGCGCGAGTCTCGTTAAGCGCAACTCAATCAGCTGAAAGATTCACGCTCACCGCCTTCACCATTGCCCTCGCCACCATGCTGTGCGGCTGGGTTCAACAGGGGGACGCGCACTGCGCGGGACGGTACAACAGTGGAAATAGCGTGCTTGTAAACCATTTGGCTGACGGTATTTTTCAGCAACACCACAAACTGGTCGAAAGATTCAATTTGCCCTTGGAGCTTGATGCCGTTAACCAGATAGATAGAAACCGGGATACGCTCTTTGCGCAATACGTTGAGGTAAGGGTCTTGTAAGCTGTGCCCTTTTGACATCTTTTTTCTCCTTGTCAAAAAGCTGAATGCGGTATGCAGGCCGCAATCGTATCCGCGAAGTGCGCGGATCAAAAAACGACTGAGGTCGAATACGCGTAATAAGTAGTGTAGTTGCGAGCCGGAAAAGGCCGACCCTGTGAAAACTGACTGACTGAGCTTGTCGTTTTATAGCCCAACCACGTTATGGATGCTCAAGCGAGAAATTTCAAGGCTTCGGCCAATATTTCATCATTCTCACGCACCCTACCCTCGCTGTCCTGAGTGTACAAAATTTCCAACTCGGGCCAGCGCCGCAACCACGTCAGCTGTCGCTTGGCCAACTGGCGGGTGGCGGCAATTCCCGCAGCAACCATCTCATCATAATCGCAGTGCCCTTCCAGATACTGCCACACTTGACGATAGCCCACCGCACGAATCGCCGGTAGATCCTCATGCAGATCGCCACGATCAAATAAACCGCGCACTTCCTGCACAAACCCAGCTTCGAGCATCCGCTTAAAGCGCAGTTCGATACGCCGATGTAGCAGCGACCTGTCCCGGGGGATAATCGCCAACTGAGTCAAGTGGTAGCGTTCCTGTACCCCACCACCAGATTGTTCTCGACGCAACTGGGAAAGAGGGATACCGGTAATCCGATGAACCTCCAGTCCCCGCTCGATCCGCACCGAGTGATTGGGGTGCAATTCTGCCGCCAACTGTGGATCGACCTGTGCCAGCTCCGCGTGTAGCGCGGGCCAGCCCTCGCGTTCGGCACGCGCTTCAATCTCGGCGCGCAGCTTCAGGTCGGCCTCTGGCAACTTTGCCATTCCTTCCAGGAGAGCACGGAAATACAACATAGTTCCGCCAACCAGTAAAGGGATCTTACCGGCTGCGCTGATTTCGTCCATAGCTTCGAGAGCATCTTTGCGAAATCGGCCGGCAGAAAAAGACTCGCTGGGATCACAGATATCGATCAAGCGATGGGGATAGCGGGCCAGCTCCTCCGCGCTGGGCTTGGCCGAGCCCACGTCGAGACCCCGATAAACGAGAGCCGAATCCACACTAATTAATTCCACCGGCAGGCGATCGGCCAAAGCCATGGCCAAATCCGTCTTGCCAGATGCCGTGGGACCCATCAAAAAAATTGCGCGGGGTTTATCGTCCAGAGTGCGCTCGCTCAAATCACCACCTACTTCCAAAACGCGATTATTGACCGCGCATAAACCACTTATCCATATCCGCCAGTTTAACCTGGGTCCAGGTCGGACGGCCGTGATTGCACTGGCCGCTGCGCTCAGTGCGTTCCATATCCCGCAGCAGCGCGTTCATTTCCGGAATCGTCAAGCGGCGGTTGGCACGTACAGAACCGTGACAGGCCATGGTGGCGAGCACTTCGTTGATTTGCTCGCCTATACGCTCGCTGTCACCCTGCCCAAGTAAATCTGACAATACATCGCGCACCAGTTGCTCCACCTGAGCACCGTGCAACATGGTCGGCACCTGCCGTACCAATAAAGTTTCCGGGCCTGCTCGCTGTAGCACGAAACCGAGAGCCGTAAACACTTCGCTGCGCTCCTCGAAGCAATCCGCCTCGCGCTGGCTGACCGCCAGGCTCACTGGTACCAGCAATGGCTGTGCCTGAATACCGCCCGCAGCATGGGCCACTTTCATCTGTTCATAGACAATACGCTCGTGGGCGGCATGCATGTCCACCACGATCATGCCCTGCTCGTTCTGCGCGAGGATATATATGCCATGCAGCTGAGCGATGGCAAAACCCAACGGCGGAACATCTTCTCCATTAACACTCTCGTTAATCGTGGGTGCCTGCGCAGCCATTGGTGCAACAGGAGCGCCAGCCGGAGGCGCATCTGGAGAAGGTACCGCAGGCTCAGCAACAACCGCCGGCTCCCGATAGGGTTGATGCAAGGCACCGTAGGCATTCATTTGCTGCTGTAAGCTCGCCGGTGAGGGGCGATTGGAGAGCGGCATTTTTTGTTGGCCGGAAAACTCTCCTGCCTGAATACCACTGACTCTTTCAGCAGCACCATTTTCTTGCCCATCAGCCTCTTCAGCTTGCTCATCTTTCTGCCCTGGGCGCACATCCGCCAGAGCCCGATGCAAACTGCCAAACAAAAAGTCGTGTACCAAGCGACCATCGCGGAAACGCACCTCGTGCTTGGTTGGGTGTACATTTACATCTACCGATGCCGGGTCCAGCTCCAGATAGAGCACAAACGCCGGATGGCGGCCGTGATAGAGCACATCGGCAAAGGCACGGCGCACCGCATGACTCACCACCTTATCGCGGATAGCACGCCCATTGACGTAAAAGAATTGCAGATCGGCCTGGGAGCGGGAGAAAGCCGGCTCGGCCACCCAACCCCATAGGCGCAAACCACTGCGCTCCACATCGATATGCAGGGCGTTCTGCATAAACGCCGGACCGCATACCTGCGCCACGCGGCGCTCCATCTCCACACGGCCGCTGCCGGCGCGCAGGTTGTGCACGCCCTTGCCGTTGTGGCGCAGAGTGATAGACACATCGAAGCGGGACAGCGCAAGGCGCTTGATGGTGTCGTCGATACGGTTAAATTCAGTCTTCTCGGTGCGCAGAAATTTACGCCTTGCCGGCGTATTGAAAAATAGATCACGCACATCCACAGTGGTACCGCGGGGGTGGGCCGCAGGCGCCAGCTGCGCCTGCATATCACGGCCCTCGGCACTCACTTGCCAGCCCTTGCCGCTCTCATTGCGGCTACTGATCAGATTCAATCGCGCGACAGAGGAAATACTGGCCAGGGCCTCACCACGGAAACCCAGGGTGGCCACCGCTTCCAGATCTTCCAGCACATGGATTTTCGATGTGGCATGACGCGCCAACGCCATGGGCAAATCCTCTTTCTCGATACCCTTGCCGTTATCCCGCACTTTCATGCGCTTGATACCGCCATTATCGATATCCACTTCCAGCCGCGTGGCGCCAGCATCCAAACTGTTTTCCAGCAGCTCCTTGATTACAGAGGCGGGGCGTTCGACCACCTCACCGGCAGCGATCTGGTTGGCGAGACGCGGAGATAATTGCTGGATACGTTCGTGCATAACTCTGTCTTGTTAACGCTAATTTGAAGGGCCGATAAGGCGGTAACTTTGCGGCTAACCCGAGGGGATACTCAGAGTCTGCCCCACGCGGATCACTGAGTTTTTAATACCGTTGGCTTTCTTCAGGGAGGCCACGGAAATCCGGTAACGCGCGGCAATTCCGGACAGTGTCTCACCGCGGCTAATCACATGGCGACGCGACTTGGCAGGCTTATTGGTTGCCAACCAGGTACCCGCCGGAGGGTTAGCGCGGAAGTAAGCCACTATACCCTCACTGAGCTTTTCTGCCATACGCTGCTGAAACTTGGGATCACTCAATCGCCGTGACTCGTAGGGGTTAGTGATAAAGCCTGTTTCCACCAAAATTGAAGGTACATCCGGGTTGCGCAACTCCGAAAAATTCGCCTGCTCCACTTTCTTTTTGTGCAAGTGTGTAAAGCTGGCCAGTGAATTCAGTACACTGGCGCCAATATCCAGGCTGGCATTCATGGTGGCGGTCATCGACAAATCCAGTAATACCCCGGCCAGGGTGTCATCCTTGTCATCCAGGCTCAAGTCACCGGCACCGCCTATCAGATCGGATTCATTTTCCCGCTGGGCCAGGAAACGTGCAGTCTCACTGGTAGCGCCACGCGAGGAAACGGCATAGACACCGGCACCGCGGGCCTCCTTGCGGGTAAAGGCATCGGCGTGAATCGAAATGTACAGATCCGCGCGCATTTTGCGCCCCTTCTTCACCCTCTGACGCAGGGGAATAAAGTAATCGCCGGTTCTGACCAATTTTGCGCTGAAACCCCGCTCACGATCGAGTTCTTTGTGTAGTTTTCGCGCAATAGCCAGCACCACATCCTTCTCGCGCAGACCTCTGGGACCCAGTGCACCCGGGTCCTCACCGCCGTGACCAGCATTCACGGCAATAACGATGTCGCGTTCAGTGCTTACCTGCTGCAGGGTCTTCTCTTGATTTTCCACTTTGTCGTAAAGATCAAGCACCAGGCGATCCGGTAGTAATTCATGACTGCGCAGGGAAAAACTGCGCGGATTGATCTGCTGCTTCAGATCGAGGACAACGCGCAGGTCTTTCTTGTTGTGGCGGGCGTGGCGTACTTGGGCGATGGGAGTACCCTTCAGGTCCAGAGTATCTAACTGCGCCTTCAATTGGGTATCGGCAATATCCACCACAACACGGTGCGGCCCGCTCAAGGTGAACAACTTGTGCTCCGCCGGGCCGCTCAAGTCGAAGACCAGGCGCGTGTGGTCCGGCGCCCGCCACAGGCGCACGCCCTCCACTTCAGCCGCCATCAGCGGCAGTGCAATTACCAGCCCAGTTACCAGGGCCACCAGCGAGCGCCACATCCTACTCATTACTTCCCAACCCTTTCACTTATTGTTTTTACACATCCCTGAATCCAGGCCAATTGCTATTTATTTAGCATCTTTGCCAGAGTATCGAGTACCGCTTCTCCCTGTTTGGAATGGGTATTCAACAGCAGCTGGCGGCCGCTATCCGGTACTTGCAGAGTCAACTCCAAGTCCGGTTCAGGTAAAACGCCAGCGCCTCGTTCCGGCCATTCCACCAGGCTCAGGCTATGCGTGGCGAAATAGTCCCGCACCCCCATAAACTCCAACTCCTCGGCATCTCCCAGGCGATAGAGGTCGAAGTGATATACTCGCTGGGGGCCGAGTTCGTAGGGCTCCACCAGGGTATAGGTAGGACTTTTCACCGCGCCCTGGTGCCCGAAGGCACTCAACACTCCGCGACAAAAGGTGGTCTTGCCAGCGCCCAGCTGGCCATTCAGGTACAGGGTGAGCCCCTGCTGTAGGCCACTGGCCAAGCAGGCGCGGCCCAGCGCTTCGCCGCCGGCCACCGTTGCCTCTTCGTCCGCTAAATGCAATTTCAGTTCACTCACTATCAGTCCACCAACCGTCGAATCCAGGGCAATAAATCTGTAGCCAACAAACCGCGCTGACCATCCTCCGTGGCGCGGTTACCCGCTTCGCCATGCAGCCAAACTGCCAGGCGCGCTGCATCTACCAAAGGCAGGTGCTGACCGATCAAGGCCGCCACTATTCCGGTGAGCAGGTCACCCATGCCTCCCGAGGCCATACCCGGATTGCCGCTGTTGATCAGATCGACACCGCCTTCGTGGGCAATCAGGGTGCCGGCGCCTTTTAGTATCACCACACCACTGAATTTCTGCTGAACTGCCACCGCCGCCGCGCGGGGGTCCGCCAGTACCTCGGCGGTATCGCAGCCGAGCAGGCGCGCCGCCTCGCCGACATGGGGCGTCAGCACCCAATCATCGCGTTTTACACCAGCGAGTACCCGCCCAGCGGCGAGGATATTCAGTGCATCCGCATCCACCACCAGCGGCACCTGAGCGCGGCCGGCGCGGGCCAACAGCTGTTCGCTCCAGGGAGAGCGGCCAAGTCCCGGGCCCACTGCGATGACATCGGGCCCCTCTAAAAGTGGTTCCAGTTCCTGGCCAGAAATAACCGGATGAGCCATGACCTCGGGGCAACGGGTCAAAGCGGCAGTTAAGTGTTCCGGGCGGGTTGCCAGGGAGATCAGACCAGCACCACTGCGTGCAGAGGACTGCGCCGCCATCAGCGCTGCGCCACCGAAACCGCTGTCGCCACCGACTATCAAAATATGGCCAAACATATTTTTGTAGCTGTCCGCAGCACGCTCGGGCAGGCGTTTCAGGCTGGAGCGCTCAAACCGTTGCGCCAGGGGCTCTACTGCTTGATAAACCGGTGCGGGGGCACCCAGATCGGCAAAGATCACCTCGCCACAAAGCGCCGGGCCACGTCCACAGTAGAGGCCCAGCTTGCGACCGATAAAGGTCACGGTCATATTGGCTTGAACGGCCAGATCGGCGCTGCCACTATCGGCACTCAAACCCGAGGGAATATCCACGGAAAAAACCGGACCGGGACTCTTGCAAATTCGCTCAATGGCATGAGCAACATCCTGACGCAATTCACCGCTAAACCCTGTCCCCAGCAGTGCATCCACGATCAGGGTGTTACCATCGGCACTGTCCAGCTCGGTCATGGATGTCAGCACCTGAACGCCTTCGCGAACGGCGTAGGCATGGGCCTCGCGGGCATCGCCCTTCAAGAGTTCGGGGTCGCTACAGGCAAACACCGTCACCGGTATCTTCTTCTGCGCAGCCAGAGCCGCAATCACATAGCCATCACCGCCGTTGTTGCCACCGCCACAAAATACCTGGATGCGGCCGATATCCGCCCAGCGGGCGCGCAAATGGGTGAAAGCAGCGCGGGCCGCGCGCTTCATCAGCTGTATCGAAGGAATTTCCAGCGCGGCGATTGTTTGTCGGTCGAGTTCCCGTACCGATTCGGCACTGTACAAAGGTTGTGGCGTATCCATGCGGCTCCCGCAATGTGGTGAAGATGTCATCTGTGGCAAAATGGGCGATTGTATCGCTGCCACTTGCACTGACAGCAAAGTATACCGCCCCGGCCAGTCATTGTGCTTGCATGGGATATCGAGCCGCTTTATCTATGACCGAATCACTGCTCGCCGAATTAGCCGACCTGATCAAACTCTGGGGACGGGAGCTGGGCTTCCAGCAGGTTGGTATCACCGACTGCCAGCTGGAGGAGGACGGTGAGCGCCTGCGCGCTTGGATCGATAAGGGCTACCACGCGGATATGGAGTGGATGGGCGCCCACGGGGAAAAGCGCTGGCGCCCGGCACTACTGGAAGAGGGAACCGTGCGCGCCATCAGTGTGCGCCTGGACTACCTGCCACCGGATACCCAGCCGATCAAAGTGCTCAAGGATTCCAGTAAGGCCTATGTCTCACGTTACGCCAATGGTCGCGACTACCACAAGCTGATTCGCAAGCGCCTGGCCAGCCTGGCCAAGAAGATCGATGCCTTCTGTGCCGAACAGGGTATCGATTCCAAGGGTCGCGCCTTTACCGACAGCGCACCGGTAATGGAACGCGCTCTGGCGCGCAAGGCCGGCCTCGGCTGGGTCGGCAAGAACTGTCTGCTGATCAATTCCAAAGCTGGCTCTTTTTTCTTCCTCGGCGAGATCTATACCAATCTGCCCTTGCCTGTCGATGCCGGAGATTTTGCCGACGAGTGCGGCGATTGCGTGGCCTGCCTTAAAGTCTGCCCAACCGATGCCTTTATCGGCCCGCGCACCTTAGATGCCGGGCGCTGTATCTCTTACCTAACCATCGAAAACAAGGGGCCGATTCCGGAGGAATTCCGCGAGCCCATCGGCAATCGGGTTTTCGGCTGCGACGATTGCCAGACAATCTGCCCCTGGAACAAGTTCGCCAAACCCACCGCAGAGCAGGACTTCCACCCGCGCCACGGCCTCGACAATGGCGAGCTGCTAGCGCTGTTCAACTGGAGCAAGGAGGAGTTTTTGCGCAAGACCGAGGGCTCGCCAATCCGCCGTATCGGCTACGAGCGCTGGCAGCGCAACCTGGCGGTGGCGCTCGGCAACGGCGCGGCCAGCAAGGAGGTATTCGAAAGCCTGGAACAATCGCGGCAAACGGCCACGCCTCTGGTGCTGGAGCATATCGATTGGGCCCTGGCGCGGCTGCGCAGTGGACGCAAACGCAAACGCAAGATCAAACGCGTAACCTGAGCCCCTTATCGAGGCACAGAAAAGAGTCGGGGCAGCAGAAAAGAGGCTCTAATCGGCCGAGTGCTCCGCTAAGTCGGAAGCTTAACTGAGGCGAAAGAAGGTCTCGCGGTAGTGGCGCAACTCTTCGATGGAATCGCGAATGTCGTCTAGAGCCAAGTGGCTGCTGTGTTTTTTCACCCCATCCAACACATCCGGACGCCAGCGCCTGGCCAACTCTTTCACCGAGCTCACATCCAGATTGCGGTAATGGAAATAAGATTCCAGCTGCGGCATATATTTGACCAAGAAGCGACGGTCCTGGCCGATAGAGTTACCGCACATGGGCGAGGCACCCTCCGGCACCCAGTGGCGTAGGAACTCCAGGGTCTCTCGCTCCGCTTCCCGCTCGGATATATTCGATTCCTTTACTTTTGCCACCAAACCAGAACCGCCGTGTTGCTCGGTATTCCAGTCATCCATGGCATCCAGCAGGGCTTTGCTCTGGTGAATCACCATCGCCGGGCCTTCGGCGAGCACATTCAGCCGCGAATCGGTCACAATGGTGGCGATTTCGATAATGCGCTCTTTTTCCGGATCGAGGCCGGTCATCTCCAGATCTATCCAGATCAGGTTGTTCTGATCCACAGCGGGTCTCCTCAAACTTTCCGCGCAAGTTACCGCAACTACCCGTCAATGGCTATAATCCGCCGCTAATCTCCAGGTGCCAGTGCATGAGTAAACGCAAATTAAACCGCCGCCAACAGTGGCGCGTCGCCAAGATTCAGCAGGAACGCGAAGCCCGTGCGCGCAAGCGCGAAGAGTCCGCAGAGCAGGCCCTGGACGACGGTCAGCTGGGCCAGGAACAGACCGGTCTGGTCATCGCCAATTATGGCACCCAAATTTTGGTAGAAAGTGAGAGCGATGCCTCCCTGCGCCAGCGCTGCCACATGCGTGCCAATATCGACACCCTGGTGACCGGCGACCGCGTCGCCTGGCGTCCCGCCACTAGTGATAGCGATGGCGGCTATGGAGTT
The DNA here is from genome assembly GCF_052466695.1 of Microbulbifer mixtoriginis (SeqCode). Lineage (NCBI taxonomy): Bacteria > Pseudomonadati > Pseudomonadota > Gammaproteobacteria > Cellvibrionales > Microbulbiferaceae > Microbulbifer > Microbulbifer mixtoriginis (SeqCode). Next base: position 3,821,933 of record NZ_CP174285.1, on the reverse strand, counting down.
GTGGGTGCGCGGTTGCCGCGCAACTCAGAGCTGCAGCGCCCTGATCGCTACGGCGACCTGAAAACCGTAGCAGCCAATATCGACCGCATTGTGATTGTTATAGCCCCCTACCCGGAGCCCTTCGCTAATGCCATCGACCGCTACCTGGTCGCCGCAGAGACCACCGGTATAGCGCCAATCCTGCTGCTGAACAAGATCGACCTGATCGACGATGGCAACCGCCAGGCACTGGATACCCTACTGGCCCCCTACCCCGACCTCGGCTACCCAGTACTGCACCTTTCCACTAAAACCGGCGAGGGCCTGCCACAACTACTCGAGACCCTGGCCAAGGGCAGCAGCGTCTTTGTCGGGCAGTCCGGCGTGGGTAAATCTTCACTGGTCAACGCCCTGCTACCGAGTGCCGGCGCCCGTACCGGCGCCCTGTCCGAGGCAACCCTGAAGGGCACCCACACCACCACCGCAGCGGAACTGTTTCACCTGCCCAGCGGAGGCGATCTGATAGACTCTCCCGGCATCCGCGAGTTTGGCCTCTGGCATATGGAGGAGGCCGCGCTACTGGAGGGGTTTGTGGAATTCCGCCCCTTTATCGGCCACTGCCGCTTTCGCGACTGCAACCATCAGGGCGAACCCGGCTGTGCCATTCACGAGGCACTGGCCAACGGCGACATCAGTGAGCGCCGTATGAACAGTTTTTTACACCTGCGCAACAGCCTGGAATCGGAGAATAAATTTTGAACCTGATTATTGAGGCGGAAGAGCTCGCCGCCGAGCTGGAGCATGAAGAGCTATTGGTTGTCGACCTCAGCTCCCTGCAAAATTACTTGAACGGACACATCCCCGGCGCCCTGCACCTACCATTTCAGGCACTGATGGCGGGTACTGCCCCTGCGCCGGGTAAACTCCCCAGCTCCGAGCAGCTGACCCGAGTTTTTCGCGCTATTGGCCTGCGCCCGGAAACCCATGTAGTGGCCTGTGATGATGAAGGCGGCGGCTGGGCCGGACGCCTCCTGTGGACCCTGGAGAGTATTGGCCACCGCAATTACAGCTACTTAAACGGTGGTATGCACGCTTGGCGCGGTGCCGGGTTACCACTGACCACTGAAGAACCACAGGTTACCCCAAGCGATATCGAAGTCTCGATCGATACCGATGCTGCCATGAGTGCCCGGGAAATCCAGGAGCATCTTGGCAACCCCGACTTCCTCGTTTGGGATGCCCGTTCCCCCCAGGAGTACAGTGGAGAAAGGGTCTTGGCTACCAAGGGCGGTCATATTCCCGGCGCAATCAACTGCGAGTGGACCCAGCTGATGGACCCTCAGCGCGACCTACGTATCCGCACCGATGCGCGCGAGCTACTCGCCAAGCTCGGCATCAATGAAAAACATAAAATCGTCACCCACTGCCAAAGTCATCACCGCTCTGGTTTTACCTGGTTGGTGGGTAAGTCCCTGGGTTTTGATATTCGCGCCTACCCAGGCTCCTGGAGTGAGTGGGGCAACCTGCCAAATACGCCCGTCGAACAGTAAGTATTACCGGAAAACGTTGTACCCGTATGAATCCAAAACTCTTTACCACCCTGCAATACCTAACTCCGCAACACGCTCTTTCCCGCGCTGCGGGCTGGCTGGCGAACACCGAGATCAAGTCGATCAAAGACCCTTTCACCCGCTGGTTTGTCGAAAAGTACGGTGTCGATATGCAGGAGGCCAAAGAGACCGATTGCACCGCTTATCGCACCTTCAACGACTTTTTTACCCGCGAACTCAAAGAGGGCGCACGCCCGATTGTCAGTAGCGAGGGTAGCCTGGCCTGTCCCGCAGATGGCGCCATCAGTCAGCTCGGTGCTATCCACAATGGCCGCGTGTTCCAGGCCAAGGGGCACGACTACAGCTTGCTGGAATTGGTGGGTGGTGATCCGGAATTGGCGGCCCAGTTTGACGATGGCCACTTCGCCACCGTGTACCTGTCACCCAAGGATTACCACCGGGTACATATGCCTATCGACGGCACCCTGCGCAGCATGACTTATGTGCCGGGCCAGTTGTTCTCGGTCAACACCGTAACCGCCGAAAACGTACCGCGCCTGTTCGCCCGCAACGAGCGCCTGGTGTGTGTATTCAATACTGAAGCCGGACCCATGGCCATGATTTTGGTTGGTGCCATGATCGTTGCCGGAATCGAGACTGTTTGGGCCGGCCAGGTGGCGCCCCATACTCGCGATGTGCGCACCACCAACTATCTGGAGAATGCACCGATTCACCTGCGAAAAGGCGAGGAGATGGGGCGCTTTAAATTGGGCTCCACAGTCATCATGTTGTTTGGAGCGGATCAAGTGCGCTGGCTGGACAGCCTTGAGGCGGAAACCCCTGTGCGTATGGGTGAGTATTTCGGCAGCATGATAGCTGACGCCGGCTAATTCTTCGGGAGAGCGGTAAGTTACGCCGCTCTCAAGGCTTCCCCCGAAAATAAACTATCTCGCCAGGCGCGAGAAAAAGCGGGACAGCTGCCCACCACTATTGAAAAGGTAATCGTCCCGCACCGCCGAGGTATTCACCTCCGGATAAGCCCCTGGCTCTATATCCCGCACTATGCTGATCTTTTCCTCCGGGCGCATCTTGCCACGCTCAATCAGCTTTTCTGCGCGATCCTCGGCAGCCGCCAGGTCAAACAGGCGCGGTTTACTCAGCTGGCGCTTGTGCGCATCCAGCACAATCATCACCTTGGGGCGCAAACGCCGGTCATAGGTCTGCTCCACCACTACACCCACTTCGCCACTGGAGAGCTCTACCTGGGTACCGGTGGGGTAGAGTCCTATCGCCTGAATAAATTCGACGACCAGCTGTTCTTGGTAGGCGATGCCACGCAGGTCATAGAGTTCGGCCACGGCCTTTGAAGGCGCTATGGGCTGGCTGGCGCCGCGGGGGTTCGTCGCTTCATCATAAAAAGTAACGATGCCGCACATGCGCGCCAATACGGGAATCTTGTCACCGCGCAAGCCACCGGGATAACCACCGCCGTCGTGGCGTTCGCGATGACCGCGCACAATATCAATCACCTGGGGGTCGACCTGGGCGTCTGCCGATAGCATCTGCACGCTGTGCTGCACAAATTTACGATACTCCAGCTCGCTGCGCGGGTCGCGCTTAGGCATCTGCAGCACTTCTGCGGGAATCGATAACTTGCCCACATCCTTTAACAGGGTGGCCACCCCCAGCTGCACCAACTCATGTCGCGCCAAGCCGATATGTCGGCCAAACAGCACCGCCCAAATACTGGCGCGTACCGAGTGACTGTAAGTATGTTCATCCCTGTCTCGCACTCGCGCCAACCAGGCGAAAGCATCCGGGCTGCGCAGCACACTCTCAACCAGATCCTCTACCACCCGGTTCATCTGTGGCACCGGCAGTGGTCGATTGCTCGCTACCAACCCCATAACTTCACCCATACCGCGCAATATCTGGCCGTGCAACTTGCGCGCATTACCTGCCTCGCGCTGGGCGGGCTGAGGGGGGGGGTAAGTCTTGTGAGAGACCGCAACGGGGCGGCAGGGAATGGTGACGCGCACGGCGGCTCGGCCATGCCCTTTAGCACTTGCACCACTAGCGCCGATCAAACGGCGCAAGGTAACACCGGCACTGCCTACGGTCTTGTGCACATCGACATAAACAAAACGGCAGTACTTCTGTAGTTGGCGAATCTCCTCCAAATCGCGGATATAAAAGCCCTGCAGGGCAAATGGAGTCTGTGTCCAGGGTTTGTCTAGCCTGGACACAAACATGCCGCGCTGGAGATCACCGACGGAAATTTTTGCCTGTTCGAGTGCCACTTGGGGAGGTACCGACCACTGTAGTAAATGCTTGGAGACCGCCCTCAGCAAGGGCCCCGTTTCTAAATCCGGGCCCCCTCGGGCAAGCGCACATTTATATCACGGACAGATATTGGCGAGCACCCATACAAAGTGAGACTGTATTCACAGACTCAGACACTAGTTGCCACAGTTAGGCGTGATATTTTGCGGAAAGCTCTACCACTGCCTCGATCATGGCGCCGGCATGGGCCGGATCTACTTTCGGAGTAATACCGTGGCCAAGGTTGAAAACATGGCCACTACCCTGGCCGTAGGACTGCAGCACAGCTTCCACTTCTTGGCGGATGCGTTCCGGATTGGCGTAGAGTACGGAAGGATCCAGATTACCCTGCAGGGCAACGCGATCCCCAACACGGGCACGGGCACTGCCGATATCAGTGGTCCAATCGAGCCCGAGAGCATCAGCACCGGTATCCGCCATCGCCTCCAACCACTGACCACCCCCTTTGGTGAACAGAATAGCGGGCACCCGGCGACCATCGGCTTCTTTAATCAGACCGCTGAGAATACGCTGCATATATTGCAGGGAGAACTCGCGGTAGGCGCTGTGACTCAAGGCGCCGCCCCAGGTATCAAAAATTTGTACCGCCTGGGCACCGGCGCGAATCTGTGCATTCAGGTAGTCGGTCACCGAATCGGCGAGTACGGTCAGTAGCTGGTGCATCAGCTCGGGGCGGTTGTAGAGCATTTCTTTGCTGCGAGCAAAGTCCTTGCTGGAGCCACCCTCAATCATATAGGTGGCCAGGGTCCAGGGGCTGCCAGAGAAGCCGATCAGCGGCACGCGACCATTTAGCTCGCGGCGAATGGTGGACACAGCATTCATCACATAGTCCAGATCCCGTTCGCTGTTCACCACTTCCAATGCCTCGATATCAGCGGCAGTGCGCAGCGGCTTATGGAATTTGGGCCCCTCGCCCTCGGCAAAATAGAGCCCAAGGCCCATAGCATCTGGGATGGTGAGGATATCGGAGAATAAAATCGCCGCATCGAGTGGGTAGCGTTCCAACGGCTGCAGAGTGACCTCGCACGCCAATTCGGTATTACGGCATAGATCCATAAAACTACCAGCCTCGGCGCGGCTGGCGCGGTACTCGGGTAGGTAGCGACCCGCCTGGCGCATCATCCACACTGGTGTTCGATCCACGGGCTGGCGCAACAAGGCGCGGAGAAAGCGGTCGTTTTTCAATTCGGACGGTTTGGTATCAGACATAGGTACACCGAGCGGGCTAAAAAAACGGCCATTGTACAGGGGGCGGGGCCACTAGATACAGCTTGGCAACAATATCATCCAGGCAGGTTGAGGGCTGGTGCCGCTCTACAAAGATATAAAAATGGGAGGCTTAAAGCCTCCCATCCGCAACCGGGAAAATCAGATATCCAGATAATCGAGAATACCCTCACCGGCCTGGCGCCCTTCCCAAATAGCTGTTACCACCAGGTCGGAACCGCGTACCATATCGCCACCGGCAAAGACCTTCTCGTTGGAGGTCTGAAACTTGTATTTCTGTTCTTCCGGGGCAACGACACCACCCCAGTCCGCTACTTCAATGCTGTGCTCGGCAAACCATTCCGCCGGGCTTGGGCGGAAACCGAAGGCGACCAGCACGATATCTGCCGGGATGACTTCCTCGGAACCGGGCACTACCTGCGGACGGCGACGCCCGTTTTCATCGGGCTCACCCAACTCGGTAGTGACTACTTTCACTCCAGAGACCCTGCCGTCGCCGACAATTTCTACTGGCTGGCGGTTAAACAGGAACTGCACCCCTTCTTCTCTGGCATTGACCACTTCGCGGCGGGAGCCTGGCATATTTTCCTCATCGCGACGATAGGCACAGGTCACGCTCTTGGCCCCCAGTCGAATAGAGCTGCGGTTACAGTCCATGGCGGTATCACCGCCACCAAGCACCACTACGCGCTTGCCCTCCACCGAGACAAATTCCGCAGGGTCCTTCTCCCAACCCATATTGCGATTGACGTTGGCCACTAAGAACGGCAAAGCGTCGTGCACGCCGGGCAGGTCCTCACCAGGGAAGCCGCCCTTCATGTAGTTGTAAGTGCCCATCCCCAGGAATACGGCATCATAGTCATTGAGCAACTGCTTGAAACTGATGTCCTTGCCCACCTCGGTGTTGAGGCAGAACTCCACCCCCATCTCAACAAACACCTCGCGGCGCTTTTCCATCACCGATTTTTCCAACTTGAATTCCGGAATACCGAAAGTGATCAGGCCGCCGATCTCCGGATGCTTGTCGAAGACCACCGGCTGTACGCCGTTGCGTATCAGGATATCGGCGCAGCCCAGTCCGGCTGGGCCCGCGCCCACAATCGCGACTTTTTTACCTGTCTTTTCCACATGGCTGAGATCCGGACGCCAACCCAGGGCAAAGGCGGTATCAGTGATGTACTTTTCAGCATTGCCGATGGTCACAGCGCCGAAACCGTCGTTGAGGGTGCAGGCGCCTTCGCACAGGCGGTCCTGGGGACAAACGCGCCCGCAAACTTCCGGCAGGGTGTTGGTCTCGTGGCAGAGTTCCGCCGCCTCGATCACATTCCCCTCGCTGATCAATTTCAACCAGTTGGGAATATAGTTGTGCACCGGGCACTTCCACTCACAGTAGGGGTTGCCGCAATCCAGGCAGCGGTGTGCCTGGCTCGCTACCTGGTTTTCACTGGATGGCTGGTAAATCTCCACAAATTCACTGGTGCGCGCGATGATATCTTTCTTCGGCGGATCTATACGGGCCACGTCGATAAACTGGAAATCGTTGTTCAGTCTGTCTTTCATACTGTCTCTCCACCCCAGCCTTATTCGCCGCGCTTGCGCACATCAGAAAGAAGATCCGCAAGGCTGGCTGCCTTGGGTTTCACCAGCCAGAATCGGCTCAGGTAATCGTCGAAGTTATCCAGCAGCTCTTCACCCCAGGCGCTGCCGGTCTCCGCGACATAGGTTTCGATCACCTCGCGCAGGTGACTCTGGTGCGGCTCGAGAATTTCACTACTGATACGGCGCAGCTCGATCAACTCATGATTGCAGCGGTCGAAGAAATCGCGCTCCAGATCCAGCACATAGGCAAAACCGCCGGTCATACCGGCACCAAAGTTGTAGCCGGTGCGCCCTAGCACCGCGACCATTCCACCGGTCATGTATTCACAGCAATGATCGCCGGCCCCTTCCACTACGGCGAAGGCGCCGGAATTGCGCACAGCAAAGCGCTCACCGGCACGGCCAGCGGCAAATAACTTACCTCCAGTAGCACCGTACAGGCAGGTATTACCGACGATGCTGGTGTCTTGGGAAGCAAACTCACTACCCTCAGGCGGTCGAATAACCAGCTTACCGCCGGCCATGCCCTTACCGACATAATCGTTGGCATCCCCTTCGAGATACATCTCCAGCCCTCCGGCGTTCCACACACCGAAAGACTGCCCGGCAACTCCATTGAGGTTGAGTTTTATTGGCGCCTCCACCATGCCCTGGTTGCCGTGGCGCTTGGCGATCTCGCCAGAAAGACGCGCCCCCAGAGAGCGATCGCAGTTGGTCACCTCGAAGCTGAATTCACCACCAGTCAGGTTCTCAATGGCGGGTAGAATTTCTTCCACCATGCGCTCGGCCAACTCGCCCTTATCCCAGGGCTCATTTGTGGCCTGCTGGCAGGTTTGCGGTTTGCTATCGAGTAGTGCATCGGTATGCAACAGCGGCGACAGATCCAGTTTCTTCTGCTTGTCGGTTTCTCCCTCGAGGATACGAAGTAGGTCTACACGGCCGACCAGCTCTTCCATGGTGCGCACACCAATGCTCGCCATCCATTCGCGGGTTTCCTCGGCAACAAAGCGGAAGAAGTTCATCGCCATTTCTGCGGTGCCGATATAGTGCGCATCGCGCAAGTTCTTGCGCTGGGTCGCGATACCCGTGGCACAGTTATTCAGGTGACAGATACGCAGGTATTTACAGCCAATCGCCACCATTGGCGCAGTACCAAAGCCGAAGCTCTCCGCACCGAGAATCGCCGCCTTGACTACATCCAAGCCAGTTTTAAGGCCCCCATCGGTCTGCACACGAACTTTGCCGCGCAAGTCATTGGCTCGCAGGGTCTGATGTGTTTCCGCCAGGCCCAACTCCCAAGGTGAGCCAGCATAGCGAATAGAGGTAATAGGGCTCGCCGCAGTACCACCGTCGTAACCGGAAATCGTAATCAAATCCGCATAGGCCTTGGCCACACCGGCGGCGATAGTGCCAACTCCTGGACGGGACACCAGCTTCACGGACACCAGTGCATCCGGGTTGACCTGTTTGAGGTCGTAGATCAGCTGGGCCAGATCCTCGATGGAGTAGATATCGTGGTGCGGTGGCGGTGAAATCAGGGTGACACCGGGCACCGAGTAGCGCAGCCGAGCAATCAGGTCATTCACCTTGCCGCCGGGCAACTGACCACCCTCACCGGGCTTGGCGCCCTGAGCCACCTTGATCTGCAGCACTTCGGCATTGACCAGATAGTGCGGCGTCACGCCGAAACGGCCGGAGGCGATCTGTTTGATTTTGGAGACTTTGTCGGTGCCAAAACGGGCCGGATCTTCACCGCCCTCTCCGCTGTTGGAGCGTCCACCCAGGCGGTTCATGGCCTGAGCCAGGGATTCGTGCGCCTCGGGAGACAGAGCTCCCAGGGACATAGCTGCGGAGTCAAAGCGACGCACAATCTGCTCGACCGGCTCCACTTCCTCCAATGGCACAGGCTCGAGGTTTTCCTTGAAGGCCAGCATATCCCGCAAGGTTGCCACTGGGCGCTGGTTGACTAGTTCCGAGTAATCACGCCAGGCGGAGTAATCCCCAGTACTGGCCGCTCGGCGCAGGGCCGTCACCACATCCGGGTTAAAGGTATGGTATTCGGTGCCATGCACATATTTGTGCAGGCCGCCGGGGGACACCGGCTTACGCGCTTTCCAGGCGATATCCGCTCGCGCGGCCATATCTGCCTGCAACTCGGCAAAGCCGGCGCCTTCGATACGAGTGGGTGCACCGGGGAAACACAGGTCCACCACCTCTTTGGAAAGACCGACCAACTCAAACAACAGCGCACCTCGGTAAGAGGCCACCGTGGAGATACCCATTTTTGACAGGATCTTCAACAGGCCCTTGATAATACCGTTGCGGTAATTCTTCTGCGCTTCTGCCGCATCCAACAGCAGCTCACCTCTATCGATCAGGTGATTGATAATGCTGTAGGAGAAATAGGGATGTACTGCCGTCGCTCCCACACCTACCAGGCAGGCGAGCTGGTGCGCATCCCGTGCACTGGCGGTATCCACCACCACATTGGAATCACAGCGCAGGCCCGCATGCACCAAATGATGGTGCACGGCCCCGGTGGCGAGCAGCGCATCTATGGGCAGATGGCCCTGGCGAATATCGCGGTCGGACAGCACCACAATCACGGTGCCTGCACGAACAGAAGCCTCTACCTTGGCACACAGACGTTCAATTGCACTATGAAGATCCAGATTTGCCGGATCGTAGTTCAGGTCGAAAATCTCCGCGTCGAAGCCTGGGCGATCCAGCGACAGTAACGCGGTGTATTTCATATGGGAGAGCACCGGCGAGGACAGAATCACGCGGTCGGCGTGCTCTGGCGTCTCCTCAAACACGGATTTCTCACGGCCCAAACAGGTTTCCAGGGACATCACCACCGTTTCCCGCAACGGGTCTATAGGCGGATTGGTCACTTGGGCAAACTGCTGGCGGAAGTAATCGTAGAGCGAGCGGTTGTAGCGGGACAGCACCGCCATCGGCGTATCGTCGCCCATGGAACCCACCGCTTCCTGGCCGGCTTCCGCCATCGGACGCACTACCTTATCGCGCTCCTCCAGAGAGGAACTGAACAGTTTCTGGTAGACCTTAAACTGTTGGTGGGAAAAATTATTGTCAACCGGCGCAGTCACTAAGGTGGAGCGAATACGGCGCGCCTTCTCTTTCAGCCAGCGTTTATAAGGCTGGGCGCGCTTGAGCATATTGTCGATATCGGCAGTGTGGTACAGCTTGCCTTCCTGGGTATCCACAGAAAGCATCTGCCCGGGCCCGAGACGCCCTTTAGCTACTACATCTTCCGGTGCATAGTTATAAACACCGACTTCCGAAGCCACGGTAATAATATCGTCTTTGGTAATCACCCAGCGGGACGGGCGCAGGCCGTTGCGGTCGAGAGTACATACCGCGTGACGGCCATCGGTCATCACCAAGCCGGCGGGGCCATCCCAGGGCTCCATATGCATGGAGATATATTCATAGAAAGCGCGCAGGTCTGCATCCATGCCCTCAACATTTTGCCAGGCCGGCGGCACCAGCATACGCACCGCACGGTGTAGCTCCATACCACCCGCCAACAGCATCTCCAGCATATTATCCAAACTGGAGGAGTCGGAGCCCTCGCGGTTCACCAGCGGTACCAGCGCATTCAGCTCGGGAATCAGCTCGGTAACAAATTTGTTGGTGCGCGCCACCGACCAATTGCGGTTGCCGGTAATGGTATTAATTTCACCATTGTGCGCCAGCAGGCGGAAAGGCTGGGCCAGAGGCCAGCGCGGCATGGTATTGGTAGAGAAGCGCTGGTGGAAAACACAGATAGCGGTTTCCAGGCGCGGATCCGCCAACTCAGGGAAGAATTTTGGCAGATCCGCCGGGATCATCAGTCCTTTGTAGGAGAGCACACTAGTAGATAGGCTGGCGATATAAACATCACCACTCAGCTGCAACTCGGCCTTACGCCGGGCCACATACAGCCGAGCATTAAAACGGGCTTCACCCAGTGGCTCTTGGGCATCATTAATCAGCAGTTGTTCGAAGCGAGGTTGGCAGTCCCTGGCGATGGGGCCAAGACACTCGGGGTTAGTGGGCACTGTGCGCCAACCAACAATCCGCATTCCTTGCGCCTGCAGCTCAGACTCAAAGATTTGGCGAGCGCTCTGCGCCTCACCGTCATCCAGAGGCAACATCACCGAACCTACGGCATAGGTCTCAGTGAGCTCCAGACCGAACAACTTTAGCGCTTTCTCACGCAGGAATTTATCGGGCTTCTGCAGCAGTAAGCCACAGCCATCGCCAGTTTTACCATCGGCGGCAATACCGCCGCGGTGAGTCATACAGGTGAGGGACTCAATGGCCGTCTGTACTAACTTATGGCTCGCCACACCCTGTAAATGAGCGATCAGACCAAAACCACAGTTGTCCTTAAACTCATCCAACTGATACAGACTGCTACCCATAGAATTCCTCGTCACTATCGATTGGGGGACCACAGGCACTGCCGATAGCGGCCTGATATGGGCAAAAATGGCTTAACGCTCGCGCTACGCTCTCCTGCGGTCCCTAAGTAAAAGATCCCGAGATAAAAAAAGCCCTCTAATGGGGCTTTCTTTATTGTTCTTATTGGCGGTTATTTTGCCCCGCCATTATTTCCGGGGGGCGCGCAATATTACTTGCTCACCACTACATTTTCAATAATTCACAGTTTTTTTAACTGCCAAACAAAAATAAGACAGATTTATTTCCTGTCAACTTGGTTTTATGTGATCGTACTCTCTAATAAGCGCAGTTCGCGAATCCCCTGTCACCTGGCACCACAGTTCCTTAGCGCATCTATAACTTTTTCCTGAGGCGTATCATCGACAACTTTTGCGTCCCCCAAAGATCTCAGCAATACTAAACGCAACTTGCCATCCAGCACTTTCTTATCTAACTGCATAGCTTGCAGAAAATCATCGACACTCATATCCGCGGGAGACTGCTGCGGCAACTGGGCTTTTTGCAGCAACTGACGAACACGCTGTACCAATTCACCGTCCACGTCTCCCAGTAAATGCGAGAGCTCCAGGGCCATCACCATTCCTGCGGCCACCGCCTCACCATGCAACCAACGCCCGTAGCCCTGCACAGTCTCAATTGCATGTCCAAAGGTATGACCAAAGTTTAATATGGCACGGCGGCCTGCCTCACGCTCATCACTAGCCACAACCTCTGCCTTATCACGACAGCAACGATCCACGGCATAAGCCAAAGCCTTGGGATCTCGCGATAAGAGTGCATCGATATTGGTCTCTATCCAGTGGAAAAATGGTGCATCACAGATCAGGCCATACTTGATTACTTCAGCTATGCCTGCTGAGAATTCACGATCTGGCAGGGTCGTCAATGTATCCATATCGGCAAGTACTAGCCGGGGCTGGTAAAAAGCCCCAATCATGTTTTTACCTAGCGGGTGATTGACGCCAGTCTTACCTCCCACAGAGGAGTCCACCTGGGCAAGGAGTGTAGTGGGCACCTGAATAAAATCGACGCCGCGCTGATAACAGGCAGCGGCAAATCCACACATATCTCCCACAACACCACCCCCTAGGGCAATTAGCGTAGTCGTGCGGTTGTGACGCTGTTCCAATAGAGCGTCAAAAATTCGATTGACGGTATCCAGAGTCTTGAAGGCTTCCCCGTCGGGTAGTTCGACAACATCAACCTTATCGAAATCAGAGAGCCCATCCAGTAAGCGGGACAAATACAGGGGAGCCACTGTCTCATTTGTAACCACACAGATCTGGCGCCCACGTAAATAGGGCAGTAAATATTGTGAGTCGGCTAATAACTTGGACCCAATGACAATGGGGTAACTGCGCTCCCCCAGTTCCACATTAAAACAGTGCACAATGCTCTCCTTCCCACTAGCGCCAATATGTAGCGCATTGAGTTAATGAGACGCACTTTAGCACAGAGTGAAAAAGGGGTTATTGGGAGAGGCTTTCCATAAGGCGCTCAGCTACCAGGGCTGATGCTTGCTTGGGGGTCAGGTCATCAGTGTCGCAGATAACATCCGCAACTTCGCGATAAAGAGGGGCGCGTTCTTGTAAAATTTCTTCAATACGCGCGCGTGGATTGGGCACTCGTAAAAGAGGGCGGTTACTGTTCTTGGAAGTGCGTTCCAGCAACTGCTCTACCCCGGCCTGTAAATAAATCACATGACCAAACTTTTGCAGCAACCGCCGGTTTTCCTCCAGTAGAACGATGCCACCACCGGTGCCGATAACTTGGTGGGGACCCAGACAAAGTTCTTCGAGCACTTCACTCTCGCGTCGACGAAAGCCGGCTTCGCCTTCTACATCAAATATCCAGGGGATATCTGCCCCTGTGCGCTCTTCCAGGACTTTATCGGTATCAGCAAAAGGCAGCTGCAATTGTGCCGCTAACAACCTGCCAATCGTGGATTTGCCGGCCCCCATGGGGCCGACTAAAAAGATGGAGCGGTTAATCACTTATCAAAAAACGTCTCATTTTCCATAATACGTGGAGTAATAAACATTAAAAGCTCACGCTTGTCATCTTCACGTATTGTTCTTTTGAATAGATTACCTAGGTAAGGAATATCACCCAACAAAGGAACTTTAGTTTCACTTTCGATAGCAGTACTTTCGAAAATTCCGCCTAGTACGATAGTTTCACCATTTCGAACTAAAACTTTTGTTTCTAGAATATTGACGTTAATAGAAGGAACTGCGGCAAAATTTGAAATACTGAACAACTCCCCAACTGTATTCTGCTCAATATTTAGCGTCATAATAATATTATTATCAGGCGTAATTTGAGGAAGCACACTCAGCTCCAATACTGCCTCACGAAACGTCACGGACGCAGCCCCAGAGGACGTAGCCTCAAGATAGGGGATTTCCACACCTGACTGAATTTTCGCTTCCTGTTTATCACCGGTCACTACTTTAGGTTGAGAGACAATTTCAGCCATCCCTACGTCCTCAAGTGCAGACAGCTCCAAACCTAAATAGAAATTGTCTTTCAAAATTGCATAAGCAAGGCTTCCAGCCGGAGTAGCTACACCTAAATCGACCATCAGAGGCTCATGAAAGCTGACTGGAGAAGAAACGCTAGATGTTGATCCGTTCCCAATAACTGTAGAACTATTTTGCCCCCCTCCTCCAATTGCCACAGTCTCATCGTTAATATCATGAGTACCTGTATAATTCCACTGCACACCTAATTCACTTGCAAAATCACTATTCGCGGTCACTATTCGAGCTTCAATCATAACCTGGCGAATAGGTATATCTATCACCTCAATCAACTCACGAAACTGCGCTATTTTTTCTTCCGTATCCGTCAAAATAATGGTGTTCGTGCGCTCATCTACTATCGCACTGCCGCGTGGCGATAAAATACTCCCCTTATTCGCATCGCGGCTATTACCTCCGGCAAACCCACCCTGCCCTGAAGATCCACCATCCTTTCCTGAAAATAAGGTAAAAATTTCACCCGCATCAGCATATCGAACATGTATATATTCAGTACGAAGAGGCGCCAACTCCTGCAGCTGCTTTCTAGTTTCAAGTTCTTGACGTTCCCTTTCGGCAATCTCGGCTGCGGGAGCCACCATAATGACACTGCCCTCCTGGCGCTTATCTAAGCCTTTAGCTTTTAATATCAGGGCCAAAGCCTGATCCCAAGGTACCCCATCAAGGCGCAATGTGATTCGCCCCTGTACGGTGTCACTCGCCACCAAGTTGAGGTCCGTAAAGTCGGCAATAATCTGAAGTACGGAACGAACTTCAATATCTTGGAAATTTAATGAGAGCTTTTTCCCAATGAACTGAAACTCTTTCTCCTTTTCCCGAATTTCGGCTGCCGACAAAGGCTTGACACTTAGAACATACTGATCATCTGCCTGGTAGGCGAGATAATCATAATCTGCATCTGTTGGATCAACAGCAATTACAGTATTTCGGCCATCGCTGTCTACCGTGATCGCATTTACAGGAGTTGCAAAATCAGTCACATCGAGACGCTGTCGAAGAGATTCGGGAAGCTCAGCGCCTAGAAAAGTCAGATATATTTTTCCATTGGTGCGTTCTACATCAATATTTACCGCTGGATCAGAAAGGTTAACAATTACTTTGCCCTCTCCTTCTTCACCGCGACGGAAATCAACCCCCGTTACCGCAATTGTCCCAGATGTATTAAATCGCTTATTTCCACCAAGATTCAAACCTCCATCGTGGGTAGTAGCGGTAGTCGATGAAGCCATAGCTGCGACATTTTCACCAATCTCCATCACGAGCTGATTACCCTGGCGCTCACTGCTGTATACCGGCAATTGATCCAAGTTAACGATCAAACGCGTTCGCCCTTCGCTGGAAACTACCACTGCACTACGAGCACCACCTATTCCCAGTGAATATTTCTTTTGTGGCAGCACACTTTCAACACCGGCAAAGTCCATTACAATCCGGGCCGGTTGCTCAATCGTGTATCCAGTAGGCTCAGGTGGCTCTTCTGCAAAACTTAAACGCAGCTGAACCCGGCCACCCGGCAGCTCAGAGAACTGTATATCATTTAGCTGATTGACTTGCGCCTGCAACGCCACTGGAACCATTAATACGGCGAGCAGCAAAAGCTGAAACGGCGCCAAACACTTAGCGAACTGCTTGTTAATCATTATCCGTTGCCCTTCTCTTCCAACATCAGTGCTCGCGGCCTTTCGATCCAGCCACCAGTTCCATCCGGAACAATTTCCAGTACATCGAGTTGTGAGGTTGTCGAACTCACAACTCGTCCGTGATTTTTCCCCAGATAATTACCCACAGTTATCCTGTGGATGCCCCCCTCTCCATCATCAATAAGGGCCCAAAGCTGACCGTCTCCAGATAGGGTTCCCACCATTGATAAAGCATCAAAGTTAAAGCGCTCCAATAATTCACGCTGCCGATTCATATCTGGAGCTATATCAAGCCTACGTCCGACTAATCGCTGTTCTGAGTCCAAAACAGGCCTTGTAAATGGACTTCGCATTGCCGTCGCGCTATATACATAAGGGCTATATGGCGTGAAGGTAGGAATGGGTTCAATCTGTCCCTTTGGCCGCCTTTCAATCTCAGCCATTCTTGCATTCAGGTCACTATGATCTGTATTTAAACTACAACCAGAAGTGAGCAAAAGGAAAGTTGGGATAAGGTATCTTTTCACCCCTCTTCTCCTTGATCTTTATATCGGTAGGTCTTTGCATTAATGATCATGTTAAGCAAACCTGCGCCATCTCGATGATTAGAGATGGTGAAATCATGCAATGTCACAATTCTTGGCATACCAGCAATACCACTAATAAACGACCCAAACTCATGATACCCACCTTGAACCTGAATCCTGATAGGTAATTCAACATAAAATTCACCCACCAGCTCTTTTTCCAGCTCTACTTTTTCAATGGTTAAACCACTGCCCCGCCCATATTCATCAATATCCTCAAGCAAACCTGGAACTTCTGTATCTTTTGGCAACTGTTTTAATAGAGCACCAAAAGTTTCCTCCATTTCAACAAGCTGGGCTCGATAAGCATCTAAATTTGCAGCTTCGAACTGTTTCTTCTCAAACTTAGAGAATAATTCTTGCTCCTTATTAGTAGCAAACTCAAGCTTGTCGTACTGATCACCAACCCAGAGGTAATAGCCAGCCCCGACCAAAAAAGCCACAATTATCGCTAATAAAGTTATGCGTCCTGCCAGGGGCCAAACCCCCACACGACTAAAATCAATATCATTAATATCCAGCTCTTGCAGCTGCGTAAGCGTATTCGCCAATGTCATTTCTATTTTCCTTTAGTTGGCCACGCTCTGATCTTCATCATTCGTCTTACGCCCACTTAAGTTCACCGTGAGCTGAAACGCACTGGCCTGCTCGCCAAAAGCAGGGCTCGCTGTGACATCGGTAAGGTTTGGGGATTCATACCAGTCTGACTGATCCAGATTACGCATAAAGGAGGAAACCCGGTTATTCGACTCAGCAATTCCAGACACACTCAGGCCACTTCCCTTACGCTCTAAAGCCGTCAACCAAAGCCCTTCCGGAGTTGCCTGTACCAGCTCATCAAAATAACGAACAGCTAGAGGACGGTTCCCCTGGAGCTCCTGAATCACCCGCATTCGATCAATCAGTTCCTGGCGGCGCTTTTTCAGGTCCTTGATCTCACTTACCTGTTTATTTAGGGCATTAATCTTGACCTGCAGTATCTGATTGCGCTCATTCTGGGAAGCGACTTGCCGATCAACCGTTTTCATCCAAAGAAAAACCGACGCCGCAGCAGCAATAATCACCAGCACTAATACTTGCTGAAACTCTTTCTGCTTTTGTGCGCGATATTCCTGGCGCCAGGGGAGTAGATTAATCTTGGCCATCTCAGTACTCCTTCTCCCGCATGGCGAGCCCTGCCGCGATCATCAGCCCTGGAGCCTCTTTGGCTAATATCTGTTGGTTTACCCGAGAAGAGGTAGCCATTTTGTAAAAAGGATTGGCAATCACTGTGGGTTTGCCCAGTTTTTCACCGACCAAATCAGACAAACCTTCCATCGCGGCAACCCCACCACTGAGCAATATGTAATCCACATCGCTGTAGGAAGTCGAAGAGTAAAAGAACTGCAGCGCGCGGGTGACTTGCTGAATCACCGCATCCCGAAACGGCTCCAGAACCTCGGCATAATAGTCATCGGGCAATCCGCTGCCACCCTGGTGCTTCGCCAGAGAGGCCTCATCGGCGGAGAGGCCGTAGCGCCGCTGAATCTCATCGGTGAGCTGCCGACCACCGAATAGCTGCTCCCGTGTATAAACTGTCTTGCCATCAACCAGTACAGACAGTGCACTCATAGTCGCACCGATATCCACTACCGCAACAACCAACTGCTCTTGGGGAGGAAACTGATCTTCCAGTAGAGTGTAAGTGCGCTCAATAGCGTAAGCTTCCACATCCACGACACCCGCCTCCAACTCAGCCTCACCGAGGGCGGAAACCCGCTGTTCGATATTTTCGCTGCGGCATGCTGCCAGTAACACTTCCACCTGGTCATCCCCTCTTTCGGATGGCCCCTGTACCTCAAAATCGAGACTAACTTCTTCGAGGGGATAGGGAATGTACTGATCCGCTTCCAAGGCAATACGCGCTTCCAGATCCTCATCGGAGAGATCAGCGGGCATTTCCAGGGTCTTAGTGATCACTGCGGAGCCGGATACGGCGACAGCCGCACGGCGCAGTCGAGTTTTGGAACGGCGCACTACCTTGCGGATAGCTTCCGCCGTGGCGCCAACATCATTGATGTTCTTATCCACTACCGCATTCGGCGGCAGGGGTTCCACGGCGTAGCTTTCGACCCGATATTTGTCACCATTGCGACTTAGCTCCAGCAACTTTACTGCGGTCGAGCTAATATCGAGTCCCAACATGGCCTTCGGGCCTTTATCCAGAAAAGGGAAAATCCCCATTTTTCTTATCTTTTCCGTGGGTTATGAAAGTTTGATGTTATAGCACTTTAAATTACCGCTTCAACCGGCATTTGCATAGGTAATAGCGCACAATATTCGTATAATTATTCACCGAATCACTCAAATGAAGTACACAGAAGCAGTTTCATGACAGTAAAAGCCCGAAATCGTCTACTAGCGCTGCTCTGGCTCTGTCTCGCCGGCGCAGCCGGCGCAGCCATGGTTTTCGCCAGCATTTACCTCTACCTGAAACCCGGGCTGCCCTCAGTCGAAAGCCTGCGGGATATTCGCCTACAGACCCCACTGCGCGTCTATTCACAAGACATGAAACTGATAGGCGAGTTTGGTGAGAAACGCCGCAACCCTATCACCATCCAACAAACGCCAGAACCATTTATCAAGGCAATACTGGCAGCAGAGGATGCGAGCTTCTACTCACACAGTGGGGTTTCAATTAAGGGTTTGATGCGGGCAGCCTCGCAGCTGGTGCAGACCGGCTCAATCCAGTCTGGTGGTAGTACCTTAACCATGCAGGTGGCGCGTAATTTCTTCCTGAGCCGTGAGCAGCGTTTTATCCGCAAGTTCAATGAGATTCTCTTATCACTGCAAATTGAGCGCGAACTCAGCAAAGATGAGATTCTGGAACTCTATATCAACAAAATATTCCTGGGTAACCGCGCCTATGGCTTTCAGGCTGCCGCACATGTTTACTACGGTCGTGACATCAAGGACCTGAGCATGGCGCAATGGGCAATGATGGCGGGACTGCCCAAGGCCCCCTCCACCTTCAACCCCATCGCCAACCCCACTCGGGCCCTAGTGCGCCGCAACTGGATCTTGAAGCGCATGCTCGACCTGGGATATATCGATCAGGATGAGTACAAGCACTCCATTACCGCACCGGTGACCGCCAGCTACCACAGCCGCGATCTGGATCTGGATGCCCCCTATATCGCCGAAATGGCGCGCAAAGAAGCTGTTGAGCTTTTTGGCGACAGTGCCTACACAGATGGCTATCAGGTCATCACCACCGTCAACAGCCGCCTGCAGGACCAGGCGCGCAGGGCACTGCAACACGGCCTCGAAACCTATGATTCACGCCACGGTTATCGTGGCCCGGAACAGCGACTGCCACCGGAACTGCTGCATGACAGTGACCAACTGATTGATCTGCTCAATGAAATCCCTGTGCTGGGTGGGCTTGAGCCCGGAGTGGTCACTGCGGTGGAGCCAAAGCTGTTGCAAGTACAGCTGCGCGACCGCCGTGTGGTCGAGGTTCCCTGGGAGAATGGGCTCGACTCCATTCGCCCCTATATTACTGAAAGCTCACGAGGACCACGCTTACAGTCTGCCGAGAAGATGTTTGCACCTGGTGATGTGGTGCGCCTGCGCCGCATTGAGATTAAGCACACTGAGGTTATCGGCTCCCAGGAAGAACCTACCAGCACAGGTAGGGCAGCCCAACTTGCTAGCGCCTTTGAAGACACACCCAACCCCGATCCATTTGCAGAGGCCGAAGAAGTCTCTTCCAGCCCCCTGGAGCCACAAATTACTGAGGAATGGGAGCTAACCCAGGTGCCATCGGCCCAGGGAGCCCTAGTCTCTATCGATCCCCAAGACGGCGCCATACGCGCCTTAGTAGGTGGCTATGACTTCCGCCAGAGCCACTTCAATCGCGTCACCCAGGCGGCGCGACAACCGGGCTCCAGTTTCAAGCCATTTATCTATGCTTCGGCTATCGAGCGCGGCTATACCGCCGCCAGCGTGATTAACGACGCCCCAATAATCTTCGAGGAAACCAACCTGCAAGATGTGTGGCGCCCGGAGAATGATGGCGGCACTTTCCTTGGCCCCACCCGCCTGCGTATGGCTCTGTATAAGTCACGTAACATGGTCTCCATTCGCCTGCTGCAGGCACTGGGGCTCGATTACGCCCTCGGTTTTGTCGAGGGCTTCGGCTTTGACCGCAGTAAATTGGCGCGCAACCTAACCATCGCACTGGGTAGCTCGGCCCTGACGCCCCTGGAAATGGTGCGTGGCTATGCAGCTTTCGCCAATGGTGGCTATCGAGTGGAGCCCTATCTTGTTGACCGGGTTTTAGATGTAAACGGCGAAACCCTCTACCAGGCCCTACCACTCACTGTGTGCAATGACTGTCCTGAGCCTGGCAGTGAGTCCCAAGGATTCAATAATCAGGAGCCACTCGACCTAGCGGCAATTCAACCCGGTGAAGAGGGCCCGGACCAAGGCAAAGAGCCTCCCGAGCTGAAAGTACTCCCGGTTGGCCCACTGGATTCATCCAAGCCCCAGGCACGCCCCCTGGCACCGCGCGCCATGACCCCCGAGACGGCTTACATCATGGATTCCATTCTCAAGGATGTGATCAAAAAAGGCACCGGCCGACGCGCCCTCGCTATGAAGCGCGGTGATATTGCTGGCAAGACGGGAACAACCAACGGCCCGCGCGACGCATGGTTCTCAGGCTATAGCCCCTACCTAGCCACCAGTGCTTGGGTGGGTTTCGACTCTTACGGCGAACTCGGTAAAAATGAGTACGGTGGCTCTGCGGCACTGCCTATCTGGATAGATTTTATGAGTACTGCCCTGGAGGGCTTGCCCGAGCGTCACCTGCCCCAGCCAGACAGCATAACGACCGTGCGTATCAACCCCAAGAACGGCCTACGTACCTCCTATGGCGGCATGTTTGAGATCTTCCGCACCAATAGGGTACCCGGGCGCGAGGCCTACAACCCCTATCGCACCAGATACTCCGACGATGAGATGCCAGGCCGGGACCGATCGAGTGAGCCACCACCCGAAGAGCTTTTCTAAGATACGGCATCCCTGCCATAAGCCCACTTAATGAGTGGGCATACTAATAAAAGAAAAGGGGCCCATGGCCCCTTTTCTTTTATTGATTATTGTTTTCTCTCTTATCACCTGTCATACAAGAGACATCCGCGCTATTACACCACTATTCTGACTCTCTATACCTAAGGCAGGAACGCTCTACGCTCTGCAGATCGGGAATGACGGCCTCTTCACCTAAAAGTGCCACGTGCATTAGCTCCCCTAGGCTCAGGGTTTGCTCCCGTAGCACTAGTTCTTCCTGGGTCACCCTTACTAAACGCGGTGTCCCCTGCAATATAAGAGCAAAATAGGGCAGGTCTCCATCTGGGTTTCCGCTACTCAGCACCGCGATACGAGCATTATCTGAGGTTCCGCCCAGTGCTTCGCCACGCATCACATCAAAAGACAACAGCGGCAGGCGTTGCTCACGCCAAATGAGGTCCCCCAGATACCACTCAGGCACATCGTATACTGCCATAGGTACCTGCATAGCGATCACCTCGGAAAGGCTTTCTACAGGAACCAACATCTGGCCCTGTTGTAGCGGCAACAGCAGGCTGCTCACCTCCTGGGGAACATCTAGCGGCAGCGCTTCAACTTCACTCATTGCCTACCTCTTGCATGCAATATTTCATTTCTTGGTATTCGCTCAACTGCCAACGGCCGAAGTGCCGGCATATTCTCGAATAGCCTCCAGCAATACGTCTTCCTGGTAGGGCTTACCCAGGTAGTGATTGACTCCGAGAGACATAGCGTGATCACGGTGCTTACTACCGGTACGGGAAGTAATCATCACGATGGGGATATCTCGCAAGCGACTACTGGAGCGAATATGCCGCGCCACTTCGAAGCCATCCATACGGGGCATCTCGATATCCAGAAGTATCAGATCTGGAACCTTATCTTGCAGCTGAATCACCGCATCCTGACCATCTTTGGCGGTACTGACCAGATACCCCTCGCGCTCCAGGAAGCGTGTGGTTACCTTGCGTACCGTTACGGAATCGTCCACCACCATTACAGTCTGCTGGCGTTCTTCTCGCTCGGGCTGCTCTTCTACCTGTAACTGCAGCTGTGGGATATCCGGGCGTGCTAACTGGGTTGCCTGACGCCGCAGCAGGGCATGGGCATCGAGAATCACCACCACACTGCCATCACCAGTTACCGTTGCCCCAGAAACTCCTTGTACCCCAGAAAACTGTGGACCAAGACTCTTCACAACAATCTCGCGGCTGCCGCGGATAGCATCCACTTGCAGGGCCATAGCGTGACCCTCGGAGCGCACTAACAATACTGGTAATTGCATATCATCAACACTGAGCTTCGGTTGGGCACCAGACTTCAGCAGGGTGCCAAAGTAGTTCACCTCATACAGCTCGCCTGCATATTCAAAGCGGGCATCGCTAGAGCGGTAGTAATGCTCCAGCTCAAAGGGGCTCAGGCGTACGATACCTTCAATAGTGTTGAGCGGCAGGGCAAACAGGTCTTCGCCAATCTTCACCATCAGTGCGCGGTTGACCGATACTGTAAACGGCAGGCGCACTACAAATTCCGTGCCGGCACCCGCCTCGGAATTGATATGCACGCTGCCACCGATCTGTTTGAGTTCGGCGGAAACCACGTCCATACCGACCCCACGGCCGGAAATTTGGGTAACTTTTTCCGCAGTGGTAAAACCTGCCTGGAGAATAAACTGCAATATCTCGCTATTGGAGAGCTCCGCATCCGGGCGCATCAGGCCATTTTCCACAGCCTTTTCCCGCACGCGGATCAGGTTCACCCCTGCTCCATCGTCGCGAATGGTCAGCACCACCTCACTGCCTTCTCGAGCCAGAGCCACATCGATGCGACCGCGTTCGGCCTTGCCTGCCGCGCGGCGTGCATCAGGCATTTCAATGCCGTGGTCTACCGCGTTGCGCAGCATATGCTCCAGAGGTGCCACCATACGTTCCAGCATGGACCTGTCCAGTTCCCCCTCGACGTTGGAGAACACCAGCTCCACCTGTTTTCCGAGCTCCGAACTCACCTGGCGCACAATACGACGCAGCCTGGGCACCAAGCGTGAGAAAGGTACCATGCGACTGCGCATCAACCCCTCTTGCAACTCGGTATTAACACGGGATTGCTGCAGCAACAGTGTCTCGGTATCGCGGGCTTTGTTATCCAGGGTGGAGCGCAGCTCCATCAAGTCAGAAGTGGACTCAAGCAGGGAACGGGACAGCTGCTGAATAGATGAGTAGCGGTCCATCTCTAGCGGGTCAAAATCACCATCCTGCTCAGCCAGCTGCTCCTGGCGGAACAAGATTTGTGCCTCGGTCTCACGATCCAG
This sequence comes from Microbulbifer mixtoriginis (SeqCode), assembly GCF_052466695.1. Lineage (NCBI taxonomy): Bacteria > Pseudomonadati > Pseudomonadota > Gammaproteobacteria > Cellvibrionales > Microbulbiferaceae > Microbulbifer > Microbulbifer mixtoriginis (SeqCode). The sequence goes on along the minus strand of NZ_CP174285.1, from coordinate 3,798,593 downwards.
ACGACGCAGCTGCTCATTGAGACGCAACAGGGTTGAATCCATCTCATCGAGGGCCAGACCAAACTCGCTCATCTGCTCTTCGAGACGGCCTCGGGAGATTGCGGTTTCACCAGCGAGGTTCACCAGCTCTTCCAAAAGCTCAGCGGCAACCCGAACCATTTCCTGTGGTTGGTTCCTGGTGGGAGCCGCCACCTCATTTTCCACACCCTCGGGCTTGCGGATAAATGGCAGAACATTGCCGGCATCAGAAGATTGTACTGGCTGCGGCAATGACCCAGAGGGCTCTAGTCCCTGCTCAGGTTCAGGACGTTCCTCGCTTTCTGTGGACAGTGGCTCCTGTTTATCGACAATGATGGACTCATCAGCAACAGTCACAAGCTCAGCATCAACACTTGGAGGTACTTCCTCCGTGATTGCTTGAGTGACAGGATCAGACACATTGCCAAGCGGGTTTTGAATGTCAGCCCAATCGGTAGTGATCAGTTGAACAAAGGCCTCCAACTGCTCACCTGCCATCCAGGCGCGAACGGTTTCTACTCCCTCGGCAATACGGTCATGTGTGAAATGCGCCTCGCTAAAGAATTGTGCGGAGGGTTTCACAATATCGCGCATGCCCTCAATCGCTGTTTCAAAGCGGTGAGCAACTTCACCAAGCCCCATAAGGCCGGCCATGCGGGCACCGCCCTTGAAGGTATGCAGAACCCGTTTGAGCGCCTCAGCCTGCTCACCACTCTCTGGTGTGTCTTCCCAAGCCTGAATCAGCTCTTCCAGCTCGTCGGTAAGATCGCCAGCCTCCTCCATAAAGACATCGACCACATCGGGATCAATATCCGCCAACAGGCGCTGTTGTTCGGCAATACTCAGCCCAGCTTGTGACTCTGATACCACTTCCACAGTAGGCGCTTGGCGAACAGGCTCCACAGCCTCAATAGCAGGTTCTACTGCATTCTGTTCAGATTCAGCTGTCTTGTCAGCGCAGATGTCTGTAGTCTCGGCCACCTCGAACAGTGCGTCATAGAGGTCATCCAAGACTGGCTCGGGTGAGACGTCCACGGATTCCACAGCGCTCTCATCTACCATCTCCACCATTGGAGCATCGACAGTTTCAACTTCCGTTGATTGCGCGGACTCTAACTCTACCTCAGGCAAAGTCGCAGAAACGGACTCAGCGGTGGGGGCAAAAATCGTCTCCAGTACGGAGGCTTGCACCTCGTCGACGGAAACTGAGTGCTCTTCAATATTTTCAGTTTCTAGATCAGAAACCTCTGCAGCCACTCCAGCTTCAGGGTCGAGAGTTTGTGCCTCAATACCCAGTTCGCTCAGGTCGTAGTCATCCTCTGATACATCTTCGCTCACTTCGCCTTCGGCCAGATAGCGCAGAGCTTCCTCTACCGCCTCACTAACCTCAGGTAAGTCCTGGGCAGCGGCGACAGCATCCACTAGATCGAGTAACTCGTTGTGCCCCTGTTCAAGGGAAGCCCACAAGGCGGGTTCTTCCTCTAGCTGATCGGCCAATACTTTGCGATAAACCTCCAGCAGTAACTGTGCCAGCTCTGCCAGGGTCGGTAGCTGAGCGCGGCTGGCGGCCTCCTGTAGGGTATTGAGCTCTTCGGCAACTTCACTCACCTGAGATTTATCGGCAGGGTTTGCACGCCACTGATTGAGCATCTGATCCGCATCCAGCAGGACACGCATACCGTCTGCCATCAACACTTCAAGAAGTTGAGGATCTACTGCTCTGGGCTCATTCGCTTCACGCTCGCGGATCAGGTGACCTACGGAACGTTCCTGCAACTCGGCAACACGGGCAAGGAATTGCTCGGCTCGCTCAACCTCAATGGCCTCTGCAGCGCGGATCTGTGCCAAAACCTGACGTACGTAATTTGCGCCATCGCCAATCAACTCGAAGATATCCGCATCGATGGGCACCTGGTAAATACGCAGCTCTTTGGCGAAGCGCTCCAGAGGCGCCATCATTTCGGCCACCACCTTGACCTCTGCCATATGGGCAGAACCCTTCAGGGTATGCAGGGCTCGGTGCAGGGGGTCGCTGGGTACACCGTAAACCGGGGCCGCAGCACGCATGTCCGCAAGGTAGTCATCAACGACGCCCAGATGGGTTTCGGCCTCTTGAGCAAAGATCTCCCACAGCTGTGCCCTCTCGTCGCTGCATTCTTCTTCCTCAACGGTTACAGTAGCTGCGGCATTGGCATCTTCGACCAGCAGTTCCGAGGGGATATGCCCCTGGCTGAGCTGCTCCGCCCAGGCTTGTAACTGCAGGGTAAGGGATTTGTCCGGATCGCTATTGCGGAGACGGAATGCCTCGATCATCGATGGCAGCTTCTGATATACCCGCTCAATTAACAGCACATGGGCGCGCTCAGGCTTTATGCTGTCATCGATTACCCGATTAAGCATATTTTCCACAGACCAGGCCAACTCACCGATATCCAGCGCCTCGACCATACGGCCGGAGCCTTTCAGGGTATGGAAGCCACGGCGGAACTCCACCAGGGCGTCTGAATTGGCAAAATTAGCGGCCCATTCCGGGAAATAATTGCCGATATGCGCGAGTACTTCGCTGGCTTCTTCGAGGAAAATTTCGATGATCTCATCATCGATCAAGCTCTCGCTATCATCGACTAACTCTTGCGATTCGCTCTCAACAGGCTCTGAGGTTGACCCAGTTTCTGCAAGCGGCTCCACTTCGTTAGGTGACGACTCATCTTCGCTGCCTGCTGCCACAGCTACAGAAATTTCTTCTTCTGCAGCTACCGCCGGGGCCTCGGAAAGAGTCTCAGGCTCGACAGTACTTTCAACTGTTGAGAACCAGTTGTCTTCATACTCGTTAGCTTCTTCCGTAGCAGGGGCTTCCACTTGCTGCAGATCCAGTGTTTTCTCCACTGGCTGTTCAACATTAGGTACGGATTCGGTCTCAGGCTCAGCCGGTGCAGAGACAACATTGAGAAGTTGCTCTTCACGATAATCTTTGTCGGTGTCTGCGCTATCGAAAAACTCCGGTGAAAATAACTCAAGTCCAGCGTTGTCCTCTTCACTCACCGCGCTTTCGTGGACGGACTCAGCCTCCTCCGCAGATACCTCAGCATCAGTAAAGGAAATGCCGAGGTTCGCGACACTGTCTTCCGCCAGAGCCAGCAACATCTCGGTATCATCCAGGCCTTCAACTCGGCGTTCCAGATAGTATTCGACACTGGTGATCGCGTCGGCCAGGGTATCGAGCATTCGCCATTCCGGCTGCTCTGCCCGGTCGATCAGTGCATCGCTGATAAAGCGATTACAAGCGGCAATAATTTTGCTCGCACGCTGGTAGCCCACCATTTCAAGGCCACCACATACCTCTTGCAGGCGCTGGGGTACGCGGCTTAGATAGCTGATATCCCAGTGGCTGGCCACATACTCCATGACCGCCTCTTTAACCGCCTCCAGGCCCAGGCGCGCTTCACGCAGCACCGAATCTGTAGCATCCCCCATAATCGGCTGTTCGTTATCACCGCGCTTATTGCGGTCGACAGCAGCCGATAGGGCTGAGTCAAGCTGCACCAGCTCACCTGCGGCGCGCATCAGGTACTCTTCGACATCAGTGCCGCGCGAAGCATCGCGTAGGTACTCATAAATGCCGCGGGCACGACCTCTCGGCGCTTCGAGACCCAAAACGCCGAGGGTGTCTGCAATCCGCTTGGCGATAGCAGCAGTCTCACTGAGGGGAGGAAGTTCGGAGGCTGCGCCACTGGGTTCTAGCGCCTCACGCACCAGCTGCAACTCTTCACGCAGTGCAGTTATTGCAGTACCCAATGCTTCAGGCCCCATGGCCAAGACATCTTCTGTATCTGGGCGGGGCGTGCCCGGCACTGCCCTATCCAGGGCAAAGCGTTGGTACAGTTCCTGGCAACGGCTACCATTTGGACCGGCCAGATAAACGTAGAAGAGTAGGTTGCTCAGGAAGTCTGCATCCAGCTCGGCATCCAGTACTCTGGCACCGCGACCCTGCAGCAGGCGGAACTCTACATCGACTCGGCGCAGCAGATGGCGCAATGCTGGTTGCACATTGATACGGTGCTCTGCCAGGGCTTCCAGGATACCCAGTAATACTTCCCACAGAGACTGCCGCCGACTACCGCTGTAGAGAAGCTGCAACTTCTCGACAATTTTCACCAGGTAAGAGAGGCTCTCACCACTGTTTACATCGCGGATTAGCCCCGCTGCGGCAACGTGATACATCTTGCGCAACTTGCCCACCAGCTCCTGCAGGCGCACATTGTCTGCAGTCAAAGGTTGGCGCTTTCCGGTGATGCGATTCGATGAAGTGAGGTCCGGGGAAAAGAGTGCGCCCTCGGTAATCAGGCGCTCGCGGCGCACCGCGCGCAAATCATTGAGGAGGGGCAGCAACAGCACCGCATTATCACGGCGCTGAAAAGAAACCTTCTCTAAATAGAGAGGTAATTCCAGCAGGGCGCGCATCATGAATTCGCGCGTCTCATCGGTATTTTCAACGGTGCCACCGGCCAGTGACTGAAGCAATTGCTCCATTTCCTCAGCCAGCATCGCCGCACCATTGAGTTGCGCCATATGCAGGCTACCGTGTACCTGGTGCACCAGGGACAAACTGTTCTGCAGCAGGGTCTCACCGGCTTGCGGATCCGTTGCGAAAGTCTCGAGGAACTGGCGTGCCTGTGCCAGAGTCTCGTTAATTTCGCCTATCAGCCAGTCCAGGGCCATGAAGTTCGGATTGTCGTGACTCACGCCAAGTCCCCAATAATTCATTCTCTATGCAGGCGCTCTACCCGAAGCGATCCAGGGTTCGCAATCTTGCGGAAATTGCTCCGTGCGCCCTCTCCGCCCGGCAGCCAACGAAGGCGCCGGGCTTTATTTTGTGGGTTAGGCCAGAGCCCGATCTTCACGGGACTCCAAGGAGTTGCTTTCCTCACTGTCGAGCGTGAAAGTTTCCGCATCCATCTCCGGCAACTCTACGTCGTACATTTCACTATTGGTTTCCACGCTCTCCTCTTGCGGCAGTTTGAAGCCGGCAACAGATTCACGCAGGGCACTGGCGGTCTGCGCCAGATTACCAATGGACTGGGCAGTAGCCTGTGTACCGGCAGAGGTCTGCGAAGTAATCTCCTGAATCACGTTCATGGTGTTGGAGATGTGGCCAGCAGAGGAAGCCTGCTGGCGGGCAGCGTTGGAGATATTTTGAATCAAAGAGGCCAGGTTGCTGGATACATTCTCGATCTCTTCCAGCGCAACACCGGCGTCCTGTGCCAAACGTGCACCACGTACCACCTCTGTGGTGGTCTGCTCCATGGAGATTACCGCCTCGTTGGTGTCAGACTGAATCGCTTTTACCAGGCCTTCAATCTGCTTGGTTGCAGCGGCAGAGCGTTCCGCCAGTCGCTGAACCTCGTCCGCAACCACGGCAAAGCCTCGACCGGCGTCACCCGCCATGCTCGCCTGAATGGCAGCATTCAGTGCGAGGATGTTGGTCTGGTCGGCAATGTCATTAATCAGACTTACGATATCGCCGATCTCCTGGGAAGATTCACCCAGGCGCTTGATCCGCTTGGAGGTGTCCTGAATCTGCTCCCGGATATTATCCATGCCCTTAATGGTGTTCTGTACCACTTTGGAACCATTGCTGGCGATCTGTACCGAGCGCTCGGCAACCTGGGCAGATTCGGAGGCGTTAGCAGATACCTGGTCAATGGTAACCGCCATTTCGTTCACCGCGGCAGAGGCCCCGGCAATCTCCTGAGCCTGATGCTCGGAAGCCTCGGCAAGGTGCAGGGCTGTCTGCTGGGTTTCCTGAGAAAGCCCGGATACTTCCTGTGCGGTACCGTTAATTCGAGATACCAGCACACGCAACTGGTCGATGGTGAAGTTGATAGAGTCTGCAATCGCACCGGTAAAGGCCTCGGTTACCGTTGCAGAGGTGGTCAAGTCACCATCGGCGAGGTCAGCAAGCTCATCCAGCAGCTGCATAATCGCCTGCTGGTTGCGCTCATTGGTCTCGGCTTCTTCCATCAGACTGCGGCGGGTACCGGAGAAGGCCATTCCCATCATGGCAAAAATTAACAGCACGAATGCTGCAGCCAAAATGGTAATAGTCATATTGTTTGGCTGACGTTCATCGGCCAGATTCACAATACGGTCGTTCAGAGTACTGAGAGCCTCAAGCAGCTGTGGCGAGGATGCAATAATGCCGTTGGTTGCCTGACGTGATGCAAACAGTGCCGGGGTTGCTTCGAAGATCTCGCGAACAGACGAGCTTACAAATTCAAACAGTTCGGTAATTTCATCGAGCGAGCGGCGCGCTTCCTCATCGGTAATGCGAGAAATTCCCATCACTACATCACCGCTCTTCATGCCATCTACCACTTTACCGAACAAGCTAGCATCGGTATTAAACTGGTCGGCTGCGCCTTCGGCATCGTCATCACCCTGCAGCATCTTGTCGATGTTTCGACCGATTCGCTCAGCCCGCCATACCTGTAACTGAGCCTGTTCAACCTGATTAGCGGGGGCATTATTAGCTAGCAGAATTTCCACAATATTGTTGTGCTCAGCCTGCAATTCCGGCAGGGAGTCACTCAAAGTGGTGGCAACATCGTTCAGGAAGATAATCGTTTCTTTGTTACCGGTAATCGTCTCCACCTGCTCGCGCAACTTACGCCAAACGGTACCGTAAGTCGCTAGCTCAGCGTCCAGCGCCCTGCGGCTGCCTTTATCCATTCCCTGCAGCTGATTCCAGGCGTTAGCCATCTGCCCGGAAACTTTTTCCAGCTCGGCAAACGCTTCGTCGTCTCCGGAAGTGGCCGCCGGTGCATAGGAGACCAGCTGATAGGAAAGTGCGCGAAGTTCAGCAACTTGCTGTAGGTACTCTTTATCGCGATCACTGCGGGTCTGCACCAAATAGATACTGACAATCAGCCCCGCCAGTACGGCGAGTACCAGCAGACCCAAACCCAGCGCAGCAGGGTTACTGCGAAACGCGGAAAAGGAGCTCTGGGAGCCTGTTTTCATAGTTTACTCCTAGCGGGCCCAAGCATTAGGCCGGTTTAATACCACTGAATATTTAACGCTTTAATGACAATGGCCCTCAGCCAGTGCGAATATCCCTGCACCGCTTTAGGGTCCCCCCAACATCTCAAAAGCTGCGAGATGCCGAAAATTCAATCGGACCTTAACGAGTGGCAGCATCCATGAAATGAGGGTCTTTGAGCAGAGCCCGCATGTCGAACACCAGCCACCGGTCCTTTTGTAAAATAAACTGGCCATGCACCATCGGCGCAAATGGCTCAATTAAATCTGTTGGTGCTTCACGGGCATATTCAAATGCCAAATGCTGCATTCCGTGCAACCTGTCGACAATCAACCCCACGTAGGTTTTTTCCCGCTCCAACACCAGAACCCTGCGCTGTTGGCGCTGGCCCGAGAGGTGGCCGCCGTAAAAGGCTGCGAGATCAATCAGGGGTAACAGGCGGCCGCGAACATTAGAAACACCTTTTACCCAGGGCTGAACGCCGGGAATAAAGGTGTGCTGCGGCACTTCGAGCAATTCCACAACATCATCCATTGAGGCGACGAAGTTGTGGCCGAGTAAAGAGAAACCGATTCCGGTCCAATAGGGTTTGATTTCTCGGCGGCCGGGCAGGCCGGTGGCCTGCGCTTTAGCTCGCCGAGCGATATCAACAAGTGCTAGATAGGGGGTTTGTGACTGCACGCTGAGCAGCTGGCCGTCAGGCCAACACCTCCCCAATTGCACTCAACAATTTGCCCTCATCAACGGGCTTGGTGAGATAAGCTTTTGCGCCCTGGCGCATACCCCAAACCCGGTCGGTATCCTGATCTTTGGTAGTCACCATAATGATCGGTATCCCCGCGGTGTTGCCATCCTTACTCAGCTGGCGTGTGGCCTGGAATCCATTTAACCCAGGCATCACAATATCCATCAAAATCAGATCTGGTCGCTGACTGCGTGCAACATCCACACCATTTTCACCATTGGGCGCGGTGATTACCGAATGGCCATGCTTTTCAAGTATTGTGGTCAGCTTGTGTGTTTCGGTAGGAGAGTCATCAACTATTAATACTCTTGCCATCATTTCCCCCATGACTTCTTCGAATTGGCAACTGCTCAATAAATGACAGTGCTTGGCGATTTGTTGTATTTATTTTGATGGCATGTGCCAAGTCTGCACTTACTGCCAATGCACTGCCAGACTACAGAACCTTCCACCACAGGCAGATGTGGTGAACGGTATGTCTGTTAATTCATCCCCCCCAAAGAGCGAAGGGGTCGGTCCAAAAAATCAGACCCTTTTTGTTAGTGATTACTTAGGCTGCGTGGTGCGGCTTTGCGTGAGCGGAAATTGCTCCCAACAGCTCGCTTTTACTAAATGGCTTTGTCAGATATTGATCACAACCAACAACGCGGCCTTTCGCTTTGTCGAACAAACCATCTTTACTCGACAACATCACTACTGGAGTGGAGCGGAATTCACTGTTGTTTTTAATCAGCGCACAAGTCTGATAGCCATCCAGGCGCGGCATCATGATATCGACAAAAATAACATCGGGACGGGAGTCCGCGATTTTCGCCAACGCATCAAAACCATCTGTAGCAGTGACGACCGTGCAACCTGCTTTTTGTAGCAGAGTCTCGGCAGTGCGGCGAATTGTCTTACTGTCGTCAATCACCATTACAGTCAGACTTTCCCAGTTAAGCTCCATAGTCTTTTTTGAATCCCCTGTTTACTTATTTTCGGGCACGCGAAAATTTTTATCTGCACCCTTTTTTGAGCCGCTTGCGGGGCCTGGGTGTCTATCTTTGCCAAGATCGCACACTGGGTGGAACTTTTATCACAGAACCCCAGGTGAATCTAGCCGCGCTGAAGCACCGCAGACCTTATGGTGCAAATAATCACCACTTTTTATTGCCAATCCAGACAACTTATCTAATTAAGTTGCACCTAGACGAAGCTGCTCTTACCTTATCCACCCTACAAGTTGGCAGTGGCAACATTTCAATCAGCCACAACCACCGCGGCGCGGGATCAAAAATCCCTTCAACTACGGAAGCTAAGATGAATTACTCCCTCGGTGTGGTGATGGATCCCATCGCCCAGATCAATTTTAAGAAAGATACGACACTCGCACTGTTACAGGCCGCACAAGACAGCGGTTTCCAGCTGTTTTATTTTGAGCAAAGCGACCTGTATCTGGACAATGGCCGTGCCATTGGTAAGGGCAGACCACTGAGGGTATTTGACGATGCCGAGCGTTGGTTCAGCCTGGAAGAAGCCAGGGAGATGCCCCTTGGAGAACTCGATACCATTTTAATGCGTATCGACCCCCCCTTCGATAATGAGTACATTTACTCCACTTACATCCTTGAAGCGGCTGAGCGCGAAGGTGCATTAGTCGTTAACAAACCGCAGTCCCTGCGGGACTGTAATGAAAAAATTTTTGCAACGACTTTTCCCCAGTGCTGCCCGCCTGTATTGGTCAGCAAGGATATGCAGCGCCTGAGGGAGTTTCATAAAACCCATCGGGATGTCATTTTCAAACCCCTCGATGGCATGGGTGGCGCAGGTATTTTTCACTGCAAACCGGACGGCGCTAATTTAGGCGCCATTCTGGAGATGCTCACCCAGCACGGCCGCCAGCAAATCATGGCGCAGCGTTATATTCCCGAAATTAAAGATGGCGATAAGCGCATTCTGGTTGTCGATGGTGTAGCCGTACCCTACTGCCTAGCCAGAATTCCCGAGGCGGGTGAAACTCGCGGCAACTTAGCCGCCGGTGGCCGTGGTGAAGCGCGGCCACTGACTGATCGAGATCGATGGATCGTAGAACAAGTCGCCCCCACCCTGAAGGAAAAAGGGCTGTTATTCGTCGGTCTGGATGTTATCGGTGATTACCTCACGGAAATTAATGTCACCAGTCCAACCTGTGTGCGTGAGATTGATGCGGCCTACGATACTTATATCGGTGCGCGACTAATGAGCGCCATCACACACCGTCTGGCACAAAAGCGCTAAACTGCGCCTTTAACTTGAATGACTCCCACCAGTGAACGGGCCGGATGGGAATGCCGAGCGTAACGCTCGGCAAGATATAAGCAGTAACCGATAATAGATAATGAATTCCACCGCCAACACGACGCCAAATTATGCAGACCAGCGCGAGCGTTTTACGTTCTCGCTGTTTCTCGCTGGCGCCATTCACGCGCTTTTGATTTTTGGTGTGGCTTTTGCCGAACCTGAAGGGCGGCAAGCCGCACCAACCCTGGAAGTTACTCTGTCACAATATAACTCGCCACAAGCACCGGAAGATGCCGACTACCTGGCCCAACACAACCAGCAGGCCAGCGGCACGGCAGATACCCCAAAGGAGCTGTCCAGCAATCGTCGCGCCGAATTTGCTGATACGCAAATTCACGATGTTAATCCTCTACCACAGCAGCAAGCCGCACGGCCTGCTGACCAGCGCCGCCAGTTGATCACCACGATCGGCGATAGCCCTCTGCAGGCCCCGGAGCTACCCGCCGAAGACAAGTTTTCCGAAGAGAAACGCGGCGATGCCCCAAATGATCTAGCCAGGACGAATCCAAAAATTGCCAGCCTGCAAGCGCGCCTGGATAAAATTCGCCAAACTATTGCCCAGCGCCCGCGAGTGCGACGCCTGACCTCAGTGGCAACAAAAGCCTCTGCAGATGCCGCTTATCTGCACGAATGGCGCCAGAAGGTGGAAGCAATAGGTAGCGACAACTTCCCCGCGGAAGCCCTGCAGCAGAAAATCACTGGCAGCCTGCGCATGATGGTGCGCTTGCTGCCTACAGGCGCGGTGGAGGAAGTAATGATTCTGGACTCTTCGGGAGAGCGAATCCTCGACGATGCCGCCCAACAGATTGTACGCCTGGCAGCCCCCTTTGCGCCTTTCCCAGCAGAGATTCGCAAGGAGGCTGACCGCCTCGAAATTATCCGCACCTGGCGCTTCGATTTAACTGGCTTCTCCACTACCGCAGGTGAGCTGCCCGAGCGCGGCTAAACTTGCCTTGCACGCAAGCGACCTAGAATCCAACTATGCCCAATTCGAACATTGACAGCGACCTAACCCATGGCAGCTTGCGCGGCCAATTCCTACTGGCCATGCCCGGCATGGAGGACCCGCGCTTCAAGCACAGCATCGCTCTAATTGTTGAGCACAGCCAAGAGGGGGCTATGGGCATAGTGATCAACGCCCCCAGCAAAGTGCACTGGCGAGAGGTTTTCGAGCAGTTGTCGCTGAAGGACTCCAGCCAACGTGGCGATGAAACTGTTCTGCTGGGCGGGCCTATTTCTCCCGAGCAGGGCTTTGTCCTGCACGGTGCCGGCGTACATTTCGACTCGACGAGCGAAATCAATTTGGAAATCAGTCTTACCGCTTCCAGGGATATTCTCGAGTCACTGGCCTCAGGACATGGCCCCGACGATGTGCTGCTAGCTCTGGGCTACGCCGGCTGGGGGCCAGGACAATTGGAGCAGGAACTGGCGGAAAACGCCTGGCTGACTCTACCGGCAGAACCCGAAATCCTGTTTGCCACCCCAGTGCAAAAACGCTGGCAAAGTGCTGCCGCTCGACACGGTATCGACCTCTCAGGGCTCGGCTCACAGGCCGGACACGCCTAGCCCTTCCCGGTTATTATCCGGCCGAAGATTGATCCCTCTAATACCGGATGTTCCCCCTGATGAGTAAACCCATTACCGCCCTCGCCTTCGATTTTGGCACCCGCTCCATCGGCCTCGCCTTTGGCCAGAGCCTGACCGGAAGCGCCAAAGAGCTGCCACCACTGCCGGCAAAGGATGGCAAACCCGACTGGGACAAGGTCCAGCGACTGATCGACGAGTGGAAGCCACATTATTTGCTTGTGGGTTTACCACTGAATATGGATGGCAGTGAGAGTGAATTTGGTGCTCGTGCACGTAAATTTGGCCAGCGCCTGCACGGGCGCACCGGGCTACCGGTGGAAATGATTGATGAGCGCCTCAGTACCCGCGCAGCTAAAGAAGAGGCAGCTGAACGCGGCCACCGCGGCAGCTACGCCGATAACCCAGTGGATTCCATTGCCGCGCGTATCATTCTCGAGGACTGGCTGCGCGCACGCGCCTGATACCCGCTCCCAGAATCTGTGCAAGCTGAGCCATAGCTGCCGGCGCTCTGATAGAATTACCCGCCCACATAAATGAGTGACCGAGCCCAATGCCCATTTCCCGTATCCGCATCGCTACGCGCGAGAGCGCCCTGGCCCTATGGCAAGCCAATTATGTTAAGGATCGCCTGCAGCAGGAGCACCCTCAGCTGGAGGTAGAGTTGCTGCCAATGACCAGTCGTGGCGATCAGGTGCTGGATATCCCCCTAACCAAGGTGGGCGGCAAAGGGCTCTTTGTAAAAGAGCTAGAAGTGGCCATGCTGGAGGGACGCGCGGATATCGCCGTACACTCTATGAAGGATGTGCCGATGGAATTTCCCGAAGGCCTCTACCTGCCAGTTATTTGCGAGCGCGAGGACCCGCGTGATGCCTTCGTCAGCAACCGCTTTGCCAATTTGGAGGAACTGCCACAAGGCGCGATTGTGGGCACTTCGAGCCTGCGCCGCCAGTGCCAACTTCTGGCGCAGCGCCCCGATCTGGAGGTCAAGTTCCTACGCGGCAACGTAAACACTCGCCTAGCCAAACTGGATGCGGGAGAGTACGACGCCATTATTCTCGCTGCCGCCGGGCTGCTGCGCCTGGAGATGCGCGAACGCATCCGCAGCTTTCTCCTCGCCACTGTATTGCTACCCGCCGGCGGCCAGGGCGCTGTCGGTATCGAAGCCCGCAAAGACAGCGAGCTGGAAGCCCTACTGCAACCACTGCACTGCCATGAAACCGCCGCGCGACTCAGTGCAGAACGCGCACTGGTTAAGCGCCTGAACGGCGGCTGTCAGGTTCCCATCGGCTGTTATGCCGAGCTGGAAGGCGACGCTCTGTGGCTACGCGGCCTGGTCGGCAGTCCCGATGGCACCAGCATGATCCGCGCCGAAATCCGTGGTGCAGCCATTGATGGCGAAGCTCTGGGCGTTCAACTCGCTGAACAGTTGCTGGAGCAGGGTGCCGACAAAATTCTCGACGCGATTTAAGCCCAGGATAGATCCATATGGCCAAGCGCCTGCAAGGCAAGCGCGTACTGACCACGCGCCCCGCCCATCAAGCCGACACCTGGGGTACGCTATTGCGCGCTACGGGCGCGGAAGTTGACACTATCCCTATGTTGGCTATTGAGCCCCTCATTGATGAGGCGGCTCAGCAGGCCATTAAAAAACGGATTCTCAATTTCGACCAGGTGGATTTTGCCATTTTCGTCTCCCAGAATGCGGTGCGCTACGCCGTCGACTGGCTGGAGGATTACTGGCCACAGTTACCCCAGGGGCCACAATACCTCGCTATTGGCGCGGCCACGGCTAAAGCATTACTGATGCGTGGTATACCCTGCGAGCACAGCGGCGAACACATGACTTCCGAGGACCTGCTCGCCCTCCCCACCCTACAAGAGGTTTCAGGACTTCGGGTACTGATCTTCCGCGGCACTGGCGGACGCACTCTTATTGGCGACACCTTGCGCGCACGGGGTGGGCGTGTGGATTACTGTGAACTCTACCGTAGGTCCCTACCTGCAGGTGCCCCAGCGGATTTGGCGGGGTATTCTTTCACCCCGGATGCCATCACGGTCCACAGTGGCGAGACTCTCGCGAATCTACACAGCTGCATTGAGCGTGCAAATTGCGCACACCTCCTCCAGGCTGCCCTTATCTGTCCCAGCGCACGCGTCGCGGAGCAAGCCCGTGCTCTGGGTTTTATCTATACCAGCAGTGCTCAGAATGCCGGAGACAGCGCTATGCTAGAGGCACTGCTCAGGGCGCTAAACTGAATTGCTCTCGAATTTGCTGCCCTATTGGGTTAAAAATCTCAAAACGACGCCACCGGCGCTATTATGGTCGGTGCCACTCGCTATAATTCGACGACAATTACCAGCTGCGCCCCAAGCCCATGACCAACGAAAAACCCAAGGACAATCCTTCCACCCCGGCTAACGAACTCACTTCCGATGCACTGGACAAGGGGGGGAGCAAGAGCAATTTTGCCAAAGCAGCAGAAGGCAAAACTGATAAGGCCGCTAAAAATGTGATGCCTAAAAAGGGCGGTGGGCATTGGTGGTGGCTGGTCTTTATTCTGCTGCTTATCGCTTTGATCGCTTTTGCCTGGTACAGCTGGCCCCAACTGCGCAACCGCATCGCACAGCTGGACTTTTTCCCTGCCAAACAAACTGTGTCCACACAGAAAGCCGAATCACAAGGTGAAGTCACATCGCCAAATATTTCTACCGGGCCTGATACTTCCAGCCAAGCCCGCGAAGGGATAACTTCTACTGCACCCGCTGCACAATCTACTGCCGAACCTCCTTCCATAGAAGCCCAGCAGGCAGAAGCGCCGAGCGTCTCCCCACAGAACCAGCAGCTTGATCAACTTCAACAGACAGATACTGAGTTGCGCAATCAAATACAATCGCAAACGCGTACTATTTTGCAGCTACAGCAACAGCTAGCGGCTCTTCAGCGCAGCCTCACCGCCCAGGGCAACCGGCTCAGTGAGCTGGGTAATGTGAGCCGGGAGGACTGGCAACTGGCCGAGGCCGACTACCTATTGCGAATGGCCAATCAGCGGCTGATGCTTGAAGACAATAGCCGCGCCGCTCTGGGCCTTGTTGAAAAGGTCGACACCATTTTGCGCCAGGTTAATCTCCCGGATCTCTACGGAGTGCGCCAACAGTTGGCACGGGATATCACCGCTTTGAAACTCGTGGAAAATATCGATCGAGAAGGCCTCTATTTACGCCTGCGCGCCCTGGAAGAGCAGTTGATCCGCGCCTCTATACAGCCGCAATTCGATATGACCCAAACTCCAAGGGAGGTGGCAAAAGCAGAGCCCACGCAGGATAACCAATCCGCATGGGAGCGCAGCTGGCAAAATTTTACCAACTTCCTACGCGACTCTGTTCGCCCCATCGATGGCGATATCAACCCGGTAATGCTCTCCCCTCAAAGCGAGGCACGCTTTCGCCAAACCCTGCGTTTAAATATGGAGCAGGCACAACTGGCTCTATTGCGCGGCGATAGCACCGTTTACAAGGACGCTCTTGATAGCGCCCGCAAGCTGCTTCTGACTTATGGCACAGCCAATTCCCAGCGCAACACACTCGCGCAACAACTGGCAGAACTCAGCAAACAGCCCATTCAGGCGCAAATGCCAGACCTGAATGCCTCACAGGTGGCTCTCTACAATTACATTGAGCGGCTGCACAAAACGTCAGGGTATGGCACCGGCACCACCGAGGAGGTCAGCCAGTGAGAAAGGTCCTTTTTGCTGCTGTCGCCCTATTACTTCTCGGCGCCTTACTGCCGCAGATAAATCAGAATTACCCCGGGTATTTGGTAATCGGCTTCGGTGGCGAACTCAACAAAGGCTATGAGATGAATCTCTGGTTCGCCATAGTCGCGCTAGTTGCCCTTTTGCTCGCCCTGTTTCTTCTCACCTGGATAAGCCGCAGTCTCTTTCGCGCTGTGCGCGGCAGCGTCGATCGCCTGCGCTTTGGCCGCCAGCGGGTCGCCCGCAGACGTCTCACTAGTGGCCTGGTGGAGTTTATGGAGGGCAACTGGTCACGTGCCCGACGACAACTTTTAAAAAGTGCGCCGCGCTCCGAGGCGCCACTGATTAATTACCTGGCTGCCGCGCGCAGCGCTCATGAGCTTGGATTTCGCGAAGAAGCCAATGAGTTGCTGGCAAAAGCCGAAGCCTGTGGCGATGACACTGGCTTGGCAGTGGCTTTGAGCCAGGCCCGTATGCAGCTACAGGATAAACACTACGAACAGTGTATCGCCAGCCTCAAGCGAGCCAAGCAATTAGAACCTAAGCACCCGGCTCTGCTACAGATGCTCAAGCAGGCCTATTACGCTTTGGGGGACTGGAGCAACCTGAGAGAACTTCTCCCTGAATTAGAAAAACACGCCAATATGTCCGAAGAAGACCGACAAAAACTAGAGCGGGAAGTCTACGAACATCAACTCATCGAAGCCGCAAACCGAAACGACAGAGAGAAACTACATGACATCTGGCACGGCTTGAATGGCCGCTGGCAACGCAACGTAGAGCTTCGCAGTCTCTTTGCCCGTCTGCTGCACCAAAGCGGTGATGACAGCGCCGCGGAAAAACACCTGCGTTGGCTACTAAACCGAGAGTGGGCTCCCAAGCTGGCCGATCTATACGGCCGCCTTACCGGTGCCGACGCAGCGGCTCAGCTCTCTGCTGCAGAGGGCTGGCTCAAGGAATATGGTGAGAGTGCCGACCTACTCACCTGTCTCGGGCGCCTGAGCTTACGCAACGAACTGTGGGGAAAGGCACAACAGTATTTTGAGAAGAGCCTGTTGTTACGTCAGGACCCCGCAACCTCTGCAGAACTGGCACGGCTATTTAAAGCACTCGGCGAGAAGGACAAAGCCTCGCGCTTGTTTGAGGAAGGGCTGATGCAAGCTGTTCCAAACTTACCTCCTGTATCCATGCCCAGTCAGGACAAACCCCTGCTCGGGGTACACGCCTAACCGTTTCTCCAAGGGTCCAGATAATCTGGGCCCTTTTCCTATTATACTATTTACCCCATAGTAAGCCTCCGCATCCTTTTTGAGGCTTGCTCCATGACACCGTCACAGCAATATCTCTCATCCTTCGCTATTTTATTTTCCATTCTCTTATCACGGGTGACGCTGGCTGCTGACAACCCAATCCAGCCACAAGATAAGCTGCTGAGTGACTACGAGTACCCCTATCCGGTTAAGACTCTAGAGCTATCCAAATTAGGCCAGCCTGTGGCCATGGCCTATATGGATATTATTGCGAACAAGCTTGTACGCTCTAAGGGAACAGTACTGCTTCTGCACGGTAAAAATTTTTCCGGCGCCTACTGGAAAGATAGTATCGCCGCGCTCACAGAACAGGGCTACCGTGTTATTACTCCAGACCAAGTTGGCTTCGGAAAGTCCAGTAAGCCATTGATGCAATACAACCTGCACGGTATGGCTACAGATACCAAATTTCTGCTCGACAAACTCAAAGTGGATCAGGTTTCTGTAGTTGGTCACTCCATGGGAGGCATGCTGGCTACACGCTTTTCTTTAATGTACCCGGAGATGGTGAGAAAGCTCGCCTTGGTAAACCCAATCGGCTTGGAGGACTGGAAGCGCGTCGTACCATACGAACCCCTGGAACAAGCCATCCTTAGGGAGCAGGCACAAACACCCGGAGGGATTAAGAGCTATATGTCCAGGGCCTATTTTGATGGGAAATGGAGAAAGTCCTACGATTCCCTGCTCGATATTCAGGCCGGCTGGTCACTGGGCCCTGATTCTAAGCATATAGCCAAGATTGATGCCCTCACTTCAGAAATGGTTTTCACACAGCCGGTTATCTATGAATTCGCAGATCTCACTGTGCCTACCTTACTGATTATCGGTACCCGGGATCGCACCGCGATTGGCCGCGCCCGCGCTGCCGAACCCATTAAAAAGACTCTGGGGCGTTATGACCTATTGGGTAAAAAAGCGGCTGCCATTATTCCAGATGCGAAGTTAACCGAACTTGATGGGGTCGGGCACATACCGCAGTTCGAGGCCTTCAATGATTATTTCGAACCCCTGAGCCAGTTCCTTAATGAGGAGTCTCAGCAGGATTCCGATTGAAAAATTCCTTTCAACCTAAATCAGCCCCACATGACTGAAATAGCCTCAATGGAAAAATAAAAGCTTTCCAGACAGCAATAAAATTCTCTAGCTTGGGGATTTTCACTAAATCTATACCGTAAAGCAGCGAAGCTTCTGTTTACATTTACACCAGAAAAAAAGAAAAATTTATAAAACAGCACCACTTAGAGGGAGAGATAACTTGGATCAGGAACAGAAGACATCCGTAAAAAAGCTATTTGAAAGCTACCTGACCAAGCTGAATAAGAAAAAAATTGCCCGAAGCTATTAGATATTTGCGAACATACCAGCAAAAAGAAGCATCGCTAGGAAAGTAATTATTCCCTGCAGAATCGCAATAATTATTGCTTTCAAAAATCCAGTACCCAATACCAACATATAGGCAATAGCCGCCAGTGGAATAGTCAAGAGAACCCCGGCGCTGTCACTCACACCGGGCAACATGCCGCCCACTATTCTCTGTACAATTAATGCCAACAATAAAGCAAAAAGACAGTGGAAAACTCCTGTATTTCTCGCCCCCATCATGGCAGCAGCCATTTTTAATGGCAGGACTAAGACTGCCACCATAATGATTACAAAAAGAATCAATTCCATTTATCACCCCTCCCTCACATTGTAATTATTTGCCCTAATCCCCAGGACCATCATGATGTAATTTGTTTATCGACCACTAAAAGCCAGACAAGAATGTCATCAAATGTTAAATATATTGGTCGACTGCATAATTAACATGCAATATAGCATCGAAGTATAGAAGAGATTACATCATACTACCTAAGTCACATTTGGTTGAATTAGACGCACAAAAAAAGCTGGCAGAAGAATCACTACCAGCTTTATTGCAAGAAAGAGTGATATACAGAATTGATTGATTTGACAGTTTACTTACGTACTAGACGCATACTCGAAGGCTTTAGAGCTCCATTTTCCATATAGCTCTCTGTACGGATGATCCCTTCACTCTCCAACCACTCAAAGCCCAAACTATGTTGGTGATTGGCTTCTAAATCCAAAAGATTGGTAGCATCTTTGAAAGAAAATACCAGCTGTCCTCTTTCACCACTTGAACTAAGCTGCAAACGGGGCTGATTTCCTTGAGGGCAATAGTGGGTTGCCAATAAATTGCCATTATCCATATGATAGATAGTGAGCGAATGAGATTTACCCTTATACAGCCAATTCTCTACCAAAACAGAGGCTCCGGCAGCCTGGGAAAATTTAATATAAAAATCCCCCCCAGTATCGCCTTCCTTTTTCCAGTCTCCGCTAAGTGATTTTATTCGTTCGAAAGCTTCCTTACTCTTCAGGTTAGCCTCTTCTGCATTCACCATAAGTGGAAAACAACACAGGACGACTGAAAGAAATTTAATTATATCCTCTTTGGCTCTAATCATAATTGGTACTCCTTTTCCTATAGTGAGAGAGCTCAACCCAATGATACCCATTGGAACTTCCTCAATCACCGAAAAACCTATTAATGGATTTTGAGAAATTTCAGATAAAATCTTGATTATTTTATCTTATTTATGATTATTATATTTGCACTAAGCGCTTGGCAATATGCCTCATCGCCTCGGCTGACTTACTATCCATACCACGGTTCATTAGTATAATAAAGCCATCCTTACGGTCTGGGTCAAAATACATAGCAGTAAAAACCCCCAGATCTGACCCCATATGCCCCACAAGCCCATCGCGATCTCTCCAAAAAAAGCGTTGCGAATCAGAAACCGATTTGGGCAACTGCAAACGAAACATTTCTTCATACATGGTATCAGACAAGAGTTTCGCCCCTGATTTATCCCGGTTATGAAGGACTGCCAGTAGGAAATCACTAAGGTCTGCAATACTTACGCGAACACCACCATCCGGATACTGTGGATTACCATTGTGAGGATATGGATGAAATTTTTTATATTCGAAAGGTGGCTTAATAAACCTTCCCACAAAATAATTTATTTTGCTTGATTCATCATCAGTGCACAGGCCGACAAATGGTACACATTGCTCTACTTTATAAGGTACAGCTATAGAATTCAGATCCATCCCATTAAGTTTCCAGCTTGCACTTTCCATTTCCAGACGGTGAAAAAGGGTATCCTTGCTATAGTCAGCGAGGGTTTGGCCTATTGCAGACTCCACTAGAAGGCCCGCCAAACCTGCAGATAAATTGCTGTATTGCCGTCTTTTCCCCGGCATAGATTTCAGATAATGGTCTCCATTATTGTACAGACTACCATCCTTAGTAAGGAGAGAACGGAGGTGTTGCTCAAGGCTAATTTCTGGGTCGCGGTTTTCAGAGTAAGTGGCATAGTCATAGTAATCTGCAATACCTGCAGTGTGACTTGCCAGATTTCTTAAAGTAATTTTTTCACCCCTTATATGTGGATTATCCACCTTAAATGGTAAATAGGTATTGATATCCCGATCGAGCTCCAAATTTCCATTATCGACCAATTGCAATAACGTTACGCCCATAATAGGTTTGCTAATTGATGCGATATTAAAAGGAGTATTCTGGGTAACTGCCTCACCAGATTCCACATCCGCCATTCCGTAGACTTGCTGAAAAACAAGCTTACCGTCTTTTACTCTTGAAACGGCCATACCAGGAATAGCCGCCTCTTTCATAATTGTGGGCAGAAATTCTTCAATATTGGTAATCTCGGCGCTTCTCTCCTGCTGGCTTGGCAATATAGCCCAAAATCCGAAAACGCCAACAATCATTAAGCTGACAGCATAAAGTACTCTCATTTAAATATTCCCCACAATTAATCAAAGACGGCCATAACGCTGATACCGAGATTTGACGTTATCAGCTTTATCTATAGATGCGGGAATTTGGAAAAATGGTTAAATGCTAAGAAATTAGCAACTAGAGCGCCTCTTGGGACGCTCTATGGAAGAATAACTAAAATAAAGAGAGCAGCAATTATTCAAAACCTAGCTTGGACCAGATTTCATCGACCCTCTGGACCACCTGTGGATCTTTCTCGATAGGATTACCCCACTCTCTGTTGGTTTCTCCCTGCCATTTATTAGTAGCATCAAAACCAATCTTCGAACCCAAGCCAGAAATTGGCGAGGCAAAATCCAGATAATCAATCGGGGTGTTTTCCACCATCACCGTATCACGCGCGGGGTCCATGCGGGTTGTCATAGCCCAAATTACATCTTTCCAATCTCTTGCATTTACATCATCATCAGTAACGATAACAAACTTGGTATACATAAACTGGCGCAGGAAAGACCAGACTCCCATCATCACCCTTTTGGCATGGCCGGGATACTGCTTTTTCATAGTTACTACAGCTAGCCGATAGGAGCAGCCTTCAGGTGGCAAGTAAAAATCGACAATTTCAGGAAATTGTTTCTGTAAAATAGGCACAAATACTTCATTGAGTGCCTCGCCAAGGATCGCGGGTTCATCCGGCGGACGGCCAGTGTAAGTACTGTGATAGATGGGTTTTTTCCGGTGGGTAATTTTCTCCACGGTAAACACCGGGAAACGATCCACCTCATTGTAATAGCCTGTATGATCCCCATAGGGGCCTTCATCGGCCATGTCATCGGGGTAGATAAAACCTTCCAACACATATTCGGCACTGGCGGGAACCTGCAGATCACTGAGCAATGCACCAGTTACTTCGGTTTTATCTCCACGCAATAGCCCGGCAAAGGCGTATTCCGACAGACTATCCGGTACCGGGGTCACTGCTCCCAGTATTGTGGCCGGATCTGCACCAAGTGCTACAGCTACAGGATAGGGCTCCCCAGGGTGCTTCCGGCACCAATCACGGTAATCCAGCGCTCCTCCCCGGTGGCTGAGCCAACGCATAATCAGTCGGTTTTTACCGATTAACTGCATGCGATAAATACCCAGGTTTTGGCGCTTCTTCTCTGGCCCACGAGTGATCACCAATGGCCAGGTTACCAATGGAGCCGCATCTCCCGGCCAGCAGGTCTGAATTGGCAATTTGGTGAGGTCTAAGTGAGCTTTATCTACTACCACCTGCTGACAGGCTGCTCCCTTGACCACCTTCGGCCCCATATTGAGCACTTGCTTGAAAACCGGCAATTTTTCCCAGGCATCGCGCAAATTCTCAGGCGGTTGAGGTTCCTTGAGAAAGGCGAGTAATTCACCCACCTCACGTAGGTCATCAATGCTCTCACGCCCCATCCCAAGCGCTACTCGCTCAGTGGTGCCAAACAGATTGGCGAGCACCGGAGTATCAAAACCGATAGGATTTTCAAAAAGTAATGCAGGACCTCCCGAGCGCAGAACGCGATCAGAGATTTCTGTCATTTCCAGATTGGGGTCTACAGGGAATTTAATCCGTTTGAGCTGGCCACGCTTTTCCAACAATTGGATAAAATCACGCAGGTCTTTGTATTTCATGGGCTGCCGGTCAAGAAGAAAAATCCAGCGCGCAGTGTAAAACAGAAATTACAAAATGGGGAACAGCCCCCAGGATAGGGTGCCAATTGAGAAAAGGAAGAAACGACCCGCAAACAAAATGCTGCGGGTCGCAAAAAACTTAAGCTAGCCGTAGCTTAGAAGCGAGGGCGACGCGGACGATCTTCGCGAGGCTTAGCTTCGTTCACGCGGATGTTACGGCCAGACAGAGGCTGGTCGTTCATCTCTTCGATCGCTTTGCGCGCTTCGTCGTCGTTAGGCATTTCTACGAAACCGAAGCCCTTAGAGCGGCCAGTCTCACGGTCAGTAATAACAGTAGCCCGAGAGATTTCTCCGAATGCGCCGAAAGCTTCGTGCAGGTCGTCAGAGGTTACCGCGTAGGCCAGATTTCCAATATAGATATTCACAAAAGGTTCTCACTAGATGTGTGGGCTGTCGTGCAGTCACAAATGAATAACCAGCTCCACCAGATTATCCATTTGAGATTGGCCCTTTGCGGGGTTATCCCTGGGCCAATTCGGTCGGGCGCCAAACTATAAATTTCATACCCAGCGCCACGATGTGGAACTTTATATGCCTTATAGCTCGCCTTTTCAACATTAATTCGCGCAAATAATCACTTTGTGCAAACCAGAATATAAAAGGCGCCGATATGGGCGCCTTTTATATAAAAAAATTATTTCCGTTTCATGGACAGGAAGAATTCGTCATTTGTCTTGAAGTCTTTCAGCTTGTCCACCAGGAATTCAGTTGAGGCTACATCTTCCATATCATGTAGTAACTTGCGCAGGATCCATACCCGCTGCAGCTCGCCCTCAGGCATCAGCAGCTCTTCTCGACGTGTTCCCGAGCGTCGAACATTAATTGCCGGATAAACACGTTTTTCCGCGATCTTACGATCCAACTGCAACTCCATATTACCCGTGCCTTTAAACTCCTCGAAAATCACCTCGTCCATCTTCGAGCCAGTATCAATCAGTGCAGTAGCAATAATAGACAGACTTCCGCCTTCTTCAATATTCCGTGCGGCGCCAAAGAAACGCTTAGGTCTCTCGAGGGCGTGGGCATCCACACCACCAGTCAATACCTTACCGGAACTGGGTACCGTGGTGTTATAGGCACGCGCCAGACGGGTAATAGAGTCCAACAGGATGACCACGTCTTTCTTGTGCTCTACCAGGCGCTTGGCTTTTTCGATAACCATCTCGGCAACCTGTACGTGACGTGCCGGAGGCTCATCAAATGTAGAGGCAACCACTTCTCCGCGCACCGAGCGCTGCATTTCGGTAACTTCTTCCGGACGCTCATCAATCAGCAGGACAATAAGGTGGCACTCCGGATTGTTGCGCGTGATAGCCTGAGCCATATTCTGCAACATAATCGTTTTACCGGCTTTTGGCGGCGCCACGATCAAACCCCTCTGGCCCTTACCAATCGGCGCAACCAGATCAATAATGCGGCCAATCAGGTCTTCGGAAGAGCCATTTCCACATTCCAGGGTTAAGCGATCGTTGGGGAAAAGCGGGGTGAGGTTTTCAAAAAGAATCTTATTGCGGGCATTTTCCGGTTTATCGAAATTAATTTCGTTAACCTTTAATAGAGCGAAATATCTCTCACCCTCTTTTGGTGGGCGAATTTTTCCGGAAATTGAGTCACCCGTGCGCAAATTAAATCGACGAATTTGACTGGGGGAAACATAGATATCATCCGGACCCGCGAGATAGGAGGAATCAGCGGAACGCAAAAATCCAAAACCATCCTGAAGGATTTCCAGTACGCCATCACCGTAAATATCTTCACCGCTTTTGGCGTGGCGTTTGAGAATATTAAAAATAATATCCTGTTTACGCGACCGGGCCAGGTTTTCCAGGCCCATGCCTTTGGCTATTTCAATCAACTCTTCAATGGGTTTGGTTTTTAATTCGGAGAGATTCATACCAATTGCTTATTAAGGTTTCTGTTGTCATTGGCGCGGACACGCCGGAAATAATTTGAGGAGGGGTTTGAAAATCAGAGATTTGCTCGTTTATTTGCCCGGTACTCCAGGACTCCATGCCTTTCAAAAGCGTAATACTCATTGGCTTTAGCTTTCCAACACTAAGCGTTATAGGGAAAGCCGTCTCAATTAAGCTCAATTCGAGGAATAAATACGCCGGGAATAGTCAGGGACCTATGGGGGGGCGTTTTCTTCAGCTGGTCGTCACTGGATTCACAGCTGACTGAACTATTACAGAATTACAGCCAGTATAACGGGTGTTTCCCATCCTGCAAAGAAATTTGCCTTCTTTGCAGGATGAATTAACCGGGATTAAAGCTGGCTATCGATAAACTCGGTCAACTGGGCGCGAGACAGGGCGCCAACCTTAGTGCCTTCCACATTGCCACCTTTAAACAGCAGCAGGGTAGGAATACCGCGTACGTTGTACTTTGCCGGGGTTTCTTTGTTGGCATCCACGTCAACTTTGACGATTTTCAATTTTTCGCCATAGTGACCAGAGAGGTCTTCCAGGACCGGAGCGATCATTTTGCACGGACCGCACCATTGCGCCCAGAAGTCCACCAGCACCGGACCTTCAGCCTTGAGAACCTCGGCTTCAAACTCAGCGTCGGTTACGTTGATGATTGCGTGCTCGCTCATAATGCTTTCCTGTTCTTTAGTTACTCGATGCGGGGACACCGCAGGCGCATCATCTCACGATGCCGGCTGTGGTAATACAGCTGTACTGCGCCGATCAGCCCAGAGTTTGGGGCATTAATTCCGTTTTCAAGCCCTGCTCAGATATCAGGCCTGCTCCAAAAACCGCTGAAGAATCTCATCAAGATAGTCAAAGCCAAAGGCACTGGCAGCAATACGGCGCTCCAGCGGCTGTACCAGATCCATAGCCATCAGCCCCGGCCAATGTCGCTGCAGGGCCTCCAATGATAGGCCGGTATAGCGCTCAAAAGTATCTACCGGTACACCCTCGACCAGGCGCAGGGCGTTCATCAAGAACTCAAGGGGCAAATCGCTGAACTCTATTGAATCAATATGGGGCTCAGCCAGTGCGCGCTGCAACAACTCCCCTCCCTGGGGTGCAATCGACAGGTAGTCTCTTGGAGTTCGCGTACGGCGACTGCGCAATATCTTCCCCTCTGCGGGCAAGCTGACCTTGCCATGGGCTCCGGCACCAATGCCCAGGTAATCGCCAAAGCCCCAATAGTTGAGGTTGTGGCGCGACTCCAGTCCCCTGCCACTGTAGGCGGACACCTCGTAGCGAAAGTATCCCTCCGAGGCAAGGAACTCGCGCCCGTGGCTCTGCATACTGGCGATCAGCTGTGACCCCGGTGTCGAGGGGGGAGCGCTGTAGAACGCTGTATTGGGTTCAATGGTTAATTGGTACCAGGAGATATGTTCAGGCGCCAGGGAGACAGCGCGCTGCAGGTCTTCCAGAGCCTCAGCCTCTGTCTGTCCAGGCAGGCCATGCATCAGATCGAGATTGATATTATCGAAGCCGGCCTTCCGCGCCATCCCTAGGGCCTCACTGGCCTCTTCACCGCTGTGGATACGGCCCAGATTGTGCAACTGGCTACTGCTAAAACTCTGCACGCCAATCGAGAGTCTATTAACCCCTGCGGCCCGATAGCCGGTGAATTTAGCTTGCTCGAAAGTACCCGGATTGGCTTCCAAAGTTATTTCAATATTCTCACTGAAGCCAACCAGCTCCTCAGCCATTATCAGGATCTGGCCGATTGCTTCGGGAGAAAACAGGCTCGGGGTACCACCACCAAAGAAAATCGAGCGCAGCTTGCGTCCCTGCACCCAAGGCAGCTGGCTGATCAAATCACGGCGCAGTTGCGCCACATAGTCCGCCTGTGGGAGAGCATACTCCGTATCCGTATGATCTCTGCTCGCCTGGTGGGAGTTGAAATCACAGTAGGGACATTTGCGCACACACCACGGGATATGTACGTAAAGGCTAAGCGGCGGTAACTGCAAACTATGGTTTCTATCCTGCAAGATCGGCACCCAGCATAGTTTCCTGCCACATCGTTTCAAATGCCACCACTGCCTGGGCGCGGTGGCTAATGCGGTTTTTCAGCTCTCTCGGCATCTGCGCAGAGGTCATCCCTTCCGCATCCACAAAGAACAGGGGGTCGTAGCCAAAGCCCCGCTCACCGGCAGGCTCATTGAGTATACGGCCGCGCCACTGGGCACTACATACTAGGGGGACCGGGTCATCAAAACTGCGTACAAAGGCTAGTGCACAATGAAAACTGGCACCACGACGCACCTCTTCGATCCCTTGCAAGGCCTCAAGCAGCTTGCTGTTATTGCGTGCATCTGTAGCACCTTCGCCGGAATATCGCGCCGAATAGATTCCCGGCGCACCACCGAGCACATCCACTGCCAACCCAGAGTCATCGGCTAGCGCCGGGAGGCCGCTAATGCGGCTGGCGTGACGTGCTTTGATCAGGGCATTTTCAATAAAGCTGAGCCCGGTCTCCTCTGCATCACTCACACCGAATTCAGACTGTGGCAGAACCTCAATGTCCCAGCTGTTGAAGAGTTGGGAAAATTCTCGCAATTTGCCGGCGTTACCGCTGGCCAAAACAATTCTTTTTAACATGCTGTATCAAATAAAAAACGGGCTCTGGGCCCGCAAAGGATTCAGTTTAACTGAGATGTCTTTCTGTGATCACACAGCTTATTGCAGCCGTATAAACAGAGAGAATCGCTCACCCAGGTCATTCACCATTGCCGCTAGAGCTTGCGACGGAAGGAAATCGTCTGTTTCTTGCCATTGGGCAGGGTCACATCCACATTGAAGGTGAGAGTTTCCTCTTTTTCAAAGCGCAAGGGTGCCAAATAGTAAACCGCGTCGCCTTCCCGAATTTCTTTAAACTTCAGCGGTCGCGACTGCTGAATCAGGTTTGTCGCATTGCCAGACATCTCCGCACTAAGGCCCTTGGTACCACCATCTTTTTTCACCACAGAGACATTCACGTAGGCGCGGTCTTTAGCCCTCACCAGTTGGTACTGTTGGGCGATGTCCGGCTGGATAAAGTCACTGTTGAACACCGAGAAAATCACCCGGTAATCTCCGAAGTCCTCGTAATTCTTAATAACACGGGCCTGTTGTGCCATGGCACTAGCGGTCAGGAAGAGCAGCGTAAGAGCGGCAGCGACATTAAAGATGCGGTTCACGGGTCACCTCCAATTGTTATGAGCGCCCTTTCAACTGAATAACCGGGCAGACCCGGCGGTTTGGCCAGAGCGATAATCACCCATATCAGCAGTTTGCCCCAGAGACCCGGAACAAAAACTTGGCGCAGATATTAGTTTAGCGAGTCAGGTGGTATATCGCGGTCTCACCGAATAAATTTGGCAAAAAGTCTTTAAAGACCACCCCTAATTTCGACTCAGATACTACCTGGCGGTGCAAAATAGTCCAATCGTTCTGCCCGCACAGCACCTCGAAGTCTCGAAAAGTACAAAAATGAATATTGGGTGTGTCATACCATTCAAATGGTAATAAATCGGAAACCGGCATACGCCCAGAAAAAGCCAGGTGCCAGCGGGCCTTCCACTGGCCAAAGTTGGGGAAGGTGATAATACAGTCGCGCCCAACTCGTAACATTTCACCCACCACCAGATGCGGGTGCCTCAAGGTTTGCAGGGCCTGGGTCATTACCACGGTATCGAAACTGGCATCGGCGAAATTGGTAAGCCCCGCATCGAGGTTTTGCTCGACGACATTGACCCCACGCTGCACACAACGGTGTATCTGCTGCGCATCTATTTCCAGTCCGTAACCAACAACGTCTTTGTTCTTCTGCAACTGTTCCAGCAGTTCACCATCACCACAGCCCAGATCGAGTACTCGGCTTGCGGGCGCTATCCATTCCTGGATTACATTGAGATCTATACGCATGCGGGCTGCCCTGCTTTGTGCTCCAGCGCTACACGCTGCATGTAGGCACGAAAGACGCCCTCGTAGCGCTTATTTGGCAACAGGAAGGCATCGTGTCCCATGGCGGACTCAATTTCTGCATAACTCACCGCCCGATTCGCGTGCATCAACGCATCGGCGATTTCCCGCGAGCGGCTGGGGGCGAAGCGCCAGTCCGAAGTGAAGGAGATCAACAGGAAGCGGCAACGCGCATGGGCAAAAGCCGCTACTGGGTCGTCGTTGTACTCCCGTGCGAGATCAAAAATATCCAGCGCTCGTGTCATAAGGATGTAGGTATTTGGATCGAAACTGCTGGAAAAGCTATCACCCTGGTAACGCAAATAACTCTGAATCTGGAACTCCACCTCTTCGTCAACGCCCTGCTGGAAGCTACCGGAACGCAGTTCACGACCAAATTTATGCGCCAAACCATCATCGGAAAGATAGGTAATGTGGCCAATCATGCGCGCGACAGCCAAACCTCCACGAGGCAGTTTCCCCACCTCCAGATAGCGCCCTGCACAGAAATCCGGATCCGAGGTTATCGCCTGACGTGCGGTCTCATTGAAAGCAATATTCTGTGCCGAGAGTTTCAACGCAGAAGCAATCACCACGCAATGGCGCAAGCGTTCCGGGTACTCCAGAGACCAACGCATGGCCTGCATTCCCCCCAGGCTGCCACCAATCACTGCGGCCCACTGCTCTATGCCAAGAATATCTGCCAAGCGCGCCTGGCTGTGTACCCAATCGCGCACTCGCAAGGAGGGAAAATCCGGGCCCCAGGGTTTACCCGTGGCGGGATTGATAGAGACGGGTCCGGTAGAACCATGGCAGCCGCCCAAGTTATTGACCGCCACCACAAAAAACCTATTGGTATCGATGGGCTTGCCGGGACCGATATAGTGGTCCCACCACCCTGGGCGCTTGTCCTCGGGGCTGTGTCTGCCCGCAGCATGGTGGTGACCGGATAACGCATGGCAAATCAACACCGCGTTACTTTTATCGGCATTCATTACGCCATAGGTTTCATAGACTAAGGTGTAGTCCTGTAAAACACGCCCGCAGGCCAACTGCAGAGGTTCACAAAACTTATGGCTCTTTGCTGTTACAAGACCTACAGAGCCGTGATCTGCTGTACTGGGTGCCTCGCGGGAGGGGCTGGAGTTTTCCGTGGACAAAGTAATTATATCTGTCGGGTTATTTGGCGGTTGGTTATTGTCACTGCAGCAAGTGTACGGGAGTGCTGCAACTTATGACAATTAGCAACCGCCGGCGAGAGTGTTAAGTCGTCAGAGCTGGTTTCAGTGGGGTGACATTGTGCACGCGCGGCGCTGGCGCCAAAGGCTGTGGTGCCGAAGTACTGTAGCGCAGCAAGTCCTCCAGTGCGGACAGGGCCCGATCATTGCGCAGTACCTCATCCTCTAGGGTACGCAAATCGGTGTGCCGACTTCGGGTTTTCTGCTTCAGCTCGGTCAATTTGATCAAGTGCCGATTCAGAAGATGTTTTTGGTATTGCGTATGTTGCTTGAGTGGTTCCAGCGCCTGCTCAAGCCAGTTTTCTGCCGCGGCACCCATTTCGCTATAAAGGCGCCCTACCTCACTGGCCAGGGTCGTAACAAAACGCTCGCTCAAACGGTTGCGCCGCGCCAGTAAAAGCTGTGGGGAGCGTCGCAGCTGGGCCGCCTGGCGGTGTAGGCCGCGCAGGGTGATACGGAATTGGCGAATGGTGAAGTACTGTTCGGCACTGTCCACCTTCTTCAGGCTGGAACGCTCAAAAATCGCATCCAACAGCCGATTCGCCTGATCCACTTCCCGCTCTAAGGTGGCTAACTGGCAATCGACTCCCTCCATAAAGGTATCGATGGCCTTGGCAAGTCCCATGGGTGTCCAACGCTTATGCAGCGCCTTACTGGTTTCATCTACCAACCGTTGCAGCTGCTGTATGGTAATAGGCGCGAGTAGGGCCGTACTCTGCCGCATTAGCATGCGCTGGCTGGACTTCAGGGTGAGTAACTCCTGATGGCAGAGCTTATGTTGCTCACGCACTGTCTGCTGCAACTGGCCCAACTCGGTCAGTTGCTCCTCAGTGCTGGCACTATTGCGCTGCAAATGCATCAGCGCGGCACGGCCGCTGTTGAGCCTGCGCTTTAGCAGATCGCGGGTATCCGCCATCAACGTCAGAGCCTGGTGCAGAGAGCGGTGTTCCGCCACTTTTTGGCGGTGCTCCAGCAAACGTTGAACCAACAGCTTTTCAAAATCGGTAAAACAGCTGTTGCGCAAAAGTTCGGCATCCTGCTGTTGACGCGCCAACAGGGCCATTTTTGCCGAGACTCCGGTGACACTCTCCTGTGGCAGGGACAGTAATTTTGCGACCTGAGAACGCATGCGCCGCAGCAGTTGCTGCGCATCTTCATCTGGATCATCCCAAAGAACATCCACTTTATTCAGCAACGCCATAACTGGAGTGCCGCGATGTTCACGCAGAGGGGCCAGATGGGTCTCCCACATATTCATATCAGTGCCACTGACACCGGCATCGGCGGCCAGCAGAAATGCGACGGCCTGGGCGCCAGGCAGTGTGCTCAGAGTCAGTTCCGGCTCATTGCCCAGAGCGTTGAGTCCCGGTGTGTCAATAATCCGCAGGCCTTGATCTAACAGTGGATGTGGCAGGCAGATCAGCGCATAACGCCAAGCGGGAATTTCCACCAAATTGCCTTTGTCGTCCAGGTGGCGGCGATCGAAGCCATAACGCGCAGCCTCCTCCGGCAACACCGATTTGGTGGCGGCCACTTTGAGCAGAGCTTCGCGGGTCGCATCGGGATTATTCGCGTCGAACTCGTGCGTGACCCACTTCTGTGGAATTCGCCGGAAGCTCTCGAGGCTGGTATTGGTCGCCAGGGTCTCAATGGGCAACAGGCGCAGGCTGGCGCGCTCTCCGCCATCGCTAAAGATCTCCGTTGGGCACATGGTGGTGCGGCCGGGTTTGGAGGGTAGCAGCCGCTGACCGTAGGTCTGTGCCAAGAGGGCATTGATCAGCTCGGTTTTGCCACGGGAAAATTCTCCCACAAACACCAAGGTGAACTGATCATCGCTGAGAAGCGCACGGGCCTGCTGTACAACTTGGCAGGCGCCGGCAGAGTTGGGGAAATGCTGCTGTAACCACTGACTGAACTGGGCGAATTGTCGATCCAGATTCTTTTTCCAGCGATCGTATTCAGAGATATGTTGGCGTAGGAGTGCGTCTTCCATTTCACAGTATTCTTGTAATTTATACTCTGCGGGCTACCGACCCAAAGCACTCAAAGCTGAGTTGGTCCGGTAGCCGTTAGTATAAAAGTCTAACACCGCGCCAAATGCGATCCAGTGCGCGCGGTGGAAGAAAAGCGCACAGTAGTCAATTTAAAAACCGGGGATATGCCAGAAAAGACTGTAAACAAAGCGCGGCATATTGGCCATACTGGCAAAGCCTAATAGCAACTTATCCGCCACAGTAAGCAGAATAAACACGAAGATAGGGCTGATATCGATCACCCCCAAAGGAGGAATCAAGCGGCGTACCGGTGCGCAGAAGGGCTCTAGCAACTGGCGCAGTAGCATCAGTGCTGGGTGGCTGCTCTGCGGAGCGATCCAGCTGAACACAATAGAGATCAGCATTCCCACAAACACGACCGCAATCACGGTAGCGACACAGCCGATCAGAGACCACAGCAGTGCACTCAGGGGATTGAAAAGACCAAATCCGGCAAACGCACCGCAAACCAGTATCATCACTAGACCCACCAGCAAGGCCAGCACTACCGAGGCCATATCCACGCCGAAGAGACCCGGCACCACCTTGCGTAGTGGCAGTAGTAGCGGATTGGTAACTTTAACGATGCCCTGAGAAATCGGGTTATAGAAGTCTGCCCGGGCCAATTGCAGCAAAAAACGCATCAATACCGCAAATAGGTAGAGGATACCCAGGGTAGCCACCAGGAAAACACCGATGTTGCTGAAGGTACTTGTCATTGAAAATCCCTAAAGAGTGATCAACTCGCGGCGCAGCCTGCACCATTTATTGTGTTGATAAGTTTATTGGTCCAGTTCGCGAGCCATCTCTGCAGCGCGCTCGGCACAATCGCGCATGGCATCGGCCACCAACTGCGGCAGGCCGCCCTGCTCAAAGCGCTGCACAGCGCGCTCGGTGGTACCACCCGGCGACATCACATTGCGCTTCAACTGGGCTACATCTACATCACTGGTCATGGCCAGTTTGGCGGCGCCCAGGGCAGTTTGCAACACGAGGCGCTCGGCATCGGCGCGGGCAAAGCCACTGGCTGCGGAGGCGTCGATCATCGCCTCCATAAACTGAAAGAAGTACGCCGGCGCCGACCCTGCCACAGCGATCACTTGGTCGATACCCTCTTCTTTATCCACCCATAGGGAGATACCTACTGCGTTGACTATGCGCGCAGTAATGGAGCGGTGCTCCGCAGTTACCGCCTCATCTGCAAACAACCCGGTCACCCCACTCTGCACTAGAGCCGGCGTATTGGGCATAGCGCGTACAATCGGCAGATGCTCGCCCAGCCAACGCTGGTAGGCAGCCAAGGGAATACCTGCGGCCAAAGTAATAATCAGCGGCTTGCGTCCTTTCAGGTGGGGGCGCAAATCCATGCACAGATCGCGCATCACCTGGGGTTTTACCGACAAAACGATAACATCTGCGCCATCGATTGCGACGATATTGTCACTGTGCACCACGGTATTGTGGCGCTTGGCAAACGCCTCAAGTTTGAGGGGATCACGCCCGGTAGCCACAATTCTATCGGCCGGGTATCCCGCCGCCAGCAGGCCACCGATTACCGCACCGGCCATATTTCCGGCACCGCCGATAAAAACAATTTTGGGATTTGTTGCAGTCACTTGGGTTACCTCGGCGAGCATTCGCCTCATTCTCTGTGAGTTTTACTGGCTGTTATACCCCGCAGGGATTCCGATAATATGTGGTCGCTCAATTCCAATAACAAGAGAAGCGCGCCCCAGCGCGCTAGCCAAGGAGAACACGATGTTGAAATGGCGCTATTTGGTGACCGCCGCAATGCTCAGCGCGGCTGCTGTTGCCCATGGAGTGGAGACCCGCACCGAGAACAATGGCCAGCTGCAGTTACACGACATTCCCCCAATTCCAGCGAGCCTGGTTGAAGAGCTCGATCGCTACCAGAATGTGCGCTCAGCCAGTTTTCGCGGCTGGGATATGCAAGGCAGCGGTATGTATATCAGTACCCGCTTTGGCGAAGTAAACCAGCTGCACAAGGTAGAGCGCGCTGGAGGAGCCCGCCGCCAGCTGACTTTTTTTGACGAACCCATTGGGGAAGTACTTACCCGCCCCCAGCACCGACAGCTGGCCTACACCATGGACGCCGGCGGCAACGAATATGCGCAGATTTTCCTATTTGACAGTGCCAACGGTAAGAGCAAGATGCTCAGCGATGGCGAATCTCGCAATGGTGCCATTCTTTGGAATAAGCAGGGCTCGGCCCTGGCTTACCAAAGCACCCGCCGCGATGGTAGGGCCAACGATATCTGGCTGACTATGATTGGCGACAAGAAAAATGAAGATCGCCTGATACTAAAATCGGAGGATGGTAGCTGGTGGGGACCCAGTGACTTCTCTCAATCCGGCAGCCAGCTACTGGTTCTGCAATATATTTCTTCCACCCGCTCTAAAGTTCACCTGTTGGACCTGGACAGCGGCGAAATAACATTGCTCTCCGGTGATGATGAAAAAGACTCTCGCAACTTTCCCGCCGGCTTTAGCTACGACGACCGCTCCATATACCTGGTTAGCGATAAAAATGGCGAGTTCACCCAACTGATCCGCAAAGATCTAGCCAGCGGCGATGAGGAAATTATTAGCGCCGGTATTCCCTGGGATATCAGCAGCTTTGTCCTTAGTGAGGACGGCCGCCGCGGTGCTTTTGTGTCCAACGAGAACGGCATGTCGGCACTGTACCTGTACGACCCGCGCAACGATCGCTACCGCAAAGTCGACACACTACCTATTGGTGTGATCGGCGATATCGAGTTCAACCCCAGAGGAGACAAGTTAGCGTTATCACTGAACACCCCCAAAACCCCCACCGATACCTTTGTTTTGGATCTGGGCCGGCGCCCCCTATCCAGTGGCGATCTGAACCGCTGGACATTTAGTGAGGTGGGCGGCCTGGATACCGAGCAATTTATCGAGCCCAAGCTGGTGCACTACCCCACTTTCGATAAGGTAAATGGCGAGCCACGCAAGATTCCCGCCTTCGTCTACAAGCCGCGCGATATAAAGGCGCCTGTGCCGGTCATTATTTCCATTCACGGCGGCCCCGAAGCTCAGTACCGCCCACTGTTTTCCAGCAAGTACCAACTGTGGTTGAAGAAATTGGGGGCTGCAGTGATCGCCCCTAATGTGCGCGGCTCCGCCGGCTACGGAAAAAGTTACCTAGCCATGGACAACGGCTACAAGCGTGAAGATTCGGTGAAAGACATTGGCGCGCTATTGGACTGGATCGCCACCCAGCCGGACCTGGATGCCAAGCGGGTTGCCGTCTTCGGGGGTAGCTACGGCGGCTACATGGTACTGGCCAGCAGCGTCCACTATTCGGATCGCCTAAAAGCGGCTGTGGACATTGTCGGTATCTCCAATTTTGTCACCTTTCTCACCAATACCAAGAGTTATCGCCGGGACCTGCGCCGTGTGGAATACGGTGACGAACGCGATCCGCAAATGCGCGAATTCCTGGAAGGTATCAGCCCTAACAACCATGTGGAGAAAATCCAGGTCCCCATGTTTGTGGTGCAGGGACAAAACGACCCTCGCGTCCCCGTCACAGAAGCGGAACAGATCGTGACGGCACTGCGAGCAAGCGGTAACCAGGTTTGGTACATGAATGCGTTAAATGAGGGGCACGGCTACCGTAAAAAGGAAAACAATGATGTCTTCACCCAAGCTACCGCATTGTTTTTTGCCGAACACTTGCTCGACGAAACACAGAAGGAAAAACTGACTTTAGTTGAGTAGTGCCAAAGGCTCTTATAAATCGTAATGCTTAATAAACGGCCCAGCGGGCCGTTTATTTTTTAAGGCCTTAAACTCAATGTTTCCACAACAGCGATCAGGTTGAGCGCTATGGCAAGTATCCACAACCAGTGCCGGCTCTCAGGCCACAGGGCCTGGGAGACGGTGCGGTCTAAGAAATTGGTGATCAGTGTGACCTTAGGTAGCGCAAAGGAAAGCAGGCAAAGAAAAGCCAGCCATTCCAAGGCCATCCAGGTCACCAGCAGGGTGTGCGCCATAGACAGGGAAATCACTGCGCATAGCGTCAACCCCAGCAATATCACTTCGAGAGTCCCTGAGCGTTTCATTGGTCTCTTACACTTTCCCCACGAACTCAGCCCTAGAACTTCGGGCAAGCGTTCGGATAAAAATAGGATCTTTCATTCAGAGTAATTGCGCGCGCCAAAAATATCTGTGCCGATGCGCACAATGGTCGCACCGCAGGCAATCGCCGCCTCCATATCGGCAGACATACCCATGGAAAGTGTATCCAGCTCCTCGCTGGGAAATAACTCTTGCAGAGAATGCAGCAGGCGCGCCATTTCTAAAAAAGGTTGGCGTTGCGCCTGTACTGTCTGTCGCGCCGCGGGAATCGCCATCAAACCACGCAGGCGCAGCCCCGGCAATTGCACTATTTCCCGCGCCAGAGCCTCCAAATCCTGTGGAGCTATGCCAGACTTGCTCTGCTCATTATCGATATTGACCTGCAGACAGATATTGAG
This sequence comes from Microbulbifer mixtoriginis (SeqCode), assembly GCF_052466695.1. Classification (NCBI taxonomy): domain Bacteria; kingdom Pseudomonadati; phylum Pseudomonadota; class Gammaproteobacteria; order Cellvibrionales; family Microbulbiferaceae; genus Microbulbifer; species Microbulbifer mixtoriginis (SeqCode). Next base: position 3,762,590 of record NZ_CP174285.1, on the reverse strand, counting down.
GGGAGCCAAATTAGTTGGTCGCTGGGATGACAGACGCTGGGCGATCTTTAGACGATCCACCGTATGCATCCAATCAAAGTACTCGGCTACCGCTCGAGACTTATTCGACTGCAATGGCCCGATAAAATGCCAATGGATATCCAGGTCTTGTAGGGCATCCTGTTTTTCCAGGGCTTCCTGCAAATAGTTTTCGCCAAAGTGTCGCTGACCGGCCGCATAGGCGATACGCAAATCCTCCGCTGGGCGGGTCTTGGAAACCGCCAGCAGAGTGATTTCTGCAGGATCGCGATCGCAGTTGTTGCAGCAGGTCACAATCCGCTCACCTACTGCATTCAGGTTTTCGACGATTGTCGCTTTGCGCATATACTGAGGCCCTTACCGAAATGAGTGGCGATTTTACCTGAGCCCAAACAAGAACCATAAGGTAGCAGTATGGATATCACTGAACTCCTCGCCTTCAGCGCCAAACAAAACGCTTCGGATCTGCACCTCTCCGCAGGCCTACCGCCGATGATCCGTGTGGATGGCGACGTGCGCCGTATCAACCTGCCGGCCATGGAACACAAGCAGGTGCACGGCCTGATCTACGAGATCATGAACGACAAGCAACGTAAGGACTACGAAGAATTTCTCGAGACCGACTTCTCTTTCGAGGTACCTGGTGTAGCCCGCTTTCGTGTGAACGCCTTTAACCACAACCGCGGTGCCGGTGCCGTATTCCGGACCATTCCCTCCAAGGTTTTAACCATGGAGGATCTGGGTATGGGCCAAGTTTTCAAACAGATCTCCGATACTCCGCGCGGCCTGGTCTTGGTTACAGGGCCCACCGGCTCCGGTAAGTCCACCACCCTCGCCGCGATGATGGACTATATCAACGACAACAAATACGAGCATATCCTCACCATTGAGGACCCCATCGAATTCGTGCACGAATCCAAAAAATGCCTGGTGAACCAGCGCGAAGTGCATAGAGATACCCACGGCTTCGCGGAAGCATTGCGCTCGGCCCTGCGTGAAGACCCGGATATCATTCTGGTGGGTGAGATGCGTGACCTGGAAACTATTCGCCTGGCATTGACCGCAGCGGAAACCGGCCACTTGGTATTCGGCACCCTGCATACCACCTCCGCCGCCAAGACTATCGACCGGGTGGTGGATGTGTTCCCGGCACAGGAAAAAGCCATGGTGCGCTCCATGCTATCGGAATCCCTGCAAGCGGTAATCTCGCAGACACTGCTGAAGAAAAACGGCGGTGGCCGTGTCGCTGCCCACGAGATCATGCGCGGCACTCCCGCAATCCGCAACTTGATCCGCGAAGACAAAATCGCGCAGATGTACTCCGCCATCCAGACTGGTGCCAGCGTTGGTATGCAGACCATGGACCAGTGCCTGGAAGACCTGGTGGCGCGACGTATCGTCAGCCGCGAAGTCGCGCGGGAAAAAGCCAAGATGCCAGAAAACTTCTAAGCATTAACGGCCCCTCTTCAGTCAAAAAATAATACGCGGTAACAATCATGGATATAGAAAGACTCCTACAGCTGGTAGTAGAGAAAGGTGCATCGGATCTGTTTATCACCGCCGGCGTACCGCCTTCCATCAAACTGCATGGCCGCGTAGTGCCTTGCAGTAGCAGTGCCCTCACCCCAGAAAAAGCTCGCGAGCTAGTAGTGGGCACCATGAATGAGAAACAGCGCCGTGAGTTCGCCGAGAAGAAGGAATTAAACTTCGCCATTGCGGTACGCAACGTGGGCCGTTTCCGGGTGTCGGCTTTCTTCCAGCGCAACTTGGTGGGTATGGTGCTGCGACGCATCGAAACAAAAATCCCCACCATTGACGGCCTCGGCCTGCCGGATGTACTCAAAGATCTGGCCATGACCAAGCGCGGGCTGATTATTTTTGTAGGTGCCACCGGTACCGGTAAGTCCACCTCCCTGGCCTCGATGATCGGCCACCGCAATGAGAACACCAAGGGTCATATCATCACCATTGAGGACCCGATCGAATTTATCCACCAGCACCGCGGCTGTATTGTGACCCAGCGCGAAGTGGGTCTGGATACCGACTCCTTCGAAATCGCCTTGAAGAACACTCTGCGTCAAGCGCCAGATGTCATCCTGATTGGTGAGGTGCGCTCCCGCGAAACGATGGAGCACGCCATTGCTTTCGCCGAAACTGGTCACCTGTGCCTGTGTACACTGCACGCCAACAATGCCAACCAAGCCCTCGACCGGATCATTCACTTCTTCCCGGCAGACCGTCACCAACAGCTGTTTATGGATCTATCCCTGAACCTTAAGGCCATGGTTGCCCAGCAGCTGGTACCAACACCGGATGGCGATGGCCGCCGCGCCTGTCTGGAAATTATGATCAACACGCCGTTGATGTCAGACCTGGTGCGCAAAGGCCAGGTGCACAAGATGAAGGAGTTGATGAAACGCTCCGGCGAACAGGGCATGCAGACCTTCGACCAGGCGCTGTATGAACTCTACGATCGCGGCGAAATTACTTACGAGGACGCCCTCGCCCACGCCGACTCCGCCAACGACTTGCGCCTGATGATCAAGCTTAAGTCTGAATCCGATGCGGAGTATTTAAACAGCGCCGCCGGCGAGTTGAGTCTACAAAATGACTCTGAGTACGGCGATGGTGGGCCGCAACTTTACTAAGGTTGCTGCTTAGCTATCCAAGAACCGTTTACAGAAAAATCAACGCCCTAACACCTGTAAACGGTTCTCATCTGAAAAAACCGCTTTTAATTTCCCGATAAGTCCACAGCAAGCTGCGCTCAATAATTTACGAGCAGCGTTATTCCAAGATACTCAGGGCCCCAACCTACTGTTTGACTTGGGGAACAATATTTCCTTACCCTTCTCCTCCCCTCACCGAATTACTCACTTCATCGCGGCCATAGAAATGAAAAATAAAGTTGCCTTGATAACCGGAGGCAGCCGGGGAATCGGTGCCGCCACAGCAAAACTACTGGCTCAACGTGGATATCAGATTGCCATCAGCTATCGGGAACGAAGGAAGCAAGCGGAAGACCTAGTAAATGAACTTCAATCTTTAGGTGTTACTGCAATAGCGGCACGTGCCGATATCACTTCAGAAGATGAGGTTGTCCGTCTATTCGAAAAGGTTGACCAAAATCTCGGCCCGATTAACAGCCTGGTAAACAATGCCGCAATCATTAAACCGCAGATGCGTGTTGAATTAATGGATTCTCAGCGTATCAACGAGATTCTTCGGACCAATATCACCGGTACATTGCTCTGCTGTCGCGAGGCGATTAAAAGGATGTCAACAAAAAGCGGGGGCAGCGGAGGAACTATTGTCAATATCTCATCCGCCGCCAGCCGTTCAGGGTCACCTAACGAATATATCGATTACGCGGCTAGCAAAGGTGCTGTAGATACTCTAACCATCGGACTCAGCCAAGAAGTCGCCGGTGAGGGAATTCGAGTGAACGGTGTAAGACCAGGTTTTATTTACACGGAAATGCATGCTGATGGCGGCGAACCAGACAGAATTGAGCGAGTAAAGTCTGCAATTCCACTCAAACGCGGCGGGCAAGCAGAAGAAGTGGCTAAGGCTGTGGCCTGGCTTCTCAGTGACGAATCAACCTTTACAACCGGCTCATTTATTGATGTCGCAGGTGGAAAATAAGATAAGAATATATGTTGGAAGCACTTTTTTCCCTTGTTGCAGCAACAGCTCTGCTACTTGGCTCCCCCGGTCCCGCACCACTCGCGCTGGCCGCTTCTGGGGCAACTTTTGGGATCAGGAAAAGTAGCCATTTTCTCATCGGTATCCTACTGGGGCTAAGCGTTGCAATTATGGGCGCAACCGCCGGGATAGCGGCCCTGCTGGCAACCTGGCCCGAGGCGCGCTTTGCCGTACAACTTTGCGGGGCTTTGTATATTGGCTATATCGCCATAAAAATTGCCACAGCCCCGGTAATGGAGAAAAACCCATCAGCGGAAACTCAAGCGCCATCACTGTTGGATGGGTTTATTTTTAATCTACTCAACCCAAAAGCTTATGCCGCCTTCTTTGCCATCTTTTCCCAATTTTTACTGCCAATTGAAGAAAGCAACTTAAGTTACATTGCTACTGGAATGGTCTGTTTGATAGTCGCGGCTGTGGTCGATTTTATCTGGCTATGTTTGGGAGGAAGTTTGCGACCGGTTTTTCATAAACCTAAACAGGCACGAATAATCAGAGTTTGCTTTGCCCTTCTGATGGTAGCAGCTGTGCTAATCGTGTTCCTGCGCGGAATGGTTTAACTACTAGCAAATCTCCGTGATCAGGTTTTTTACCGAAGACAGCATACGCCGGCTTACCAATGGGGCTTGTGTTACCCCTTCCAGCTCCACCCGATAATTCGCTCCGTCTCTGCGTAAGCCTGTAATAAATGCTACTGCCACCAGTGCACTGCGGTGCACTCGAACAAAGCGCTCGGCAAATTCGCTTTCCAACTCTTTTAATGACTCATCAAGGATCGTCTCACCGGCAGGGTGATGGGCCACCACATATTTGCTGTCAGCAACCAAACAACGAATGCTGTCCACTTCCAATAGCTCGACCCCCATACGGCTCACCGCTTTGATACGGCTGCGACCGCGATCCTTCTCGTCACCACTAACAAGTTTTTGTTGGGGTTTATTGAGGCAATGTACCTTTGCCAGCGCTTGGCGCAACTGCTCCACGCTGACAGGCTTGAGTAGATAACCCACCGCGGCGGTGGCGAAGGCCGGCAGGGCGAACTCATCGTGGGCAGTGCAAAAAATTATCGCGGGTGGGCACTCGCGTGTGGAAAGCTGCTGGGCCAATTCCAAGCCGCTGCCGCCGGGCATTTCTATGTCGAGCAAGACCAGATCTGGGTCCAATATCTGCACCTGCATCAACGCAGATTCAATATCCGCCGCTTCACCAACAGGAATACAATTTTCGATTGTAGACAACTGCCGCTGCAGCCGCGCGCGGGCCAGAGGTTCATCATCGACAATCAGGACTCGCAACTGGGTCACTCCATCACCTCAGTATCTCTACTGGAATTTATGGTCGGTTTTGTTTCACGCTGAACCACCTCCCGGGGGAACAAGGGTAGTTGTAGCTGCACCCGGTAGTGGTCCTCCACCCGACCGGCGGTAAACTTGAAGCGATCACCGTAATAGGCGGCAAGGCGCTGACGAATATTCTCCACTGCCATCCCGTTGCTTTCCCTGGTGAAATGCACAGCTTCTGCCGGAAGTGGGTTTTCAATATCAATGTACAGAACACCGCCTTCGGTTTTCACGGCCACAGTAATTGTGCCGCCCTCACGCAGCTGTGCCACACCGTGTAAAACGGCATTCTCAAGCAATGGTTGCAACAACATGCTGGGTACTTGTATATCCTCCAAAGTACCCTGCTGCTGCCATTGCTGCTGCAAACGCTCGCCCAGGCGCAGAGCCTCAATCTCCAGATAACGTTGGGACAATTGTATTTCCTGCGACAGCGGCACCAGCTTTGGGTCGGCGAGGCTGGCCCGAAACAACACGCACAAATCTTCCACCAAACGCTCAGCGCGATCTGGGTCTACCGCGATCAGGCTGGCCAGGCTATTCATGCTGTTAAACAAAAAATGCGGTCGTATGCGTGATTGCAGCGCCTCAATACGCGCGCCCAGTTCCGCCTGCTGCTGGTTGTATAACTGCTGTTGCAAATAGGCGTAGCGCAATACCACCCCAGCGCAGATAGCCCCAAGGAGACAATCACTAGCCAGTCCCCACCAGTCGAAATCCGCCTGCAGCAATAGAGCACGCACATAGCGCTGAATCCCCATTACTAATCCAAGCACGCCCAACACCGCGATAAAGCTGATAGCGCCGGCATGTTTGTGGGGTAACTTGGCTAGATAGGGGCGCAGCCGGCAAAGCACGGCGGCACAGGGCAATATCACCCACTGAATCACCAGGGACACCAAGCCAAGACGCTGCCAACTGAAGTCGCGCAGCCCGTCCAAGGCGAGCACCAGAACCAGGGCCAGCAATTCCCCCATCAACACCAATGCGGCCAGGGCGGTGACACTGCATAAATCCGGAAGAAAAGGCACCTGCCCGCAAAGCGCAGAATCCTTGCTATCAGTGTCAGTTTTTCGAATTTTCTGCGATATAATGCCCGACGGCCTGGGAAATGACATGCAGTTGTTATTCTTGATTGTCCCTATATTCAAAGCGCACGATACCACCAAGCTCCCCGGCCTTTCACCTCACTGCAGCCAGGAAAACCATGAGCAACGACAAACCCGACTCCGCCACTAATCCCGCCGCCAAACTCTGGGGCGGCCGTTTCAGCGAAGCCACCGACGCTTTCGTAGAGCGATTCACTGCCTCTGTCACCTTCGATCAGCGCATGGCGCTGGAAGATATTCAGGGTTCCCTCGCTCATGCACAGATGCTATCCGAGGTTGGGGTATTGAGCGGTGATGAATATCACCAGATTGCCAATGGCCTGAAAGAGATCGCAGTAGAAATTGAGGCGGGTGACTTTCCCTGGTCGGTGCAGTTGGAAGATGTGCATATGAATATCGAGGCGCGCCTGACCGAACGCATCGGTGCCACCGGTAAAAAACTGCACACTGGCCGCTCCCGCAACGACCAGGTCGCCACCGATATCCGCCTGTGGCTGCGCGGCCGCATCGACCGGATCGGCGCCGAATTAACCCGACTGCAAACCGGGTTGGTAGACCTGGCCGAACGCGAAGCCGATACCATTATGCCCGGCTTTACCCACCTGCAGAGTGCGCAGCCGGTGACCTTCGGCCACCACCTGCTGGCCTGGAATGCCATGCTCAGCAGGGATTTCGAGCGCCTGATGGATTGCCGCAAAAGAGTCAATCGCTCGCCCCTGGGTGCCGCAGCACTGGCCGGCACCAGCTACCCAATCGACCGCGCGCGCACTGCCGAACTGCTGGGCTTCGATGCTCCGACCGAGAACTCCCTGGACTCGGTGAGCGACCGGGATTTCGCCATTGAATTCTGCGCCTTCACCGCCCTACTGCTCACCCATCTTTCCCGCGCCAGCGAGGAACTGGTGCTCTGGGCTTCTAGCCAGTTCGACTTTATCGACCTACCGGATCGCTTCTGTACCGGCTCATCAATTATGCCGCAAAAGAAAAACCCGGATGTGCCCGAATTGGTACGCGGTAAGACTGGCCGTGTGAACGGCCACCTGATTGCACTGCTGACCCTGATGAAAAGCCAGCCCCTGGCTTACAACAAAGACAACCAGGAAGATAAAGAGCCTTTGTTCGACGCTGCCGATACCGCACTGGACTGCCTGCGCGCCTTTGCGGATATGGTGCCCGCACTCAAGGCAAAAAAAGAAAACATGCTGGCGGCAGCCGCCAAGGGTTTCTCCACTGCCACCGACCTGGCGGATTATCTGGTGCGCAAAGGCATTGCCTTCCGCGATGCCCACGAGATCGTCGGCCAGTCGGTTTCCTTTGCCATTGAACAGCAGAAAGACCTAGCGGAGCTGAGCTTAGAGCAGCTGCAGCAATTCTCTGCTGATATCGGTGCGGATGTCTTTGAAGTGCTCACCCTGGAAGGCTCGGTAGCCGCTCGTAACCATATCGGCGGCACCGCTCCCGATCAGGTTCGCGCTGCCTGTGCACAAGCACGAGTGCAAATTGAAGGGCGTCATTAAGGCAGACCCCAGCAGGACTAGGAGCCCGTTTTTTGCATCCGGGCGCCTGGGGTACGGCCGATCAGTAAACCGGGATTACTGCGGTAATCCCAGTTCGACCGATTCACCCTGCTGCTCGCTCAGCACGCGATTGAGCAGGGTCGGTAGATTTTCCTCGGTGGTACTGCATTTCCAGCCGGGCGCGGTAAACGTGAGGTGGTAACCGCCCGACTTGGCAGCTACCCAAAGTTCCTGATTGGCAGATTGCCGGGAGAGAATAACCTGACTGCCATTATCCTCCAGGGTCAGGGTGAGCACGGCACCACTGCGCTCGTAATCGATATCCCAGTCACAATCGTCCAGAGCATCCTCAATCGCCATCAGGGTATGCTCAATGGCCGCTTCATATTCCGTTTGGCTCATCTTTTATTACTTCTGTTACCGTCTACTGTGTTCAATCTATTGGCTCGCTATACTATCAGGCTTTTGCCGAACACCGCTCTAAAGCCCGAGTGCAGGATGTCACCCATGCCAAAGAAAATGCTCTACCCCCTTTGCGCCCTGCTGAGTGCATCCGCACTCCTCAGTGGCTGCGGTCAGAAAGGACCGCTGTACCTGCCTCAGGCGCCGGCCGAACCCGCGCCAGCTATCACCACAGGCCCGCCCACTACGGTGCCCACTAGTAGCACTGCGGTGGAGCCGGATGAGCCGGTACTTGTTCCAGCCGGAGAAACTGTTGTACCGGAAGGGTACTCCGAACCAAACGACTATTCAGAACCCGGGGATTACTCTGCGCCAGAAGACTACCCGGAAGAGGGCTACCCAGAGGAGCAAGCACCGCAGAAATGAGTGAGTTCAGTTATCGCCAAGGCAGCCTGTGGGCAGAACAGGTATCACTGGAAGAGGTCGCCGAGCGTTTCGGAACCCCCACCTACGTCTATAGCCGCGCCCACTTCGAGCGCCAATATCAAGCCTATGCCGAAGCACTGGGCAGCTACCCCGGCCTGATCTGCTATGCGGTGAAGGCCAACAGCAATCTGGGTATCCTGTCGCTTTTGGCCCAGCTTGGCGCTGGGTTTGATATCGTCTCCGGGGGCGAACTCGAAAGGGTATTGCTGGCGGGAGGAGATCCCTCGCGAATAGTATTTTCCGGTGTGGGTAAAACCGCAGACGAGATACGCCGTGGCCTGGAAGTGGGTGTGCACTGCTTCAATATCGAATCGGAGGCCGAAATGCGCCGCCTCGAGCAAGTAGCGGCGGAGTGCGAAGCTGTTGCCCCAATCTCACTGCGGGTCAACCCAGATGTAGACGCACAAACCCATCCCTATATTTCCACCGGCCTCAAAGAAAATAAATTCGGCGTCGCCATCAACAGCGCTTTGGATGTGTATTTATACGCAGCGCGCTCACCTCACCTGAGAGTGACCGGGGTGGATTGCCATATCGGCTCCCAGCTCACCGAAGTGGCCCCTTTCCTAGATGCCCTCGACCGGCTGTTGATGCTGGTGGACACCCTCTCCACCGAAGGTATCCAGCTGGAACACCTGGATCTCGGCGGCGGCCTCGGGGTCCGCTACCGGGGTGAAGAGCCCCCAGTAGTTGCAGACTATCTGAAAGCAGTTCTGGAGCGTATCGGCGAACGCCAGCTGGGCCTGATACTGGAACCTGGCCGTTCGATTGCCGCTAACGGCGGTGTTCTATTGACTCGGGTTGAATACCTGAAGCACACCGAAGGACACAACTTCGCCATTGTCGATGCGGCCATGAACGACAACCTGCGCCCTGCCCTTTACCAGGCCTGGCAGGATATAGTGCCGGTCACTCCGGGCGACGGTGAGGACACACTCTGGGATATCGTTGGCCCCGTTTGTGAAACCGGTGACTTCCTCGGCAAGAACCGTGCCCTGGCTCTGCGCGAGGGGCAATTACTGGCCATGCTGTCCGCCGGCGCCTACGGCTTTACCATGAGCTCCAACTACAATAGCCGCCCGCGTGCAGCGGAAGTGCTGGTGGATGGCGAGAATAGCTATTTAGTGCGCACACGGGAAACTTTCGACGACCTGGTTCGGGGTGAGACCCCGGTGCCTGAAAAGGTCTAACGGTTTGTGTCACCCTTGCCTCTTAATTACCAACCAACAGAATTCCGGGACGCCAGCAATGCCAGCGTCACCGGTGGCGAGCACCCCTAGGATGGCCCGCTCAATCAGTTTTACAGAGAAATGGAATGCGCGTTAAATTCAGCAAGATGCATGGGCTCGGCAATGATTTTGTAATGCTCGACGGCATCAGCCAGAGACTCAAGCTATCACCAGATAAAATTCGCCGAATCGCCGATCGGCGCCTAGGCATCGGCTGTGATCAAGTACTACTGGCAGAGCCGCCACGGGGGCCAGAGGCAGATTTTCGCTATCGCATCTTTAATGCCGATGGCGGCGAGGTGGAGAACTGCGGCAATGGTGCACGCTGTTTCGCCCGCTTTGTACGCGAACGCCGCCTAACGGGAAAAAAACGGCTCAAGGTCGAAACTGCTGCGGGTATGCTGCACCTGCGTGTACTCGATAACGACCAGGTCAGTGTCGATATGGGCGCCCCCGTTTTAGAGCCGGAGAAGATTCCATTCAATGCCGATCGCCGTGCGGATAGCTACCTGCTGGAAGCCAGTGACGAGACCTTTACCATAGGCGCGGTCTCCATGGGTAACCCCCACGCCATACTGTTGGTCGACGACATTCACAGCGCCCCGGTAGTGACCCTCGGCCCTTTAATCGAGGCACATCCCCGCTTCCCCCAGAAGGTGAATGTGGGTTTTCTGCAAGTCGAATCCCGCAGCCAGGCACAGTTGCGTGTATTTGAGCGCGGCGTAGGTGAAACTCACGCCTGTGGCACCGGTGCCTGCGCAGCCATGGTGTATGCCCACCTGCGCGACCTGGTGGATGAGCAGGTGGAAATCCGCCTTCCCGGCGGGTCCCTGACAATCCACTGGAGTGGGCCGAATCAGCCGGTTACTATGACCGGGCCCGCGACTACAGTTTTCCACGGGCAAATCATTGTTTAAATAATTTAGCGGGCGAGCCTCAGCTCTAATTCCGATAGAGCACAGGATTCACCACGCGCCCGCGCCAATGTGAACAGAACACGATGGAACACACAGACGCCAATCAAACTTCTGATGAGATTGTCGCCGGCAACCAAAGGGAAACCCAGCGCGATGACAAGTTGCTCGCGCGCCAGGTAGCTCGCTACCTAATGCAAAACCCTGAGTTTTTTGTCGAGCGCATGGACCTGCTCGAAACCATCAAACTGCCGCGGGAAAATGGCAAGACCGTGTCGCTGATGACACATCAGACCAATCTGCTACGCGAGCGCAATATTGAGATGCGGCAACGCCTCGACCAGTTACTGCACAATGCACGCGATAACGATCAGTTGTTTTTTAATAGCCGCCGTCTGATCCTCGCCCTACTGGAAGCACAGACCATTGGTGAGGCCACCACGGCTCTGTACAACAGCTTTTCCCATGACTTCAATGTGGAATTTACCAGCCTAACCCTATTTGGGCCGCTAGGCGTGTCAGCCGACAAGCTCGGTGAAGTGCGCACCAGCACACTCTCCAGCGCAGAGACGGCCATTGGCGCCATATTGCGGAATGGCCGCCCAATATGTGGAATTTTGCGTCCTGGGGAAAGAGAGTATTTATTCGGAGACCAATGGCAGGAAATTGCCTCCGCCGCAGTGGTCCCGCTCGGCAATCAGCTCGGCATGCTGGCAGTTGGATCATCCGATCCCCAATACTACCGTTCCAGCCTAGGCACTCTGTTTCTCTCTTACATTGGCGAAGTTTTGGAGCGCCTGCTGCCCAGGCTACTGAATCCCTGAGGCCAACAGGCTTCGGGGTTTCCTGCAAAAAAGATTTTGCCGCCGACCTGATCTCAGGGGCGGCAACGTTGAAAGCACTAAATAGGTCGACTACCGTATTTTGGCTGCGGTTTCCGTGGCGGGTCGGCGGTGACGTCTGGATCGACTTCATTAATCGCCCCGCCACCGGCTAGAAATTCCTCAACATCAGAACTCAGCTGGCTTCTGGCGCGTTCACGGGAGGTAATGGAGCGCTCTTCGGCAAATTCCTCTGTATCCTTGCTGCGAGCGTTCTTACCCTGATCTTCATAACTATCTTTCATAGCAAAACCCTGTAACCCTTACTCCTGTTACAGAGGGAGTACCTCTGTGCCGCCCCTTCCCGCGGCGCCAATGAAATTGAAAGCCACCGGAGTAGCAATCGCCCACCGCATCAAAAGCGGCGATTAATATATAGGCACTTACAATCTACGCTGCCAGCTGCAGGCACCGGAGCCCGTAGAGTTTTTTGTTGGGAAAAAATCGAGGAGATATTGCAGTTTGTTATGGAGATTTAAGTGACCGGTAGGGAGAAACCTTCTAGTAGTGGACGACAGGGATCATTTTTAGGGGATAAAGAAAAGCAAAAGCCCCTTACGGGGCCTTAAACATACTGGGCATTATTAATAGAAGTACCCTGATTAATCGGCAAACATTACACCGCTTCGCTACCGGTTTCCCCAGTACGGATTCGGATCACTTCCTCCAGCGCGGTGATAAAGATTTTTCCATCACCGATTTTTCCGGTTTGCGCCGCTTTGGTGATAGCTTCTACCGCCGCTTCCACCATGCTGTCATCGACAGCCAGCTCCAGTTTAACCTTGGGCAGAAAGTCCACCACATACTCCGCACCACGGTAGAGTTCGGTGTGGCCCTTCTGGCGGCCAAAGCCTTTCACCTCTGTTACCGTCATTCCCTGGACACCGACCTCAGAAAGGGCAGTGCGCACATCGTCCAGCTTGAAGGGCTTCACTACGGCCGTTATTAATTTCATCTTGTGTTTTCCCCTGGTTTATCTTCTTTGCGGGAACCTCAATGCGACGGTCACCCCAATATTAAGGCGACGCCACTACCGAGCGACTATTTGCTCATAAATTCTGGGTAAGCTTCCATTCCACACTCGGCCAAGTCAACACCCTCCATCTCTTCATCCTCACTGACACGGATACCGGTTGCCAGCTTGAGCAGGTACCAAACCGCCAGGGAGCTTACGAAGACCCACAGGAAGATCGTCAAGGCGCCAACCAACTGACCCACAAAGGTGGATTCCTCGTTGGTTATGGGGACCAGCAACAGGCCGAGCAGACCAACTACACCGTGCACGGAAATAGCACCTACCGGATCATCAATTTTGAGTTTATCCAGAGTAATGATGGAGAAGACCACCAGAACACCGGCAAACATACCGAACACAGTGGCCTGCAGAGCAGTAGGAGTAGAGGGCTCGGCAGTAATTGCCACCAAGCCCGCCAGCGCGCCATTGAGCAGCATCGTGAGATCGGCCTTGCCGAACAGCAAACGGGCGGTAATCAGTGCGGCGATAGCACCACCGGCTGCAGCGGCATTGGTATTAACAAATACCATGGCTACAGAATGCGCACTAGCGGCATCGCCCAGTTTTAATACGGAACCACCATTGAAGCCGAACCAGCCCATCCAAAGGATAAAGGTACCGAGTGTGGCCAGCGGCAAGTTGGCACCGGGAATCGCATAAACCTGGCCATTGGGTCCGTATTTACCTTTACGTGCGCCCAGCAACAGCACGCCAGCCAAAGCGGCGGCGGCGCCGGCCATATGTACGATACCGGAACCGGCAAAATCGGAGAAACCGAGGTCACCCAGGCTAAATAGACCAAAGACATCCTGGCTACCCCAGGTCCAGGAACCTTCCAGTGGGTAAATAAAGCCAGTCAATACCACCGCGAAAGCAAGGAAGCTCCACAGCTTCATACGCTCAGCCACGGCACCGGAAACGATGGACATAGCGGTGGCGACAAATACGACCTGGAAGAAAAAGTCAGAAGCACTCGAATAAACGGAATCGCCTTCAAATCCATTACTGGAAGAATCGGCCAGTACAGTGTCGAGGCTAAATGCCTCAATGCCAGATAGCATCCAGTTGCCATCATACATAATGGCGTATCCAGTGAGCAGATACATAATGCAGGCTATTGCAAACAGCGCAACATTTTTGGTGAGGATTTCTGTAGTGTTCTTTGAGCGCACCAGGCCGGCTTCCAGCATGGCAAAACCCGCAGCCATCCACATCACCAGGGCACCGCACATTAGGAAATAAAAAGTATCAATTGCATACTGCAACTGAAATATCTGGTTTTCCATGTTTCTCTCCGTTCAAGTCTGTATATTTTTAAAATTATGTTTGTTGCTATCGAGTTAGATCGCGTCTCTGCCGGTTTCGCCGGTGCGTATGCGCACTACCTGCTCCAGGTTGGCAACAAATATTTTTCCATCACCGATTTTTCCGCTGTGAGCACTGGAGCCCAGTGCCTCCAAAACTTTGTCTAACTCAGAATCCTCTACGGCAATCTGCAGCATGGTTTTCGGCAAAAAGTCCACGACATACTCAGCGCCCCGATACAATTCGGTATGGCCCTTTTGCCGACCAAAACCTTTCACCTCAGTTACAGTCACACCATTAACACCCACTTCTCTGAGGGCATCGCGCACGGCATCCAACTTAAAAGGCTTGATAATTGCGGTGATTAATTTCATGGATTCCCCCCCCCAAAAAAATGCCCGCGAAATATCGCGGGCGAATTGATTACCAAGTATAAGTAGCACCAACTACCAGGGTTGGCTCACACCAATCGGTATCCCAACATTCCTCTTTACTGACATCGGTACCTACGTAAGCCGCACTCAGGTTCAAACCACCGAAGTCTCTGCTGAGCGTTACGGAATAATCGATATAATCATCGTCCTCATAAAGGAACTCACTACGCTCCATAAAAATGTTGTAACCAACATGCAAATCCAGGCTCAGATCTGCTGGCAGTGAGAAACTGTACTCCGCAAAGGTGTAATAAAATTCGTCGCTCTGCGCCCAATAGTCGGGAGAGTAAGCAACTCCGAGGGTCAGATCTGAAATACTGAGGTTGCCGTAAATTTCCCAGTAATCTTCATCCTGGTCACTACCGTGATAGGCGTAATAGATATAGCCGACGTCGTAACTAATGAAGTCATTGATATCCGAGGAGAAACCACCGTAAAAATCCTGCTCGTAATCGGTTTCATCAAACCCATAAGCAAAATCCACCTGCGAAGCCCAGGTACCCACGTAAAAGCCATTGCCAAAATCCAGATCCAGACCACCCTGAATTGCGGGATTTCTATCCTTTTGGGAAATGCCTCGGAAGCGATAATCTGAAACCATACCCAGGTTGGCGCTGAAACTGATGCCCTCTTCCTGAGAGCTGCTGGAAGAGGTATTTTCTTCAGCATTTGTTAGATTGGCAGTGCCCAACGCCAGTAAAGCGCCAGCGAAAATAGTGGCAATTTTATGCTTTTTAACTTCCACTTTATTTCTCCTAAATTTCTATAGGCTGTATTTCAAGAGCTGTAATGGCGCCGCCTGCAATCGGTCCTGCACTGTCGGGTATGACAGAGGGTCTCTTGCGTCTTGTGAACCGCTACTTTCCCAGACTCCCAGTGATCGTAAATGGCACACCTGCCTTTTCATTGCAGACTTGATGCCAGGACAGCAATATTCAATAAAATCAATAAGTTAACGGGAAAGCAGACAACCGGAATAAATACGAACAATGAGCCCGCAAAGTCTCACGCACCAAGATGGAACTGTTTGTCATCGCGTGCACAGAAGTGGGGAATCTTGCAGAGGCAGTGATCAGAATAGTGCACAAAGAGTCAGCTTTTGTGGCTATAGGGTGTGGGTTACAATCTGGTGCCATTAAATAAGATTTTGACAGCAAGGAGTTGCCCGTGGCTGCGGACAAACTGCAACAACTCTTAAAAGAACTGCAACAGCAGGGCACAGTAGTTACCAATGACCTGCGCAGTGCGCTGGAGGTTTCACTGGATAAATTGCCGCTGGTCTCCCAGCGCGAGTTCGATACTCAAGTGGAGATACTGAGGCGCACCAGAGAAAAATTGGCTCGCCTGGAAGACAAGGTGGAAATACTGGAGCAGGCTCTCGCACAGAGAGAACACAAACCCGAGGATTAGTTCTTCCACAAGCCGCCGCATCAAGGATGAAAATGTGAGCCTGTCAGTTAGCTACACCCGTGCCCAGCTGGGTGTTAACGCCCCATTGGTCACCGTTGAGACCCACCTGGCCAACGGGCTCCCCGCCTTTCATATCGTCGGCCTGCCCGAAGCTGCTGTGCGCGAGAGCCGCGACCGGGTACGCAGTGCCCTAATTAACAGCCACTTTGAATTCCCCCAGCGGCGTATCACCGTTAATTTGGCCCCCGCGGACCTACCCAAAGACGGCGGGCGATACGATCTCGCCATCGCTATAGGCATACTCGCCGCCTCCGGCCAAGTGCCTAGTGAGCCCTTGGAAAGCTATGAATTTATCGGAGAGCTCGCCCTTACCGGCGGAATACGCCAGGTCAGCGGCGCACTTCCTGCAGCCATCGCCAGTGCTGCAGCTCAACGCCTATTAATAGTACCGAAAGAAAACGGCAGCGAAGCCGCCCTGGCTGGCAGCGAAATCGCTAACGCCAACTCGCTTCTTGAAGTGTGTGCAGAACTGCATGGCCGGGAAAAATTACCCCGCGCCGAGCAGCAGTTAGAGCGAGTAATTACTCACACTGCAGACCTCGCTGATGTTCGCGGCCAGCTCAAGGCAAGACGGGCGCTGGAAGTCGCTGCAGCAGGAGGCCACAACCTTTTATTCTATGGCCCAC
The DNA here is from genome assembly GCF_052466695.1 of Microbulbifer mixtoriginis (SeqCode). Lineage (NCBI taxonomy): Bacteria > Pseudomonadati > Pseudomonadota > Gammaproteobacteria > Cellvibrionales > Microbulbiferaceae > Microbulbifer > Microbulbifer mixtoriginis (SeqCode). The sequence continues at coordinate 3,746,139 of NZ_CP174285.1, read as the reverse complement.
CGGGTACAGGCAAGACCATGTTGGCCAGCCGTTTGCCCGGTATATTGCCGCCTTTAACCAGCCGTGAATCTATAGAAGTGGCGGCTGTGTACTCCAGCGCTGGATTACCCCACCAGAGTCACAGGCCCTTCCGCGCCCCCCACCACAGCGCCTCCCCAACCGCACTGGTGGGGGGCGGCAGCACACCACGCCCAGGGGAGATTTCCCTGGCCCACCGCGGGGTCTTATTTCTGGATGAAATGCCAGAGTTTCCCCGCCATGCCCTAGAGATATTGCGAGAACCGCTGGAGAATGGCGAGGTGCGTATTTCTCGCGCCAGAGCGCAAGTTACCTTCCCCGCCCACTTCCAATTGGTGGCCGCGATGAATCCCTGCCCCTGTGGTTATTTGGGGGAAACTCGTTGCCGCTGTACACCGGACCAGATAGACCGCTACCGCAACAAACTGTCCGGACCACTGTTGGACCGTATTGATATGCAGGTGGAAGTTGGCGCAATGAGTGCAATACAGTTACAGGATTCTCCTCCCGGAGAGTCATCTGAAAGCGTGCGTGAGCGAGTCTGTAACGCCCGTCAACAGCAGTTACAGCGGCAGGGGACAATCAATAGCTTATTAAAAGGGGCATCGCTGGAAAATCACTGCGCCCTAGGTGATACCGAAAAACTGCTATTGCGACAGTCAGTAGAAAAACTTGGGCTTTCTGCACGCAGCTATCATCGAGTGCTTAAAGTCGCCCGCACGCTGGCGGACCTAGCCAAACAGGAAAGAATTGGTACGGCACAAATTGCCGAAGCGTTGGCTTACCGGAATCTAGACAGACGCCAGGCAAGCGTTCATACACATTAAAAGCTCTTTACGCCCTCTAAATCTCGAATATACCGCCAGAGTGAATTCTCATTGCTACAGCGCCATCAGCTGTATATTGCACTGATATTTGACAGGCCAAAAACTATAGTTATCATGATAACTATATTGCACACTGCTGAGTTAACCTTATGAATAATCACCTATTCATTATTGCCAGAATTTTCCCCAAGACAGAATTCTTTGCGCAAGCCAAACAGGCCATCTTATCCATAGTGCCAAATACCCTCGAAGAGGAGGGCTGCCTGCAGTTCGCAGTGCACGAGGATGGGGAATGCCTGTTTTTATACGAGGAGTGGCGTAGCCAGGAAGACTTAGAAAAGCATTACACCATGCCCTATATCGCCCCGATATTCGAAGCCTATAAAGAGTGGTTAAAAGAGCCAGTGGAGATCAATAAGCTCAAGAGACTGGCCTAATGTTTTTCCTCAAAGATCTTCCCTCGCAACAAATGGTTGAAGGATATGCCAAACGTTTTTCAGTAAAAGATCCCACTGCCGTTCAGGGCGCACTTACCATGATGCGGGATGCAAGCCTGCTTTTACGAGAGCTGGAGAGCTATTTTACTGAGCACGGAACCTCCCAGCTGCGTTTCCTAGTAATGATTGTTATCGACCGGGAGCCACAAAGAGACAGTTTACTAGCTTCAGAAATTGCAGAACGAATTGATGTTTCTCGGCCGGTAATGACACGAACCTTGAAAAGCATGGTAGAAGATGAGCTTATCGCTATGGAAGCAGATTCCAGCGATGGTAGGGCAAAATGTGTAGCACTCACCAAGAGTGGAAAACAATTTTTACAGAAAATTTTGCCTGGGTACTTTAAGACAATTTCCAAATTTATGGAGGAACTGAACAAATGAAGGGACCGATAGTACACGCCCTGTGCATATGGGCATTGGTTTACCCCATTGTTACTCTATTACTTCCGGGGATACAGGCACTGGAATTGCAAATTGCAATTGGTTTAAAGGCTTTAATAATGACCGCCATTCTGGTCCCACTAATGTATTTCTATCTTGTACCAAAGGTACATCGCTTGTTAGAAGCAAATTAAAAAAAAGGGTATATTAAAATGGAGAAAACATACCCCAGCCTGGCAATCAAGCTGGGTATTTTTTAACAAATCTAGAACCCCAAAAATATTGTACCCGAATAAAATTTATTACCTATCATTAATTGGAATCATTGACTAACATTTTCCCCTGCTTCACGCCAATGTAAATCTTATCGAGAAAACCTAAATCCTCTAGAGGATTGCCCTCCAACACTAAGAAGCTACCCTCAGCACCTTCGGCAAAGGTGCCTAAATTTCGCTCCGGAAACATCCACTTCGGAGTATCCATGGTCAAGGATTTAAGTAATACTTCTCTCGGTGCAATATCTAGAGAGTCCAAGTAGCGCATTTCACGAAGTACCGTACCGGAAAAATTATCACTCCCCATTAATAAAGATACGCCAGCATTACGTAAACGGGTAAGATTATCTCTCTGAATCTTCTGTATCTCACTCAATTCACCTTCTGAGTATTTGTGTCCAGTGGGCACACTAGCTGTTGCAATCAACTTTGTACCCTGCTCAGCAGCTAAAGCTATAGCAGTATCGCTCAAAACATAGTCCTGAATATCGAAGCCTTCGTTTCTGGCAATTCTATATCCGGGCAAATGACCCAAGACATCGACACCGGCTTTTATCGCTACCATAGCATCGTGGGCTGTATCTACATGGGCTACCACTGGAATTCCAGATTGGTGAGCACGCTCGACAATAACCGGCACCAATTTCGGATTTAGGCCATTAACGCCAAGATACTTCTTATCTCCGTGGCGCTCTTCGAAATTCTCACTGCCAACGAGAACAATTTTGAGAAATCTTGGCGATTTCTTTATAATTCCAGGCCAAACTCGGTCAAGATCTGACAAACTGTCAACGATTAGCAAGCTACTTCTACCATCCTGAATCTCTTTCTCAGTGGGGTTTGATCGATCCTTAAAATAAAAAGCAATCGGGTGACCATCCGAAGCAGTCATGCAATCTGACGCATACAAAACATCCATGGTATCTAAACTACTGAACTGCGCCTTAATTTTCTCACCAAAGCTGCACATCTGCACGCTATAAAAAACTCCAGATTTGATCTGCAGAGGCCCAAAATTCTTGATACCCCAAGGGTTTTGTAGATTGTGATTATGTCCTTCAGCATAAGGCGGCACTACATACTTTCCACTGGCATCAAAGGTATAATCAACTTTTTGTGGTTTGGTCTTAGTCAAAGAGCCATTCTCGTCAACAAACCAAGTAGCTTCCTTAAAATCCGTCCCATCAAACCACTTACCTCCCACCACGGCATATGTAGTTTCACAAAAAGCTTTCTGAGAAAAAATAATTAAAAACACCCCATATAAAAAACGACCAATAAAATTTACTGAAACACCTTCAAATGATTTTGCTTTAAACATTATTAACTGCTAACTCTATTCATATGAGAACAACTCGAATTAATTTATTTTAAATAACTCATATTATTTACAACAAAAAAATCATTACTTCTAACTATTTACGTAGTTGTTGTTCAAATTTTTCCGAAGCTGCATCGGAATATCCTTTACAGCCCACTCTTACTTTTCTGGTAATAGTATCCTGGAATACCCACCCACTTGCAGCCGGGTGAGGCGTAATGAGTAAATCACAAGGTAAATCGCGCACACGGGCGAAGCTTGTGCGGAAGTCCTCTACGATATTGGGGTAGCGGCTATTATCAATCAGTTGATAACCCGGCGCTGTAAGGCTATCCACATAAGCGATGTCTGTAGCTTTACCATCAACTGCATCTTCCCAGGTCCAGGCCATACTGCCTGGTGTGTGGCCTGGGATAAAATGTACACGTAAACGTAAATTTCCCAGAACCACTTGCTCACCATCATGCAGAATACGATCTGCTTTTATTGGCGGATATAAAAGTTCGTCGGCAAAGTGAATATCATTGGCACCACCGCGAGCCATCAGCACTGCCGACTCGGCATTGGTTACTACCTGTGCACCAGTCACGCGTTTTAACTCAGCTAAGGAACCTACGTGGTCTGCATGGGCCTGACTGTGCAAGATTAGCTTGAGATCCGAGGGGGCGACTCCCATCCTGCGCATATTCTCCAATAAATGCTCAGCCGTCTGCTCCATGCCACCGTCAATTAGAATCGACCCCTCTTTGCCTTTTAATAACAGTGAGGTAATTCCCTCTGTACCTATTTGCCACGTACTATCTGCTATTTTAAGAGGCGCTACTGGCTGGCGCCAGGATTCTGGCACTTTGTAGTTTTCCAGTTGCGGCAATACGGAGAAATTTTCAGCCATTGTAGTGCTGGAGTAAACTGTCATTACTATCGCGGCTAGCTTGGTTCTTATATTCATCAATTGCTCTCAATTTTCTTTACACCGGATATACATCTGGGTGCTCCATTAAGTAAGGTATTTTCTATCCATCCAGCAACTCGTTCAAAAACCTCTCTTCGGTGATTCACACCATCGGTATCTGTCATATAGTGATCGTAACCGGGATACTCCCAATAAGTTAATTCACATCGCCCCGCATTTGTATAAGCATCACGCGCTGCACGGCCGGAGCTGACGGGAGAGGACTTATCTTCTGTACCCTGAATCAATAAGACAGGGACATGACTATCTAATAAGTCATTGACTGGTACCCGATCTACAACATCGGCCCACCAGCGCATAGAATTCCCCCCCCAGACTTCTACACTTTCAGGGTTCGTCCGGGCGTAAGCGAGTTTGGCATCGACTTCTGTCGCTACATGAGGAGGAACCAAGGACTTAAGTACCTCTGCAAAAGATTGCCCGAGGCCACTAGAGAAAACTACAGCCGCATCTGGATTTAATTTGGGGGCCAAACGGGCAACAACATCACCGCCCTCTGAGCCACCAAAAAAAACCAGCTTGCCATTCCACCAGTCAGCTCCCTTTAACTCTTCGACTATTTGCACAACATCCCGGGTGCGCTGCTCAACGGTATGGTTTGTCACATAAGCCTGTGAGCAATCTTTAAATTGGTCATTGGGGCCATCCGCATGGGTAACCCCGTATTTCTCTACCAATAGCACGGCAAATTTTGGGGCAATCTTCTTAACTTGTTGTACTGTCTTATTCTTAATGGCAGGAAGACAACCTGAGCCCTGAGCGATCAGTAACAAGCCGTGAGACTCGCTGTGGGCAGGAAATTCTAGAGACCAGTAAAGAGTTGAGGTATCCGGACGTTTACTCGTATTTTTTATGAACTCCGCATGAGCCATTGGCAAACTGAATAACAGCAGAATATTTATAAGGACAGCTTTTATTGCCTTTAAACGAAACAGATTCATCATAAAACACCTCCATTTGCTTTTATTTCTTATGTTTATTGAGAGTGCTGTTTATGACGCAAGTCCATTAAATAGGTTCCACTGAATAGCTTAAAGACTATTTATAATTTTAATTTAAACCGCTTAATAGGATTTCCGCCTATCTGCTCCCACCAGGTATCAAACGAGAGCCGATACAAACAGTGAGGCCGCAGGGGGCTGTTTTCCGGTACCAGTGGATGATCAAAGATTGAGGCGTCACGACTCATACCCAGGCCATGCATCATTCTTTGTGAAGGAAGATTTTGTAATGCGGTACACCCCACTACCTCAGTAAGATTTAATTGTTCGAATGCTACTGCAAAGACAGCCTTGGCCGCTTCACTGGCATACCCCCGCCCCCAGAAATCCCTGATGAAGCGACAACCAAGTACCACACTTGGAGAGAAAGGCAACTCCGCCGAAGCATGTTTAATACCAGCGAAACCAATAAATTGTCCATTCTCTTTCAATTCCACCGCCCAGTACCCCCACCCGTATTCATCGATATGTTCCTTAAGGGTATTTAGTAGCTTATTACTTTTAGTTCTGTTCAGAGTGCTGGGAAAGAACCGCATAACCCGAGTATCTGCATTTAAATGAGCAAAATCACCACGATCCTCTTCTCGCCATTGGCGAAGGACTAATCGCTTTGAATCAGTCTGAATCAATCTGGCCATTGTCTGGGTAGCTACGCGCTGAGAAAATTCCTGGTAACACCTATACCCTTAGGACCATTTTGAAGTAATGAAAGTCCAGTCAACTAAAAAATGATTAACTTAAATTTGGCGAACTTTTTCTGCCTTCATACAGCATCAAATGGACTAAAAGAAATGCAAACCGTTCTATAGGTGTATGTATTTCTTTCCAGCAGAACATACACACCCTAAGAAACATCTGATTGTGGGAAAATTTACCAGGGAATCACTAAATATTCATGATACCCCTGGCTTTCAGAATAGTTCTCGATAAGGCGCGGCTTCGCAGGAATGTATAAGCCTTTCAAGATGTCGCAATACAGAGTGTGAGTCACATAGTAAGCTGCGCAGGGAGGATCTTGAGGCCGCAAATGAATACGAAACTAATCAGCGGCCTCTTTTTCAGCAAAAGAGCACCCAGAGTAGATAAATTATTTGATTGGATGCCCTCTAGACCATTCATCAGCATTGATACGATATAAACAATGTTTTAACAAAGGGCTTTCGGTTGGAACCTGCGGATGTTCAAAGACAAGAGAATCCCGCCGCATACCCAGCCGCTCCATCACCCGCTGGGAGCGAATGTTCTGTAACGGTGTAAAAGAAACGACCTCTCTGAGATTCAGGGTATTGAAAGCTACATCCAAAGAGGCTTGTGCGGCTTCACTGGCGTAGCCTTTTCCCCAATAAGGGAAGGCTAAACGCCAGCCAATCTCTACCGCCGGTGTGAAGGGCAAATCTTCAGTCACATTTTTCATACCAACGAATCCGAGAAACTCTTTGGTCTCTCTCAACTCCAAGGCCCAAAAGCCCCAGCCGTACTTCTCAATATGTGCAATACTGCGATCCACACCGGCATCACTCTGCTGTCGCGTCAGCAATGAGGGGAAAAACTCCATCACCCTTGGGTCGGCATTCATTTCCGCGAATACAGGCTTATCTTCCGCTCGCCACTGGCGCAGCTGTAAGCGTTCGGTCGTGGGTTGTATTAATTCAGGCATGAAATATTCGCGCTATTCAATATTTTGTTTCTACTGAAAATCTACAGACGGTGCGACCATAAAATCGCACTGATCCAGCCATTTTTGCTGCCCTGGATAAGCCGCTTCCTCAAAACCCAATTTCTGGTAGAGAGTCCGTGCCGCTAGATTAGTACGCAGGACAAATAAAGAGCACTCGATTGCATCCAGGGCTCTAGTTCCTGTTTGTGCAAGCTGTGTTACCAGAGCACACCCTAATCCGGCTCCGCGATGATTAGGAGAGACAATTAAGCGGCTCAGATGGCAGCGGCCCAGGTGTTGGTAATACTGCCCAAAAGCCAGCACATCACCGCTGCTGTCCTGAAGTGCGTAGCTGGGTAACTCCGGCCAACGGCAATCCTCCAAGAAGGACCTCCGCTCGAACGGAAACCTGAAATCAGGACCACCCCACTGTTGGCACTGCTCCCTATCAGGTAGCCAAGACATCAATGTTGGGAATTGCCACTCTTCCATTGGCTTCAGCCTCAAATTCTCCACGGCAATTCTCCTTAAAGTTACTTGCGACTCTTTGCCAGCCATCGATCTAACTGATCGGCAAAAGCTTTGCGGTCCGCCTGGCTAAGGGCCGGTGGTCCGCCGGTATGCACGCCGCTGGAGCGCAGGGTATCCATAAAGTCCCGCATATTTAGACGCGCGCGGATATTGGCTTTGGTATAGCGCTCCCCACGGGGATTAAGGGCTTCAGCACCCTTGTCGATCACCTCTGCGGCCAGTGGGATATCGCTAGTAATAATCAGGTCCCCTGCCTCGCAGCGCTGCACTATCTCGTTATCCGCCACATCAAAACCGGCTGTCACTTGCACGGAGCGGATATAGCGTGACGGCGGCACCCGTACCGCTTGGTTGGCCACCAACGTCAGTTCTGTGGCTGTGCGCTCAGCGGCGCGAAACAGGATTTCCTTGATAGCGACCGGACAAGCGTCGGCATCAACCCAGAGTTTTGTCATGGCTCTACAACCTCTTCGAGCGTATCGGGCGGTGCGCCCTCATCGCATTTCTTGCAATTGAGCTGGAATCCCAGCATGGACTCGCGCCCTTGTTCAGTAATCACCCAGGGTCGGTTGGTCCAAGGGGGATTGTGGCGTACATGTTGAAAGTGGCCACAGGCGAGCTCCGCCACCCAGTGATCCTCTTCATCCAGATGGTAGCCGGCGATGGGTTGTTGCATGGGGTTACACAGGCAGGGAAAAGGTGCAGTTATAGCTAATCCCATTGGCAAAGTACACTGTAGCTAAAGGTTTTTGCTATCAAAGGGGATTATAAGCCAAACTAGTGGAGCCCCCTGTTAGTACAAACTGAAAAGGTCGACACCCATATTGCTTAAAAATAGCTTGGAAGAAAAATATACTACTTAGTAGCCTGAATTTCCTTTACCCATTGAGTCTGAATTTTAAAGTATTTCCAAGCCTAAATGTTTAAGGCAACGAACTTCTTATATTTCAAATAAAAAATTATCAATTTCTTATCTGTAAAGCCGAAAGACCTATTCTTGTTTAACTTCACAAACAGAAGCCACCTTTTCATATTTATATTCATATTCATACATGAAGTAATTTCCAGAATCACTATATGTACGCTCGATTAAATACACACTGCCAAAATCATCGTAATACTCTTTAAAAACCCTATCACCACATCCCGAAAAACCTGAATAGTCACTATAGATTATCGTATCCTCCACAACCTTATAGATCTCTTCAAAAGCTCTATCATCTTCCTTGTAGACAAATTCAATTGATAGTTTTTCACATAAAACATGGCCATCATCAATATAAGAATAAACCCCCTTTATAGGTCTACCCTGCTCATCATGTTCTTCCCAATGATACACATGTTCCGCAGAATAATGATCAATTACATAAATATTTGTTAAGCTTATAACTTCATCATCAAATGTATTAACAACATCTGCCCCGACGCCACCAATCAAGTCAAGATGGTGTGACTTTAAGTAATTAACAGGGAAGAAATCTTTATGATTCAATATAAAACTTCTGGGGGAATCATATGTATCAACATAAATAAAGCTATCATCTATTGCTTCGACGGTATGAGTATTTAGACTGGAATTCCAGCTAGCGCTAAACTGCTCTACAATAGGATTTTCAACCTCACCATTATGATTTGAAATTAATTTTTTATATATTCTTTTTGGATATTTCCTACACAACAATTCAGGCAAGGGCGAAGGCCTATATCCGCTCGAAAAATCCGAATCCGAGCAAGAGTTAAACCCAAACAATGCAGACGAGGCAATAAATACCAATCCAATTCCATGGAGATTTTTCATGAGGCACCAGAATATAAAACAAAAATAGTTAGCCGATATAACAACATAGCACTACAAGCCCCTCAACTCGGGGTAGCAAAGCCCTCTCCTTATGGAGTGATTAGGGCTGCTAAAACTCAGTAAAAATCAAAAAGATACCGTAGCTGTATTGCGAAATACCTATACAACAAATAAAGTGGCCTCGAGTCCGCTCAGTCATTTAAATAAATTATTAATTTAATCACATAGTGCTGACCAAGGAAGTATAAAAGACCTAACTTTATATCGTTCAAATAATCAAATAGGCGAATCCGAACCAAACTTTTAAGTTGGTATTCGAAGTAGAATAGACTCTGCGTCTCAAAGCTACAAAGAGTAAGATAGATCAATAATATTCAATAATTAGTTTTTTATAGGGCACTCTAAACAGAATAAAATCGATTTACCTCAATCCTGCCACTTACTGAAAGATATCTGTATTTTCTCTATTAAAGCATACCCATTAGTTAACTTAGTCTTCTTAATAAAAGGCTGTGATGAATTATTCTATTGAGCAATAGATTTAGTGCGCAGGACCCTGCTATAGCCAACTCCTAGGGCAAAGGAGAAACCTGTCCAGGCATTCGCACTCATGCCGGGTGGATCCGGGCTAAGGCTGTTAGAATCCACCATTTTCTCGTCACGCGAAGATACAACTCTATCTATGACCCAGCTCAACCCCCGCCAATCCGAAGCCGTGAAGTATGTCGATGGCCCCTGCCTGGTACTGGCCGGTGCCGGCTCCGGCAAGACCAGCGTAATCACCCGCAAGATCGCCTACCTGATCGAGCAGTGTGGCTACGCCGCGCGCAATATCGCCGCTCTCACCTTCACCAACAAGGCGGCACGGGAGATGAAAGAGCGGGTCAGCAAACTGCTGGCGGGCCCGGATGGCAAGCGCTCAAAAGCGAGTCACGGTCTCACCGTATCCACCTTTCACAACCTTGGGCTGAATATCCTGCGTAAGGAATACCGCGCCGCCGGCTTTAAGCCCGGTTTCTCCATCTTCGATGCGGAAGACGCCCGCGCCCTGATCAAGGAGCTGATGCTCAGGGATGGCGACCTGGATACAGACCTGTTGGATCGGGTACAAAACCAGATCTCCAACTGGAAGAACGATATGCTCACCCCGCGCCGTGCCCTGGAGCAAGCACAGAGCCCCGGTGAGCAGGCCATCGCTATCGCCTACGATCGCTACTGTGAAGCCCTCAAGGCCTACAATGCCGTCGACTTCGACGACCTGATCCTGCTGCCGGTACAGTTGTTCGACAAAGATCCAGAGTTGCTGCAACGCTGGCGCAAAAAGATTCGCTACCTGCTGGTGGACGAATATCAGGACACCAACAACTCCCAGTACCTGCTGGTGAAGCTGCTGGTGGGCGGGCGCGGCGGCCTCACAGTGGTGGGAGACGATGATCAGTCTATCTACGCCTGGCGCGGCGCGCGCCCGGAGAATATGAGTGCGCTGAAGACCGACTTCCCCAACCTTCGCCTAATCAAACTGGAGCAGAACTATCGCTCCACCAGCCGCATCCTCAAAGTGGCCAACCACCTGATCGCCCACAACCCCCACGAGTTCGACAAAGCATTGTGGTCCGATCGCGGTCTGGGTGAGGAGATCCGCGTGCTCAAGGTGGCCAATGAAAACGAGGAAGCGGAGCGGGTCGCCAACGAGATCTTCCTGCAAAAGAGCCGTCGCGGCTGCAAGTTTATGGATTTTGCCGTGCTCTATCGCGGCAACCACCAGGCGCGCCTGATCGAAATGAAATTGCAGGAACACCAGGTTCCCTACCAGATGTCCGGCGGTACTTCCTTCTTCGCCCGCGCCGAAATCAAGGACGTGATGGCCTACCTGCGCCTGTTGGTAAATCCGGATGATGACAACGCATTCCTGCGCATTATCAATACCCCGCGCCGCCAAATAGGTACCAGCAGCCTGGAGGCCCTGGGCAACTACGCCAAGGGCCGCGAGATCTCTATGTTCAAAGCCTGCTCGGAATTCGGCTTTAAGGAGCATATCAACGAGCAGGGCTACGAGCGCCTGAATCGCTTCGCCCTATGGCTCGAAGGGGTACAGCGCAACTGTCGCGATACCACCGCCAATGGCGCCTTGCGTGAAATGCTGGAAGATATCGACTACGCCGGCTGGCTCTCGCAAAACGCCAGCAGCGAGAAGGTGGCCGAGAAGCGCATGGAAAATGTGTTCTGGCTTCTGGAGAGCCTCAACAAGATTATGGAGGGTACCGACGATGAGCTGGAGCAGGATATTCGCCTGGAACAGGCCATCTCCAAACTGATCCTGCGGGATATGCTGGAGCGCCAGGAAGAAGAGGAAGCTACCGACAAGGTCAGCCTGATGACCCTACACGCCGCCAAGGGCCTTGAATTCCCCCACGTATTTATGATCGGTATGGAAGAGAACTTACTTCCCCACCGCAACAGTATTGAAGACGACAACATCGAAGAGGAGCGCCGCCTCACTTACGTAGGCATTACCCGCGCCCAGCGCACCCTCACCATGACTTTGGCGGGCAAGCGCAAACAGTTTGGCGAAACTCAGGACACCACACCCAGCCGTTTTATTGACGAGCTGCCGGAAGAGGATGTGTTGCTAGAGGGATTTGGCAAGGCGACACCGGAGCAGAATCAGGCGAAGGGGGAGGAAACTCTGGGGTCTTTGTTGAGTATGTTTGATTGAGGTGCCTCTTTAAGGCACCTCTACCTTAAATTATCTAGATATTGCTACTCGATCACCACTATCGGGATCTACTGCCATCAATGTTTTATTACGCCCATTAACCAAATAGAGAATATCCTTCTTTTCATCTAATTCAATTCCATCAATAGAAAAATAACCTGATCCATCACCCATTGAGTTACTTGAGACCATCTTCCAGTCCCTTTCTTTTATATTTAGACGGTAAACCCCACTATTGTTCGCAGCGAAAATTATTCCATTTTCAGAAACCTTAGAGAGATATTTAAACCAGCCTCTGTACGATGTATATATATCTTCTTCATCAAAAATAACAGACCTATCACCAGACTCAATATCAACTTCAAGCAACGCTGCTTCAATACCCAAGGGATCATCAGAAACAATTATTTTATTTCTAATCGAATCAAATGAGATCGCAACAATAGTGCTCATCGCAATACCTTGCCCTACACCCTGCCCAGACACCACTGAAGCTTCTTTTGACTCAAGATCAATTTTGTAAATATTACCATCATTATACCGTGAGAAATATAGAGTCCTATTAGCACTATCAACCTGCATAGAGGATATATCAGATATAACTGACGCGTTTTCGCTGGTCAGAAAATCCTCTATGGATAAGCTGCTTATATCTAATTTTTTGATTTTTTCATCACTAAAAGACCATATTAATAATTGATCTTCAACTTCATCATAAGCTAATTTAGTTAAACTATTTGAATGTGACTCACTCGAAGGCTCATTATCAAAAATAGTATATCGATCACCACTCTCTAAGTCTGCAACATAAATCTTACCAAGAACAGAATCGGCCATATATGCTACATTACTTCCCTGATCAAGAGTTACTCCCGTTAAACCTCTTGGTATTTCACCGAGTCCAAGTTCATCTCGAAATAGCTGGTTGCGTTCGCCGGTTATAGAATCCACAGAGAATATTGCATCCAAAGAATCGTATCCACTACTATCAGAAACAATATAATTACGGCCACCGCCTATCTTAAAAAGATCAACAGGATTAACAAGCTCTTGGTCATTCGACGACATTGAAAGAGCAGTTCTATTTCCTGTTTCTACATCCACCTCGACAATGAAATCCCCTTCCTCTCCTAAAATCTTACCAGCAATTACTAATTTTCCATTGGTACCATCCAGCCAAATTGAGCTAGCCAAATCAACCAAAGGGCCAGAACCAACCATATTGCTAGAAATTACTGACCTATTGCCAGTCTCCAACTCAACTTGTAGTATTTTATCTGGCCCACGATCATCATAAATATAAGCAAAACCAGATTCAAAATCTGTAACTGACAATCTAGAATTCTCGAAATCAACACCACCACCAACAGATCCTGATTGGGAGATCACTCTTCTAAAGCCAGATAGCACATCAACTTCTATTAACGCCTGCAATGAATAATCAAATACATGAATAAACTCAGAAGTGGGGGAAACTTGGATGCTTGATCTATATAAACCCTCAAAAGAAATTCCTTCACCAACAGCCCCACCACTAATAACACTAATCTTTTTTGAAGAAAGGTCTATTCTCTTTATAGAATTTTCAGAAACATCTATAAATAACAAACCATTTGTTTTTTTATCGTATGAGATTGTATCAACTTGGCCCACAAAATCTTCATCATTTAAAACCACTACGATTTCTTTCGAGAAAAGATCTACCTCAAATAAGCTTATCCCCTTGTTAACACTATTGGAAAGTGCAAAAACTTTATCCCCATAGTAGTGTGCCAACCTAAAATCATGCAATATTGGCCGATGATCAATGCGCTTCTCTATCACAAATGATTCTGCTGTATCATTTGTAGTTGTGGACAACTCAAATCTCAATAGTTGATTCCCATATTCACGCCACAAGAATGGAACAGTTGCTTTCCAAGAATCCAAACCTGCTCTGAAAGCTAATACTTCATCATCACCAATAGCTACCCTTAATGTAGAGTTATCAATTAAAGCTGGGTGAATTCTGCCTTTTAAACTAAGATTATCGCCACTAAAAATAGACCTCTCTACAGGAGGAAAATCTAAATGAAATGGGTTCTCAACACTATAACTAACTGAATCTATAGATTTATTTCCATTAGCATCTGTTATACTCAGCTCTAATTTAATTTCAGATTCATAATCCGGGGCGATAAAGTAAGCGACTTCTTGATCTTGATCTTCAATACTTACTTCAGGACCATCTAGTTGACTCCAAGAATAGGATACAATATCCTCATTTAAGTCTTTTGAGGCACTTGCAGTTAAATAAATTTTTCTATCGAAAAAAACAACGCTGTCTTCTCCCGCATTTGCCTCGGGTGCAACTTCAACAGCTAAAAAATTAACTGTAACAGAATCAATATCAGTTCCATTTTTATCATCTACCACTTTAAGTTGAAATACATACTCCTCTTCACCGATATAAAATTTGTCTACAATAAATTCAGCTTTTCCATCGCCTCTACTAACGACATCTATATTTTTTGCCCCAGAAATCTGCTCCCAAGTATAAGAGACAATTTCACCATCACTATCTGAAGAATCGGTACCATCCAATAGGATAGTTTCACCAGCGATTGCAGTTATATCCTTACCTGCATTCGCAACCGGTTTTACATTGGTACTAGTCTCTTTAGGAGTATTTTGTTTGGCTTCCTCGCCATCACTACCCCCACCGGCATCACCGCTACCACTGCCGCCGCCTCCCCCACAAGCAGCCAAAAAAGATGAAATAATGATAAATGAAAGAAGCTTCCCCAACTTCATGCTCAATTTCCTTGAGTTGTTGTATACATCTAACTTACAGGCAGGCGCGGATAATACAGAGTTATTACGTTAGTAGGGATTAAATGCCTAATTACGGTTTATTACAGTTACTGTTGCAGCTTATCTAACACTGAATTCTCTTATAGTCATTTAAGACAAGTTATGTCATTTGGCTTTATACGACATTCGATAAGCTTATTTGACGATCCAGGTATTAGCTGGAAATGACCGAAAGAAAAAGCCGATTAGAGGAAGGTGAGTTTTGCTTAGGAGAGAAACAAAAAAGGCCGCTTAATATGCGGCCTTATCTATAGCGAGTACACAGCTTACTTACTGTTATCCACCATATAATCAACCGCAGCCTTCACTTCGTCATCGCTACAATCCATACACAGGCCCTTGGGCGGCATGGCATTGATGCCATTGATGGCATTGGTGTAAAGAGTGTCCATGCCCTTGGCAATACGCGGTGCCCAGGCAGCGGCATCACCAAACTTAGGCGCGCCCGCTATACCCGCCGCGTGACAGGTAGTACAGCTCTTGTTGTAGATATCTTCGCCACTACGGGCGCCGCCACTGGCAGCTTCCGGAGCAGCCGCTACTGCCGCCGCACACTCCTCGCCCTTCATACAGGTCTCACCCGCCGGAGCGATACGCTGTTCAATTTCCTGGTCAACAGACTGGGCTACTGCCGCAGCCGCACTGACGGCCAGTGCCGCCACAATACCCAAAATGCTCTTCATGCTATTCCCCCAAAGGGCCGAAGTGAGTTGGCCCGTAGACTATCGATTTACTGCCGCAAACTTCCACGCCGCGCATTATAAGCACTGTGCCGCCCCCTGCCAAAGCCTGCGTAGAAGCGCCATAAGTCCTTTCACCCGCCCCCACCCTTCTGTATAATCCGCCTCCCATTGGCGCAGATAGCCAAAACCGCCCGTAGCTCAGCTGGATAGAGCGTCGCCCTCCGGAGGCGAAGGTCAGAGGTTCGAATCCTCTCGGGCGGGCCATATACAAAGAAGCCCGCTTATGCGGGCTTCTTTGTATATGGCTCACTCCCAGGTTTTGTTCGAACTCAGGTTCGACTCGGAGGCAGCAAAGCTGCCGTAGAGCAGCGAGCCCAACGGGCGAAGCTAATCCTCCCGCACACCACCCGCATAAGCGGGCTTCCTTATATATGGCAAGCTCCCAGGCTTCGCTCGAACTCAGGTTCGACTCGGAGGCAGCATAGCTGCCGCAGAGCAGCGAGCCCAAAGGGCGAAGCTAATCCTCACGCACACCAGCCTCTTATGCGGGCTTCTTTGTATATGGCTAACTCCCAGGCTTCGTTCGAACTCAGATTCGACTCGGAGGCAGCAAAGCTGCCGTAGAGCAGCGAGCCCAAAGGGCGAAGCTAATCCTCTCTGATTACATCAGCTTCAGACAAATTTTCTTAGATAGACATATATCGGCTCAGGCCAGCCACAAAAGTCTATTAGCAGCCCTACCCCAACGGCACCCCCAATGGCTCAATCACCACCTGTTCCCCAGCCTCTACGCTGCCGCTATCTCGCGCTAAAACGATAAAGCAGTTAGCAACAGCCAGGCCGGAAAGAATATGGCTCCCTTGGGTGCCAACCGGCTCCACCACCAAAGTCCCATTCTCATCAGTGCCATAAACACCACGTTGGAAATCGGTACGGCCAGGCTTTTTCTTTAGGGGTTTTAACAGTTTTGCCTGTAAGGCCTGCGGGCCAGTCCACTGATCGCCTTTCATCACACTCAGGGCCGGCACGGCCAGCTGGTAGAAAGTAACCAAAGCGGAAACCGGATTGCCGGGTAGGCCGAAGAAAGGGGTTCCCTGTAGGAAACCAAAGGCAAAAGGTTTGCCTGGCTTCATCGCCACTTTCCAGAAGCCGATCTCTCCCAGTTCTTCCAACACTTCGCGGGTGTAATCCGCTTCGCCAACGGAGACACCACCGGAAGTAATAATGGCATCGGCCTCTTGGGAAGCGCGTTGCAAGGCATTGGTAATGGCCTGTTTGTTATCTGGCAAAATACCCAAGTCCAAAATTTCCAGATCCAACTGATCGAGAGCAGCCAATAGAGCGATGCGGTTGCTATCGTAGATATCGCCTTTACCCAGGGCTTCGCCGGGCTGACGCAGTTCATCGCCAGTAGAGAAAAGGGCAATGACTGGTTTGCGCACTACTGCCACTGTGCCAACACCGGCAGCGGCGAGTAGGGCGATATGGGGAACGCTGATACACTCTCCGGCCTTAAGCAGGCCAGCTCCTTCGGCCACATCTTCACCGCAGCGGCGAATATGATCTCCAGGGCGAACTTCACCGTTTATACGTATCGACTCTTCCTGGGCATCGACATTTTCCTGCATCACCACCGTATCCGCACCGGCGGGTACTGCGGCTCCCGTCATAATGCGCACGCAAGTGCCCGGGTTCACCACACCGTCAAAAGGTGCACCGGCAAAAGATTTGCCGATCAGCTCTAACGGTAAGCCACTGGCCAAGTCTTCAAAGCGCAGGGCGTAACCGTCCATCGCAGAGTTGTCGCAGGGGGGCAGGTTTACTGTGGAGATAACATCCTCAACCAATACTCGACCGGCGGCTTGTGCCAGAGGCAAAGTCTCAGTGCCACTGATTGGACTCAGTGCTTCGAGAAGTTTTTCGCGGGCACTTTCTATGGGCATCAGACCCGGTTGGCTACAGCAGTCGATAGTGGGCATAGAGAAATTCTCTTACTTCAGTCCTTTGCGGTTGGGGCAGAGTGATTAGTGGTTTCGATCCTGGAAATCAGGGCGCCTTTGATTGACCATCCACACAGCGGCTTCCACACGGGAGCGCATCCCCAATTTCTTCAATAAGTGTTTAACGTGCACCTTCACTGTTGCATCACTAATATCTAATTCGCGAGCAATTAATTTGTTACTCAGGCCATCGGCGATTAACTGCAGTATTTGGTATTCACGACTTGTGAGAGAGGAGAGAATATCCGCTCCGGAGTTATCCGGTTTGCGCAGTGCCGAGGCGAGAATTTCCGTGAGGCGCTGGCTGATTGCAAGTTTACCATGAGTAGCCAGAATGACTTGTTCAAGAATATCCTCGGGCTCCATATCCTTGAGCAGATAGCCATCGGCACCGGCGCGGATACAAGACACCACGTCGGCATTATTATCAGAAACGGTGAGTATCACGATACGCGAGGAAACATCTGCAGCACGCATTGCGCGCAGTGTATCCAGCCCATCCATACCGCGCATATTCAGGTCCAGCAGAATAAGGTCCGGCTCGTGTTGCTTGGCCAGCACCAGCGCTTCCTCTCCACTACTGGCCTCGGCCACCAGCTCCAGGCCGGGCTCCATTGCAAATAATTGTTTAAGGCCTTTGCGAAATAGCGGGTGGTCATCGACCATCATTACCGTAGCAGAAGAAATCATAGAGAGCCCCGCTTCAATTTGAAAATTGGTTTAAATCTGTACAGTGACTTTACCATAGCGTCCCACCTCGGCACTTACCCCCTAAGAGGTAGCTATTACTCCAGGGCAAAAGGGTTACTTCCTGTTGGTAATTGAGTAGGCTCAAACCCCGGCCCATAGTGGCTGTACGAATCATTTCGAGGAGGAGTGGCCGCCGTGTCTGACATCTACGAGTGGGCCCCGGAGGACAGCAAATTCTGGCAGTCCAAGGGCAAGAAAATCGCAAACCGGAATTTGTGGATATCCATTCCCAGTTTGCTGTGCGGCTTCGCCGTGTGGCTCTACTGGGGCATTATTACCGTTCAAATGCTCAACCTTGGCTTTCCCATTGCCAAAGCCGATCTGTTTACCCTAATGGCCATCGCCGGCCTCACCGGCGCTACCCTTCGAATACCCAGTAGTTTCTTTATTCGATTGTTCGGTGGGCGCAACACCATTGTATTTACCACAGCCCTGTTGATGATCCCCGCACTCGGCACCGGTATCGCCCTGCAGAGCAAGGAGACTCCACTGTGGGTATTCCAATTACTGGCGCTGCTGTCTGGTATCGGCGGTGGTAACTTCGCCTCTTCCATGTCCAATATCAGCTTCTTTTTCCCCAAGGAAAAACAAGGATTAGCGCTTGGCCTGAATGCAGGCCTGGGTAACTTCGGTGTTACCACTATGCAGATCCTGGTACCGCTATTTATGACCTTCGGTGCCTTCGGCGCTGCTGGCGGCGACCCCATGATTCTGGTGAGCAGCTCTGGCTCACTGATAGGCAAGATACCGGCCGGTTCTGAAGCGTGGATTCAAAATGCCGGTTTTGTATGGTTGCTGTTCCTGATTCCGCT
This sequence comes from Microbulbifer mixtoriginis (SeqCode), assembly GCF_052466695.1. Lineage (NCBI taxonomy): Bacteria > Pseudomonadati > Pseudomonadota > Gammaproteobacteria > Cellvibrionales > Microbulbiferaceae > Microbulbifer > Microbulbifer mixtoriginis (SeqCode). The sequence continues at coordinate 3,727,044 of NZ_CP174285.1, read as the reverse complement.
GGCCTTTGTGGGCTGGTTCGGCATGAACAATCTGCGCACCGACGAAGTCACCCCGGATGTGGGCAGCTCGCTCGGTGCCATGATGAAGATGACCATGATGTTGGGAATCGGCCTCTTCACCGCAATCACAGGTCTGTGGCTGCTGCTTCCCGAAGCGGCCAACGGTTCTGGCTGGGGCGTGCCCAAGGAAATCGTGCTGGTGCTGGTAATCACTGCCACCGTGTTCGGTTTGAAACTGCTGCCCGGTGAGATCAGAACCAGCCTGCAACGCCAGTACCGCATCTTCAACAACAAGCACACTTGGGTAATGAGTGTGATTTACACCATGACCTTTGGCAGCTTTATCGGTTTCGCGGCGGCCTTCCCCCTGGCGATCAAAGTGATCTTCGGGTACAGCCATGTGATGGTGGACGGGGTTATGACTCACGATACCATCAACAACAACGGCCCCAGCGCCCTGATGTACGCCTGGATGGGGCCATTTATCGGCGCCCTGATTCGCCCGGTAGGTGGTTGGATCTCCGACCGTATCGGCGGAGCCCTGGTTACCCAAATCTGTGCCGCAATCATGGTGGCTAGTGCCCTGGGTGTGGCCTATTACATGAAGGCCGCCTACGGCTCAGCCACGCCGGAAGAGTTCTTCCTGCCCTTCTTCCTGCTGTTCCTGGTGCTGTTCGCCGCTACCGGTATCGGCAATGGTTCTACCTTCCGCACCATCGCCATGGTGTTCCCGAAAGAGCAGGCAGGTCCGGTATTGGGATGGACCTCAGCAGTTGCCGCCTACGGTGCCTTCTATATTCCCAAGGTCTTCGGCGAGCAGATCAAAGCCACTACCCCGGAATACGCCCTGGCAGGCATTGCCATCTTCTACGCGGTTTGCCTGGTGGTTAACTACTGGTTCTACCTGCGTAAAAACGGGGAGTTCTATAACCCTTAATTCAGTTTCACTCACGGGATACCGTTGCTTCGGGGAGGTTTTTACCTCCCCTTTTTTATGATGCACTGGTGGAGAAGCGATACCTTTTTCCACAGCCATTTCGAACCTCCATATTCCACAGAAGTTTTCAGTACAAGATTATTCAAAGAGAAATAAGAGGCTTACAAACCGGCAAGACTACCGGCCTTAAACTGGGCAAAGTAGGTAGTGCCTTCACGCAGTTCTAGGCGCTCGCAGGAGAGACGGGAAATATCTGCGTAGAACACCTGATCAGCAGCGGCTAACTGTAAACGCATGCGGCCATCGGTAAGGTTCTGCTTAGCAACTAAAGTTACCGGCAGGCAATTGAGGATACTGGACAGGCCTGGCTTCTCTACACTGAGGCTGATATCTCCAGCTTCCAGCAGAAAAGCTGCGGTATCGCCTTTTCGATAATGGCCTGCCACCCTATCTGCAAAGATGGAAATCCCCCCTAAATCCAAAGTGAGCAGGCCATCGTTTAGGGATTCCACTCGCGCTTCAATCCGGCTGCGACAACTATCCCCTACGCCGTGGCTATCCAGGCGCTGGGCAACTTCAGGTAAAGGAAGTGGCGCGGACAAATTGGCAGAATCCATCCACAAACAGCGCTGGGCTAGCAGCTGGATTTCATCAAAATCGTGACTGGTCCAGATTACCAGCGCCGGATATCGGGCCCAGAAATCCCGTAGGGTCGGCAATAGGCGCCGCAGTACCTGGGCGCGGTCAACCGCTGAAAGCGGCTCATCAAATAATTGCAGCGGCGCGTTGTTATAAAGCTGGCGCAATACAGCCACTCGCTGGGCCTCTCCACCAGAGAGTAACTCCACCGGCTGATGTAGCAGCGCTTCAATACCAAAAGCCTTTAGCAGCCGACCACACTCTTCCTCGGGCAGTGGCCTGCGGCTGTAACGGCGGGCCAGTGCCAGGTTATCTGCCACCGACTGGCCAGCAAACAGGCGGCTATCCTGAAAGCCCAAAGAAAGCGTTCTTTTGTGGGTAGCCAGGGCGCGGCGTCCGCGCTGCCAAACCGTATTGGCAAAAGTGATATTGCCACGGCAGTTTCGCTGGCCAGCCAAAGCAGCCAGTAGGGTGCTCTTGCCACTGCCGGAGGGACCGGTAAGGCCAAAAACTCCAGAGGCTGGCAGCTCTAATTGCCAGGGAGTCGCAGCGTTAAGCGGAGTCACCAGCCCTGTAACACTCAGTCCGGTGGAATCAGAAGTGGTAGACGCAGTACCGAATAGGGGTAAGGTGATTTCCATTAACCCAGCACCCCCATTACCGGTTTAACACGCTCGCTGTTTGATCCGCGCGGAGCCAAACTATGTCCCAGCCAACGGGCAGCGAGTAGCAGTACCGTAGTAATCCCCATCAACATTAAAGCCAACCGGTGCGCCGCGCCGTATTCCATCGCCTCCACATGTTGATAAAGAGCGATAGAAACCACCTGGGTCTCACCGGGAATAGCGCCACCAATCATCAGCACTACCCCGAACTCACCCAGGGTATGGGCAAACGTTAAAGCGCAGGCACTCACAATAGCGGCGCGACTCGCCGGCAAAAGAACTTTTAATAATGCCGCCCAGGGCGGTATACCTAGTGCTGCGGCAGCCTGGGTCAGGCGCTGGCCATTGGCATTAAACGCGGCCAACAGCGGCTGCACCATAAACGGCAGGGAATAAATCACTGACGCAAACACCAGGCCGGTAAAGGAAAACACCAAAGGGCCATCAAAAATGTGTGACAGCCACTGCCCGGGGGCATAGTTGGGAGAAAATAAAAGCAGTAAATAAAAGCCCAACACCGTGGGTGGCAGTACCAGCGGCAGGGTTATTAATACCTCGATACCGTGGCGCCAGCGACTCTGCCATTGGCTCAACTTCCAGGCCAAGGGCACGCCGATAATAAACAGCAGTAAGGTAGTTAAGCCGGCCAATTTCAAAGTTAGCCACAGGGCCTGCCAGTCGGCAGCGGCGATATTCATAAGCCACTCCCTCCATCTCTACTTCGATATTGAGTCGGCAAAACACCGTAACCCAGGTGGTGCAGTTGCGCCTGCACTTCCCCTGAACGCAAATACTCAGCGAGGGACTGCGCCTCTTTAGGCCGACGACTCTGGGCGGGAATCAGCAGCTGCTGTTCAATGGGTTTGTACAAACGCTGCGGCAGCAACCAGTAGTTATCGCGGCCGGCTGCTTGCATCTGGCTGGCGGCGACAAAGCCCAGCTGCGCATTGCCGGAATCCAGCATTAAATAGGCTTGGCCTGCATTGTGGGCCTGGGCTAATTGAGTTTGTTTTTTCTTCCACAAGTCCAGGCTCTGCAGCGCCTGCCGGGCGGCACTGCCGAAGGGTGCTACTTTGGGATCGGCTAGTACAATTTTATCAGGCCAGGTTTGCAGTAACTGCTCGATATTCGATTCCGATTTTGGGTGCCAGAGAGCCAGTAAACCCAGGGCGTAAGTCTTACGACTGTTGGCCAGTGCCCCACCCTGCTTTTCCAACAGTTCAGGTCGCTCGCGATCGGCAGACAGGAATAAATCGAAGGGCGCGCGGTGCGCTATTTGCTGGTAGAGCACCCCTGAGCTGCCACTGCTGATTTGCACCACACAGGCATGGCGACGCTCAAATGCTGGCAGTACCTCTTCCAGTGCCGGGCGGAAGCTGGCCGCTACCGCCACCCGCAAGGTGCAGTTATCCGCATTAACCGGTAGCGCGATGGCCACCAGTAAAGCGGATAGCAGCAGGCTCAGCCGGCGGACCACTTTTCCATCTCCGCAGCATCACTGGCCCGGGCTTCGACCCAGCGCTCTGAAGGCTTACCGGACTCATCCGCAACCGCTTCGCGCTTCCAGAAAGGCGCCTCAGTTTTGAGGCGATCCATGATGTATTGGCAGGCGGCAAAGGCGGCTTGACGGTGGGGGCTGGTAACGCCGACAAAAACAATTTCATCGTTGATCTGCATGGGGCCAACCCGGTGGACGATAGTCACACGACCCAAGGACCAGCGATCGCGGGCATCATTGATAATCCGTTGCAGGCTTTTTTCAGTCATGCCCGGATAGTATTCCAGGGCCAGGCCGCAGACATCACTACCGGCATTGAAGTCCCGCACCGAACCCACAAACAGGGCGCAGGCACCATCGGCACTGTTGCCTTGTAGCGCGGTATATTCAGCCGCTACGTCGAGGGGCGCTTCACAGACTTCAATACGATCAACGACTTTCATATTGGCACCACTAACCGCCGGTAACCGGCGGGAAAAATGCAACTTCATCCCCAGCCTTCACCTGGGCTCCGGTTTCTGCCAGCTCCTGGTTCAGGGCCATACGGATATCGTCTCTTTGCAGGTGCGGGCTCCAATCCGGGTGCTGCTCACATAGGGTTTTACGCAACTCGCTGAGACTGCCGGAAAAGTCCTCCAGGGTAGTCTCGCCCATGCCCAATTGCTGGCGCAGACGCGCGAAAAACAGAACTTTTACCATCGCTTTACACCTCTGAAATTTTTACGCCTTGTCCGCAGCATCGCCGCGCCAGTGGCCGCGCTTACCGCCGGTTTTTTGCAGCAGGCGGGTCGGACCGATTTCCATCGCCGGGTCCACGGCTTTGCACATATCGTAAATGGTCAGCGCCGCTACCGAAGCTGCGGTTAACGCTTCCATCTCTACTCCGGTGCGCCCGGCCAGGCGGCAGAAAGCGGTGATATGCACACTGTGCTTTTCCGGCTGTAACTCGAAATCCACCGCTACTTTGGTCAACGCCAGCGGATGGCACAGGGGAATTAAATCCGAGGTTTTCTTCGCGGCCTGGATGCCGGCGATACGAGCTACAGAAAGCACATCGCCTTTTTTGTGTGCCCCTTGACTCAGCAGTGCAAAAGCCTCTGCACTCATACTGATACTACTCTCGGCCAGGGCACTGCGGTCAGTGATGTCCTTCTCGGTAACATCCACCATGCTGGCTTCGCCGCGCTGGTTTAAATGGGTTAATTGGCTCACAAATTACCCCCGGCTCTCGCAGGGCGCGCTGGCAAAGCGCACATGAGGGATAAAGTTACAGGGCTTGTGGCGGGCATCCAGTTGCTCCAGCAATATGCCTTCCCAAGCCGTGCGGCAGGCTCCGGTGGAACCAGGCATACAACATATCAGTGTGCGATTAGCCAGGCCGGCGAGCGCGCGGGATTGCACGGTGGAGCTGCCGATATCCCCAAGGGAAATATGGCGGAACAGCTCGCCGAAGCCGTCGACGGTTTTATCGAACAGCGGGCTCAGGGCCTCTGGCGTGGAGTCGCGATCGGTAAAACCAGTACCGCCGGTCACCAATACCACCTGCACTTTCGGATCGGCAATCCAGGCGGAGACCACCGCGCGCATCTGGTAAACATCATCCGGGGTAATGCGCTTATCCGCGAGCTGATGGCCGGCAGTTTTGAGGGCTTCCACCAGGTACTGGCCAGAGGTATCGGTCTGCTCGTTGCGGGTATCGGATACGGTAAGTACCGAGATATTGAGCGGTACAAATTCTTTGCTAGCGTGTGCGGACATATTCAGTGGTCTCTCAAAAAACTGTTTTCTGGAGTTTTATCCGGCGTACTCAAGCCGAGATAATCTGCCGGCGTATTGATATTGCGATGCCAATCGCCGGCACTTTTTATGGGTATGGATTTGGCCCCCAGGTGACGCAGCAGCGCGCCGACAGAATTGCGCGCACTGCCTTCGACGGCACGGCGCAAATAATCCAGGCAGTCGCCATTTAAAGGCAGCCACAGGGGAAAAAAGAAGTTTTCAAAATAACAGGGCCGGCCACTTGCCTGCCCCTCTGCCAATAACTCTGCGAGGTGCTCCCGCCCGAGCAGGGGCATATCTACCGGGATCACCAGGGCCGCATCGGCACCGGTTGCCAGGGCTACCGAATATAGGCCGCCCAGAGGGCCCCGCTCTGGCACCAGGTCTTCAATCGCTCCGGGGCGGGCGCCGCTGGTGACGACTTTTTCCAGAGGAAGCTCTCTCAGCAATGCCTCAGCATGCTGCAAAAAATTGCCCCGTTGGGGGTGGGCCAGCAGGGCCTTGTCTCGGCCCATCCTGCTGGAGCGGCCACCGGCCAGCACCACGCCGATTGTCGATTTACTAACAAGAGCCCTGGCCATAATCCTAGCCCCCCAGCATCGCCAGATTGCGGGTGGCGCCGGTGAAACCTTCATGCAGCTGGTGGCCTGCGGTCTTATCCACAATCAACTCGCGGATATGGGCCGCCAGTGCCTCACTATCGCCATCGGCAATGATTTCGCGCATATCAAAGCCCTGGTCGGCAAACAGGCACAGGTGCAGCTTGCCCTGGGCCGATACCCGCAGGCGATTGCAGCTTGCACAGAAGTCTTCGCCGTAAGGGGTAATCAGGCCGATACGACCGGCGTAATCCGGGTGGAAATACTCCCGCGCCGGGCCGGCATCGCGGGTGCGGATCACCTGCTCCCAGCCTTCCCGCAGCAACAAGGTTTCTATATCGCCACCGGAGACATGGTTGCTGGCGAAGAACTCGCGGTTATCGCCGGTGCGCATCAATTCAATAAAGCGCAGGGTCACCGGAGTCTCACGAACCCAGGCGAGGAAGTTATCCAGCTCGGCCAGGTTGTACTGGCGCATCAACACTGCGTTGACCTTGGTATCAATACCCAGGGCCAGGGCACGATCCAGGCCGGCTAAGGCTTTATCCAGGCGATTGTGGCCGGTGATATGGTGGAATTGAGCCGGGTCAAGGCTGTCGATACTGACATTCACCTGATCCAAGCCGGCGCGGTGCCAGTCGTCAATCTGACTGGGCAGGCGGTAACCGTTGGTGGTGATGGCTAAGCGGCGAATCTTATCGCTAGCGCGCACGGCTTCGAGCAGCGGCACCAGGTCTTTGCGCAGGGAGGGCTCTCCGCCGGTAAGGCGTACCTTTTCCGTACCCAGTGAAGCGAAAGCGCGCACCAATGTGCCCACCTCAGCGACTGAGAGAGGATTTTCCCCTTCCAGGGAACGTCCGCAACCGATGCCCTCGGGCAGGCAATAGTTGCAGCGGTAGTTGCAGATGTCCGTCACGGACAGGCGCAGGTAGTAAAACCTACGGCCAAAATTGTCTTGTAACATTAAACGCCTTTCCAATTTCGGGAGGCCGCGCAGTTTCCCGCTAGACCCTGGTGGCCGGTACGGCCACGGTCCCGGCACCTTGCAACGTCAATAAAAAACGGCGCTGTTTAGGTAGCGGGACTCGGTGTTTAAACTGATGTCAGTGTATCAAGCTGGTTAATTTATGCTTGGGGCAAAGGTGGTACTCCTTAGGTACTCACAGTGATGCCAACCATTAAGGGAAATAACATCACAAAATAGAAATTCAGTAGGCAGAATTACTAAAAACAGAAAATTCCTCTAAAGAAATTAGTCGGTTTTTATAAGTAAAACCCCGGCTAGAGCCGGGGCCTCGCTATGGAGCGGCTTTATTTAATTAGAAATTGGCGGTAACCATTAACCAGAACTTGTCGGTATCCACGTTGTGATCGTCAGCCTGGTAAGAGGCGTATTTCACCAGTGCAGAAATTTCATCTGTCAGCTTGCGGCCGTAGCTGATATTCCACTCATGGCCATAATTTGCGGAACCTTCATTCGCATCAAAATTGTGATAGGCCATATTCAACTTGCCACCCACAAGTTTCATAGCACCGCTGATATACATATCTTCAATGCCTTCACCTGGAGTCACCAAGAACTGGTCGGTGAAACCTTGGAATTTATGCAGGGTAGCCAGCGGCGTTTTGAAACCAACGCCATTATCAGAACCCAGTACTTCATAACCGAGTTTTGCGGTTACCGGGCCCAGGTCTGCGCCAACTTCCGCCAGATAGTAGTCGGCATTGTAGTCGAAGGGGTTGTCCCCGGTATCGTCCTGGCGCGCGTAGCTTAGATTAGCTTTTACAGGGCCAAAACTTCCTTTGTAATCCACCCCATAGGTGCGGCTGGAATTATTCACGAAATTTTCTAAATCCAGGCTGTAAACAAAACCGCTGACTTTATGGTTTTCGGCCACCGGGTAGCTGGCATGGAGTAGCTGGATATTGCCTTCAAATTCGGCGCCGGCGCTATCTTCACCAAAAACCCGGTTTACGTTGTACACGTAGCTGTAGTCCAGCTGCAGGCTGTCTGTGCTGCCATATTGATAGCGAATGCCGTCGTAAGTCTGCTCGTTCTGCCTCCAGCCAACACCACCAACAAAGCGCTGGCCATCGAGGTTAATACGCTGGCGACCAGCAGTAATTATGGAATTCTCACCGTTATAACGGATATAGGCCTGGTTAACCTCTGTGCCATCTGGATCGGCCACTACCGGGTAATTAGTTTTACCATTGACGGTGGAGTTGTAATTGTCGTTACCGACTGCAGTAACATCGTCCATCTCAAGAAAACCACTGAAGCCGCGGTAGCTGCCGCTGCGCCAGTTGAGGCGGGTTCTCAGAGTGGACGCGAGTGCATCCCCATTAATACCATCCTGGTCATAATCTTCCTGGTCGACGATCTCTACGCGATAACGCAGATTCAACCCGACTTCACCGGATTTAAGCGCGTCGACAAGAGTGGCATTTTCACCATCCTGCGCAGCGGCCTGCAATGCGACTGTGCTGCAGGCCCCCAACAGTAAAGCACCGAAAATTTTGGGAAATCTGGAAATGGTCATTACGCTTTTCCTTTGCAACAACGGAGTGACAGTGACAAATTACAATTTTTCAGACGTGGTTGAAACCACAGTTTTTCTCGGCAGAAAAAATAAATACTTCCTACCCTTTACACACACATAATTCCATTTTGGTAGTGGGCGCTACCTATCTGGCAAAGCCGCAGAGTTACTCGCATCCTCATGCAAAAAATTATTTTGCCTGGCGAAGGCCAAACGCTGTTGATATTGCTCCCTCTGGATTGCCAGGTACATTACCAACATACAAACTGCCAGCACGCCGTAGAGCAACATAAATGCCGCACTGTGAATACCCACTAAATCCTGTGCGATACCAAACAGCACAGGCAGAGTAAAACCACCCAGCGCACCGATTGTGGCTACAGTGCCACCGACACTGCCCATATGTGCCGGAAAATTATCGTGTAGCGCCTTGTAAACCGAAGCGCGACCAAACCCCTGGGCAATACCAATTACCAGCAACAGCAGGGTAAACAACTCAATGCCCACCTCGATATTTAGATGCACATCCCGTTCCACCCCGTGAATCGTCATACTGGTTGGGGGGTAACTGAGAAAAAACAGGCATACCAAGCAGGTCCAGAACACACTCCAATTCACCGTGCGCGCACCATAGCGATCTGCAAACCAGCCACCCAGCGCACGCAGCGAACTGGACAAGGCCACAAACAGCAGGGTCAGCGCCATCGCCACCTGGGTACTGACTTCGTACACCGCCAGGTAGTAATTCGGCAGCCACAGTAAAAGTGCGAGAAAGCTGCCGAAGACAAAATAATAATAGAGCCCATAACGCCACACCTTGATCTGCATCAGTGGTCTTAGATGGTGCTGAATTTTTGCCTTGTTGCGACTGCGCATATAACGGGTTTCTTCAGGCGCACAAAATTCGAATAACACCACCATAAGCAAAATACCAACCGCATAAATCGGCCCAATCCATTCACGCCCCAGCCAATTCTGGATCGCTGGCGCCAGGGCCAGGGTGATAGCCGCCCCGGCATTGCCTGCACCAAAAATGCCCATTGCGGTGCCCTGCTGCCTCCTTTCGAACCACGGGGTGATATAGCGAATACCCAATACGAAGGAGACCCCGGAAATGCCCAGCCACAAACCGGCCAGTAGGTGCTCACCGTAACTCTCGATATAGGGCAAGAATAAAAGCACCGGCAGCAGCAATAGCATTTGCAGGAGGATAAGTTTTTTTGCCGAGAAATATTCCACCAACAATCCGGCGGGAAAACGCAGTAGCGCACCGCTCAGGATCGGCGCGGCCAGTAAGATGCCGTATTCTGTGGCTGAGAGGTCTAGCTGCTCGCGGACTTCTACTCCAAGCACTGCATAGAGTGTCCACACGGAAAAGTTCGCAGCAAACATGGCCGAAGCAAATATCAGCACACGCCCGGCGAGTTGCTGGGTATATTGCACCGCGGGCTTCTCCTATTTTTTCAGTTTTCGGGAAAATGATTTGGTCACCACATCGGCTGCCCGATCAATACGCACCTGTTGCGCCGCTACGAACGGATTGAAAAGAGCAGTATTGGTAAAGGCCACCTGCCAGCAAGATGCATAAAAACCCCGGTAATCACAATTACTCCCAAAAACTCTCCGCTCACAAGACGATTTTTTATGACTACTCAACAAGGGGTAAATCTTATTCAATAGGCAGCAGCTCCCCTTAAAAGGCACTACCCCAAATGGGCTAACACCAAGCAGCAAAGCCTTTATTCAGTACCCAACTACCCCCTTTGTGTACTTTCCCTGTAGCGCTGCTCAAATACTATCGGCCATGACCCTATCCACCTCTAAATTGCTGTGAAGCCGGAGAAAATAGTCATGAGTCAATCCAGCGGCCTCAATTTATTTAATTGGGGCGATCCCAAAATAAAGACGCTGCACGTTACCTGGTTTGCGTTTTTCCTGACTTTCGTGGTGTGGTTCTCCCACGCTCCGCTGATGGTCTTTATCAAGGAAGCGTTCGACCTCACCAGCCAGCAGGTAAAAGCCCTGTTAATCCTCAATGTGGCACTCACCATCCCCGCCCGAATCATTATCGGTATGCTGGTGGATAAATTGGGGCCGCGCCTGGTGTACAGCGGGCTGCTGATGACCTCATCTTTAATCTGTTTGGGCTTTGCCACCGCAGACAGTTATGAATCCCTGGCCCTGTTCCGCTTCCTGCTGGGATTTGTGGGTGCCGGCTTTGTAATTGGTATCCGCATGGTGGGTGAATGGTTCCCGGCCAAACAAGTGGGACTGGCAGAAGGTGTTTACGGCGGCTGGGGGAATTTCGGTTCTGCTGCCGGTGCCATGACCCTGCCCACCATCGCCCTGCTGTTCGGCGGTGAAGACGGCTGGCGCTATGCCCTGGGCCTCACCGGCATCATCGCCGGCCTGTACGGCATCATCTACTACCGCGTTGCCCGCAACACTCCTAAAGGTTCCACTTACTTCAAACCGAAAAAGAGCGGCGGCCTGGAAGTGACCAGCAAGCGGGATTTCTACTTCTACCTGCTGATGAATGTGCCCATGTACCTGGCACTGGCAGCGCTGGCTTACAAACTGTCTCCCAGTGGCGTAGCCCTGCTGAGCCAGAATGCCACTTACGCAATGTGGGGACTGCTGGTAGCACTGTTCGCCTTCCAGACCCGCATGATCTGGAATGTAAACAAAGACCACCTGCGCGAAGGTGTGCCCGAGCTGGAGAAATACAACTTCAAGCAGGTAGCCATCCTCGACCTGGCCTACTTCGTCACCTTCGGCTCAGAGCTGGCCGTGGTTTCTATGCTGCCCCTGTTCTTCCTGGAAACCTTTGAAGGATTGAGCCCGGTGAAGGCCGGCCTGCTCGCCTCTGGCTTCGCCTTTATGAACCTGGTGGCTCGCCCAACCGGTGGATACTTCTCTGACAAACTGGGACGCCGCCGCAGCCTGATGTTCCTGATCGGCGGCCTGGCAGTGGGTTACTTTGTACTGAGCCAGATCAACGGCGGCTGGTGGATTCCCGCTGCGGTAGTGGCCACCATGTGCTGCTCTTTCTTCGTGCAGGCCGGTGAGGGTGCCGTATTCGCCGTCGTACCCCTGGTGAAGCGTCGCATGACCGGGCAGATCGCCGGTATGGCCGGAGCCTACGGCAACGTGGGTGCGGTTACTTTCCTTACCGCCCTGTCTTATGTCAGCTACAGCCAGTTCTTCCTGATTATCTGCGGCGCAGCAGCGGTGATCTTCTTCGCCTGCCTGTTCCTGGAGGAGCCCAAAGGCAATATCGCCGAAGTGCTACCGGATGGCACAGTGCAGCTGATCAGCGTGGAGTGATCCGGAAAGGGTGATCGTAAAGCAGTTATCCAGCAACAAACGCAAAGGAGGGCCAATGGCCCTTCTTTGTTTTTCGCCATCAGCCTGAGGGGACGAAAAGAGAGTGGAGAAAGCTGTGAGCGAAACCAATTCCGGGGTGCAAACAGAAACTGAGGCAAACCCCGAAGCCCAGACACCGCAATTGAGCCACGGCCTCTGCACCAGTGCAGGCATCAAACCGCAGAATGAAGATGCCGCAATCTATCACTGGCCAGACAACCCGCACTTGCAGGAATACCTGGGCGCAGTCGCCGCACTGGCAGACGGAGTCAGTTCTGCCGAAGCCGGCGCCCTCGCCAGCCACACCGCCACCGAGCAGTTTGTGCGGGACTATTACAAGGTGCCGGATACCTGGTCTGTAGCCCACGCCGGACAGAAAATCCTCGCCTCCATTAACAGCAAGCTATACCGCAAAAGCCATGACTTTCCCCAACAGGAAAAGGGCTTCCTCTGCACCTTCTCTGCCCTGATTTTTAAATCCCGCACCGCCCACTATTTCCATATCGGCGACAGCCGTATCTATCACCTGCGCGGTGACAACCTTAAATGCCTCACCCGGGACCACAACATCACCCTGGCCCACCGCCAACAGATGCTATCCCGCGCGCTGGGCATGGATACCGGCCTGCAAGTGGATTACGGCCAGCTAAGCCTGGCTAAGGACGATGTACTGCTGATTACCAGCGACGGCGTGCACGACTTTATCAAGCAGGATCTGCTGCGCGAGCTGCTGGCAGATACCGAAATAAGCGAACAGGAAACAGCGGAAACCCTGGTGCGCCTCGCCGAGGAAAACGGCAGTGACGATAATCTCTCCGCATTAGTGGTAAAGGTAAAAGCATTGCCACAAACCACCCTGGACGACTACAGCCGCCAGCTTACCCGCCTACCCTTCCCGCCGGAGTTGGAACCAGGCATGGTATTGGATGGTTACCAGGTGGAACGGGAGCTGTTCTCCTCCCAGCGCAGCCAGCTGTACCTGGTGCGCGACAGTGCCACCGGGGAAATCCTGGTAATGAAAACCCCCTCGGTAAATTACGAGGACGATATCCACTATATCGACCGCTTTATTCAGGAGGAGTGGATAGGCCTGCGTATTCGCAGCCCCCAGGTAGTGCGCCTACACCGCCAGACCCGGCCGCGCACCGCGCTCTATTACCTGATGGAGTATGTGCAGGGCAGCACCCTGGAGCAGTGGATCACCAATAACCGCTTTCCCAAACCGGCGGAAGCGTTTCGCATCCTTAAGGAGATTGCCACCGGGCTACAGGCCTTCCACGATCAGGAAACCATTCACCAGGATTTGCGCCCGGGCAATATCATGATCGACGGCGATGGGCGGGTAAAAATTATCGACTTCGGCTCAGTCTACGTAGCCGGCAGTGCCGAGATTTTCCGCCCCCTGGAGCACCCGGAAGCGCTGGGCACCGCCAGCTACTCCGACCCCCACTATATCCTTGGGCACAACAGCGGTATTCGCGGCGATATCTATGCCCTCGCCACTATTGCCTACGAAATGTTTACCGGCGAACTGCCCTACGGCGAGGCAATAGAAAACTGCCGCTCCCACGCCGACTTCGAACGCCTGCGCTACCGCACCGCCAGTCAGTTTAATCCAGTAGTCCCCATCTGGTTTGACCGTGCTCTGGAACGGGGATGCAGTATCGACCTGGAACAGCGCTACTCCACGCTGACGGAATTTATGCGCGACCTCGCTAACCCCAACCCGGATTACCTAAGGGAAGATCCCACTGAGAAAGGGGATGCTTCCCTTTTCTGGAAGATTCTTTGTGGGATTTGGGTGGCTACTTTGTTGGCGGTGGCGGCATTGTTTTCTTCTAGTGCTTAAAAATAGAGCCACCCTGTACGATGGTCAACATTTATGACATGTAATGCACTGGCAATTTTGAAGTGTGAGCTGTTCTACTCCATTACCCTGAAATTAATGATAGTACTCAAAATATTAAAATGCACCAGCTAAAAAGCTGGTGCAGCTTCTAACTTAGCGTGACCAGAGTTTAGATGAATCAGAGGAGCAATCTAATTTGGAAACTCTAAAAGTATTTGATAATACCTCGGTGCTTCCCAGGCACTCGCCTGTTTCCCTATTTTTAATCTGATAAACATCACCCGTATATGGGCCAATAAAATCCCAAATACTGGAGTCTGAAACAGTTGTTGTTGGTGAAAGACTATCATAGCCTGTACCCAGATCTAAATCTTCCATGTAAGTACCATCCTCAGCATTAACGATTAAGTAACCTCCGTTATGTTCTTGAACAATTACATAAGAACAGCCACCAAACCCGTAACCTGACCTACCAGATAATGTAGTATATTCACCAAGACAGTAATCATTCGCATCTGAGTTGCTCATAGCCAATATCTCAGTAGTAGGTAATGCCGGTATATCAAGCATCCACACTTCCGATCCTGTTCCATCCTCACAGGTTCCGAACACTAAACCTTCGTTAACGGTAATACACAACCCTGAAGTTTTATTGCTCAGCTCAAATTTTCCATCATTATCCCTATCCTTCAAGTACCAGGTTAAGTTTCCATCAAGGCTTAAATTAGTACCTGTAGATACACTTTTTATTTTATAACCTCCATTGTGTGCCATTATTTGTAGATCATACTCGTCACACTCGCCTCCTAAGCAATACTCTTCCTCTCCCTCTTCCAAACTACGTAAACGTACAAATAAACCTGTTGCATCTGTTGTTGGAATTATTGTTCCATTAATATCCCACATTGCAGAGTCAGCATCACAGTCATCGACTGTAATATTATTATTCTCGTCAATCGCCAAACAATTGCCAGTGTATTTATTTTCTATTTGATATAATCCATCATCTGTTGATTCCACATACCAAGTAGCAATATCACCACTTCCAGTGGTATAATAAAATCCTTTCCCATCTCCTCCATCTTTGAAATTACGCATAGTTCCAGAAAGGGTAATAAGATAACCATCCGAATTTGGGGTGAAAACAAACTGGGTCGCATCCGAGTCACAATAAATTTCTACACTCATCGATCTATCAGCGCATAAATTACTGGGCTCATGTTTAAGATTTACTGAATGATATGTTTCAGGATCTGCTTCGCCGCCAGCACCGCTATATTGAGTCATAATTAAATTATTTAAGTCCCAGGTATCCACAACATAAGCTAAGTTATGTAGCCTATATTTTCTATCCACTTCAGAGTCATAGGTATGAAATGGCGACTCATTTTCAAGATAGTCAGAAATATATGACTCTCTAGCACTCTCGCACTTTTCTGGCGCTTCGTCTGTCGCGCCTGTTTGACAAGCAGTTATTCCCCTATAATCATCAGTGAAACAAGATCTTTTATCACTACCACTACAGTTACTAATTAACGCTTCACGATAATCGGCCAAGTCCGAATCAGTAAAATTAACCGATGTAGTGATCAATCCAGGCACTTTACTGCTTTCAGAAACTTCAATACCTATCGCTGTTAGCACTTCATTATAATAGCCTGATGTTATACTTTTATAAGAATCAAAAGAGCTGTAACCCAGGTCACAGTCTGAATCATCACCTTCTGCCAACAAATTTTCGATCAATTCTGCTCCAGAATATATATCGTCCAAAACGTCATACGAAACCAGCTCATCAACTTCTACTTCATTCCAGGTGGGTGGGTTATCCAGCAAATAACAATATCGATCAAATTCAGCTCTATGCAAAAATTCCATTTGAATTGCAGAAATAAAACCCGGAATTGCTGATTCTACTAAGGCATCATAGGTTGCATTAGATTCTGAACCCTCGTCAGGCTCACCAAGTCTATCAATAATTTTCTGACCAATACTAGTTGCTAGAGTGCCTAGATCGCTTGCTGCAGTTAGATGACCCGAGTCTCGGCCAGCCTTTATGTCTGTTTCAGCAGTGTCGATTATTGAGTAGATTTCATCTACCTGATCAGTTATCAGATCTGACTCCAATGAAGAAATTCTAGTATTGAATTCTTCTAGACAGCTCACAAGATCCGCATCAGCCCCATCTGTCGATTCCTCTATCACTCCTCCCTTTACGGCACTGTATACAAATGGGTATATTGTCTTAGCCGTTACAAATGCATCATTTGCACCTAACGCAGTAGATATCAAATTATTGGCAAGTAGAATTCCTACTGTGCTTGCATCGTATGAGACTTGCGACGTGCTTTCTCTAGACGCATAGTCATAGCATGCACCTGTAAGAGGAACTGCTTGAGCCTGAGAGGTAGCAAATCCCCAAGTAACCCCTAAACAAAACCCTAGCTTTATAAGCTTCATATTTATCAAGACCTTGTCCTCAATCTTTAATTTAAAATAGATTTTTATATCAGTACGCAATACTTATATATTTAAATCGCTTACTGTAGATAAATAATAGTTATTTAATTTTTATCCCACCTCCTTATACTAACAATTTAAAAATTTCTCTTGGGTTTTGCGCCATAAAATTATGCAGCTCAGATATAGCAAAAAATATCCAATAGAAGCCCAATAAGGCCATTTCTTATGAAGCATTAGCCATACAGTAATTCTCAACATTAGATACTTAGGTGCTAGCTGCATATGGAGGAGCATGATGTCCAAGCTTAAAATAGCTCCAACTCTTGTACTCAAAAATCCGTATAGATTCATTTGTCGAAACATCCATGTCATAAAACTCCTCAGGAATAACAGCCAAGTCATCATGACTCAAAGCGTGAACCATCGACTTCAGCAGAATATATGTAGTTATTCTTGGGATGACCAATAAGCATTTGGGAAAGAACTATAAGCACTGCTTATAGTTTCTGGTGAGGCGCGTCTGACTACACGTTTATGGGATACTTGATTTATAAAAATTGAGAATTTTTGCCTTAAAATATATGGAAAGCCGGCTTACTAACAAATATATTATGGTTATTATTTTATTATCGATTCACCAAACACTCATATATAGCAGTTAAGCTGCAAGTTGTTCACAATGGAATGCTTACTTATAGTAAATGGCTGTACATTCTTAGTGTTATATTAATCTATTGGTTTTCCATAGTAATTTTGATAACCTCATTGCTGAAATGGGTGACATTATTATTACTAGTTTAAATTGATTGGCTATCCGTGCTTGATCTTCTTAGTAATTCTGTTTGGGCTAGTAACAATATGAATTTTTAGTGCCGAGACAATATCCATATATTTGCCGGAGTTCCTCAAATATAACTAAATAATAAATTACAGATCTATAGTTTATGCTAACTCAACTTCAAAACTCCTACTTATTTGTTTGAGAAAGGTCGCCGTGCCCAGCCTGCACAAAAAGTTTCAATCAGGCTTATATCTTTCGGAAACCAACACTCCCCACCCTTCTCCAATACCGTCAAAATCCGATGATTCATCCACTCAGGGCTACGTACCACTCTCGAAGATTATTACAGTCATACGTGATCTTAAAATTATAGTTTTACACAAAATGGTTAAACTAAATCACAAAACAAGTTTAGGTAGAAAAGCAGGTAAATTACTCCATTTTAGGTTAGGTAATTTGCCGCTTCTTTGAGATTTTCATAGTCACAACTAAATCCTCGCGATTGTGATCCCCAAGCGCTCGCTACTTTTGAACACGTGTATATATTTCCTTACGATGAACGGGTATAGATTTGGGAGCACGTATTCCTATCTTTACCTGATTACCCTTAACCTCCAACACTGTAACTGAGACATTAGCTCCAATCCTTAAGTTTTCACCAGTTCGGCGCTTTAAGATCAACATATTGATTTCCTAATGATATTCAAACCATGGGTAGACCTTCTCTGATGGAAGGATGAGAAAGTAACGCTGTAAGGAAATACGGGGTGGTGCGCGGGAACGGTAGGCATAGAAGAAGAAAAGGCAGGCACAACGCTTCCAGAGCTTGGGGAATCGTTCCAAGCCGCTGAATGTACTCCACTTTATTGAAGACGAGCGGGTTTCTAGCGTATGATCCATATAGCCATTTTGATACTTGGGTTATCAATTTGGTTAGCTGACCCCTGGTGTTGCTGCACCTTGGGTCAGCGCCTTTTACTTACTGTTACGTCACGCTACCGTTCTCCTGTGAGAAGATGGTTCTTTAGAAAACTCTTAGATGTCTTGATTCTCTCGAATCCCTTTGGTCTTTGGTCATCGGCCTTCAAAAGGCCACCCAATTCCGGCCAAAATACCAATAAATATCTATCGATTTTACGCAGCTTTGACACTAAAACAAACTGAATAAAATCCAATAAGATCATTTTTGTGCCTATATTCTGCACTTTTACATTTAGGGAGTTTTAGTTATCGATAAAAATGATGGCTTATATAGCTACTCTTTACTAACTCTCAGATGGTAACTAAAACCAATTGAGTATAAAAACCATAACTCTATATGTCTTTCTTCTCACGATAGAAAAGACTTCGATATTCTAAAGCCTTGAAAGTTTTGCTACCAGACACACTTGGCATGCTCCTAAAAAGACTGTCACTAGCACCTCCCCCTCCTAGCCTCTCTATTGTTACTGTGTGCCCTGGCCAGCACCTACCTGGCACCCGCGCCAAAGTCCCTTGCGGAAATTTTGCAAACCCCAGCTCAGGCGTAACAACATATTGACGAGATTATCGCCGAAATGGATTTTCACAGCATTAAGCAGGCATTAGGTTAACGCCTGAAAAATTGAAGAAGAGAGAGGAAAATTCCAGAATAGACCATTGAGATATTCTGTAAGAAGTTTAGTTTGGAGCGTAAAGAATCTGCAGGCAGACCGACACGATAGAGCAGTATATTGTATGCCTTGTATATCTTATAGGCTAAGAAAAGATCGACAAATAGTGGGTTCAACTCAGCAACTATAAGTCTCGCTTATAGTTTCATTATGTATACCTATTGGGCATTTCGGAGGTAGTTTCATATATTTATCACCAGCTATATTGTTTCAACAAACAGATGGAAGTCTATATTGCATAGTGGGTGAATATTATGAAAAATCCTGGAAAAATTATTTTAGGTACTTTGACTGCGATAGTATTTTACTATGCTGTAGCAACCCTTGCGAGTGAAAGCTATAAAAGTTCCCCGTCTACATTTGCAACCAGCTATAAACATATTGACATTGAACCTATGTGGATTGGTGATAATAAACTGGAGTTAGTGCAGCCAAAGAACTTTCGGCGCTGGGTATTTATTGGCTCTCCAATAACTCCAAATGGGCTTAATGGAGGGAACGCCAGTTTCCCTGAGTATCACAATGTTTATGTTCAACCCAGGGCTTTTGAGTATTATCGTAAACATGGTGAATGGCCGGAAGGAACCATTATGTTGAAAGAGTTGCAGCTTACCGGAGGTAAGGCAACCGAACTGGATGGTTCACGCTATGAATCTTCGGGACGAGGGTATTTCCCTGGACCGGTCTATGGAATGGATGTTTCTGTTAAAGATTCTACACGATTCCAAGAGTCAAATGGATGGGGGTATTTTAACTTTGGCCATCACGCGCCCCCATATGCCGCTAGCACAAAAGTAATGGATATTGCCAACTGTGCAGGCTGCCATATGGCTAATGCATCAGAAGACATGGTGTTTATGGATCTTTACAGACCTTTGGTTACTCCACTCAAATTACCGGACCTAAGGTAATCAAAATATTTCATCAGCTATTATGCTGGTTTTCGTTTGTTCTAAGGAGTTCCAGTCAAAGCTGTCCGCGGCATCTACAAACTTGTTCAATGCGGGCGGCCCGATAACATTATTGATGGTGACTAGGCCTACTCTACGTGACAAGGGTGGGTCAGCTAAGGGGCGATAATCAAGATCTGGCTTTATTAGGGAGTGTAGTGGGATCACACTAACCCCAGCACCTTCCCTAATTAAGCACTGAATCCAATCTTCACGCTCGCTACGAAATATGATATCGAGAGCTAGCTCCTGTTCTTTATTGAATATTTGCCCTCTTTGTCGTAGCTCACAATGTAAGCGCTCAATATATTTCTGGTTTGTGAGATCAGAAATGGAGATTGAATCATTCTTTAGTAGCTCATGGTCGGACGGACAAGCCACAACCATTGGCTCCTCAAACAATTGAAGGTACTGAACTCTCGGGTGTACTACAGTCTGAGGAAAACAGAAAATGGCATCAAGGTTCCCGGTTAATAAGAGCTCTTCGGCGGCGGGCGGTGTTACATCGTGAATTACGATAGATATACCAGGATTGTTCCGGTGAAACTGATTTAGCATCCCGGATAGTGCTTTAGGGCCTATAGTACACATGGCGCCAATATTTAACTCGCTAGCTTCTCCAGAGGTGATAGCGCGTGCTGTCATGTTTACCAGTTGGCGTGTTCGGTCAATTTGCTCGAAGCTACTGCGTAAACTACGCCCCAGCTCTGTCATTTCTACTAAGCGACCTTCACGATACACTAAGCTCCCACCAAGCTCAGTTTCCAGTTTCTTGATGCCTTGTGTTAATGCAGGTTGCGACACATGGCACTTTTCAGCTGCGCGAGTAAAACTTCTGGTGTTTGCCAGCTCAAGGAAATATCTAACTTGTTTAAAATCCACTTTATAGTCATTCTTAAGAAATATATGCTCGAACCATACCATGGGATCCTATGTATTGGCTTTCGCTTAATTATAAAGTGGTGACTTTACAACAATAAGTTGAACCTGTTCACATTAATGGGCTTTTTTACAAGGCAGGTATTTGTAACTGTCTGGTCACTTTGTGGACTGGAAATAGAAAACCTCCACATTTCTAAAAATAGATTCAATTCTAGTTATTTTTAATTTTTTAGTAGGGTATATATAAAAATTAAAGGGCTAGGCAAGGATTAAGATCATAGTCAGTTACGGCACCGAACGTTTCTTTCCAGAAGTTAATTTTTATTTAAACCTCAACACCGGTTTAAGGGTGTTTCTTACCTATGATTACTTATAAATTTCTAGAAGAAAAAGAATATGCAGAGTTCTACGCAAAGAAGTGAGATGACGAACTTGGTCTGTAATTCCTTCAAAGCGGTATTATTTTAAAAAAAATCTCAAGCCGAGCATATCTGTCGTTTCTTTTGGTCTATGATATCGCGTCAATTGAGGACGAAAATAACGGGGCAAAAACTCAATAGAGTGAAGGAGTTGAATTTTTTAACGAAAAAATTATGAACTCCATTTCAGCATACCTTGAAGCCTTAGGCTATTGAAGAAGAACGGGAAAACGAGGTCGATAAGCAATAGGCATAGCTAGGAAGGATAGAGCGCGCGCAGCCGCGATCTATCCAGATGTTGATGTCCTTAGATCCTCGACTAGATAGCATCTATGAGTATTAATGATTTTTAATCCAGCTGATATATATGATAACCAAATGAAGAAGATAGTAATCTTATTTTTGATGATGTTAAGTTTGTATACGTTCGGATTCTTTACTCAAGCCTTAGTTTATTCTCAATTGGGTATTAATCTTAATAAGTATCTATATGCTCCATGGATCAAACATTTAGATATGGACAACCCTATAAAAGTAACATATAACAAAAGCGTAGAGTTCTGGTGTTCTCTTTTAGAAGGATGTAGTTATCCGGACCCTAATTTTTGATTGGCCACAGCATTCGAATCCATTTGTCCGTGAGATGTTATTGGTAATTAGGAGTATCACCCAATGAAATGGAGCAAGCTCAAATCTCTAGTTGAAGAAAAATTTTCTCTATCCCTGGATAGCCGTATCTCTATCAACAGTACCAGTTATGGAAACTGTTCATGTGGACATGCCTGGTTGACTCTTGATAAAGAGGTCATAGCAAACTTCTGTACAAGGGCCTTTTGGAATAGAGCGAGTGGTAATTTCTATAGAAAAGATAATCGCTGGGTTACTGATTCCGATGTACCTGAGCATGTAAGTGAAAAGCAGAAACTATCCTATGGTGAGGTGGAGTATGGAGAGTTATCTCGACAAGATGCCTATCAAGCCTGCTGGGAATTCGTTCATACCCTCAAAATTGATGAAGCTATAAACTCCGAGAATCCACTGATTCAATCCCTAGCCACACTAGATAAGCGCTTAGGAAAACGTAGGCTTAAAGAAATAGACACTTCGACTTTACACCCACTAGCAAAAAAATTGTTGGCCATAAGGTTGGAATCAGAGGGATTAAGGATTACGGTTTGCACATAAGACATAGGCTTCAACGTTATTCTGAAGATTTCAATTCCCTTGTTACGCATGAAATAATTGTTGAATACTAGGATAGATGTGTGAAAAAACCTAGGTTTATCCCAGGGTCTCGGATCTCATTTATAATGAGAGAATGACATTACTAGTAAACGCCCGATACTTACGATTGACAAGGGTATAATACGGTCCTTCACATAGGATCACCTTCTTAATTTGCTGTCGTTCATGAGTCTCTACGGTAGAGTTTCTAAAAAATGCTTAAGCTAAGACAGTTTGATAAGTCTGACATTGATTCACTAATGTTGTACCTTAATGATAATGAGGTAACGCAATATATAACAGATGCCATACCTCAACCTTATACAGTGAGTGATGCTCGTTGGTGGGTTGAAAATAGTGAGAATTCAAGCCTAATAAAAAAGATCGAGTACAATGGAGAGCTTGTAGGATGTATATCGGCTAAGGTAGGTGAATTTGAATATAGCTGCGGCGCTGAACTGGGTTACTGGATTGGAAGGAAGTTCTGGAACAATGGAATTGCTACTGAGGCAGTTCGAGTCTTTACGGATGTGCTTTTTAAATATACAGATATCGTCCGGTTATTTGTTTCTGTAGTTTCCATAAATGGTGCATCTATTAGAGTCTTAGAGAAAAATGGCTATTTGTATGAAGGTACTCTTCGAAAAGCGTCATGTAAAAATGGCCAATACTTCGACGAATATTTATATTCAAAAATTAGTGAATGAGGATACTTGAAGTCAAGATCAAAGGTTCATTGTATGGCCCACCCCTTCACCACACGCTATACACTATGACTGAGTTCTTAAATAAGTTTGCATGCTTCGATTGCCAGCTCGCCTTTAAGCGGCGAGCTATTGAGGATACATCATCGGGCTCAGCACACCAGTCTGATTCGAACATCATCCATAAGTGTCCAAATCGCGGTCCTCTTTACTGCCACCCGGATACCAAAGGTTTAAGCTGACCCACTTGCGCATCACAGAGCGTTGGCCCAAAGCCGCTATAATCAAACTCGCGGGATAGGCTCCGCCTATTTTGTAATATTTTTAGCGAGCTGCATGACAGCTCGGTCAACCTTAGCGTTAGACAGTGGTAGATGTCTGTCCATGCGTTCGACCACTATCGGACGCGAACGGAGAAGAATCGAAAATGAATAGTGAACAGGGCGAAGCGTTTCTGGATGAGATGGCCAAAGCGGTATGTGATCCAAACGCTGATTCTAAGGTCACCGACCGCTACTTTACCGAAGACTTCGTGCAGGTTATCGACGACACAACGATTGGGCGATCCCAACTCGATTCGCGTATCAATTTGTTCCGTATGGAGTACTCGGCCGTCAGATTCGATTACCTTTCCGTAATTGGCGAGGGCGATCGGATAGCTGATGTGCATCTGGTGCGCGCGAAGGCGAAAGATGGCCAACAGCTCACAATCAAGGTAATCAGCCTGTACACGCTAAGAGACGGTCGGATCTCTCGCGCCGAATCCCTTAGCCGCCTTATCGAAGGGAATCCGGAGGACCTGCAATTACTCGTGCGTGGCGAGTGAGCCGATAGGCCGGCGCGGATCTCGGTTTCACTTGAGACGATAACGCAAACCGCCTCCGGGTATCGTTTTGGCGAAGTCCGCCAGCGTCCTCTCGAATTGCTTAATCAGCTTAAGAGTCGCCCAGAGCTTTATGATCATCTAAGGCAACACCCAAGTGCTAACCAAAGCATCCCCCTGTCCGGTACTCACGTGCCGGCTGGCATGAAGACATACCACATAACAAATGACTATGGTTACTCGTCAAGCTTTTAAGCAATATTTTCATCCCAATAGGTGTTGTTTTTCACCATGGTAGTCAGGATGATAAATTACTTTCTCAGACATGCAATTAGAGCCACATTCTTAAATTTTCCAACGTCGACTAGACGTTTCTACATTGGCTTTAATATGAAGTGGGACTTGATAGCGACATTATGGAAATACACAGGACCATACGCACACGATGTCGACCTGCCCATATATAGTAAGTGAGCGCTCTTCGCACTATAAAGGCTACAGCGATTTAGTTCACGAGAAATGGTTTTGTTTAAACGACTGAGTTGTTGCGCAATGGCTCTGGCTGTATAGTTCTGGCCCGTTGAGGACTTAAATCTGATATCGTTCGTTGAGGGTCAGCTGGCTGGTGCAGGTTCCATGGGATTGCTGGCTTATTTGCGTGGAAGTTAACCAGCCTACAGCCAACTTTCCTCCTTGGCTATCACCAAGTGTGTCGCTTTTAGTGGGGGTCTAGGATTTATGTACTGCAATATATAGGAAAATACCGAATTACAAAACACGGATTATTTACAAACAAATCATTGGGAAACAAATTTCAAGCCCGTGCTGTCCACAAAAGAACTGTTTAATATCAGTATTCCATATGCAAAGGCTATCCAATAAAACAAAGTCGCCCTGCATAATTTTTGCTACTGCCATTATTGAGCTATCTGATTCTGATGCTACTGTTAAGTTTGGTAAATATGGGGTATTGGATTGAAAACCAAATAATGCAAGTATATTGTAGACTTCTGTAGCCGTTGGACCATAGCTAAGTACGCTATAGTCAAATCCAGCTATTCCTCTACTAGTAAAAGTCAAACTATTAATAAATATTTCTCTTTCTATTTCCGATAATGCATTCAAAGGTGATTTCTCAGTTGGAGTAATCTCTAAGTATTTTTCTAATTCTAATTGATTTTGTATTGGAGCAAGCTGGTAATCCTTTTCTCTCTTATCCATCCAATATTTTTGTTTTTGTTTAATTAAACTACTGCGCGTAAATTTTTCACCTTGACTTTTTAGTGAAGCATCTAGAGAGAACGCTGGCTGTAAGAAAAAGAAAGATAGTACTGCAATAACTAAAATAGTTAGTGTGAATGCCTTCATATTATGCCTATTTGTAAACGATGACATTTGGTTCAACGCAATAATAGCGCTAATGATAGATATTAAGTGACTATATTGGCAATCTGAGTGACAACTTTTAAAGTCTATCTCAAACCTGTTGAAAGAGAGTAATTTTGCTCTTACAAACCTAAAAAATGTGATCAGATCTCTAATTTACTTATTAAGGTATCAATTTTTCAGCCCTAGATGCCAGCATTATCATCTACAGGTTTAGCTGTTTTACAATGCTAATGGCATTCTTGATACGTCTACGGGTTTATTTTTCATTACATAGAAATATTGAGTAGTGATGTTATCAATCTCGGTAAAGTCCATTAGCCACCCCTATTCATTACAGATATTTGTTTTTCAGAACGATTCAAACCGACATTCCTGAGAGCATTATTCAGTGCTTCAGGTTCTCCCTCTCGTGGCCAACCAACAAAGTATTCGATAAATTTACCATCAGAAAAGAAATAAAATGCCGGAGTTCCTATGTTGCTACGCAACTCAGGTAACTCAGACCATGGTGGAGTCTCATGCATCAAACCTGTGGGTAAGCTTGGATAATTTCGCGACCAATCTAGGAACCCCTCAATATACAGTTTACCCCTAGGCTCAGTGAGCCAATATGAGTATTCAGAGAAGATCTCTAATAGCTCCTCATCAACAATAATATGTTGAGCTGCTGAAATGGAAAAACTACATAAGGGGTTTGATGCAACCAAAATGAATGGGCCATTGTCTGGTATGCTAAAAGCACTCTGTTTAATAGAGTTCTTCTCGACTTTCCAAATTGTAGGATGCCTAGATGTTTTTTCGCCAACCCTATGAACTTCCGGTATAACTTGTAAATATCCAGAACTTTTTTGTTCAACCATGTTGCTGGCTAATTCAAATTGTCGAGTTGCAATATAGGCCTCCTGCAGAGCAACTAAGTGACGCTCTTTCACAAGATTTTTTATCTTTAAATAATGTAATACTCTAGCCATATCTTTGGCGTAATTGACATCTGGATCATAAGCAATAGCGGTTTTTGTAGCTTGAAATAGGTATTCCAGTTCAATTCCACTAAAATCACTTAAGGCTTCAGAATTTATAATGGGACTAAAGTTATCTGAGTAAAACTTCTTAGGTAATTTGTTCCCACTTGGATCCATTCGTGTATCTTTGTAGATTTGATTTATTTGGTTGTAAAGGCTCTTTATTGGTTTGTTTGTACTTGCCCAAACCTCAATGCTTGCATTAAAAATTAGCATCACAAAAACCAATATTTTAATATTATTCATTTTTTAATCATCTATTTTAAAAAAGGAGATGAGGTTATTATTATTTCTTACTGCGAAATCCTGCATCTACTACAACTGTGAAAATCGAATTGAAATTGAAGCATGTAAATATTTCAGTAATCTAACCAATAGACCTCCTCATAATGTAAATTTTAGATTCGTAAACCCAAGTATGATTTTGAAATCTCATCCAACTAGATAACAATCTCAATATATAGAGCTAACCCTTCTAGCCTTCTTGATATCCCCACTCAGTTGAGTGGGGATATCAACCTAACTAACTATCAGGTGCACCAAGCAGGAAAGCAAGTTTGAAATGGAGTAAAAAGACAGGAAAATTGGTTAATAGGGCTATTCCACCTACATTGATAATCAAGCAACTGGGATGCGACTGGCATAGTATCGGCCGCATTCATTATCGATTTATCCGGTCCGGATGTTACTGATAAACCTGGTAAAAATGGAGTGACGGATTGAGACCCGAATAGCGCTAAAATGCTATAAACTTCGGTAACACTCGGTCCATAAGTAAGTGCACTGTAATCAAATGAAGCGAGACCTTTTTTGGTAAAGACCAAGCTATTAATAAATATATCTCGCTCTATTTCCGGCAGAACTCTCAGAGGACTATTCTCTATTGGAGTAATAGCTAAATAGTTTTCCAAATCAACTTCATTTTTTATTGGGGCCAATAAAAAATCCATTTCTATTTTGGCTTTATACCCAGATGACACATCTGTAGAAAGTGCTTGGTGAGAGAGAAGCGAGAATAATATTGCAACTACCGATAGGTGTAAGTTTAGTTTTTTCATTTAACGCATCCTTACGAAAAAACAAATATTGAAATTGACACAAAATTTACAACATGATTATTTTGCAGTTACTTTTGCTAGTAAGTCAATAAAGGCAAGTTAATTTTTTACCATTTGGCGTATAAAGCATCACATTATTAAACCAGCGATGCTAGATCCAGCAGTAAGTCTCTAATATTAAATTTACAGGTTTTATTGGCGATAACATCGACTTCTTTGCCTCCCTAAAGTGAGCAATTTCGACAGCATCCAGCTGGTCAGCTTTGGCGAGTTGCTCTGTTGACTTTACAAAGTTTCTTACATTTGAATGATTGCAAACAACTATAGGCAGTCCCGCCTTGTGAGCAGCACAGACAAACTCCAATTCAAGCCTTCCGGTGGACTCGATAAGTACTCTTCTGGGTTTTAGGCACTACAGTTGTTGAACGGTGTCCTTAATACCATATTTATCATTGGTAACAGTAAAGAATTGGCCAGTTGATATCACAAAAATATCGAGCTGTATGCTACTAGCATCGATACCGACATTAATCTCTTGAGGTTCCATAAAATATAGGTATTTCGGCCTCACTATTCGGGCTTGAGTCCCACATGACTATTCGAGTTATGCCTAATGAGTGTCTGTTACGTTCATACTTGTTATCGGCCTTTATGAACCGACAATGCAACGAACTGTGGCAGAAAAGATCTTCGGTGACCGGCGAAGGTGTGTCTCAATTTACCCGTTAGCGAAAAGGGTTTTCAACATTTGAATCGAACTAGAACAACCATACAAACGCAGCTTTCATCTGAAAATAGCGCGGGCTGGGACGATCTATACACCGCTTCGCTCTGTTTCGGCCGCCCATATGCTCAGCGTTATATTCCACCCAATTTCAACCCCGCCTGTTGGCGACACGCTTGCAATAATTTTGTAACGGAACTCTCGTTACCTATGATTCTTGCTATGGCTACTGCACCAATGAGCATTGCAGTTACTGACAAAATATCATCTTCGTCGCAATCAACATAGCTTTTGGCGTATTCCAAAATTGCTTTGTTCATGCCATCGTAGATGCTTGCATAAGTTTCTTTTGTTTCTTCATCCTGCATGGTTATATCCGTAGCTAAAAATGCAAGTGGACATGGGTATTCACCCCGCACATGCTCTAAGCTAAGGTATCCATCAAGCAATAGGCATAGCCATTCCTTATCGGTAGTGCCATCTGGTTTAAGTTCGGCAAGCTTAGTGCCATTGACTGCAAATTTTAAGGACTCACGATACAACACCGCCTTGCTGTCAAAGTGAGCATAAAACGCTCCTCTGGTGAGCCCGCAATCTTTCATCACTCCATCCACTGTAACGCCATCAAAACCCTTGACCGTAAAAAGCCTGAACGCGCTTTCAAGAATTCGTCTACGAGTAATTTCCTTATGCTCTTTTGTATAAGGCATGAGTTCTTATGTGCCTACAATTTAATATGATCTGTATCATATATTATATGTCGTTTAACATGTAGCCTTACCTTAAACCGAAGAAAATAAAATAAATGAATATAATCAACGGTTATATTTCACGGAGATGCAAAATTGAATAAAATAAAAGGCGGCTGTCATTGTGGTTCTGTAGCATGGGAATTTAATCTTCCTATTAAGACAGTAGTGAAGTGTCATTGCTCTATGTGTAGAAAGTTACAAGGCTCTGATCACAGTACCTATGCTGTTGTTCCGAAAGAAAAATTCTCATTATCTAAAGGCGAAGACTCGGTTATCAATTACCAAGCTACCGAAAAATCATACAAAAATTTCTGCTCCACATGTGGAACACCAACTCACCTTATTAACGGGAAGCATTTCCCGGGCGATTTTGTTTTACCACTAGGTATAATTAAAAATTATACTGATGAGCTAGCACCAAAAATCCAAGTTTATACATCAGAAAAGCCTCCTTGGTCGAACATCCATGATGATGTGCCACTATTTAGCTAAGGATATAAATCGGGTAGCCGGTAGTTTCTAGCTACCGGCCTCCACACCACCCATCGTACGGGTCCGCAATGGGCGGCTCCCAATCCGTAATGGATTTAGGTTCAAGCCTTCACCATGACCAAGGTATTAATCTTGGTATTAGACTACTATGTCGCCGGCTGACTTCTGCCTAATCACCTTGGTCATTACTGACTGAGGCACTGCTATGTTTCACCACTTCTTTTCCCCGCGATGGTGGCTAGCGGGTTGGGACTAATTATGAGTCAGCGGCCATGCTGACAGCTTCATATCAGCAGGTTACACAGATCTCCCCTGATACGGGGGTGACTTTCACTACACAACTTCATCATTTACTCTACCCATTAGATCACATGGCTTCAGTGCCCTTGACCACTTCGCCTCTAGGCTAAGCATTAAATGATATTTCTATTCGATAATTTGTAGTTTTTCAGTGGCACCCTTACCCAAAGATCTCACCCTGTTGCAGTTGCCATTCACTGGTAGTTAGCATTTAATGGAGTGCCATTAAATGGTGATCTTCCTACAGGGGAGTTTCACCCTATTAGTTCACGCCTATGCTGGGCGTACCAAGTGCATGCAATCTGACCCGCGGTTGCTGTCACCTTTTTTGCCAAAATCCTGGCAAAAAGATGTCAGCAGCCTCCGGCAATTGGGGCGAGCGTATCTTTCATCGTAATTGGCGCTAATTATTATGCTCTTTAAGGGATCGTGTAAATGTAAGCGTTGGCGGGTTGAAGTTCAGTTAGCTGGAGCGCTCGATGGTTTAAATCCGCGCGTTTGCGATTGTAATTATTGCCAATCCAACCCGTCACGTATTATTAGTGATCCGAATATGTCAGTGATTTTCATTGGCGATGGGATTTTAACTAAACAAAATGGTGATCAGCTTGCTAATTTCTACCATTGTAAAGCTTGTAATGAACTACTAGCCGTAGGTTGCAATATAAATGGTCGGCTTCGCGGAGCAGTAAATTCCAATTTATTGCAAGATGTGAATCAACTTGGCAACCCCATTCAAATTCAACCAAGACTGTTGAGTGCCGCTGAAAAGCTTGAACGTTGGGGTAAGTTGTGGGGTGTTCTTAGTGGGTTTTGAAACTTAAAATGTTAAGGCTTTCGGACGCTTCGGTCCGCAGCTTGAGGCTTTATGAGTCAGGGAGTAAAAAACAGCGCCGATAACACCTTGGCATTTATACAGGAACTGATATGACTAGGTCTGATAAGTTCTGGGATAGAAAAGCAGAGGAGTATGCTAGGAGCCCTATTTCTGACGAGGCAAGTTATCAGAAGAAGCTCTCAGATACTCAGAAATTCTTTACGCCTGATATGAATATTTTGGAGTTTGGTTGCGGAACAGGGACTACAGCGATTTGCCACGCTCCACATGTGCAACATATTGAAGCGGTAGATATCTCTGAAAATATGCTTGAGATTGGCCGAACTAAGGCCAGGGAAGCCTGCATCGATAATATTAGATTTACCAGAGGTACATTAACCGAATTCAATGCTGAGTCTGCAAGTTTTGATGCAGTATTGGGTTTAAATGTTATTCACTTATTACCAGATAGAAGAGATGTTTTGGCAGAAGCTGCTAGAATCCTAAAGCCTGGTGGTGTTTTCGTGAGTAGTACCGTTTGTATGGGTAATTCCTATATACGGTTTATTAAGCTCTTAGCACCTCTGGGAAAATTTATGGGCTTAATGCCCGATGTCTTCATCCTAACAAAAGTAAAACTAGAGAAAGAAATTCAAGACGCTGGTTTTACCATTGAAGTTCTATGGCAGCATGGAATGCATAATATGGTAGTTTTCATTATTGCGCGTAAAATATGAATGATCTTTCTAAAACTTCGTTATGTCTCCAGAAATACAAACCATACTTAGATACTTAACAGTGAGGATACTCAAATGAATACAAATGCAGTTTGTTGGTTTGAAATTTATGTAAATGATATGGTTCGTGCAAAGTCCTTTTATGAAGCTGTTCTCAAGCAGGAGTTAACTCGATTAGACAATCCTGACGAAGTAAAAGACTTCCCTCAACCCGAGATGTGGGCATTTCCAATGAAACAAGAGCCGGGTGCAAGTGGAGCAATTTGTAAAATGGAGGGTGTTGAAGCTGGAGGTAATAGCACTCTAGCGTATTTTGATAGCGAAGATTGTTCTGTTGAACTGGCCAGAGTTGAGCCAGCAGGTGGGAAGGTAGTAGTGCCTAAAATGTCTATTGGAGAGCACGGTTTTATCGCAATAGCGCAAGATACCGAAGGAAATAATATCGGTTTTCATTCAATGAAATAGCTAGCTCTCACCAGCAATCATTAATTCACATAACTGGTTACTTAAATATCGTACATTGACTTCATCAAGGCACTAAGTTGCGCTCAAATTAAGCCGGCTTACCCTATAGATGAAATTAAAATTAGCGTGGAATAGCTAAGGCTAGCAATTTTGTGCAGTTAACGTTTTTGGCTAGCCTTACCAAAGTATCCCAATACCATCCCGCATCCAAATTACAACTGACAAAGCCGTTACAGACTAAAGAACCATTTATCACAGTGCAAGAGGATGAGTTTTGAAAGGATTTATAATTCTGACCTCCAATTTATTTCTACTCACCAGCTCTATCGCTTTATCTAGTAGCATTAGCGTGCAAAAAGTTTCTGAACACCTACATATCTTGAGTGGAAAAGAGTACGGAACGAATATTGGCTTAATATCAACGGAAAATGGATTGGTACTCATTGATCCTATGCCAGGAAATAATCAGTTAAGTGCGTTAGATCAAGAAATTCGGTCAATTTACGATAAGTCTATCTCCTTCATCTTAAACACACACGCGCATTCCGACCACACAGGTGGAAACGCGCACTTTGAAAAGCAAGGTGGAAAACTGATAGAGAGCAGCTTCAATTTAGATGGACTCACTCACATTAAAGTCAAGTCCCATACAACAATCGACAATATCTATTACCATAAGGAAAGTAATTCTATATTTGTCGGTGATGTATTCGATACCAGCTGGCACCCAACATTTTATGCTGGCGGAATTAAAGGTTTTAATGAAGCCATTGAGGCCATTTTAAATCTGGGCGATGATCAAAGTTTGATAATACCGGGGCATGGCGCTACAGCAAACAAGTCATCTTTGCTTGAATTCAGGAAAAATACTTTTATATGGATAAATAAAATTCAAGAGCTTCATCAAAAAGGATTGGGTGTGGAACAAATAATGATTGATACACAAGTTAAGGATATTTTGGAAAAATTCAATATAAATAATAAATCCCCATTCCTACCCCAAAAAGCTTATAAAAGATTTATAGAAAGAACTATTTCAGTAATTAATGAAGAAAATAATAGACAACAAGGAAGCTTATCAGGATAAGTTCATATTAATGCTATTCTTTTTTGTCGGAGGATAAATCCACTTCATCAATGGTTTTATTTATTTTGATAATTGCAACCTCATTTTCACCAATTATTTTATCATGCTGAAAACATCACTCCTTACTCAGAATACCTTCAGCGCATTGAGGGATATGATCCTAAATATCCAATTAGAGAGACGGCTGGGTAGTACTAACTAACCAGCTTAATCCTGATGGAATTTTGCAAGATATTGAAATTGTAGAGTCAGAGCCGGATAACTTATTTGATTGATCTGCTGTAAAAGCATTAAGAATGTAGGAAATTTGACTGGTCAGGAAGCTGGTGTAAATATAAGGCTAGATTGCGCTTTAAATTCAATGGCTAACGGTTTACACCTAGGTTGCCCATCAATACACTAGTATAAACCATGAAAAGATATGGCTACAAATTTACCAAGGATGATAGTGGTCTTTCCAGATTAAGCGGACTTAGATTCTTTATCGGGCTGTGTGCTTTTTTCAGTACAATTACCAGCTTGATTTTCTCTGGACAGAGCCAATTAAAGTTATATTTGGCCTCACTGTTCGCTTTCTGGCTTGCGGCATTCTTGGCCGAAGTTGCCCCCAAAGTAAGATCCTACCCGGTTATATTTTCCGCAATAACGGCAGGTATAATTTTCTGGATTGATCCGAGAAATGTTTTTATAGTCCGTCAGTGTGAAAATTGGCAGTGTGTTGATGTTGAAAATTTGAAAGGCAAAATAATATATTTAGGTTTTTGTGGAATGGTAATAATCGCTGCGCTGTGGTCTTTGCGAAGACAGCCACACTAACGCATTTTGACATCATGCGACACTTTGGTGCGAAAGTACTAGCTGGATATGACACATCAATCAATTACATAGCTTAGGCACCCTATGAAAGCCTATAATTTCTGGACGTAAGTTCAAACCAAATCTCTGTGCGACATATACCATCAATCATTGCTGCAAGCCTTATTCCTTCGATAGTACTTTTGTTACTGGCCGGTACATTAGGATTTTCTAAAATAAACTCAGCCGGTCCAGCATTTATTTTGATTTTTTCAATCCCTATATCACTAGCACACATGATGATTTATGTACCACTTGCATTAATCATAGAAAGATACTTTGGGTTAAATCTATTTAAGTGTATGTGTCTAGGTTTAATTGTTGGCTCTCTATATCCTGGAATTAATGACTGGCCTTACCCTGATGGCAATTACATTGGCAGGGTTAAAGACACTTTAATGAGCGTAGATGTAATAAAAGCAATTAATGGCTATCCAACGTTTTGGGGTTGGTTAATTTATCTAAAGCATGTACTTACAGTAGGCCTTCTATTTGGGGCTACTAGTGGTTTAGGTTACGGCCTCTTATATAGAAAAGATTAACAAGTGGATTTGTACCTGTACTGGATTAAGAATTCCACTTCAATTTACCCAGTCGCGATTGCGTGCGAACAGTTGGCGAATCTCTGCCCCTCAGTGGGCCTCCCCCGATAAATCCAGGCCTGATATTTGCGCGGCCTGAACCATTTTTTGCAGGTAGTCGCTAGTCATCTGGCGGCGGCGTTTTTCAGTTAGGTATTCCTCGATTCGCTCCGAAACATATTCGTATTCCAGCGGGCGGCCCGGTTCGCAGTGTTCCACATATATCAGATGCACACCGTAGGGGGTCTCCACGGGCTCTGCTACCAAGCCAGTGCCCTGCTCGAATACTGCGCGCTCGAAGGAGGCGACGGTATCACCGCGCCCTACTTGGCCGAGGCTGCCACCGGCTTCGGCGGAGGAACAGGCGGAGTGGGATTGGGCTAACTGGGCGAAGGTCTGTAGCGGATTGGCATCGTTGCGGATCTGCTTGAGCATTTCCTCGGCGGCGGCGCGCGCTTTGGCGCAGGCTTCGGAGTCATCCGGTGCGGCCGGGATCAGGATATGGCGCACTTCGGCGAGGGGATCGGAGCGGAATTTATGTGGGTGGGCTTCGAAATAGGCGCGGCACTCGGCTTCACTGGCCGGGGGCACTTGCAACTCACCTTTCAAAAGATCTGAAACGGCGTGATCGAAGGCCTCGCTGTGCAAGTCTTCATCGGCAGCGCAAAGCCCCTGCCCTGCGGCCTTTTCCCGTAACAGCCAACCGATAACCAATGCCCGTGCAGCGCGGTAAATTGCTTGGCGCGGGGAGTTGGCGGTCTGGTATTGCATCTCCTGGTAAATCAGGTCTGCGGGAATTTCACTGCCGTTCACGGCCACGGCTTCAGCCAGTTCGAATTCATGCCCGGCGGCGTCGGAAGCTAGTAATGCACTCATGACTCTTCTCCACACAAGGCCCACACTTGGCGGGCCTGTTAAACGATTGCTGGGATTAGCGCGCGGCTTTGGCACGCACTACCTGGTAATTGCGGCGGAAGTACTGCACTGGAACACTCCATACGTGCACCAGGCGGCTGAAGGGGAACAGCAGGAACAGGGTCATACCAAGGAAAATATGCAGCTTGTAGATGATATTTACGTCGGCGATAGCCGCTGCCGCTGCGGAGCCATCGAGGGTGACAATGGACTGGGCCCAGGTCATCAGCTTGAGCATTTCGGCACCGTCCATATGGCCGGCGGAAACCAGGATACTGATCAGGCCGAGGATTAACTGGGCGTAAAGCATCAGCAGGATGGTCAGGTCCATTTTGGAAGTGGTGGCGCGCACTCGCGGATTGGTGAGGCGGCGCTTAATCAAAATGGTGAGGCCGATAAAGCAGATTACCCCGAAGAAACCACCGATAACCATTGCCATCATCTGCTTGGTGGAGGCTTCAATGCCGAGTAAGTGCCACACCGCTTTGGGCGTAAGCAGGCCGACAAAATGGCCCGCGAGAATGGCAATCACCCCGATATGGAACAGGTAACTGCCGATGCGCAATTGCTTGTGCTCCAACAACTGGCTGGAGCCGGTGCGCCAGGTATATTGATCGCGGTCATAGCGGATCAGGCTCCCCACCAGAAACACCGTGAGGGCAACAAAGGGATAGATGGCAAAGAGCAGCGTATTCAGATAGTTCATCTTGTTACTCCTGTGGTACGGGCTGGGCAGAATTCTGCGCGGCATCTTTGGCACTGGAGGCCCAGGTTAGGGGCTGGCCGTCGCGCAGCTGCGCAGCGCTGGGCCGCGTTATGGACTGGTCACAATTGTTGGCGCCGGTAAAGCTGACCACTTCTTCCTCCCAGATCTTGTCCAGCGCCTCGGGGGTATCGTCGCGCTCCTCATTGGCAACTTCTTCTTTGAGCGCGGTCAGATCGACGAAGACGCCGGCCATTTGCAAGAGCGCATCCATCAACAGGTGATAGGGGCTCTCGCGCTTTGACAGGCGCGCGCTCAACAGGGCAATCACATGGGTGATATCGTGCACCCAACCGTAGGCCGCTTCACCTTGGGTGGCGCAGAACTCTAAGTAGGTGGGCAGATAATCCGGCAGTTCGCGCTGATTCAGCTCCAGGCCGGCGGCTCGGTAGCGGTTCATCAGATCCACCATGGCCTGGCCGCGATCGCGGGATTCGCCGTGGATATGCTCGAACAGGTGCAGGGACACAGCCCGGCCGCGCTCAAACAAACCGTCGTATTCACTCTGCCAATCGAGCGCATCCATACGCTCGTAATGAGCGATAAACGCCAGCAGCAAATCGCGCAGGGGCTTGTCCAGGTCTTCGGATTCCGCCACCCAGTTGGTTAACTCATCCAGGTGCGCCACCAGCTCATCGGACGGGTAATCCAGCAGGCGGGCGATCAGGTTTAATACTTTCATCGGTACTCTCCCCTCGGCCTCAGTCGACCACTTTGGCCGGTATCACTTCGCGCACCGCATTCTGCTTGCCGCCGAAGATATTGGTGCTGTCGTTGCCAGTGCTGCAGCCGTTGCCGAAGCTGAAACCACAGGAGGACTTCATGTCGTAGGCGTTCTCGGCGTAAGCCTTGTGGCTTGAGGGCACCACGAAGCGGTCTTCGTAATTGGCCAGGGCCATATAGCGGTACATCTCTTCTACCTGGGCTACGGTCATTCCCGCCTCTTCCAGCAACTCGCGTTCCTGCACGCCGTCTACATGGATGCCGCGCATATAGGCGCGCATCACAATCATGCGTTCCAGGGCGCGGGCCACTGGCTTTTCGTCGCCGGCGGTGAGCAGGTTGGCCAGGTATTGCAGCGGGATACGCAGGGTGGAGAGATCGGGGATCTCGGCGCCGCGCCCCACGGTGACGGTTTCCACTTGCCCGGCCTGCACTGCGTTCTGGATCGGAGACAGCGGCGGCACGTACCAAACCATGGGCAAGGTGCGGTACTCCGGGTGCAGTGGCAGGGCGATCTGCCAATCGATGGCCATCTTGTACACCGGGGATTTCTGCGCGGCTTCGAGCCAAGCTTCGGGGATACCTTCGGCGCGGGCAGCTTCCTGGACTTTGGGATCGCTGGGGTCGAGGAAAATATCGCACTGGGCCTGGTAGAGGGCTTTTTCGTCTTCTACCGCAGCGGCTTCTTCGATGCGGTCGGCATCATAGAGCAGCACCCCCAGGTAGCGGATACGGCCCACGCAGGTTTCGGAACAGATAGTTGGCTGGCCCGCCTCAATACGCGGGTAACAGAAGATACACTTCTCGGATTTACCGGTTTTCCAGTTGTAGTAGATCTTCTTGTAGGGGCAGGCAGACACACACATGCGCCAGCCGCGGCATTTGTCCTGGTCGATCAGGACGATGCCGTCCTCTTCGCGCTTGTAGATGGCGCCGCTGGGGCAGGCAGAGACACAGGCCGGATTGAGACAGTGCTCGCACAGGCGTGGCAGGTACATCATAAAAGTGTTTTCGAACTCACCGTAGATATCTGCCTGGACCTGTTCGAAGTTCTTATCCTTCTTACGCTTGTCGAATTCGGTACCGAGAATTTCTTCCCAGTTGGGACCCCATTCGATCTTCTCCATACGCTCGCCACTGATCAGCGAGCGCGGACGGGCCACCGGCTGGTGTTTTTGCTCCGGCGCCTTGTGCAGGGTCTGGTAGTCGAAGTCGAACGGCTCGTAGTAGTCGTCGATTTCCGGCATATCCGGGTTGCCAAACAGGTTGGCCAGTACCCGGTGCTTGCTGCCGATCTTGGGCTGCAGCTTGCCGTTTTTCTTGCGGGTCCAGCCGCCGTTCCACTTGTCCTGGTTTTCCCACTCTTTGGGGTAGCCGACACCGGGTTTGGTCTCGACGTTGTTAAACCAGGCGTACTCGACCCCCTCGCGAGAGGTCCAGACGTTTTTACAGGTCACCGAGCAGGTGTGGCAGCCGATACATTTATCGAGGTTCAGCACCATGCCGATCTGGGCTCTAACTTTCATTGTTACACCTCCTCTCGCGTCGGCTCTTTGACGTCTTCGCCATCCAGCCAGTCGACCTTGTTCATTTTTCTCACCACCACAAACTCATCCCGGTTACAGCCCACAGTGCCGTAGTAGTTAAAGCCGTAGGACTGCTGGGCGTAGCCGCCGATCATATGGGTGGGTTTCATCACCGCGCGGGTTACGGAGTTATGGATACCGCCGCGGGTGCCGGTGGTTTCCGCTCCCGGTGTATTCACGATGCGCTCCTGGGCGTGGTACATCATGGCCATGCCGTCTGGCACTCGCTGGGACACCACCGCACGGGCGGCAATGGCGCCATTGACGTTGAAGATTTCGATCCAGTCGTTGTCTTCAATTCCCGCCAGCTTGGCGTCGTTTTCACTCATCCACACGATGGGGCCACCGCGAGACAGGGTGAGCATCAGCAGGTTGTCGGAGTAGGTACTGTGGATACCCCACTTCTGGTGCGGGGTGATCCAGTTCAGCAGGATCTCCTTGTTACCGTTGGGCTTCTGGTTCAGCACCGGCTGTACGGTTTTCAGGTTGATGGGCGGCTTGTACACACACATGGTCTCGCCGAAGTCGCGCATCCACTCGTGATCCTGGTAGAACTGCTGGCGACCGGTGATGGTGCGCCAGGGAATCAGCTCGTGCACATTGGTGTAGCCGGCGTTGTAGCTCACATGCTCATCTTCCAGGCCAGACCAGGTGGGGGAGGAGATGATCTTGCGGGGCTGCGCCACGATATCGGCGAAGCGGATCTTCTCGTCTTCCTTGGGCTTGGCCAGATGGGTGTGATCGCGACCGGTGATCTTGCCCAGCGCTTCCCAGGCCTTCACCGCCACCTGGCCGTTGGTTTCAGGGGCCAGAGACAGGATCATCTCGGCGGCATCTACGGCGCTGTCGATACGGGCGCGGCCATCGCGGGCGCTTTCATCCTTCCAGGTGCGGTTGAGCTTCTTGAGGAAGTCCACCTCGTCATCGGTATTCCAGCTGATGCCCTTACCGCCGTTGCCGAGTTTTTCAAGTAATGGGCCGATAGAGGTAAAGCGGTTGTAGGTGTTGGGGTAGTCGCGTTCCACCTCGATCATGCTCGGCGCGGTAACGCCGGGGATCAGGTCGCACTCGCCCTTCCACCAGGCCTTCACCCCAAAGGGCTGGGCGATTTCGGTGGGGGTATCGTGGTGGATTGGCAGGGTTACCAGATCCTTCTCCACCCCCAGATGGCCGTCGGTGAGTTCGGAGAATTTCTTCGCCACACCTTTGAAGATGTCCCAGTCGCTGCGCGCTTCCCAGGCCGGGTCCACCGCTTTGGTGAGCGGGTGGATAAAGGGGTGCATGTCGGAGGTATTGAGATCGTCCTTCTCATACCACGTAGCCGTTGGCAGCACGATGTCGGAATAGAGACAGGTGGTGGACATACGGAAGTCCAGTGTCACCAGCAGATCGACTTTGCCCTCACTGGGGGTATCGTGCCAGGCCACATCTTCCGGCTTCTTGCCGCCGGCTTCGCCCAGGTCCTTACCCATCAGGCCATGCTTGGTGCCGAGCAGGTGGCGCAGCATGTACTCGTGGCCTTTACCGGAGGAACCCAGCAGGTTGGAGCGCCAAATGAACATGTTACGCGGGTAGTTCTGCGGATTATCCGGGTCCTGGTTGGCGAACTTAAGCGCGCCGCGCTTGAGCTGCTGTACGGTGTAATCCTTGGCGGACATACCCGCAGCGGCGGCATCTTTGGTCAGTTGCAGCGGGTTCATACCCAGCTGCGGTGCGGAGGGCAGCCAGCCCATACGCTCGGCGCGGCTGTTGTAATCGATAATGGAAGCCTGCCACTTGCTCTTGTCGGCCAGCGGCGAAACCACTTCATCCATCTCCAACTTCTCGTAGCGCCACTGGCTGGCGTGGTTGTAGAAGAAGGAGGTGCCGTTCATATGGCGCGGCGGACGCTGCCAGTCGAGACCGAAAGCAAGCGGGGTCCAGCCGGTTTGGGGGCGCAGCTTTTCCTGCCCCACATAGTGGGCCCAGCCACCGCCGCTCTGGCCGATACAACCGCACATCATCAACATATTGATGAGGCCACGGTAGTTCATATCCATGTGGTACCAGTGGTTGAGGGCAGCGCCCACAATCACCATGGAGCGTCCACGGGTCTTGTCGGCGGTGTTGGCAAACTCACGCGCTACCTGGATAACGTTCTCGCGGCGACAGCCGGTAATCTTTTCCTGCCAGGCGGGTGTGTAGGGCTTGTCTTCGTCGTAACTGTGCGCACAGTTGGGATCGTCGAGGCCGTGTTCAACGCCGTAGTTGGCCAGGGTCAGGTCGTAGACGCTGGCAACTTTGAGCACCTCGTCGTCTTTGTTCCGCACGTACTTCACCGGCACCTTGTAGTCGATCACATCGCTGTGGTCGGTGTGCTGGAAGTAGTCGTGCTCGTGGGTCTGGCCACCGAAGTAAGGGAAGGCCACCTGGGCGATTTCATCGGCGCAGTCTTTCAGGCTGAGCTTTAGCTCTACTTCTTCGCCACTCAGGCCATCGCGCTGCTCAATGTTCCATTTTCCCTGCTCGCCCCAGCGGTAACCTACGGAGCCCTGGGGTGACACCAGCTGGCCATCATGGTTGACGGCGATAGTCTTCCACTCTGGGTTGTTGTCCTGGCCGAGGTCATCTGCCAGATCGGAGGCGCGCAGGAAGCGGCCCTGTACCAGCTTGCCCTCGCGCTCTTCCAAGGTCACCAGCATCGGCATATCGGTGGTGGTGCGCACATATTCGGTGAAGTAGGCGCTGGGCTTGTCGACGTGGAATTCTTTCAAAATCACGTGGCCAAAGGCCATCGCCAGGGCCGCATCGGTACCCTGACGCGGTGCCAGCCAGGTGTCGCCA
The DNA here is from genome assembly GCF_052466695.1 of Microbulbifer mixtoriginis (SeqCode). Lineage (NCBI taxonomy): Bacteria > Pseudomonadati > Pseudomonadota > Gammaproteobacteria > Cellvibrionales > Microbulbiferaceae > Microbulbifer > Microbulbifer mixtoriginis (SeqCode). The sequence goes on along the minus strand of NZ_CP174285.1, from coordinate 3,686,182 downwards.
AACTTGGAACACTCGGAATAATCGGAGGTGATTACGCAGGTCTTGGCACCCTTGTAGCGGACTTCACTGAGGAAGTGCGCATCCGGGGTACGGGTCTGAGGCACATTGGAGCCCCATACGATCAGGTAGTTGGAGTTGTACCAGTCGGCAGACTCGGGCACGTCGGTCTGCTCGCCCCAAATCTGTGGAGAGGCGGGCGGCAGGTCGCAGTACCAGTCGTAGAAACTCAGGCAGTTGCCGCCGATCAATGACAGATAGCGGGCACCTGCGGCGTAGGACACCATGGACATGGCGGGAATCGGCGAGAAGCCGGTTACCCGGTCGGGTCCGTATTTTTTGGTGGTGTAGACGTTGGCAGCGGCGATCAGCTCATTGGCTTCATCCCACTTAATCCGCACAAAGCCACCCATTCCCCGGCGTTCTTTGTAGGACTTGGCCTTGGCCGGGTCCTCGACAATGCTGGCCCAGGCATCCACTGGATCGCTGTGTCTCAACTTGGCTTCGCGCCAGAGTTTTACCAGGCGCTTGCGAATCTTCGGGTACTTGAGGCGGTTGGCCGAGTACATATACCAGGAGTAGCTGGCACCGCGCGGGCAACCGCGGGGCTCATGGTTGGGCAGGTCCGGGCGGGTGCGCGGGTAATCGGTCTGCTGGGTCTCCCAGGTGACCAGGCCGTCTTTGACGTAGATCTTCCAGCTGCAAGAGCCGGTGCAGTTCACCCCGTGGGTGGAGCGCACGATCTTGTCGAACTGCCAGCGGCGACGATAGCCGTCTTCCCAGCTGCGGTCGTCATGGGTCTTTTCCCCGTGTCCTCCGGAAAAAGGCTCTTTTTGTTTCTTCAAATATTTCAGTCGGTCCAGGAAATGGCTCATGCGGTACTCCCAGGGCATCGAAATGCGGTTAAAGCATCGGTTTAGCTGGGAATATAAAAGCGCTGTAAAAGAGGATCACCTGACCAAAAAGGGGTAGAAAAGCGCTGAGCTACCCATGAGTAGGTAAGAAAATGGCGCCAGTTGATGGTTGAGGTTGGGCGTAAGTCCCGTAATGACTTAGGCGGTATTTAAAACACAGGCAATAGGTTAAATTTTGTGCAAAACTGGCACTCTTTGGTGGTACTCACAAATTTGAGCGCTTGTAAGCGGCACAATAGAGGCTATCCAACAGCGGCCCGAGATCGAAGTGAACTGATATGTTGAATCGAATCCGACAGTCCATCGTCTATCGAATCGGCACCCTGATGCTGCTCACAGTGTTAGTCGCGCTGAGCTCCATGGTGGCCTCTTACATTATCTCTGACGCCGCGGAAAACGATGCCGCCGCAGTGAACCTGGCCGGTTCCCTGCGTGCTATGAGCTACCGGCTCGCAGCGACAGCACCCTCTGGTGATTTGGAAGCCACCGCCACACTATCGAACGAAGTGACTTCGCGCCTGAGCCGGGTATTGAGTATTTCCGACTTCAGTGCCAGCGATAACCTGCGCGCGGCGCACAACTACCGCAAGGTGATCGGCAGTTGGGAGGAAGAGATTCGACCACTGTTGGAATCCATTGCCGCCGGCCGCACCAGCATGGATTCCCTGCAGTTGGCCACCCACCTGGAACCATTTATTCACGATGTAGACACCCTGGTACTGGACTATCAAACCATCGCCGAGGAAAAGATCAGCCTGCTGCGCCTGGTACAGGTGGCTTCCCTGTTCGCCATAGTGGCGCTTGTTTACCTGTCCCTGTACATACTCCATCGCTCCGTGGAGCAACCGTTGAAGCAACTCATCAGCCGCTCAATGAGCATCGCCCAGGGGAACTTCAACCAAAATCGCCTGGAGATCGACAGCGAAGACGAGTTGGGGGTTCTGGCACGCACCATCAATTATATGAGCGACGAGATTCACGCAACCCATCGTGACCTGGCCCACCGCGTCGAACAAAAAACCGCCCAGCTACAGAAGAGCCACGAGGCACTGGATTTCCAATACCGACTGGCACGGCGTATTAGCGAGGGGCCCCTGGCCGGATCCGAGCTGGGGCAATGGCTTGGCGAGTTCGCCAATGTCGCCGACTTGAACAACCTGGATCTGTGCCTGATGACACCCGAAGGCGAAGCCCCCTACGAACATCTGGTACAGGGGTTTGGCAACAGCCAGTGCAGCGGCAGTGACTGTCGGGTTTGCGTGAGCACCTGCGGTCCCTCCGATGAGGGAGAGTTCCGCGTGTACCGCTTCCCCCTGGAAGTGGATAAGCGCAATTACGGCGTACTGATGTGCACTCTGCCCAGAGGCAACAGCCTCGATGAGGAACAGCAACAGCGCCTGGCCACCTTTGCCGACAGCGTCACCGCCGCCATTGCCATCAACGAGCGCGAGGCCCAAGAGCGCCGCGTCGCCCTTCTGGATGAGCGCGCGATCATCGCGCGGGAACTGCACGACTCCCTGGCCCAATCGCTGTCCTACCTGAAAATCCAAGTCACTAGGCTCAATCGCGCCAATCGCAGCGAGCAGGTGGATAAGTCCAAGGTGAAGGAGATTATTACCGAGCTAAAAGAGGGGTTGGACTCCTCCTATCGCCAGCTGCGCGAACTGCTCACCACCTTCAGGCTGCAGATAGGCCCTGGCGGCCTACGCAATATCCTCGAGCAATCCATCCTCGCCTATCGCGAGCAGCACCCGCAGATCACTATTTTGCTCGACTATCACCTCAATGAAGTGCCGCTCACTCCCCACGAGGAAATCCATCTGCTGCAGCTGGTACGCGAAGCTACCCAGAATGCCGTATACCACTCTCAGGGCGATATGGTGCAAATCAGCATGATTCAGGCTAATAACCAATCGCTCAATGTGCGCATCCGCGACAACGGTGTGGGTATCAGCAACGCACCGGAAAAACGCAACCACTTCGGTATGTCAATCATGCAGGAGCGTGCCAGTAATCTGAATGGAAAATTGAATATTCAGCGGCGTACGCAGGGGGGCACAGAGGTACAATTTAACTTTATTCCCCTTTATGCCCGAGAGCGCGAATTAGTTTGGAAGGATGCGGGGTGATAGCGCCCCATCCTCGATAGCAGAGTCACTGGGTACGGATGAGCAATCGTTGTATCCAGTGTTTTAAATTTAGCGAAAATGCCTGTTAATAATTTTTTTCGATAACCCCAATTTTTTCCGGCTGTATCCTCCCTATACCCATCGCTTCATGTGAAGCCGGATATCCCGTTTCCACGAATTCCTTTATTCCCCAAGATACCCAGTAAAAAATACTGTCTCCAAAATTGGCCCTAAGCGGCCAGAACCAAGCACATATGCTACAAGTAGTTATCGCCAGCCATCCATGATCTACACCATTCTTCATAGTGAATATGAGCGCTATTAAGCGTCTGGCATTAAATTTCTCGTATAGGTAATAACAAAATCGACTCAATATGGAGGAGAGGTTTATGAAACTCAGTTCATTACCCAAAATCGCTTATTTAATAATGGTGATGTTTTTACTGGCCTATTCCACTTTCACCACTGCAGATAACCACAATAAAAAAGAAAAAGACTCACCAACTGCCAAACATGGATCTGGCGAGAAAGCCTGGTCCGATGCCGGAGATGACAAGCGGTTTACCATTTTTAAGGCCGACCTGACCACCGCTAACGAAAATATGCTCGGTAAAAAGGTAAATCCACAAACCCCTAAAGATGCGGGTGGCTTCTTTATTGGCGCCTACAACAACCAGACACATATGCTGAGTTTTATGGTTGGCTACAGCGATCTCTCACCCGGTGGGGTAGCGATGTCGCATTTCCATATGCAATGCGCTGGCGATGGCAAAGAGCCGCCTATCTGCAAGCCCGGTAAAGCGAGCGGTCCGATTATCCAAACTATCTGTGGAATGCCGACAAACCCCGGCATGGTTCCCGATTGGCCCAAGACCAAAACCGATAAGGATAAACACGGACTGGAAAAGAAATGCTCCGAGGGCACCAGTGGATTTATTATGGGTAAATGGATGGTGGAAGAGCCTTATCGAAAAGCGCTAATGGATGGAAAGGTCTTTATTAATATGCACAGCAAACTAGACCCCAAGGGTGAAATCTCTGGATTGCTAATGAAAGGTAAATAGCATTCTTGACAATGCCTTCCAGACCCAGCTTCGATGACCCTATGGAGAACGGTGATGTCCAACTACACTACATCATTTTTTAGCCCAAGCTCCCGGGAAGATGCTTACAAGGCGGTAACCGAAAAAATGTCCCAGTGGTGGACACCGGTAAGCGCACCCTTCCTAAAGGTGGGCGACATCGCCAAAACTGGTTTTAAAGGTCAGTCTTACTGGGTCTTTCGCGCCAAAGTATTGAAGCCCGAGAAATTGATTGAGCTTGAATGTACTGAATCCAATATGGTTTCCGATAACGTAGATGACCCCGAGGAGTGGAAAGGCAGTACTCTGCGTTTCGAATTTTCTGAGGAGAATACGGGAACTCTAATTACATTTACCCATATTGGTCTATCTCCAGAAATGAAATGTTGGGATATGTGTAAAAGTGGCTGGGATTATTACCTGCAGGAAAGTCTTCAGGATTACCTCAAAGATGGGGCCGGCAAGCCAAACAGCTACTAGCGATATAGACGGCCCTCTAAGGACAGATTTCACAAAAAAATCTGGTGAATTCTGCCGTTACCGTTGCAATAGAATATTAACTTAGGGCAATGAATGCCTAAAGATGTAGGGCATCTCAATGCCCTTTTACCTACTGTTGGCACATATTTTTTCAATTTTTACCGACTACCTCTCGCCACTAACCCTCATCCTCTTACCACAAATTGATAGCAACACCGATTAACTGACACAAAGAAACCACTATTAGCCATTCATAAACATGGGACACTGGTGTGGTTTCAGAATGTTATGTAAGCGTTTCGCAGTTTCGATAAGCTCTTTCTCTTGGCCTTTAAGGCCGATCAGCTGTGCTCCGATCGGAAGCCCGTTTCCATCAAATCCTATTGGTAAGGTCACAACTGGATGACCCGTCAGTGAAATCGGCGTTGTAAAGGCTGCCATCGCATCAAAATAATTTACCGGTTGCTCATTGATGTACATAGGGAGGGCGTAATCACGCACACCATTGCGATCGCTGGTTGGTGCCATATGCTTAAACACCGAAGTCGCCGTAACGGGCAACACCCATACACTGTTATCAGCCAAAAAGGCATCAATAGCACCAGACAATATCTTTTTTTCGTCAATTGCATTGCTAAGGCGGCTTTTATTGTGACGATAACCAAGCATGACATTCGCGATAAATTCTGGTGAACGGCGCGCACTTGCACGCCCAAGAATGCTGGAAAGAAAACGTACAGGCGCCGACATTAAAGCGCTTGTTTCAAACCCCATAATTTCACCAAATGCGCGACGTGCCCGTTTAAAATCGAAATCTTTTGGTTGAGCCTGTACTACGTGAACCCCAGATTCTTCCCATACGTTTTTCGCATTTTCAAAACATTTAACGATGCTCTTACAAACTTCAATACCGCCGCTATCGACACTCCAGTTGACCTTTGGCATTTTAAATTCTTTCTGCCCAACGTCTGGCTGGTTATTCATATGTGTCCATACCAGGTCCAAGTCATCGCAAGTTCTGGCAATCGGCCCTATTCGAGCAAAATGCTTCAGCGGTGCAGCCTGGTTTGGCATAGTCCCATCAATGGGAATGGCATCCTCGCTCGGCAGAAGACTAAACACACCACAAAATGAGGCAGGGATACGCAAAGACCCACTCAAGTCTGTACCAATATCGACAAAGCTCATCCCCGCTGCTATCGCAGCTGCACCGCCACCACTACTCCCGCCCGGTGTGTATTCTAAATTCCAAGGGTTGTTAGTGGTGCCAAATAGAGTATTACTGCACTGAAAGTCCATCGAGAGGGGCGGGAGATTCGTTTTACCCATAACCTGAGCACCAGCATTCAGCAGTCGTTCCACGGCAGATGCGGTTTGGGTAGGGTGGAATCCCTTGTAACGCTCCGACCCGAATGTGCAGGCCATCCCGCGATAGTAAATTTGATCTTTCAGGGTGATGGGCAAACCCGCCAACGGACGCATATTACTTGTAGGCTGGTTTTCATTAAGTGTTACAACGGCATTGATCATCGGGTTGAGGCGCTGTATACGTTCTAGCTGGTGGTGTATTACCTCTTTGGCCTGGATATCGCCTGCCGATAAGGCTGCACAAATCTGGGTGGCTGGGTATTGATGAAGTTGCATGGCTTAATCCCGAACAATTTTGTTCCGGACGAATTTAGCAAGTAAAGTGGAAACCTGCTGTTCCTATCATGCTTTTCTGAGTGGAATATAAATACGAGTGAGTTGTTTTGCTGGGTCGATGTAGTTCGGTGTTCCCGAATAAGCTTCGAACGGAAATTCATCACGCAGCCTATACGCTGTCTGAGCAAGCCAGTTGCGATAAATCTGGTTCCAAGTTTGGTAGAGGAATTTGTAATCCCCCCAGTGTTCAAAGACCGCCCATGTTCCAGCGTCGAACATGTGCCAATTATAGCTTTTGTTGTTGTTCGGGCGTTCTGAGTAGGCTCCACCGTACCAAACTGTAACGGTATCATCATTGAGCATCTGGGGGGTGTTAGGAAAACAGCTCATCAAGAATTGATCCGGCGGCACTGTCTCTTTCAGTAGCGCTAAAAAATATGCACCAATATCCAAATCACTCTTGTGGAAAAATTGGCCTTCATAGGTTCCTCTCGACTGCTGAAACCGGAAATAGAATGGTCGTAGAGTGACGATCTCGACTGGCTCAATCACCTGGCGCGGCGGCTGATTGATCAAATACGGGCGGCCCTGTTGCACCCCTGTTTCCGCGGCTTCGGGAGAATTGCGAAAAGCAGAGGGGCTTATTCCGAACTGTTTTTTGAATGCCCGAGAAAAAGCGCTATGGGTTTGAAAACCGCAATTTATTGCAAGCTGCAGTAAGTTGATGTTTGGAGTGTTGGTGAGTTCCAATGCTGCGGTCTCCAGACGGCGCACCGCAATATAGCGATTCACAGGTTCTCCCATATAGGCAAAAAACAATCGTTGAAAATGAAAAGGCGACAGATGAACATGATTAGCAATATCGGTAATTTTCAAATTTCTATGAAGGTTTTCCTCAATTAACTGCGCTGCTTGAGTTACTTTATTTCTATTTTTATCTAACCTCTTCATCGGATTATTTTAGTTACCCTTGAACCGATTTCTCATGAAAAATCTACAGCCAATATTTATATCTTCATCCAGCTTCTTTTTCTGCACCTATACACATTAACGTCGGTAAAAAATTCTTTTTGGCAATAACAAACTGAGGAATTTTTTATTGTAGGTGCAGCGTTTAAAGCATAATTTGCTTACACCACTGGTCTACAATAGCGGTGACAATACGATTTGAAAGGCCAGGCTTTTACGGCCTGCACGAATAGTTTTAATAAGAATCGGCATTCCCAGGCACAAGGACAAAGTAAGGGAGGTCCGCAAAATCTGTCTGCGGCCCTTCCCCTGAGCACCGTCTATCTTAGTCACTGCCTAAGTCCTTAAAACTCAAAGCTTACTCGGTGGCTTGCTACCTTAAGCTGTTGGACGCAGTTTCACCAGATCATTAAGAACGCCTTCTAGGCCGCCATAAACTGAAATTTTATCGATGCGTGTACTGACTTTTTCTAAGGATTCCAATTCTTTTAGACGCAGTAATGTAGGATTGTTATCCATCATCTTGGCAGTGTTATGCAGGGAGCGCATAGCCTGGGTCTCTTCACGACGCTTTATTAAATTCGCTTCAGACTCCTTCTGAGCTTCCACTACCTGATTAAGAATCATCTTCATGTCGCCCGGTAAGATAATATCTTTCACTCCGACACTGACAATTTCGATACCGTAATGCGCTAGTTTTTTATGGATCCCCGTTGCAATAACAATATTCAGCCGATCTTTATCTGCTAATAAGCTATCCAGAGTCTGGGTACCCACCGCTTCACGCAAACTTAGTTGTAATTCACGATAAATATGGTTTTTATAATCACTGAGCTTCAATGCCACCCGCTGTGGATCTGTAATCTTGAAACTGCCACTTAAGTTGATACGCAGGCTAACTCTATCTTTGGTTAGAATTTCCTGGCCACTCACTTCAATAGTTTGCAGGCGCATATCTATCAATTTCACTGCGATAGAGCGATTGTATTTCCAAAACCCATAGCGACCCGGCTGCAGCGCTTTCTCCAACTTTCCATTGACAACTAAAAGACCCACATGCTCATCGGGAACTTCGTTATAGCTTACCGCCTGAGCAGCGATGCGTATTTGGCTTGCGCAGGCACCGCGACCGAGAAGCCCCAGTACATTGTCATCAATGGTGTATTCCCTGGAAATATCCACAATACCTACACGAACGGTTTCCCCTCCTTTCCATACGGCCCGGTATGAACCAGGGGGAAGGATATCTACCAGGTTACCATCCCGATAGAAAAGTCCGACTTGCTGATCAGACAATTCGTAGGACTGCAAATATTCACCTAACACTTCGCTATAAGTATTCAGTAGGAATTTTGCTTTAATCGCATCAAAAACCACCTCAGTAATATCATAGGTCTCCACCCGTACATCACCTGAGAGCAGCCAAATACGGTGACGCCCTGGTGGCAGCACCCTTTCAAATCGGCTGCGGCGAAACAGCAGTGCTCGCTCGTTATCAGCCACATTGACAATCTTCCATATTTTAAAGAGAGACTTCATTTCTCCGATCTCTTATCATTTTATTCCTTTAGGGTGGGGCCCACTCGATCTCAGAGTGGCCCAACGCTTATACACAGAGGGTGCAAAATACAGCGGTTCTGCAAAGTTCTTCTTGCACCCATCCTGGGTAACGAAGCCAACATCCTTGGCCAAAATAGAATCAATGCAAATGCTGTAATCCACACGCACAGCGTAAACCCACGCAAGGCGACACTGCCGCCGGCGTGCCTTTATGGCTAGCTATTGCTGCAATTCCCAATAACCGAAACCATAAGGCACTGTAGGCCCCGGATAGATTTCAACAAAGAAGGCTTCTTTGTGGGGACTCGAACCCCAGGCTCTCGCCTTCCCTTAAAGTCGCTTTCCAGGCGACATGACTTTGACAGGAATCGAACCTGTAACAAACCGATTTAACGGTTGCTCTACCAATTGAGCGACAAAGTTAGCGTTTGAAGATTGCCCCAGTGGGTACACCTACCGCCAGCGTCGGGGGTGCCAGGCCGGCATACAGAACCGGCTCCGCTGACTGGAACACAAACATTCAAACTTGCTTGCGGAGAGCCTGCCCTTTGGGCATAACTTCCGACATTCCTCACTATTAAACGCCTTATCCCTGGCCGGTGCTAACTATCCTTTGACACAGACTACCTGCTTGAGGGTGTAAACGATTTCCACCAGGTCTTTTTGTGCTGCCATAACCTTCTCAATAGGTTTGTAGGCCGATGGGGTTTCGTCGATCACACCTTCATCTTTACGGCATTCCACGTCGACAGTAGCCGCGTGATGCTCTTCCAGGGATACCAGTTTTTTCGCCTTGGTGCGGGACATCACCCGCCCGGCACCATGGCTACAGCTGCAGAAGCTTTCCTCGTTTCCTAACCCCCGCACAATAAAAGACTTGGCCCCCATACTTCCGGGAATAATGCCCATTTCATCAACACGCGCCCTTACAGCGCCCTTGCGCGTTACCAGTACCTCCTTGCCGTAGTGTTGTTCGCGGGAAACGTAATTGTGATGGCAGTTTACCGCCTCCATACGCGCCTCAAAATCCATACCCAGTGCCTGCTTCACCGCGCCAATAGTGCGTACCATCATGACTTCACGGTTGATGCGAGCAAATTCCTGCGCCCACTCCACCGCCTGCACATAGTCATTGAAATGCTCACTACCCTCAGTGAAATAGGCCAAGTCACTATCGGGCAAGTGGATATGCCAGCGTTCCATATCCCGCTTGGCCTTTTCGATAAAGTAGGTACCAATACGGTTACCCACACCACGAGAGCCGCTGTGCAACATCAACCACACGCTGCCTTGCTCATCCAGGCACATCTCAATAAAGTGATTACCGGTACCAAGCGTTCCCAAGTGATTGATATTATTTGTATTTTTCAATACTGGGTGCTTCTCTTTCAGCACCTCAAACTGCGCTGCCAAAGGTGCCCAGCCGGCAAGTGCATCGTCCGGCGGATTCTCCCAGGCCCCCTTATCCCGACCCCTACCCCGGTGCCGACCAGTGCGGCCGTGGGGCACGGCGCGCTCAATAGCACTGCGGACGCCCGCCAGGTTGTCTGGCAGCTGTGCTGCAGTGAGGCTGGTGCGGACTGCCATCATGCCACAGCCAATATCCACACCCACGGCTGCGGGGATTACCGCTCCCAGGGTGGGTACCACACTGCCAATGGTGGCGCCTTTGCCCAGGTGTACATCGGGCATTGCCGCCACCCACTTGTGGATAAAAGGCAACTGCGAAATATTTTTAAGCTGCGCCCTGGCTTCTTCTTCAAAGGGCACACCTAAGGTCCAAGACTTAATCGGTACCCCACCTGCCTGCATCACTTCATACGGCAATGGTTTCATCTCTCGCTCCTTTAAGAATCTCATGAAACCGCGTTTACCACTTCACGCGCTTCTTTTGCCATTGATATAGCGAATTGAGTGCCAACTTTTGCAGAAACTTTCCCAATTTCTGTAACTCATTGTTTTTTATGAAAAAATTATTTTATCAGTAGCGTTCTAAGGGAGGGTTAGCCCAGTACGATGTATAGAAAATCTATCTTTTAAGATAGCTATTTATTATTTTAGATAGTATGAAAACAGTAGCTATCAGTATTCTCGGCACGACTAAAGATCGGCGCGGTAAAAGTGACAAGCGTTGGGACAAGTGGCGCCCCAATATCTCTATGTGCCAGCACGATGACCTGCTGATCGATCGGCTTGAGCTCCTTTTCGACAACCACTCGAAAAACCTGGCAGACCAGGTCACTGAGGACATTGCACGTATTTCCCCTGAAACCAACGTGGTCCATCACCGGGTCAACTTCAATGACCCCTGGGATTTCGAGAGTGTGTACAGCAACCTGCTGGATTTCGCCCGCGATTACGCTTTTAAGCCGGATCAGGAGCAATACCTGGTACATATCACAACTGGCACCCACGTGGCCCAGATCTGTCTCTACCTGCTCACAGAGGCCGGTTATTTCCCTGGGCGCCTGCTGCAAACTTCTCCTGCACAGAAAAACAGTAATTTGCCGGATCAGTACCAGATTATCGATTTGGATCTATCCAAGTACGACCAGATTGCCTCACGTTTCCAGCGAGAACACCAGGAGGGCACCACCTACCTGAAAGGCGGTATCGAAACCAACAACCAGGCCTTTAACCAGATGATCGAGCAGTTAGAGCAGGTCTCTATTCGCTCCGATGCGCCCATTCTCATTACAGGACCGACGGGGGCAGGAAAATCCCAGCTGGCCCAGCGTGTCTATGAGTTACGTAAACAACGCGGAAAATTGGAAGGAGGCCTGGTAGCAGTAAACTGCGCCACCCTGCGTGGTGAGAATGCCATGTCCGCCCTATTCGGCCACCGCAAAGGGGCCTTTACCGGTGCCACCACACACCGCCCTGGGCTATTAATGGAGGCGGATAAGGGTCTGCTATTTCTGGATGAGATTGGCGAGTTGGGACTGGACGAACAGGCAATGCTACTGCGGGCCATAGAGCACAAGCGCTTTATGCCCTTTGGCTCAGATAAAGAAGTGAGCAGTCACTTCCAGCTGATCGCTGGCACCAACCGGGATCTAGTACAGCTCAGTCGCGAGGGTAAGTTTCGTGCAGACCTGCTGGCCCGTATCGACTTATGGACCTACCGCCTACCCTCTCTGCGTGAGCGTATTGAAGACCTGGAACCCAATATCGACTTTGAGCTTGAAGCCTTCTCCACAAAGTCTGGCCACCTGGTGAGCTTCAATAAAGCGGCGCGGGAGAGGTACCTGAACTTTGGCCGCTCGGTAGAGGCCAGCTGGTCAGCGAACTTTCGCGATCTTAACGCCAGTATCCTGCGCATGGGCACCCTCGCCGACGGCGGGCGTATCACGACCCAGGTAGTGGAGGAGGAAATTCACAGATTACAGATTAAGTGGCAAAGCCCACAGAGTAAGTCATCACTGCCCTTGGCCCGTATTGAAACTTTGTTGGGCCGTGACCGCATCGAACAGATGGATTACTACGAGCAGATCAAGCTGGCGGGACTGATTCAAGTTTGTGAGGAGTCCAACTCTATGGCGGCGGCCGGACGCAAACTGTTCCAAGTAAGCCGCACAGCAAAAAAATCCAATAACGACTCTCACCGGATACGCCAACTTTTAGATAAATACGGTCTTAAATTCGACCAACTGAATAAAACATAGAGGCCGCCTGGCACCATTTTTTGTTAGTCTCATTCCTAAACCCTGATGCTGGATCATGGAATGAGATCTATCTACTTTTTCCCGCTTATTTTTTTACTCAGTGCCTGCGAGCCAACTCAGTTTGCAGGCGGAACCGCCTTGCCAGATGGCTCGGTATACAAGGGCGATATGTTAAACGGCCTATTTCATGGGCAGGGCCAACTCGAATGGCCCAATGGCAGCCTTTATCGTGGCTTCTTTCGAGAAGGCCGCATGACGGGCGAAGGCGTATTAACCGGAAATGATGGTTGTACTTATGAAGGCGAGTTTCTCAATGGGGAGCCCCACGGCAAAGGTCGCTATACCTGCAATGGAACTGTGTGGATAGGTGAATTCCTTGAAGGGGAGCTAAAAAACGGTACGTTAAATTGGGATGACGGTGACATTTACCATGGCGAGTTTTTGGCTTTTGACCCTCATGGCGAAGGCAAACTCAGTACCGATGATGGCAGCCTTTATCAGGGCACTTTTGAAAACGGCTATTTAATACAAGGCAACTACTCGGATAGCGATGGCTATCGTTATACCGGCGGCTTCGAGTACGGCTCATACTCTGGCGAGGGTGAACTCACTCAGCCTGACGGCACTGTGATCCATGCCACATTCAGCTATGGGGAAGCTGAGGGGGAAGGTACACAAATTAGTACGGATGCTGAAGGCAACATTATCGAGAAACCTGGCTATTTCTCCGAAGGTATTTATTACCCTAGCGAAGCTGCTTGGCGCGCACTGGCGAATATACCCGGCGCCCAAGCGGAAACCCGCCTCTACAGTGAGAGTGAACGCTTACGAAATGCTATAAACGCACTGCCCCCACAAAGACCCGGCATCCGTGATATTTACACACTACTAGTAGGTGGTGATGGTACCTCTCCGGTATTTGCAAGGGAGCTGGAGTGGGTGGCAGAACGCCTAGATAAAGCTTTTGATATCGACCAGCGACTGCTGCGCCTTAGTAACGGTGGCGGTTACGGTTTTCCCTTGGCCACTCGAACCAGTATCCAGGAAAGTCTAACAGCTCTAGATCAACTGATGGACCCCAAAGAAGATCTGCTTCTGGTGCACCTTGTAAGCCATGGTGCTCGCAATGGAGACTTCAAAATTGCCGAAGGTGAAATACCACTTAACGACCTATCTCTAAAAGATGGGCAACAGTGGTTAGACAATATTAACGCCCAGCACCAATGGATCATAATTTCGGCTTGCTTTTCCGGACAGTGGATAGAAGCTTTAAATAACCCCAACAGAGTAATCTTTACTTCAGCCGCTGCCGACCGCAGCTCCTTTGGTTGCAGTGACGACTCTCAGCGCACCTGGTTTAGCTCAGCCCTTTACGGTGAGGCCCTTAACCAAGGTGTGGACAATCCTGAAGCCTGGTTTGAAGCTACAAAATTAAAAGTAACCGAAATGGAGCAGGAGCAGGAAATTAGCAGAAGCCGCCACTCCCTGCCCCAGTATTCAGTGGGAGAGGACTTCCTGATGTGGTGGCAGGGGAAAGAGAAAGCAAATTAGACGGGTATTTCTTCGTCAGAAATAAGTTATTTCTTATTAGTTTGGCGGGAAATTTATAAATGCTTCTTCCTGTAAAAAATATTCAGGCTTTATTAGCTAATAAATCTAACAGTAAGCGAAAGGAGGTATCTTTTTGGATTTCGCTAGCTTCTCTACAGAGTTATTACTTATCTTATTTTTCGTTGCTATTGTTGCCGGCCTACTCGATACATTAGCGGGTGGCGGCGGCCTGATAACCGTTCCGGCCTTAATCTTAAGCGGTGTTCCACCACTATCTGCCTTAGGTACCAATAAATTACAAGGCAGTATCGGTACAGCAACAGCCACTTATATGATGATTAGGGGTAAAAAAGTAAGCTGGGATGGGGTTAGGAGGTTGATGCTATCCGCCTTTATTGGAGCCGCTATTGGAACCATAGCCGTACAACTTATCAATACTGACATCTTATCTTTTGTCATCCCTATAGTACTGTTATTTATTGCTATTTACTTTCTGATTTCTCCGGCTATAGCCCAGAATAATGATGAACCAAAACTATCTAGCAAGAAATATCAATATGGGGTAATTCCATTTATTGGATACTACGACGGCATGTTTGGGCCTGGGACTGGGTCATTTTTCACCTTGTCAGGCATTGCTTGCCGAGGACAAGATTTATTGACAGCCACCGCAATGGCAAAGCCTCTTAACTTCTCCACCAACGTAGCCTCTTTATTGGTATTTTTAGTTGCAGGGCAAGTGGTATGGGTCATAGGCATTTTGATGATGGCTGGACAAGTCATAGGTGCATGGATAGGGTCACACTGCCTTTTTAAAATCAACCCCACCTATTTGAGAGGGGTAGTCGTACTGATGTGTAGCGGGATGCTAATAAAATACGCACACGCTATGGGATGGATAGATTTTATCTGAAAACAAGCTGCTTTACCGTTTGTATCAATAATTTGCCGGTTATACGCCGGCTTATTCTTGCAATCCCGCCCTAACAATGAAGAGTGGGATTGCAAAACAAGACACTTTAAGAGGCTTTCTGCTCCGCAATAAACCGTTGCATCTGCTCTTCCAACATGGAAAGCGGTAGGGCTCCATTTTTTAACAGTGCATCGTGGAAAGCACGCAGATCAAATTTTTCTCCCAACTCCTTTTCCGCTTGAGCGCGTAACTGGCGGATCTTAATTTCTCCCATTTTGTAAGAGAGGGCTTGGCCCGGCCAGGATATATAACGATCCACTTCTGCGCGTACATTCGCGGGAGATAGCGAGGTATTACTGGAGAGGAAATCGAGCGCCTGCTGGCGAGTCCAGCCCTGAGAGTGAATACCGGTATCAATCACCAAACGTGCCGCACGCCACATTTCATAGCTGAGACGACCAAAGTGTTCATAAGGCGTTGTATATAAGCCCATCTCCTTGCCAAGGCGCTCGGAGTAAAGCGCCCATCCCTCACCAAAAGCGCTTAAGTAAAGTTCTCGGCGGAAGTCCGGTACATTCTCCAGTTCCTGAGACAAAGCACCTTGCAAGTGATGACCGGGTACCGCCTCGTGTAAAGTCAGTGCAGGCAGTTCATATAAGGGGCGCTGATCCAGGCCGTGTGTATTCAGCCAATAGGCCCCACCACGGGTGCCACCGATAGCGGCAGGATTATAGGAGGCCGTGGTGTAGTTGGGCGCGATTTCGCTGGGTACCGGAACGACGCCATAGGGGGTGCGTGGCAGCAGATTAAAGAACTGCGGCAACACATAGTCGATTCGCTTGGAGATATAGGCAGTCTCCTTTAGCAGCTCTTCCGGCGTTTTGGCATAGAACTGGGGGTCCGTACGCAGAAAGTGAGTAAATTCCGCAAAGCTACCTTTAAAACCAGATTCCTTTATTAACGCTTCCATTTCCGCACGAATACGCTTCACCTCGGCCAAACCTGTGCGGTGAATTTCCGTTGGATCCATATCCAAGGTGACGTAATAGCCGATATTGTAGCGATAGTAATCCTTACCACCACGCAGCTGTTCAGCCCCAAGGGTCTCACTGGCGGCTTTCAGGTAATCCCCTTCCAGGAAGTTTGCTACACGGTCAAAAGCCGGAATAGCCACCTGTGCAATAACTTCTTTGCCGGCATTGCGCAGCCGCTGCTGCTCTTCAGTAGTAATTGCAGCAGGCATCTCCGCAAATGGCTTATACAAGCTGCTTTTAGTTGGGTCTTTATAAACCTGAGCTCGCACCGTAGGGGCTATGCCTTGCACCACTATTTTGGGCAAAACAAAACCTGTGCGAATACCCTCGCGCATATTGGCAATATTCTCATCAAAGAAGCGGCCAAACTCGCGGATACGAGCGATGTAATCCTCATAATCCGCAACACTGGCCATCGCCAGGCCACTGTGCGCATCCAGGGCCGTACCGAAGAAACTAGAGAAGGTATTGAGCGGTATACGCTTCAAGAATAACTGATTGGCCTCGATGGAGTTTTCCAGTACCCAGGTGAGCAACTCCCGATTAACCTTGTCCGAATCCGCTAATTCACTAGCGTCTATCGTTTGCAAGCGCTGCAGCAATTTTTGCTCGGACTTCAACCGACGCGCCCTATCCTCAGCAGTCACCCCCGGCAACTGACGGTTATAGTCCGACACCCCCATACGTCCCGCAGTAATTGGATCCTCGCGCAGACGATACTGCCAGTGATCTTCGATCACATCCTGGAGCTGTTCTGTTGCCGTTGTGGCCCAAGATACTGGGGTTAGTACACAAGTGGCCAAGATAACGCCAGATAGCCGCTTAAAGTGTTTTGCCAGGGCCTTGCCGGATTTCACGCTGCTCTCCATTTAATCGCTAAGTTTATGCTCATCGAAATTGATATTCGTTATGACCGGCCAACCTTAACATGAGTGACACACTGCAAGATTGTTTTCCGTGACTCTGAAACCGAGATAGTTCGTGACTTGAGGACGAGGTGGTTGAAGATTGATTACATAAAAGGGTGTGAATTGAGAGGACTGTGGGAGCCGCAGTGGCTGCAACTCCCACACTATTGGTGACTAATCAGCCCCTGCGCGCATAAGAGCGAATAGCAAAGCCACCACTCAAACCGGCGGAATACATAGACTGATACCAGAAGGATTGGGTAAACCAATTAAAGAAAGAAGCGCGGGATTCAAACCAGAATTCGCCAAAGTTCGGATCAAAGAAAGCGATGTCTTGCGCTACCCAGGCAGCCATGGTGTGACCGGCGAAAGTGCCATCCAGGCTGATTTTTTTATAGCAGCCCGCTCCGCCCGTTTGATCGAGAATAATTTCCCTAGCCAAGGCATTGGGAGAGAACAAACCGCTCTGCCCATTGGCTCTGCGCGGATTATTAATACCACGAATCGTATTACCACCACGCCCATTGGGGAAAGCCCCTCCAAAAATATTCTGACTGACAGGATACAGGTTTTGCACCCCCAACCAGGCTTCGGTAATCCGATCCTGATCATCGTGCATGCCTGCCTGTTGTAAAGTCATCACATGATAGAGATGGCGCTCATCGAGCGTGTTATTGGGGTATAACCAGCTCCACAAAGTACCGCCTTCAGAGTGATACTTCATCCAAAAAGCCGAGAGGGATTCACACACACCACCAGCAGTATCTTCATGCATGGTGATCAACCCCTTCACCGGGTCGAAGCATTGGCTAAAGTCCTTGACAATTACTCCATTGTATCTGGGCACCGCTTGTTGCACGGGCTGTACACGTGTACCAGTTACGGTAAGAATGGTTTTGTCGACCCAAATAGGCATTTTTTATTCTCTCACTTCTACTAGGCAAGAAAAGCGCTTTTAAAATCCCTTTTAAAAATTTCGTGGAATTTTTCTACGCCACTTATCAGATTGGGCCGGCATTGAAGCAGAAAAGTTTCAGCGCCAACAGGAAATAGAAAAGCTTTTTAAATCGACTCTGGCACTCTTTTTCCAGGCCGCATAAATACTTATTTTGAAGGGAGGTTTTAAGTGGTGCTGGCCAAATTTTATTGGCTATAGTGGTATTTTTTTTGTTCAACCACGATAAAAACAGATAGTAAGATTCTAAAAATTATCTGCTGAAATTTTAATTGGTAGTGCTTTCCCTCGAAATTACCATTTCTGCTAAGACCATATACAAAACCACCCAGTTTTTTAATTGCTTAAAAAGTATAAAGAAAAAATGGTGAGGGAAATTTTTGCAGAAAACTATTGAGAAATTTCAGTAGCCATCCCCCTACGAAACTGGACCTACACTAAAAAAGAGCTTGTTAAACCAATATGGGGTTCACCCTCTCCAAAGTTCGCCTCAAGATAAGTGGGGCTAGCAAAGGGAGAATTATCATTCTGTTACATTTCATTCTCATTATCAGGTTTTAGCTTTATCAATACTCCGTAATAAAATTGGAGAAAAAGGAGACCCTTAGTGAAAAGCCTTTGTGTTGCAGCAGTGCAAATGGTCAGTGGCGAGAGCGTTACAAATAATCTCTCACAGGCCTACAAACTGCTTGTGGAAGCTGCCGGGCACGGCGCGCAACTGATACTACTGCCGGAAAACTTTGCGCATTTCTCGGATAAAGGTAGTTTTTCCGTGGCCGAACCTTTTTGCATTTCTGGTAAAGCCAATGCAGATAGACAACCCATTCAACACGCACTTGCAAATTGGGCAGAGGAGCTGGGTATCTGGCTGGTCGCAGGCTCGATACCCTTACTGGAGCGAGCCGACGGTAGCCCTACTGAGGGGAAGCGCAGCCGCTCAGCGTGCCTGCTATTCGACGATCAAGGCGCTTTGCTGGCTCGCTACGACAAAATACATTTATTTGATGTGGAAGTTGAGGACGCTACCGGCAGCTATCGTGAATCCGCCAGTATTGAACCCGGCAACGAGCCCTGTGTGGCGACATCGCCCTGGGGGGCTCTGGGGCTCAGTATCTGTTTTGATCTGCGCTTTCCCGAACTCTACCGCCAGCTAGCCATAGCCGGTGCTGAGATTTTTTTGGTGCCTGCGGCATTTACCCACACCACAGGGCGGGCACACTGGATGACCCTGTTGCAAGCACGTGCGATTGAGAACGGCTGCTTTGTAATTGCAGCCAATCAGGGGGGGACCCACTCGGAGAAAAGACGTACCTGGGGACATTCCGCGATTATTGATCCCTGGGGTGAAATTCTGGCCGAAGCCGGCGAGGGTGAAGCAGTCATCACTGCCACATTAGAAGCTGAAAAGTTGGCCAATATACGGCGGCAAATGCCATTACTTTCCATGCGTCGGCTTGGGGTCTAACTAAAAGCAATCTAAATAAAAGGTGTCTAAATAAAAAAGGGCCACCTAACGGTTGCCCCTTTTTTACGACATAAACTGTGGCAAAAAGGTGATATTAAACCTTCTCCACTGTCTGCTCGATACGCCCAAAAATAGACTGACCTTCACCATCGAACATCTCGATAGCGATAGTGTTGCCAAAGTCCATAAACGGCGTGCTCGCTGAGCCATTCTGGATGGTCTCAATCATACGGATCTCTGCAATGCAGCTGTAGCCGACTCCACCCTCTGCTACCGGTTTGCCGGGACCGCCATCCAACTTATTGGATACAGTACCGGAACCAATAATGGTGCCCGCACAAAGTGGGCGGGTTCTGGCTGCATGGGCAACCAGCTGGCCAAAGTGGAACGTCATATCCACTCCGGCATTGGGCTCACCAAACTTCTCGCCATTCAGGTGGGAAACCAGTGGCAAGTGCAGTTTGCCTTCACGCCAGTTTTCACCCAGCTGCTCTGGAGTCACGCATACCGGTGAGAAAGCACTGGAGGGTTTGGATTGGTAGAAGCCAAACCCCTTAGCCAATTCCGCAGGAATCAAACCACGCAGGGAAACATCGTTCACTAGCATTATCAGTTTGATGTGGGACAACGCATCCTCGGCGGACACCCCCATAGGCACATCGTCGGTAATCACGGCTATTTCTGCTTCGAAGTCGATGCCAAAGCCATTGCTTTGCGGCATCTTCACCGGCTCGCGCGGAGCCAGGAAGGTATCGGAACCGCCCTGATACATGAGCGGATCACTGTAAAAGCTCTCCGGTACCTCTGCACCGCGGGCTTTACGCACCAGCTCAACATGATTCACGTAAGCGCTGCCATCGGCCCAGTGATAGGCGCGCGGTAGAGGCGATGCACATAGGCTCTGCTCGAATGGCTCTCCGGCAATCTCGCCGTTGTGCAAACGCTCGTGCAGCTTCTCCAGCTCGCCACTGACGGCTGCCCAGTTGTCCAATGCACTCTGCATGGTGGGGGCAATATCGCCAGCTGGCACCATACGGGTAAGATCGTCGCTAACAACAACCAATTGGCCATCGCGGCCGGATTTAAGGCTGGCTAACTTCACTGTGCCTCCCCTTCAGTTTTTTCCACAAATTCTTCTTCCCCATGCATCCAGGCGGCGTGCCTTGGGGCTTTTTTAGTACGTGACCACTCTTCCAACATATCCTCAGCAACCCGCTTCAGCTCTCTATGCATACCGGGCTTGGCGGTATTGGCGGCCAGCTCGATACGATGGCCGTTGGGGTCGAAGAAGTAGATCGACTGGAAAATCGTGTGATTGGTAGGGCCGAGTACGTCGACCCCGGCCGCTTCCAGTCGCGCTTTGGTCTCAAGCATTTCTTCCATGGACTCCACTTCGAAAGCGATATGCTGCACCCATTTGGGTGTGTTCTCATCGCGCCCCATCTCCGGGGAGTTGGGGATTTCGAAGAAGGCAAGCACATTCCCCATACCCGCATCCATAAAGACGTGCATGTAAGGGTCCGGCTCACCGGTTGAGGGTACCTCGTTTTCGGCAATGGCCAGCTGAAAGTCCATGCCGAGAAGATCGCGGTAAAATTCCACGGTCTCCTTGGCGTCCCTGCAGCGATACGCCACGTGGTGAATGCGCTTAATGCCCATTGAAGCCTCCGATTGTTATTCCTTTTCTTTAATGACGCCACGCTTGAGCTGGTCGCGCTCAATGGATTCAAACAGGGCTTTGAAGTTGCCCTCGCCGAACCCTTCGTCTTCCTTGCGCTGGATAAACTCGAAGAATACCGGGCCAAGCATATTGGCAGAGAAAATTTGCAGCAACAGACGCGGCTGGCCACCCTCAGTGGTGCCATCCAGCAGGATGCCGCGGCTCTGGAATTCCTCGGTAGGTTCACCGTGCCCAGGCAGGCGCTCTTCCAGCATTTCGTAGTAGGTGTCCGGCGGCGGGGTCATAAACTCCATGCCGCGCTCTTTCAGGCGATCCCAACAGGCAATTAAGTCATCACAAGCAAAGGCGATATGCTGGATACCTTCGCCGTTGTACTTCATCAGGAACTCTTCGATCTGGCCGCCGCCACCAGCTGCTTCTTCGTTTAGCGGAATACGGATCTTGCCATCCGGTGCAGTCATCGCCTTGGACAGCAGGCCGGTGTATTCGCCTTTGATATCGAAGTAACGAATCTCGCGGAAGTTGAACAGGTCTTCGTAATACTTGGCCCAGTAATCCATACGGCCGCGATACACGTTGTGGGTAAGGTGATCCAGAGTGTGGAAACCACAACCTTCGGGGCGGCGCTCTACGCCCTCTTCCCAGATAAAGTCGATATCGTAGATAGACTCACCATCTTCGTAGCGGTCGATCAGGTACAGGGTCGCACCGCCGATACCCTTGATAGCCGGCAGTTTCAGCTCCATCGGGCCTGTCTGTACATCTACCGGCTGAGCGCCCTTGCGCAGAGCTTCTTCGTAGGCAAACTTGGCATCTTTCACCCGGAAGGCCAGGCCACAGGCAGAGGGACCATGCTCCTGGGCATAGTAGTAGGCGTGGCTGTCGGGCTCGTAGTTGGTGACAAAGTTGATATCACCCTGGCGCCACAACTCCACGGCTTTAGAGCGGTGGCTGGCCACCTTAGTAAAGCCCATGGCGCTAAACACAGTCTCGAGAATGCCTTTCTCCGGCGCAGTGAATTCTACAAATTCGAAGCCATCCAAACCCATCGGGTTCTCAAATAAGTCGGCCATGCAGTCCTCCGTCTCTTATCATCGCGGCGCCATTTATCGGGGCTGCGCGCTGGTTAATTTCTAGCGCAAAGGAAGTTAGTTGCAGATGTAACTAATGTCAAGGGGACCAGGAATACGTACCCAAAGGCAGCATTCAGTCACTAAATATGAGGAGATTATGCATTCACGTGAATTGTAAGAAACACCGCTAGATAAGCGATTCAGGTGAGAAAGAGAGGCGCAGCACAGGCTTGTACCGCACCCTCAGCAGCAGATGCTATTTACGAGCGCACTTACCAGTATCGGTGCGGCACATATGCTCTTTATGAAACTTGCCGCTCATCTGGTCGCACTGGGATTTGGTAACATCCCCGGCGCAGGCACTTTCTGCATGCTGGCAGCACCCGGTTTCAGCAGTGCCCATACCGCCTTTGTCCATGGTCTCTTCCTTTTTCCTCTGTTCACAAGCGGAGAGGGTCAGCACCAGCGCAGCCGCCAGTATTCCGATTGAAGCTTTGAATTGCATATAGGCCTCCTAACTAGCCGGCGAGTGGCCGGTGACATGGATGTCGCGGAATCCGCCGCCCATGGCTCTGTGCGACCCGCGTAAACATACCCGACATCTCCACCAACTGAGCGGGCTTCGCACCGGGGCACAGAGCCTCTCAGCCATCCCGTAGATTTACCGGGCCATGCATTGACTGTAGCCCACACTGGCAGCGGAACCATCTGACTGGCGGGACACTTTCGATTTTTTACAGATATCGCGCCTACCTTCTCAGCAATTCACTGATTGTGACGCCGAGAGCCGGTACAATCGCTGACCGTTTGTCGGGCCATGCCCCAATCCGCCTGTATCTTTTGAGGACTGCCTATGCTTCTCGCCGCTCTCGCCATTATCGCCGGCTTTATTGTGCTGGTCTGGAGTGCTGACCGCTTCGTGGAAGGCGCCGCTGCCACAGCCAAGCACGCCGGTATGCCCACGCTGTTGATCGGCATGGTGATTGTCGGTTTCGGTACTTCTGCCCCTGAGATGGTAGTTTCAGCCATTGCCGCGCTGGATGGCAGCCCCGGCCTGGCCCTGGGCAACGCCTATGGTTCCAATATCACCAATACCGGCCTGATCCTTGGCCTCAGCGCCCTGATAATTCCCTTGAGCGTACATTCGAAAATTGTGCGCAAAGAGCTACCGCTATTAATGGCCATCACTCTTCTGAGTGGCGCCTTCCTATGGAATGACAAGCTGGAGCGCTGGGAATCAATCATTCTGTTACTGGGTTTCTTCGGCTTGATCGGTTGGAGTGTATTCTCCGCCCTGCGCGGCAAAGGCGATAATCTGGAAGGTGAGGTCGCTGAGGAGCTGGAAGAACACGCCATGCCCCTGGGCCGGGCTCTGTTCTGGGTAGTCGCCGGCTTGGTACTTCTGATTGTCAGCTCGCGGTTGTTGGTTTGGGGCGCAGTGACCATCGCCGAATCGCTGGGCGTTAGCGATCTGATTATCGGCCTTACTATTGTCGCCCTCGGTACTTCTCTACCAGAACTGGCAGCCACCATAGTAGCCGCGCGCAAAGGCGAACACGATATTGCGATAGGCAACGTGGTGGGTTCGAATATGTTCAATCTGCTGGCCGTGGTGGGGATTGCCGGCACTATCGCTCCCATGTCCAGTGTGCCACCGGAAGTACTCACCAGAGACTGGCCCATGGTGATCGGCTTGACCCTAGCCCTGTTTGTCTTCGCCTATGGCTTCCGTGGCCAGGGTCGAATCAACCGCTGGGAAGGCGGTGCTCTTTTGACAGCTTACCTTATCTACACTGGCTACCTCATCACCACCATTACTAAAGCCGCACTTTGACCGTACTTGGGGTGGCTTCACACCACCCCAAGTTTACCGCCTGAATTCGCCATAATTTGCCCCCAAAAAGCCCGTTATTCCAGACCAGTGCCAGCTAGTATTGGCAGCACCTCAAGGGAAATAATGACGGAGATGCTTTTATGA
This sequence comes from Microbulbifer mixtoriginis (SeqCode), assembly GCF_052466695.1. NCBI lineage: Bacteria > Pseudomonadati > Pseudomonadota > Gammaproteobacteria > Cellvibrionales > Microbulbiferaceae > Microbulbifer > Microbulbifer mixtoriginis (SeqCode). The sequence goes on along the minus strand of NZ_CP174285.1, from coordinate 3,662,184 downwards.
GGCGGAGCTTTTTTGCCAAAGTTGGCATGTTGGGTTCTTTATTCGGCTTTGGAGCTATTTACCTATTAAATGCTTCCTGGTTGGCTCCAACACCCCAGGGCGAGCCCGTTCTTATTTCCCATCGCGGTGTCTACCAAACCTACAATCGCGATAATCTAGGGCGTGACGATTGTACGGCTATTCGCATATTCCAGCCTGAGCACCGCTATCTTGAAAACACCATTCCCTCCATGGAAGCAGCATTTGCGCATGGCGCGGATATTGTCGAACTCGATATCCATCCCACAACCGACGGTGAATTTGCCGTATTTCATGACTGGACTTTGGATTGCCGTACAAATGGAAGAGGCGTCACTCGGAAGCATGCCATCACTGACCTAAAGAAGCTCGATATCGGCTATGGGTACACCTTTGATGGCGGAAAAAGCTTCCCTTTTCGCGGCCAGGGCATTGGACTACTACCCACATTGAAAGAAGTTCTGCAACACTTCCCAGATCGACAATTCCTGATCAATATAAAAAGTAATGACCCCAATGAAGCAGACCGACTGGATAACTATTTACGCCAACACCAACTACTCTCCGATTCCCGCTTAATGGTCTACGGCGGCCCCCTCCCAATCGCAAGAATACGGGAGTTAAGGCCCAAAGCTTTGGCCTTCAGTAGGGACAGCGCAAAAAGTTGTGCACTGGGATATTTGCTGATTGGGTGGAGCGGCTATATCCCCGAGGCTTGCCGCAACAGTATTGTTATGGCACCCAATACCTGGCATTGGGTACTCTGGGGCTGGCCGAACCGATTTATCGAGCGGGTAGCCCAAAGCGGCAGTTTAGTCATAGTGCTGGATCATCGAGACAAAAAGGGCGGCCTTACCGCTATCTACCGACCAGAGGATTTAAATTTCCTGCCTAAGAATTACAACGGTGTTATCTGGATTGAGAAAATTGAAGTCATTGGTCCACTGTTACAAGCCAGCCATGAATAAATACTAACGTTTTCGCCGCTGCTCTAATCGCGCCAGCTGCGCTTGTAACCGCTCTATCTCTTCGAGTAATTCCAGCGCTAGTGCAGCACCGGCAAGATTGACTCCAAGATCCCGCTCCAGCGTGTAGACACGACGAACCCTGCGCACGCAAATACCACTAAAGCGCCAGCGGGGTTTGCGCGCACGTGGCTCGATAATACCTTCCTCCACCAGTGCCAATATACGTTCAGCAGGAAGCTCACAGGCGCGACACAATTCGCTCAAACTCAGTTCACTCTCTTCATCAAGCAGCACACCGGTGACCTGTTCGGCCTTTCTAACTCTCATTATCAGCTCCCCATGGATTGGCGCGGATTAAAGTCAAAGGCCTTACTGAATTGACGATAGGCCTCACGCTGAGCATCGCTAGTGGCAGAGGGGGTAACTGTCTGCAGCACGATGTACATATCACCAGGTTGTTTGGCGGGGATACCCCGCCCCTTGAGGCGAAGCTTCTTGCCGTTATCACTATTGGCAGGGATGGTAACTTTCAGGGGCCCGCTCGGTGTTGGTACCTGTACTTTGGCCCCCAAGGCCATCTCCCAAGGAGCCATGGGTAAGTCCAGGTAAACCGTTGGGCCCTCGGTATGATAGAGATGGTGAGAGTTGAAAATGATCTCGAGGTAAAGGTCACCGGGTTTACCGCCGCCGATGCCTGCTTCACCCTGCCCGGCCAGACGAATTTGCTGACCTTCAGTAATCCCTTTTGGAATCTTGACGTTTAGTGTGCGCTCCTGCAGTTGCGGGCGCCCATCCTCCCCCAACACCGTGTGTTTAAGGGTAATCTGCCGACTGCTGCCGCGATAACTGTCTTCCAGATCTATGGCGATTCGCGCGTAGGTGTTTTCCCCCTGAGCACTGTACTGGCGCCGCTGCCTGCCGCCATAGCCCTGACTAAATCCGCCTCGCCCAAATAAGCTCTCAAAGAAATCGCTGAAGGCCTCACTATCGGCATCAGTATAACCACCACCGTGAAACTCAAACCCCTGATCCCAATTAGGGGGCGGCCGGAAATCCTGGCCGGACTGAAAGCCACTACCCAACTGATCATAGGCCGCACGTTTCTCTGGATCCTTAAGCACTTCGTAGGCCTCATTCACCTCTTTAAAGCGCTCCTCGGCATCCTTCTCACTACTGACATCGGGGTGGTATTTACGTGCCAACTTTCGATAGGCACGCTTGACCTCCGCCTGATCAGCATTCCGCTCCAGACCGAGAATCTTGTAATAGTCCTTGTATTCCATGGCTTTAATAAAAGCCGATGATGAGAGGGTTCGCCACGTATTTAAAGTGAGAAAATCGACGCGAGTATTATCTGATTAAGTAGATGTCCACTGGTAAATAGAAGCGCCGATAGAACAATCGGCGCCGTAGTACTAACTTAATGCCCAGTTTCGTACCACATGTTGGCTGTTACATATTCGATACTTCCATCCTTGTAATGGATATAGGCCTGCGCCTCGTTGGGTGAATAAGCTCTGACTGTCACACCGCATGAGAGCCCAGAATTACAGCCTTTTACCCAATGGACTCGATCAATAGATTTAGAGATATTGGTAATACTCCAACTCCCAGAAGTGGAGCTTCCAAAACTGAAATCTATTCCATTACAGTGGGAAGTGCCATTACCCATTACATGGCCGCCAGATTTAACATTTAGTTGGCAAACAAGATTGGCAGAAAAAGCCGGCACGGCTAAAGAAGAGGCAAAAATTAGAGAACTCGCTAATAGAATTTTTTTGATAGTCATTTTCCTAACCTAGTTATTTTTATATATTAGTTGTCGCAGCAAACCAAATTAGCGACCTTAATCAGGTTAACATCCAGATTTTAATCTTCAAAGGCGCTTCCAGAATCCTAACGAAAAAAATTGAGAATCTTTTATCAATTTTATGCAATTTTTTTCCATTACCAATAGATCAGTTTATAAAATCCAAATACGGATAATTTAAATGACGACTCAGCCTTTAAAGACGACATCAAAAAAAGAGTATTGATACGCCATTTCAATTAGCGACTTAAATAGCACATAAACATCAACTACTCAGCTAAAGGAAACAAAAATGAATCATGCTCCCAGGGCAACATCACTACAAAACTGGTAATTATCGCTCCGCAGAATAAGGATCTTCCGCGGTCAAATAGGCAAGAATATCTGCTTTCTTTTCTTGGGAATGTAACCACTCTCGAATTTCTTTTACTTTGTCATATAGCTCTTCGCCAAATCTGCTTCTATAAACCTCAGAAAAAGTCTCTTGTGCCCTAGTATCCCTAACCTTTTTCTGCCACTCATGGGTAACCAATGAGTTCAAAGAAGCAGCAAGCCCCTCAGCTCTCAGAAGCTCCCACTCCCCTTTATCCAGCCAAATACCACCAACTGTCGGGCTATAATCTAAACGGTGCTCACTACCCGCAGTAATTTTTAACTTCTGCATGATCATGCCTGTTACCGGACATAAAATAGCTTTCTTGGTATCTTCGGCCACGATTTCATTTAGCACAGCTATATTATCGGAAAACTTATACTCGGGATTTTTTCTTTTCCAAGTCAGATAGTCTTCAACCAGAATCCAGTTCCCACCACAACTTGAGCAGGTATGTGCACGAAACAACTGCTCAATGACAACTGGTTTGAGCACACCTTTTTTACAACTGGTACAGCGTTTCATAATTTCTTTTCCATAAAAAATAACCCAGATCTTTTTTAAAGACCTGGGTTGCGAGATTAGAGTTTTTATCAGATAAGTAACTAGTAAATAAAACTCGAATATCGTTTATCTACCAAATCTGAAAAATATTAACTCTCTGTCTCAATGGGTTTACTTAAGTTGCCAACACCCGCTTCTTTCAAGAGAGAATCCACTAAGGGGGCCATCGCACGGTGCTTCAGAGCACTGCCGACTAAAGCTTCCGGCAGGCTTTGGCCTTTAGCTTCCGACTCTCCATCCAGAATTCCACTGGAGGCACGACCATCCACACCATTTAAACCTTCGACAGAAATAATTTTCATGCCATCAATACTTTCCATCGGTTTAACACTTTCACGGATAATATTGGGCAGATTCTCATGCAGGCTCAGCACCTTCTTCAATGCAATCTGAGCTTCACTGAGACTGTTGTATGCCTCGTTCATCAGGCGCTGACCTTCAGCATCCACGGCGTATTTCTCGCGATCTGCTTCGACCTTGATACGAATTGCCTCTGCCTCTGCAGAAGCCTGCAAGCGAAGTGCTTCGGCTTTATCTTCTGCAGCTGACTTCTCCGCTTCGGCCATTACTTTAATACCGGTAGCCTGACGCTCAGCCACTTTCTGGGCTTCGATAATCTCAATGCGCTTATCACGCTCTGCCACTTCTACGTCCTTGGCAGTGCGCACCTGCTCCTCCGCTTTTACCGCTTCAGCCAGTGCAACGTTGGCCTGCTGGTCTGCCTGGGACTGCTCTTTGGATTTTTCCGCAACGGCAATTGCCCGCTCCTGCTCCGCAATCTCTACAGATTTCTCTTTGGAGATACGCTGCTCATCGAGAATACGCTCGCGCTCAATTTCCTGCTCTCTCAGGCGGCGCTCCTTTTCAATCTCCAACAGTTTAGTCGCCTGCTCTGCGGCAATCTGGGATTGGCTAACTTCACGCTGGGCTTCAATTTCTGCCTGACGCGCAGCCCTGTCTTGTGCGGCCAGTTCACGAGCAATATCAGCTTTTTGTGCGGCTTCACGATTTTCCAGCTCGCGCTGTTGCTCCAAATGGGCGTAACGTTTTTCCTTATCGATTTCCAGTTTCTGGCGCTCTGCTTCGAGGTTTTTCTTCTCGATCTGCACCATAGTTTCCTGTTCGACGTCGTTCACTTCCTTGCGGCGCGCTTCAATAGAGCGGGTCATGCTGGCAAGGCCTTCGGCATCGAAAACATTATCCTGGTTAAAAAACTCTTTGTGAGTCTGGTCCAGACCGGTCAAAGAAACAGATTCCAGTTCCAGTCCGTTTTTCAACAAATCCTCAGAAACTACCTGTTGCACTTTTTGTACAAACTGGCTGCGTTGCTCATGTAACTCTGCCATTTCCATTTCGGCGGCCACAGAGCGAAGCGCATCGACAAATTTACCCTCAATCATTTCCTTCAAGGCTTCCGGGTCCAGAGTGCGTAGGCCCAAAGTCTGTGCCGCATTGGCAATCGCCTCGGCATCGGGCTTCACGCGCAAATAGAATTCCGCAAGTACATCCACACGCATGCGATCCTTGGTAATCAGCGCCTGGTGCTCTTTGCGGGATACCGCAAGGCGCAGGGTATTCATATTCACCGGAATAATTTCATGTAACACCGGTAATACCAGTGCACCACCATTCATAATAACTTTTTGCCCACCCATACCGGTACGCACAAAAGAACGCTCTTTAGAGGCACGGGTATAAAGCCGTGCAAAAATAGTCCCAATAACAATCAGGGCCACTAACACAGCCCCGGCAATAAATACCATAATTGGAAGGTTTCCTATCACTGCTAGATTCTCCATTTAGTTATTCTCCATAAGATGTATACTGCTGGGGCGAGTTACTCGAAAATGTGCTCCCAGCTCTTCAACCAGCAACACCTTATCCCCCTGATTAAATATTTCACTCTCATCCGGCTCCACCATTACATAGTGTGTGGTTCCGTATTCATCACTAAAACGCGCCTCTGCCGGTGAACCGATTTCTGCTCTGCCGATCGTAATAATCGCTACACGGCCAATAAAGGAGTTTCTCTCAACTGCCTCAGATTCATCACCCACGGCAAAGCGTCGCATGATATTGCCAACAAAACGTACCTGGGGGAGAGCCAGGAAAAGGACTCCGACAGCAAGTAAACCGCCCGGCAAAAGATACCCAAAGAATGACTCCACGAGTATTTGGATTAATAAGCCCGTTACTCCAAAACCAACCAAAAAAGTAACTAACAGGATAAGTGCAGGCACTTCCCCAAAGCGTAACCATCCGAGTAGTTTAGTCATCCCCCCTGATAACCCTGTGTCTGGTACGTCAACATTAAAATCTGGTAGTACGTTATCCAGTAAGTCTGAAATACCAACACCAATCAATGTCATCACGCCTTCAAGAAGCGCTATCATAAACATTAAAAATAGCGCGCCAGTGAAGATCAGGTTTTGATCTTGCAACAAAAATATCATCAGCCCCCCGATTTAATTTTGGCTAAACGTTCTTTCACACGATTATTTCGTGCAAACTCCTCAAGCTCTGCTAACTTACTGGCATCTATTTCGGAATCAAATGTCGATATAGCTGTACTACCTATTGCTCGATTAAATGCATCTGTAGCTTGTTCTACCTGGGCTTTCGACTTTCTATCCCTACCATATTCATCAGTAACAACGCTACCTCTTGCATTTTTATTGACTGCAATAAATTCCTGTAATTGCCCACTCATTTCACGCTTCTTACCTTGCAGAGCAAGAATATAAGAACCTAGTTCCTTTATTTCTATCTCATTTTCACTGATCGCTTTCTCTAAAATTGGAAGCTGCACCTCAATATCCATTTGCTTGGCGATGGCGACTTCAGCCAAATCATCACGACCTTCATTTACAGCGATGGTAATTTGTTCAGCTAAACGTTTATGACGTGTTTTTTCTTCGTTTAACGTTCTACTATTTAGATATTTAGATGCTTCTGCTTTCCCTAGCTGATCTCGCACATCTTTAATCGCATCATCCACATCCAGAATTGCCTGTTCCATCACTGACTCTGGTGCAGCGGCTTCAACTGAGTCCACAACTGCATTCGCAGACACAGAGATTAAGCGTGAAATGCGCTTAATTAATCCTTCTCTCAAAATTTTCTTTCCTTTTACTATTTCAATTTTCACCAAAGCCAGACCAAGTCCCTCAAAATCTGACAAATTTTATTAAGTACTTACCACAACAGGCTGCTAAATTACCGCTTTTTTTCAACAGTAATTCTGCCGCTTGCTTAACCATAAAGCTTATTTGCGCAGATACTTATTTCGCAGTTTCACATTCAAGGCGTTCACGAATTCTCACGGCGGAATCACGGTGAATGCTGCGTGGACGGCTCTGTTGTGACAACAGCAACATTTTTTCCAGGAAAGCCTCGACACTTGGCAACAAGTCTTTCTCCAATTCCGGTGCCATTGGCTCTTTACCGGCCACATTTTGGATAATGGCGGCACCTTCTGTGAGCAAGTCCATTACCGCCTCAATCAACAGGCTCCGCTGGTTTTCCTCCAGATAACGAGCCTTCAACGGCAGCATGGCCTCTGCAGAGGAGAGATAGCTGCGGGAAAGACAATCCCCGCCAATAGACTCTCTAGCCATTGCAATAATTTCGCGTACTTTTTCACTTTGGGTGACCGCCCCATTGCGATCAATCGACATCAAATATGCATAATCTTCCGCCGATAGGCGTGCCGATATAGATTGTGTTTTATTGAGCATAATGATCCCTTGCTTGCCATGTATACAAAAGTACACACCACTATGTGTAGGGTCAATTAAAACTCGCATGACCTATTGATACGACAGAACCATCCGATATGGAAAAATAATCTTTTGTTGATTGTGCTATCTATAATTCAGGGGATTTTTGTAAGGATTTGTTCTGATTACCGCCAGTTGTTTTAAATTACACCTCCTTACAGGGATAAATTCCCGCACAAATATTTTTGTTTTCATGCCCAGAAACAGGCTTTTGGCGACACACCTATAGTTCCATCGCCAACTGACGGATGTAATGTCGATAGAAAACCTGATTCTCAATGTCGATAGCTATAAAGCCAGCCACTACCTGCAATATCCACCAGGTACGGAATTTATTAGCAGCTATATCGAGTGCCGCGGCGGGGAATTTTCTGAAACGGTATTTTTTGGTTTACAAGCTTTTATTAAACAGTACCTTCAAAGACCTATCACAATTGCCAATATCGAAGAGGCAAAAAAGCTACTAGAAACCCACGGTTTGCCCTTTAATCGCGCGGGCTGGGAACATATCGTCAGTAAACATCGAGGGCTGCTGCCTTTAGATATTTGTGCTGTAGAGGAAGGAGGCATTATTCCTTTACACAATGTCATGGCACAAATTGTTAATACCTGCCCATCCTGTTTCTGGTTGACCAGTTATCTTGAAACCCCACTAGTACGTGCTCTCTGGTATCCCTGTACTGTCGCCACACAGAGTCGGGAAATCAAAAAAATCATTGCGCATTATTTACAGCAAACGGCCGACAGCCAGAAGAGTCTCCCCTTTCAATTACACGATTTCGGCGCGCGTGGGGCCAGTAGCTTGGAAAGTGCCATGTTGGGCGGTATGGCTCATCTGGTGAATTTTTACGGAACAGATACTCTCTCAGGAATATTAGGTGCGAGAAATTTTTACCATGCCGATATGCCTGGATTTTCTATTCCGGCTGCGGAGCATAGCACCATTACCGCCTGGGGCCGGGATGGGGAAGCATTGGCCTATCAGAACATTCTGCAACATTTTTCCGGAAAAAATAAAACCGTTGCTGTGGTCAGTGATAGCTATGATTTATGGCATGCAGTGGAAAATATCTGGGGTGGCCAATTAAAAAACACGATTCAAAACAGTGGTGGGACCTTGGTTATCCGCCCAGACTCCGGCAACCCTGTACAGATTGTTGTCGATTGTATAGAGCGATTGATGCATATATTTGGGGCTCACACCAACAGCAAAGGTTACCGTGTTTTGCCTGAGTATATTCGTGTTATCCAAGGAGATAGCATCTCTCGCTTCACTATCCCCAAAATACTGCAGGCAATGCAGAAGCATAAGCAGAGTGCTGAGAATGTCGCTTTCGGTATGGGAGGCGGACTGCTGCAAAAAGTCGACAGGGACTTAATGAGCTTTGCCATGAAAGCCAGTGCTATTCGTATCAATGGTCTCTGGCGGGACATCTACAAGGACCCGCGCACAGGGCCAGAGAAAAAATCCAAGCGCGGACGCCTGGCTTTGATTCAATGCGAGAATGGCGACTTCAGAACCATTCGTCTGGAGGATGTAAATCAATACAAGAATTTTCTGAGACCAGTGTTTCGTAACGGCAATTTGCTTATAGAAACGACTTTTGCTGAGGTGCGCCAGCGCGCAGCCATATAGCAACTTGATTCATCCCCCTCCTCTTTCCGTAACCATTTGCCCCTAGCAAACCTCATTTCACCGAACCAACACTTTACAAAAGCAATCATGGCCTGTTACCTGTATAGGTTTGTTGTCTGGACAAGGCGCCCGGCCGGGCCTCTTGTATGTATCGGGCACAATAACAATAAGCACACCCCCAAACCCTATTGGGGGGATAAAGGTAGCCAATGGAAAGAAGAAAATTCCTCAAGATCGCCGGCGTCGGCTCCAGTGGTATTTTATTACCACTGCAGGGCATTCAAGTCAGCGCCGAGCAACTGCTCAATGAGGGCATGCACAGCTCGCACAAACGACACCTGGCAGATGTCGCCCTGAATACGGCGCGCAAAGCCGGTGCCAGTTATACCGATGTGCGCATCGGTCGCTATCTCAACCAGTACGTGATGACCCGCGAAACTAACGTGGAGAATATCGTCAATACGGAATCCCTCGGCGCCGGTATCCGCGTAATCGCCAATGGCACCTGGGGTTTCGCCGCCACCAACGATCTGACTGCCGATGGCGTTGCCCGCGCCGCACGCCAGGCGGTTGCCGTTGCCAAGGCCAACGCCAAATATCAGACCGAGCCCGTGCGCTTGGCACCGGTTAAAGGCGCAGGCGAGGTTTCCTGGCAGACACCGATCAAACAGAATGCCCTGCAGGTGCCCATCAGTGAGAAAGTCGATTTCCTGATGGATGTTAACAATGGGGCACTCAAAGCCGGAGCCAGCTATATCCGCTCTTCCCTGTATTTAGTCAATGAGCAGAAATACTTTGCATCCAGCGACGGCTCCTATATCGACCAGGATATCCACCGCCTGTGGGCGCCCATGCAGGTGACCGCTGTGGATAAGAAAAGTGGGGCCTTCAAAACGCGTAATGGCCTCAGCGATCCAGTGGGAAGGGGTTATGAATACCTGGCTGGCCACGACAAAGACAAAATTCGCGGACAGACCACGCTCTACAAAGCCTCCTACGATATGGCCGAGGATGCCGTGCTCGCGGCCGAGCAGGCCAAGGCCAAACTTTCGGCCAAATCCATCGATCCGGGCAAGTACGACTTGGTACTGGAACCCTCGCACCTATGCCTGACCATCCATGAATCTGTAGGCCACCCATTAGAGCTGGACCGCGTGCTGGGCTACGAAGCCAACTATGCCGGAACCTCCTTCGCCACCCTGGATAAGTGGCGCAGCGGTAAATTCCAGTACGGCAGCGACAAAGTCACCCTGTTTGCCGACAAGGTACAACCGGGCTCCCTCGGTGCCGTCGCCTATGACGACGAAGGGGTAAAAACCAAACGTTGGGATCTGGTGAAAGATGGCATCCTGGTGAACTACCAGGCCACTCGCGATCAGGTGCATATGATCGACCAAAAGGAATCCCACGGCTGCAGCTACGGCGATAGCTGGTCCAGCGTGCAGTTCCAGCGCATGCCCAATGTCTCCCTGGCTCCGGGAGAGAAGAAGTACTCAGCCAAAGACATGATCCGCGATGTGGAAAAAGGCATTTACATCGTCGGGCGCGGCTCCTACTCCATCGATCAGCAGCGCTACAACTTCCAGTTCGGCGGACAGCTGTTCTATGAGATCAAAAACGGTGAGATCGTCGGCCAGGTTGAGGACGTCGCCTACCAGTCCAACACGCAGGAATTCTGGAATTCCTGCTCGGCGATATGCGACAGCAGCGACTACCGCCTGGGCGGAACCTTCTTCGATGGTAAGGGCCAACCCAGCCAGGTGAGTGCGGTATCCCACGGCTGCTCCACCACCCGTTTTGACCAAATTAATGTAATCAATACCAAGCGCAAGATTTCCTGAAGGGCGCACAAGAATAAGTAATTGGAGAAAAGGCAATGGCAATTCTGAGTAGAAGTGAAGCGAAGCGTATTCTCGATAAGGTTTTGAAATACAGCCGCGCCGATGAAGCCAGCGCGCAGCTGGCCGGCAGCGAGACCGGCAACATTCGCTATGCGCGCAACAGTGTTTCCACCAGTGGCATCGTCAACGATATCGAGCTGGCGGTAGAGGCCCGTTTCGGCAAGAAATCCGGTGTAGCCACCATCAACGAATTCAGCGATGCCTCCCTGGAAAAAGTGATGCGTCGCGCGGAAGAGCTGGCCAAGCTGTCCCCGGAAAATCCGGAAGCCATGCCGATGCTGGGCCCACAGAAATATGTCAGCGTAGACGGCTTTGCCAAGTCCACCGCAGATATCACCCCAGACCAACGCGCCAAGGCAGCCGCAGATTCCATTATTGCAGCCAAGGAAAAGAAGGTGGTTGCCGCAGGTTACCTGGAAGACGAGCGCTCTTTTGCCGCAGTCGCCACCAGTAAAGGCCTGTTCGGCTACCACGCCTCCACTTCCGCCAACTTCACCGTAACCATGCGCACCGAGAATGGCCTGGGTTCTGGTTGGGCCGAAAGTGATGTTACCGATTTCGGTGCAATGAATACCGGCAGTACTTCCTCTGTCGCCATCGACAAGGCGGTCCTGTCCCAGGAAGCCCGCGCCCTGGAACCGGGCAAGTACACCGTGATCCTGGAGCCCAATGCGGTGTCCGGCCTGGTGGGTTACATGATGAGCGGCTTTGATGCGCGCAGTGCCGACGAAGGCCGCAGCTTTATGAGCAAAAAGGGCGGCGGCAACCGTACCGGCGAGAAGATGTTCGACAAGCGCGTAAATTTCTACTCCGATCCCACCAGTCTCGATGTGCCGGCTCAACCCTGGACCGACGGTGACTTTATGCAGCTGGGGCGAACCGAATGGGTGAAAGACGGCGTAGTGAAAAACCTGGCGCGCAGCCGCTACTGGGCCGAGCAAAGCAAAGGCGAAGTGGTCCCCGAGCCCAAAAACCTGATTATGATCGGCGGCGATAAAACCACCGAAGAACTGATCAAAAATACCCGCCGCGGTATTTTGGTATCCCGCACCTGGTATATCCGTATGGTCGATCCGCAGTCCATGCTGCTCACCGGCCTCACCCGCGACGGCACCTTCTATATCGAAAACGGCAAGATCAAATACCCGGTGAAGAACTTCCGCTTCAACGAGAGCCCGGTAATCATGCTCAACAATATCGAAGATATGGGCGTCCCCCAGCGAGTGGGTATGTGGGGCATGTCCGCCATGATTCCCGCACTGAAAGTACGCGACTTTACTTTCAGTAGCCTTTCTGACGCCGTTTAACCGCCAGCACCACTTGAGGATAACGAAATGGATAGAAGAAAATTTCTCCAGCTCAGCGGTGCCGGCCTGGGGGTTTCCATGTTGCCGCTGTCCGGCAATCTGGTCGCCGAGAGCAAACTGACGCAAAGCGGTATTGATCTCTCGGTAAAAAAAGAATTTGCCGATGTAGCCCTGAATACCGCCACTAAACTCGGCGCCACTTATGCCGATGTGCGTATTGGTCGCTACCTGAATCAATACGTAATCACCCGCGAGATGAAAGTGCAGGACGTGGTGAACACCGAATCTATCGGCATGGGCATTCGGGTTATTGCTAACGGCACCTGGGGCTTTGCTGCCACCAATGACCTGACCGCCGATGGCGTCGCCCGCGCCACCCGTCAGGCAGTAGCCACGGCCAAGGCCAACTCCAAGTACCAGCAAGAGCCAGTACAACTGGCCCCGGTGAAAGGTCATGGCGAAGTCAGCTGGCAGACACCGATCCAGAAAAACGCTATGCAGATCCCCCTGGCCGACAAGGTGGATCTGTTGATGGATGTAAACAAGTCTGCCCTGGATGCCGGCGCCAGCTATATCAACTCCATGTTGTACCTGGTGAATGAGCAAAAGTATTTTGCCTCTACCGACGGCTCCTATATCGACCAGGATGTTCACCGTTTGTGGGCGCCCTTCTCGGTCACCGCAGTGGACAAGAAAACCGGCGGCTTCCGCACCCGCCAAGGCCTCAGCCAGCCGGTAGGACGCGGCTTTGAATACCTGGATGGCCGCGCCGAAGACAAGATCCAAGCGCAGACGGTGCTCTATCGCGATTCCTACGATATGGCCGAAGATGCACGCCTGGCGGCGCAACAGGCCAAGGAAAAGCTCACCGCTAAATCGGTAAAACCGGGCAAGTACGACCTGGTGTTGGACCCAAGCCACCTCTGGCTCACCATCCATGAATCCGTCGGCCACCCACTGGAGCTGGACCGCGTACTCGGTTACGAGGCCAACTTTGCCGGCACCTCTTTCGCCACTATCGATAAATGGCGCAGCGGCAAATTCCAATACGGCAGCGACAAGGTCAATCTGTTTGCCGATAAGGTACAACCCGGCTCTCTCGGCGCCGTCGGCTACGACGATGAAGGCGTGAAGACCCGCAACTGGGATCTGGTAAAAGACGGTGTGCTGGTGAACTACCAGGCCACCCGCGACCAGGTACATATGCTGGGGCAAAAGAAATCCCACGGCTGCTGCTACGCCGACAGTTGGTCCAGTGTGCAATTCCAGCGCATGTCCAATGTTTCGCTGTTGCCCGGCAAGGAAGAGCTGAGCGTCGACGATATGATCAAGGATGTGGAGAAAGGCATTTATATTGTGGGTGCCGGTTCCTTCTCCATCGATCAGCAGCGCTACAACTTCCAGTTCGGTGGTCAGCTGTTCTACGAAATTGAAGACGGCAAGATTACCGGCATGGTGGAGGACGTCGCTTATCAGTCCAACACCCAGGAATTCTGGAATGCCTGTTCGCAGGTCTGCGACAAAGATGATTACCGCCTGGGTGGTTCCTTCTTTGACGGTAAGGGACAGCCGATGCAAACCAGTGCGGTATCCCACGGTAGTTCCACTGCACGCTTCGACGGTATCAATGTGATTAACACCAAGCGCAAGCTGGGCTAATCACTGATCCACGCAGGGGTCAGGCCGGAAAACCGGTATGGCCCTAGCGTTATGATTAAAGGAAAGCAGGCACTTCACTCAAGACGCGCTGTGAATACGTCCCTGTACGCTCGTAATCGGCATCCATGCCTCATACGGTCTTGAGTGAAGTACCTACTTTCCTTTCTAGCTAACAATAAACCAACGCAGTAACAGAGTTATCCCGTGTCCCTCACCCGCAAGGCTTTTCTTCAGCGCCTGATCCTGGGTAGCTGCGCCGCAGCGCTGCCGCTGGGCACACGCGCACAAAATACCGCACCGGGTAGTGCGCAGGAGCACTACGATTTTTATTTCACCCGCTTGATGTACGAGTCTGGTGACTGGGATGTGGATCAGCGCATGCCTTCCAACCTGCTCAATTCACTGGTGGAATACACCAATCTCAGGGTTGATCCCAAAGAGCACATAGTGCCGCTGGCCGATAAGAAAATGCTGCTGGCGCCTTTCTGCTACCTGGCCGGACACAAGCTGGTGCAATTCACCACGGAAGAGGCAAAGAATTTTCGCGACTACGTCAATCGCGGTGGCTTTGTATTTGTCGACGACTGCAACCACGATATCGACGGTCTCTTTGCCAAATCCTTCGAAGAGCAAATGGCCGAGCTGTTTGGCGAAGACTGCCTGCAAAAGCTCCCAGACGATCACGACCTCTACCGCTGTTTCTTTCAATTCGATGAATTGCCGGTAACCAGCTTTGAATTAAATGGCTGGGGTGATGATCTGGTACATGACTACCTGAAAGCCATTGTTGTAAACGGCCGTATCGCCGTGCTCTACAGCAACAAAGATTTCGGCTGCGAATGGGACTACGACTACCGCAACAAACGCTGGCTCGCCATCGATAACACAAAATTTGCGGTGAACATTGTTATTTACGCACTGACGAGCTGATTATGCTGACCACCCTGGAAAATAGTATCGAAGAACAACTGCACAGCCTCGACAATCTGCAACAGGAGATTGCGCGAGTGATTGTCGGCCAGAAACCCGTGGTGGAGCAGATGCTGATCTGCCTGTTGGCCGGGGGCCACGCCCTGCTCGAAGGGGTGCCGGGGCTGGGTAAGACCCTGCTGGTAAAAACCCTCGCCGATGCCAGTGCGCTGGATTTTAAGCGGGTACAGTTCACCCCGGATTTAATGCCCGGAGATATTCTCGGCAGTGAGATCCTCGAAGAGGATCACAGCACCGGCAAGCGCTTTTTTAAATTCCAGCAGGGCCCGGTTTTCACCAATATCCTGCTCGCCGATGAAATTAACCGCACGCCGCCGAAAACCCAGGCAGCCCTATTGGAGTCCATGCAGGAAGGCTCGGTAACCGTGGGCGGTAAAACACTGAAATTGCCCGATCCTTATTTCGTACTGGCCACACAAAACCCCATCGAGCAGGCCGGCACCTATCCGCTGCCGGAAGCTCAGCTGGACCGCTTCCTGTTAAATATTCATATCGACTATCCCGATGAGTGGGACGAAGTTGAAATCCTGCGCTCCACCACCGGTGCCAGCAGGGTCAAACCCAGCCCCAGCCTGGATGCGGAGCAATTGCGCGAAATGCAGCAATTGGTGCGGGAAATTCATGTCAGCGACGATTTATACCGCTACGTGGCGGCACTAGTGCGCGCTACCCGTATGGAAACCAGCAGCAGCGATACTCTGCAACAGTGGATCAAGTGGGGCGCCGGCCCCCGCGCGGGGCAGGCTCTGATTCTCGCCGCCAAGGCGCGGGCCCTTTTGCAACGACGGCTCGCCGTCACCCGCGAGGATATCCGCAGCCTGTTACTGCCAGTGCTGCGCCACCGGGTGCTGCTCAGCTTCCAGGCCCAGGCCGATGGCGTGCAGATGCCACAGCTGATTGATGAATTACTGACGGCGGTGCCGGAACCGGGCCGGGACTGATCAGCGTGGAATACCTGTCCCCCAAAACCTTGGCCAGTTGTCGCGACCTGGTGTGGCTGTCACGGCATATCGCCGAGGGCGTGATGCTCGGTGTGCAACACAGCCAGCGCCGTGGCACCGGCCTGGAATTTCACCAATACCGAGGCTATCAAGCGGGCGATTCCATTCGCCATATCGACTGGAAACTGTTTGCCCGCAGCGATCGCTACTATGTGCGCGAGACCGAGCAGGAGAGCCGTATGCACGTGTGCTTTGTGCTCGATACCAGCGCCTCCCTGGGCCAGGCAAGCTTTGTAGAGCCCAGCCTGAATAAACTGCATTACGCCAAGTGCTGGATTGCCAGCCTGTGCTGGCTGCTCAACGCCCAGGGAGACAGCTATTCCCTATTGGCGTTTAACAGCAGCCGGACGGTTTATGTGCCCGAAGGCCAGGGTGAGAGCCACCAGCGCCAAATCGCCCTTCAGCTACAACAACTCGACACCAGCGACCACTGGCCAGATCACACTCAACTGGCGCCGCTGTGGCAATACTTTGAACGCCCCTGTCAGGTGGTGTTACTGAGTGATTTTTTTCAACAGGGCAATGAGATCGGCGATTTTGCCGCACGCCTGCATGCCGCCGGCCGCCCCTGCCTGCCACTGCAATTGTTAGTTGAGGCAGAACAGACTTTTCCTTTTGGCGGAGAGCTAAAGCTGCTCAATCCAGAAGTAAGCACCATTACTCCCGCAGCTTTAGAAGTGGACGCCGAGCGGCAACGCCAGTCTTACCTGGATGCTTTTGCTCAAGCACAGAGCGAGTTAAAAGCACGCTTTGCCACACAGGAGTGTTCACTACAGACCGACCTTATCGAGCAGCCTGTGGAAAAGTCATTGCAGCAATTTATTCAACTGCACGGCAGGTTTTGCTGAGATGTTGTGGATAAATAACTTATTTCAATCCCCACAGTGGCTATGGCTATTCACAGCCCTGATTATCCCTATCGCCATTCATTTGCTACGCCGAAGTAATCCACAGCGGATCTCCTTTGCTGCGCTGCAATGGGTACAAAGATATTCACAGAGTCGCACGCGCCGCCCTATTGTGGATAACAAGTGGCTGCTGCTATTGCGCCTGCTAATCGTCGCCCTGCTGGCAAGTTTATTGGCACAGCCGCTGATAAAACGGGAAATTTATCCCCAAGAGGGCGTGATACTGGTAGACCCCAGAATTGGGGCGGGCGAAGCGAATACATTTATCCACAATTCACTGCCACAGCTTGTCGGGGAAGGTTATAAAGTGCTGTGGTTATCCCCAGAAACACCCTCAGTAACCTCACCCCCACCACAAAATGTGGACCTGTGGAAAACTCTATCAGCACTATCACGCCGGGCGGATTTGCGCAGGGCTCATATCCTGTTGATAAACAACGGAGTTCCAACATCCCACCAGGCACTAAGAGTCAGTCCCCATTGGCAGTGGCACGGCCTCAACAAAGCATCCACAGCTCCGAGCCAGGCATTACCGAGTATCGCTTTAATGGGCAAAGCGCCCAGCTGGTGGGCGCCTGTGCTGGAAGACTGGCAAGGCAATATGCCGGGACTATCGGTGCATATTCAGGAACAAGAAGAGACACCCGATGCTGAGCAGGCAGATTGGTTGATCTACACGGGCCCCGAGCCCCTGCCACAAGCCGTGCTGGAATTTGTTTCAGATGGTGGCCTGTTAATCACCGACAACAGTATCCCCCCTACCGATAATCTCAACTTCGTTGCTGTGGATAACAACCAGTCAGCTCAAGCGGCCTCAATGGGACGGGGAAGTTGGCTGCGCTACGAAAGTGACTGGTATAACGAGGCCTTTTATCGCCGCGCAGATTTACCTGAACGCTTATGGCTGCACTGGTCTGGGCAAGACTGGGCTCTGCAACACCAAAATCGTGGCTATTGGTCTGCCAATAAAAAAGTAGTGACAAACATAGCTGGGGCAGGCCTTCCTGTAGAAGACAGCGAGGTAGAAAACCGTCGTATTGAACAACTGCAACCCTGGTTAATAGCCGCCCTACTGTTACTTCTGGCTTTTGAACGCCTAATTGTCCTATCGCGACCTGCAGTCATTATGGCAACCGATAGTAACGGGGAGGCCGACCATGGATAAGCGTGAGTCCACCCTTAACGCTGTGCGCAGGCGCTGGCAACTGACAGCCCTGCGGCCCTATCTCTGGCTTGCCACTGGCCTCAGCCTTCTGGCTGGCTTGGGTATTTTTGTATTCGGCTGGCCACAGTGGTTATTGCTCGCCTGGCTCGGAATTATTGTTGTAGCAATTCTATTGGATCGCAGCTGGCGCCCAAGCCCTGAAAGCCTATGTCGACAGTTGGATGGACAATATCCACAGCTGCAAGACAGCAGCCAGTTGCTTAGCCAACAGAAAACCAACCTAAGTCCATTGCAGCAATTACAGCGCACGCGTATCGAAACAGAGCTGCAACAACTGCTGGAAAGTGGCGACCGGTCGCCTTTCGGTCCAAAAAAACTCCGCAGTGCCCTGACAAATGCTTTTGGTGCCTGCCTGGGACTATTGTTATTTGTACTGAGCGATTCTCACTTCACCGGGGATAAAACTGAGACCACGCAACAAAATACAGCTATTCCCGTTGCCGAAAAGCTCGCCATAACCCGCGCGGCAACCCATATCCAGCCGCCCGCCTACACTGGGCTCACAGCCGAAAGCCAATCCCTACAAGTCGATGTGCCGGAGCAGTCCAAGGTCGAGTGGCAACTTGAATTGAATCAGCCGGTGCAAGGGCTGGAAATGCTGGCCGAGGCTGAGCGCTTCGCCTTTTCTCCACTAAGTGATCTACCCAGTAAAAAATGGCAGTTACAACGCACTATCGCTAAGGCAGACTTTTACCAGCTTTCAGTGCAATTCGCGGAGAGCCAAATACTTTTGCCGGAAATCCATAATATTCGGGTGCATAAAGACAGTGCCCCGGAGTTTACCTTTGAGGCACCCAGCCTGCGCGTCGATACCATTCAAGGGAGCACCCAAGGGATTTCCGTGAAAGTAATTATTACTGATGATTACCAGGTGAGGTCTGCGGATTTATTGGTCACCCTCGCCAGCGGCACCGGGGAAAATTTACGTTTTCGCGAAGAGCGTATTGCACTCACCAGTTTGCAATCCACTGCTTTATCAACAACTCCCTCGGAAGATAAGAAAGCAACTCGCTACGATTTCATCCTACCCATCCACCAGTTTTCCATGGAAGCGGGAGATGAACTCTACTGGTATCTGGAGGCCAGGGATAACCGCGAGCCCAGTGCCAACGTTGCCAAGAGCCAACACTTTATCTTGCGCTGGCCGCAAGAAGAGATTTTCGGGCTGAGTGACAGCGAGGGGATGGCGATTAAGATATTACCGGAGTACTTCCGCAGCCAACGCCAGCTGATTATTGACACCGAGGCCCTACTAGCCGAGCGAGAGCAGCTGCATCCGCAGGCGTTTCGCAAACGCTCCGAGGGTTTAGCCTATGAACAGAATTTGCTGCGCATGCGCTACGGCCGCTTTCTCGGCGAAGAGGATTCGGAAGCGGAGCATTCTGGCGCAAAAAGCGAGAAGCACGATGATGAAGAGGAGTCCGAACACGGCCATAGCCACGATCAAACAGAACAAGGTGAGCACCAGGCACATGGCGAAGAAAATGCCACTCCCTTTGCACAGCGAGACTCCCATTTCCAACAGGCAGAGCGCATAGCTGCTTCTGCCGGACACCGGCATGACAGCTCAGAGCATGCCACCCTGTTCGACCCCCAGACCAAGGAGCTACTGCGCAATGCGCTGAATGCCATGTGGAGTTCCTGGCGCGACCTGTCGGTTATAGAGCCCCAAGCCTCCCTGCCCCACCAGCACCGGGCTCTGCGCTTTATCAAGGAAGTACAGCAGGCTTCGCGTATTTACTTACAAAGAGTCGGGTTCGAGGCGCCCCCCATAGACGAAAGCCGCCGGCTTAGCGGTGAACGGGAAGACGTAGCGCCAGAAACTGTCGACAGTGCCTTTGAACAAAAACAAAGAGCACAGGTGCTCGCCCTAATGGCCCAAGTAGACTCTGGCGCCGAACTCGATACCGATCTGCTGGTGCAGATAAATGAGCTAGCCACAGAGCAATCATTAGATCTTGGCCTGGAGCTGTCCAAACAGCTGCGTTTATACCAGCAGCGCCACCAGCAGCCGAATTGCATTGATTGCGCAAACCCCCTGAATCAACTGCTCTATCAGCTACTGCCAGCACCGGAATCTGCGCCTTCACTGCCTTTGCAAACTGAGGCAGACGGCCATTTCAGCCGTTGGCTACACCAGCAAGGGGAGAAGTCATTGTGATTAATTTCTTGATACCCGGCCTGTGCCTGTTGGCCTGTTTAGCATCACTCGTACTATTGCGCCGCCGAGGCGCCAAGCCGTTCGACTATGGCCTGCAACTGGCGATTTGGTTGAGTGCCTGGATGCTCTGGCAGCCGCCGGCAATCATTCCCGCCGAGCGCAATATCTCTATCGACAGCAAACAGCTGACGAGCTCACATCCAATAAATCTCAATGGTGTGGAAAATATCTCCCTCAATGGGGAGCCACTCGGCCGCGACAAACTGCGAGACCTGGCACCAGTGCGCCTGGAGTTATCGAAGATCCAGGAATCTGATAGCAGTTGGGAATTCGACTGGCAGCGGCAAATTACCTTGGGTGATTCTATAAAATTGAAGGTTCACAACAACCAGCCACTGACTGAAAACCTACGAATTAGTCTGCTCAATCCCTACGGCCATATTGAAGACAGTCTTGAGCTGAATGTGGGAGAAGCAATTCAGACACAGCTCACTGCCATTCCAAAACTCACTGGCCCCCAGCTATACCGAGTACGGACGGAAAGCAAAGCCGGTGGAAGCCATACAGATCCTTTACCCATTCTGGTGCGAGAACCGCTCCAGCCCAAGTTGTTACTTTGGCTGGCACGCCCCTCTTTTGAGACAGCCGCCCTGTCCCGCTGGCTGCGTCAATCCGGCGTAGCAGCACAAGTGATGACTCAGTTGGCACCTGAAACTAGTAGAAAAGAAACTCTCAACGGCCTTCCACTTACCGAGTCTGCGGATTTATTCACGAATGAAAGTCCCTTCGATTTAGTGATACTCGATAGCAGTTTGTGGCCACAATTTTCTGCTCTGCAAAAGCGTCAGCTCAACGAACTGGCCACTACAAAGTCACTGTTATGGTTAGTCAGTGACGATAGCTCTGAAGAGTTTCTCCAATACGCTGCAGCCCAATCCATGCCTCTGCAAAGGGGAGAAGCACCCCATTTACATTCCGGCTTTGGCTACCAAAAAGCGGACAATGCGGAGATTCCCCCACTACGCAATCTAGGCCTTATAGCCGTGCAGCCCAGCTCTAGTGACTTCTTACTGGGTAATGAAGAAGTTCCCCTTTTCTGGGGACGTTCATCCCAGACGCAGCACTTGGGTTTTATTCTATTTAGCGACAGCCACCGCTGGCTGACCAGTGGGTTTGCTACTGAATTCGCCAGCCTGTGGAAGTCGATTATTGATTACCAACTCAAGCATTTAGGTAGTCAGCCGCCAGTAACCCTCTCCAATAAGTTACAGCGTATACAGGTACGCACGACCCTATGCAGCCCACTTTTTTCTAATCAGAGACCAATATTATTAAGCTCTCAACCTGAGTCCCAACCCATTGACGGGATTGCTGTAAGTACTAATACCCAGGGCCAGTGTTACAGCTTCTGGCCACAGAGTTCTGGCTGGCATCAGCTTAAGACTGATATGGATGGGGAGCCGGTATTAAACTTCTATGTCTTTGCTAAACAGGACTGGCCCAAGTGGCAACGGTCCCTAAATACCAGGGAGACCCGACAAATGGCCGCCGCACGCTTGGGGCCAGTTGATAATCGTTACTCAGGCAAAATGCCTATTGAGCGCCAATGGCCGGCTTTGATTTTGCTGTTATTGTTCTGCACAAGCTGGTGGAGGGAGCGCAGAATTTTGAACAGACCCTTATCTTGAAGACTGCGCGGAGGGTTTATTGCCCGGCTGCGCCTCCTGCTTGGGGAAAATCAGCTGGTCGACGGGATAACCCATCGCCTTAGCTTTCTGTAAAAACCGCTCCAGAACATCCTTGGGCATAGTCGGGGTGCGGGACAATATCCACAGATAGGATTTGTTATAGCCGGAAACCATCGCATATTGATAATCGCCTGCCAGGGCAATCACGATATAGGAAGAATAGAAGGGCCCAAGGAAAGAAACTTTCAAGTGTCCTACATCTTTTGCGCCAACAAACTCAGCCTTCCCTCTCGCCAATTGCCAATCATCACGCGCTTGTGAATAACCGGTATTCACCACTGCGACAGAACCATCGGGGTTGAGGCTGTAGTCCGCCGTTACCAGGGTCAGGCCCCGCTCGAAAGAGTGATCTAAGCGGGCTATCTCATACCAGTGGCCTAAATAGCGCTGCAGCTGGAAATTCTGTACGGGCTCAACCCCCTCCGGCACTCGTGTACAGGCACCTAGCCACAGGAAGGAAAACAGTAGTACTCCCAGCGAAAACCGCTTCATCTAGCCACTCCCAGCAAATTCACCCTCGAATCAAAATAGAAGGTAAGGGTTTTACAAGGTCAGGATAGTTTCGAGCGTTTGTATTTCACCCATAAAAAAACCACCCTGAGGGTGGTTTTTTTATGGGTGGACTGGCCAACTTATTTTTCGACGAAAGCGCGCTCAATCACATACTCGTGCGGTACCCCTGCGCGGGTCTCCTTGAATCCCCAGTCATCTAGGATATTGGTGAGATCCTTCAGCATTGCCGGGCTGCCGCACAACATAAAGCGGTCTTCCTCGACATTCGGCTTGGGCACATCCAGATCTGTAAAGAGCTTACCGGTCAGCATCAAGTCGGTCAGGCGGCCGGTATTACGATAAGGCTCACGGGTCACAGTAGGGTAGTAGAGCAGCTGCTCACGCACCATCTCACCAAAATACTCATGCTCAGGTAGCTCATTCTCGATTTGCTCCTGATAGGCCAGCTCAGAGACATAGCGCACCCCGTGGGTAAGAATCACTTGGTCGAAACGCTCGTAGACAGTGGGGTCTTTAATAATGCTCATGAAAGGTGCCAAACCAGTACCCGTAGACAGCAACCACAGGCGCTTGCCAGGTAGCAGGTGATCCGCAACCAAAGTACCGGTGGGCTTCTGGCTCACATAGATCTCATCACCCGGCACAATCTTCTGCAGACGAGAAGTCAGGGGTCCATCGGGTACCTTGATGCTGAAGAATTCGAGCTCATCTTCGTAGTTGGCACTAGCAATGGAGTAGGCACGCAGCAGTGGACGGCCGTTGTCCTGCTGCAGACCGATCATCGTGAAATGTCCGTTCTCAAAGCGAAAACCCGAATCTCGGGTGGTCTTAAAGCTAAACAGCGTGTCGTTCCAGTGATGGACATCCAACACCTTCTCTATATTCAATTTGGACATAAACTTAAAACCGGTTATTCCACGAGTCTCTTGATAGTTGAATTTTAGCTCTGGAAGATCTATTGGCAAAGTGGGATATTTCGATATTCCTTATCTATTTTAACGATTAAGTGGAGAATTCCCTTTGCGCTATACCTTGCGCCAACTGGAGGTATTCCTGGCCTGTGCCCACCACGAGAATGTGAGCCGCGCGGCAGAGAGCCTGAGCATGTCCCAGTCTGCCGCCTCCACCGCCCTAAAAGAGTTCGAACAACAGTTTGAGCTGCGCTTATTCGAGCGCACCGGCAAGCGCCTGCGCCTGAATGAGCTGGGTAGGCAACTATGGCCCAAGGCGGAGGAACTGCTGGAACGGGCACAGGAATTAGAACAGAGCCTCGCCAGTCATCGCGATCTGGGGCGCCTAAAAATAGGGGCAACCCTAACTATTGGCAATTACCTGGCAGCGAATGTAATGGCGCGATACATGGAAGAGCAACCCGGCACACGAGTGGAGCTGGAAGTCGCCAATACCTCGGCAATTACAGAGCGGGTGCTCAACTTTGAGTTAGACCTTGGGCTTATCGAGGGCGAGTTTAATCACCCAGATCTGGAAATGATTCCCTGGCGCAGTGATGAATTGGTCGTCTTTTGCGCCCCCTCTCATCCCCTCGCCAAACGCAAGCGCCTGACAGACAGAGATCTGCTCAAAGCCACCTGGATTACCCGGGAGCCCGGTTCCGGTACACGTCAGACTTTTGAGCGTGCAATGGTCGGACTACTACCAAAACTCCATATTTTGTTGGAGCTTCAGCATACAGAGGCAATTAAGCGAGCGGTGGAAGCTGGGCTCGGTATCAGCTGCCTATCTAGAGTCTCTTTAGCTGATGCCCTGAAGCGGGGTTCATTGATCGAATTGCCGGTATCGCAGAGAAATTTCCACAGAGAATTTTATTTCGCCCTTCATCGACAAAAATATAGAAGTGCGGGGATTGAGCGATGGTTGGAGTTATGCCAATCCATCGAAATCAATTAAATGAACCCTCAATGAGATTTAGTTTTCCGAGCACTACGGTATCAACTGCTAAATTTTAGCTTTTGACGGCAATATACATTTCTCAGTGTCGAGAAATTTAAAGATGACTGATGGGTATAAAATGAATATTGAGTTCCGCTATATTATTTTTCAGTGAAAAATCATCTGTCCTAAAGTTCGTTTAACCACTATTGTCAGGCTTTCTTATCTGGTAAATTATCGCGCATAAAAATTCGACAATTTATCAATTTGGCTACATCTGTATACTTCCTGGCAGTTGTAATATTCCTTTGAGGCAATATGAATATCAGCGGATTTAAAGTCGTACTAGCTGGTACAATTTTAAGTATCTCTTCTTTAGCAATGGCAAAAGATGTCATTAAGATCAATTCAGCAGCTCACTATCATGATGAGAAAGTAATTGCTGCCAATATACTTAGTGAATGCCCAAATCTCGGCTCTCAGTTTTCTAATTCGACCCTGAAGTTTCTTAGTAAATATGGATACTATATCTCTTCAACGTCTGAACTAAATCCTCAGTCAGAGGGCTATAGTCTCAAACTAAGTATTCTAAATGCCCTGAGTTCTGGTAACGCTTGGTTAGGACATAGAAAGTCGGTATCTATTGAGGCGGAACTTTACAATAATGGAAAATTAGTAGACAGTTTTACTAATACTAGAAATTCTAGCGGTGGATTTGGTGCAAATTTTAAAAACTCTTGCCAAGTACTCCAACGCTGTGTTCATACACTTGGTAATGATGTAGCGAAGTGGATGAAGAAAAACCACGAAATTTGATCCTAAAACTACCAACAGGATATTTAAATGAAAAATTTTAAGAAAATATTGTTCTCTGCGGCTTTTGCATTAACTCTCGCTGGCTGCACCAGTAATCCAGTCATGAATATCCAAGAAAGAAGTATTCCTGACCGCCTTGATGGTTCTGCACAAACTCAGGATACCATTAAAAAATCAATTATCGCGGGATGTATAGCAAGAAACTGGACTTGTCGTGAGGTCGCCCCTGGACAAATAATCGCTTCAATTAATGTTCGCAAACATCACGCTGAGGCAGATATCAAATACGATATGGATAATTATAGTATTACTTATAAAGATAGCGACCTGCTTGATTACAATGAAAAATACTATACTATCCACAGAAATTACAATCGCTGGGTACGTAACTTGAATGATGCGATTATTAAGCAGTTATCAATTTAAAGCTTAAGCATTCTCCCAATGATATCTATCATTGGGAGAATACGAGTATTTTTTAAAGCCTTATGCCAACATTTAAGACAAATGGCATATCTATACCATCATTTTCATCAAACAAATTAGCATTTGAAAAGTGCTTCCAAGATACCATTAGTACCAGATCCTCCTTTTTCCTCCAGTTAATTCTTGCGCCATAACCCACCTGCGCCTGAAAAGAAAAGTTGTTCTCTTGGCGTCGATCGCCTAAATAGTTACTGGATATATAACTGGGGCCCAATGCTCGAACAAAGAAAAAGGGTTGCCCCCAACTTCTTTGCCTTGGGTACAGATTTAACTGCGGGTAAATGGAAAAAGCCCTTATGCGTTTATTTTCATCCGCACTAGTACTAATTTCTGTGTAACTTACACCTATATCAATATACTGCCGATAGCTCTTTTCAAACGTTTTAAAGGAGTAGTCTAAGCCAAAGGTCTTGTTATTTTGTTTTGAATCCGGCTGTGGTCCACCACCAAAACTCAACAACAAATCGTCAGCTAATACTGGCT
The DNA here is from genome assembly GCF_052466695.1 of Microbulbifer mixtoriginis (SeqCode). Taxonomy (NCBI): domain Bacteria; kingdom Pseudomonadati; phylum Pseudomonadota; class Gammaproteobacteria; order Cellvibrionales; family Microbulbiferaceae; genus Microbulbifer; species Microbulbifer mixtoriginis (SeqCode). The sequence continues at coordinate 3,635,948 of NZ_CP174285.1, read as the reverse complement.
GAGCCAAGAAAATTATTGAAACTACAGCCAGTATCCACTTCATCTACGATCCCTTATTTAAAAGTCACTCATCTATTAATTAAGAAATTCTTTTAAATATTAATGAAGTATTAATTCCACCAAAGGCGAAATTATTACTCATGACATATTCTGTATCGATGTGCTTGCCAGGGCCTTGGATAAATTCCAAGTCAGCACAATCAGAATCAATCTCTGCCAAATTCATTGTGGGATGGAACCAACCATTGCGCATCATCTGGATACTTGTCCAAGCTTCCAAAGCGCCGCAGGCACCCAGCGTATGGCCGGTATAGCTCTTGAGGGAACTGATAGGCACAGCACGACCAAACGCATTGCGAGTCGCATGGCTTTCGGCGATATCCCCCCGGTCCGTGGCAGTACCATGTGCACTGACATAACCAATCTCACTAGCATCTACGCCTGATTGAGCTATAGCTTGCTCCAGAGCCACCTGCATAGTCCCCGACTGGGGTTGGGTAACATGGCTACCGTCAGAATTAGTACCAAAGCCAACAACTTCCGCATAAATTCTGGCTCCACGTGCAACGGCGTGCTCATACTCCTCCAGAATCAGCGTGCCAGCACCTTCACCGATCACCAATCCATCCCGGTTTCTATCAAAGGGACGTGGGGTCGCTTCAGGAGTATCATTTTTTGTAGAGGTAGCATAAAGCGTATCGAAAACTGCCGCCTCAGTTGCACACAGCTCCTCTGCACCACCGGCGACCATAATAGTTTGGCTACCATTACGGATCGCTTCATAGGCATACCCAATTCCCTGGCTGCCAGAGGTACAAGCAGAGCTGGTGGTGTAAACCCGCCCACACAAGCCAAAAAATACTCCGATATTGACCGCTGCCGTATGAGACATCATTTTTATATAGCTGGTGGCATTCAGCCCATCAGTACGATAATTTAGTAGCATATTGCCAAAATCAGCAATAGCAGCGGGAGTTCCCGCAGAGGAGCCATAGGCGACACCGGCAGCACCACTTTTGAGAATGGGGTCATCCAGTAATCCAGCATCCTGTAGAGCAATCTCACTCGCGCGAACCGCCATTAATGAGACGCGCCCCATGCTGCGAACGCGTTTGCGATTGTAATGAGATGGCTTTTCAAAATCTTTTACTGGGGCACCAAGGCGAGTTTCAAGTCCCTCATACTTGTCCCAGTCTTCCATATAAACAATTCCGGAACGACAGCTCTGCAAAGACTCACTAACCGACTCCCAATCTTGGCCGATAGGAGATATTCCGGCCATTCCTGTAACAACAACACGCTTCATTAGCAGAGACCACCATTGACGGAAATAACTTGACGGGTAATGTAAGCAGCCCGCTCATGCATCAAAAAGGCTACAGTCGCTGCGACTTCTTCAGGCTTGCCCATTCTGCGGGCTGGAACCATTTTTAAAATGTCTTCAACCGGCAAATCTTCATCCAGCATATCGGTATCAATAAGACCCGGAGCAACACAATTAACGGTGATTTTTCGTTTCGCCAGCTCCAGTGCGAGCGCTTTACTCGCACCAATCAAACCAGCTTTAGACGCGGAATAGTTTACCTGTCCTCGATTTCCAGCGACGCCAGAGACCGAAGTCATCACAACTATTCGACCGGGAGCACGGCGTCTAACCATGGGCATAGTCAGGGGATGCAAGACGTTGTAGAAACCATCTAGATTTGTGTGAACGACTGAATCCCAATCCTCGGCAGGCATTGCGGGAAAAGCATTGTCAGCAGTTACACCTGCATTGCATACAACCCCATAGTAACAACCGTGTTCATCGACATCTTCTAGCAAAACATCTTTAGTTTGGTTCCGATCAGAAATATCAAACTGAAGAATTCTGCTTTTACTTCCTAGCTTGGCAATTTCCTCTGCAACTTCTTCAGCTTGGTCACGGCGGCTTCGGCAATGTAAAACGATATTATAACCATCTTCAGCTAACTGAAGGGCAATTGCCCGACCTATACCACGGCTTGAACCCGTAACTAAAATCCACTCAGACATTTAATTTCTACCCTTCAAATACTGTTCCACGTTGTCCGGTTGATATACATTTAACCGCGCGCTTTGCTCGATGGAGGGGCCCTTTATTACACACTCAAATGTCGCCATGCCATTCTCAGCCTGCAGCAAACGCTGGACTTCAATCGTCAGTTCATCGCCACAGCGATAACTTTCAACATTTGACACAAATTTACGGGTACCCAATAGAAAGCCCAGGCGAACCTCTTCGCCCCGTTCCTTGGCGTGGTAACCGGAAAATGCCGCTATTGACTGGGCCATATACTCAATTCCCACATAGGCGGGAACACGACCGTTGCGAGAAAAAATTCCGTCATCTCGGACCCGCAATTTTGCCAGCAGTTGTTCCTCATCTACTGAAACTACTTCATCGAGAAGTGACATATTTCCACTGTGTGGAACCAATTCTTCAGCAGTATATTTTTGCATATATTTTACCTCTGACTGCCCATAATTACCGAGCAGTTACTCCCACCAAACGCGAAGGAGTTACTCATTACGTAGCGCAATCCTCCAGCAGCTTCTTGGCCCTGGCAAAGATTCAGCCGCACAATCTCTGGATCATAACGCCCATCATACTGATGGGGGGGGAGTTGATCATTTTGCAGGGCAAGCCAGCAAAAGGCCGCTTCAAGAGCACCAGCAGCTCCCAATGTGTGCCCGGTTAAAGGTTTAGTGGAAGAACAAGGCAGCTGGCTTCCAAACACCCTCTCAACGGCTAAAGCCTCCATAGAGTCATTTTGTGGTGTGCCCGTACCATGGAGATTTAGATAATCAATATCGCTTGCATCCAAGCTCGCATTTTCCAGTGCTCTGCGCATACAGGCCTCTGCACCGCGCCCCTCTGGATCAGGAGCCGACATATGGTGGGCATCAGACGTGACAGCAACACCGGATAGAATCACAGGTCCAGGTTCTTTGCTCAGCACAAATATTGCGCCAGCTTCCCCAAGATTAATACCATCCCGATTAACGCTGAAGGGGTTGGTCTGGCCCCCGCTAAGTGCCCCCAGGCTATGAAAGCCACGAATCGTCATGCCACAAAGAGAATCCACACCACCAACAACCACAGCATCACAAACATTGGTAGAGAGAAGGCGCCGGGCACTGGCAAGGGCATTCGCACTGGATGAACACGCTGTAGAAACTGTAAGTTGTACGCCTTGCACACCCAGATACTTTGCCACAAAAGTACTAAGTCCTGCCATTTGCTGTTGAAGCCGGTAATTGTAACCAGTGTCTTTTTTACCACTGAGGTAAGATTCACCAGAATCGATTCCAGAAGTTGAAGTTCCCATAACCACTCCAACTCGGCTTGTACCATATCTTTCAACAAGACTACCGATCTCTGATTCGATTTGGCCCAGTGCAGCCAAAGCCAGCTGATTATTACGGCAGTGATAGGCTTGTAGCGAACTCGGTAATTCTGGCAACTTCTCCTGCACAATACCCAGGTTTCCCTGATAGTTTAATAATCGGTTTTCATCCGGTCGCATAAAAGAGCTATCACCGCTAAAAAGGGGTTTAGCTACCGATTCAGCAGAATTTCCCAGGGTACAGATGATGCCCATATGATTAAGATAGAAATTAGTCATACCTAAAAATTCCTGATGCTTAACCTGTAACCAAGTCGTTTGTGCTCAAGCTCAACCTGTGCTTCCCAAATATCATTAGTACTGTAGCGCGCCTCTGTACTTATTTCTCCATTGTGGAAGAGCTGACGGATATAATCCCCCTCAACTATGGACTCTTGCAACTTCCACCCAACAGGTAATTGTTTCTGCAGCTGAGTAACTGGCCAATATACAAACTGAATGTCTGCTAACAGTTTTTCAGGTGGCAGACTTGCCGCTCTACGCATGTAGTGATGAGTGCTGATCTCATTACCATCATATGCAATATCTAACAAACTCATACCTTCAGGGCTGAGAAGCGAAACCCTCATGTTCTCTGAAGAGAGCAAGGTGGCCGCAATCACTTCGTACACATTGTTTTGATAAACAATACGCAAATGTTGATTCATCTGACGCGGTTGCTCAGCTAAAAGAGGCGCCAAAGACCAGCCTTCAGACTTATCTTTTTCTACCCTTGGGGAAATACAACCCACCAGAGTAAAGATACTAAAATAAAGCACTAACCAGCGGAGCATATTTCCACCAGTGTATTCAATCTACGCTCTGCAGCAGCAACAAAAGGATTTTTCTTATCCCAGGCATAACCTGCCAATATTGAGCAAATCATTCCTTTAATTTCTTTTTGCTCAGTCTGATAAAAAATCACATCCTGAAAACGACCATCATACCAAGCCTTTACATACGTTTTAAAAACTTCAACACCCTGCTTTAAAGGCACAGAAAACTCTTTGTCCCAATCAACGCTCTCTCCAGAGAGTTGACGGTGTAAACATTCAGCGGCTAACTCTGCAGACTTCATTGCGATGGTAACGCCTGAAGAAAATACTGGATCAAGGAATTCACCAGCATTTCCCAAAAGAGCAAAGCCTGGACCTGCCAGCTTGGTTACATTGCTCGAATATCCACGAATACGTTGAATCTCGGTATCAAATTTTGCGTTGTATAAAGTTTTTGCCAACTCTGGTGCAGCCGAAATAGCACCTTTCAGGATCTGTTCTGGATCCTGTCCCCAAGCCGCGATCTTTTCCTTCTCACCAACAACACCAACAGAAGCTCTGCCATCGGCGAAAGGTATCAACCAATACCAAATATCTCTTTCATTGGGATTGACTGTGATAAGTATTTTATCTCTGTCAAAATTACTATCAGTAATATTGTCCTCTACATGTGTGAATACTGATTCACGTTCAGGAAACTCTGATGGACGATTCAGGTCCAGTAATCTTGGTAGAACTCGTCCAAAACCACTTGCATCCAGAACAAAACGGCCCTGGAAAGCAAGCTCTTCACCGTTGTGTTCTGCAATCAGTTCCGCACCATTTTCGGCAATATCAGCTGATACAATAGAATGACGATAATAAATCTTTACTCCCTGGCGCTCAGCTTCATCGGCCAGTATTTTGTCAAACTTGGCTCGCTGTACCTGGAAAGTTGTACCATGCCCAGGTGTGAATTTTTCACGAAAGTCAAATGAAGTCTGGGCACCATCCCATTCAAAAGCAGCACCATTTTTAAATTGGAAGCCTGCGGATTTTACTGCCTCCAACATATCTGCGTTTTCAAGAGATTCCATACACTGTGCCAGCAAACTCTCGCCGATAGAGAAGCGAGGGAACATCTCTCGCTCAACGATCGATACACTCCAGCCATTTTTAGCCAACAAAGCACCGGCTACAGCTCCAGCAGGTCCGGCACCAATAATAACAACGTCAGACTTAATTTCTTTCATTGGCTAATATCCCTTACCCCGTGTACAAAAAAATAGAAATGCCAACAACAAAGTTAATACTGTGCCCACAGCCAGGACTAACCCAAAATTTGCAATCGCCGGTGTGCCAGACAATGCTAGCAAACCAAACCCTAAAAAAGTTGTTAACCCAGCCATTGCTATCGCCAGCAGGGTATAATGCTGCTCTGCTTTCCGGCTTGTATGGCTAAATATTGCGTAATCTATACCAATTCCAAAGACAAGTAATAAAGCCGCAACATGAAATAAATTAATTGCTGATCCCTGTAAAATCACTATCGCCAGGGTGCCTAGTACTGCGCTGGATGGAAGTGCAACTATACTTAAGGCTTGCTTTATTCCTGTTTTAGTTGCCGTCACTAAAAATACAACAATGAATATTAATGGCAGTAGTTGCAACAACAGATCACGCTGTTGTGACATCACATTAGAGATACTTCTGGTAGTATCGACATAGGTTACTCCAGGCAGTAACTCTAAAGATGACAAATCTTCTGTTAAGCCATAAATACGTACCACAGAATAACAGTGATTATTTTCACAACCCAGCCATAGTCCTTTATATTGCCGACCTGCAACTGGCAACCATTCAGAGAAATTAAAGGTATTGAATGGCTGTATTTTAGAATTTAACTGTTGGTTAATATCTTGTGCAGAATAACCCAATTGCTGATAAAAAGACCTGACAGCATCCCCACTGTAAAACTTCGATAATAACTTCCAGTCAGCTTCTTGAACCTCTTTTGGAGGTATCCGGTTGGTTACCCCCTGAAAACCACTAATAATTTCCTTTTCTACTAAATAGTCCAGTTGATTTCTAAGTTCCCACTCCCGTGTTAATACTTGTTGCTCATCTTCACCAAAAACCAGAAAGTAACGGGAATCTGGCCGGGATCTAATTATAGAATTTAGATCTATTTCATCTTGTGTAAGAAATTCTGGAGGCAGGTAAAACAGTTTTAGGTCATCATTAAATTGAATTTTCTGAAGTGCCGCAGCTCCAAAAATCAACAGCCCAATCAATGGAAATAGGTAGTACTTAATATTGAGTTTAGGAAACTGACTGGAAAACGATAAAGGCCTATGCTTAATATTAATCCAGCCTGGAAATAACAGGATTACAGTCAACCAAGCCCCTATTAAACCACAGCCGACAAAAACCCCTATTTGTTGTAAAAGCGGGAAAGGTGTTAATGCAAGAGAGAAAAATGCCAAGCAGCTTGATATCAAGCCCAACAATAGCCCAGGTAATATATCCTTATCTTTTGGCTTTCCAAGCCTCAATCTATTACAAATAAAGTGAAATGCGTAATCGATTGCCAATCCAGAAACCGTTGTACCAAATACAAAAGCCAGTATATGAATTTGGCCCAAAATGATAATGACGCCAGATATGCCACTGGCCACGCCACATAGAATTGCGAATGTACAGGCTAGTAGAGGTTTTAATGAGCGAAAGACAACAATACATAGACAGCAAATAGCAAGGATCGAAAGGGAGCCAATCAGGCGTATTTCATCCTGTGCCATAACAGCAGCATACTCTGTATGCAGGGGGGCTCCAGCTACCAGCAGCGAATAACCATTTTTTTGAGCCCATTGCTTTAATTCTGACTGTAAAGAAAGAAGTGATATATCGCTCTCTCCAGTCAAATCAACTGGTGCGGCCAGCGTATAAAGCAGGGTAAAAACTTTATGTCCTTCTGTATGTACCGGAATTCCATCAAAGACTTGTGGAGTAACTCCAATGTCAGCGGTAAAGTAATTGCGAAAAGTTGAGAAAGTATCTTTCTCCAAATCGATTCCAGCGCCGTCAGGCCCGTATAATTTACTCAATTGACGCTGTATAAGTTCCTCTGGCGTAGCGTCTAATAACGCCCTATCTTCAGGGCTGAGTAGCTGTTGGCGCAGAGGAAAGAGCAGCTCCCACTCCTCTTTATAGCTTTCAGAATCAGCCCAACGATATTCAACAGACTCTAAAGATTTAGCGGCCTTTAGTTTCTGCGCCAACTTTTGGGTATGCCTGGCCAGACGTTGTGATTCTTTTCCTTCAGAAACTAAAACCCAAATTAAACTTCCCTGTAATTGCTGACTGACTTTTTTCTGGATGCCAGCACTACTTACCGAGTCGGAGTTATTATCAGCTAATAACAAAATATCTGTTTGCAGCCAGCTGGATTGATAGCGTAATACAGTTATCCCAAGAATTACACTAACAAAGGAAAGCCAAATAACAACTCGACGTGACATGAGATTATTTCTGGTTATCTTCTGAGAATTCACTCAGTAGTTGACTGTTATTAGCTTCAACTGAATGTAAATTCATAATATCTATTTCAGTAATTGCCATGTTGGCTTCAGCTAGTACTATTTTCCGAATCTTTTTGTCTCCCACGACTTCTATCGATTCAATAACCTTTCTAAAAGCCTCTTGTTTGGGAATTAAGTTAATTCGCCATTGCTCTTCTGCGATCTGAGGTCCCACTGTAAAAGTCTGATCCAGCTTACTAAAATCACCATTGATAATCTTTAATAGAGGATCAGCTAAATGATTTCCTACAATATTGCTATTGATCCGATTTCCGGAATCAGCATCATCTAGTTTAAATATTCGATGGGATTCTATTGGATTCTCTATTCGCCAGCTTAATCCTAACTCTTCAGAAATAGCCAGGACACCTGAAGAAACCAGAGGCCTGGGCAACTGGGGCAGCCTCTTTGTCTGGGAAAAAGTGCCAAGCATCTGTGGAGATGACACAATATTTTTCTCTATCTCCCGCAAAACCACCTGCTGCTCCGAAGTTAAAGCAGAAGCTACTGTGGAAAATAGAAAACAAATAACAAATACAACCAAACGCGTAACAGTCATCACTAATTTACCCCCAATTTTTCCAGCAAAATTGGAGGCGATGCGAACAGCATTTCGGCACTACTTATTTCGACAGCTACCTGTACGGTGTGGCCTTTTGTTAAGCGTACACCGGTATCTCTATCTGTTATCTTATAATTGATCTTAAACCGATTTTCATATTCAGAAATCTCAGCTTGAATAATAATCCATTGCTGAAATCGCAAAGGCTTTGCATATCGTACGCGCAAATCTATGACCGGCCAGGCAAAACCTGATTCCTTCATCTGCTGGTAGTTATATTCCAACTGATCAAACAATGCACATCGGGCTATTTCAAAGTACTTTGCATAATGCCCATGCCAAGCTATCTCCATCATATCCACATCGTGGAAAGGAATTTGTAATTCAACTTGCGCCGCCCATTTTTCAGGGCGCATCGATTTATTAGTTTTCATATAAGCGCCAATGTCTTTGCTGAATTAACGAGACGAATTTTCTCAACGGCTGTTCAAGCTCTCTATCTTCCTCCAGAAAAGAAAATTCATCTCCTATCTGCCTGATTGTGGTATTAAGAGCGGTAGATAACTTTTCCAAATCCACTCCCCCACTACGAGCTCGAAGCTGAATGCCCTGCCAAGCAACCATCAGTGCCGCTGCGGTTGTTTGCTCCGTTAACTGTAATACCCTGATACAGTCCCTGGCAGCAATGGTGCCCATACTGACCTTATCCTGGTTATGACACTCCGTTGATCTGGAAAAAACACTTGCGGGCATGGTCTGCTTTAGTGCTTCAGCAGTCCAAGCACTCGCACCAATTTGGACAGCCTTAAAGCCATGGTTAATCGATCTTCGAGGCCCGGTTACACCTGATAGGTTTGCCGGGAGCCCATTATTGAACTTAACGTCTACCAGTTGGGCTATTTGTCGATCCAGTAAATCAGAGAGGTTTGCTACCGCATTCTTCAGGCTATCCATGGCGAAGGCTATATGCCCACCATAGAAGTGCCCACCATGAAGCACCCTCTCGTTTTCACCATCGATGATCGGGTTATCATTGGCACTGTTTAGTTCGTTATGAATAAACTGCTGGAGCCAGGGCAGAGAGTCCTGTAACACACCCACTACATGGGGAGCGCACCGAAGTGAATAGCGATCCTGCAATCGGCTATTTTGTCTTGGAGCAGCACCAACATTGAGATCGTCATGAATCCACTTTGCAATCTGGTTTTGACCGGGGTGAGGCTTCACTGCAAAAAGTGCACTATCGAAATGATAGGCATTGCCATCCAACGCAACGCTCATCATGGAGGTAATACGAGCACTCAGCTGTGCTAGATACTCTGCCCGTTTGTAGGCTAAGCACGCCAAGCCAGTCATTGCGGCGGTGCCATTCATTATCGCCAAACCCTCTTTTGGGTATAGCTTCAATGGCTCAATCTGTAATTCATCGAATACCTCAGCAGTATCTCTCTGGTGGCCTCGGTACCAAACTTGGCGCTCCCCGCACAAAACCGCAGCAACATAAGACAGTGGGGTCAAGTCGCCACTGGCTCCCACAGAACCCTCTTGGGGAATTACCGGAATAATGTCTTTTTGAAGTAACAAAACCAATTGCTGCAACAGCCGATATCGGATCCCTGAACTGCCCTTTGCAAGGCTGGCAATCCGGGCAGCAACAATCGCTCTACTCTGCTCAAGAGTAAAGACTTCCCCCATTCCACAACCATGGAAGGTAAATAATCGATGAGGTAACTCTTCCACCAGATCTGCAGGAATACTTTCGGTACAAGAATCACCATATCCAGTGGTTACTCCGTAGATCACACCTTCCTTCTGCCAAAGGCTATCCAGGAACTCGGCACCGCGATTTATCCTTGCGACAAAGCTCTCTTCATCAGATAGAGAGATATCTCCACGGCCAGCTGCAATGGTATTTACCTGATCAATAGATAGATCTGTGCCATCAAAGACTATTTGGGTTCGTTGTAGTACTGCTGAATTCATTTTTGTTGATCCCAGAACGGGTAAAAGTTATACCATTGCAAAGGTGCTATATGACAATAGCGCTCCAACCGTCGTGCAAACTCCTCGACAAGAGAGCGAATATGTCCCTCTCTATCACCGCGTTTCATCACAACGCGATCGCAGAGTTTTTCCATATAGATATCGTATCCGGAAGTACTGCGTAGACAGAAAAGTGTGTACACCGGGCATTTGAGCAGCGCAGCAAGAATATAGGGCCCCTGGGGGAAAGGCGCTTTTCGCCCTAGGAATTCTGCCTCGCAGGTGCGCCCCATAGAGTTAATAGGTGTTCTATCGCCGACAATAACAACCAGCTCCCCGGCTTCAACAGCCTCGGAGAGTCGCATCGCTAAAGCGGGAGTTACTTCTGTCACCTGGATAAGCCGCACTTGACTCAGGGGGTTGAGCATCTTCATCATGCGATTAAATTTCACCGCATGCTTTGTATGCACCAACACATTTACCCGTACCTTTGTCAGGCTGCCAAGTGCCCTACAAACCTCCAGGTTCCCGAGGTGAGAGCCAATAATTAATCCACCCTGGCCACTAGCGGCCAACTGGTGAAGACCTGCTCTTTCTGGGAAATTTACCTGACTATCCGGGATACCCACAAACCAGGCTTCAAGTTTTTCTCTGGCACTGTTAGCAAAATTAAGGAAAATTTTAAATCCGGTTTTCCAATTCGGTTCTATACCGCTAGATGGGTAGCGTTTAGTGAATAATTTCAAGTACTCCTGAATCGAATTGCGGCCACCCTGATTTTTTAGGTAGTAGCATAAAACTACCGGGTATACCGCAACTTTAAAGGCAATCGGACCCAACCAGTGATGTAACCAGAATAAGAACTTGATACCCAGAAAAAAGCCTTGTTCCCGGTATTTTGACCAGTGTAAATTACTCACGCTTTTCGCCCTACTGTCGAAATACGCAGAGTTCTGGCCAGCATGCCAAAAAATAGACGGGTGTGCATTGCCGATATAAGGAAGTTATCCTCAAATCCCCGGAAATGGGAAACGCCATCTATTGGGTAGCTCACATTAACAGGTACCTGGCAGAGACCGCCTTTGCTCCAATACCACCGTACCAAGATCTCTGGATCAAAATCCATTCGATCACCAGTATACTCGTGATCTAACAAATCTACAGTCCGAGATAAGGGATAACAACGCAGCCCACACATGGAATCCTTAATCTCCAGAGAAAGAGTATTAATCCAGATCCATACATGAGTTAGATAGCGTCCCCACAAACGAACTTTAGGAACTGATTTATCGTATTGCGGATAGCCACAAATCAGTGAGTCAGGGCACTTTCTGCTTTTCTCAAGGAATTGAGGTATATCAGCGGGGCTGTGTTGACCATCGGCATCGACTTGAATTCCATGACTATATCCAAGCGCTTTCGCAGCTCGCAGACCACTTTTTACCGCGGCACCTTTTCCACCATTCGCCTGGCGAACAACCAAGTGAACCCGGGGACCGTAGCTCTGCTCTAAGCGTTGTAGTTCAATTCTACAGGGTTCATCACAGCCATCATCTACCAGAATGTAAGGCAGGTTAAAGTTATCCAGAGATGCCAGCGTCTCTGCGATCGCCCCCTCATGATTATAAACGGGTATTACAAAACAAAAGTTAGACATGGCTGAAGCACAACCTACCACTGCTATATTCTATGTTGCCATCTTGAGTGTTCCGAAAAGAATAATTTAATTTGTTCTTTTCCAGGCTGAACTCCAAAGACAAAGTGACAGCATCACCGGGCATCATTAACTGCTTAAATTTAATCACTTCCATTTGGGTAAACGTACTGCCGGCTTTTACAAGTGGGCGGCCAAAATGCATAGCCCAATCCAGCTGTACCACCCCCGGCACTACCGGGGAGCCTTCAAAATGACCATCCAAGCAAGGCAAATCGTCATTAACCGTAAAATTAACTTGACGAGTATTATCTAATATTTCGCTGCTAATAATCTGTGGCACCATTGCTGCCGGAATTTCATCAAAAAGTTGCATTAGCAGGTCTCTCGTTATTTTTCCCTGTAAGTTAACGGGGATTTCATCAACAAAACGCCAAGAACGTGGCACAGCCACGCCATCAAGATCCTTGGCCAGGGTTTCTCTAAGTTTACGAACAAGAGAAGCCTTTCCTTTCTTTTGTAATAGTTCTTTCCCGGATTCCGTTAGTGTGGCAACAGCGGCAACTATTTTTCTTTTACGCTCCAGAACAAGTGCATTGGCTTTTACAATATATGAGCTACCAACTAATAGGGACTCAACTTGTGTAAGAGAAATTCTTTTCTCTTCAATCTTAACAATGCGATCAGCCCGCCCCTTAAGTTCAAACATACCGTCTGTACTTATTTGTACTTTGTCCTGACAAATAAACTCCTTGGGTAACCACGGAGAAGAGACTTTGAGTAATCCATCGCTGGTTTTTGCAATGTTCACTCCTTTTAGTGGACTCCAACTTTTCTGACGTAATTGATTACGCCAGGCAATCCCCCCGGTTTCAGTGCTTCCATAGACCTCTATGGGCTGTATTCCACACAACTGATCAATCGCCTTTGCGTCTACTTCCAGTAAAGGCCCCCCAGAAGAAAAGATATCTACCAAGGATTTTCCCAACGCCCATGGCCAGGAAGAAATACGGCGGCTTAACTGTGCAGGGCTTGCAACCCACACGGCAGGCCCCCACTTGTGGGCGTCTTGGAGTAATCCCACAATATCCACATAAGTCTTACTAACAAATCGACGCCCGCTGGCTAGTGGCCACAGTAATTTAAACAGTAAGCCATATATATGCTGATGGCTTACAGTTGCCAAAGTAGTTGTATTAGCTACCCGGGGTGACCACTTAAGATTATGGGCCTTAACCTCATTGAGCAATTGATATAAAGTTTTATCAACGGTTTGTGGTTCACCACTGGTTCCTGATGTGAATAATTGAATACCAGCATCAAAACAACTGGGAACAGAAAGCTCCTCTCTACATTGATCCGGAATATTTATACTAAATGCCGAGCTATCTTCCCAGCTGCCCAGTAATAGGGTTTGCTCACCCAGTTTTTGCTGGGTAAATCGCTTATTATTTGCCGGTATAACAACGACGTCACAACAAGACATAGCAGCAAAAAAGAGCAGGCTAAACTCGTAACTATCTTCACAGAAAATGGCAGCTCTTTTGAACCCAGTTTCGTTTAGGGATTTTTTTAGCTTTCGCTCAATAAATGCCAATTCACGTTTAAATTGGGCGAAAGAAATTTCCCCACGACTTGAATAGCTAACTATTGCTTGGTCATTCGAGTAACCAAACACTTGTTCAAACTGTATTTTGTCCACGGCCTTAACTCACGCCTAATTTTGGACACGACGACGCAGTAGCCATTCACCGCCCACCATAGTTCCGATTAGCACATATGAAACAAGGCCATTGTAAAGAGTCCAGACTTTCATATCGCCGTTTAAAACAGTTGCCAGTGCGAGGCTTCCATTAATTAAAAAGAATAGGCACCATGCCTTGGTAACCTTTCGTGTATATAGAATACCTTCAGGTGGTAAATCTGGAGTCGTAAGGCGAGCAAGCCGTTCTACTAATGTTTGTGGTTGACTCAAACTGTATAAAAACAGTGAAAATAGAATCAGGTTACAAAGTACTGGATACCAAAGAAGTCCACTTGAATCGCCCCTTAACCAGGAGACGCCAACAACAAAAGCCAAGGCCACGGCCATTAGCTTGGTGCCAATCGCCTTATTCGCGCCGCCAAACAATACCCTTGAAACCGCAACAATCAACAGCAGTAACAGAATACTACTTAAAGACAAGTATTCTATGCCAAAATAAATTGCCACAGGGTACAGTGTCAGAATAATGACCAATATTAGCTGCGCGAATCGACTCACTTCTCCGCCATTACCTTTTCAATTGCACCAACTACATCTCCAACAGTTCTTACACTTTTGAATTCTTCAGGTGCAATTTTCTTTCCAGTAAGCTCTTTTAAACGAACTATCAGGTCAACCGCATCAATGCTATCTATATCCAGATCATCAGCAAGGTGGGCTTCTTCTGTTATATCCTCTTCATCAACCTCAAACATCTCAACAAGGATTTCGGTCAATTTTGGGAAAATGTCTTCTCTATCTTTCAACATACATATCTCTCTTACGCGCGGCTACCATTAACAAATTTTGCCAGGCTGTTCACACTAGCAAAATGTGATTTGGTATCTTCATTTTCCGCATCGATAGATATGTTATATTTCTTCTGCAATGCCAGACCTAGCTCAAGCGCATCAATGGAATCCAAACCTAGACCTTCACCAAATAAAGGCTCATCTGCGATGATTTCCTCTGGTGTAATATCCTCTAGGTTTAGAACCTCAATAATCAGTGTCTTTAGCTCTTCAACCAAATCATTCACGCAGCACACTCCTCAGTATAAAATGCTTTTAATTCTTGGGTAACTTGCCTGGCTACCAATGGGCTTTCGCTTTTTTCTTTCATCTTGAGAATCTCCCAAGATTCAGAGACATCAAATTCAAAATGTGGCCGTGATAACGGAATGCTGTACCATGGGATATTTTTCATCAGCATTGGCGGGTTGCAGCGAATGGTAACCAGAGTCGGACTAATACCAGAACGAAGTGCCATATAGGCAGCCCCCCGCTGGAACTTGAATGGTTTCCCTGGCACAGAGCGGGTTCCTTCCGGAAATAAAACCACTGACTCCCCTTTTTTCAAAGATTTTGAGGCAATCTCAATTATTTTTTCCGGGTCATCATTGGGAATATAACCCGCAGTCATTACAGCTCCACGCATAAAGGGATTTCGAAATAGACTCGCCTTTACAATACAGTTTGCATTAGGTATTCGAGATATAAGAAAAACGACATCAATAAGAGTGGGATGATTAGCCAGTATTAATTGACCGGGCTCTTGCAGTTTAATCTCACCCTTGAAATCATAAGTAAATATCCCTGTTTTGTGCATAAACCCAATAAACAAACGGAAGGCATGATGTATGATTAACCTCGCCTTACGCATACGTACATTTGCATTAGGGTATAAAATTCTGAGAGGAGGAAATAAAATAAATCGAAGGATCAGACCACCAAAACCAAATAGACTAAACGCAACGGCAGTGACTATCAGCCTAAACCAATACCGATCATACCTCTTGCCAGACTCCAAATTAGTTTGCATTGATTAGTAACTCCCACCCTTTGGCAACAGGTACTTTTCCTGAATTTTTAATAAGTGCGCTTAACAGAGGTAACTGATAATCTGCCTCTTCAAATGCCGTTTTTAGTCTGACACTCGAAGAATTTACCAAAGTCACTCCACTACCCTTACTTCCCTCAACTGGTAAGGTTAAGAGTAAAGCTGTAGCACAAACACCTGAGGGACTTTGGGTGCTAGGGTGATACATTTCTGGCAGGGGTTCCTCACAAAATATCAGCAGTATTTCTTTTGCACCTTCCCGCAAAATACCGTTAGCTTCCATTAAACCTGCCAGTAATGGATAGTCACCACCCGCTAAAGCGAGAGCTGGAGATCGTACTTTATTCGCTATAGACAATTGGCCGGCGATCGCATTGTGTACTGATAAACCAAACGCCGTAGGGGATAAATCTTCTTCCGCAGCAACCCCCTGTAGAAGAGAGTAAGTTCTCATCGCCTCTCCGTGCACAGAGCAACACAGCAGGGGGATATCTCTCTGCTGCAGAAGTGGGTAAGCACTATTAAATACGGCTTTAGACAATGGGCTCAGGCGGCGCCTGAGCATCGCCGGAAGAAAGGAGACATCAGCCAAGGTATCTTCCTGCAGTTCTAACTCGCCACTGTGCCATCGATGCCAGTCCGCAGGTTCCGAAACCCCCGAATACCAAGCTCGCCAATCGGAAATTATAAATTCAATAGACAAACTACTCTTATGGAGCTTGGCTCCAACCCTCAATATCAAGCCTTAGTATCCAGCCAGCTCTACCATTGTTTTTAGGTGGCTTTTTGAGCTTTTCGTGACCGGCAACAGGGCGGGAATGGTACACAAAATGATCAATCCCCGCTAGCAAAAGAACCTTCAATTGGGACTGGTGAGTTTCTTTATTACACCTAAGTACACGAGAACTATTCCTTAGGACATTTCTCGTATACTAACGCCCTTAATTTCACTGACATAAGGTCAGCTTAAGCCTTCGTCGGCCACTAAAAATGACAAATCCCTCACCAAGAATAAAATTCCCTTAAGGTGACAATTTAAGGTAAAAAACTCTAAATTTAAGAATGATTCTTAATTGCCCAATCCGGCATTTATGGTCTATTTCTGAGGCATTTCTGAAGATGTACCCCATCTTTTCCTCAACCATTTACCGTGAGAGCCGTTCTGCTATTCAGCTTTGTTAGTGATTACAATCTAAGTCTGAATCGATAGATAAGACTTTATGCTTTATTTTACTTGCTCTTCATTCAAAAATTGGCCTGAGGATTGGCAGGCGAACTCATCTTTCTTATTGAGTGACACGGAACATTTACGTTTAAAAAACATTCGCAACCCGAATCGGAGGATGCAATTTTTAGCCGGGCGCCTACTCGCGAAAACCCTTATTGCTGAACGGTTCGGATGCCACCCTTCTGATCTGGAAGTTGACCCTAAGAACCCTACAGTTGCCAATTTCTCAGGAACCCCTATTGTCAACCTCTCGATCAGCCATACGGCAGACTACCTTGCAGTCTCCATTGGAAAAATTCCAGTTGGTATTGACTGTGAAAGAGACCATCCCAAAAGAGATTGGCTGGCAATAGCCCAGAATTACTTTAGCGCCTATGAGGTGTCCTGGTTACAAAGCTTACCGAAAGCCCTCTTAAAGCAAGAGTTTATAAAATCTTGGACCATAAAGGAGGCGCTTGCCAAGTGCAGTGGTGATCCACTGGGTAAGCTGCTTAAAGTCTCTTCACTCGTCGGCCAAGTAGAAAATTGGCCTGAACCCTATTCTGAATACCGATGTTGGAGTGGGCAGCCTGAAGAAGATATCTACCTTTCACTTGTAGTTAGGCCTAGGCCCCATTTTACTTCTAAAGAGGTAAAAGGAACTTACCGCAATAGTTTTAAAGGCCCTGCAACTCGAGAAATTCGGCTGAAAGCTTCATGACCTGGAGATTCCCCACGCAAATTTGCCAGATATCGAGGGAATCTCCAATAACCACTAGTGCACGTTAACTACTGGCTAAACAGGTCCCCAAAGAAATCTCCCTCATACCATGAAGGCTTATCCTTAGCATCCGCCACTTCCCTGGCAATTAGATAATTAACTTCGGTGAACTGCCTAGCAGCTGCGTAGCTCACCCCAGCATCAGGCGCATCTCCGGGTTTGTGATAGCTCTCTTTCAGGAATGCCACTTGTTTAGCGGTACCATCAATATTCGGATCCTGAGCTTCGCGCCCAGTAATTAGGTAAATAGAGGGCACACCGCGGCGAACGAAATTATAGTGATCACTACGAACAAAGATCACTTCTTCAGGCATGGGATCAGGGCTCAATTTTAAACCGCTGAGTTTTGCCGCATGCTCCGCAATCTGGCCAAGGGACGAATGCTCGGCACCAAAGGCAATAATATCGCGGAATGGGTAGAGCAGCATGGGCATATCCAGATTGATA
The DNA here is from genome assembly GCF_052466695.1 of Microbulbifer mixtoriginis (SeqCode). Lineage (NCBI taxonomy): Bacteria > Pseudomonadati > Pseudomonadota > Gammaproteobacteria > Cellvibrionales > Microbulbiferaceae > Microbulbifer > Microbulbifer mixtoriginis (SeqCode). The sequence continues at coordinate 3,617,988 of NZ_CP174285.1, read as the reverse complement.
TTGGCCACGATGGACTGCAGAGGTACGGTAGGGTATTCGGCAAAGTAGTCCGAGCCGAGTAATCCCTTCTCTTCTCCGGTCACCGCAACAAACAATAGAGAGCGTCGCGGTGCTTGGCCAGACTCCGCAAACAACCGTGCGGTTTCCAGCATTACTGCGATTCCTGCAGCGTTATCTTGAGCGCCGTAATAAATCTGGCCATCTTCTTTTTTACCGATATGGTCCAGGTGTGCAGAGAAGACCACATATTCATTTTTAAGCACCGGGTCGCTACCCGGTAATACGGCCACAACATTGGGGCTACGCACTTCCTCGTGCCTAGAGCTTGTACTCAGGGCAGCACGGTATGGCAGCGAAAATCCACGGGGATTTTGACCTTTTTCCATAATGCTGAAGATAGCTGCGAGGCTCTGTTGGGCACCGTCGAAGAGTTTGCTCGCCGCATCGATATCAAGCAATACACCAGGATACAAACCGGGGATAGCGCTGCCCGGCTCGCCTTTTCGGTTTACCCAGTCGAAAGTCTCATCGTGACGATGCTCCGCATAGCGCACGAAGGGGCGGCGCTTCTCGCGCTCGGGGGTATAAATGGTGATATAACCCACCGCACCATGACGAGCAGCGGTCTCACCCTTGTTGCGACTTGATGCATAGTGAGCCCCCACTTCACTGGGCAGACTCTTCGGGCGACCACTCAGTATCACTGCAATCTTACCCTTCACATCCAATCCGGCATAATCATCTAGGCCATAGTCCGGCGCTTCAATTCCGTAGCCAACAAACACCAGCTCGGCCTCCAAGCGTGCCTGCTCACTGGACGCAGAAGGCGAGGTGATAAAGTCCTCCCCGAAGGCAAAGCCGACCTCACCTTTACCCCCCTTTAAAACAAAAGTCGGCTCAGTGCCATTCCAGCTGGCACTACGGAAAGGTACATCCTGAAAATACCCCTGCTCACCAGCCGGAGCGAGCCCCATGGATTGGAACTGCGCGGCCACATATTGCGCCGCCTTGAGGTAGCCTTCGCTGCCTGTGTCTCTTCCCGCCAGTTCTGCAGAAGCCAGGTAATTCACATCCCGACTGATGTTGTCGATATTCGCGCTTGGGGCTGTGCTGGTGGAAACTGGCATACAGGCCACCAGCAGCAACGACAGCAGGCCGCTGAGCAGGACTTTTCTTTTCATCGGATTACTACTTCTCGAATAAATCTTTGCGGTCTGCCAGACAGAACCAACACCGCACCAAAAAGGAGCGCAATCTTACCACGTTCAGACTTAGTGCAGAGCACCAAGATGTGAGTGATCACTTACTTGAAAGGGTTAATATATAGAATTCAGGCGGCCTTGTAGAGCTCAGGAAAGGCTCGGCTTATTGCTGCGGTCACTTCCTCATGGGCCCGATCCGCACAAAACTCTCCATGGGCTGCCAGAAAGTGTAGGAAGGGCAGCTGTAGCAGGCGCTCAAAATCCTCCTGCAGCCAACAGCGTTGGTCCCGGCCTTCAGGAGTCATCCGTGTTCGCCAGGCAGGCGGTACCTGCATCCCCGAGCGCATACCGGACAGTCGCAGCAGATTTCGGCCAAACCAGCTACAACCGCTCCACTTCCCCCAATACTGCAGAGCATCACAGCCCAGCAACAGGCCGTCATTGAAGGGCAGCCACCAGAATGCCTCTGGGTAACGGCTGTAACGCAGTTCCACGAAGCGACTGCCGGGTATTGGACAAATTCCACCATCCCTCACCAATCTATCGGCACTGGGTGGATAAAAGTTCGAACCGGTCTGCCGCCAAAAAGTCAGATCAAAATGGTCACGGTAATAAAGATCATCCTGGCCGTGATGGTAGCCAAGACGCACTGCATGAGCTATTTGGCCGAGATCCTGCAACTTCTCTTCTTGCGCTGGGCGCAGGCGTATCGGGTTCACCAGTATCAGCTCTTCCTGCCAACGCACAATGGCCATGTTGCGGTTAATGGTAACCGCCGGTGCCAGTTTTACGGTCCCAGGGACGAAGAACAGGTCTGGTAGTAGTTGGCGAATCTCGCCGTGGGGCTGGGGTTCAGGGTAATTAATACGCACTGGCAAGCGCTCAGGTGTAATACACCCGATTACTGAGTCCGCGTAAAAGCTGTAAGGCTCGCTGCGCGCTCTCTTCAGGGACAAAGACATGATCGTGACGCAGGGCATTTACCATATTCGCCACTATGCCCGCATCAGCCAGCTCCCTGGCGACTGTAGCGGTAAGGCCCACCGCACTGAGACCGGAAAAGACCTGCAGGGTAATTTGTCTGAAGGGCCCGCTGGAAGCAATCCCATACTGCTGTGCCAAGCATCTGGGTAAGATCGCGCTCATCCCCTCGCCTTCGCGGAAGATACACAGGCTTTGAGTCAAGACTTCTTCGAGCCGAGCATCCGACACCTGGCAAAACACGTAGGTTTCCTCATGTAACTTTGGGCACATATTTCTCAGGATATTTGCGAGGGAAACTTCTGCAGTCATATCCGGTTTGCCGTTAAAAAAACCTGCTGTGAAAATACTCAGCAAATGGTTAACAGTCAGAAACCACCTAGTGTAATTATCCAGAGGGAACATTTCCCAAAGGTAAAACTACATGGCCATAAGACTTGCTGGATCATCACGCTCCATTAATGGATGACAAAACCACTGTCTCAGAGGTTTTTTATTTTAATTTCGCTGACGGGCTTTCACCCTCTTTTTATTGGTTTTTTTCAGTTCCTCTCCTTCTAGCTCTGGCTCGCCCGGAGCTGGTGCAGTATTCACCTCTAAATCGGGGGAATCTTTCTTTTCCCAGCGTTGCAACATTCTATCAATCGCTTTTTCCAGACGCACACGAGGGAACTCGGGACAGGGAGCACCCTTGCCAGGATCATGCCAGGCAGATAATGGTGCAACAAAAACAATCAGAGATTTATGCAGGCGATCCCGACCGATACTCACTTCCGTCCAGGTAGTCTGCCAGGCAAATTTACCTCGCACTGAATAATCGCTCTCATAGGATTTCAAGGTGAGAAAATAGGGATATATTTTTCCTCTGCGGCAAATGATTCTACGACCGGTTTTTATATTGGCCATTTGGGTGAAAGGATCAAAATACCAGTGGATATCGTAGCCAAAAGCAAATTGCATTTTTCCTTCATGTGGGAGAAAAGCGTAGGAGCGGCCAGTACCATCGGGTTTTAGACTCCATACATGGCGGGCCTCCCCATCTCTGGAGATTAGCCAGGCACCTACCCACTGGCTGGCATTCAGCTGGGATTGAGCGTGCCAGCCCGCATTGCGCTGCTGTGTCTGTTCACTCTGTTTTTCTTTTTTTTTCTGCTCCTCCTTGGCAAAAGCTGAAAATGCTGTGAGCAAAAATACCAGAGTCAAAACCAAGGACTTTTGCATCACAGCTCTACTCCAATGTTCGGCGCTCTCCTCCTTGAGTGGAAAATTCCTGTTTTTTTCTTACTCGGATCCAAAAATCAGCTGGCAATGTTGGGGCAGTTACTACCCGCTTTAGGCGTGCTCCAGTCACTCAATCGGCGCTGGAAACTCAGTAACCCACCGCCAGCCTGCAGCCAGTGTCGCCCATCTATTACGGCAAATAACAGAGTGGAGCGGCTCCAACCACGAAACGCCACCGAGACCACACCGCCCTTACAGCTAACGGAAGCACCGGTGCGGACCCGCACACGATCACCATCCAGTTGCCAGTTAATGGCAAAGCCATGGGTCAATCTGCCACCGGAGTTAAAGCCATAGGCATAACCGGAGCCATCGGCATTGAGTTGCCAAACCAGTTGGTCGTCACCTTCACTCACTACCAACCAGTTGCCCGCCCACCTTTGTTGAGCTGATTCCGCCGTTGCCATCGAGGGCAATAATAGGAACAGCATTAAGGCAATGGCACAACTCTGTCGTATGGAGACAAACACAAAATTCGAAGGGGGATTACGCAAATACTTCATGCGCTGCTCTACCGTAAGTGCTCCACGGTAAGAACCGCGGAAAGGGGTTGCTGTAAACGGCGGCTGGCGTCACCGCCAATTTTCCTGGCCGGTTACGGCCACAGGCCAAAAAAACCGGCGTGAAAAATCGCACAGGCGCTATTTTTCACATCCCTTGCTTAGTAAGGCTAGACGCTAAATCCCACAGTGGCATTAGAAGCATTAAAAATATTTATTGAGGCGCCACTATGGGGGAGTGGAATTAGGAAGGCAGCTAGATCGGGCTACGAGCAATCATTATTTTGAGTGAGCATCAGACAGGTTTTTATCCGCACGCCACACACGGTATTTCAATTGGACGCCCTCCGGCAGATACACCACCAGGGGCTGGCTACTTGAATAAGGCAGTATCAGACCGTTACCGCGCACGCGGATAAAACGGCGCGATTCGGAGTCGGACCCGCAAACTTTACTTGTACCTTTGGAGGGCTTTGGTTCTGCCAGCACATAATAGGGGTAACCCCAACCCGGAAGAACCTGGCGCTGTAAGGGCGCGCTATAACTGCGCAGGTTGCAATCAGCCAGTGCATTCTTGCCTGGCACTAACTCAACCATAAAGCGGCTCTCATCGACCACCTTGGGCAACTCAATAACATGGCGCCGCTTACCCTCAACTTCTACGGGAAAGGCATCTAGCGGTTCGGCCGCCTGAAGCGGCACCACACAACAGAGAATAAGAGCGGAGAATAAGGATCTTGCCACGGCGACTTCCTCACGGCTGATCAGCTGATTTGGCGCACAAACCCTTTAAAGTCTAGACCGCTTTCTCCAGCGCAATCCCCACCAAAGTGACACCCCCAGCGCCAGTGCCAATGCGAAGAGCAATGCCGCCCATAAATAGCTGATGTGCCCCCCCGGCATTGGTTCCAGGCGTGCTCTGGCTCTTCCCAACAAGGTGCCTAAATTTTGAATTGAAGCGATCACATCAGTATTGGGCGCGTTTGAGAGCACTTCTCGGCGCAATATTTGCCATTGGGCTTGTAACTTGCTGTACAAAACCCGGTCGCTCATTTCAATGGATTGCTGTAACGGCTTATAGCCCTCTCGATAGGCGAGCATCAATTTGTGATAAGCACCGGCATTGTCACCGCCTCGATAAGCGGTTTCCGCCAGGCTCAATAACCCCTCTGCGCGAGTAAGGGGGTGTTCGAGGGAGCGGATCAGGTGCGGGTGGCCCCGCCACCACAATAAGGCACTCCTGGCATCAGTGGGCAATTCAACCGGTCGGGTTACCGCCATACCCGGCAGACTGATCAGCGCTGGATAGCGCTCGGCAAGATCGGCGGAGGGTGGCAGCTGATTTTTTACGGCCAAAGCAGCCACCGTTACCGCGAGAGCCCAGCGCTGGCGACTATTTAAGTCGCCATCAACCCGCTCGCTATGCACGCTATCCACGTTAGGGTCGAGAGTATTGTAGAGGTCATAAAGACTGAAACTCGCCATCCGCCTAGCATCGCGCAGATCAGGCAGGGCTCCATCACCCTGGCCCCATCTACCGTGGCAGCTGGCGCAGCGCTGTTGGAAAAGGGGAGCAGCCAAGCTGGCTGAAGGCAGTGAGTGGGCTGGTGAACGCTGCATTTGATAGAGAGCCGCCAATCGGTCGGCTATCTCATTGGCGCGTCTTCGCACTTTTTCAGCATTCTCCCGTCGGCTCAAAGCCTTCTGTAACCCTGCCATGCTGTTTTCCAGGGCTGAACGGCCCGGTTTATCTGGCAACTTCCGCACCAGATCCAGCGCCTCGGCAGCATGGTCTTGCTGGAGTTGATAGAGACCTGTATCGATGATTTGGCCTTTATCGATGGCATCCCCGTAATCCACAGCGATATAGGAAAGCAGGTTGCTCGCGCGCGCGGCAAGCTTGTCATTTTCCGCGACCTGCTGCGCCCAAAGAGATTGAACTGAGAGGGCCAGCAAGAGTAGTAAAGTCCATGAATTTCGCAAAAATGACTTCCTGTTACTGGCAGATAACGAAAGGGGTGGTAGTCGTTAATTGTGGCAAACGCCTAGATACAAAAAACCCCGCACTGGGCGGGGTTTGTTTTCAGCTGGGCTATTAGCCTCGATCGGCGCGCTCCTTGGCGATCAAGTAATCCGCTACCTGCAGCATCAATTCCTGACCATTGCTCTTGCCCTTGTAACCTGGCAGAGAGGAGCTGATACGGTACTTACCAGCCACAACCACTTCAGGTGTGCCAGTCATTTTATAGGCGCGCTGATTGGCGACACCCTGCTTGACCTTGCTGTTGATGGCGAAGGAGTTCATCAGCTTGGCCGCTTTGGCACCATCGGCGCCATGCTTGTTAAATAAGGCTTCAATAGCAGCCAGGTCGGGCTTAAAGTTGCGACCTTCACGAATCGCCAGCATTTGGCGCTGGTTGTAGATGGTGTTGAACAGCGGAGTGTGCATTTTTTCCAGAACACCCATGGCATCAGCCACGTAGAACAAGCGGGCGTGAACATCCATCACTGGCTGCCAGATAGCCGGCAGCTTCACCAAGGAGACATCACTGGGCATTTTTTCTTTCCAGCGCTCCAGGGTCGGTTCGAAATGAAAGCAGTGGGCGCAGCCATACCAGAACATCTCGGTCACTTCGATTTTATTGGCGTTTTTTTGCGCTACCGCCTGTGGCAGCACTTGGTAGTGTTGGCCCGCCTTGAATTCACCGCCTTCTTGGGCGCAGGCGACTAGGCTGAACAACACAGCCAAAACCATCGTTATAGGGGCGAGAACTGCTCTCATAAGTCTTCTCCAGCTTGTACATTCGTGGTTCGAGCGCCTGATTTGGCGGCATACTGTCGGGCCACTGAGGACACAATAGACAGCGCAGATTATTTAAGTTCCCAGCGCCAGGCGCAAGGAAAGGTCGCAAAAGTGGCAACACTTTACCCAATTCCCGCCCACTTGAGCGAGCGTCGGGCACAAAAAAGGCCGGTGTGTGACCGGCCTCTCGTTACTGTGGCTAACCCTTTTAGTCGGTCAGACCAGCGATATAGTTGGCAACCGCCTTGATCTCTGCATCGGAGAGCTGCTTGGCAACGGTGCGCATGGTGCGGATCTCACCATCATTGGCACGAGTACCCGCACGGAAGGCTTTCAGCTGCGCTTCAATATACTCCGGATACTGACCGGACAGACGCGGATAACCCGCCGGAGCATTGCCCTGACCGGTGGGAGAGTGACAGCCCATGCAAGCCGGTACGCCAGTTTCTTTATTGCCTGCGCGGAACAGCTTGCGGCCAAGGATTAGGCTATCGACACTGTCACCGCTATTAAGCATCACCGGGAAGGCTGTGGAGCCAGTCAGCTGCATTGGCTGGGAGGCGAAGTAGGCGGCGATATCCTGCAGGTCTTGGTCGTTAAAGTTATCCAGCTGACCGATCATCTGCGGTATGTCGCGAGTTTTGCTCTGGATGTCTTGGAGCTGCTTGTACAGGTATTTTTCACCGAGGCCAGCGATTTTGGGGAAAGCCGGTGACAGGCTGTTGCCATCAGCACCGTGACAGGCGGCGCACTGGGCGGCCTTAGCCTTGCCCGCAGCAGCATCGCCAGAAGCCATTGCAAAAGGTACGGCCCCCAAGCCGAAAACCAAACCGAGTGCCAGAGCAGTGTTCTTGATAATGCTGTTCATACGTCGTCCCGTTGCGCGCTGAAATATGGCGTTTCGTGTCGCCCCCGATAGTCCTGCGACGCGAAAACCGCGGCATTATATACTTGCGCGCCAAGCGAGTGTACTGAATCAGCAGACTTAAACGATGCCAATTAACAAATTTGAAGCCCAACCACAGAAACTGAACTATCGTTCCATACGATTTCTCACCAGCGCCCCCACTCTGGCACAGTGTCCTGAAGACATTGGCGCCGAGGTGGCCTTTGCCGGCCGCTCCAATGCGGGCAAGTCCAGCGCCATCAATGCCCTGACCAGCAACAACAAGCTGGCGCGCACCTCTAAAACCCCCGGGCGCACCCAGCTGATCAACTTTTTCAGCCTGTCAGAAGACCAGCGCCTAGTAGACTTGCCGGGCTATGGCTACGCCAAGGTAGCCCGTGCTATGAAAGACGAGTGGCAGCGCCATCTGGCCGAGTACCTGGAGCAGCGCACCTGCCTGCGCGGCCTGGTGTTATTAATGGACATACGCCAGCCTCTCAAGGAGTTCGATCTGCATATGCTCACCTGGGCGGTAGAGGCCGGACTGCCCGTGCATATCCTGCTTACCAAGGCCGATAAAATGAAAAATGGCCCGGCCAACAACGCCCTGTTCGCCGTGGAGAAATCCCTCAAGGAGCAGGGGTTGAGTCGCGGCGTAACCCTACAGACCTTTTCTTCACTGAAAAAAACCGGCCTCGACAAGCTGGAGCGCAAGCTAAACACCTGGCTGGCGCCCCAGACCGATGCTGAAGTGCCAACCGAGACTGAAAGCTAAAGCAAACTCTGGGGGAGACGGGATCCAGTTACGCCTTGGCACGCGTTTCTGCTCAGTGAACATCTAGGCCAAAGCCACCGGTCTGCAAGCCAAAGCGATGTTCAAGGAGGTCGGGGGCTCCGAGATCACCCTGTCAGTTCCCGCCCGGCGAAATGTTCTCTCCCCCGGGCAACAGCGAACGCAGTAGCAACTCGCGCAGACGACGTCGCGCTTGGGGGGTCGCACAGTGCAGCGCCTCTGCGCAGAGGGCACGCTGTGCTAACAGATCTACCAGGGTATCCTCGCAAATAGCAACGGTGAGCAGATGCGAGGATTTTTCGACCTCTGCTGCCGTCTCCCCTTTAGTGCAACTGCAGGTTCGCCCCGCCATGGGATACGAGCTTTCCCCCGGCAAGTAAGGGTGCCGGCTCGTCGTCCCCATCCGTCGTATAGAGTGCGCTGATGCAGTCAGCGGCAAGCCGCTGTTTATCGCGATCTCCCAGTTGGCGGGCGAGAACAGAACTGGCTCCAACAAGGAGGTAGTGGTGGTGTTTTTCATCTCCCTGCTTCCGGTAAGCCGCCATTAATTGAGCGGCACATTCACTAAAACGTGTTGCAGATACGGCATAGCTGGGCCACTCGCTTGTGAGCAGCATTCCCGCCACATCAAACGCGCAACCCAGATAGGGAATCGCCTCACTATGATTTCCCTCTTCGCACAGCATCCTGCCGCGCTCCATCCAATCCAACCACGCCTGTTCCGCACGATCGTTATTCTCAATCAGCCACTGGCGGTGGTTAGCACATAGGTAACGTAAATTCACGGTAACCCCCCTGTTAGGTTTAAATTAAAGATAATGAGAAACATTATCATTTGCAAGTGCATTTGACTGAAAGAAACAAATGAAAAGACTTTTGGGGAGGTATTGAGAACAAAGCATAAAAAAAGCCGGCAGATGGGGGCTGCCGGCTAGGGGTCAGTGCCCTTGGGGTGGGGCACTTGCCAGACGCACCCAGGGGGACGGGTACGTCTGAGGGTTCCTCTACATATGCAAACACCTTACATATCGAAAGGTTAGGCTGGCTCAGATTCGTTTCCCAGCCAGTAAACACCACGATCAGAGGTGCGCGAATACTATGCCCTTTAATCACTAATTTCCGGAAATAGGTTCCAAAGACACCAATAAATCAGCGGCTAATAAGAAAGGTCCAGAGAGGCGGAAAACAAATCCTCCTGCGCGCAGACAAAAAAAACCCCGGGTTTGGGGAATTCCGGGGTTAAAAAGCTGAACGCTTTGGGGTTAGGGAGCAACAATGATCTGTTTTATTCGATAGGACATTTGCCCCGTTTGTTCCCATTGCTTAAGTAAATAAATGTAAATGCGGCTCAGGGGCGGAAAAAATAACGCGTGACAGGGATGGAACGGATTTCAAAGGAGTATTTATGCGCCAACATTGAGTAAGACAGATGTGAAGCAGAGAGTTACTTTGTCGATAAGACTAATTTGCTGAAAAAATTAAAGTGTAAGCTCACTCACCGGACCACAATCATGCAGGCGCCTAATCGCTTCCGCCATCAATGGGGCGCAGTCGAGTAGATGGAAACTCTGTGGCAAATTTAACTGGGGTAAAGAGTTGGTCACTGCCACCGCCTCCAGGGGTAGTTGTGACAAGTTTGAGAAAGCATCGCCACTAAATTGGCCGTGGCTGGCCAGTGCCAGGATACGCTGCGCCCCGCCTCCATGGGCAGCTTCCACCGCCCGGCAGAGTGTTGCACCACTGGCGATAAGATCATCCACAACCAACACAACCGCCCCCTGCACTTCCCCCACCAAGGTGCCCCCGCTGATTTTTTCTCCACTGCGATACTTCTCGACGAAAGCGCAACCTACTGGGCGCCCCAGACGCTCGCTCAGCGCCTCGCGCAAGGCCTCCGCGCGCTTTATCCCGCCCTCATCCGGCGATAAAACCGATAGTGGTCGCGGCTCCGCCAACAGCTGACTCAGCGCAAACTCCAGTAACAGCGATTCCGACAGCAAATGTAAGGTGCGGCAGCGAAAAGCATTCTCGAACGCAGCCAGGTTGTGGGCATCGAGAGTCACGACCACCTGAGTCCCCACGGCCTCAAACAAACTGGCCAGATAGCGAGTCGGCAGTGGATCGTGTAATTTGGTGCGCCGGTCTTTGCGTCCGTAGCAAAGGTAGGGCATTACTGCGGTAATACGTGCCGCCCCGGCATCGCGCAGGGCGCCAATGAAGAACAAACAACGCAGCAGTTTTTCATCGACACTACTGCAATGGTCCCTGTATAGGGATTGCACCAGGAAGACATCCGCCCCCTCGACATCATCCAATGGGCGCACTTTATGCTCACCATCGGCAAAGCATCGCTCTTCGTGGCGAGCTAATGGTTCACCCAGGGCTGCAGCCACACGACCAGCAAAATCGGCGCCGGCATCCAGGCTAAATAGTTTCAGTCTACTCATAGTAAACTCGCACGAAACCAGCGCTCGGTCATGCGCACTACTTCATCCATGGCACCGGGTTCCTCAAATAAATGACCGGCGTGGGGTATCAAGTGCAAGCGGGGCTCATTGACCATATGATTTAGGGCCTCTTTATTCAATTCCAGCACCTGCTTGTCATCACCGCCTACCAACAACAGCGTGGGTGCCTTAACCAGGGGTAGATCGGAACCGGCCAGGTCCGGTCTGCCGCCCCGTGAAACCACCGCACCCACCAGGGACGGACGCTCGGCGGCGGCAATCAACGCTGCCGCAGCCCCAGTGCTGGCGCCGAATAGTCCGATGTGCAGAGTCCGGGTAGTTTCCCCATGTGCGGCCCAATCGATCACTTCCACCAGGCGCCGGGCACTCAGGTCGATATCAAAGCGGTATTCGCTGGTAGCCTCATCTGCACGGGTTTCCTCTTTGCTGAGCAGATCAAATAAAAGTGTGGCAAATCCATCATCGTTCAGACGTCGAGCCACGGCGATATTGCGCGGACTGTTGCGGTTACTGCCACTGCCATGGGCAAAGATCACCAGCGCACGCGCTTCCTGGGGCAGCGTGAGAGAAGCCTGTAGAGTTTTGTGCTCCGCTGCCAACGCTATAGTTTTGTTCTGCATTGATGGCCCTCTCGGTAACCAGGGGACAGGGGCAGTTAATAATCCTAGCCGCCCAGACGTTATGGCAAACGAATGAAATCTTTGTAGTGCTCAGACTAGACCAGATGAACGCCAGCGGGCCTGCGGGAATTACTTGTGTCGCTTAATCCATGAAAAAGCGAGAGCTGTAGAAGGGTTTATTTTGAAGGCAAAAAAATGCCCCGGACTTGGGGGAGTTCCGGGGCAAACATCTGACTTCCTTGGGGGATGATGACGCATTCCAACGATCTTGCCTTTTTAGAGGGGATGTCGCCGGAACAGTTCCACGATTTCGCGCAAAGAATGCAAAAACGCCGACTAAAACACACTTATTGGCACTTTTTTCATCAAAAAGACGCCTATTAAGCCATCTTGTACCGGCGTATCTCATTGAACTGGCTCTTTTACTTAATGGATGAACCAGTCGCTTAAATTGAGAAACTCAATGCGCTTCATCCCAGCTCTTGCCGCGCCCCAGATCCACAATCAAAGGAACATGCAATTGGGCAGCGCCCTGCATAATCTCCTGTACACCACTGGCCACCGTCTCAACCTCATCCTTAGGCACTTCGAGTACCAGTTCATCGTGTACCTGCATAATCAGTTTTGTCGACAGCTGCTGCTCTTTCAGCCAGGCATCCACGGCTATCATGGCGCGCTTGATAATATCTGCGGCGGTGCCCTGCATTGGCGCGTTGATCGCGGTACGTTCGGCCGCCTGGCGTTGCATGCCGTTGCGCGAGTTGATCTCCGGCAGATACAAGCGGCGACCAAACAGGGTCTCTACGTAGCCCTTTTCCGCCGCCTGCTTGCGGGTATCCTCCATATAGCGCAACACACCGGGATAGCGTTCGAAATAGCGGTCGATATAAGTCTGCGCATCGGCGCGTGGGATATCCAATTGCTTGGCCAAGCCAAACGCTGACATACCGTAGATCAGGCCAAAGTTGATGGCTTTGGCACGGCGGCGCTGTTCATCACTGACAGCATCCAGCGCCACTTCAAAGACCTCTGCAGCAGTGGCGCGGTGAATGTCGGCTCCGTGGGCGAAGGCATCCACTAAACCCTTGTCCCCAGACAGGTGCGCCATGATGCGCAGCTCAATTTGTGAATAGTCCGCTGCAATAATTTCACTACCGCCATTAATGCGCGGGTCCGCAGTAAAGGCACGGCGGATACGACGCCCTTCCTCAGTGCGGATGGGAATGTTCTGTAAGTTGGGGTCACTGGAGGACAGCCGACCGGTAGCCGCCACCGCCTGGTGGTAAGAGGTATGCACCCGTCCGCTGCTGGGGTCGATCATTTTCGGCAGCTTGTCGGTATAGGTATTCTTCAATTTGGCCAGACCGCGATACTGCATAATCAGCGCGGGCAGCTCGTGATTGTGGGCCAGTTCCTGCAGTACCGCTTCCGCAGTGGATGGCGCCCCCTTGGGCGTTTTCTTGATCACCGGGATCTGCAGTTTCTCAAACAGAATGACTCCCAGCTGCTTGGTGGAACCCAGGTTGAATTCCTCACCGGCCACCTCGTAAGCCTTTTGCTCCAACGCGCGCATCTTCTGCTCGAGTTCGGCACTCTGCTCGGCGAGCATTTTCGCATCTATATAGGCGCCGTTGCGCTCCATAAGTGCGAGCACCGGTAACAGTGGCATCTCGATTTCATCGAGTACCTTTTGCAGAGTCGGCTCCCTCTGTAGGCGTGCGCCCAACTCATTGTGCAGACGCAAAGTGATATCAGCATCTTCAGCAGCATAGGGACCGGCTTTATCCAGCTCGATTTGGTTGAAGGTAAGCTGTTTGGCGCCTTTACCGGCAATATCCTCGAAATGAACCGTGTGCTCTCCCAGGTATTTTAGTGCCAGGCTGTCCATATCGTGGCGGCTGCCGGTGCTGTCCAGTACATAGGACTCCAACATCGTATCCCGTGCGATACCACGCAGCTCAATGCCGTAGTTGGCCAGGATATGACTGTCGTATTTGAGGTTTTGCCCCACCTTTTTCTGCTTTTCGTCTTCCAACAGAGGTTTCAGCTTGGCGAGAATCTCATCGAAGGGCAGCTGCTCAGGTGCGCCCATATAGTCGTGGGCCAGAGGCACATAAGCGGCTCGATAGGGCTCGACTGCGAAAGACACCCCCACCAGTTTTGCCTGCATATAGTTAAGGCTGGTGGTCTCGGTATCGAAAGCAAAGATCTCAGATGCCTTGAGCTGTTCAAGCCAGGCGTCGAATTCAGTCATCTCGGTAACGATGACATAATCCCGCTCAACCGCCTCAGCCATGGCCTCTTCAGACTCTTCACTGGTCAGCTCTTCCAGCCAGCCGCGAAATTCATTTTGGGTGAACAGCTCTATCAAGGCATCGGTATTGGGATCCGCATTATGCAGATCCTGTGGGTGATAAGGCATCTCCACATCGGTCTTGATGGTGGCCAGTTTGTAGGAGAGTTCTGCCGCCTCGCGGTGTTCGGCCATTTTCTTGCCGAGAGTCTTGGCGCCGCGGAATCCCAACGGTGCAATGGCGTCCAGGTCTGCGTAGATATTTTCGAGGCTGCCGAGATTTTGCAGCAGCGCCAGCGCCGTCTTTTCCCCTACTCCGGGGACACCGGGAATATTGTCGGATTTATCCCCCATCAAGGCGAGGAAGTCGATAATCAACTCCGGCCCAACGCCAAACTTCTTCACAACCCCTTCGCTATCCATCTCCGTGTTGGACATGGTATTGACCAGAGTGACGCCGGGGCGCACCAATTGCGCCATGTCCTTATCACCGGTGGAGATAATCACTTCCTGGCCCTTACGCTGGGCTTCCAGGGCCAGGGTGCCGATCACATCGTCTGCCTCGACCCCATCTACCACCAGGCGCGGTAGCCCCATGGCATCGATAATGTCGTGGATCGGCTGAATTTGCTCGCGCAGGTCGTCCGGCATGGGAGGGCGATGGGACTTGTATTCGGCAAACATCTCATCGCGGAAGGTTTTTCCCTTCGCATCAAACACCACTACCACTGGGCTTTGCGGATGCTCCTTCAAGTGGCGGCGCAGCATGCTGATCACACCACGCACGGCGCCGGTGGGTTTGCCCTGGCTGGTGGTCAACGGCGGAAGAGCGTGAAAGGCGCGGTACAGATAAGAGGAGCCATCCACCAGGATCAGCGGGGCGGCAGGGGTGCTTTGTTTACTCATAAATCTCGGGATTCTGTTATTTGTCCTGTCGGGCGCTCGCGGCGCTGGATTGGCCGATAGGATACCCCCCTTTGCACAGTTTTTCCGCTCGCTAGCGCCAGGTAGAACATTTACCGCCACCACCGTCCCTGCGGCAAAGCCAACTCATCTCGACGCTGGGTTACTAACAATCGACGCAGCAATCTCACCAAATGCTCAGGCTTGTCTAGTCTTGCCGGTAGCGACTTTCATTAATCGCCAACTCCCCGGAAAAAAATGCCAATGGCCGCCCACAGGCGGCACGGGGCCTTTTATTTCCGCAAAAAAGTTACCCACAGATGTACAGGAAGGATTCTTATTATGAGAGGAGTGATGTACGCCGCACTGCTATTTGCCGCCTCATTTCTAGCAACGCCAGTAGCCGCGGTATCTGCCTGCCAAACGGAAAAGTCCCAGCAAACGGTCTCCGCTACAGCAGATTATCCACAGATACCAAGTCACGAACTGATGCTGGAAGAAGCCACCAAGGAACAGAGTGAAGCGTTATTTCAACGCCAGATGCGTCAACTGGAAAAGATGCAGCGCAAGGCCGAGAGAGATTCAGCGCGCGCAGAAAAACTTCTGCAATTCAAAAATAAATCCGGTAATGCCGGTTAAGCGGCTCTAATAAGGTATGGTTACAAGGTATGGCCCGCGTCTCTACTGTCGGGCCATCTTTTTTTTCCCAAGTCGACATCACATTGCCTGGGGCCCAGTCTACTACTCTGCTTCATCTACACCGCTGTCGGGTATCTCACTAAGACAGCTGCGTGCCTGTACCAACAGTGACTCGATCAAGTCGCGATAGCTGGCATCGGGCCCCAGCTGTTCGCCGAGGGGGTCCAGAGCGACATATTCCAGTCCCAAATGCTCTGCCACTTGCCGGTCCCGAGTATTTTCTGGGACTTCTCCAAACAGGCAACCTCGCCCCATCCCACTGAGGTTTAACATAGCGCGTGCACCACGACCGCTACCGCTACCGCTTCCATTGCTTAGAGCACGGGTATTCACCCCAGCGGAGCCAAAGAAATGTCCATAAGCATCATGGGTCACCACTATAGGTACATCGCGGTAGGCCCATAGGGCCCGGTCCAGCACTTTCTGAAGGCTGGCCATAGATTGGGAAAAGTCACGGGCGCGACTGCGATACAGCTCAGCCTGTTGCGGCTGCAATTGTGCCAGGCGCTCAGCGATCAGGGCCCCAGCCAATGCCGCATTGCGCGGGCGCAGCCACAGGTGGGGATCGGCTGCATTGGCCCCCTGATACTCATATTCAGTTGCGCCCAATAATTGCAATTGCCTTTCCTCGGGTAGCGAATTCACCTGCCCGGCCAGCAGCCCCTCCATCTGCGGCCCCAGCCAAATCATCAATAAGGCGCGCTCCAGACGTGCCCGCTCCGCAACACTGGGGGCGTAATGGTGGGGATCGACCCCCTGGATTAATATTTTCACCGGCAGGTTATCACCGGCAATTTCCCGTGCGATCAGTGCCAGCGGGCGCACGCTCACCACCAGCTCTGTGCGCTCAATGGGCTGAGATTTACCACAGGCCAGCAGGCTGAGGCAGAACAACATCAGGGCAGAAAAGGAGAAAACACGCGAAGAGGGAGACATCGGAGACATTTGGCGAAGAAAAACTGCGATATAATCACAACCGGCTTCACGCCGCCAGCCCAACTGGCAACAGGCTCTCTTTTTGAGTCCTCGCTTGAAAGCCACAAACATACAGTTTTTCACACCCGCCCCGGAGATTTTGTCCTGAACCCTTCCCCGCCGCTAATTACCGCCGATCGCGTCGCGCTACAACTCGCCGGCCGGCAATTACTCCGGGACATCTCCGTGGAGTTGACTCGGGGGGAGATTGTCACCCTGATCGGCCCCAATGGCGCCGGCAAGACCACCCTGCTGCGACTACTACTGGGGCTGACCAAACCCACATCTGGCACCGTCTGGCGCCAACCGGGCTTGCGAATCGGTTATATGCCCCAGCGTTTACACATAGACAACTCTATGCCCATGTCCGTGCAGCGTTTCCTACAAATAGGCCAACCGGGAATAAAGACCACTCAAGCGCAGGCCGCACTGGATAGGGTGGGTGCCGGGCAACTGTTACAAGCCAGCCTAGCAAACCTCTCTGGCGGGGAGATGCAGAGAGTACTACTCGCACGCGCCGCCTCCCGCAAACCGCAATTACTGGTGCTGGATGAGCCCACCCAGGGCGTCGATGTTGGCGGGCAGAGTGAGTTATATCAATTGATAGCCACCCTTCGCGATGAGCTGGGCTGCGGGGTGTTGCTGGTGTCGCACGATTTACATCTGGTGATGGCCGCCACCGACAGGGTGCTATGTCTCAATCAACACATCTGCTGTCACGGACACCCGGAACAGGTGAGCAAAGATCCCGCCTACCTGGCGCTCTTTGGCGATACCGTGGCTCCCTATACCCACCAGCATAACCATCAGCACAAACTGAGTGGCGATATTGCCGGAGAGTGCAACCACTCTGGTACAAAGTCGAACGGCAAAAATAGAGAGCAACAATAAGTGGTCGAATTCGGCGAATTACTGCACAGCCAATTTCTCTGGTACGCCCTGGGTGCCGGTCTGTTAGTCGCATTAGTTAGCGGCCCACTGGGCTGTTTTGCCGTCTGGCGGCGCATGGCTTACTTCGGTGACACACTGGCACACTCAGCCTTGCTCGGTGTCACCCTCGGCTTTGTACTACACATCATGCCCACCCTCG
This sequence comes from Microbulbifer mixtoriginis (SeqCode), assembly GCF_052466695.1. Taxonomy (NCBI): domain Bacteria; kingdom Pseudomonadati; phylum Pseudomonadota; class Gammaproteobacteria; order Cellvibrionales; family Microbulbiferaceae; genus Microbulbifer; species Microbulbifer mixtoriginis (SeqCode). The sequence continues at coordinate 3,600,494 of NZ_CP174285.1, read as the reverse complement.
CCGTTGGCGCAACCTGCTGTTTGCTGGCAATTCTACTGGTGTACCTGCAGCGCAGGCAGAAGTTAGCCGTGGATACTCTATTGGGGATTCTCTCCCACTCGATGCTCGCTCTCGGAATCGTGACTGTCAGCCTGTTCGAAATTAAGGTGGACCTACTCTCCCTGTTACTCGGCGACTTACTCGCCGTAGGCAGCCAAGATCTGGTGCTGATGTCTGTTACTGCCGTGGGCATCCTCACTCTGCTTTATTGGCTATGGGAAAAATTATTAGCCTTCACTCTGCACGAGGAGCTGGCCTCGGTGGAAGGTGTACCGGTAGAAAGAATACGCATGGCGCTAATGCTGATGTTGGCCCTGCTAATTGCCATTGCCATGAAAGTGGTTGGCGTGTTGCTGATCACCGCCTTGCTAATTATTCCCGCTGCTGCCGCGCGCAGGCTCTCCCGCACTCCAGAGCAAATGGCGCTGCTGGCATCCCTGATCGGCTGCCTCGCCGTAGTGCTCGGCTTGCTCGCCTCTATTTTATGGGACACTCCAGCCGGGCCCTCTATTGTCCTGGCAGCGGCTGTGTTTTTTCTCTGTAGCCAACTACGTCCACTTCAAAATTACTAGCGCTCCTGTTGACAGTCTTTAAGCTCTGCCACAGCTTCTAATACACTGCCTTTAGCAGCTTTGGCGTTTATTTCATCCGGAAAAAGCGACCCACTTCACCCATTTATCCACAGGGTCTTTACCCAGCTCTGAGCTAATTGTTTCAGTTTTCCGCCATTGCTAGTGTTGCTCGACGACCAGCCAATTTGGGCCAGTCATGGACTATGACAATAAAAAAGTTGAGCAATAAACATGGAAAAATTCACTCTCCGTCGCAATGTGTTGGCCTCTGCCATTTTGGCCGCGGCCGCTTCAACAACTCCACAGGCTCTCTTCGCCGCCGAGGAAGGTGCTATTGAAGAGGTCACCGTTGTCGGCTCCCGAATCAGCCGCAACTCTGAATTTGAAAATGCTACCCCGATCCAGGTAATGGACCGCGAAAGCATCGAGAAATCCGGTTATACCAATCTGCAGCAGCTGTTTGAGAAAAACCCCGCTGCGGGTAACGGCACCTTCTCCACCCGCGGCAACAACCAGGATTCCACCGCTAACGGTGCAGCTGCGGTGAGTTTGCGCGGTATGGGGGCCGATGCCACGCTGGTATTGGTTAATGGCCGCCGTGTTGCTATCAGTTCCTTTGCCGAGGGGGTAACCACCAACTTCGTGGATATCAACAGTGTTCCGTTGGCCGCTGTTGAACGTGTGGAAGTTTTGAAGGATGGTGCCTCCGCAATTTACGGCTCCGATGCGGTAGCCGGTGTGGTCAACCTGGTACTGCGCAAAGATTTCGAAGGCACTGAAGTTTCTATGGATTACGGCAGTGCGGATGGCTATGACGAGCAGTCTTTCTCGGCTGTTTGGGGCATCAATGGGGAAAACTCCAATTTCACTGTTATTTTTGATCATCATAAAAATAGCCGCCTAGCAAGCACCGAACGTAGCGGTTTAGGTACCGCCAACCAGTCCGGTAATGGAGGCCTGGACCTTCGTTCAGCTCGCGGTTTTCCGGGAAGTTTCATCCTTCCAGGCGCCACTAAAACAGTAGAAGATCCTAACTGTCCAGAAGATCGCATAAAAGAAACCCGTAATGGCAATGTATGTGCTTACGATTACGGCCCCTGGACCCTACTTACTCCCGAAGCGGAACGCACCGGGTTAATTATGCTTGGTCATAAGCAGTTAAATGAGGAGATAGAGTTTTTCAGCGAGATCGCTGTGCAACATAATACTTCTGTAGCCCAGGGTGCCCCAACACCCCTAGATGCTGATGCAGGGCTCTATGTACTGGCCGACCACCCCAACAACCCCTTTGGCGAAGATGTCGATATCGCCTTTTACCGCACTGTAGATGCTGGGGCACGCCAATGGGATATAGAAACCGATAACCTACGTGGTGTTTTCGGCTTGCGAGGTTCTATCGCCGATTGGGATTGGGAGACATCCATTCAGCGCTCACGGAGCGAATCAGAACAAACCGGGAGTAAATCCCAAGGCTGGGTACGCACCGACCTACTGCAAGAACAGATTAATGCCGGCAATTACAACCCCTTTGGCGGCGTACAAAATCCGGACTCTGTGATTGATGCCATCACCACCAATCTGGTTCGTAAAGGTAAGTCTGATCTGACAAGCTACAATTTCTCAATCAATGGCGATTTATTTGATACCTCCAATGGCACCATTGCTATGGCTGCTGGCTTGGAATATCGTGAGGAAAAGGCCTCCGATATCCCCGACGATCAATTCCAACGTGGCCTCATTTTTGGTACTGAGTCTGTATCAGCCAGCGCCAGCCGTGATATTTCCTCGGCTTATGTCGAAGTAGCCATCCCCCTTCCCGCTAGGTTCGACCTCACACTGGCGGCCCGCTACGATGATTACAGCGACTTTGGCAGCACCACTAATCCCATGGCCAAGCTATTGTGGACTGCCACTGAGCAATTATCCTTACGCGCCTCTTGGGGTACCGGTTTTCGTGCGCCATCTCTTGCGCAGATAGGTCTTGGTGACTCACAAGAATCAAAATTTTTGACAGACTATTATGGCTGTGAAGCCAATGGTATACCTAGTGAGGATTGCACTAAGCTCGATTACACAATTATCTACTCTCAAAACCCGGACTTAGAGGCAGAGGAATCAGAGTCCTTCAATATAGGTGCCGTTTACGAGCCTATTGAGAATCTGCGTCTTTCCCTCGACTACTGGAATATCACCCAGGAAGGAAAGATCGATGACATTCCATATACCGGCATCTATAGTCTTCATTGTAACGATCAAGACAGCACCGTCTGCCGACGCAATGAACCACTTGCAGGCCAATCTTTAGGACAGCTGCAATCCCTGCTTAGTAGCTACACCAATATTGGCGAACAAGACGTATCTGGTGTCGACCTTAGCGCTGTATACAGTGGGTTGGAACTAGCCGGTGGAGAGTTAAACCTACGTTTGGACTACTCCTATTTAACTGAGTTTGAGCGTGTGGAGCTCAACTTAAACGGTGATGCACTTATGACCCATGATTTAGCAGGGAAATACGAGTACCCACAGCACCGTTGGAATGCCACAGCTGATTGGAACTTTGATACCTTCGGTATAAGTGCCTTGCTCAGCTATATCGGTGAATTTGAGGATACCCCAAATATCTATGGAAACCTTGATTATGGTGATAATGCTTATCGCACAGTGGATTCATTCCTCACTTTAGGTATACAGGCTCGATATACCGGCTTTGAAAATATGGTTTTAAGTCTCGGCGCCGACAATGTCTTCGACGAAGAGCCGCCTTTCGCAATTGGTAATCAAGATGGCGATCTTTATGGCTATGTACAATCTCAGCACGACCCTCGCGGTCGTTTTATTTACGGAAAAATGACATACACCTTCTAAAATATTTATTACTTGTTAAAAAGGGAAGCCATCGGCTTCCCTTTTTATCTTATAGATTTTCCGAAATTATTTAATAGATTTATTCTTCTTCGATCGATCTCCAACTGGCTCATAACCCGCCTTATGGAATTCATAGATAGTCAGCCCTACCCCTATTAATAGACAGATAGATACGCCAATTCCTATTATCAAAATTAATGTATCAGACATAGCTTTTATCTTCTTGCCAGAAGGGCTGATACTTTAAAGTAGATGCCAAAACTTAAAATACTGGGCACCCATAAGGCAGTAAAAATACCCTGTTCCTTATAGCCGTTAAACCATAAGTACCCAGACAAAAAAAATGAGATCAGAACAGCTAATAAAATAAAGAAATCAGATGCCTTCAACATTGATTTAACCGCCAAATTTAATCATAGTCCCAAACCCTACCGCAGCTAATAACAATCCTGATATTGTAATCATCGCGGGAATACCTATCCCTTGGACCCCAAAATATTGAATCATTGATGGAACAATATTTAGCACACCTGCCAATCCCCAAAGAAAAAATGGCATAGCAATTAAAAGACCAAACCAACCAAGAAAAAGCCGCGCTTTCCTCAGCCGATGAAACATACAAACTAATGTCTTCAAAAGACCTGTGTTCAGGTTCGACAGTAAAACTTATAAAATTGCTAAAAGCATAGCTCACCAACTTGAGGCCAATGTCTAAATCAGTGCCTTTGTGAAGTCGCATACTCTTCATTACTTTGCCAGACTCTCAGTAGATTACCCCCGAGGATCTTTTTGATGTCTTCTTCACTATAACCTCGTTCAAGTAAACCAAAGACAAGGTTTGGATATTCTGAAACGTCTTTCAGCCCAACAGGTAAACTGTCACCAACACCATCAAAATCTGAGCCTATTCCGATATGGTCAACACCAACTAAATCGCGAATATGATCAAAGTGATCAAGTACATCACTTAAATCGGCATAGACAAACATATCCTGATGTAACGTTTCCGTATATTTTTCAACTTCCGGACTATGTATATCTAAGTTATTTTCTTTAATATATTTTTCAGTCAGCCGACTAATTGAGTTATAGGAATCTCTAGATTTAGCACTAATAAATGTTGAGCCAAAATTGACCATAATCAACCCTCCCTGCTTTGCAAGCGCAGTTATCATTGCATCACTCATATTGCGCTCAAAACCTGGGGTGAAATGTCTCGCTGAGGAATGTGAGGCGATTACAGGAACTGATGAAATTTCCATTACCTGCCAAAAGGCCTCATCAGAAATATGGGACACATCAATCATAATACCTAGTGCATTCATCCCTCTCACTAGATCCTTACCAAACTCACTCAATCCTTTCCACGGCCTTGACTCATCATAGGAAGAATCCGAGATATGATTACTCTTAGAGTGGGTTAGGGTAATATAGCGAACTCCGCGGTTATAAAAATGCCTTAAATTATCTAAGCTTCCGTCAACACCTGCACCATTTTCCATGCCCAGAGGCAGTGAAATTTTACCCTGCTCAACTTGAGCTTTTAATTCTTTTAAAGATTTAGGAATCGCAAATTTTTCGGGATGCATTTCTACCAATGTCTCGACATTAGTAATCAGCTGGTCTGCATAATCCTTAGCAGTTCCATCAATTTCCTTTTCGGCAGGTATGTAGATCGACATAAAAGGAGCGTTTAAACCACCTTTGATGGCCCTATGATAATCAAAGTCTCCACCTTCTACGCTGGAACCAACATCAACATTTTCTTTCGACAACCTATATGGAACATCTATATGACCATCCACTAACATATTTTCCAGTACAAGTTTTTTCGCAAGTGCATGGTGATTTTCAACATTCCACTCATCACAAGCCGACAAGAATATCAAAATAAAAGCCAAGCATTTTTTCATAAGAATCTCCCAATCAAATAGTAAACGTGAATAAGATCTGCGGTAAAAACTTGAACATTATCAGTACGCTTCAACGCATATCTTGGTTAGATTATTATCACTTTTCAGTTTTAAGTAGGAAGAGGATAAGGGAGTAATAACATATGAAATACATTGACCGCCCAGTGAGCCATCACACAAAGCCAAAAATTTCTACGTAAATACCAGAGAATTGCATAACAAAAAGAGGCTAAACTAAGTAGAATAATTGCTAAAGTATCTGCAGACCACCCAACATGAAGCATGGTAAAAATAACTGTGACTATTGGAACAGAAAGCCATCGCCACTCAGCAAGGGATTCTTCTAACCCTCTTTGTAACACCCAGCGAAAAAAGCCTTCCTCACTAATACATACGACTAAAAGATTGATAACTGCTGCTATTAATATTGTATTAGATATTTTTACCGAAGGACCATACAAAACCAACCCAATAGCGATTGGAATAGCAATAGTAATTATTAAAAAAAATAAATCGATAGGTCGTACGGTTTGTTTTTGACGAAGCATAAAAGCGAGCAAGCCAATAGCAACTAATGCTTTACCACTATTGAAACTTGCATATATCAAATTCCCTGCACTATCTGAGTAGGGAGTTAAAATTTGAATTCGCTCACTACCAGGAATGATATTAAAGCCGGCCAACAGCATAAGCGCAATACAAACAAAATATAAAGCCGCACGCCTCCATCCTCGGCATATTTCAAGTGTGGTTAAAGCGATCCAAGTAAGAGGTGCAAGAAAGCCAGCCCAGCCAAAAGGAATAATACATATGGATAAGATAAGTGGTGCACTCCAAGGGACTTTAGAAACATCCTTTGAGTGAACCTTGTCAAGGCTTTTCAACTGCACTTTACTTCCTTACATCTAAGCATACACATGTCAAAGAGTAATTTATGAGAATACTCCAATAAGTAAATTAACCATTAAAAGTGGCACGAATTGAACGATAGGTTAATTTCATTTTTGCCGGATCCAGTGGGGCTCTAAAGAAAGCATGGTAATGTCCAAGGGGATTTATTAATACAACTTGAGAACCATGATCCATCGTATAATCATTATTTTCTAGAATAACTTTATTAAAAGGAACATTAAGTTGACTAGCAAAACGCTTTATCTCTATGAAATTACCAGTAACACCGCGAAAATCATTATTAAAATATCGAACATAATCATGTAAAATTAGTGGTTTATCTCTGGCAGGATCAACCGAAACTAAAATAACATCGGTATCTGCACGAATATCTCCATCAAGGATTTTATAGAAACTATTGAGACTCGACAGAGTTGTAGGGCAAACATCGGGACAATGGGTAAATCCAAAGAATATGAAAGTCCATTGGCCTTTCATATTTTTTGTTTCAAATGCACTGCCTGTATCAGCGATTAACTGAAAATTATCTAAAATTCTTGCTCGCTGTAATTTCACGGCACCATTTATGCGAAGCTCAGAATCACTTAATATCCTTGGTTGACTTAATTTATGAACAAAGCCAACCAAAACTGCCACAATAAACATCAGTAAAACGGTAATCGTTATACGAACACCACGCTTTTGGCGTTGCATGAATTTAGGCTCAGCCATCTTATGAATATTAGTCATTTTTTACACCGATATTAAATAGTGGTCCAACAACATAATGCAAAATAAAGCCATCAGATAAATAATAGAATATTTAAAGGTTTCAATTCCCGCATTGGGGTCTTGACCCCGTAGCATTACCAAACTCCAATATATAAACCCAAGACCTAGAACCACCGCCCCAAGAAGATATAACCAACCTAACATTGCAGTCGCAAAAGGAAGTAAGCTAACTGCAAATAAAATAAATGTATAAAGTAAAATATGCAGATTTGTGTATGGCACACCGTGAGTAACTGGAAGCATAGGAACTTTTGCTCTGGCGTAATCCTCTTTCCTATGCACCGCTAGTGCCCAAAAGTGCGGAGGTGTCCAGGCAAATATGATCAGTACCAGTAACAGGGCATGTGGATGAATTTCATTAGTTACCGCTGTCCAGCCGAGTAGTGGCGGTGCTGCACCAGCGAGTCCACCAATGACAATATTCTGAGGTGTGGCATGCTTTAAAAACATAGTGTAAATAACAGCGTAACCAATCAGAGATATCAGTGTTAACCAAGCGGTTAATACATTCACAAATACCATTAACACTGCCATACCAAGAATACCCAGCAACAGAGAAAATAGTATGGCCTTGCGTGGCTCAACTCTTCCTCTTGCGACTGGGCGATTGCTAGTACGCGCCATTTTTGTATCAATGTAACGATCAACCAGATGATTAATCGCTGCAGCGCTACCAGCACAAAGGGCAATACCTAAATTACCCAATATTAAAATTTCTAACGGAACCATTCCTGGAACAGCTAACAACATACCAATCAGAGATGTAAGAATCATCAGCATGACTACTCTGGGTTTAGTCAGTTCATAATAATCACGCCAGTTAGTGAAGCTCAATTTAGCAGTTTGTATAGCCATAATATTTTTCTTCTCTAATTCTTCCTTGATAAGACATAGATCATTACAACTCGGCAGCCAATTCTGAATCTTTTATAATTCGATTTTTTTTAGAATTATTTTCTCGTAATTCAGTAGAGCCAGCTGAGTAAATACGATAACAGAGAGTTAAAACACCTAATAATAGAAATGCGGCACCGGCATTATGAGCAACAGCAATTGATAGTGGTAAAAACATAATTACATTTGCGACACCCAAACTTACCTGCATCCCTATCAAAGCAATCAATATAAGGGCCCAACGATACTCACCAGCTTTCCAGGAAAAAAATGAAAGGCTAAGGACTAGTCCGGTCACTATTAAAGCGCCGATACGATGAATAAAGTGAATAGCCGTACGTGCATCACTTTCCAAAGCACCACCTAAATAATTTGGCCCAATTTGTTGGAGGATATTAAACCCCTCCTTAAAATCAGCTTTAGGAAGCCACTCTCCATGACACGTGGGGAAGTCTGGACAGGCAAGTGCAGCATAATTTGAACTCGTCCAGCCTCCCAAGGCTATCTGAACAACTACTGCTATAGCAGTCAAAACGGCAAGGGGTAATAGATTATGAAGCTTACGGTAATTTTTGAATTGACCTGATAATTTGTCATATCTCATTCTTTCTACGAGTAACCACAGCATAGATAATGTTGCCATTCCTCCTAGTAAGTGCGCAGTGACAACCTGAGGCCATAACTTCAAGGTGACAGTCCACATACCGAAAGCCGCTTGCAAAGTAATCAGGGCCATCAAAAAATGTATCTGTTTAAAAGTGCGTTGTTTAGGTTTACGCCAGGATATGTAAACAAGCGAAACGACTAATAAAAGCAAGATGCCTGCAAAGTATCTATGCACCATTTCAGGCCAAGTTTTGCTAGTATCTACAGGCGTATCTGGAAATGCATAGTTAGCAGCTTGAATTTCATGATTTTTATCTGGCCAAGTAAGATGGCCGTAACAACCAGGCCAATCGGGGCAGCCCAACCCAGCATCAACAAGCCTAGTAAATGCTCCTAAAGTAACAACAATTATGGCTAAGACACATCCAGCCAATGTTAACTTCAAACGGCAACCAAATTGCTCTTTTATAGGTTGCTTTATTTTCTTTTTTCCTGACGACTCCATGTCACTCTCCATTATTTTTCATAGGAGTACTTCAACAGGCGTTTGATATCTTTCAATAGTTGATTACCACTATGTTGGTTGTCATAGATCATCATTGCGAATCCTTCCTGATCTATTAATATTGCTTTAACATCATCAATTTTTTTATGGTCGGTCAGTTCATGTAGCGTATTTACGCTATTGTCATTCAATCTGAAAATCTTTAGCCGGGGATGTTCTAACTGTAGTTTTTCTTTTTTTTCTTCAGTCATGGAATGATGAGTTGCAAGAAGCCTCTCAACTCGGCTGGCTTTCTCACCCAATCGGATATGCACTTGGCGACTGGTATATAATAGTTTTTCACAGTCCTCACCACAGTCTGAAGGACTTATAATGAGATATCTCCACTTTTGGTGTTCCCCCCCAATTAACTGTGTCTCCTCTTCAAGTGAAGATATTTTTAAATCATTAAAATTAATCGGTGGTTGAAGTAACTCACCTTGATTAGTTGTTCCATCAGGTATTCCCACTCCCGTATAAAACACTATATAAGCTGCAACAATCGGTAGAAAAACCGATGCTGCAATAGAAAATATCTGTATTTTTCTTGAAGAAGAATTTGTTTTTATTTCTCCATTTTCTTGCAGAGTGGAGGACCCTTCTCTTCCTTCCATTATCATACCCCTAATTATTTATTTTATTTACTTTTATAAAATTGGTAGCAGTAAAAAGCCAAAGAAAAAATAAAGCTGTAGCCATAGCAAACCATTGAATCGCATAAGCGATATGTCGATCCACGCTGCTATTTACTAATTGCCAATCCGTTATGAATGCTGATTCTGAGTCAGCACTTAACCTAACGATCCAGTTGTTATTACTGAGCGTCATATTCTGAACAATTTCTTTATTAACAATCTGTATTCTACGATTTATTATTTTTTCTTTATTCTCTATAGATTTTAAGTTTTCAACCGGGTATAAAAACCCATTGATTTTTATCTTATCTTTAGGGTAATTAACTTCAGGCATTACATCCCGGCTAGCTGAAAATGGAATCCAGCCTCGATTTATTAGCCATCTCTGTTCACCAGATATAAAGACTTGAAGAACCTCATACCCTACCTTTCCAGTGCGAGTTCGATTATCCAATAAGAAATATTCATCAGAATAATTTCCATCTAATTTTACAGGCAGGAATCTTTTTAAATTCGTAACTAAATGTAGATTTTCTGGTTGGGATGACAATCTTGAATTGATTTCTAAATCTATGATTCTCTTATCATCAGCTCTACCGAGCTGCCAAAATCCCAACAATACAAAAACTGGAATAAACCCAAATGAAAACAGGGTGATCGACCAGTTACGAATCAATGATACACTGGTATTATCTGAAGAAACTGATGGTATCTCTACTGTCATGTGCTACTACATAAAATAATGGAAAATAATTATATGTGGCTCAAAATCGTTATAGTCGTTCTTTTTCTCGCGATACTGGTGAGCCTATCCAGTGCTTTATTTTTTCTACTACGAGATATGGGTGCTCCCCAGTCTAAACGTACTCTTTATGCTTTAGGTATACGGATTTCTCTTGCCGCACTTCTTTTATTAGCCATCTGGTATGGCTTCGAAAGCGGCATTTTGGCTAATACTGCTCCCTGGACAGATAAATATTAGTTTATATCGCCTCAAGTTAATTCAACCTGAGGCGAATCCTATGTACTTATAAATTATGCACCTAGCACATATACAAAAATAAATAAGCCAACCCAGACAACATCTACAAAATGCCAGTACCAGCTTGCTGCTTCAAAGCCAAAATGATCATTGGGTTTGAAATGATGTGCGATTACAGAACGTAGCAACATTATGAGCAGCATTATCGTTCCCAGAGTTACATGAGCTCCATGGAAGCCCGTCAACATGAAAAAAGTTGTGCCATAAATGCCTGACTCTAAAGTGAGTCCAAGATGTTGATAGGCTTCATAGTATTCTTGCGCCTGAAGATATAAAAATATGAAACCTAGAAGAACAGTTCCTCCCAGCCACAGATTAAATTTTCCACGCTCACCTTTTTTAAGAAACACATGAGCGAAATGTACGGTAACGCTGGAAGATAAAAGAATTATTGTATTCCAAAGAGGTAAATGCCATGGATCAATAACATCTTTAGGTCCTATAAATTGTGCTGTATCGCCATGAGCTGCTGCATCCGGAGTCACATAGAGAGGCCAAGTATTCTCAAACCCCTCCCACAACATGTTGGATATTCCATTATCGCCTTCCCCAGCTAACCAAGGAACAGAGAAATTTCTTATGTAGTATAGGGCCCCAAAAAATGCAGCAAAAAACATAACCTCAGAGAAAATAAACCATCCCATTCCCCAGACATAAGATCTCTTTAACTGTTCACTGTTCAGACCAGCCATATTTTCTCTGATTACCGCTGCAAACCAGAACCATAAGACTGCTGCCAAAGCCAGCGCACCGGTAAAGAAAATATAGGAGCTACCACCGTTGATCCAATTTGCAGCACCAAAGGCAATTAAAAACAAACCTATAGTGGCAAATATCGGCAGCTTGGATTGTTCTGGAACATAATAACTGCTTTCACTAGCCATGAATTTTATCCCTCTCGCTCGGGCTCGTTATTTTTTTCGATATTTTTAGAAATTCTTTCCGTAACATCGAACAGCGTGTAGGAAAGGGTTATGGTATTTACACTGTTAGGAATCTCGGGATCAACGATAAATCGCAATGGTAACTCTGCCTGTTCACCCGCTTTTAAAATTTGCTGATTGAAGCAAAAACATTCAGTTTTGTGAAAGTATTCCGCGGCTTTAAAAGGAACCAAGCTGGGAATGGCCTGACCGATCATATCCCTTCCAGTAGGATTGAAAGCGATAAAAACGGTATCCATAACCTCACCTGGATGGACTTCCACCGACATTACACTGGGAGAAAACTTCCAAGGCATATTGTCGTTATTGCTTGCAATAAACTGGACGGTGATAGACCTGCTGGTATCGATAGCAGCAGGGACCGCTTCGTAACGCCCGCCAGTTTTACCATTCAAACCAGTAATCTCGCAGAAAGCATCATAAAGTGGTGGCATCACGAATATGGCGAACACCAGCATGCTGGCGGCAAGCGCCAGCAATTTCGCAGAAACTTTCGTATTTTCGCTAAATTTCATCGGCACAAGAACCAGAAATTAACGAATAACCGGAGGGGTACTAAAGGTGTGATAGGGAGCCGGTGATGGCACCGTCCATTCCAACCCCTCCGGGTTATCCCATACTTTATCAGTGGCTTTTTTGCCACCCATGACTGTACGTACCACATTAAAGAGGAATACCACCTGAGCCGCACCGAAAAGAAATGCCCCCATACTGGCCATCTGATTAAAGTCAGCGAATTGTAGTGCGTAGTCTGGAATTCTTCTGGGCATACCCGCCAGACCGACAAAATGCATCGGGAAAAAGGTTAAATTCAATCCGATGAAAGCTAACCAGAAATGCACTTTCCCCATAGTTTCGTTGTACATATTCCCTGTCCACTTGGGCAACCAGTAATAAACCCCTGCCGTAATGGAAAAAATAGCCCCAGGAACCAGTACGTAATGGAAATGGGCAACTACAAAGTAGGTATCATGATACTGGAAATCCGCTGGAGCAATGGCCAACATCAATCCTGAGAATCCGCCAATGGCAAACAGAATAATAAAAGCTATAGCGAACAACATGGGAGTTTCAAATGTCATGGAGCCTCTAAACATGGTAGAAACCCAATTAAAAATTTTCACACCCGTGGGTACTGAAATCAGCATAGTGGCATACATAAAGAACAGCTCGCCGGCTATAGGCATACCCACTGTAAACATATGGTGAGCCCACACAATCATGCTGAGGAATGCAATTGCAGCTGTGGCATAAACCATGGAACTATATCCAAATAGTGGTTTACGCGTAAAAGTGGGAATGATCGCCGAAATAATACCGAAGGCAGGCAAGATCATGATGTATACCTCTGGGTGCCCAAAGAACCAGAAAACATGCTGGAATAGAACTGGGTCACCACCACCTGCAGCACTGAAGAAACTGGTACCAAAGTGGATATCCATCAGCATCATCGTCACTACACCAGCTAGTACTGGCATCACTGCGATTAGAAGATAAGCAGTGATCAACCAGGTCCAGACGAAAAGCGGCATTTTCATTAAAGTCATGCCTGGAGCACGCATATTCAGAATGGTCGCTATGATATTAATGGCTCCCATAATGGAAGATGCACCCAGAATATGAATGGAAAATATAAAAAACGTGACGCTCGGTGGTGCATATTCTGTCGACAAGGGGGCATAGAATGTCCAACCAAAGTTAGGTGCTCCCCCTTCCATAAATAAGGTCGATGCCAACATTGCAAAACCGAAAGGTAAAATCCAAAAGCTCCAATTATTCATCCGTGGTAATGCCATATCCGGAGCGCCGATCATCATCGGTACCATCCAGTTTGCTAGCCCGACAAATGCCGGCATTACCGCCCCAAAGACCATGATTAATCCATGCATGGTCGTCATTTGATTAAAAAATTCTGGCTGTACGATTTGTAGTCCAGGCTCGAAAAGCTCAGCACGTATAATGAGCGCCATACAGCCACCCAGGAAAAACATTGCAAAGCTGAACCAAAGATACAAAGTACCAATATCTTTGTGGTTTGTGGTGTATAGCCAGCGTTTCAAGCCAGATTGAGGTCCGTGTGCCATGTTAAAATCCCCCAGCGCTTACTGCTTATTCTTAAAATTAAGGATATCAACGGGCTGAACCGTATCGCCCATTTCATTACCAAAGGCATTGCGTTGATAGGTTATCACTGCGGCTATATCCACCTCAGATAACTGTTCTCCAAATGCTTGCATGGCAGGGTTTACCTGTGATCCATCAATGACTATATCGAGATGGGTATTCAGGGGACCTGTCGCAATTTTTGATCCGGCAATCGCTGGAAATACGCCGGGAACCCCTTTTCCATTTGGCTGATGACAGGCTGCACACATGCTGTTGTAGACTTTTTCCCCTTGTGCAAAAAGCTCATCAAAAGTAAAAGTTTTTCCCGTAAGCTCGCGCATTTTTACTGCAGAGGCTACTCGCCCATCCAGCCAAGCGTTGTACTCTTCTTGGGGAACAGCTTTTACCACGATCGGCATAAATCCATGATCTTTGCCACAGAGTTCTGCACATTGCCCACGATAAATTCCAGGCTCTTCAATACGTGTCCAGGATTCATTAATGAAACCTGGAATAGCATCTTTTTTTACAGCTAGGTCAGGTACCCACCAAGCATGAATCACATCATTGGCAGTAATTAAGAATCGAATTTTTTTCTTAATAGGAACAACCAAGGGTTCATCAACTTCCAATAGATAGTTTGGGCTTTTTGGCTGTTCGTTATTAATTTGGCTGCGTGGGGTTGAGAGATTTGAGAAAAAAGTAACATCCGAACCAATGTAGTCGTATTTCCACTTCCACTGATACCCCGTAATCATGATATCAAGATCCGCTTTATCGGTATCATAGATCTCATAGAGGGTTTTGGTCGCAGGAATAGCCATGAGAATCAAAATGACAGTGGGAATTATTGTCCACACCAGCTCCACAGCTGTACTTTCATGAAACTGTGCAGCCTTGTACCCCTTACTCTTACGATGACGCCACATACTGTAAAACATGACACCAAATACAAGAGCACCAATGGCTACACAAATCCAGAAAATCAGCATGTGTAATTCATAGGTCGTTTGGGCAACTTCTGTCACCCCTTTGGGCATATTGACCCCCCAGCGCTCAACAGCCTGCTCTTCCGCCATTACGGATTGGACAGATAGCGAAGCGGCCAGCAAGGCGAACAGCCGATCAAAGCCTCTCAACATCGCCTACAGATCTCCGTGGTTGCGGGTTTCCTTCGAAAACCCGAATTTTATTTTTGGCCGCCGGCCTTCACGGATAGCTGAAATAGCCCTGTCTATGTACTGTTACAGGGTTAAATCCACTCAATAATTTTGGACATACTGTAGTAACACAAGACTACATACACTGGGCGAGGTGACATCCCCGCATTACTGCCGTCAGTGCAACTTGTTATTTTAGTAAAAAAATTTTTACTTCAGATGTCGTCGCCCGGAAGGTACAACCAACAACCTGTGTTTCTTTATTTGTCGCAACTACTGCAGGTACAACAGGAACATATTGTCAATGAAAAGTCAATCAGGCCTTATAGCGATAAATTATGCTCAAACCAGCTTCCTGCATAGGAAATTTCAAATAAATTTAATCATTATTTGATGATATAACTCCTATTTTGCAATAAGCTCAAGTTCTGTTGTCCCGGGACGATTAATTTGTATTAAAAAGATTATTTGCGTTGTGCATTCACACAGACACTCCACTTCAGTACCACTTTATTGCTTGTATAAAATTGCTCTCCTTTATTGCTCCCTTCTGTCCAATCCTGCCTTCAACAATCATCAAATTGAACAATAAGGTATAATCGACAGCTTAGTAACAGATGATTTATGTGCCAAAACGATACTAATCCCTCTTAAAATACATCAGACAAAACTCCAAACTGATACGTTTTTTTTCTTACAGTTATTAATCATAAGTAGCCCCTATGAAGTACCTAACAATTGATTCAAGAAGCATGAGTCGGGTTTGGAATCTTGCCTGGCCTATGATTCTTAGTAATATTTCAGTTCCTTTACTTGGGGCAGTAGATACCGCAATTCTCGGTCACCTTTCTTCGGCCGTTTACCTCTCTGGAGTAGCCATTGGCGCAAGTGTTATGACAATGCTGCTTTGGGCCTTCGGTTTTCTTCGCATGGGCACCACTGGTGTCGTTGCACGCAGTCAAGATGGTGGTGTTGAATGGTTGCTAAGAGCAATACTATTGGCAATGGCATTAGGGATACTACTTCAGATTATTACCTATCCTTTGCTAGACAATATTGTTGGTTGGATGAATGCCAGTAGTGCAGCCAGCCCGCATGCAGTGGCTTATTTACAGATTCGTCTGATAAGTGCTCCTCTTGCACTAGTTAACTTTGCCATACTGGGTTTCTTTATAGGCCGACAGGATAGCCGGGCTCCACTATATATTTTGCTAGCAGCAAATATACTCAATATACTTTTGGATTTTCTTTTTATTCTCGGTCTTGGTTTAGGGGCAAAAGGCGCTGCGATAGCCACAGTTTGTGCTGATACTTTCGCCTTATTGATGGGATTGTTTTTACTTAAGCGTGTTAATCCTAAAATTTGGAAAGCATTAAAAAAGTGTCTTCAAACCCCTCAATTTCAGCCATGGATAGAGTGGAAGCCTTGGCTTGAGTTACTGCAAATCAATACAGATTTATTTATTCGAACCTGCTTGCTGTTATTAACATTTACATTCTTTACTGCTCAAGGGGCCGCCCAAGGAGACTCCACCCTTGCAGCCAATGCAATATTATTACAACTATTAATGATGACTTCTTACGCGCTGGATGGCTTTGCCCATGCAACTGAGGCATTAGTAGGTGAATCAATAGGAAAAAAATCAAAAAAACTATTTCAGGAAATAGTTAATGCCGCAGGCATTTGGGCTTTAGGAAGTGCACTCTTTATTACTCTATTGTTGATATTTTGTCAGCCAATAATAATAAAGTTGTTTACAGATCTCTCTAGTGTGATCCAGCAAGTAAATAACGTTTATTGGTGGCTTTGCGCTCTGCCGCTATTAGCCGTATGGAGTTACCAACTTGATGGTGTTTTTATTGGCGCCGGAAAAAGCCGACAAATGCGCAATACTATGTTTATAGCTACTATTCTAATTTTTTTCCCAAGCTGGTGGTTAACTCGAGATTGGGGAAACCATGGCATATGGTTTAGTCTTTTTTTGTGGATTGGCGCACGATCTTTAGGGCTTGTTGCTTACTTTCGATACTACACTGTAACCGACACATGGATTAAGAAATAATTTAATACTTTTATAAATTAAGTTTTAGAGGGTTTCTGGCTTGTAATAAGCTGAATTATTCAGCTGAATACAGAATAGAGTAGTATGATACTGAATTTATATCGGAGATGATGTACAACAATTGATTAGATTGAAAACCATTAGAAGATCAATGTCTAATAAATTTTTTTAGGGATTTTGTTGATCTATGAAACTCAAGGTTTCAGGAAATAAAAATAATAATCTCAGGATGACAAATATTGAGCGGGAACAATAATGTATTAATACCCGCTCACGATTTTTTAAAATCCCAAAGCTCTTATCTGCTTACTGACCAAAATCTGAGTGTAGTTGGAAAAGAACTCACTTTCTCCTTGTAAAATTGCTCGATTCAAAATATCAATTTTGCTTCTTAGAGAGCGATCATAAAAATAAAGACTGCCACTACGCACAGTGTAAGCTTTCGGGTTTTCGGCCATCAATTTATAAAAGGTTGATAATCTTTCAAGATATACATTGGCATTATTAAGTGAAAAATTCCCTTTCTGATAATAGTCCAGAACTTCTGTGTTTATTTGTTTTTGAATAAATTCTTTTTCTTCATCAGAAAATCTATAAACTTTCATCTGAGTACTTATATCACTGCGTAAATCTTTCAGGTATCTATCCGCTGCCTGTGCTGACTCTCTCAGTGCACCAATAGTTTTCTTACGTTTTCTCAGTGACTTTCTACTTTTAAACGTAGCAGCATCTGACATTTCAAATGAAGCGAGGTCGGCAAGCGGTCTGAAAATAGTAATATGTTGTAAATTGCTATTTCTTGTTAACTTATTACAGATATCGACAGCATACTCCCATTTCTTAAAGGATTTTCCCTCTAAAATCTTTTCCGGTAGCCCTTCGACACTCTCATTAAGTGATCGCTGCTGTTGCAGAACAAAGCCTGGATTCTTGTGCCAATCATTTGCCTGTAAACGAAATAGGCTGAGAAGTCCTTGGTTGACGCAACTGGCCAATAGATGTGAGGTCTGCTCCAGTTGCTGTTTCTGAATTTTTCGATAATGATTTAGGCCGTACAAGCCAGCAATAATTGCAATGGCAAGCACGGCTATAACTACAATTGCCTTTTTCACTACTTATTTTTTTTGGTAGGTTGAATAAATTTTACCGGTTCTTCACTCGCCTCTTTTCTCTGCCCGGTACTAACCCGGGTTAATAGCTCAGAAGGCGCGGACTGCAGGCGTATTTCATCTTTAAATCCACAGGAAACACACTCACGAAAATTTTTTCCATCCTCCTGGTAATTGACTATACGATCCATCTCGCTACAGCGTGGGCAAACAGCGCCAGCAATAAATCGTTTTTTGGATTTTTTGGAATGCCCACCGGAATTTTCCTGATCGACCATAGTTACTGCTCAACATGCATGACTTAACGGCCTTTTCAGGCCGGGCTGATATTTAATTCAAGCTGCTCAATACCTGAGTGACGCAATAGTGCATCAACATCGGGTTTTCTACCTCGGAATTCTACAAACAGGTCTAAAGCATCCCGGCTGCCACCCTGTTCGAGGATAGAATGCAAAAAACTCTCGCCAGTAGCACTGTCAAAAATACCCTTTTCTTCAAATAGTGAAAATGCGTCTGCTGAGAGTACCTCTGCCCACTTATAGCTGTAATATCCTGCAGCGTAGCCACCGGCAAAAATATGGCTAAAACCATGCTGGAAGCGATTTTCCTTAGCCACGGGAACTACAGCCACCTCGGTGCGTACCTCTGACATCAGCTGCTGAATTTTCTGCGTATCCATCACTTCTTCACTGGCGTGAAGTCGAAAATCAAAAATTGCAAACTCCAGTTGTCGCACAGTGAACATAGCGGACTGGAAATTCTTTGCCGCAAGCATTTTTTCTAGTAATTCTGCAGGCAACGGCTCTCCAGTTTGGTAATGAGAAGAGATCATGGCGATCGCCTCAGGTTGCCAACACCAATTTTCCAGGAACTGGCTAGGCATTTCTACCGCATCCCAGGCCACACCATTGATACCCGAAACCGCCGCTATAGCAATTTGCGTTAGCATGTGATGCAGGCCATGGCCAAACTCGTGAAACAAGGTAGTGACTTCGTAATGTGTTAGCAGAGAGGGCATATCTCCCGCTGCGGGGCTAAAGTTACACACCAAATAAGCGATGGGCAGCTGCAAGCCCTCTTCACCTTGGCGACGTGTGGCAACAGTATCCATCCAGGCACCCCCACGCTTTTTCTCTCGCGCGAAGGCATCCAGATAAAAGCCCGCGATACGTTCACCATTGCGATAAAGCCAGAAAAACTGTACATCTTTATGCCAGGTTTCCACAGTAGTGTCTTCCTGCACAGCAACTCCAAAGAGCTTTTCCACTACGGCGAATAAACCTTCCAGAACCTTGGCATAAGGGAAGTAAGGGCGTAGCTCTTCCTGGCTAATGGCATAACGCTGCTGCTTGAGTTTTTCCGCAACCCAAGCAATATCCCAAGGTTGAAGCTCTTCTAACTTATACTCTTCGCTGGCAAATAAGCGTAATTCAGCCATTTCCCGCTCGGCTGCGGGCTTGGCTCTCTTCGCCAGGTCATTGAGAAACTCCAATACGCCTTCGCAATCTGGCGCCATTTTACTGGCCAGAGACAACTCGGCGTAATTAGCCATTCCCAATAGCTGGGCCTGCTCTGCGCGAAGTGCCAAGATAGATTCCATCACTCCTGAATTGTCGAACTCTCCAGCGTTGGGCCCAACCTCCGAGGCACGGCTCACAAATGCGGTATGCACCAACCGGCGCAACTCTCGGTTCTCCGCATGAGTCATTACCGCCAAATAGCTCGGACCCTCTAGGGTGATCAACCAACCACTTTTGCCTTTTGTGTTTGCCGCACTTTTCGCCGCCGCTATAGCGGTTTCCGGCAAGCCAATTAAATCTGCCTCATCTTCCGTATGCCAGGTCCAGGCATTGGTAGCATCCAAAACATTGTTGGCGAACTGGCTGGAAAGTTCAGCCAGGCGCTTGCTATTGGCTGCAAAGCGCTCCCGAGCTTCACCCTCCAGGCCGACCCCACTCAATTCGAAATCCCGTAAACCCAACTCTACAGATTTCTTTTGCGGCTGCGGCCAGCTCACAAATTCAGGCGATGCCGCCAGCTGTTGATACACCTCGTACAATTCGCGGTTTTGCCCCTGCTCAGTCCAATAGGCAGTTACCTGAGCAAGCGCCGCTTCATAGGGCGCTCTCCATTCACCACTCAGTACACTGTTGAGATGACTGATCGGAGAGAAGGCCCGGTTGAGTTGATCCTGAACCTGTTCAAGCGGCTGTAAGGTGCTCTCCCAGCCAGGGTTCTCTAAGCCTCTTTGTAACTGCCCTTGGCAGTCTCCGATGAGTTTTGCAATGGCAGGCTCAACCTGCTCGGGCTGCAGCTGGGTGAACGGTGGCAGAAGAGGGAGATTCAACAATGGATTGGACATACGGGACCCTGTGCTCGAAATAGGATACAGCTATGATAGAGGATTCATTGTACAGGAGCTTCTTTATGTCCCCACTGCGCAGCCACAACGATTCTGCGAGCGAGAAATCCCCGCAACTTGGCCATCGTGTTTTTGTTGACCCACAGTCAGCTGTGATTGGCGATGTCACTCTGGGTGATGATTGCTCCGTATGGCCCATGGCGGTGGTGCGCGGGGATATGCATCGAATTCAGATAGGTGCCCGTACCAGTGTCCAAGACAGTGCAGTATTACATATCACCCATGCGGGGCCGTTTAATCCCGAGGGGTGGCCACTGACAATCGGCGAAGACGTCACAATTGGCCACAAGGCCTGCCTGCATGGCTGTAGCATCGGCAACCGGATTTTGATCGGTATCGGCGCCATAGTACTCGACGGTGCGGTTATAGAAGACGAGGTCGTTTTAGCAGCCGGCGCGTTGGTACCACCAGGCAAAACCTTGGAGAGCGGTTATCTCTATGTGGGTTCCCCCTGCCGCAAAGCCCGCCCGTTATCCGACAAGGAAAAGGCGTTTTTTAGCTACTCTGCGCAAAATTATGTGAATCTGAAGGATCAATATCTCCGCCAGGATATTGAATAACTCATCGCCGGACGATTCGACACTCATGCTCAATCTGAATACTGATCAATTGCATACTTTTGTACGCGCCTGCGAGCTGGACTCTTTCTCCGCTGTTGCCCGCGAACAGGGGCGTGCTCAATCCTCGGTAAGTGCCTGTATTCAGAACCTTGAGCTGGACCTGGGACTCGCCCTTTTCGACCGTAGCGGAAAATTCCCACACCCCACAGCTGCGGCCATGGCCCTATTGCCGCTTGCCCGCCAAGCGCTGGGGCAGCTGCAGCGTTTTCAGCAGGCCGCGGACTCCTACCAGCGCGGCGAGGAACCCGTGCTGCGTATCCTGTTTGAGGAGTTGGTGATGCCCGATCGCCTCAACGATGTACTGGCAAGCTTCAGCCAGCGTTTTGCCCACACCCAGCTGCAACTGCGCAGCTCCAGTCATCATCAGGCAGTGCAAAGTATCGCCAAAGGCGAAGCCGATTTTGCGTTTGTGACAAGCGGCGGCAGCTACCCGGGCGCACTAGAGTTCAACACACTCGGACGCCAACAAATTCTCTGCCTGGCCACACCGGACCATCCACTGGCGCATCAGCAGCCTAGCTCTCTGCGTGAGGCCGCGCGCCACCGGCAAATAATCGCAGCCATGGAGGAGGGCCAACAACGCTGGCAGCTCTCGTCGCAGGTCTGGGTCTGCGACTCCCTGCTACAGGCCCTGGATCTGGCCTGCAAAGGCATAGGCTGGGTCAACGCGCCCTATGAGTTGGCTCGCCCTTTCCTCAAAAGTGGAAAACTGGTGGAGCTGAAACTCACCAGCGCACTGAGCGCCTGGAGCCTGGATGTCGACCTGTTGTGGTCGGCAAAAACAGCTCAAGGCAAAGCCGGCCTTTGGTTCGCCCGGGAAGCTCGGCGTCTGTACGGTAATTATTACAGCCCACCTATCGATAAGTCCGATGGTTATTAATTTTTATCTAACATCAATACCGATAAAACTTGGCTGCAGGACCGAGGAGGTCCGACTTTCTATCACCGGCAATAGGAGCCATAGAGATGACAGAACAGCAGCAGCTGCAAGAAATGGATGCCTTCTCCAAGAAATATCGCTACGACATGGAGTATCTAAAAGAGTTTTTACGCTCGTCTCCAGAGGGCTTTGAAAAATTTGTACAGTTCCAGCCCCTGTCGATGCACCGGGAATTCTTACCGCTGGAGGTTTTTTGGGTGAGCAAACTGGCCGCCATGCAGGTGGCGGACTGCGGTGCCTGCCTGCAATTGAATGTGCGCATGGCGTTGGAAGCCAATGTCGCTCCGCAATTGGTGAAGGCCTGCATTCAAGGCGGCAGTAATTTACCGGAGCCTCTCAAGGATATTTTTGACTTTGCCACCGCGCTGGCCAGTTACAAAAATATTGATCCGTTGTTGGACCAGCGTATCTCTGAGCAGCTGGATAAAAAACAGCGAATCGAGCTGGGCGTCAGCGTCGCCACCGCCTCTGTATATCCCACCATCAAGAGAGCTATGGGCCACACCCAGAGCTGTAGCCTTATCGAAATTGAGTTTGAGGCCTGATTGGAGCAGCCGCCGCAGTCACTTGCGGCGGTGCCTAACTGGCCTCAGTTACTTTACTTACCCTGTAGTCGCAGCAGCGCGGATGCGGCAATACCGCCAATAGCACAGGCGAGAACGATCACTAGCGGAGTCATAGTTCCCAGCACAAAAGCGCCATAGTCATAGCCACGCTGGGGCAGGAGGTAGAACAGCAGGAATGCGGCAGGTAGCAGTGATAATAAAGCACCGCGCAATAGCCAAGCATTGCGCAAGGGGAGCAAGAACAACAGACCGCAGAGCCCGCCCCAAACGATACGCTGGTATAGATAAGCGTTACTGAGGTGCGGTGCCAAGTCTACCCCCAACCAGCGGGTAAACCCGTAGCTGCCCATAGCCCACAGACCCAGGGCATAACAAAGGCCGCCGAAACAACCCACCGCAAAGCACATAGAGAGATTACGCAACCACTCGCGCACAGCCAGCATCCTCTTAATTTTTGTTGTTATAACTTCAGCCGAATTAATCAGGCTGTTAATGTTCGCCGCAACTCCGCCAACACCGGCTCAACACGGGGCTTCACCCCGCGCCATAAATAGAAAGCTTCCGCGGCCTGTCCCACCAACATGCCGAGACCATCGGCTGCTTCAACCCCCAGTTCACGGGCCCAGTGTACAAAAGGCGTCGGCTTTGCACCGTAGACCATGTCATAGGCCCGACCAGTGCTTGTAAAAAGGTGATCAGGCAGGGGCAGCAACTGGTTACTCAGGCTCGCCGAACTGGCATTGATAACCAGATCAAAACCTCCACACAGCTGATTCAATCCGCCTGCAGTCATAGCCCCATAGTGGGAAAACTCATCTGCCAGCTGACAGGCTTTAGCGGCGGTGCGATTAGCGATATGTAGCTGTGAGGGGTGCTCAGCCAGCAGCGGCAGCAGGGCTCCGCGGGCAGCGCCACCGGCCCCCAGAAGTAACACCCGCTTGTCCTGAATTGTCCAACCCAGATTGTTGCGAATATCTGAAACCAAGCCGGCGCCATCGGTATTGTCGCCCAGCAGATTTCCACTCTCTCCGTATACCAGGGTGTTCACCGCACCGGCAGCGGCCGCGCGCTCGGTAAGCGCATCAGCCAGCTCGCAAGCTTCAAGCTTAAATGGCACTGTCACATTGAGGCCGCGCCCACCCTCGGCAAAAAAGGTTTGTGCCGACTCAGTAAAACGATCGAGAGGGGCAAGTAGCTTTTCGTATACCAGGTCCTCACCGGTCTGGGCGGCAAAGGCGGTGTGAATTTGTGGAGACAGGGAGTGGTCGACGGGATTGCCTACCACTGCATAGTGGTCACTCACGACTGGGCCCTCTTGCGCGCCCTGGCCGCCTCGCGGATCTTGGCACTTTCATCGACCAGTACTAAAGCGTCGACTTTAAGGCCCTGCTCGGTATCAGTGAGCAGGTAACGTGTGTGTGAACTGTAGAGTTCGAGGGTCTTATCGTCCTCTTCTCTGTGATGTAACAGGGTCCAGCGTACACTGGCCAAGCTGCTGTAATCATTCAATTCTATGATTTCAGTGACAGTGCCGAGTATCTGGCATACCTCCAGGCGCTTATAAGCGTTGAGCAGCTTCTCAACCTGCTGCACGAAGGCGCCACGATCTACCGCCAGTTTGTTGCCATCTTCACGGTAATAATGCAGAGGAAAACGGTAATAGTCCGCTATCTGTTCCGCATCCCCGGTCTCAAAGTGACGCCTGTAATCCAAAAATAGCGAGTTGATGGCTTCCAATCGCGTTTGTTGCACAGCGAACCTCCGTAGTGCCTGATCTGGGGTTATACCCAGTCCCTATGCGGCAGAAAATCCGTGTAGAGTTTTTCCTCCGCCGAACCTGCTTCTGGGTGCCAGTCGTATTTCCAACTCACCAGCGAGGGCAATGACATAAGGATAGATTCGGTGCGCCCACCACTCTGCAGGCCAAACAAGGTGCCGCGATCGAATACCAGGTTAAATTCCACATAACGGCCGCGGCGGTAAAGCTGGAAATCCCGCTCGCGTTCGCCGTAAGACGTATCCTTGCGCTTTTGAATAATGGGCAGGTAAGCATCCAAATAACTATCACCCACGGCGCGAGTTAGGGCAAAGGCGTTTTCAAAACCACCCTCGTTAAAATCATCGAAGAAAAGGCCGCCTACTCCGCGCGCCTCATCGCGATGCTTCAGGTAAAAATACTTGTCACACCACTGCTTGAAGCGCGGATAGATCTCTTCACCAAAGGGCGCACAGGCGCTCTTTGCAGTATTGTGCCAATGCACCACATCCTCTTCGAAACCGTAGTAAGGAGTGAGGTCATAGCCCCCACCAAACCACCAGATAGGCTCGGCGCCAGGCTTTTTGGCCACGAACAGGCGCACGTTGGCATGACTTGTGGGTACATAGGGGTTGCGCGGGTGGATCACCAAAGAAACCCCCATCGCTTCGAAAGAGCAGCCAGCCAACTCTGGGCGGCTGGCCGTGGCAGAGGGCGGCAGGCCGTCACCATAGACGTGCGAGAAATTGACCCCACCTTTCTCGATTAAATTTCCCTCTTCCAACACCCGGGTTCTACCGCCCCCGCCGCCGGGCCTCTCCCAGGCGTCTTCGTGAAACTCCAGGCCGTCCTCGCTACCCAGCGCGCTGCAGATTCGATCCTGTAGATCCAGCAGGTAGCCCTTTACTTCCTTGGTATCAATATCACTCATTGGGAAACATTAACTCGTTTTAAAGAATTCATCCGCCCGCCCGCAACTGCTCTCCGCTGAGCAGGTCGCGAATCTCACTAGGGGAATTTCGGCCCCCGGTGGAACCACCGCCGACAAAGTCGAGGGCATCACCAAAATAGCGAAGTACCTGGTACTTGTGCCGGGCAGGTTGACACCCCGCCGGATTGGCAGAAGTGGATACGATAGCACCGCCAAAAGCCCTTGTTAACGCAGCGGTAAAAGAGTGGTCGGTGTGACGCAGGGCCACTGCGGGATGGGCGCCACAGACCCAATAGGGTATGCGGTCACGATGGGGCACCAGCCAGGTCACGGGTCCGGGCCAGGTTTCCCGCATCTTTTCGCGCTGCTCAGCGCTGAGTGGGTCGAGCAGCTGACTAAAACTTTCCTCCTCACCGGAAACCAGGATCAGGCCCTTTTCCAGTGGGCGGTTCTTCAGGCGCAGCAGGCGCCTTACGGCCTGCAGATTATTTGGATCACAGGCGAGGCCCCACACGGACTCGGTGGGGTGCGCGATAACACCGCCCGCCGCAAGAGCACGGGCAGCCTTCTGTACAGCAAGCGGAGAGTACCTCATGACAGTATCGCTGCTACTTCGCTTCGCACTGCTGGATGTCTAACTTCTCCAGTACACCGAAGGCGGCTTTCATAACTGGCAGATCGGGGCCGGCCCCCATCAGGATCGCTACAAAAGGCTTGCTCATTTCAACTCTCTCAACTGTCAAAGTAGGGACAAGCGCCAAAATCTAGCGGATTGCGCAGCCGCGCACAAGATGTTGCCAAACGTCTCCACAGAAGCTGTGGTTTATCGACAACCCTTCCTTAAATGATCGGTATTGAAACTTTTGCCCAGCTCACAATGCAGCTTTAACACCAGCAGCATAATCCGGATGCACCTTGTGAAACTCAGTCAACTGTCGCTGTACTATCTCATCCGGAACTCCGGCCATGGCTCTGGCAATATTGCCAAAGAGTCTCTGTTTTTCGGCGTCATCGAAGAGATTGAAAAGCGCCCGCACTTGGCCGTAATCATCGTTGCCCTCGCGATGATCGTAGCGATCGGCAGCACCGGAAAGCTTTAGTGGCGGCTCCTTGGCACTGGGGTCTTGCTGCGGGCCGTTGAAACTGTTGGGTTCGTAATAGGCATCGGGATTGCCTGTGCGAATCCCGCTGGTATTCATCTCGCCGTCTCGATAGTAGTTATGCACTGGGCATTGAGGTGCATTTACAGGAAGACTCTCATAGTGAGTACCCAAACGGTGGCGATGGGCATCGGCATAGGAAAACACTCGCGCCTGTAGCATTTTATCCGGGGAGAAACTAATGCCCGGTACTACGTTTGAGGGAGAGAAGGCTGCCTGTTCCAGTTCGGCAAAATAATCATCGGGGTTGCGATTCAACTCCATTTCGCCAATCTCAATCAGCGGGTAATCCCCATGTGGCCACACTTTGGTGAGATCGAAAGGGTTGTAATTTGTCTTGGCAGCATCGGCCTCGGGCATTACTTGTAGCTGTAGACTCCACTTGGGATAGTCACCCTTCTCAATCGCACCAAACAGGGCTTCCTGATAACTCTCGCGAGTGCGGCCAATTACTGACTCCGCTTCGGCATCGGTATGAAATTTGTGCCCCTGGCGGGTCTTGAAGTGGAACTTCACCCAGAAGCGCTCGCCGCCACTGTTCCACAGAGAGTAGGTGTGGGAGCCGTAACCATTCATATGCATAGGTGAAATTGGCAGGCCGCGATCTGAAAACAGGATCGTAACTTGGTGCAGACTCTCTGGAGATAGCGACCAAAAATCCCACATGGCTGTAGGGGAGCGTAAATGCGTGCGGGGATGACGTTTTTGCGTGTGGATAAAATCGGGAAACTTATAGGGATCGCGCACGAAGAAGACCGGGGTGTTATTGCCCACCAGATCCCAGTTGCCGTCTTCTGTATAAAATTTGAGGGCAAAGCCGCGCACATCGCGCTCGGCATCCGCCGCCCCCAACTCTCCGGCTACAGTGGAGAAGCGGGCTATCATTGGTGTTTCAGCACCGGGCTGCAATACCTTGGCGCAGGTGTACTTGGCAATATCTCCGCTAATCCGCAGAGTACCGTAAGCTCCCCAGCCCTTGGCATGTACCGTACGTTCGGGAATCCGCTCACGGTTTTGATGAGCGAGCTTCTCCAGCAGTTGATAATCCTGCATCAATAGGGGGCCACGTGGTCCGGCGCTAAGGCTATTTTGGTTATCCGCGATGGGTGCGCCAGCATCCGTGGTGAGCTTGGAATTATTCGCCATGACTTGCCTCCTGTGTTCGAGTCCACAGAGTATTAACGCAGCGCTTTGACTTCGCGAATCGCTCGGCGGCTGGTCCTTCAGGGGAGGATTCAGGTGGCCACGCCTTCTTTCTGGAGACAACAGGCAGCTCCCTGAGCCGTCAATTGATAACCACCGGGCAGCTGCTCCAATAGCTCTAGCAACTCCATTTGCAATAGCAGCGCCATCAGTTCACCCGCCGGCTCCCCAGTATCCACGGCCAACTGCTCGATACTGCGAGGCCCTCCCTGCAGGGCTAATAACACTGACAGCTGCTGATTATCCAGCGGGGTATTGCTTAGGGGCTCACTATCCGCGGGCTCCGCTAACAGCCCCCCCAATTGCCCAGCGATATCTGCGCTGGTCTCCACTAAAGTTGCCCCCTCGCGAATCAGGTGGTGACAACCCCTGGCCATCGGGTTGTGGATGGAGCCGGGGATAGCGAAAACCTCTCGATTTTGCTCCAACGCCAGCCGCGCAGTGATTAGCGACCCCGATCGCATCGCAGCCTCCACTAGCAGCACTCCCATAGAGAGCCCACTGATAATCCGGTTGCGACGCGGGAAGTTTTTCGCCTCAGCGCTACTGCCGAGTGGCAGTTCACTGACAATGGCGCCACCCGCGCTCAGGATTTCTTCCGCCAAGGCGCGGTTCTGACGCGGATAGACGGAGTCGACACCGCTGCCCAACACCGCAATCGTGGCTCCCTGTCCCCGCAAAGCACCCTGGTGCGCGGCCGCATCCACCCCCAGTGCTAGCCCCGAGGTGATGGCAAAACCGGATCCGGCGAGCTCCATGGCAAAACTGCGAGCGTTATCCAGGCCAGAAGTCGTGGCGCGACGCGCACCAACAATAGCGATTTGGGGCAAGGTGAGAGCAGCAGCTTCGCCCCGCACATAGAGTATTGGCGGTGGTCGCGAGATCTCTGCGAGCAAATTCGGGAAACCTGCATCACCGTGGTACAGCAGCTGCACGCCGATTTGTGCACAGCGGGCGCGCTCGGCTGCCACCCACTCCAACAATTCGCTCTGCAGGCCAAGACGACAACAATCACGCCACTGGGATTGGGCCCGCGGCGGTAGTTTGCTCAACAAAGTTGGGGGGAATTGCAGTAAGGCCCGATCGGGGCTGCCAAAGTGCTCTAGCAGCTGCCAGTAGCGGGCGGGCCCCAGGCCCTCTAAACGCAGCAGGGCCATACTGGCGGTCAACGCATCCATGCGGGCTCACCATTTCGTCTGTTTTACAGGAAGGGTTGTATTCAGATTTGCGGCGCTCCAAACAGCAAGAGGCGCCGCTCGATTTCAATACTTTTTTAGGGGTTGCGCACCGAGTCCATCACCGCCAAGGGGCGATCAGCTTCGAGAATAAGCGCCAGGCTCATCTTTTCAAAAGTGCGGAAAACCATCATCTCACCAGCGCGCTCATCCGGCAGTTTCACGCTGTCTCCGGCGATACGATCGCGCACTACAGAACCGCGCTTATAAACTGCCATCACATTGCCAGGCACTAAGCCATCGCGCTCACCCAGATTGAGGATAACTACGTCGAATTTACCAATCTGAGTCACACCCTCATCGACACCAACAATCAACCCATTCACTGTCACGGCCGGGGCACTGGGGTGAAAGAGTGCATCGATAGAGCGCTCTTCCACCGGCATCAAATGATCCTCGAGACGGATCTCGCGGGCGGTGCTGGCCACGCCCAGGGTGGCGACGGAAAATCCAGGGCGGTTATCCGGGTCCAGCTGTAGCAAATCCACTTCACCTATCCCAAGAGCCTGGCGTCCCAGAGTCTCATTGCTAACAGGGTCCACATACACCGGGCCCGGGCGGTAGAGACCGTAGGAGGCCAGGGGCACTTCAAAATCACCGCGAGCATAGATGGTATCGCCGGCCCCCATCAAAATGTGGTTATCGGAGCCGGACACAATATAGGGCGTACCCTCGAAGGCATTGGGCTCGACGATACGGGTGCGCGAGAGGAAGGCATTGATGGCATCGAGGGGAATCGCCGGAATCGCATCCTCCACCGCCTCACGGCGGATCTGCGGCGTTAAGCGGTTACCATTAACACCGGGGGACAATTGATAAGCCCGTGGGCCGCGCTGCAGCTGCAGTTGCGGCTGGCCATCCACATACACCAGGCGCAGGCTGTCGCCGGGGTAGATCAAGTGGGGGTTTTCAACCTGGGGGTTTACTTGCCAGATCTCCGGCCAATACCAGGGCTGTACCAGAAATTCACTGGAGATATCCCAGAGGGTATCGCCCTTTTGCACAACATAGGCATCCGGATGGCTGGGGTTCAGGCGCACCTGATCCTGCGCTTGGGTGCCAAGGGCGACCGCCAACATCGAGACGGCGGCCAGGATTATTTTTTTCATGGAAGCATTCCTATGCTCTTTATCGCTATAATTCTCAGCGCCGAACCACCCTTCTACAGGAAATGTGGCCGGCCCCGGGCGCAAGGCGCCAGCGAAAATCGGGGTCCACTCGGTAAATATTGAGCGCGATCATAATGTTATCAGCGCACGTTCAACGAATACTAGAAGTTTGTCACAGGTGTTATGGCTAAACTCGAGATACTGGAATTTCCCGATCCGCGCCTGCGTGAGATCGCCAAACCCGTCGCAGAAGTTACCGACGCGCACCGTCAACTGCTGGACGACATGTTCGAAACCATGTACGCCGCACCTGGCATAGGCCTCGCCGCCACCCAGGTCAATGTGCACGAGCGCATCGTAGTGGTGGATATTTCCGAAGACAGCAGCGAGCCGTACGGATTTATCAACCCGGAGATCGAAGTACTGGACCCGGAGATCCACCAGTACGACGAGGGTTGCCTGTCGGTACCCGGTTTCTACGAGACGGTAGAACGCCCGCGCAGGGTGCGAGTCAAGGCGCTGGATCGCAACGGCGAACCTTTTGCCATAGAGGCAGAGGGGTTGCTGGCGGTGTGTATCCAGCACGAAGTTGACCACCTGGATGGCAAACTGTTCGTGGATTACATCTCCCCACTCAAGCGCAACCGCATTCGCTCCAAGCTGGAAAAGTCCCAGCGCCGACGCGCCTGATCTATAAGAACTGGCCGCCGGCTGGCCCGGCGCCATCTCCACCCCTCGATCTGAGAATCCGCCAGTGAATATCATTTTTGCCGGCACGCCGGACTTTGCCGCCGTGCATCTGCAGGCGCTGCTCGACAGCGACCATAGTGTCACCGCCGTTTACACCCAACCGGACAGGCCGGCGGGGCGCGGTAAGAAACTACTGGCCAGCCCAGTCAAGCAGCTGGCACTCTCCCACGATATCCCCGTGTATCAACCTCAGAGCCTGCGCGACCAGATAGCTCAGGAAGAGCTGGCGGCACTCGGCGCCGATATCATGGTGGTGGTGGCCTATGGACTGATCCTGCCGCAAGCAGTGCTGGACACCCCGCGACTGGGCTGTATCAACGTACACGCCTCCCTGCTGCCGCGCTGGCGCGGCGCCGCTCCCATTCAGCGCGCCGTCGAGGCGGGAGACAGCCACAGCGGTGTGGCAATCATGCAAATGGAAGCCGGGCTTGATACGGGTCCGGTACTGGTAGAGCGCCGCTGTGACATTACTGAGAAAGATACGGGAGGCAGCCTGCACGACAAGCTCGCCGAACTCGGTGGCCCGGCTCTGATTGAAGCCCTAGCGCAGCTGGCCTCAGGCGCCGCCAAGCCGGTGACTCAAGATGATGCTACAGCCAATTACGCTAATAAAATCAGCAAAGAGGAGGCGCGCATCGACTGGCAGCGCCCGGCGCAAGAACTGCAGCGCCAGATCCGCGCCTTCAATCCGTTCCCGGTGTGTTGGACTACCTATAGCGAAACTAAAGGCGAACAACGCCTGCGTATCTACAGCGCCAGCCTGGAACGCGGCTGCCACAGCGATACGCCCGGCATCATTCTAGCCAGCGATGACGAGGGTATTCTGGTCGCCTGTGGTCGCGAAGCCCTGCGTCTGCAAGTACTTCAGCTACCCGGTAAAAAAGCGCTGCCCGCAGCGGAAATTTTGAAAGGCTACCGGGCGCTGTTCACTCCCGGAACACAATTGGGATCACTATGAGTAGAGATGTACGCGCCGAAGCAGCCCGAGTGGTGGCCGCACTACTGGAGGCGCAAGGTTCACTGGCACGCCTGTTACCTAAAGCCGAAGACAAGGTTGAGGAGCGCGACCGCGCCCTGCTCCGCGAGCTGTGCTACGGCAGTGCCCGCACCGCCCCGCGCCTGCAACTGATCGCTACCAAGCTACTGCGCAAAACCCCCAGCGATAGCCTAGTAAGCGCACTGATCCTGCTGGGCCTGTATCAACTGGAATACACCCGCATCCCCGATCACGCTGCTATCTCTGCCACGGTCAATGCCGCCCGCAGTCTCAAGCTGGATCGCGCCACTGGCCTGATCAACGGCGTACTGCGCAACGCTATACGCGAACGCGAGCGTTTGCAGCGAAAATTGTCCGGCAACCCCCAGTTCAGCTCTATGCA
This sequence comes from Microbulbifer mixtoriginis (SeqCode), assembly GCF_052466695.1. Taxonomy (NCBI): domain Bacteria; kingdom Pseudomonadati; phylum Pseudomonadota; class Gammaproteobacteria; order Cellvibrionales; family Microbulbiferaceae; genus Microbulbifer; species Microbulbifer mixtoriginis (SeqCode). The sequence continues at coordinate 3,568,248 of NZ_CP174285.1, read as the reverse complement.
CCCCGCCTGGATGCAACAGGCGATCAAAGCCGCCTGGCCAGTGCAAGCGTCGGAGATTTTTCGCGCCAACAATACCAATCCCCCCATGACCTTGAGGGTCAACAGCGCGCGCATTTCCCGCGAGGATTACCTGCAGCAGCTCGACGAGACCGGCCTGTCCGCCGAGGCCTGTACCCTCTCTCCGGTTGGCATCACCCTGCTCGAAGCAGTACCTGTGGGAATTCTGCCCGGTTTTGCCGAGGGCTTGGTGAGTGTGCAAGATGAATCCGCCCAGCTGGCAGCGCAACTGCTGGCACCCTGTGAAGGCGAGCGGGTGCTGGATGCCTGTGCCGCGCCGGGAGGCAAAAGCTGCCATCTATTGGAGCAGCAGCCCGCTATAGAATTGAGTGCCCTGGATATCGAGGAGGAGCGACTCGATCGGGTGCAGGAAAACCTCGAACGCTGCGGCCTCTCCGCACAGTTAATTTGCGCCGATGCGGCTGCGCCGGATGCCTGGTGGGATGGACAGCAGTACGACCGTATTCTGCTCGATGCACCCTGCTCTGCCACCGGGGTGATTCGCCGCAACCCGGATATCAAACTGCTGCGCCGTGCCGAGGATATCGCCGAGTTGGCCAGGCTGCAGGCGGAAATTCTGCGCGCCACCTGGGCACTGCTCAAACCCGGTGGCAGTCTGCTATACGCCACCTGTTCAGTGTTACCGGCCGAAAATAGTGAAGTTGTCGCCGCCTTCGTTGCGGAGACCGACGATGCGAGCGACAATACTCCGCAACTGCTGCACGGTAAGTCCTGGGGTGAAAAACAAGTTGCTGGAATGCAACTGTTACCCCATAACGGTGGCGGCGACGGTTTCTACTACGCTCTGCTCAGCAAGGCCGAATAACAGCAGCGCTAGCCGCGAGTCTCATCCGATATGAAAATTGTCATTCTCGGCGCCGGCCAGGTGGGCGGCTCACTGGCGGAGGCTCTGGCCTCCGAGCGCAATGATATTGTGCTGGTGGACAGCGACGAAAAAACCCTGCGCGAGTTGCGTGATCGCATTGATATTGGCGTGGTTAACGGCCACGCCTCCCATCCCGATGTGCTGATGAATGCCGGCATTGAGGATGCCGATATTCTGGTGGCGGTCACCAATAACGATGAAACCAATATGGCAGCCTGCCAGATTGCCCATTCATTGTTCCGTGTGCCCACCAAGATCGCGCGTGTGCGCGCCTCTTCTTATCTGCAGTACCCCGAGTTATTCGACAACCAGGCGATACCCATCGACGTTTTGATCAGCCCCGAGCAGCTGGTCTCCGAATATATCGCACGCCTGATGGAACACCCCGGCGCGCTACAGGTGCTGGATTTCGCCGGTGGTCGCGTGCAGCTGGTCACTGTATTGGCAGTTCAGGGCGGCCCTCTGGTAGGCCATCAGCTGCGCTATCTGCGCGAGCACATGCCCAAGGTGGATACCCGTGTGGCGGCCATCTACCGGCGCAACCGGCCGATCATTCCCCAGGGGGACACGGTGCTCGAGGCCGGCGACGAGGTATTTTTTATCGCCGCACGCGCCGATATCCGTGCGGTAATGAGCGAGTTGCGCCGCCTGGAACACGGTTATAAGCGCGTGGTAATTGCCGGTGGTGGCAATATTGGCCTGCGGCTCGCAACCAAATTGGAAAACCGCTACTCGGTTAAAATTATTGAGCGCAGCCATGAACGCTGCGTATTTTTATCCGAGGAGCTGTCCCACACCATTATCTTGCACGGCAGCGCCTCGGACCAAGAGCTGTTGTTGGAAGAAAATATTGAGGACACCGATGTTTTCCTCGCACTCACCAACGATGACGAAGCTAACATCATGTCATCGCTACTGGCCAAACGCCTGGGCGCGCGCAAGGTGATGACCCTGATCAACAACCGCGCCTACGTGGACCTGGTGCAAGGCGGGGAAATCGATATTGCCATTTCGCCCCAGCAAAATACTATCGGCAGCCTGCTCACCCATGTGCGCCGCGGCGATATGGTTAATGTGCACTCCCTGCGTCGCGGTGCCGCCGAGGCGATCGAAGTTGTCGCCCACGGCGACGAGCGCACCTCCAAGGTGGTGGGAAAGAAAATCGAGGATATCGATCTGCCCGAGGGCGCCTCCATCGGTGCCATAGTGCGCGAAACAGAAAATGGCAGCGAAGTGTTGATGGCGCACGACGATGTAATTGTGCAAAGCGACGATCACGTGATTGTATTCCTGGTGGATCGCCGCCAGACACGTCATGTGGAGCAGTTGTTCCAGGTTGGCTTCGGCTTTTTCTAAATCATATTTTTTATTGAATAGTCCGGCGATTACAAACTCCGCCGTCCATATATATAAAGTAACAACAGATAACAGGCTGACAGGCGCCAATGCGAATTGCGGTAATTGCGCGAGTTTTCGGAATTCTCCTCACTGTGTTCAGCCTGACACTGCTGCCACCGATCGCCGTGTCCCTGTGGTATGAGGACCATACCCACAACGCCTTCGTTATTGCCTTTGTGATCACTCTGGTGACCGGCTTGTTTATGTGGCTGCCGGTGCACGATCTGCGCCAGGATCTGCGTACCCGCGACGGCTTTGTGGTGACTTCGCTATTCTGGCTAATCCTCGGCAGCTTCGGCTCCCTGCCGTTTATTATTAGTCCGCAGCCGGACCTGAGTATTACCGATTCGATTTTTGAGTCGATTTCCGGGCTCACCACCACCGGCGCCACCGTAATTACCGGCCTGGACTCCCTGCCTCCAGCCATCCTCTACTACCGCCAGCAGCTGCAGTGGTTTGGTGGTATCGGCGTAATTGTTATTGCACTGGCAATCCTGCCCATGCTTGGCATCGGTGGTATGCAGCTGTACAAAGCGGAAATACCCGGCCCAGTGAAAGATACCAAGCTGACACCGCGTATCGCCGAGACGGCGCGGGCACTGATCGTGATTTATGTAATCCTGACCATTCTGTGCGGCATCGGTTACTGGTGGGCGGGCATGACCGTGTTCGATGCCGTGGGACACGCCTTCTCCACCGTGGCTAACGGCGGCTTTTCCACCCACGATGCCAGTATGGGCTTCTACGCTCACAACCGGGCCATTATGGTGATCTGCATTATTTTCATGTTCACCGCAGCAATTAACTTTGGCCTGCATTTTTATGCCTTCCGCAATAAAACCCTCAAGCACTACTGGCGCGATTCCGAATTTCGTTTCTACGTAATGCTGATTTTGGGGGCCGGCCTGTTGATCAGCTGTTATCTGTGGATTCTGAATATCTTCTCACCAGGCAACAGTCTGCTACACGGTTTCTTCCAGGTGGTTTCTATCAGTACCACTGCCGGCTTTGCCTCTGAAAACTTTTCCGCCTGGCCGGTATTCCTTCCCTACGCATTGCTTCTTCTGGGTATTCTCGGCGCCTGTGCCGGCTCTACCTCCGGTGGTATCAAGGCGGTGCGCGGCATGTTGATTATGAAATCCGGTATGCGCGAATTGAATCGACTGGTGCACTCCAATGCGGTGATACCCATTAAGATCAACCGCAAGATCGTACCCGATCGGGTAACCGATGCTGTGTGGGGCTTTTTTGCCGTCTATGTACTGTCGTTTTTTATTCTCTCGATTATTGTGATTGCCACCGGCGAAGATTTCGTCACCTCTGTGACAACGGTGGCCTCCTGCCTGAGTAATATCGGCCCGGCTCTGGGTGAGGCCGCATCTCACTACGGTTCAGTCAATGAGGTCGCCAAGTGGTTTCTGATCCTCGCCATGCTGATGGGACGCCTGGAAATTTTCACCCTACTGGTGCTCTTAACTCCCGCCTTTTGGCGCCACTAATTTGGCGCCAACGCCGCAAGTCAGATCGAATAGCAATATTTTTTAGTTTCTGCCACAGTTGTTCTTTACAGGAAGTAATCAATAAGAACATGGCTGTATGAGCAGAAACACCAGTGAGCTGCTCGGTCAGTTGAAAATTGACCGGGATACGGCTCCCAATGATTTACCGTCATCGTCCCGAAAAACCCTGCTGGCGGCTTCCACCGGTGCAGTCGCCGGCCTGCTAGTTGGTTTTTTTGGCGCCTCCCTCTTGGTCGAAGATCCACCCGCAAGCCCTAATACAATCCCAACCCCCGCCAACACACACACTACGCCATCTGCCCCCTCCAGCGCACACCTGGAGACGGTGTTGAATGCCTCCGGATATATCACCGCGCGACGCATGGCTACGGTGTCAGCAGAGGTGATGGGACTGATCAGCAGCGTGGATGTCGAGGAGGGTATGCAGGTACAGGAAGGTCAAGTACTAGCCCGCCTCGACGACGTCAAAGCGCGCGTCAGCCTGGCATTTGCCCGTGCGCAGATTCAGGTACTACAAGCCCAGGAAGCCAGTATTCTCGCCAAGCTAAAAGAAGCAGAGCGTCAGTACCGGCGTTTCGCTGGCTTGCGTGAAAAAAACTACTCCAGCAAAGCACAACTCACCCAGAGTGAGGCCACTGTTGAAGGCTTGAGAGCCGATTTAAACAGCGCTCGGGCAAATATTGAGGTGGCTAAACTGGAAGCCGAGCGACAGCGGGAGCGCTTGGAGGATCACACGATACGCGCGCCCTTTGCGGGAATCGTTACACAAAAAAATGCTCAGCCCGGAGAAATTGTCGCACCTAGCTCCGCCGGAGGCGGTTTCACCCGCACCGGTATCTGTACCATTGTGGATATGAACTCCCTGGAAATTGAAGTGGATGTCAATGAGGCATTTATCGGCCGGGTCTCCACTGGTCAAAGGGTAAACGCGAATCTTGACGCCTACCCGGAGTGGGATATTCCCGCCACGGTGGTGGCAATTATTCCAACCGCCGATCGCGCCAAAGCTACGGTGCGTGTGCGTATCGGTATCGATCAAAAAGACGCCCGTATCCTACCGGATATGGGGGTGAAGGTCGGCTTCCTGGCCGGGGAGGAAGTCGCTCTTTAACGGCACAGACTACGGCTCTAATTATTCATTAAAAAAGGAAATTACAGATGTCTGAAGATGTGTTGTTTCAGTTAAAAAATGTCGGCAAGAGTTTTATCAAAGGTAAAGAGAAAATCTCTATTTTTGACGATCTCAATATGAGTATTGAGCGAGGAGATTTTGTCGCCATTATGGGGCCTTCCGGCTCCGGAAAAACCACTCTGTTAAATATGCTCGGCGGTGTCGATCAACCTACCAGTGGGGAAATTTGGTTTGATGGCACCCGTATAGACTCCCTCAATGAGAGCGCCCTAACCCGTTGGCGCGCGCAGAATATTGGTTTTATTTTCCAGTTCTACAACCTGATGCCGATGCTCAATGCCCAACGCAATGTAGAACTGCCGCTACTGTTGACCAAGCTCTCCAAAGCACAGCGCCGCAAAAATGTCGAAACCGCCCTCGCTTTGGTGGGCTTGAGCGATCGCGCCAAACATATGTCCAGTGAAATGTCCGGCGGCCAGCAACAGCGGGTGGCCATCGCCCGCGCAATTGTTTCAGATCCTAAACTCATTCTGTGTGACGAGCCCACCGGTGATCTCGACCGCGCCACCGCCGATGAAATCCTGGAGATGCTGCAACTACTCAACCGCGATCACGGCAAGACTATCGTTATGGTTACCCACGACCCGGCCGCAGCCAAATACGCCAAACGCACCCTGCATCTCGACAAGGGACAATTTGTGCAGAGGGAAATAGTGGCATGAACGATCTCTATTTAATTTATAAAAACATGACGAGGAAACCTCTGCGGTTATTTCTCACCTGCTTTGCAATTTTTATCGCTTTTTTAATTTTTGGTGCAGTGACCAGTTTGAAATCTGCACTCAATTCCAGTGTGGAGTTGTCCGCTGATAATCGCCTGGTAGTTTTTAACCGGATCAATTTCACCCAATCGCTACCCATCTCTTATTTCCAAAAAGTCGCTACGGTCGAAGGAGTAAAAGATGTCACCCACCTGAACTGGTTTGGCGGTTATTATCAGGAACAAAGTAGGCAAATTGTCTCGCTGGCTGTGGACCCCGAATCCTATTTACGCGTTTACGAAGAAATAGTGATTCCGGATGAGCAAAAACAGGCTTGGTTTAATAATCGCCAGGGCGCGCTGATAGGTGAGAAACTCGCGCAAATATATGGCTGGAAAATTGGTGACCGGATCCCTATCTCCTCAAATATATTCACCCATAAAGATGGTGGCTATACCTGGGAGTTTGTAGTCTCAGGAATTTTTAAAGGGGATACCGAGCAGTACGATACTCGCCAAATGTTATTCCATTATAAATACTTCATGGAAACTCAGACATTTGGCAATGACTGGATAGGATGGATGGCACTCACTACTGACGATCCCTCTCTCAATGAGAAAGTAGCCAAAACCATTGATGACAGTTTTGCCAATTCGCAAAGTGAAACTGATACCAGTACGGAAAAATCCTTTAATAAAGCTTTTATCGAGCAAATTGGCAATATCGGTTTGATTATTTTCTCGGTGGTTTTCACCGCGTTTTTCACCATTCTGATTGTGGTTGGCAATACCATGGCCTTGGCGATTCGCGAGCGTACCGGCGAGATTGCTGTACTCAAAACCCTGGGCTTTTCCAGCGCACGCATTTTTCGCATGGTTCTATCGGAATCCCTGTTGGTCGCATTTATCGGCGGTCTCTCTGGACTCGCTGCGGCCTGGCTGTTAGTTGAAGGAATAAAAACCTTTCTCGCCCGTTTCCTGCCCAACTTGATTCTCGATGGCGATATCGCTCTGCAGGCGCTGTTTTTTATGCTGCTGCTGGGAATTATTACCGGCTTGTTACCGGCTTTTAACGCGCTGCGATTGAATATTGTCTCGGCATTTAATCGTCAGCCCTAAATACATCAGATCGAGTTCCTAACAACTGTAGGTGCCCGATTGATCAAGCCCGACCGGAGGACAGCCAATGGGCTCTCTAATTGCACAAATTATTTCAGTGACCCTGATGAATCTGGGCAGCCTGCGCAGGCGCCTGTGGATGTCACTGGCGATGGTACTGGCCTCGGCGGTGGTGGTGGCAATACTGCTGGCATTTCTCGCCATGGCCAAAGGCTTCGAAGAAACTATGCGCGGCGCCGGCTCCAACCAAATCGCCATCCTGATGCGCGAGGGTTCCTCCACCGAGCTCAACTCGGTGATCCTGCAGGATCAGGTCAACCTGGTTAGCGAATCTGCCGGAGTCGCCCGGAACGCCAACGGCCCACAGGTTTCACCGGAACTCTATGTCATTGTGGATGGTATCAAAAAGTCCAGTGGTACCGAGGCCAATATCCCCCTGCGCGGACTCAACCAAACCGGTATGGCCATGCGCACCAACATGCACTTAACCGAAGGCCGTATGTTTGTTCCCGGAACCAATGAAATGATTGTCGGCGAGGGTGTCCTGCGGGAATTCAGTGGTTTCGAGATTGGCAAGGAAGTGCGCTTTGGTAAAAACCTGTGGACAGTTGTCGGAGTTTTTTCCACAGGGGGCAATATTTTTGAAAGTGAGCTGTGGGCAGATATCAAAACAATCCAGAGCCATTACAACCGCGGCAGCAGTTATCAATCCATTCGCTTGCAACTGGACAATGACGACGGCCTGGCATCGGTCAAGGAAACCATTGCGCGGGAACCGCGCCTTAATCTCGAAGCGCAGACCGAGCGAGAATACTTCGCCAGTCAGGGTAAACAACTGCAGTACATCGCCACCTTTGGCTGGATTATCAGTGCGGTGATGGCCCTCGGTGCCCTGGCTGGAGCACTCAATACCATGTACACCTCAGTGGCGGACCGTGCCAAGGAAATTGCCACCCTGCGCGCCCTCGGCTTCAGTAATTTTTCCGCTTTCTGCGGCACGATTGCTGAAGCGATGGTACTGGCGGTGGCCGGTGGACTACTGGGGTCATTGGCCGCCTACTTGTTCTTCGACGGCCTAAATACCTCAACCCTGGGCGGCAATTTTACCCAGGTGGTGTTCAGTTTTGAGATGTCCCCAGACCTGTTCGTGCAGGGCGCCGTGTTGGCGCTGGTAATCGGCTTTGTCAGTGGTTTTTTCCCCGCCTGGCGCGCGGCGCGTATGCCGGTAATTGTGGCATTTCGCCACGCGACGTAAATTTTACCTAGATGCCGATAGACATAGGGGCCGCTCAGGCCCCTATGTTTGTTTGCGGTAAATTTTACTCTTGCCTTCCGGCTGTCTGCGAAAGCGCTTGTATTCCCACTGATACTGCTCCGGCGCCTGGGCGATGCAGGCCTCCACACCGCGGTTCATCGCCGCCAGGGATACTTTTTGTTCTTCGCTGTAAATCGCTTTTTCTGCGGGGACAAAAACCAGCTCAAAACCGCCTTCTACACGCTTGCCAAACCCAAAAACCACATGGCACTTGGTGCGCTGTATCAGATTATGCACCAGGGTCATCGTCAGGGCCGGGCGCCCAAAAAACGGGGCAAAGTCACCGCCCATATCCGGTTCCTGGTCGGGAAGAATCAGGGCTAAATCTCCCGCTTTCAATGATTTAAGCAGCGCGCGTACACCGTGCACATTGGTGGGCACCATCTTGCCGCCAGTTACTTCGCGCCCGCTGCGAATCACCGGGTCCAGGGCTTCTATTTTAGGAGGCTGGTAAAGTACAGCACAGGGGGACAAGGTACCCACATACAGGCCGAATATTTCCCAGTTGCCAGTATGTGGCATTAAGACAATGGTGCCGCGCCCATCGGTCTCACCGGCGTTGAGTAACTGCTGATTGCGCACACGAACAATGGCATTTTCATTTTTTGCCCAGGGCGTATTCCACAGTGACGCCATCTCAAAACCCGCCATGGCCGTGTTGATCACACTCTCCCTCGCCAGCTTTTCACGCTGTTTGGGGTCCATTGCCGGATAGCAGAGTTTGAGATTAATGCGGCTCAGGCGCAGGCCTTCGGAACGAGTCCACACAGCCATTTTGCCAGCAAACCAACCCAATCGCCGCGACCAGTGCAACGGCAATTTGCCGATGATTCTCAGTGCTCCTACAGCAAGGCGCCCCTTAATATCCACTCACTACTTCCTATACAAAAACCACTTTAAAGTGGTCGTGTTGCCCAAGTATGGCCATTGAAACCTCTTGACGCGGCTATAGCGCTTTAAGCGCAGCAGTCGCTGCCGCTATAATTGCGCCCTTTGCCCACAGCAGATACTGATCCGGAGATAGCGGTGTCCAAGCAATACGATCTCAGTACCTTCCAGGGACTTATTTTTGCCCTACAGGATTATTGGGCGCGCCAAGGGTGCGTCATTCTACAGCCTCTGGATATGGAAGTGGGCGCCGGCACCTTTCATCCGGCCACTTTCCTGCGCGCCATAGGCCCGGAAAACTGGAATGCGGCTTATGTACAGCCCTGCCGCCGCCCCACCGATGGCCGCTACGGCGAGAATCCCAACCGCCTTCAGCACTACTACCAATACCAGGTAGTGATGAAGCCATCCCCGGACAATATCCAGGAATTGTACCTCGATAGCCTACGCGCCATGGGCGTAGACCCGGCTATCCACGATATCCGCTTTGTGGAAGATAACTGGGAATCCCCAACCCTGGGCGCCTGGGGCCTCGGCTGGGAAGTTTGGCTGAACGGTATGGAAGTCACCCAGTTTACCTACTTCCAGCAGGTGGGCGGCCTCGAGTGCTACCCGGTTACCGGCGAAATCACCTACGGTCTCGAGCGTATCGCCATGTACCTGCAGGGGGTCGAGTCTATCTACGATTTAGTGTGGACCCGCAACCCGGACGGCAGCCCCGTCACCTATGGCGACGTTTTCCACCAGAACGAAGTGGAAATGTCCCACTACAACTTTGAACACGCCGATGTGGAATTCCTATTCGCCACCTTCGATCACTGTGAGCGCGAGAGCACACGCCTGATTGAGCTGGGCCTGCCGCTGCCCGCTTACGAGCAAGTTATGAAGGCCTCCCACGCCTTCAATCTGCTGGATGCGCGCCACGCCATCTCAGTGACTGAGCGCCAGCGCTATATCCTGCGTGTACGCACCCTGGCCCGCGCCGTGGCACAGGCTTACTACGATGCACGCCGCGCCTTAGGCTTCCCCATGGCAGATGAAGCACTGCGAGCAGATATTTTGGCGGAAGACATCGAGCAAGAGGAGAAGCAGTAATGGCTCAGGATTTTCTGGTAGAGCTGGGCACCGAAGAGCTGCCACCCAAAGCGTTACACAAATTGATGAGCGCTTTCGCCGATGGTATTACCCAAGGCCTCAACGGCGCCGAGTTGTCTTTTGGCGAAGTGAAAGCCTACGCAGCACCCCGCCGCCTGGCCGTAGCGGTATTCGGTTTGGCGGATAAGCAGCAAGACAAACAAATTGAAAAGCTGGGCCCGGCCGTCAAAGCCGCCTTCGATAAAGAAGGCAAGCCCAGCAAGGCCGCAGAGGGTTTCGCCCGCAGCAACGGCGTAACCGTTAAAGAGCTGGGACGCAAAGAGACCGACAAAGGCGAGCGCCTGGCCTTTATCAGTGAACAGAAAGGCGCTGAAACTGAATCCCTGTTGGCTGGTATTGTCGAGAAAGCACTGGCTCAGCTTCCTATTCCCAAGCGCATGCGCTGGGGTGCGCGCCGCGAGGAGTTCGTGCGCCCGGTGCACTGGCTCGTCATGCTGTTTGGCAACAAGGTCGTAGATGGTGAAGTACTCGGCTTGAAAGCCGGAAAAACCAGCCGTGGTCATCGCTTCCACTGCAATCGGGAACTGGAGATCCACTCCGCCCACGACTATGCACAGGTTCTGCGCGAACCCGGCTACGTAATGGCAGATTTCGCCGAGCGCCGCGAAGCCATTCGCGCTCAAGTTATTGCCGAAGCCAATAACGTCAATGGTGAAGCGGTCATCGACGACGACCTGCTCGACGAAGTCACTGCGCTGGTGGAGTGGCCTGTCGCCCTTACCGGCCGCTTCGAAGAGCGCTTCCTGGAAGTGCCCGCTGAAGCCCTGATCTCCTCCATGAAGGAGCACCAGAAGTATTTCCACGTAGTTGATGAAGATGGCCAATTGCTGCCGTTCTTTATCACCGTATCCAATATCGAGAGCCAGGATGCCGCCCAGGTTATCCACGGCAATGAGCGCGTAATCCGGCCGCGCCTGGCGGATGCTGCCTTCTTCTTTGAGACCGACAAGAAGACCAGCCTGGAATCACGCCGTGAGAAACTGCGCCAAATCGTATTCCAGCAGCACCTGGGTAGCGTCTACGACAAGACTGAACGGGTAGCTGCCCTGGCCCGCACCATCGCTGAGAAAACCGGAAGCAACGGCAACTGGGCCGAGCGCGCCGGCCGCCTGTGTAAATCGGACCTGGTTACCGAGATGGTGTTCGAGTTTGCCGATATGCAGGGCATCGCCGGCTACTACTACGCCGAAAACGACGGCGAGCCATTGGATGTGGCCAAGGCCATGTACGAACAGTATATGCCCAAGTTTGCCGGTGACGAGCTGCCCGCCAGCGACACCGGTACTGTAATTGCCCTGGCAGATCGCCTGGATACTTTGGTCGGCATCTTCGGCATAGGTCAACCCCCCAGCGGCTCCCGCGACCCCTTCGCCCTGCGCCGCGCCAGCCTGGGCATCATCCGCATCCTCGTCGAAAAGCGCCTCGATCTGGACCTGCGAGAATTGCTGGAATTGGCCCGCGACAACTACCCGCGCACCGCCCTGGGTGAATACGACAAGGTGGTAGAGCAGACCCTGCAATACGTACTGGAGCGCTTCCGCGCCCGCTACGAGGATCAGGGCATTGCCGCCGAGGTATTTATGTCTGTTGCCGCGCGTAAGCTGTCGCGCCCGCTGGATATCGACAACCGTGTGCACGCGGTTAACGCCTTCAGCCAGCTGCCAGAATCCGGTGCTTTGGCCGCCGCGAACAAACGCGTTTCCAATATCCTTGCCAAGCTGGATGGCACAGTGCCCAGCAGTGTCGATGAAGCACTATTGCAGGAGGAAGCGGAGAAAGCCCTGTTCGCCGCTGTACAGGTTGCCCGCACAGAAGTTGAACCGCTGTATAGCGATGCGCTTTTCGCCGAAGGGCTCGCCGGCCTGGCGGGCCTGCGTGAAACCGTGGACAACTTCTTCGACCATGTGATGGTAATGAGTGACGACGAGCAACTGCGCAACAACCGCCTGGCCCTACTGACCCAGCTGCGTGCACTGTTCCTCGAAGTTGCCGACATCTCCCTGTTGGTTCCAGCCAAGTAATAGCGACTTGAAGCGGGGCTCTGCGCCCCGCCTCAACGAAACAGGCGAATCGACATGGCAATAATTCTTCTTGGCCGCGATGGGGTCATTAATCAAAACCCCAACCAGTTCGTAAAATCCGCAGACGAATGGCAGCCCCTGCCCGGCAGTATTGAAGCACTGGCTGCGCTCAGTCAGGCTGGCCACCAACTGGTGATTGCCACCAACCAGAGCGGCCTGGCCCTGGGCCAGTTTGACTTGGATGACTTGGAGGCGATACACGCCAAGATGCGTTCCCAGGTAGAGGATGCAGGCGGTGAAATTGCCGCGATTTTCTACTGCCCCCATGGGCCTGAAGACAACTGCCGTTGCCGCAAACCCCAGGCGGGCCTGCTGGATGCCATCGAAGCGGAATTCGACACCAGCTTGCATGGCTGCTATCTGCTCGGTGATAAACTGGCCGATTTACAGCTGGCCCTGGTCAAGGGGTGTAAGCCGGTACTACTAAAAACCGGTGCAGGCGCAGAAACCCTGCAACAGCTAGTAGAGAGCCCCGATCCGCGTCTGGCGGAAACCGCTGTGTTTGCCGACTTAGCCAGTTTCAGCCTGTTTCTAGTGGGCCCCTGAGCCCACTGATCTCTCTTTTACAGCCCTCTAAATTTAATGAGCTTTTCCAATCTCGCAGAAAAGCGTCATCAGAAACCCTCTCCACTACTGCGCCACCTCGCATTTGTGACTTACGTTTTTTTCTTTCTCGCCAGTTAGCAAAAATAGTACAAAACAATGACTATGACGCCAGTTTATTGAGTCCTGCGACACATTACTTTAAAAGCGAGTCACAGGTCGGGTGGCTTTATCCCAGTGAAAGCGCGCTAGGATGGCTTGTTGGGTGTCAGTGACATTGGATAAACAGCGCACTTTCTCTCCCACCTCTACCCGCCTGTTAAAATAAAAAATGGGACAACTCAATGAAAAGAAAAATAATTTCCTCGCTTATTGCGGGCCTGCTGTGCTCTGGCAGTAGTTTCGCAGCCTCAGTAGCAGACACACTCACCCCCGAAATCCAAAAGAATAAAAAGGTCTATATCGTACAGCTCGATGGCGAGCCACTCTCCACCTACAGCGGCACAGTCGCGGGCCTCTCCAGCGCTAAGTCCAATGTACGTCGCAAGGCTGACCCCCGCAGTAGTAGCTATCGCCACTACTCCGATTTTCTCAAAACACGTCGTCAACAGGTGCTTTCCGCGGTGCCCGGCGCACGCAAAGTGCATGAATACAAGGCGGCCTTTAACGGCTTTGCCGCGATTATGAGTGAAAAGGATGCCGAAGCACTGCGTAGCCATAAAGATGTGAAAGGCGTCTGGGAAGATCGCCTGCTGAAAATGCATACCGATTCCACTGCAGACTTCCTCGGCCTGACAAATACACCCAGTCCCTGGCTCTGGGGAATCACCGGTGAGGATGTGGTCGTGGGTGTAATCGACTCGGGTATTCATCCAGAACACCCGAGCCTGATGGATGTTCCAACGCCACGGCAGGGCAATCGTGGCGTCAATATTTCCTATGGTCCGGTGCCTGAATCCTTTATCGGTGAGGGCTGTGAGTTTGGTAACACAGACTTTAACCCCGGTGACGCCGCCTTTACCTGCAATAACAAACTGATCAAGGCCAAGTCTTTTTCAGACGCCTTCCTCTCCAACAAGACTCTGGCGGATTACGAGTTTCTTTCTGCACGGGATGCGGACGGACACGGCACCCACACCGCCACCACTGCTGCAGGGAACTACGGTGTAGTGACCCCAGATGGGAAAACCCTGACCGGCATGGCGCCGCGTGCCCGTATCGCGGCCTATAAGGTGTGCTGGGATGCCCCAGACCCGGACGATAGCGGCTGCTCCTCGGCAGACTCCATGGCTGCTATTGACGAAGCCGTGGCCGACGGTGTGGATGTCATCAACTTCTCAGTGGGTGGCTCCAGTACCGTTTTTACCGGTGCTGATGAGATCGCCTTCCTGTTTGCCGCCGATGCGGGCGTTTTTGTTGCCACTTCTGCCGGCAATGATGGCCCAGGCCCACAAACAATGGGCACGCCTTCCGGTGTCCCCTGGATTACCGCAGTGGCGGCTGCCGAAGACGACCAGAGCTTTGGCACGGCCCTGCAGGTGGATGCCCCTGAAGCGGTTGTGGGCACCTACGATGCCCGTGAAGGCAACGGCCCGATCACTATGGAAGATGCAGGTCTACTATCGGCACCTGTTGTTGTGGGTGCCCCTCTGGAGGCCTGCTCCGCACTCACCAACTCCGAGGCCATTGAAGGCAAAATCGCGCTGGTGAAGCGTGGGGGATGCTCCTTCAGTACTAAATACAACAATGCTGCAGACGCCGGCGCAGTGGCCATTATTGTCTATAACGACGGCAGTGCTGTAGACCGTATGGATCCGATCGTTATGTCGGCACCGGATACTACGATCCCCGGTGTGATGATTCGCCATGCGGATGGCGCCATGCTGGTTGAGAATTCGGGGGTCACGGGCACCCTGGATCCAGAGCTGAAGATTTCCCGCGAAGACCGCATCGCCAGCTTCTCTTCCCGCGGCCACAACGTGGGTGCGACGGATATTATCAAGCCGGATGTGGCAGCACCGGGCGTAGGCATTCTCGCCGGTACTTCACCGGTGCTGAGTGGAGGCAACCTATTCGCCGCCAAAAATGGCACCTCCATGGCCAGCCCCCATGTCGCCGGTATTATGGCCCTGTTAAAACAGGCTCATCCGGACTGGAGCCCGGCCATGGCCAAATCCGCACTGATGAGTACAGCGCGCACCGACCTGCAAAAGTCCTTCGGACCCGAAGCCGCTGATCCCTTCGATATTGGTGCAGGCGCTATAGTGCCCGCCGCGGCTTTCGACCCCGGTCTAGTCTACGATGCCGGTTTCAACGACTATCTAGCCTTTCTCTGTGGCGCAGAAAATCAGCCGCAGATTATCGAGGCCAGCACCTGCGAGGGACTGGTTTCCGCTGGCTATTCCTTGGATTCCAGTGATCTCAACCTGCCATCAATCGGCATCGGCGAATTGGTTGGCACGCAAACTATCAAGCGCCGTGTCACCAGCGTCGGCCGCGGCCAGAGATGGTATTGGGCTTCTGTAGAGGCACCCGCAGGTGTCGAGGTCAGTGTTAACCCTAGGACTCTACGCCTTAGAGAAGGAGATAGCGCCGAGTTTGAAGTTACCTTTACGGTTACCGAAGAAGCGGCCATGAACGAGTGGGTATTTGGCGAATTAAGCTGGAAATCCGTTGGTTTACGCCAGGAAGTACGCAGTCCTATCGCTGTACGCCCGGTTCCACTATCCACAACTCAGAAGATCAGTGCCGATGGCAGTGATGGTGCAGTAAACCTGCCCGTACAATTTGGTTATAACGGCAACTATCAAGTGGATATCAACGGCTTGGCGGAAGGCGTACCTTTCCCTGGTAGCGTTGAGGATGGAGAAAACCAGCTGATTTTCTTCGATATTCCGGAGGGTACAAAGCTTGCCCGCGTAGCCTTATTTGATGCGGATGTGGGCGATGGTAGTGGCAGCGACGACTTGGATTTACAAGTCTACGGCCCCGGCCCCGATTTCCCAGAGGTGGGCACCAGTGGCTCACCGACTTCCGCTGAATCTGTCGATTTGGTCAATCCCGCCGCAGGTCAGTATGCGGTATTCGTAGTGGACTACGCCTCTGCGGAGGGCCCTACGCCATTTACCCTATTTAACTTTAACCTGAGTGGAGACAACGGCAATACCCAGCTCACAGCTCCGCCGCAGGCACAAATAAATAGTAGTGGCACTATCAATCTGGAGTGGCTGGATCTCTCCCCTGGTACCCGAGCCTTGGGAATTCTCAGCCACGGTAACGGTGAGACCGTATTTGCCGAAACCGAAGTTATGGTGAATACCCAATAGAAAGCCATTCCCTCCCATGATTGACAGAGGGGGTATTTTTAGAAACCGGCTGAGCTATTGGTCTTGGCCGGTTTTTTTATTTACAACGTAATTTACCCTGTTGCCGAATAAAAGCTTCAGCAATATCCATTGAGATACGACCAAAATCCCAAAAAGCTTTTGTTTTACGATTGATATTTACTGCCACTGACAAGTTGTGATCCGGCATAATCATCAACCAGCTTTGACTGCCGCGGCTGACACCACCATGATTAGCATGACGCACTATTCCGACAGATGGAATTTCTTGTTCTCGGTACCGCCAACCCAACGCATAGTGCTGCTTATTGACCTCTCCATTAGCAAGCTTTTGTGGGGACAAAAAAACTTCCCGGGTTTCAGCAGCTAAAAAGTTGTCGTCGAGATAGTGTGCACCAAGCTTTACCAGGTCAGTGGGTGTGGAAATAAAACCACCTCCCGGGAGACGATGACTTAAATCCACCGGTCGCCATTCACGCAGGCGAAGTTCATCCCCGCTTAAACCATTACTTTTATAGAAACGGGCAATATTTCTTTCCATATTGCCATTTAATGGAGAGACCTCAGTATTTTTCATTCCGGCAGGAATAAAGACTTCGTCTTCCATCACATTCAAATAGCTTTTTTGCTCTGAACCAGCTAGAACTGCTCCCAGAAGAACAGTCCCCAAGGTGCTGTAATAAAAATTTGTGCCTGGTTGGAATAACAATTCACTATTGTCAAAAATTTCCAGGGCCTGGTACATACTGTCGTAATGAGTGTCCAGTGCCAGTGTCTTATACAAACCAAGCCAATCAGAATTCTTCTTATAATGTGGTAAACCCGACATATGAGAGGCCAACTGGCGTGGAGTTATCTCTGCCCATTCCGGGTTGGGCAATGCTTCTAGGTAGTTTGATATTGAACTGTCAAGGTCAACACTTCCCTTCTGTGCCAAGCGCGCCAGAGCTGTTCCAGTCAGAGCCTTAGAGGTACTGCCGATACGAAAACGTGTCTCAGTGGTAACAGGTATTTGCTCTTCCAAATCTGCCCATCCAGATGCGCCAGCCCAAACAAGCTTGCCACAAGTCGAGACTGCAGCAGAAATTGCAGGAGAACCAATCTTCTGGCGATGCTTTTCAATGGCTTTAAGCGACTGATCTGCTGCCGGTTGCAGCTCTTTTTGGTAAAGCTTTTGTGTCGATGGTGCCTCGGTGGCTAACGCTTGCCAACCAAATGGACTAAGTGGTAACGAATCCAGAGACCAGGCATAAAATTGATAAACCGGCCAGAGCAAATAGCCAATACAAGACAGCAGGGCAAAGATACCCAACACAAACTTTTTATTTTTCATCTGATCTATCTATTTAGCCCCTAAGCCATATCTGTGAGATCTAACGGTTAACACGTACCCAAAAATTTTGAACCTAGAATTATTACATTGCAGCTATTGGAACAAGAGACACACTTACGACGAATTCTGACATTTTAATTGGGGAGCAATCTAAGAAAGTGTTTTTCCCATACTGTAACTATTCATCCTTTTTAGTTGAAAAAGCAGTCATTCAGGAGAATTAAAAAATTATCAAAAGGCCAATAATTCATTTAATTCTCAATTGAACACAGCCGAACCCAAAAAAATATTATTTCTCGATGGATTATGAGTTTGCCTTGTAGTTTTATTTAATGAAAACGCCGACGAAACTCACTGGGAAGTATGCCTTTATGTCTTCGAAACGTGCGTCTCAATTGCTCCTGGGATTGAAAGCCACAGAGGCAGGCTATTTTTTCCTGAGACAGGTTTTGTTCAGACAATAATTGGCAGGCTTTTTCCACACGGATATTTTCGACAAAGCGCGCTGGGGTCACTCCCAGCTCCTTGAGAAAGCAGCGAGAAAAATTACGGGGACTCATAGCAGATTCCTGTGCCAATTTTTCTACTGTGAGAGACTGATTCAAATTTTGGTAAATCCACTCCACAAGCCTGGCAAAGCGATCACTCTGTTGCTGATTCATCAAGTGGCTGCTGTATTGCCGCTGGCCGCCATCTCGCTTGAGATAGAGGACCATGAGTTTGGCGATTGCCAGGGCCAAACTACGCCCGTGATCTTCCTCCACTAACGCCAGAGCGAGATCAATACCCGCGGTAATACCGGCTGAGGTATAAATATGATCATCACATACATAAATCGCATCAGGGTCTACTTCAATATCGGCAAACTGCCGTAGCTCATCCACATTTGCCCAATGGGTAGTTGCTTTATGACCAGCCAGCACCCCAGCCTTAGCCAAAATCAAAGCACCATTACAAATTGAGCCCATCCGTTTAACCACCTGTTTTTGTTCACACAGCCAGTCGAGAATATCTGTTTGGGAATAGAGGGCTTTATAACTTCCAGGCGGCCCACCACTCATCAACAGGGTGTGGATATCTTTCACCTCACGATATCCACAATCCGCATACAGCTTCACACCCGTGCCCATCTGTACCAGCCCGGATTCTTCAGCCAATAACTGGATTTTGTAAAAGTCAGAAGGGTAACGCCCCTCCTCACGGAGGAGGTGATTGGCCAGAGCAAAAACCTCCAGTGGCCCAGTCACATCCAAGCTGGAAGCGCCCGGATAGATAAACATGGCAATTTGAATAGACTGGTCCTGAGTCAATTTCATTGATAGAGTTTTCCACAACGCCAACAAGGCACAATTTTATCTTGGCGGTAAATTCTGCCGATTAATTCACACTTTACCAACCATTTCTGCTAAATACCCTTCCTCTTGCAGAGGTTGTGACTAGATTCATTATCGAAACTACATCCTATTTGTGAGTGCTCACATTCCTTGTGATCTAATCTGCTTAGCGGGATATCTGACTTTCTGGGGGTTATCCACAGAATAATCTTTTGGCGAGTTACTTACATTTTTACTCATTCTTTTTCCTGTGGTCATTTCGCACCAAGCCTGTTTATCCACAAAGATTCGAAATCCTTGACCTATCCACCGAGCCGAGCACAATTGCCCCCGTTAATCACCCCAGCTTACGGAGACCCCAATTGGCTGAATTAATATTAAATCGCGGCGCAGAGCGCCGCTTAAAGCGCGGCCACCTGTGGATATACAGCAATGAGGTGGATACCAAGCGTTCCCCGCTGAAAGGCTTGGAAGCGGGAAGCCAGTGCCAGGTTCTCGATAGTCAGGGCAAGCTTCTGGGCACTGCCTGGGTTAACCCCAGCCAATTGATCTGCGCGCGCCTACTGAACCGCAAGGACAATTTTACCGAAGACGATATTTGTGAGCGCTTGCAAACCGCATTACTCCAGCGGGAGCGCTACTTCGACCACCCCAGCTACCGTCTGGTTTACGGAGATTCCGATGCCCTGCCGGGGCTGGTCGTTGATCGTTTTAACGATCACCTGGTGGTACAAGTCAGCAACTGGGGCATGGATCGCTACCAACAGGTGGTTGTGGATAAGTTAATCGAGCTTGCTCAACCCAAGGGAATTCTGTTGCGCAATGACCACCAGGGCCGTGCGGTTGAGGATATGCCCCTCGTTAACCAGATTGCTTACGGAGAAGTGCCGGAGCTAGTGCCCTTTGAGGAAAATGGCGTTCCGCTTTTGGCGCCAGTTCACCAGGGGCAAAAAACCGGTTGGTTCTACGATCACCGCGAAAACCGCCGCCTGTTAAACCGCTGGGTGCGTGGAAAGCGCGTGTTAGACCTTTTCTCCTATGCGGGCGGCTGGGGAATTCAGACTCTGGCCAACGGCGCCAGTCATGCGGTTTGTGTAGATGCCTCGCAGCAGGCACTGGATTGGTGTCAATTGAATGCCCAGCATAACGGCTTTACCGACAAGCTGGACACCGTTCAAGGTAAGGCATTAGAGGTTCTGAAAGCCATGGTGGCCGAGGGAGAGAAGTTCGATGTCATAGTACTCGATCCCCCCGCATTTATTAAAAGACGCAAAGATCACAAGGCCGGCCTTGCCGCTTACCGCCACATAAACGAACTGGCTATGCGTTTATTGTCGGAGGATGGCTTGTTAGTAAGTGCTTCCTGCTCTATGCATTTACAATCGGATGAACTGCTCGACTGTGTACGCGGTGCGGCGCACCGATTGGGCCGTAGAGCTTCAATACTCGCCAGCGGTGGCCAGGGCGCAGACCATCCAATACATCCGGCAATTCCTGAGACCAACTACCTCAAGGCCCACTTTGCCCACCTGGGCGGCAGCCGCTGGTAGCGTTCATTTATTCACTATAAAAGAAACCCCGGCTTTCGCCGGGGTTTCTAATTGAGTCCTCTGTCACTCTGTGGGATTAGAAAACGTATTTCATACCCAGTGTGGCGGTGCGCGGCCGGTTGGCGCGAGCACCATCGGGACTGCGGCTGATAATCACCTGCTCATCAAACACGTTATCCACTTTCAGGTAACCGGTCAGATCTGCGCTGAAATCGTAGTGCGCAGCGGCATCCACAACCCACAGAGACTCTGTGTAATCGAATTTATCGGTATTCCCCCGGTTACAACCGGTATTCACACACATCTCGTCCTGGTAAGCCGCGGTCAGGTTTAAACGCCAGGCTGCACCGCTATCGAGGCCGGCGGATACGGCAAAAACATTTTCCGGCAGATATTCGAGATTATCGCCGGCAAGCAGGTCATTGCCGTCACTATCTTCACTGATTTCTGCATCAGTAAAGGTATAGGTTGCCCGCACCGGTAGTATCCAACCATTTGTGAGCACCCACTCACTTCCAAACGTAGCTTCCAGCCCTTTGATTTCTGCTTCACCCAACTGGTAGGTTCCACTCTCAGCACCATTGGGGCATTTCACCGCCACCGAGCAGTTTTGCACAGCATTTTCATAGTCACTATAGAAGGCGATCAATTCGGCATTCAGGCTGCCGTTATCGAAGCGAGCACCCCATTCATAGTTTGTGGATAACTCCGGCCCCTGGCCATCGGCTGCACCTGCACCGGGAGGGGCAAAACCACGGTGTACACCTGCCAGCAGGCTCCACTGTTCGCTAGCCTGGTAAACAAGCCCCAAACCTGGCAGCCATTCATCCACCTGATTGGAGCGGTAACTGCCCTTCTCGGTACGCTCGGCGTCGTTATAACGCTGCTGTTCGGTCTCTATATCCTCGTAGCGAAGAACAGCGGTGAGAGTCAGTTTGTCGTTCAGCTGGATATCGTCGTAGATAAAGAACGAAGTTGCATCCGCTTCTTCGACTCGGTTATTACTGCTTTCTTTGACGGTATCGGGAATATCTGTGCTCAGATACACCAATTTGCCATCCACCTGTTCATAGTTTTCCACAGGCTGGAATCTATCCACTTCGTCCTGATGCTGGCGTACTCCAAAGGTCAACTCATGACTAACGGAAGCGGTGTTAAAGTGCCAATCAGCACTAATCTGCAGGCCCTTGGCCTCGTACTCACGGTTGTTGTGCTTAACACCAAAAGTGTAATCCTCAGTGCCATCCAATACCGCTTGGGGGTCTATGACTCCATCAACACTGCCGCCGGTATTAACAGCATCTATCAAGTCCCCCTCACTGACCTTAAACCAGTCGCGCTTAAACTTGTTGTAGTAAGCCTGGGTATGCAGGGTAAAGTTGTTACTCAACTCGATACTGTGGTTCAGCTGGATAGTGCTGTGGCGATTCTGCATTTCATCCAGGGCACTGATGCCGTAGCGGCGGTTCGGATCTCTCTTAAAGTCAGCATCCGTCAGGCCCAGATAACTCATGCCTGACTCCTCTTCTGAGTACTGCAGCTTGATATCCAACTGCTGGCGATAGGTCGCATCCGCATCGGAATTAAGGCGACCTTTCAGCAGGTAGTCTTCTTTAGCGATATCCGCGCTGCCAGCGCGATCAATTTCGCGAAAACCGTCGGCATATTGTTGCTGGGTCTCCAGCAGCCAGCCGGTAGTTTCTGTACTGCTGCCGTAGTGAGCGTGCAGGCGAGTCTCACCGTATTCACCGGCCTCCAGCTGCACCATCCCCTGGCTGGAAGTGGGAATGGGGGTACTCAACATATTTACCGCACCACCCACGGTGAATGGGCCGTATTGCAACGCAGCGGGGCCCTTCACTACTTCAATGGCATCCATGCGGCCGGCACTCGGGAAATAATACGCTTCCGGTGCCGAGTAGGGTGCTGGAGCCACCAGGACTCCATCTTCCATCAGGGAAATTTTGGCGGAGCGCCCACCCTGGGCACCGCGAATTCCAATATTCGGGCGCAGGCCGTAGCCATCCTCTTCAAGGATGTAGACCCCCGGAACCGAGCGCATCATACGGTTGATATCCACAAACTCGAATTTTGCCAGCTCTTCCGCATCAACCAGGTGCGCGGAGCCCGGCAGCTTGGAGACAGAATCGGAGTTACCAATAACGGATACGCTCTCTAAACGTTCCTCAGCGAGGCTGGGAGCTGCGGCAGCAACCGCCAGGGCAATAGCCATTGGCGACAGGAAAAATCTCTTCATGAACCCTCCAATGAATCTAAGTAATTTGTAATTGTTTTTGTTAATAAGAATGATTGTATTTTACCACTTAGAAGGGTGGGATATGACAGAACATTTTTTTGTTTTTTGGCGCCTTTACGAGGAAAAAACCTCTTTGTTTTTAGTTTCTATCCTAATAACTGGATGTTTCCTAGGATCTACTCTTTGAGCTGACTAGCATTGGGCCCATGTATCCACTTTGGGAATGCCCATGATACGAATGGCAGAACTCAAAGAGTTGGATAGGCTGGAACAGCTCTGGCTACACGCTGTAACAAATTCACACCCTTCGCTGCCCCGTCAGTTCTGGCTGCAGCGCCGTAGTGAATTTCGTAGAGACTGCCGCCGATCCAACCAATGCTTGGTCTTTACCGGACGCCACAGCGCCGTTGCAGAGGCTTTTATTACCCTGGTGGACAGGGATAACATCGCCCACCTCTGTGTTAGCCCACTGTTCACCGGCTGTGGTATTGGCGCCACCTTACTTCAGGCTGTCGCCGGGGGATGTAAACAACTCCAGGCTCAAGTATTTCGTGAAAACCTGCGCACGCGTTATTTCCTGCAAAAACATGGGTTTGTAGAAACACAGCGTGGATACAATGCCGAATATGGCCAGCATCAGATTTTTATGTCCTGTGGAGGTCTTAGCCCCTGAATTCATAACCTAAAATCCGAGGTTCAACCCATTACTTATAACCGAAGCTTATTGATTCACTCCTTTTTATTGTTTCTACGCGACAAGCTATCCGGGTAGCATGACTTCCATTCTAGTTTTCCAATGCGCTGATTTTTATGGGACACAACGCTTCCAGTAATGCCCTGCAGTCTTCGAGAGGCCGCTTCTTTCATCACAATGCCAACCTGGCAGTATTGAATCAGACTTTTGCTGAGGCTAAACCCAGCGAAATCATGCAATTCACCATGGAAAAGGCCCAGAACCCGGTAGTCTTTACTAACTTCCGCCCCCTTGCTGTGGCCTTTCTGCATCTTGTGAGCAGAGCCAAGCCGGATATTCCGGTGATCTGGGTGGATCACGGTTATAACACTCCTGAGACCTATCGCCATATTGAAAATGTGGTAAAACAGCTGGGCCTCAATCTGCGTACCTACTCTCCAAAGATGTCCGCGGCCCACTACAACGCTGTATACGGTGGTATTCCAGCCCTGGATACTCCCGAGCACGACTTCTTTTCGCGTACGGTCAAGCTCGAGCCGTTTAACCGCGCCATGCAGGAATTGAAACCGGATGTGTGGTTAAACGGCATTCGTCACGATCAGAATGCACACCGTAAAAACCTGGATGTTTTTACCCAGGGGAATCACGGCACCATTCGCGTAGCGCCAATGTTTCATTTGAAAGAGATTGATGTAGAAGAGTACGTTTACGAAAACGAACTGCCGGACAATGATGTGTATTTCGATCCGACCAAGGGTGAAGAACATCGCGAGTGCGGGTTATTACTGGAGAAATAAATTCATAGATCGGCGGGGGAATTTTTTCTCCGCCTTTTTTCTAAAAACTTTCTTTTTCCCTTAGTTTTTCTTCCGCGATCAAATAGTTCTTATTTATGCAGATCTAGTAATTCATAATTTTGGCTTTTGTCAGATTTCTCTGCAAAAAATATTTTTTTCTTTGCTTTTTTCCCATTCCCTTCTGCTTGCTGATAGCAGAAACAGAAGGGCTTATAAAACTATATTCTTAATATTCAGCCAACTAAGCAGCGGCCTCACCGGTAAGATGCCGGCCTTTTTCCAAATGATTTTTTAGGTCCTCCAACATTTTACCAAACTGTGTGCCCGTCATTTTTTTCACTACCGGGCTCAGTACGCCACCAATGGCACCCAGCTCCATGTTCGCAGTGAAGCTCACCCTTGTCCCATTTTCGGATAAAGCCTCTAATTTAAACTGCGATAAACTTTTCTTCACCGGAAATCCTGGCGGTGTGTTCTTGGTTTCTACAGACACATCCAGCTCATGCTTTTTATCATCAAATCTTGTGATGGTTTCATCGGCGACAAGACCATTGGGGCCTTTATTTGTCATTACACAGACACGCCCTTTTACACTGGCATTGCCAACCGGTGTACCCTCTTTGGCAAAGGAATGCGGTATCAGCGTCATCCATTGGTAAGCGGTATCAAAATCCACAGCAAGCACTTTCCAGACCTCCTCAATCGGGCGGTCTATGGCAACTTCTCTCTTAACTTGAACGATTTTCATTGGATTCTCCCAGGATGTTCGGTGCAATAAATATTGACGGGAGACAGATTAGCTGGACACTATTTGCAACGGAATATAACAAAATAGGACACTGTGTTGCATAAAGGATCCATTGAATGGACTGATATTCAGTTCTTTATTGCGGTTGCCAGGAGTCATAGTGCCCGCAGCGTTGCTGAAGACCTTGGAGTAAGCCACTCCACTGTATCCCGCCGTATTGACGCTCTTGAAGAGAGGCTTCAAGCCAGACTGTTTTACCGTAACTCCAAAGGTTATCAACTAACCGAAGATGGAGAAGCCATGCTCGGTTATGCCAAATCCGCAGAGCAGTACCTCGACGCGGCACAGAAGCACTTGCAGGGTGGTAGCCATCGGCTCTCTGGTGAAATACGCGTTACCATGCCTGATGTCGTGGCCTCCCATCTTGTGATTCCGCACCTCAATGAGTTCACCAACGCCTACCCACAGATAAACGTACAGCTCCTAGTTACCAGCCAGGTGCTCAGCCTCGAGAAACACGAGGCGGATGTGGCTTTGAGAATCCTGCCCAAAGATGCAGAGGTACCCGAAAGGTTTATTGCCCGTAAGCTTACCAACCTACCTAGTTGCTGTTACGGCTCGCCAGCCTATATTGCAGAATCTCTACCAGAGCACGGCCGCTGGCTCGGCTGGAGTAGTGAGGATGGCAAGGTGAACTGGGCTCAAAACACCCCTTATCCAGATTTGCCCTATCAACATCAGATCAGCCATGGCCTGATACAGCTAGAAGCCGTCAGAAGTGGACTGGGCTTAGCCAGGCTTCCCTGCTTTCTCGCCGATGGGATTAATGGAGTAATTCGCTTACCCGGCGCGGAGCCTTCCAGCCTGCACGATCTGTGGCTGGTATCTACACCGGAACACCGCAATGTACTGCGCTTTAAAGTCTTTCGAGAGTTTATTGTGAGTCTATTCAGGCGCCTTGAGGATAAGCTGGAAGGCAAGCTGGCGGGGTGATTTCGATCAATACTTACCTGGAGCGGTATAAAACCGCCCCAGGCAATCCATCTATTTTTAAGCGTAAGAGCGTCTGGAAGACTTAAACATCCAGGTTTTCCACCGCTAGGGCATTGGTCTCGATAAAGTCACGGCGTGGCTCTACCTGATCGCCCATCAAGGTGGTAAAGATCTGATCTGCTGCGATAGCATCTTCAACAGTTACCTGCAGCATACGGCGGCTCTCTGGGTCCATGGTAGTTTCCCAAAGCTGCTCCGGGTTCATCTCGCCCAGCCCCTTATAGCGCTGGATACCGTAGCCTCTGCGGCTCTCGCCCATCAGCCAGTCCATCACTTCAGGGAAGCTGCCAACAGGGTGCTGCTTCTCGCCGCGTTGGATAAAGGCACCCTCTTCCAACAGCCCCACCATCTTCTCACCCAGAGCGCAGATAGACGCATACTCGGCAGAATCGAAGAACTCGTGGTTAATCAGGTAGTCACTGCCGACACCGTGGGCCACGATATGGATATGGGGCAGGAATAGGCCGCGCTCGGTGTTCTCCTGAACCGTCACTTCGTGACGACGGGTTCCACCACTCTCTTCATCGCCGAGTTTCTCCTGGAGCTTCTCACTCCAAGCCGCGACTTTGTCCTGGGACTGCAGGTCTTCCTGAGACAAGCTGGGCAGGTAGATCATGCTGCGCAGCACCTCTTCTGGATACAGGCGGGACAGACGATCAATAGTAGCCAGCACACTGCGATACTCGCCCACCAGGCTTTCCAGGGAGGCGCCAGATAGTCCAGGGGCATCCGGGTTCACAAATAATGTGGCGCCTTCTAGGGCGGCGTTGGTGAGGAACTGGGTTAGAGCGCCCTCATCCTTCAGGTACTGTTCCTGTTTACCCTTGGAGATCTTATACAGAGGCGGCTGGGCGATGTAGATGTGGCCCCGCTCGATCAGCTCCGGCATCTGACGGAAGAAGAAGGTGAGCAACAGGGTACGGATATGGGCTCCATCCACATCGGCATCGGTCATGATGATAATGCTGTGGTAACGCAGCTTATCCGGGTTGAACTCACTCTTGCCGATACCACAACCCAGTGCGGTAATCAGGGTGCCCACTTCAGCACTAGAGAGCATCTTGTCGAAGCGCGCTTTTTCCACATTGAGGATTTTGCCCTTCAGCGGCAGGATCGCCTGGGTACGACGATCGCGGCCCTGCTTAGCAGAACCACCGGCAGAGTCACCCTCCACCAGGTAGATTTCCGACAAGGCTGGGTCTTTCTGCTGGCAGTCTGCCAGTTTTCCGGGCAGACCAGCGATATCCAAGGCACCCTTACGGCGGGTCATCTCACGCGCCTTACGCGCCGCCTCACGGGCTTTCGCCGCATCGATCATTTTAGTAACGACGGACTTGGCTTCCTGGGGGTTCTCCAACAGGTAGTCGTTGAAGTGGTGTCCCATCTCCTGCTCAACAGCGGGCTTCACCTCAGAGGAAACCAGCTTGTCTTTGGTCTGCGAGGAGAATTTCGGGTCCGGTACCTTCACAGAGATAATCGCAGTGAGCCCTTCTCGGGCATCGTCACCGGTGGTGTTGACCTTATCTTTTTTGCCCAGGCCCTCGCGCTCAATATAGGTGTTCAAACCGCGAGTCAGCGCCGCGCGGAAGCCTGCCAGGTGGGTGCCACCATCGCGCTGGGGAATATTGTTGGTGTAGCAGAAGATGCTTTCCTGGAAGCTATCGTTCCACTGTAATGCCACCTCTACTGCAATACCGTCTTCACGCTGACTCTGGAAGTGCAGAACCTTGTTAATCGGGGTTTTGTTCTGGTTGAGGAACTCCACAAAGGCACTCAAACCGCCTTCGTATTCATAGACCTCTTCCTTACCACTGCGCTCGTCCTTCAGGACAATACGCACACCGGAATTGAGGAAGGACAGCTCGCGCAAGCGCTTGGCCAGCACGTCGAAATGGAATTCGATATTGCTGAAGGTATCCTCTGAGGGTTTGAAGTGCACTGTGGTGCCGGTGGTATCGCTGTCACCCACAACTTCCAGTGGAGCCTGGGGCACACCGTGATGATAGGTTTGCTCGTGGATCTTACCCCCACGGCGAATAGTCAGCTTCAACTCTTTTGACAGCGCATTTACTACTGACACACCCACGCCATGCAGACCACCGGATACCTTATAGGTATTGTCATCGAACTTACCACCGGCGTGCAGCACGGTCATAATTACTTCTGCAGCAGAAACCCCCTCTTCTGGGTGGATTTCTGTTGGAATACCACGGCCGTTATCTGAGACAGAAATCGATTCATCCGGATGGATGGTTACGCGAATCTCATCGCAATGGCCTGCTAGTGCTTCATCGATGGAGTTGTCGACCACCTCGAACACCATGTGGTGCAGGCCGGTGCCATCGTCGGTATCACCGATATACATTCCGGGGCGCTTGCGCACCGCATCCAGGCCTTTGAGTACCTTGATACTGCTCGAGTCATAGCTTTGCTGCTCTGACATTTATTCGCTCCATTCAACTTATTATGCAGCCGATGCATCGGCGCTGATATTCCCATGTTCCACGTGGAACACTTTTGGGCAATTCCAAGGGGCTTCCAATTGTCGCCAGGGGCGGCTTGTAGTGCCCTCATCTATTCCGGTTACCAGTACCTGGCTGGCACAACGACCAACCCACTGGGCAAAAACTTGCTGATTGTGATCATCCAGCTCTGCTGGAAGGTCGTCCACAAGAAATACCGGTTTCTCTCTGTGACGACAAACCAACTGCGCCATAGCCGTGCGTACGGCGCATACCAGCATCTTCTGCTGGCCACGGGATAAAACATTGTGTGCAGGCTCACCTGCAACGGTAAAACGGAGATCTGCTCTGTGAGGCCCAGTGCGGGTATGCCCCTGACTGAGATCACTATCCCGAGACTCTCTTAGCGCCTCGGCCAGTTCGACCTCTTTTCGCCAACCGCGTCGATAATTCATATCCACCCGATTTAGCAGGCTGGGAGGTAACTCTTCCAGTAGCGCTGTTACGGCCGCACGCAATAGCTCGAATTGGCTGCGACGCAGGATATCCACCTGTTCGCCACTTTGGGACAACTGATGCTCCCAAATCCCGATCGCGTCCGGATCGATTTTACCACGTCGCAACAAGGCATTTCGCTGCTTCAGTGCGATTTGATAGTTTTTCCATTGCTGAGCAAAGAGATGTTCCACGTGGAACACTGTCCAATCCAGAAGTCGCCTGCGCACTCCAGGGCCACCATCTAGAGCAGAGAAACTATCGCTGTTAATCAGTTGTAAGGGGAGACAGTTAGCAAGCTGTGAACTGGACTCAGCCGCCGCCTGGTTGATACGCACACGGCCTCCGCCATCAGCTAGGCGCTCGACCCCAAGATTGAAGCCCGTATCCAGCTGGGTAAAAACCGTGAGCCCTGAATGATCATGCCGGATAACCGATTTGTGCTGGCGAGACCGAAAAGAGCGGCCTGTAGCCAACATATGGACAGCTTCAAGGATGGAAGTCTTGCCACTACCATTAATGCCACAGAACAGGTTAACCCCAGTGTCTAAAAGCAGATCGGCGTGAGAGATATTACGAAAATTAGAAATCAGAAGGCGGGTCAGCGCCATAGACCCCTCGCCCCGCTGGCTGGGAAAATTTCAGCGGCAATATTCAGAAAAAATAAAGGGACCGCCTGTTGATAATACAGTGCGGTCCCTTCTCGTTTGTGAGCCAAATGCTTACTGACCAGGGCTTACAGACGCATCGGCATAATCACGTAGAGGGCATCTCCATCCTCAGGTTGCTGCAGTAAAGCACTACTGTTGGCATCCGCCAGACTGATGCGAATCTGGTCGCTGTGAATAGCACCAGTAACATCAAGCAAATAGGAAACGTTAAAGCCTATTTCCATGGGCTCCCCCACGTAATCCACCATCATTTGCTCTTCGGCCTCCTCCTGCTCGGGGTTATTGGCCACAATCTGCAGCAAACCCTCGGAGACCTGCAAACGTACCCCACGATATTTTTCATTGGAAAGAATCGCTGCTCGGGAGAAAGCCTGACGCAGGCCCTGACGGTCGGCATAGACCACGTTGCCGGCACCACGTGGCAGAACGCGCTCATAATCCGGGAACTTGCCATCCACCAGCTTGGAGGTAAAGGTGAACTGGCCACTCATCACACGGATATGATTGTTGCCCAGTACTACCTGCGCCTGCACGTCGCTATCTTCCAACAGGCGGCCCAATTCCAACACGCCCTTGCGCGGTACAATCGCCTGAATGGGTGCCGATACATTCAAGCCCGGAGCATCCCGGTCGCACAAAGCCAGGCGGTGACCGTCAGTGGCGACAGCGCGCAGCTGCTGTGGGCGGCACTCCAGCAGTAGGCCATTCAAGTAATAGCGCACGTCCTGCTGGGCCATGGCAAAGCTGGTTGCCTCAATCAGACGGCGAATCTCGCGCTGAGAAATATCGAATCGAGTCTGGGCACTAGCTTCCTCCTGATTGGGGAAGTCCGCTGCGGGTAAAGTGGATAACTGAAAACGGCTGCGGCCACTGCGCAATACCAGGCGCTCGCCATCGCGCTCAAATTTTAATTCAGCGCCATCCGGTAATGAGCGACAGATATCCAGCAGCTTGCGTGCTGGAACAGTTACTTCACCTTCCATTTCCACGCCATCCACCGGCAAGCGGCCGACAATTTCCACTTCGAGATCAGTACCAGTCAGGGACAACTCCTGACCTTGTAATTGCATCAATACATTGGCCAGGACCGGCAGGGTCTGGCGTTTCTCAACGACACCGGCTACCAGTTGTAGGGGCTTCAGCAGGGCGTCCCGGCTCACATTGAATTTCATCGGTAGTTTCGCCTTGTTTGTCAGTTATTCGATTAAGTGGTCAACGACCGTGTCAGTAACTTTACGTCCTCGCGAATATCCGCATCAGACTCCTGCAATTCGCGAATTTTGCGGCAGGCATGCAAGACCGTAGTGTGGTCACGCCCGCCAAAGGCATCGCCAATCTCTGGCAAACTGTGGTTGGTCAACTCTTTAGCCAGAGACATAGCCACCTGACGCGGACGCGCGACAGAGCGGCTGCGGCGCTTGGACAACAGGTCGGCCACCTTGATCTTGTAGTATTCGGCCACCACGCGTTGAATATTGTCCACACTCACCAAACGATCCTGCAAGGCGAGTAGATCCTTGAGGGCCTCGCGCACCAATACATCGTCAATGGCACGGCCGGTAAATTGGGAGTTGGCTATCACACGGCGCAGGGCGCCTTCTAGCTCGCGCACATTGGAGCGGATACGCTGCGCGATAAAGAAAGCGGAATCGTGGGGTAACTCTACACCGAACTGCTCCGCTTTCTTCATTAATATGGCTACCCGTGTCTCCAGTTCAGGCGGTTCCACAGCCACGGTCAGGCCCCAACCAAAGCGGGACTTGAGACGTTCTTCAAGGCCGTCGATCTCCTTGGGATAGCGGTCGCAGGTCAGGATAATCTGTTGGCCACCCTCGAGAAGCGCATTAAAGGTGTGGAAAAACTCCTCCTGAGAGCGCTCCTTACCAGCAAAGAACTGAATATCGTCAATCAGCAGCGCATCCACAGAGCGGTAATAGCGCTTAAAATCGCTGATGGCGTTGAGCTGTAGAGCCTTCACCATATCCGCGACAAAACGTTCAGAGTGCAAGTAGACCACTTTGGCATTGGGATTGCGCTCTAACAACGCATTGCCCACCGCATGCATAAGGTGCGTTTTACCCAGGCCCACACCACCATAAATAAAGAGCGGGTTATAGGCGCCACCAGGGTTGTCGGAGATTTGCTGCGCAGCAGCCAAACCCAACTGGTTGGATTTGCCTTCAACAAAAGATTTAAAAGTGAAGTTTCGATTGAGGGAGCTGCCGTGCTTAATGGCGCCCTCAACCTCAACCTGCCGCGCGGGCTGTTCCGGGATAGAACGCACCATGTCATTCATTACCGCAGGACGAATATCGGATACCGCCTGCTCCCCCTTACTGACCTGTCTGGAGTTGGTCTCCTCTTCCAGTATTGAATGAGGATTTACACCAGGGCCACCACCAAAGCCGCCACCATTCAGCGGCTGATTGGAAACAGGAGCCTGTGTCTCCGCATGGCTCATAAACCCCTGAGAGACAGAGGGAGAAACCACACCAGGTGTTGTGGAAAAATCCACCGAACCCGATGAAACAGAAGGTGCTGGGGAAGTTGTAGGTGCTATCGGTGGCGGCATAGCACTGGCAACCGGAGCCGTAGGGGGCACGGGAGCCGGTACAGGTGCCGCTTCCATTGCAGCGCGACTACGCTGAAAACGCGCGGGGCGACGAGCAGTGATCTCCAGCCCTACTTGAAGTGGCTGTCCAGGAGAGAACTGGTGGACCAGCTCGCGGATACGATGAAGGAATTTACCGCCAACCCAGTCCAGAACAAAGCGATTTGGTGCAACCAGTCGCAATTCGCCCTCTGCACACGCGGGATTGACGCGCAGCGGTCTGATCCAGGTATTGAACTGCTGAGATGGCAGCTCATCCTGCAAACAGCTCGCGCACTGCTTCCAAACGGATTCAGTCAAGAAACCCCCCAAAACCCCAAAATGGTAAGACCACGGAGACAACGGCATGAAAGGACTGGAGTGCCCTAGCCGTCAAATAAGATCGGCGCAGTATACCTTTCCATCGATGGGTTATCCACAAGAAAGCGTGGCGCTGTTGAAAAAATTGCGCAAAAATGTCCATGCAATCAGGTATTTGCGTAACAATTAGACAATTGAAGCCTACGCCTTTGGAACTTTATCCACAGTCGTCTGTGTATATCTTGGGGTCAATCGGTGGGCATCACGAAATACATCAGGTAGCTCAAGGGCTTGTCGAGTAGCCGTTATTTGGCATCAGTGATTTAGTGGTAAACAAGCCGAATATCTCCCGTCTGTGCGTTGCTTTCACTGTTGCCTTTCTATACAATCCGCGGCCTTCGCAGCGCGTAGCTCCGTCTGCCCCGGCTCTGTGCCGGACCGGAGCCCAGGCCGCGGCCGGGGATGGTCCCGAGAAATCTTGAACATAAAGTCTCAGGTAGCAAGACTATGAAACGCACATTTCAACCCAGCAACTTGAAGCGCAAACGCACTCACGGTTTCCGCGCTCGTATGGCAACCAAAAACGGCCGTAAAATCCTGGCCCGCCGCCGCGCTAAAGGCCGCAAAGTACTGTCTGCATAATATCTCTTCTTTTTAGAGATTCTCCCTATGCAGCAGGTGCGCAGCAGCTTTGGATTTGCCAAGACTCTGCGCCTGCTTAATGCGGCGCAGTATCGCAAGGTTTTCAATGAAAACGTTGTGCGCGCCGCGCATCCCCACCTCCTGATCCTCGCATGCCCCAGTGATTCTGAGCATCCGCGCCTCGGCTTGGTAATTGCCAAGAAGCATGTGCGCAACGCCTCCGACCGCAATCGAATCAAGCGAATTACCCGAGAAACCTTCCGCTTGCAGCAACACCAGTTGCCGCCGCTGGATGCTGTAGTATTGGCTCGCCCGGGGGTTGCAGATCTGGATAAGGCCGCACTGGCGAAGACACTAAACAAGCTCTGGCGCAAGCTGGCCAAGCGCGCGCAACAGCCACAATCGAAGTCATGAAGTGGCTACTGATCAAGCTGATACACGTCTACCGCTATCTGGCCAGCCCATGGGTAGGTAACCAGTGCCGCTTTTACCCAACCTGCTCGCGATACTCCGAAGAGGCGATTGAAACTCACGGAGCCTTAAAGGGGGGTTATTTAACTGCGCGCCGCCTTATAAAATGCCACCCCTGGCACCCTGGTGGACTGGACCCGGTTCCCCCCACCAAACACAAGAACACGCTCTAGGTATTAAGATGGATTGGCAACGCTATACGCTGCTAGGTGGAATTCTCGCGGTTCTCCTCGCACTTATCTTCCAGTGGAATGCATTTCAAGAGCAGCACACTCCTGAACTCGACCGCGAAACCATAGTTCACAACGATATACAGAGCGGCAGCCAAATCCCGGCGCAGACCAGCGAAAACGGCAATGGCGATGTACCCCAACTGGAGTCCCAAGCGCCAGCAGAGACAGGCACCGATAGCGGCCAACGCACACTCATCAATGTCACCACCGACGTCTTTGATCTGCTCATTGATCCTCGTGGCGGTGATATCGTAAAAGTGGCCCTGCGACAGTTCCAGGAAAAGCTGGATACGCCTGACCAGCCCTTAATCCTGTTAAACCAGACTCGCTATCACACCTATATCGCCCAGAGTGGTCTGATCGGTAACAACGGTACCGATAGCGCCGCTGGCCGCCCCCTATTTAAGGTTGAAAAGACCAACTACGCCATGGTGGAAGGGCAGGATCAGCTGATTGTGGACCTGACCCTGCAGCAAGAAGGTGCAAATATCACCAAACGCTACACCTTCAAGCGTGGTGACTACCTCGTTCAGGTGGCCTACCTGGTAGATAACACCAGCTCCAAGCCCTGGTCCGCCGCCATGTTTGGCCAGATCAAGCGCGATGCCAGTGAGCCGGTTACCGATACCGGTTTTGGTATGTCACCCTTCCTCGGTGCCGCTCTTCACACCAACGAAGAAAATTACTTCAAGCAGGATTTTGAGGAAATCGCCGAGAAACCCACCCGCACCACAGTGGAAGGCGGCTGGGTAGCCATGGTGCAGCACTATTTCCTTAGCGCCTGGATTCCCCCACAGGATGAACGCAACACTTTTGAGCTGCGCGAATTGTCCAACGGACTATTCCGTATGGGCTTCACCGCCCAGCCGGTACAAATCCCCGCCGCGACTCAGGGCGAGCTGAGCGCTTCCTTCTATGCCGGCCCCAAGGATGTCTACCGCCTGGAGGAGATCTCGCCCTATCTTGACCTGACCGTGGATTACGGCTGGCTGTGGTGGATTGCCAAGCCGCTGTTCCGCGTACTGCACTTTATCCAGGAGCATATTGTCAGCAACTGGGGCTGGGCGATTATCTTGCTCACCGTCTTTATCAAGACACTGCTGCTGCCGCTGTCCGCCGCAGGCACCAAGTCTATGGCGCGCATGCGCAAGTTTGCTCCACAGATGAAAAAACTGCAGGAGCAGTACAAGGACAATCGTCAGAAGTTGGCGGAAGAGACCATGAAGCTCTACCGCCGCGAGAAGATCAATCCCATGGGGGGCTGCCTGCCGATCCTGCTGCAGATGCCGGTGTTTATCGCCCTCTACTGGATGCTCACCGAAACCGTAGAGCTGCGCCACGCGCCCTGGATCTTCTGGATTCACGACCTGTCGGCAAAGGACCCTTATTTCATCCTGCCAGTACTGATGGGCCTGTCCATGTGGTTTATGCAGAAGCTAAACCCGGCCCCCACCGACCCGACCCAGGCCCGTATCATGCAGTTGATGCCGGTGATGATGACGGTGTTCTTCCTGTGGTTCCCGGCTGGCCTAGTACTGTACTGGATCGCCAACAACCTGATCACCATCGGTCAAACCTGGTATATCAACAAGCAGGTGGATGCCGGAAAATACTGATCAAGTATCCACAGATCACAAACAACAAGGGCCGCAACTGCGGCCCTTTTCCGTTATGTCGAGTACACTCAGCCGATGACACAACAAAGCCTTAATCGCGACACCATCGCCGCCGTCGCCACCGCACCAGGGCGCGGTGGTATCGGTGTAATCCGCCTCTCTGGCCCCAAAGCCCTGTCCATTGCCCAGCAAATCTGCGGTGACAAACCACTTAAAGCGCGCTATGCCCATTACCGAAATTTTTTCCACCGTGAGCAACTGATCGACCAGGGACTCGCCTTATTCTTCCCAGGCCCCAACTCATTTACCGGAGAAGACGTGGTGGAACTGCAGGGCCACGGTGGCCCGGTCATTCTCGATCAACTGCTGAAGGCAACGATCGAACTGGGAGCCCGCCAGGCACGTCCCGGGGAGTTTTCTGAACGCGCCTTCCTCAACGACAAAATGGATCTCACCCAAGCCGAAGCGATCGCCGATCTGATTGATGCCGGTAGTGCCCAAGCGGCGCGCAACGCCATGCGTTCACTACAGGGCGCATTTTCCGACAAGATCGAGGACCTTGTGGAAAGCCTTACCCACCTGCGTATCTATGTGGAAGCCGCCATCGATTTTCCCGAAGAGGAGATCGACTTTCTCGCCGATGGCAAGGTGGCTGCGGATATCCAGGCCCTACTGACACAAATGGCTGGTGTGGAAGCTCAGGCGCGCCAGGGCGCCATTATGCGCGAGGGTATGCGGGTGGCCATTGCCGGGCGCCCCAATGCCGGCAAGTCGAGTCTGCTCAATGCCCTCGCGGGTCGCAATACCGCCATCGTCACCGATATCGCCGGCACCACCCGCGATATCTTGCGGGAAGATATCCACATTGACGGCATGCCCCTGCAGTTCGCCGATACCGCCGGCCTGCGGGATGCGCCAGATAAAGTAGAGCAAATAGGCATCGAGCGCGCCTGGGAGGAGATTCACCAGGCGGATCGCGTGCTCCTGGTAATGGATGCAGAGCAACTTCACTCACTGGACCCGGCAGAGGCCTGGCCGGAATTTACCAACCAGCTTCAGGACTTAGACAAGCTCACACTGGTACTGAACAAAATTGATCTCAGCGATTACAGTGCCGGCCTCCAAGCTCACACTGAAGGAGTGCCGGTTATAGCCATCAGCGCCAAGACCGGTGCGGGCCTCGAAGCACTGAAGGAGCATTTGAAACAGTCTATCGGCTTCAGTGGTGCTGCCGAAGGCACTTTTAGTGCGCGTAGACGCCATTTAGAGGCTCTTGAGCGCGCCCGCGCCTTTATTGAGCAAGGTTCCCAGCAGCTCCACAGCCATGGTGCCGGTGAATTACTCGCGGAAGACTTGCGTCAGGCCCAGCAGGCGTTGGGGGAAATCACCGGTGCAATGAGTGCGGACGAGCTGCTCGGGAAAATTTTCGGCAGCTTTTGTATCGGAAAATAAGAAGGTGAGGAGTTCCACGCACTTATCCAATTGGGGGCGCTAGTAAATAGCGTCCTCTTCTCTTCCCTATAGTACCTCCCTACTCTCCATCTTCTTATTCTCCTTCTGGCACAAGTTCCACACCTCTTGCTCACAGGAAGAGCCCAGATCTATCCTAGGTTGTTAAAAAAGTTCTATTTAATCCCCAGCTTTCCCGCATATTTTCCACGAAATAGGTGAGAAATAAGCTTGAGATAGCTGTTTAAATGGCTCTTAGGGGAAAGAAGTTATACATGTCCACGGGGATTTCCCGTGGATAAGCTTATTGGCAGTTATCTCACCATTAACCCACACCCATTCAATGGGTATATGCACAGATTTATACATTGCCTTCGACTACTCACAGGTATCCCCCAGAAAGTCTGGGTAAAGCACCACAGACACTAGTCAAAAAAAACTGACTGTGGGCAAAAGAGGGGATAAGCACCTGCAAAATAGAATAATCGTATGATGATAACTTCCTAATAAGAGTAGATAGGGCAAAGTTGTCCCAAGTTTTCACAGCCTCATACCCCGGTTACCCCTGTGTCCACCAAGGGTTTGTCGGCAGGGTTTTCATCTTTATAACTTATTGTTTTTAAAGGTTTTTTTGTGCTTATACCGAGTTGCCGCAGGTCTAATAAAAACAATAAATATAAAAAAATACTCTTTAAGATATACATATATTCATTAGTAAGAGTATTTAAGAAAGCAAGACAGAGTTTTGAAATTCATCCGATCAGAAGTTGATATTCAGGAAGGAGAGAGAAAGACAAAGGCAGAGCTTTCCTAAACGGCTTGAATAAAGCCAATTGCTGAGGACACTTACTGACTATAAAATGTGCGCCCCAAGTTGTAACCAGTAGCAGCCATTATGGAATTCCCTAAGACCTATGATGTGATCGTGATCGGCGGAGGCCATGCAGGTACCGAAGCCTCACTGGCAGCGGCACGTATGGGAGCTTCCACTCTGCTACTGACCCACAATATCGAGACCCTCGGGCAAATGTCCTGCAACCCGGCCATTGGCGGTATTGGCAAGAGTCATCTCGTGAAGGAGGTCGATGCCCTCGGTGGCGCTATGGCAACGGCAACAGACCTGGGCGGAATTCAGTTCCGGGTCCTCAATGCCCGCAAAGGTCCCGCAGTAAGGGCAACTCGTGCCCAGGCCGATAGAGCCCTATATCGCGCCGCGATCCGTTCGATCCTGGAAGCACAGGAAAACCTGGAGATCTTCCAACAAGCGGCAGATGACCTGATTGTTGAAGGTGAACGCGTTGTGGGCGTTGTCACCAACGCGGGGGTGCACTTTCGTGCCAAGACAGTGGTACTGACCGCCGGGACTTTCCTCGGTGGGCGTATCCACATCGGCTTGGATAACCACGCCGGCGGCCGCGCTGGAGATCCGCCCTCGATCGCCCTTGCGGATCGTTTGCGCGAACTGCCTTTCCGCGTCGATCGCCTCAAAACCGGCACCCCTCCCCGTATTGATGCCCGCTCAGTAGATTTCAGCGAGTTGGAGGAGCAGTGGGGAGATAGCCCCACACCGGTAATGTCTTATTTGGGTAACCGCGATCAGCACCCGCGCCAGGTCTGCTGCTGGATTACCCACACCAATGCCCGCACTCATGAAATTATCCAAGGGGGGCTCGATCGCTCGCCCATGTATTCCGGTGTGATTGAGGGGATCGGCCCGCGCTATTGCCCCTCCATTGAGGACAAGGTGCACCGCTTTGCGGATAAAGACAGCCACCAGGTGTTTATCGAGCCCGAGGGGCTGACTACCAACGAGCTATACCCCAATGGTATTTCCACCAGTCTGCCCTTCGATGTGCAGATTGAGCTGGTGCACTCCATCAAGGGCTTTGAAAAGGCGCATATCACCCGCCCGGGCTATGCGATTGAGTACGATTTTTTCGATCCGCGCGATCTTTTGCCCTCCCTGCAGACCAAATTTATCCGGGGGCTCTACTTTGCCGGCCAGATCAATGGCACTACCGGCTACGAAGAAGCGGCCGCCCAGGGACTCTTGGCTGGCACCAATGCCGCCCTACAGGCGCAGGAGCGCGAAGCCTGGTCCCCGCGTCGGGATGAAGCCTACCTGGGCGTGCTTGTAGATGATTTGATCACCAGTGGCACTAAAGAGCCCTACCGCATGTTTACCAGCCGCGCGGAATATCGTTTGCTGCTCCGTGAGGACAATGCTGACCTGCGCCTGACCGAAAAAGGTCGCGAATTGGGCCTGGTCGACGATACCCGCTGGGCAGCGTTCAGTGAAAAGCGCGAGGCGATCGCTCAGGAAACCCAGCGACTGCAAGAGACCTGGGTGCACCCAAAGACATCCCAGGCCGCCTCCGTAGAAACCAAACTGCCGCAGCCATTGGCGCGGGAATACAGCCTGATGGACCTGCTGCGCCGTCCGGAACTGGGCTATCAGGATGTGGCGGGCCTCAAAGGGGCAGCGGTAACCGACGAGCAGGTTGCCGAACAGGTGGAAATTTCGGCCAAGTACGCCGGCTATATCGATCGCCAGCGCGAGGAAATTGAGCGCTTGCAGGCCTACGAAGATACCCCGATCCCGGCGGACTTCGACTATAGCGATATTTCTGGTCTGTCCAATGAGGTCAAGCAAAAGCTGGGAGAGACCCGCCCGGATACCCTGGCGCGGGCCTCGCGAATACCGGGCGTGACGCCCGCATCCATATCCCTGCTGCTGATCCAGTTGAAAAAGCGCGGGCTGCTGAAGCGCAAAAAAGCGGTATAAATCGGTTTTCCACAGGGTATCCCGCGAGGCCCTGCGGGGTTTGAGTTTCGCGGGACTACTGGGGGATAGACCCATTTCTCACTCAATGGAACAGTTTCGTCCGCGCCTGTTAGAGGCGGCGGCACAGATGTCGGTGGTACTCAGTGACCGGCAGCAGGATCAGCTACTGGAATACCTGGCGCTTTTCGCCCGCTGGAACAGTGCCTACAACCTGTCCGCCATACGCGACCCGGAGCAGATGCTGGAGCGCCATATTATCGACAGCCTCAGTGTGGTAAATCTCTGTGGCGAAGGCTCTTTAATCGATGTGGGTAGCGGTGGCGGCCTGCCAGGGATTCCCCTGGCAATTGTGCATCCGGAGCGCGCCATCACCCTGCTCGACAGCAATGGCAAGAAGACCCGCTTCCTGTTCCAAGTGGCCAGCACCCTGCCCCTGCCCAATATCACGGTAGTCAATGAGCGGGTAGAAGCCTTTGTGCCAGAACAGCCTTTTGCCGGTGTGGTGTCCCGCGCCTTTGCCTCCATCGAGGATATGGTCAATGGCAGTGAGCATATGCTGGCGCCTAAGGGTCGTTTTTATGCCATGAAGGGCAAGCTGCCTGAGGATGAGTTGAGCGCTCTGCCAAAAGGCATTAAGGTCGAGCAGGTGCACCGGTTGTCGGTGCCCGGCTGCGACGGTGAGCGACATATGATTCAGCTCTGTCGCACAGAATAAGATGATAGTTTGGCGGGTTTGTCGCCCGCCCAATCCTACTCCCCTGTCGTGGGGCACAACAGCCGCCGCCCGAAGCCGAGCCGGCGTCGGGGCAAACGCACCCGGAAACAACAAAGGACAAGAATCTTGAGCAAGATATTTGCTGTGGCCAACCAGAAAGGCGGGGTTGGTAAGACCACTACCTGCGTCAACCTGGCCGCATCTTTGGTTGCCAACAAGCGGCGCGTATTGCTGATCGACCTAGACCCCCAGGGCAATGCCACCATGGGCAGTGGTGTGGATAAAAGCGACCTGGAGGTATCCGGTTACGATGTGTTGGCCGCTGAATTACCCGTAGAGCAAGCCATTGTATCCACAGAAAGCGGTTTTGATTTGATCCCTGGCAACGGTGACCTGTCTGCGGCAGAGGTGGAGTTGCTGAATCTGGAGGGGCGCGAATCTCGTCTGAGCCGCGCTCTGGCGGTAGTGAGCAACCGTTACGATTACGTGATTATCGACTGTCCACCGTCGCTAAATATGCTGACGGTAAACGCCCTCTGTGCGGCTCACGGCGTGCTGATTCCCATGCAGTGCGAATACTATGCCCTGGAGGGACTGTCAGCCTTGGTGGATACGATCACCCAGATCCAGCAGACCGCTAATCCGGACCTGAAAATCGAAGGCATCTTGCGTACCATGTACGATCCGCGCAACAGCCTCACCAGCGAAGTGTCGGCGCAGTTGCAAGAGTTTTTCGGCGATCGCCTGTATCGAACCTGTATCCCGCGCAATGTGCGCTTGGCAGAGGCTCCCAGCTTCGGCAAGCCGGCGCTGGATTACGACCGCCATTCGAAAGGCGCTATCGCCTACCTGGCATTGGCTTGTGAAATCAATCGCCGCCATCCCGCCAATCAATCTACCAAAAAGAAAAACCGCCCTGTGGCGGAAGCGGTATAAGGGGTAATAACTATGGCCGCCAAACGCAAAGGACTGGGCCGGGGCCTATCCCACCTGATCAGCAATAACACTAGCACCGCGATCGCCGGGGCTACCGGTGAGGCCGAAACCGCCATAGTCGACGGTGAGTTGAAAGAATTGCCGATCGAGTTTTTGCAGCGGGGTCGCTACCAGCCGCGCCGGGATTTTCCACAGGAGTCCCTGCAGGAACTGGCGGACTCGATTCGCGCCCAGGGTATTATGCAGCCGATCGTCGTACGTGGTATCGGCGAGCAAAGCTACGAGATTATTGCCGGTGAGCGGCGTTGGCGTGCCGCCCAACTGGCGGGATTGGAGAAAGTGCCGGCGCTGGTGCGCAGCGTTTCCGATGAAGCCGCCATCGCCATGGCATTGATCGAGAATATCCAGCGTGAAGATCTGAATCCGGTCGAAGAGGCTGTGGCCCTTAAGCGACTGCAGGATGAATTCAAGCTGACTCAGCAGGAAGTGGCCGATGCGGTGGGTAAATCCCGAACTGCCGTGACCAACTTACTGCGCTTATTGAGCCTCAGTGAAGAGGTGCGCACTTTCCTTGAGCGCGGTGACCTGGAGCTGGGCCACGCCAAGGCGCTGCTCGGTCTCTCCGGTGCCACCCAGCGTTCCGCCGCACGTCAGGTTGTCGAGCGCAGCCTCACCGTGCGCCAGACGGAAGCGCTGGTGCGTCGCCTGCAACAGCCGGCCACGCCGAAGCAGGAAAAGCCCAAGCCCGACCCCAATATCCGCCGCCTTACCGAGCGTCTGGCGGAAAAGGTCGGAGTGCCCGTTTCTATCGATCACAACGAAAAGGGCAATGGTCGCTTGGTGCTGAAATTTACCACCTTGGAAGAGCTGGACGGAATCCTTGCCCACCTCGGTTACGCCGAGGATTAAAGCCGTGGCGAAATGCGCGTCCTAGTGGCGCGCGCAATAACTGTTGGCAATTACTCACTGCGCCGAGTAATTCCGCGCAAAACCTCCCGAAAATCAAATAAGTTGGCGACATTTGCCGGTTGAATCGGCGATGCTGTTGCAGCATAATTCGCACGCCCAAATTTTGGGCGGACAGCGCACAGAAGTCGGCTTATCCCGTCTATGAGAAAACCCCCGGTATTACGAATTGCCGCGGTACAGCTTCTGCTGATATCGGTGGCCAGTGCGGTACTGCACTTGAGTGGCAAACCGGTGACGGCGCTTTCCGTATTTATCGGCGGTGCCCTATGTGCACTGCCCGGAGCATATTTCGGCAGGCGCGCCTTTCGCGATAGCGGTGCGCGCGCGGCCCATCGCGTGGTAGGCAATTTCTACCGCGCGGAAACCGGCAAATTTATATTGACCATGGCGGGTTTTGCGGCAGTTTTTGCCACCGTCAAGCCGCTGAATGCGGCAGCGCTTTTTATCAGCTACGTCCTCTGTGTGATCGTGCAGTGGATTATGGTGGCGCGCATGGTCCGCTAGCCGGTGGATAAGAAAAAAAGAATTCTTACTTTTACGATTGTTGAGGAACTATGGCGGGCGAAGCTCTAACTGCGACGGGGTATATCCAACACCACCTGCAAAATATGACTTACGGCAAGCTGCCGGCCGGGTACACCCGCGCCGATGGTTCTGTGCTTAGTGAGTCCACCTGGACTATGGCGCATTCCTCTCAGGAAGCCGCGGATATGGGCTTTTGGGCCCTACATGTGGATACCCTGGGTTGGTCTATCGGCCTCGGTCTGATTTTCTGTTTCCTGTTTGCCCTCGCTGCCAAAAAGGCCAGTGTGGACAAGCCCACCGGTTTCCAGAGTTTTGTGGAGCTGGTCACCGAGTTTATCGACAAGCTGGTTAAGGAAACCTTCCCCCACCGCAACACCATGGTTGCCCCGATGGCGCTGACCATTTTTGTGTGGGTATTCCTGATGAACCTGATGGACCTGGTGCCGGTGGACTGGTTGCCAATGGCTGCCGCCAAGATTTCCGGTAACGATCACCTCTTCTTTAAAGTGGTTCCGACTACCGACCCGAACGCCACTCTGGGTATGGCCCTGGCGGTGTTTGCACTGATGATTTTCTTCAGTATTCGCGAAAAAGGTGCCATCGGCTTCCTGAAAGAGCTGACTCTGCACCCTTTCCATACCGGCAAGCTGTTCTTTGACATCCTGCTGATCCCGGTCAACTTCCTGCTGGAAGCAGTATCCCTGATCGCCAAGCCGATCTCCCTGGGCCTGCGTTTGTTCGGAAACCTCTACGCCGGTGAAATGATCTTTATCCTGATCGCAATTGTCTTTGGTGTTGGCGTCCTCGGCTTTATTGGTGCGGGTCTCCTGCACATGGGCTGGGCGATCTTCCACGTACTGGTAATCGTGCTGCAGGCGTTCGTATTTATGGTATTGAGCACCGTGTACATGGCGATGGCACACCATCGCGACGATGAGCACGAGCACGATCAATAAGTTTTTAACCCTTTTTTCGACCTTTACAACAACTCTTTAACTTTGATTTGGAGAACACAATGGAAGCATTAGGTCTGGTTTACATCGCAAGTGCACTGCTGATCGGTCTGGGCGCCCTGGGCACCGCTATCGGTTTCGGTACTCTGGGTGGCAAGCTGCTGGAAGGTTCCGCTCGTCAGCCTGAACAGGCTCCGGCTCTGCAGGGCAAAATGTTCCTGATGG
This sequence comes from Microbulbifer mixtoriginis (SeqCode), assembly GCF_052466695.1. Classification (NCBI taxonomy): domain Bacteria; kingdom Pseudomonadati; phylum Pseudomonadota; class Gammaproteobacteria; order Cellvibrionales; family Microbulbiferaceae; genus Microbulbifer; species Microbulbifer mixtoriginis (SeqCode). Next base: position 3,524,226 of record NZ_CP174285.1, on the reverse strand, counting down.
CTGGTCTGCTTGATGCGGTTCCGATGATCGGTGTTGGTATCGCTATGTACCTGATCTTCGCCGTAGCTCCTGGTCTGGTTTAATTACGCCGTTCCAATTGCCCTTAACCCTATTTAAAGAGCAAGAGGTGTCGGTGTGAATATCAACCTGACTCTAATCGGCCAGTCGATTACTTTCCTGTTTTTCGTCTGGTTTTGCTGGAAGTTTGTTTGGCCGCCGCTTTTGGGCGTGATGAAAGAGCGTGAGCAGAAGATCGCAGATGGTCTCGCTGACGCCGAGCACGCGCAGAAAGATCTGGAACTGGCCAAGCGCAAAGCTGCCGAGCAGCTGAAAGAAGCCAAAGATCAGGCGAGCGAGATTATCGATGGCGCCAACAAGCGCGCTAATCAGATTATCGATGAAGCAAAGCAGGCTGCGCATGCCGAGGGCGATCGCCTGAAAGCTGCGGCTAAAGCTGAGATCGACCAGGAAGTGAATCGCGCTAAAGAGCAACTGCGCAGCCGTGTGGCAGACCTGTCTGTCCTGGGTGCGGAGAAGATTCTCGCGGTCAATATCGACGCTAAGGCGCACGACGACCTGATCGACAAACTGGCAGCCGAGCTGTAAGCGAGGAACCCCATGGCGGAACTCAGCACACTGGCCCGGCCCTACGCTAAAGCTGCATTTGCCTATGCGCAGCAAGCCTCCCACTTAGGTGGTTGGAGCGCTGCGCTGGAAACTGCGGCGGCGGTCAGCCAGAACGAAAAAGTGCGTGAGCTGCTGGATAACCCACAGCTCACCAGTGAAGAGCGCGCAGATAAATTCCTGTCGATCTGTTCAGACGAGCTCGGCGAGCACGGAAAAAATTTCATCCGGTTGCTGGCGGAAAACCACCGCCTGCAGCTGCTGCCGGAAATTTCCGAGCTGTTCGAAGAGCTGAAAGCGCAGGCGGAAGCCACCCTCGAGGTGGAAGTTGTTTCCGCGCACGCCCTGAGCGATGCACAGGCGCAAGCACTGGGCCAAAAGCTCAGGGCGAAGTTTGAACGCGAAATACATCTGCACAGCTCGGTGGACGAGAGCCTGCTGGGCGGCGCGATCATCCGCGCCGGTGATACAGTCATCGACGGTTCCGTACGCGGCCGTCTGGCCAAGCTCGCCGAGGCGATGAACTCCTAAATTACTCTCCCCGTCGGCGTCAGCCGGCGGGGGACTTGAGGAACAGAGCATGCAGCAACTGAATCCCTCTGAGATCAGTGAAATCATCAAGAGCCGCATCGAAAATCTCGATGTGAGCACTGAAGCCCAAAATGAGGGCACTATTGTTTCCGTATCCGACGGCATCATCCGCATCCACGGCCTGGCCGACGTGATGTACGGTGAGATGATCGAGTTCGAAGGCGGCGTTTACGGTATGGCGCTGAACCTGGAGCGCGACTCCGTTGGTGCTGTAATCCTGGGCGACTACAAATCTCTGGCCGAAGGTCAGAAGTGTCGTTGTACCGGCCGTATCCTGGAAACCCCGGTTGGTCCGGAACTGCTCGGCCGCGTTGTCGACGCGCTGGGTAATCCGATCGACGGCAAGGGTCCACTGAACAACAAGCTGACCGACGCGGTAGAAAAAGTAGCGCCTGGCGTTATCGCCCGTCAGTCCGTTGACCAGCCTGTACAAACCGGCTTGAAAGCGGTTGATACCATGATCCCGATTGGCCGTGGCCAGCGTGAGCTGATCATCGGTGACCGCCAGATCGGTAAGACTGCTGTGGCGATCGACGCTATCATCAACCAGAAAGGCACCGGCGTTAAGTGTATCTACGTTGCCGTGGGCCAGAAGCAGTCCTCTATTGCCAACGTAGTGCGCAAGCTCGAAGAGCACGGCGCTATGGACCACACCATCGTAGTGGCCGCTGGCGCCGCCGATCCGGCAGCGATGCAGTTCCTGGCTCCTTACGTCGGCTGTACCATGGGTGAGTACTTCCGCGACCGCGGTGAAGATGCCCTGATCGTATATGATGACCTGACCAAGCAGGCTTGGGCTTACCGTCAGATCTCCCTACTGCTGAAGCGTCCGCCTGGACGTGAAGCCTACCCCGGTGACGTTTTCTACTTGCACTCCCGTCTGCTGGAGCGCGCTGCGCGTGTAAATGCCGACTACGTAGAGAAGTTCACCAATGGTGAAGTGAAAGGCAAGACCGGCTCTCTGACCGCCCTGCCGATCATCGAAACCCAGGCCGGTGACGTATCCGCGTTCGTACCGACCAACGTGATTTCCATTACCGACGGCCAGATCTTCCTCGAGACCGATCTGTTCAACTCCGGTATCCGCCCTGCGATCAACCCGGGTATCTCCGTATCCCGTGTAGGTGGTGCAGCGCAGACCAAGGTGATCAAGAAATTGTCCGGTGGTATCCGTACCGCTCTGGCTCAGTACCGCGAATTGGCGGCATTCTCCCAGTTTGCTTCTGATCTGGACGAAGCTACCAAGGCCCAGCTGGATCACGGTGAGCGTGTAACCGAGCTGATGAAGCAGAAACAGTACTCTCCGCTGTCTATCGCGGACATGGCTGTTTCCGTTTACGCCGCCGACAAGGGTTACCTGAAAGAAGTAGAAGTTGCCAAGGTTCTCGATTTCGAAGCCGCCCTGCTCGCTTATATGAACAGCGAACACGCAGAGCTGATGGAGAAAGTGAACGCGACTGGTAACTACAACGACGAAATCGACGCAGCTTTCAAAGCCGCTATCGAGAAGTTCGTCGCTACTAGCAGCTGGTAAGAACTCCCTGGAGAGCGCGAAAGAGCGGCACTGCCGCTCTTTCGGAATCTAACTTCCAGCGAACAAGGTAAATCACTATGGCAGGCGGAAAAGAAGTACGCACAAAAATTGCCAGCATCAAGAGCACGCAGAAGATTACTGCCGCAATGGAAATGGTTGCAGCCAGTAAGATGCGCAGGGCTCAGGATCGCATGGCACTGGGGCGTCCCTACGCCCAGCGCATACGCGCAGTGATCGGCCACGTCGCCAACGCTTCGGCCGAGTACCAGCATATTTACCTGCAGGAGCGCGAGGCCAAGCGGGTCGGTTTTATCCTGGTATCCACTGACCGCGGACTCTGTGGTGGCCTGAACATTAACATGTTCAAGGCGGCTATTCGCGAGATGCAGGCGTGGTCCGAAAAAGGCGTTGACGTCGAAGTCTGCGCGGTAGGTAACAAGGCGGCCAGTTTCTTTAACGCCATCGGCAGCAAGGTTGTCGCAGCGGTTCGCGACCTGGGCGATGCGCCCCAGGCGAACAAGCTGATTGGCTCAGTTAAGGTAATGCTGGACCGTTACGCAGAAGGCGATATTGATCGCCTGTTCCTGGTATCCAACGAGTTTATCAACACCATGTCACAGAAGCCGCGGGTTGAGCAATTGCTGCCGCTGCCGAAAGACGAAGATGAAAAACTCATGCACGAGTGGGACTACCTCTACGAGCCGGATCCGGTTGAATTGCTGGATGGATTGCTGGCTCGCTATATCGAGTCTCAGGTATACCAGGCAGTAGTTGAAAACAAAGCCTGTGAGCAGGCAGCGCGTATGATCGCGATGAAGAGCGCCACCGATAACGCCGGTGAGCTGATCGATCAGTTGCAGCTTGTCTACAACAAGGCGCGCCAGGCGGCCATTACCCAGGAACTGTCCGAAATTGTCGGCGGTGCGGCGGCGGTTTAATCCGCTGCCCCTAGCAGTAATGGTCAGCCTAGAAAGAATTTAAAGCTGAGGATCCGGAAATGAGTAACGGGCAAATTGTGCAAGTGATCGGAGCGGTCATCGACGTGGAATTCCCACGCGATTCTGTTCCGAATGTATACGACGCACTGGTGGTTGAGGACAAGAACCTCACCATGGAAGTGCAGCAGCAGTTGGGTGACGGCGTGGTACGCGCTATTGCCATGGGTTCATCCGAAGGTATCAGCCGCGGTCTGCCCGTGCGCAATACCGGCGCTCCGGTTTCTGTACCGGTAGGCCTGGAAACCCTCGGTCGCATCATGGACGTGCTCGGCAACCCGATTGACGAGTGTGGCGCTATCGGTGAGAAAGAGCGCTCTTCTATCCACCGCGCTGCACCAACCTACGAAGAGCAGTCCAGCTCTACCGAACTGCTGGAAACCGGCATCAAGGTAATCGACCTGGTTTGCCCGTTCGCCAAGGGTGGTAAGGTTGGTCTGTTCGGTGGTGCCGGTGTAGGTAAAACCGTAAACATGATGGAACTGATCAACAATATCGCTACCGAGCACTCCGGTCTGTCCGTGTTCGCAGGTGTTGGTGAGCGTACCCGTGAAGGTAACGACTTCTATTACGAGATGGCTGAATCCGGCGTTGTTGACCTGGAAAATAAAGCCAACTCTAAAGTGGCGATGGTTTACGGCCAGATGAATGAGCCGCCCGGCAACCGTCTGCGTGTAGCCCTGACCGGCCTGACCATGGCGGAAAAATTCCGTGATGAAGGCAAAGACGTACTGTTGTTCGTCGACAACATCTACCGTTACACCCTGGCCGGTACCGAAGTATCTGCACTGCTGGGCCGTATGCCTTCTGCGGTAGGTTACCAGCCGACCCTGGCGGAAGAGATGGGCGTTTTGCAGGAGCGTATTACCTCCACCAAGACTGGCTCTATCACCTCTATCCAGGCGGTATACGTACCGGCGGATGACTTGACTGACCCGTCTCCGGCGACCACCTTCGCGCACTTGGACTCCACCGTAGTACTGAGCCGTGACATCGCCGCTAAAGGTATCTACCCGGCTGTTGACCCGTTGGACTCCACCTCTCGTCAGCTGGACCCGCAGGTAATCGGTCAGGAGCACTACGAAGTGGCTCGTGGCGTACAGTCCGTACTGCAGCGCTACAAAGAGCTGAAGGACATCATCGCGATCTTGGGGATGGACGAACTGTCTGAAGAAGACAAGCAGATCGTAGCCCGCGCCCGTAAGATCGAGCGTTTTCTGTCTCAGCCTTTCCACGTTGCGGAAATCTTCACTGGTGCACCAGGTAAATATGTTTCCCTGAAAGAAACCATCCGTGGCTTCCAGGGCATCCTGAACGGTGAGTATGACCACATGCCTGAACAGGCCTTCTACATGGTGGGAACCATCGACGAAGCTGTGGAAAAAGCCAACAAGACCAAAGGCTAAGCCAGAGAGGCATATACTATGGCCATGACAGTACATTGTGACATTGTCAGCGCCGAGCAGTCTCTCTTCTCCGGACTGGTGCAGATGGTGATTGTGAGTGGTATCGAAGGTGAGCTGGGTCTCTCCTACGGCCATGCGCAACTGCTTACCGCCCTGAAGCCCGGTCCGGTACGCATCATCAAGCCCGGTGGTGAAGAGGAAGTACTGTTCGTCAGCGGTGGCTACGCCGAAGTGCAGCCGAACATGGTTACCATCCTCGCGGATGTAGCCGAGCGTGAAATTGATGAGGAAGCTGCGCAGAAGGCCCGCGAAGAAGCGGAACACGCCCTGCACAAAGCGCCCTCTGAAGTTGATTATGCGCGTATCTCAGCCCAACTGGCCGAAGCCGAGGCGCGTCTGCGCACTCTACAGGCAATCCGCAAGGCGGCCGGCAAGTAAGCAGCGCTTGCATTCGTGTAAAGCGCCTACTTCAAGGCGATAAAAAAGCAGCTTCGGCTGCTTTTTTTGTATTCTTGGTTCTCACTTTACCTTCCCCCTGTTTTTGAAAGTCACTCCCTACTCTATGTGCCCATAGGGGTAGATCTAAGTTGTACGAGGTATCTACATTGAAGCCCACCTTTAAAAAACTCTTCACAATATCAACTTTAATTTACCTACTGGCCGGATGTGGTGGCGGCTCATCCGGCGGAGGCGATGATAATCGTGAACAGAAAACAGATAATGAAAACCCAAGCGCCAGTATCCTGTTTCCATCTGCCAACGGATTGTGGAGTGATCGGGAAACATTGATCGTCCGCGGGAGTGCGACAGACAATGTTGGGGTGGAAAATGTGCTGGTAAACGGGATAGAAGCAGATTCCGATGATGGCTTTAAAACTTGGCAAGTAGAAATACCGTTGACTGCAGGTGAAACCACGGGCATCAATGTAGAGGTCACTGATGTTAATGGAAATAGAACCCTGGAAGCTGCTTTTTTAACTGTAAACGCCTATGACAATTTTGACAGTTATAGGTTTTGCAGCCCTTTGGCATATGATGACGATAGAAATGTAGCCTATACGTTTAACCCTGTTAGGGAAATTAGTCTGGAAAAGATGCAAGAGAGATTTATCTCCTCAAGTCTTACTGATGTCGTCGGTGCGAAATACGATGCGATTACAGGAAATTTTTTAGTTATTGAAAAAGACAGGTTGTTGTTGGTTGATAGGGATTTTAATGTAGTAAATAGCATTTCAGAAACTGATGATGAATCACTATCTTTTGGCAAGAGGCCCCAGATTTCAATTGATGATAGTAGTGGAGATATTTATGTTCAAAATTATTGGCCGAGCTCCTTAATAAAAGTTGATCCTGCCACAGGTGAGAGAGAAAAAATATCAGAGTTTCAGTATGTAGATGGAAGTTCCGTAGGCTACCTAAACCAGGGACTTGAAATTAAAGGTGGCAGATTTTTTGTACTCGAAGAGAAGGCATTACTGGAATTAAATCCATTTACATGGGCGGCAAGTGAAATTTCAGGGAAAAATATAGGTGCAGGAGAGTCTTTTTACAGTATAAAAGGTCTATCTGTCGATTTAGAGAATAACAAAGCCTACGTGGGCGACCACCATAGTAGATTGTTTGAAATTGATTTAACAACAGGTGATCGAGAGGTAATTTCTTCTGAACTGGATGCCGGTGAAGAAAATCTCAATTTCGACTCAGCTAGAAATGGCTTTTTGGATGTAGGGCCTTTTATTCTAATTAATTCCTGCCTGACTGGGCATACTTTCTCAATCAATAAGGAAAGTGGAGAGAGGAGTCGCTTATCCAGAAAAATTAGAGGGGATGGGCCCTTAATTTCTGCAAGTGAAGCACCTATCTTTGACCAAGATAATAATCGTATTATCGTTCTGAATGATAGTTATGGTAACTCTGATTTATTTTCTGATTTCGATAAGATTCAGCAAGTTATTTCTGTAGATCTACAAACTGGGCACAGATCCATTCTATCAGGACCAAACTATGGCGAAGGTATCATTAAAGGCTATTTTAATAATCTGGCTGTAGACGATAGAAATGGAAATATTTACGCAATGGAATCTGTATCCAATAGTATCGTCAAAATAGACCCTAATAACGGGAATCGAACCATAATTTCAGGAGTGGAAATAGGAGTTGGTGAAAACCTTATGGGGTCGAGAGCTCTAGCTGTAGATTCGACACAAAATCGAATATTAACTATATCTGGATCTTCATTGATTGCTGTTGATATAGAGACAGGAAATCGAAGTGTAATAACAGATTTTACGTATATGGATATGTGGCATCCACAATATATATCCTTGAACTCGAATTCTTCGCACGTCTACATTTCGGATGTTCATGGAACTATCAACAAAATTGACCTGAATAGTCAGGAAATAACCACAGTATCAGGTAAGGATATTGGCAGTGGACCAAGTATGAATGAACTTGGCTTTATGGTGTTTGATGAGTTAAATAATCAAATAATTATTGAGGATTATAACCATACTGAAGGAGATGAATTTCCAATTGATATTGAGCTTCTGGCTGTAGATCTGGAAACTGGAGATAGAACTTTGTTGCTGAATCTTCAGGAGAAGAATAATGAGGATATGCTGATTTCACCTGTGATTGATACTAAAGAGAATAAAGTATATCTGGCTATGCCTAATAGAAGTATCGCTGTTTTTGATATGCAAACAAAGCAGTATTTAACTGTAACACAATAGTTTTTAATTGTTCTGACGCCAGTAATATTTTTTCTGGCGCTTATGAGCCTCCTAGCTTAGTTTTCAAGGAGGCCAGGTATATATTGTTGAATTGAAATGCTGCTGACAGATTTTCGTAGAGAGAGAATCTATTTATACAGACATACTAATGTCTTTATTAGTGATTTAATCGATTTTCTCACAAAATTTCGCTCCAATGTTGTATGCCAAAAATCTAGTTGTTTCAGGTTAATAAATAGTTTTATTAATTTTTTATGAGATTTTGATTTTATTTAAAGGTTATTTTTGTTTTAGAAAAATTTATGTCAACTGTCTATGCTTTTAGGTGAAAGTACGACCTCTGTGCACATTTAATCATACCCTTCTTGCTTTCACATTTCTCTATATTGATTTATTGTATACGTGGTACCTTTCCAAAGGTGGTTGATGTTAGTAGATAATTAAAGTATACATTCTGTCTTTATTTGAGTTCATTTCGTAAACCTGTGTAAATAAGTGCCTTGCGTACAAAATCATAATATCTTGCTATCATATTCTCTATACTGGTTGTTGGCTGCTTAAGCTAAGTTTATGTTTTAAATTTAAAGTGGCGCTGATTTATGGTTTTCAGTAAGTTGTATCAGGCCTCATTTCGAAAAGTTTCGATTTTTCTGACATTTTTTTTGTTGTTCTTAGGTGTAAATAGCCACTCTCAATTCTATGACGCCCCCACTCCCGCCGAATATCTCAGTAACACCAAGCCTTTTTATATTCCCGGTAATATTTTTGTCACAGGAATTACTCCTAAGAAAAATAGGGTGCCAAGCCACCTAAAAGAATTTGGGTTTTATCACTCCGGTTGGGATGAAGATGATATCCCTGAAGTCGCAAGATTCTCTACTTTCGTTGATATTTGGTACTTCGATAAAGACCTAATGGCAGTTGCCAGGAAGCATGGGCTAAAGATCTGGGTGGCTTTGGCCCCTATTTTTTTTAAGGATTTTGGAAAAAATAAGCAGGAGGATTATCTGGATAGATGGGAAAAAGCCAGGCAAGAGTTGCTGCCTTTTAAAGATATTATTTACGCTTTTGATCCTCTAGATGAACCCTTCCAAAGATCTCTATTACCGGATAAAGATTTGAAAAATTACCTTGAGGAGATTGGAGAATTGATACGGAGAGATTTTCCTAAGGCAAAACTTGCTATTACATTTACACACAATACTGTGAGTCAGGCTAGATTTCAGCTAATCGTACCAGAGAACTACAATTTATTCGGAGTTGATCACTATGTTGGAGTGAAATTCCAGGACGAAATTGTTGAAAAATTGATGCATAAAACTCAGCATATGGATGCTAAATATTATTTAATTCCGAGAGGGTTTAAGACCACTAATCGAGATTATGGGATTTTATCAGAGGAACAACTTATTTCTCGAGCTCGACAAGCTTATAACTTTGCTATTTCAAATTCCAAGGTGGAAGTGATGTTTCCTTTTCACTGGAAAGGCTTTACCGAGCATTCAAAAGAATATTTTGGAGCCGAGAGTATGCCCAACTTACTCCAACAGTACGAGAGAATTGGTAGAGCAATTTCCAGGAATCGATAGGGAGTTTGGAGGATTAGTCGATGATAAAGAATCCTGATCACGTAACCATCGCTGTCACCAATTTGGAAAAAAGCCAAAAATTCTTTGAATTATTAGATTTTGAATTGGAGATTACTGATGTTATTTCAGGAGAGAAAATCTCTAAATACCTGGAGGTCCCCAATGTTCAGGCAGACCATTTAACAATGGTTTTGAAGAATGCTGAGCCTAGATTTGAAATTCAGTTGTTACACTTCCGTTCGCCAAAGATATTTTCTGATTCCAATATATTAAATCTGGCAAGACCTGGCTATAACCATCTTTGCTTGAGGGTTGATGATATCGAGTTGTCTGTGGATTACTTGAAGAAAAATGGGGTTCATATTCGTGGTCAGGTTATAGAGTATTTGAACAGAAAGCTGGTATACATTGAGGGTCCTGAATACATCACGATAGAGTTGGCTGAATGGCTGTGATGAAAAAATAAGCCTTATAACCTTTTTACAAGATTAATTTTTTACAAGTTTATTCTAATCCCACAGCAAGAACTTCCCTACTGGCGTAAAAATCTCTCGAAAAATAATAGTATTAAAATAAACTATTCTCTCCGTTTTCAGGGAGAGAATCATGTCAGATCATTTGATTTTATATACTAACCCCCAGTCCCGCGGATGCATAGTACGCTGGATGCTAGAAGAATTGGGCTTATCTTATCGTACAGAGGTACTTGAGTACGGTGAACCTATGAAGACCACCGAATATCTTGCTATCAATCCAATGGGTAAGGTACCTACTCTGGTTCATGGTGGGAGAATTATTACAGAAGCTTCAGCTATATGTGTTTACTTGGCGGAAGTGTTCCCTGAGTCAGAATTGGCGCCAATGAATGACGATGAGAGAGCGAGCTTTTATCGCTGGATGTTTTTTGCGGCTGGCCCTATGGAATCTGCCATTGTGAATAAATATATCTTTGGGGAAGAGGCAGGTGCAGACAAGCAGCTGATGCTCGGTTACGGTTCCTATCAGTTGGCATTAGACACACTTTCTAAGGTGATTAAGTCCGGCCCCTATATTCTCGGTGAGCGTTTTACTGCAGCGGATGTTTATATAGGTGCCCAGTTAGAATGGGGGCTGCAGTTTGGCACTATAGAGAAGCGAATAGAGTTTCAGGAGTATGTTGAGCGCTTATCGAAACGTGAAGCTTTCCAGAGAGCGCACGCATTGGATAAAGCTCTAATAGAAGAGGTTAATGAAGTTTAGTTATCACTCTTTGAGATTACTATGTAAAGCCTCGCTATGCGAGGCTTTTTAATGGATGAGTGTTAAAGTCTGGAGACAAGTATTGGGTGTATTTGAACTTCACCGGTAATTATGTAGAGTGAATAATTACCCCATATTTTTTATGATCTTTTTAATTTAATGGCGAGGCTAGTTAGGGCCTTGTTTAAGTCCAAAGTAGCTATCCTGAATGCTGTGTCGCATCTTCCCATGATGTAATTTTTTTCATCTCCCATTCTGATTTTCTATGAGTATCAATAGCGATAGACCCAAGAGTGAGCGGGTGGTTTTGTGTGAACAGATGGATGCCAGCCTGCATGAATATGAACGTGAGAGTCGCTCTCTGTTATGGTCATCTATTGCTGCGGGATTGGAAATTGGTTTTAGTTTTTTCTTGATAATGGCGCTGTTTAGCAGTTTTCATGAAGAGCTGGATAAATCGGCGTTACACCTTGTGTTGTCGATGAGTTACCCGGTTGGCTTTATTTTGGTTATTATAGGACGCACGGATCTTTTTACCGAACATACGACATTGGCAATTTACCAGTTGCTGATAGAAGGCAACGTTTGCGTGATCTGGGTCGTATGTGGGGATTCATTTATCTCGGCAATATGATTGGCACTTTTTTATTTGCGTTGATACTGGTGGGTTATTTCTCAGTCAGTCAAAACATTGTCTCAGCAGGTTTTGATTACTATGGTCAAAAGCTGATTAGTGCGAATAATAGTGCGTTACGTCTTGGTGCAATTTTGGCTGGGTGGCTAATGGGGTTACTCGGTTGGCTAGTTTCATCCAGTACTGACACCATTAGTCGAATAATGGTTATTGCAATAGTGACCTTTGTAATCGGTCTGGGCAGTCTGCCGCATTGCGTAGCAGGGGCCGTAGCAATATTTAGTGCCTGGATAGGTGGTGATGGTTCGGTAGGTTTGATGGAAGTACTGCGCTTTCAAATCTTAGCCACGTTGGGTAATACCTTTGGTGGGGCCGTATTTGTGGGTCTTTTGAAATATGGTTATATCACCAATAATTTTTCCTAGCCGAAAACTTTCTTTAGTAGGGTTATAAGAGATAGGTAATTGGGCGCTTTGATAGTTCTCCGCGCCCTAGAAGTTGTATCCGGCGGAAGCCACCGGATACAAAACTAAGACTCTGGGAATTAATGTACCCAGTGGTGGCGTTCCATTTTCTCTTGTACCGCCTCTGCCGTAGGAGCGGGCATAGCGCTGATAGGCAGGCGTTCGTGGAAGAATGCCAAGCGTTCGCCAGCACCGACTTCGTTCATGGTTTCTGCCTCGAACACACGGCCATTAATTACCGTGTAGGTAATGTTCTCTGACAGGCGTAGGTTATCCAAGGGGTTGCCGTCAACCACGATCAGGTCAGCCAGCTTACCAGCCTCAATGCTGCCGATATCACCGTCCATACCCAAGTAGCGGGCACCATCGATGGTACCGGCGCGGAAGGCTTCCCAGGGGGTAAAGCCGCCCTGCTCCATCATCCACATCTCCCAGTGCGCTCCAAGTCCTTCGCGCTGGCCGTGGGCGCCGATATGTACGGTGACACCTTCGTCGCGCAGCTGCTTGGCCTGACGGGCCACATTAAAGTGGTTGTAGTGGGCATCCGGCGCAGTGGGGCGACGGATAGAGCGGGGGTTAACGATAAAATCGGGGGTAAAGCGGGTCAGGCGCTCGTTCTTCCATACTTCGGTGCGGTCATACCAGTACTCCTCACCCCAGAGGCCGCCGTAGGCCACAACGAAGGTCGGTGTATAACCCACTTGGGTTTGGCTCCACAGTTGCTCCACATCGCCGTAGACATTGGCGATCGGCAGTGAGTGCTCGATACCGGTGTGCCCGTCCACAATCATGTTCATATTGTGCTGGTACTTACCGCCGCCCTCGGGCACTACCATAATGCCGGCTTCACGGGCTGCCTGCAGCACTTGCTGGCGCTGGTCGCGGCGGGGCTGGTTGTAGCTCTTCACCGAGATGGCGCCCATTTCCTTGAGACGGTTGACGTGGAACTGAGCGTCCTCCAGGGAATTGATCTTGGCTTTGTAGCCTGGACCTTTGGCCCCATAGAGGATGGTGCCAGTAGAGAAAATACGCGGTCCGGTAATCAGACCGGCCTTTTGCATTTCTGCGGCGGAGAATATCTCGCTGCTGTCATTGGAGGGGTCGTGAATCGTGGTCACGCCAAATGCCAGACTGGAGAACAGGTTCCAGTTTTGCTGCGGGATAATTTCTTCGCGACCCTGAGCGCCGTGGGCATGAGCGTCAATCAGCCCTGGCAATACAGTTTTGCCGGTGATATCGATACGCTTCGCCTCGGCGGGAATTTCAACTTCTGCAGCTGGGCCCACCGCGACAATGCGGTTGCCTCGGAATAGAACCACGCCATCCTCGATAATTTCGCGGGTGTTCTCCGCATCGCGCATAGTGACGACTTTGCCACCGGTGAGGGCAACGAGGCCAGCGCGATTGTCGAAGGACTGCTTAAAGCTCAGGTCGATGCCTTCAGAAACCGGCTCTGGTAGATCCTCCGGAGCGCCGGCGACAAATTCGAAGGCGTCTTTCAGTTCCCGCTCGAACAGCTTGGGCCCGTGTGCCCAGCCTAGGGTGTCACTATCGGCAGACCAATGCAGGTTTTCACCGGCGCGCTTGGATACCTGGGTGACTTTGACCGCTTTACTATTAGGGCCGATCACCTCGGACTTGCCGGTGTGCATAAAGGGCGCGACGAAAGCTTTGAAGTCTTGGGTAAAGGCGACCCACTTGCCGTCTGGGGACAGGCGGAAGGAGGTAATCTCGGCACCGTGCAGGTGCTCACGCTCATCTTTGCCTTCCAGGTTGGTGCTCTTCAATACGCGCTTGCCGCCGCCGGCGTGTTGGTACTCGGAGAAATAGATACGGTCCTCGCTAGCGCCGAAGTGCGGCTCATAGCCGGACTTCACGACCCGGCGTTGCCAGTCGCCGTCGACGTCTGCCAGGTAGATACCCGGTTCTAAAGAGTACTCGGGGCTGAGCAGGTAACCGCCGGTAAAGCGGCGGTAGGCCACGGTGTCACCACTGGGGGAGAAGCTCGGCTCTACGTAGAGACCGGGCTGTTTTGTGATGTTCTTGCCGCGACCGCTGCGGGCGGATACTACACGCACATGACCGAGTTTTTGGTCGTCCCAGGTGACATAGGTGATCTCGCGACCATCGCGGGACCAGCTGGGGTAGAACTCAAAGTGGTCATTCTGGCGGGTCAGGCGACGGCGTTCACCACTGTCGATATCCTGAATATAAATCTTGCCCAAGGCCTGGAAAGCGACCTGCTTGCCATTAGGGGATTTTTGCGCCCAGCGAATCATTTTCACATTGAAGGTATCCGGGGCTACTTCCACAGGGAAGCGTACCGCGTCGGCGACCTGCTTCTCTACCTTCACATGGGCTTCAATTGGCGCGACGCTGTCACCGTTTATTGAAATGCGCAGGAATTTACCGCCAGTCCAAACGACCAATGACTCACCATCGGGCATCCAGTCGTATTGAACGTAGTTACCATGAGGACCGAAAATTTCCTGTAGGTCTCGCTCAAGGCCGGCGTAAACAGGGGTTTCCAGCCCAGTATCCAAATCTTTCAGGAACAGGGAGGTCTGATTGTCCTGGCGGCGAATAAAGGCCAGTTTACTGCCATCCGGAGAGGGCACTGGCGCCACCGCGCCACCGGGACCAGAGATAAAGGTTTCCTCTTCACCGTCCTGTAGGTCGTAGCGCTTGATGGCAAATATTTCTTTGGTCGAGTTCTTGTTGTACTCCCATACGGTACCGGGTGTGGTATCGATGGAGTAATAGACGTAGCGTCCATCTGGAGAGAAGGCCGGATCGGCAATATTCTTCTGGGCGATATCGCCACCGATACGCTCTTTCAATTGGCGACCTTCACCCCCACCGTAGTGGTACATCCAGATTTCACCGGCGGGAATACTGCGGCCGGACATAAAACCTTTACGTGCTACCAGGTACTGGCCATCGGGGCTCCAGTTGGGCGAGTGCAGCAGGTTTTCCTTCTCTGTGGTGAGCTGGCGAAGGTTGTCGCCATTGCGATCCATCAACCAAATGTTGTCGGCGCCATCGCGGTCGCTGATAAATACAATGGTTTTGCCATCCGGGCTGAAGCGCGGCTGCATATTCCAGGCGATTTCATTGGTCAGGGCTACTGCCTCGCCGCCTGCTACCGGCACTGTGTAGATATCGCCAAGCATATCGAACAGGATGGTTTTGCCATCTGGGCTGATATCCAGGTTGCTCCAGGTGGTCTCGCGGGTGTCCAACTGGATCGGTTTAAATTCGTAGCGCGGCTTGTTGATATCCCAGGATTGGGCTTCCGCCTTATCTCCTTCTTGTTCTTCAGCGCCTTCAGCTTCTGCTACGGCTCCCAGAGGCAGGGACAGCATAAGCGCTGCCAGAGCCAATAAATGGCGCCGTGGTTTTTTTTGCTCGATTGTATTCATGGACAATTTCCCTCCACCGCATTGTCTGCGTTGGCTCTGACTGTACTGTTGTAATGGGCAACGTATTGATCTTCAGGAGGCTAAATTACCGGGATCGCCGTCCGGCGGCAATCGCAATGCGCTAAGCGCCAAGCTGCCGGGTTGGGTTGAGTTAGTGAGGGCTAGTGGCCACAATGTTGCCAAATTTAAGGAATTAGTGAGATTTCAAACCATTATGACTATCGACGTAGTGATTTTGGCTGCGGGCAAAGGTTCCCGTATGCGATCGGACCTGCCCAAAGTGCTGCACCCGATTGGCGGAATTCCCATGTTGGGGCATGTCATTGAGACGGCGCGACAGTTGCAGGGGGTTGAAATTACCGTGGTTGTCGGACATGGCGCAGACCAGGTACGTCAGCGCTTTGCCGATAGTGGTGTGAAGTTTGTTGAGCAGACGGAGCAGCTGGGCACCGGCCACGCTGTGGCACAGGCTATCCCTCAGTTCCGCGAGGGTGCCACCGTGTTGGTACTTTATGGTGATGTGCCATTGGTCAGGGCGGGAACTCTACAGTCCCTGCTGTCGGCTGCGGATCATGGCCCAGCCCTGCTCTCGGTAGAAATGGCCAATCCGGCCGGTTATGGGCGCATAGTGCGCGATACGTCGGGTCGGGTGCGGGCGATTGTAGAAGAGAAAGATGCGGATGCCGATACACTGGCTATCAGTGAGGTGAACACAGGTATCCTGGCGGCGCCGGCAGATCTGCTGGCTCGTTGGTTACCTGAGTTGTCTTGTGAGAATGCCCAGGGCGAGTATTACCTGACCGATGTCATCGCACGTTCTGTGAGTGAGGAGATCGCGGTGACGGGCGAGCGTGCCAGTGACACGCTGGAAGTCGCCGGAGTCAACAGCCGCGCCCAGCAGGCTCAGATGGAGCGGGCCTTACAGCATACCCGCGCAGTGGCACTGATGAATGCCGGTGTCACTTTGCTCGATCCAGCCCGGATCGACATCCGTGGCAGCCTCGAATGTGATACCGATGTATCCATTGATATCAACTGTATCTTCGAAGGTGAGGTCTCACTGGGCAAGGGAGTACAGATTGGCCCCAATTGCCTGCTAAAAGATTGCCGTCTCGCGGATGGTACCCGTGTAGAGGCCAATTCTGTCATTGAAGGTGCCCATGTGGGTGAAGCTTGTACCATCGGTCCTTTTGCTCGCCTGCGCCCTGGCACCGAGCTGGCTGACGGAGCCAAGGTGGGTAACT
Organism: Microbulbifer mixtoriginis (SeqCode); assembly: GCF_052466695.1. NCBI lineage: Bacteria > Pseudomonadati > Pseudomonadota > Gammaproteobacteria > Cellvibrionales > Microbulbiferaceae > Microbulbifer > Microbulbifer mixtoriginis (SeqCode). The sequence continues at coordinate 3,507,749 of NZ_CP174285.1, read as the reverse complement.
TTGTAGAGACTAAAAAGGCCAAGGTGGGAGTCGGTAGCAAGATTAATCACCTCTCCTATGTGGGGGATTCAGTTGTGGGTGAGTCTGTGAATATCGGTGCCGGCACCATCACCTGTAATTACGATGGTGTGAATAAGTCCCTCACTGAAATTGGTGACGGCGCCTTTATTGGTTCCAATACCGCTCTGGTTGCTCCGGTGAAAGTTGGCAGTGGTGCCACCATAGGAGCGGGCTCCACCATTACCCGGGAGGTGGGTAGTGAAGAGCTGGCCGTGGCGCGGGGCAAGCAACGCAATATCACCGGTTGGGAACGTCCCATTAAACGAAATTAGTTTTTACCCTTCCTAAAAGGGGAAACCCGCTGGAAAATCGAATTCCGGCGGGATTTCACTCCTCCCACCCGGTGGGATACCTCCTTTCCATTAAACTTGCGCTTCGGGAACAAAAGGAATGGCCCGATGCACAAGCCTAGAATGCAGCTGCTCGCCAGCTTTGATATCGCCTCTCTACAGTACCTGGATGAGTCAGGACAAACTACGCAGGCGCTACCCGATTTCGCTACCCCGGATACTCTGGTTGCCCTATACCGGCAGATGACCTTGGCGCGTATGGTCGATGATCGTGCGGTGAAGATGCAGCGCACCGGTCAACTCGGTACCTACCCGTCCAGTCTTGGGCAGGAAGCGATCGGTGTGGGTGTCGGTGCCGCCATGGCAAAAGAAGACGTCTACTGCCCCAATTACCGGGAAACCGGTGCTCTTTTGGAGCGCGGTGTGCGTATAGAGGAAATCTACGCTATTTGGGGAGGAGATGAGCGCGGCCAGAACTATCGCCACGTATGCGAGGATCTACCGCTAAGCGTACCTATTGCCACGCAAATGTTGCATGGGGCCGGCGTTGCCTTTGCGCTCAAATATAAACACGAGCAGTTGGGGGAGCCTATACGTGCGGCGGTTACCAGTGGCGGTGACGGCGCCACTTCCAAGGGAGATTTCTATGAGGCGATCAACCTAGCGGGGGATTGGAAGTTGCCGCTGGTGGTGGTGATCAATAACAACCAGTGGGCCATCTCCCTACCCCGTTCTGGGCAGACTGCTTGTAAGACCCTCGCGCAGAAGGCAATCGCCGCCGGTATCCCCAGTTTACAGGTTGATGGCAACGACGTGATCGCTGTGTATCAGGCCGTGTTAGAGGCGCTGCAACTGGCCCATGAAGGTGGTGGGCCTTCATTGATTGAGGCGGTGACTTATCGTCTGTGCGATCACACCACTGCGGATGATGCCAGCCGCTACCAACCACAAGAGGGCGTCAAAGAAGCTTGGGGTAGGGAGCCGCTCAGGCGGCTGAGAATCTATTTGGAAAGCCTGGGTATCTGGGGAGATGCGCAGGAAGAGGAATTACAGCGGGAGTTGAAGGAGATACTGGAGGAGGCAGTGCGGGTGTATCGGCAAACTCCTCGAGATAAGTCTACGGCTATTTTCGATCACCTCTATGGAACCTTGCCCGAGGCCTTTATCGAGCAATACCAACAATTGCAGGGGGACAGCTGATGGCGCAAATTACCCTGGTAGAAGCGATTACCCAGGCGCTCGCTTTCGAAATGCAGAGAGACCCCAAGGTGGTTGTTTTCGGTGAGGATGTGGGACTGAACGGCGGCGTTTTTCGTGCTACCGATGGCCTGCAGGCGCGTTTTGGCCATGAACGGGTACTGGATACTCCGCTGGCGGAAAATATGATTGCCGGGATTGCAATTGGTATGGCGGTGCAGGGCCTGCGACCGGTGGCGGAATTTCAGTTTATGGGGTTTATCTATCCCGGTCTCGATCAGATCCTCAGCCACGCCGCGCGCTATCGCAATCGCACTCGCGGCCGTCTCTCCTGCCCGATTGTCTACCGGGCCCCCTATGGAGGCGGAATCCATGCACCAGAGCATCATTCGGAGAGTACTGAGGCCCTGTTCGCCCATATTCCCGGATTGCGCTTAGTGGTGCCCTCCTCTCCGGCGCGGGCCTATGGATTGTTACTGGCGGCGATCCGCGATCCAGACCCGGTTGTCTTTCTCGAACCCAAGAGGATCTATCGTGCGGTGCGCCAGGAAGTCGTCGACAATGGTGAGGCTCTGCCGCTGGACCGTGCCTTTGTCTTGCGAGAGGGCAGTGATATCACCTTGATCGCCTGGGGAGCTTCGCTGAAGGAGACTCTGCAGGTTGCCGAGCAGCTCTCCACTGAGGGCATCGAAGCGGAGGTGATCGATCTCGCCACTCTAAAACCCCTGGATATTCACACCATTATTGATTCTTTGGAGAAAACCCACCGCTGTGTCTTGATACATGAAGCCGCACGTTTTTGTGGTCTGGGTGCGGAGGTGGCTTCACAGATCAATGAATACGCCTTCGACCTATTGCATGCACCGGTACAAAGAGTAACGGGGTTCGATACGGTGATGCCCTATTACCAGCTTGAAGATGTCTACCTACCCGGTGTGCCGCGAATTATGACGGCGGTGCGCGAAGTGCTCGAATACGCAAATGGAGGGGTGGCATGAAAATTTTTACCCTGCCCGACCTCGGTGAAGGGCTACCGGATGCAGTAGTACGAGAATGGCATGTGCACGAAGGAGATGAAATTGCCGCCCACGAAAGCCTGGTAACCGTTGAGACCGCCAAGGCTCTGGTAGAAGTTCCAGCTCCTTGGGGAGGCAGAATAGAAAAGCTGTTTGCAGAGCCGGATCAAACCGTCAATGTGGGTGAGCCCTTAGTGGGCTTTGTCGCTGAAGGCAGTAGCCAAGAGACATCGCAATCAGCAGTGCCTGCTGAAGCTTCTTCCCCCAAAGAGTCTGTCATTCAGGAAGAACCTGAAAAAGAAAAAGTGTGCGGGGCATCGGCACCTAGTCGGTCGCGGGCCGACAGTGGAACGGTGGTTGGGAAGCTCGAACAGAGTGAAGATGTCCTCGGCGCCGAGCAGGGCCTTACTGAGGGGCCTAAACGGCTGGCAACACCCTCGGTTCGTGCCCTAGCCCGGCGCCTGGGGGTGAATTTGGAACAGCTCTCCACGGACGGGGGAGTGATCACAGCTGCACAGGTGCGCTCTGCCGCGGGGGCAAAATTTAGTGCAGCGGAAATAGCTACCGGTCAAGCTGAGCAAAATACAAGGAAGCCTTTGCCTGAGAGGGATTTGGTAAAAGCTCAAGAGCCTGGGGAAATTATGTCCCCGGCGCGGCGTGCCATGGGCCTGTCCATGAGCCGCGCTAGGGACCAGGTGGCGCAGATTACTCTATGTGATGATGCGGATATCTCCAGCTGGTGGGGCAGCGAGCCGGCATTATTGAGACTGATTCGCGCTGTGCAGTCTGCCTGTGCTGCGGAGCCTACCCTCAATGCGTATTTCCAAGATGATCAGCTGTCTCCTCAACAGCCCGTCAATATCGGATTGGCGGTAGATTCCCCGCGAGGCCTATATGTCCCTGTGGTCAAAGATGTAGCCACGCGATCAGATGACTCACTGATGGCCCAGGTGGCCGACTTCAAGCATCAGGCCAGGGAGACCGGAATCGCCCAGAGCGATTTGCAGGGCGCAACGATTCTCTTGTCCAACTTTGGTGCTATTGCCGGGCGCTATGCGACACCCGTTGTGTTGCCCCCTACGGTGGCCATTGTCGGTGCGGGCAGGGTTTGCCAAGGAGTTGTCGTCATAGACCGTTGGCCGGCTATGCGGCCACTGTTGCCGCTCTCTATTAGTGCTGATCATCGAGCGGTGACCGGTGGTGAACTGGCGCGCTTTCTCCAGGCGATGCTAGCCGCGCTTTCCACCTGAGTAGCGGCATCATTTCTGCTGTTTCCCTGTTGGGCCTCTGCCTTTTTGAAATTCCTGTGGGAATTTATCTTTCATTTTGCTATCTTTAAGTTTCGAAATGAAAGTTAGCAAGTTATGTCGAAACGCAATACCCAACAACGTCGCCATGGGATTATGAGTCTTTTGAATGAAACTGGGGAGGCCAGTGTCGAAGATTTAGCAAGGCGTTTCGAAACTTCAGAAGTTACGATTCGAAAGGATCTTACTGCGATGGAAAACCACGGCTTGCTGCTGCGTCGCCGTGGTGGTGCCATACCGGTACCGCGGGAATTGGTTGTAGAGGAAGGGCCATCGGAAGTGAAGCGCGCCATTGGCCGCACTGCGGCGGCCTTGATTCCCGACCACCATCGCATCGTGATTGATTACGGCCGCACGACTGCGGCGATGATCCCCGAGCTGGAATCAAAGCGCGGTCTGGTGGTTATGACCAACTCGCTGCATGTGGCCAATGCCCTGCGGGAACTGGAAAACGAGCCAACCCTGTTAATGACAGGCGGCACCTGGGACCCCCACTTCGAGGCTTTTCAAGGCAAGGTGGCGGAACAGGTTTTGCGCGATTACGACTTTGACAGAGCGTTTATTGGTGCGGATGGCATAGATCTGGAGCGAGGCACTTGTACTTTTAACGAGCAAATAGGCCTATCCAGGGTGATGGCGCAAGTTGCTCGGGAAGTAGTGGTATTGGCGGAGTCCAGCAAGGTTGGCAGGCGTATTCCCAACCTGGAGCTATCCTGGTCAAAAGTCGATGTACTGGTGACAGACTCTGGTCTGGAAGAGAGTGCGCGCGAGCAATTGCAAGATTTGGGGGTGCGGGTGATTTGCGCATCGCCAAAGTCAGTTGCAGGCGACTAACGAAAGAACAAACAAAAATTTTAGGATTTGAGAGGAGATCGGTATGTGTGGGATTGTTGGGGCACTGGCCCAGCGCAATGTAACGGGTATTCTTCTCGAGGGCCTGCGCCGCTTGGAGTACCGCGGTTACGATTCTGCGGGCGTCTGCCTTCGCGATAATGAAGGCCAGCTACAGTTGCGCAAGAGTTTGGGTAAGGTTGTAGACCTGGAGGCCAAGCTGCAGGTCGATCCCACTGAGGGCCATCAAGGCATTGCCCACACACGCTGGGCTACCCATGGAGTGCCTTCCGATGAAAACGCCCATCCCCATATGTCTGAACATATCACCCTGGTGCACAACGGGATTATTGAGAATCACCAGGCTCTGCGCGAGGAGCTACAGGCCAAGGGCTATGAATTCGCCTCCGATACCGATACTGAAGTGGTGGTTCACCTGATTCACTCCCTGAGCACAGAGGGCCTGGGCGTGGTGGATGCGGTTAGCAAGGCGACCAAGATGCTGGAGGGTGCCTACGCCCTCGCCGTGATCAGCAGAGAGGAGCCAGAGGTCCTGGCTTGTGCACGCTACGGTAGCCCCTTGGTCTTGGGCGTTGGCATTGAGGAGAACTTTATCGCCTCAGACCCGATGGCACTGCGCCAGGTAACCGATCGTTTTATCTTCCTCGAAGAGGGGGATGTGGCGGAAGTGCGCCGCAGTGGGATTTCCATTCGCAATAAGCAAGGTGAAGAAGTGAGCCATCCGGTGCATAAGCTGGATAGGGGCCACGACGTTGCCGACAAGGGGCGCTATCGCCACTATATGCAGAAGGAAATCTTCGAACAGCCGGAGGTTGTGGCGGCGACTTTGGCCGGACGCATTGGAGAACATTCGGTATTGTCCCAGGCGCTGGGTAGCCGCGCCCAGGAAATCCTGCCCAAGGTAGAGCAGGTACAGATCGTCGCCTGCGGTACCAGCTACCACGCGGGAATGGTGGCGCGCTATTGGCTGGAGGACTGGGCGGGAGTGCCTTGCTCCGTGGAGGTGGCCAGTGAGATTCGCTACCGCAAGACTGTTGTTCGTCCGGGTACTTTGTTCGTGACTATTTCTCAGTCCGGCGAAACTGCGGATACCCTGGCAGCTCTGCGTCAGGCCAAAAAACTTGGCTACCTGGGTTTTATGACGATTTGCAATGTGCCCAACAGTTCTCTGGTGCGTGAGTCTGAACTTTCGCTGATGACGGAAGCGGGCCCGGAAATTGGTGTGGCCTCTACCAAAGCCTTCACCACCCAATTGGTGGCCCTGCAGTTATTCAGTATTGCGTTGGCCAAGGCCAACGGCCTCCCCAGTGAGCGTGAGGCGGAACTAGTTAGTGCTCTACATCAGCTGCCGAAGCTGATGGAAGAGTTCACCGGCCTCGATGCACTGGTTCAACATACCAGTGAGGCTTTTGCGGAGAAGAATCATGCGTTGTTCCTCGGCCGTGGTGTCGAGTTTCCTATCGCCCTTGAAGGCGCATTAAAGCTTAAGGAAATCTCTTATATCCACGCAGAAGCCTATCCGGCAGGTGAGCTCAAGCACGGCCCGCTGGCACTGGTAGATGCGGATATGCCAGTAATTGTTGTGGCTCCCAATGACGAGCTGTTGGAAAAGCTTAAGTCCAACTTGCAGGAAGTGCGTGCGCGCGGTGGACAGCTGTTTGTCTTTGCCAGCCCGAAGGCCGGCTTCACCAGCGAGCAAGGGATTACCGTAGTGGAAGTGCCGGACTCCCCAGAAAGTTTGGCACCTATCCTCTATACCGTGCCCCTGCAGTTGCTCAGCTATCATGTGGCGTTGCTGAAAGGCACCGATGTAGATCAGCCTAGGAACCTGGCTAAGTCGGTGACGGTAGAGTAATTCCCCAAGGCCATGGATGGCTTATGAACAAATCCGCGCAGCGCTTGAGCTTTACCACGTCGGATGGGGTAAAGCTCAGCTATCTGTGTGCCGGGACTGGTCCGACTCTACTGATACTGCACGGTTGGTCTCAAGGGGCGGCCCTGTTCAAGCATCAACTTGCCGGTTTATGTGATCGCTACCGAGTCATTGCTCTCGATATGCGTGGCCACGGTCAGTCAGAAAAACCCTTGTATGGCTACCGTATTGCCCGCTTGGCGAAGGACTTACAGGAGTTGATCACAGCCCTGGACCCGGCCCCTCTCTATCTACTTGGCCACTCGGCCGGTGTTTCGGTGATCTGGAATTACCTGGAGATGTTTGGCGATACGCGAGTTTCCAAACTGATTTTTATTGATGAACCCCCCGCCTTACTTGCCCAGCCTTATTGGTCTGAACAAGAGCGTTTGCAGGCCGGTGCAATCCTCACTGCCGAACAGCTCTTCCAGTTTACCGGTCAACTGCGTAGCTCCCAGGGCGAGCAGGCAACCCGTGACATTTTGATGTCAATGGTGACTCCGGCAATGACACAGGATCAAAGGGAAGAGCTGGTTGGGGTCAATTTGCAGTTCCCGCGCGCTCTGGCGGCGCGCCTATTTATTGACAATGTTACTCGCGATTGGCGCGATTTTATCCCCAGAATTGAAAAACCCACTTTGATCGCCTTCGGCCGTGCCAGCCCTCACCCAGTAGAGTGCCAGCAATGGATTCATCAACAAATTAAAGGTTCTCGGTTGGAGATTATCGAGGCTGAAGATGGAGGCAGTCACTTCCTATTTCTTGAAGCGCCACAGAGGTTTAATCGGTTGCTGAGTGATTTTCTCGCCAGTTAGTCGGGTTTAAATAGAGGCCTGTTAATATTTCTCTGGCTGAATTGATTATTATCCGCTGGTTTTCCACAGGTACTCTGTTACCTGAACTGTGTTCTTTTCCGGTGGGTAAGATAGGGAGTGTTATTAACAGGTTGGAGTTTTAAAATTTATCCTACGGCAGCCGGTGGCTGTTAATGTGGATAAGTAATCTTAAAAAAATCTAACTTACCCCAAATTATGCACAAGGAACTCTAATTTATGAGAAAGGCCTTAGGTTATTAATAATCTTTCCCTATTTTTAATAAATTCTCTATAGAGTATCTCTCTATCGATGCCAGAGGTGCCTGCACGAACTTAATTGTTAGGTTTACACCGTTTCGGTTAACTCTTTTCCCTCTTGTGGGGATCTTTGTTTCTTAAAGCGTCTGTGATTTTGCTTTGGCGCTAAAGCCAACACTTTGAATGACTTTGTGAAGCCTCGGTAATCCTCTTTCCTATACTGGCGGAATGGCTGACCTGATAAGTCGGGTTGAAAATTGCAGTGCCGCAGTCTTTCAAAGGAATATGAGTGGGCGATGCACTATCTCGTTGTTGCTCTGCTGTTATTGCTGGTAGTGGCGCTCAGCCTGATTGTCGCTAGAGTTTTGCCTTTTCCTGTTCCCTTGCCTCTTATTCAAATTTTAGGTGGTGTTCTTCTCGGCGCCGTGTTCGGCATAAAAATACCATTAGACCCAGAAATATTTTTTCTGCTTTTTATTCCACCTTTGCTTTTTTTAGCTGGCTGGCGCATTCCCAAGGGTGCTCTTTTCAGAGATCTAGGTTCGATAATTACCTTGGCTGTAGGGCTGGTAATATTTACCGTATTTGGCATGGGGTTTTTTATCGCTTGGTTGTTGCCGATTATGCCGATCGCCATGGCATTTGCACTAGCAGCAATACTTGCCCCCACGGACCCTGTGGCCGTATCGGTTGTGCAGGGCACCAATAATATTCCCCCAAGGCTTGAGCATATTCTCGCTGGAGAATCATTATTTAATGATGCCTCTGGGCTAGATATCTTTCGTATTGCTTTGGCTGCGGCGATGACTGGCAGTTTTTCTTTTCCACAGGCCGTAACCGGTTTTTTTTGGGTTGCCATAGGAGGGGTTGCCATTGGTGCGGGGGTGGCATTTATCTGTGGCTATCTGTTGCGCTGGTTGGTGTACCTTCGCGGTGAGGATACGGCGATCCAGATTTTGGTAAGCTTACTGGTCCCTTTTGCCGCCTATCAAGCCGGTCAAAGTGTAGGTGTGTCGGGAATTCTTGCTGCTGCAAGTGCGGGAATTGCCACTCATTACACCAGCCTGCTAGGTTCAGAAAAATCCGCTACACGGATGGACCGTAGAGCAGTTTGGAATACCGTACAAACTGTGCTCGATGGTATTATCTTCGTGCTGCTGGGAGAACAGCTGGTGCGCCTTATCGATGTAGATTCGAGTTGGGCTCAGGATATTGGATTAGGTTGGATTATATTGTATGTCCTGGCAATTTCTTTTGTTCTTTTGATGCTGCGTTTTATCTGGGTTTGGGTATCGCTTTACCTCTCGCGCTTTCGCCGCAACCTTCCCTCTCTCTCTACTCAATTTGCTCTGGTCAGTGTTTTGAGCGTGGCTGGTGTGCGTGGGGCTATCACTCTTGCTGGTGCATTTTCAATGCCCCTGTTAATGCCTGATGGCAAACCTTTACCTGGCCGTGAAGCATCTATAGCGATAGCTATGGGGGTAATTCTGATTTCATTATTGGTCGCCAGTATTTTCCTACCATTTCTTCTTAGGCGCTTACCGGATACGCCCAGTCTTGCGGCGATTGGCGATGAAAAGGGAGCAAGGGTTTCTGCCGCCAAGGCGGCTGAACATCGGCTGATCAGTTTGCGTAAAGAAATAGATGTACACTGGAAAAATAAAGAGATTGCCTACGAGGCTATTGATCACCTGCTGGAGATATACCGTCGGCGCATCAACATCGGTGATGATGAAGCGGGCGAGACGGTATGGTTGAGGGCACGGGTGGAACGCCGTTTTCGTCTGGCGGCATTGGCCGCAGAGCGACAGCGTCTTTTGGAACTCCGTGTGAGCCGAGAGATTGATGATGAGTTGCACAGAAAATTAGTGCTCGAAGTTGATCTGATAGAGGCCAGTATTTTGTCTAAGGAATAGAGGTTTTCCCGGATCAATATTCGTAATAGGTTGGGAAAGGTATGAAGTATATAGAACTGCTAAGTGTTGATGGCGTATCTATCTTTAAAGAGCGGAAAATAATCCAGAAGAACCATCAGCCACTTGGGGATTATTCTGATCCCTATCAGGTGCGGCAAATATATTTTCGCGAGTTCGATGAGCATCAGATTTTTGATTGGCACTGCGCGCCACGAGAGCAGTTTATTTTTTATCTGGAAGGTGAGGTGAAAATAACGACCAGCTCTGGTGAGCAGCATATTTTTAGGGCTGGCGATATTTTATTAGCCAAGGATTTGTGTGGAAAGGGACATGTGAGTGAAACTCTGATACCAGGTCGGGCTGTGATCGCTGTGCTCGATCACAGCTCCACAGTTGGCCACTAAGTCGCACTCAACCACATTGCGCTCAAAAGTTTGCGCCGTCAGCCAATACCTTAATCTGGGTAAAAGCTATCTTGGCGCTATGTTCCTAAGTCTTTTATCGGCACAGGCAGTGGCCAATTAAGATCTTTCGGTCTCCACTTTCGCCTCTTCCCAGTAATGGTCCAGATGCAGGTCCCTATCGCGGCGGTCTTCTTGTAGAGCCTGCAAGAGTTGTTCACGATAGATACGGCTTTGCGCGATGTGCTGTGCCTCATCGCGCCAGTAGGGAAACAGTGCCTCCAGCATACGCTGGTCGTGCTGTTTAAATTTGCGTGCAGCGCGGCGCGCTTGCAAGGGGCTGAGTCCCAGCAGCTCCAGGGCCTTCTCACCAATTGCCAAGGCGGGATCGACGGTCTCGCGAAAAATATATTTTACCCCGGCTTCCATCAGCGCATATTGGTGCATACGGCTGCGTGCCCGCGCGAGAATCTTTAAGTGCGGAAAGTGTTTTTGCAGCTGCGCGATGATCTCCAAAGACGCGGCCTGATCACTCAAGGTGAGTATCACCAGGCGTGCCTGGGCGGCGCCGGCGGCGCGCAGTAGGTCTTCCCGCGTGGCATCACCGTAATAGGCCTCAATACCATAGCGACGAACCAAATCCAGCTGTTCGGCGTTGCGCTCCAGTAGGGTGGTGCTAAAACCACAGGCATTGAGCAGGCGTCCGGCAATCTGGCCGAAACGGCCGTAACCGATGATGATGACCGGTGAATTGGAATCCATCGGTGGTTCGTGTTCGACTGCCTGTGGGGCTTCCGGGCCGATAAGAAAACGCGGCTGAATAAACCTTTCAAATACCAGTAACAGAATCGGTGTGAGCGCCATAGTCAGGGCGATCAGTGCTACCAACAAGCTGCTGGCTTCGGCGTCGAGTACTTGGATTTGAGTGGAAAAGGACACCAAAACGAAGCCAAATTCTCCCGCCTGGGCCAGGGATAGTGCGAATAACCAATCTTCGCCCTTGGACATGCGCAGAAACCTTGCCAATAGGAACAGAACGCCAAATTTCACCACTACCAGGGCTACTACCAGACCAAACAACAGCAGTGGGTTTTGCGCGATCTGCGCAAAGTTCAGGCTGGCGCCTACGGCGATAAAGAAAAGTCCCAGTAACAATCCTTTGAACGGCTCAATATCTGCCTCCAGTTCGTGGCGAAACTCACTCTCCGCTAACAGTACTCCGGCGAGGAAAGTACCCAAAGCCGGTGAGAGGTCGAGCCAGCTCATTACCGCCGCTGCCGCGAAGACAATCAGCAGGGCGGTAACGGTAAACATTTCGCGTACTTGGCTGCCAGCTACCAGGCGTAACAGTGGTCCCAGCAGATAGCGGCCGGTGATAGCGAAGGCGGCGATGGTGGCAATAACCGCAGCGGCATATCCCCATCCCTCCAAGCCGCTGGCGTGGGATTCGGCGGTAGTACCCGCGAGCAATGGCAGCAGGGCGAGAATGGGGATTACAGCGATATCCTGGAGTAACAGCACCGCAAAGGCACTGCGCCCGCCTTGAGTTTTGAGAAGCCCTTTTTCATTGAGGGACTGTAGGACGATAGCGGTGGAGGACAGGGCCAGGATCAAACCGATCGCTACGCCGGTGCGCCAGCTCATATCGAATAACCACAGCGCTATTGCCGCCACTGCAGCAGCGGTCAGGAGTAGTTGCGCGCTGCCGGTGCCGAGGATGGCGCCGCGCATTTGCCACAACTTTTTAGGTTGCATCTCCAGGCCGATCAAAAACAGCATCAACGCTACGCCGAATTCGGCCACATGCATTTCATCGCTGGCATCCCCCACCAGGCCCAGTGCGCTGGGTCCAATGGCCACCCCGGCCAGTAGGTATCCGAGTACGGAACCCAGGCCCAGGCGTGTGGCGATAGGCACAGCGATAACCGCGGCCCCCATAAAGATGACGGCTTCAACAAGGAAGTTAGAGTGTTCCATTGATCGATTATCGCTAGTTAGCAGTGTGTTGCTGATCGCTGGCGGGCGCGCTTTCCGGTTCGGCAAATTCGCGACTGCGGCGTATTAATGGCGCTATGGTAGAGCCCTGCACCACAATAGAAAAGAGCACTACGCCATAGGTCATAACCACCCATAGGTAGCGCAGGTCCTGCCCCTGAACAAAAGCGCTGCCAGAGGGGATGGACATAGCCAGGGCCAGGGCCAGGCCGCCTTTGAGACCACCCCAGATCAATATCCGGTTGGTGTAAGGGTGGTAGCTGCGGCGCCTTTTCAGGTACAGGAAGGGCACCCCCACTGCCAGGACTCGTGCCATTAGTACGATGACAATTCCCGCCACCATAAGCAGGTAGTCCGCCGGGCGCAGATCGATAGTAATCAGGAACAGGCCCACCAACAGAAACAGCAGTCCGTTGAGGAAATCCTCGGTGATATTCCAGAAGTTATCCAGTTCGTGCTGGCTCACCCTGGAAAAGCCGCGCTCGCGGGTGAAGTTGCCGATAATAATTCCGCTCACTACCATCGCCAGGGCACCGGAGACACCGAGGATATTGGCCAATGAGAATCCGGCAGTTGGAATGACCAGGGTGAGCAACAGCTCCAGGCTGTGGTCGTCGGTGCAGCAGATCAGCCAGTGGAACAGCCCACCGATAATCAGGCCGAGCAGAATCCCCCCAATCGCTTCCAGAACGAATAGCTCTGCCACTGCCGGTACAGTTGGTTGCCCCCCTTCGAAAGCCACCGCGTAAATTACTGCAAATACCACAATACCGAAGCCATCGTTGAACAGGGACTCCCCTTCCACCTGAATGGATACCTGCTCCGGTGCCTTGAGGTTTTTCATAATGGCCAATACGGCGATGGGGTCGGTGGGGGAGATCAAGGCACCAAATAATAGACAGTAAATGAAGGCTACCGGCATATTGATCAACATTAGGAACCAATACAGCAGGCCGCCCACCGCAAAGGTGGAAATCAAAGTACCAACAATCGCCAGCAAGCCAATTTCCAGTTTTTGATTGCGCAATTCCAACAGGTCGATATGCAAACTGCCGGCGAAGAGCAGGAAGCCCAGCATTCCCTTGAGTAGAATGTCTTCCAGGTTAAGCAACGGCAGCAGTTGGTCGGCCCAGGTGCGCAACTCCACTATCCCCAATTTGCCCAGGCCGGTGACAATGAGCGACAAGGCCAGGGCCCCAGTGGTGATGGCAATTGTGGTTTGCGCACGCAGCACATACTGATTTAGGAAACCGAGAAAGACCGACACCGCGGCAAGAAAACAAAAGGTGTAATAGACTTCCATGCCGTGCGTGGACTCCAGGGATAAGAATTGTGGGGCCTTGCCAACCCCTTAAAAGCGATGCTTCTACGGGCGAAATTATCAGTTGCTGAGCGTGCCGTTAGTGTAGTCGCGCAGGGGCCCGCTCGAGTTTCCCTGACAGGGCTCTGGGCACAGGGGTGTCAGGTATGGATACCGCCGGCTGCGCCCTGGTTGGGGGCGCGCAATTGTAACGGCTCCTCAGTGCGGCACAACCGCATTTTCTATTTATATCCACAACAACTTTTCCGCGTCTGCCGAAACTGTCATTCGTTAATTTCCGCTTCGTCAGACTCTCAATTGCGGTGCAAGTTTCTCTACGTGGAATACATTGCTGTCGGCATCGCCCCCATTTCGATATGGCTTCCCAACTACACTGGAGGCATCAGGTAGAACCCAATGTAACAGTTAAAGAAGAGAGAAGGCCGTGGCACATCATCCCCTGTTATGTGATACCTCTAAACTTGTCGGGCGGGTATTAATGTCCCTGCTGTTTATCTTTGCCGGCTGGAATAAGATCGGCGGCTACAAAATGACGGAAGCCTTTATGGTTTCCATGGGAATCCCCGCCCTGTTACTCCCCTTGGTGATTATCGTAGAACTGGTCGGTGGCCTGGCGATATTGCTCGGATTCTTTACCCGCTTTTCCGCAGTGATTCTTTTTCTCTTCTGCCTGGCTAGTGCCTGGATGGTGCATTACTCACCAGGCGATCCCGCAGAGATGACCAGCTTTATGAAGAACATCACCATTGCTGGAGGCTACCTGATTCTCGCCTGCGCGGGTGCTGGGCGCTTCAGCCTTGATCACTGGATTCGCAAAAAATAGCGCCTTGTGAAGCCAGTAGGCGCCTATATTGCCCGATGCCGCACAGTCCACTCAGGAGGGTCACCGTGAAACTCTTTTATGCGCCAGGAGCCTGTTCTCTATCCCCACATATTGTCGCCCTGGAGGCGGGTATTGATCTCGAACTCTGCAAGGTGGATCTAAAGACGCATACCCTGGAAAACGGCGACGACTTTTATAGAGTTAACCCGAAGGGCTATGTACCAGTACTGCAGCTAGAGGGGGGCGAGTTACTCACAGAGGGCGTCGCTATTATGCAGTTTCTCGCCGAGCAAAAGCCCGATGCCGGTTTGGCGCCACCGTTGGGCACTTTGGACCATTACCGCTTGTTGGAGTGGTTGAATTTTATCAGTGCGGAGGTTCATAAATCTTTCTTGCCCCTGTTTTGGAAAGGCACTGAGGAAGAAAAGAAAAAAGCTCGGGAAAGGATTCTACGTCGCATAGACTATATTGAAGAGCAGCTACAGAACGACTACCTGCTGGGGAATTCTCTATCTGTCGTGGATGCGTATCTCTACCTGATAAACCGCTGGCTCAAGGTTCAGGATTTTGATATGACACGGTGGCCCAGGTTACAGGCTTTTCAGGAGCGTATGGCAGCGCGCCCGGCAGTTCAGCAGGCCTTGCAAGAGGAAAATCTCAGTTAGATTGGGAGCCCAAGAGTATATTGCCGCCAAATAAACAGTGCATCAGCTCCGCTAGCGTTGGTCGAAGTTGTGGCTGTACTCACTGAAAGCATCTTATCCCGTTCAGGTTTATTTACTTCCTACACATATCTTCAGCCTTATCTGGACAGGCAAATTGTCGTTGGTACTGACCCGGAGAGATACCGAAAGCTTTACGGAAATGATGGCGAAGAGTTGCACTGCTCTCAAAACCAGAAACTTGTGCTGCATGATCAATGGTCTCACTGCCTGACTCCAGAGCTTTCTGCGCTACACGAAGCCGTTGTTGCGTTAACCATTCTTTAGGGGCCAGCCCCATGGATTGGCGAAATTTTCTATCGAAACTGCGACGAGAGAGATGCGCTTGTTTCGCCAAGTCGCCCACCATGATGGGTTTATCCAGGTTGGCAAGGGCCCAATCCAGTGCGCCCGCGAAATGATCGGGCCGCTTGGGAACTGGGGTCTCTACAAACTGGGCCTGTCCTCCCTGCCGATGAGGAGCCATCACCAGGCGCTTGGCTACAGAATTAGCCAATTCATAACCATGGCTACGCCGTAAATACTCTATTCCCAAATCTATTGCTGCTGAGCTTCCTGCAGAACAGGCCAATTTGTCCTGCCAGACATAAAGTACATCCCCTACATACTCTACTTTGGGGAATCGCTTTTTAAAGGTATTCGCATAGCGCCAATGAGTGGTGGCTTGCCTTCCATCCAGCAAACCAATTTCGGCAGGTAAAAATGCGCCAGAACAAAAAGTCAGAATTTGCCGGCGTTCCGCCGCAAAGGCTTCCACAGCAGCGTATACAGATTGTAGGGAGCAGTCCTTGGTTTGTGGTGTAGTCGGCCAGCTGGGTACGACTAACAAATCGTAATCCATCAGGCTGCTCACTTGTCTGCACTGTAGGGATACCCCCCCAAGCCCTAGCTGTGCCTTGGCAGTGAAGGAAACAACCTCTCCCTCATAGAGCGTATTGGTACAGGGGCGGGGTAAACAGAACAGTTCGGTCGCGCAGCCAAGTTCAAATAAGGCAACTTGGTGATGAACCAGAATCGCTACGCGCTTTGCTTTTCCCTTATCCATCATGCTGATTTCTCACTTCGATACCTAGGTTGGCTCAAATTTAACGCTATATGGCTTTTAAGCCAATCGTTAAATAAATAGCCAAAGAACAGAATACATACATGACAAAGAGTGAGTGTTAACCAAGGAGATAATTATGAGTTCTGCTGTAAGTCGTATTGCCCCAGCTAGCAGTCAAAAAGCCCTGCAACATTTCCAAGAACTGATGGCCTTTGAGACGGACTGCTGGGATGTTCATCATGCCCTAACCAATGGGCGCCAGGACTTTGTGCTGTTGGATGTTCGCGGTGAAGAAGCCTTTCGTCAGGGGCACATTTTGGGCGCTGAGTCCCTACCCTATCAGTACATCAATAAAGAGCTTGTATCTCGCTATCTAGATTCCACCTTGTTCGTCGTCTACTGCGCCGGGCCCCATTGCAATGCAACAGAGAAGGCTGCTGTCCGGTTGGCAAAATTGGGGCTTCCAGTGAAAAAAATGATTGGTGGTATAACCGGATGGATAGATGAAGGATTCAAACTGGTGGGAGAAAAGGAAACTATCAGCGCCTAAGGTCAAAGTGAGATTTTATCTCTCAAGACCGGAAATAAAGAGGGTGAAGGTTGCACCCTCTACCAATCCATCAAATTTGGCAACAAATAAATGCTTATACGTAACGCAAAGCCTAGTGATATTCGTCAATTATTGGAGATGATGCGTGGGCTAGCTAAATTCGAAGGCTACTTAGATAGGTTCAAGGTTACTGAGGAAGAATTAAATAATCGACTATTTAAGCGGGCAGACTTCCAATGTTTAGTGGCCGAAGACAGTGGTGTAGCTATTGGCTACCTGGTTTTTTATGCCCTTCCCTTTACCTACGATTTAACTCCCTGGCTGTGGATTAAAGAACTTTACGTAGTTGGCAACAAAGAATATCGCCGTAAAGGGGTAGGAAGGGCATTGATGGGATATTTAATAAAAGAGGCCTATGAGCGGGGTAGTGCCAAAATAAAGTGGGAAGTTCTTTCTACTAATGTAGATGCACAAGCTTTTTATCAACAACTAGGTGGAGCTCCGGAACAGAAGTGGCAAATATGGTCCCTGAGTACTTAGCCAATATGGCCGGGCCGAAATACCCTCTTTTCAATAGATGAACACAAAACTGACTCTTCAACGCGGGGTAAAGCGCCTGGTGATTGGTATATCCGAGTCGATGGGTTTGCGTGCCTGGGCGATTACCAGACTGGAGAACAGGGCCACTACTGCACACCCAAACATGGACGCGGCAATAGGAACCAGGGTGCCTGTGTGCAGGCTGCTTACCAATCCGCCCAGCACGCCGCCGGTGATAAAAATTGTGGCGCCATACAGGGCGTTAGCGCTGCCGCTGATTTTGGGAAAAAACTCCAGATAACAGGCGGCGGCATTGGGCCCGGTAATACCGATACAGCTCATTACCAATACCAGCGGTACCATCCACAGAGTCAGTTCTTTAATACCGGTCAAAGTGCCGAGTAATAGCAAACCACAGCCGAGCATCTGCAGAGTGACGCCAGCCAATAAAATATTGCGCGGCTGGAACAGGTTGAGCAGGCGGATATTGACCTGCACCATACAGATCAGCCCCAGAATACAGGCGCCAAAGAACAGCGGGAAGCGGCTCGGACTGACACTGAAGTAGTCCATAAAGACAAAGGGTGCGGTGGTGATATAGATAAACATCGAACCACTGACACAGGCCTGGGCGCCGAGAAAACCGAGGGCGCGGCGGTTGCGTAGCACTTGTCCATAAGTGGAAATCAGTGAAGCTAATGGCATCAACTGGCGCCGCGCGCGGGTAAAACGCGATACAGTTTCTGGTAACAGTAAGCGCACTAATAGCAGCATGGCAGCGGCGTACAGTAGCAGGAATACAAAAATACTCTGCCAGCCACCCACTGCTAGCAGTAGAGAGCCGATTACTGGAGCGATCAGGGGGGCGATCAGCATGATGGTACTGATCATAGAAATAATTTTGGCGGCTTCACGCCCACTGTGCAGATCGCGCACTATGGCGGCGCAAATCACTGTAGCAAAACCGCCCCCCACGGCCTGGAAAAAGCGCAGGATAATCAGTTGATCGACATGGTCGGCAAACAGGATCAGCAGTGAACTGACGATATAAATGCACAGGCCGATAGTGCCGACCAGTCGCCTGCCCCAACGATCGGAGAGGGGGCCGCCGAAGAGCTGGCCTAGGGCAAAACCCAGTAAAAAGCTGGAGACCGAATACTGCACCCGCTCCACTTCGGTATCGAGCGCACCGGCCATGGCCGGGATAGCCGGCAAGTAACTGTCGATGGAAAATGGCGTCAGGGAGACCAGCGCCGCTAGCCATACCACCAACCAGCGCGGTGCTTTTTGCTCAGCGGATAATGCGGTGGATGTCATGGAATTGCTCTGGAACGGCTAGGGGCACTTGTTGGCAGTGGCAGTAGATTGCCGGATACAGCAGGCATGGTAGAGGGGCTGCGACACATTATCCAGTGCCGCATTCTTGCAAATTTCCCTCAGTGTTTGTCTTCCCGCAATGTGTACAGGCCCTGCTTCAGCTTTAGTAGGTGCTCTTGCAACTGGGGGCCTTTGCGCTGGGCAACGCCGATGGCGAGCACATCGATCACCACCAGGTGGGCGATGCGTGAGGACAGTGGTGTATAGATCTCAATATCTTCTTCCACATCCACTTCTAGCGGGATACTGGCCTGCTGTGCCACCGGCGAACCGCTGGGTGCCAGGCCAACCACCAGAGCGCCCTGCTCCTTTGCCATGCTCATCGAGCGCAGTAGTGCCTTGGTGCGGCCACTCTGGGAGATAGCCACGACTACATCGCCCGGCTGCATAGACATGGCTGACATATTCTGGATGTGGTGGTCCGAGTGGGCGGCGGTGGCCAATTGCAGGCGGAAGAACTTGTGCTGGGCATCGGCGGCAACAGCACCAGAGGCGCCAAAGCCAAAGAATTCCACCCGCTTGGAAGCGGCCATCGCAGTGACAGCGGCCTCAAGGGCGCGGTCGTCAATTCTATCGCGCACTTTTAGCAGAGTATCTACTGTTGAGTCGAACACCTTGCGTTTGTACTCGGCAATGGTGTCGGTCTCGGTCACCGCGATTTGGCCGAAGCTGGGGCTAGAAGCCAGCTGTTGCGCCAGGTTCAACTTGAACTCCTGGAAGCCGGAACAGCCCACGGCGCGACAAAAGCGCACCACGGTCGGCTCGCTCACCTGGGCCTCGGTGGCCAGGTCGACGATGCGCATATGAATAATTTCATCGGGATTGGCGAGAATATACTCCGCCACCTTGCGCTCAGATTTGCGCATGGATGACAGTTGCTCACTGATTCGTTGCGTTACTTCCGCCGGTTTCACAGGACTTCCTTCTCTATGCCAGTTGGCGCAGTTTAGCCGCTGCGCCCCCGGCTGGCGAGGGGCTTTGCATTGTCAGCCGGGGTAAAATCCTGTTTATTTACACAGGTCTTATGCAGCAGCTCTGGTACAATCTTCGCCCATGGACGTATCTCAGATTTTAGACCCCCTCAACGACGCCCAGCGCGAAGCGGTAGCTGCCGCGCCCGGCAATCAATTGGTTCTGGCCGGTGCCGGCTCGGGCAAGACCCGGGTGCTGGTGCACCGCATCGCCTGGCTGATGCAGGTGGAGGGCGCCTCGCCCTACTCCATTATGGCGGTGACCTTTACCAACAAGGCGGCCCGCGAGATGCGCGCCCGTATCGAAGAGTTGCTGGGGGTGAATACCTTTGGCATGTGGGTGGGCACTTTCCACGGCCTGGCTCATCGCTTGCTCAAAGCCCACTGGCAAGAAGCCAAGTTGCCGCAGAACTTCCAGATTCTGGATTCCGACGACCAGCTGCGCCTGATCAAGCGGGTACAGGCAGATCTGGGGCTGGACGATAAAAAGTGGCCGCCGCGGGAAACCCAGTGGTGGATTGGCGCGCAGAAAGATGAAGGCCTGCGCCCGCAATATATCAATGCCGGCGCCGATCCCTGGTTGCAGACCATGGTGCGCATCTACTTCGCCTATGAAGAGGCCTGTCAGCGCGGTGGGCTGGTAGATTTTGGCGAGTTGCTGCTGCGCGCCCACGAACTTTGGCTGAATAACGACAGTATTCTGGCCCACTACCGCCGGCGTTTCCCCCATATCCTGGTGGATGAGTTCCAGGATACCAACACGATTCAATACGCCTGGTTGCGCCTGCTCGCTGGGGAGCAGTGCCATATCACCGCTGTGGGTGACGATGACCAGTCCATTTACGGTTGGCGCGGCGCCAAGATCGAGAATATCCAGCACTTTTCTACAGATCTGCGTGAAGTGCAGACGGTGCGCCTGGAACAGAATTATCGCTCCACTTCCACTATTCTGAACGCCGCCAATGCGGTGATCGCTAATAACAGCGGTCGCCTAGGCAAGGAGTTGTGGACCAAGGGTGAAGAAGGCGAGCCTATTGCCGTCTACGCCGCCTACAACGAGCAGGATGAGTCGCGCTTCATCGTCGAGCGTATCAATGACTGGGTGCGCGATGGCAATCGTCGCGACAGCATTGCCATCCTCTACCGCTCCAACGCCCAATCCCGGGTGCTTGAAGAGGGGCTACTGCGCGATCAGGTGCCCTACCGTATCTACGGTGGCCAGCGCTTCTACGATCGCCTGGAAATTAAAAATGCTCTGTCCTACCTGCGCCTGATCAGCAATCGCAATGATGACACCGCCTTTGAACGGGTAGTGAATACCCCCACTCGTGGTATTGGTGCGCGCACGGTGGAGATGGTGCGCTCCTATGCCCGCGAGCAGGGCTGCTCCCTGTGGCAGGCGGCCAAGCTGATGTTGCAACAGCGGGTTCTGGCTGCGCGCGCCGGCAACGCCCTGCAGAGCTTTCTGGATCTGATCAACCAGCTGGCTGCAAATGCGGAAGAGAAAGAGCTGGATGCCATTGCTGAGGATGTGATCGAGACTAGCGGCCTGCTGGAATTCCACGGCAAAGAAAAAGGTGAGAAGGGCCAGACACGAGTGGAGAACTTGCAGGAATTGGTCACTGCTTGTCGCTCTTTTGCCGGTGTGGACCTGCCCGAGGGCGAGGAAGATGAGGAGGAAATCCCTCTTCTTAACCAGTTCCTCGACAGCGCCGCCCTCGATGCCGGTGAAGGTCAGGCGGATGAGTTTGAAGATGCCGTCCAGCTGATGACCCTACACTCCGCCAAGGGCCTGGAATTTCCTTTGGTGTTTATGGCGGGCGTGGAGGAAAACCTATTCCCCCACAAGATGTCTGCACAGGAGCCCGGCCGCATGGAGGAAGAGAGACGTCTCTGCTACGTGGGTATCACCCGCGCCATGCGTAAGCTGTATATTACCTACGCGGAAAACCGGCGCCTATTTGGCAGCGAGACCTACAACAGTCCATCTCGCTTTATCGGTGAGATTCCGCCAAATTTGGTGCACGAAGTGCGCTTGAAGACCGAAATTTCCCGTCCCCTCTACCAGGCGGATTATGGCAAGGTGGGCCAGTTTTCCGACCCGGCGCCAGATTTCGATGATTTACCACCATTGGCACTGGGTGGCCGGGTTGAGCATGTCAGGTTCGGCGAGGGCACCGTAGTGCAGTTCGAAGGTAATGGCCCCCGTACACGTGTACAGGTCAATTTCGATGATGTTGGCAGTAAATGGCTGGTAGTGGCTATGGCTAAGCTGCAGCCTTTATAGATTGTTTGCTTTGGTAAAAACCAAGTCAGATTAGAAATTTTTTCTGCACTGATTTTGGTTTTTCCCAAAATCCCGACCATTTAAAAAAGATCATTTATCGATGATCAGCGCCTTACAAGAAAAAAGATAATTAAAAGCGATGAAAAAAGTTAACTGGTATCCCCCTATTATTTTGGGCCTTATCGCCCTGCTCGTTATTACCTTTGCTGCACTGGTCACTTCCCGCGTAGCACAGGGCCCTGCACAACACTTTTCCGATAATGACAACAAAGAATTGTTCGAGTGGAAGCTTGTCACCACTTGGCCAAAAAATTTCCCCGGCCTTGGCCAGGCCCCAGAGCGCTTTGCAAAAAACGTTGAGTTGATGTCCTCCGGCCGCCTCAAAATTAAAGTTTATGGTGCGGGTGAGCTGGTACCCGCTCTAGGTATTTTTGGTGCGGTATCTGAGGGCGCTGCACAGATGGGACATGGTGCGGCCTATTATTGGAAAGGCAAGATTCCAGCGGCCCAGTTTTTTACCGCGGTACCTTTTGGTTTAAACGCCCAGGAAATGAATGGCTGGCTGCACCACGGTGGTGGTTTGGAACTCTGGAAAGAGATTTATGAACCGTTCAACCTGATCCCCCTAGCGGGTGGCTCTACTGGGGTACAGATGGCCGGCTGGTTTAACAAACCAATTAACTCTGTTAAGGATTTGCAGGGCTTAAAAATGCGAATTCCCGGTCTGGGCGGTGAAGTATTAAACCGGGCCGGCGGTACTGCTGTGACTATTCCCGGTGGTGAACTCTATACCGCGCTGCAGACTGGTGTTATTGATGCGACCGAGTGGGTTGGACCTTACAACGATCTCGCTTTCGGTTTCCATCAGGTTGCCGAGTACTACTACTATCCCGGCTGGCATGAACCCGGCTCAATGATGGAATTTATCGTCAATAAAAAAGCCTTTGAGAAATTGCCCAAAGACCTACAGGCCATTGTGCGCGTGGCTGCCCGCGAAGCAAACCAGGATATGTTGGATGAGTACACCGCACGTAATAATCGCGCCCTGCGTGAGTTGGTGGAAACACACGGAGTCAAAGTTAAGCGTTTACCAGACGATGTACTTGCCCATTTAAAGCAGATTAATACTCAACTGATGCAAGAGACCGCAAATAAGGACCCAGAATTTGCGCGTATCTATAAAGCCTTTAAGGATTTTGAGCGGGATGTGCGACCCTATCACCAGATAAGTGAGGAGGCTTATTACCAGGCGCGCGAACTTGATGGGGAAAGCAAGAAACAGGAATAAAAGGCAAAATTAATATCATAGAAGGGAAACTGGTTTAAGGCAGTTTCCCGAAATAGTTTTGCAAGTCGTTTCAGGGCAGCGGTCTGGTATGCCCTCTATCGTCGATAGCGACAAAAACAAACTCACCCTCGGTGACCTTTACCTGCTCACCAGAGTCCACCCGTGTCAGCCATACCTCAACCATTGTCCTAATAGAAGAACGCCCTACCTCAATAGCCTCGGCATAGCAGCTGACCGTAGAGCCAACCGGAACCGGGCGTAAGAACACCATACTGCCGACCGCTACGGTAGTTACCCTGCCGCGCGCAATGCTTTGGGCCAAGATTGCTCCAGCCAGGTCCATTTGCGACATTAACCAACCAGCGAATACATCCCCCTGGGGGTTGGTATCACGGGGCATAGCCAGGGTTTGCAGGGTAAGCGTGCCTGTTGGTTGCGGGTTTTCATCAAGGGCTGAAAGTGCGGACATCGACTACTCACAGATTGTTAGAGTTATTGGTTTCCACCTGAGGGAAGGTGGCGCATTCTAGCACAAATTGAGTAGTATTTGACCAGTGCTTGTCTGAGTTTTTTCCAACGAAAACGAGTGAAGTTTTCCCAGCCACCCCCCTAGGTGGCCGGGAAATTAGTGACAAGAGCCCTAAAGTGTCTCTATTGCCAACAGATTGTCGTCCGGGTTTTTGTCGATCATCTTGATATAGGGATCAAAGCCAGCAATGCTCGGTTTGCCCTTCACCTCAAACTCCAGCAGGGTGGTCTCTTCACTGATCTTCTGTTTGGCCAAGTAAAGCACATTGTCTGAACTGGTGTTCTTGTCGGGATCTTCTGCAAAGATGGCAACATCTATCCAGTTATTGATGGGAATTTCTTGTTCCTGTCCATCCCCTTCGGCTTCATATTTGTGCGCTTCCAGCTCCAGTAATACGCGATAATTGCCGTTCTCCAACAGCTCATAGGTGGCATTTGCGACTTTGAGATCAAAGAGGACTACTCGCTCCAGCATATCGGTGATCAGCTCTTGCTGGGGTGGTTCGGCGTGGGCTCGGAGTCTTGCCACTAAATCCATGCTGGTGGGATAGGGATCACTGGAGAAGCCTTTTTCTTTTAACAGGGAAGCCAAAGCCGCATTGACGGCATCTTCACCCATCGCATCCTTAAGGGCGTACATCGCTAGCGAGCCCTTGTCGTAATGGATATAGGTCTGGTTCTCGTTGCGAGATAAAGGTAACTCCTCAAGTAACTCGGTACCCCGAGCGCTCAGGTAGCCATCCAGCTCATATTTGAGGAAACGACGCATTTTTTCAGGGCCGTACTCCCGCTCCATCACCATTAGTGCTGAGTACTGCGCCAGGGTTTCAGACAGTAGAGTCGCTCCTTGTACATTGGCGCCAATCAATTGATGCGCCCACCACTGGTGCGCCACCTCGTGGGCGGTTACATAGAAGACGTAATCAATCTCATCCGGGTCTCGCAGATCGGCGACAAAACCGATAGATTCAGAGAAAGGTACGGTGTTGGGGAATGCCTGGGCAAAGGATTCATAGCCCGGGAACTCGACGATACGCAGTTGGCGATACTGATAAGGGCTGAATGCCTCACTGAAATACTCCAGGGACTTTTTCACCCCCTCAACCATACGATCTATGTTGTAGTCGTGGGGCTTGTGGTGGTAGACCTCAATGGCAACGTCCTGCCACTTATCTTTGACCACTGTGTAGTCCGCTGAAAGGTAGGAAAAAAAGTTGTGAATGGGCGCGTCCATCTTGTAATGAAAATAATGGCGCTCTCCCTCCTGCCAGTCTTTTTGTAGGTAGCCGGGGGCCAGTGCTATCTGTCCCAAGGAAGTACTGACGGTGGTTTCAAAGTTGATCCAGTCGGAGTCGCTGCGAAGATAGGATTTTCGGTAGTGCTCTTTGTCCTCCAGTTTGGGCATGCGCTGCGGCGGCGGTAGATCGTGCTTTTTACGCAGGTGACGATCAGTCAACTCAAAATTGCTGTTGTAACCGATAAAGGGCAGCGCTTCGTAGTTATTAAAGAAGGTACCGTTCTGCACCAAGGTGGTGGAGGAGCCGGAGTTCATAAAGCCGCGATTGATCCTGCTCAGATCAAACTCCAGCGTGAGGGACTGGCCGGGTTCAAGTGGGCGATCCAGCTCGAAGAAATAGTGTCCGAACTGCTCGTCCTTTTCGCGTAACTTGGCCTGATTTAGGGATAACTGGTTAACTGTAAGGCCGCGATCCAGCCCTATAACTACCTCATCAATCGACTCCTCACGCTTGTTAACCAGGAAGTAGCGGCCGCGCACTTCATAGCGGCGTTCATTGGGGAAGATATCCACATCCACTTTGACATCGGTGATATGTGGTGTGAGTTTATCCTCCAGGGCCTTGTATTTCTTTTCATAGTCTGCAGCCAGTCGCTCACGATCCTTGCTGGTTTCGTAGTGATTGAGAATATTGGTGTTGTAGAAAATAAAGGCGCCAGTGCCGATAAACAGTAGCAGGGTTGTGGAGGCAGTTAATCGACTGGAAAGCCCCAGTTGGAAGCGCAGGGCTTTGACCCGGCTAGTTAGAGGAGCCAGGGTACCGCGCTGCCAGAGCCCGTAACTCAAGATGGCCAGTATCAGGCTGAAGCTGATCCAATATAATGCAAACCAAGCCCGACCCTGATCAAAGTGACCATAACCATTCATATCTGAGTAAGGTGCGGCGTTCCAGTCTGCAAATTGATAGAGGTTGTGTTCGAACCCAAGACCATCAAGGACACTGGAGCTAATTAAGTAGCCCACCATCAGTAGCATGCCGAGGAATTTATTGCGGGTTATCACCTGGGCAAAGATAGATAGGACTGCCATCAAGTAGAACGGCAGCGCAAATTGATACCAGAGTCCGTAAAAATACAGTCCAGGTTCAAGAGTTGTATATCCCTTGCCCAGCTGTACAGCCACAGTGGTAAGCATGCAGGCTATCAGGATACCGGCCAGAACCACCAGCATTGCAATAAACTTGCTCGCTACGAAAATCCAGCTGGGTGTGGGCACGGCATCCATAATTTCATGGCAACCGGCCTGGCGTTCTCGCCACACCAATTCAGCCCCATAGTAGATCAGAATAATCAACATGATGAGGCTAAAAGCACCTTCTATCAGACTGACCATAGAACGAGTCACCGGGTATACCGAGGTGCCAAATACTGCCTCTAGGCTCAGGGATGCGCCCAAGACATTCAGAACACCCAGTGCCAGGATTACCCAAAAAGCTAGGCTTTTTACTACTGCTTTTACTTCAAAACCGCAGCGTATACGGAATTGTTGCCAAACCGTGGCTGCCCCAAAGTTTGGAGTAATTCGCGGTAGGGGCTTGATGTACCGAGGTATCTCACTATCTGCAGCTTCTGTGGTGCGGCGGCGCGACCAGAGAGGTTTACGTTCGGCAAATGAAAAGCATTTATAGCCTAAGCCGATAAATAATAAGCTGGCGCCCAGCCATAGTAAGCGGTTGATTAGAAAGTTTCCCTCTAGTGCGATCATAGAGGTATTGCGATCGAAAGCGGTCCAGTAGCGAGTTGTCTCCTGGAAGGCGGCGATACCAAAGGGGTCAGCCAGTGCGGCAGCACTTCGATAGGCGGGTTCATCCATGATTCCCTGGCTGGTGAAATAGAGTATCAGGAAGGCGATCAACCCCAGGTAAGTGGCCATCATGCTGCGAGTTATGACTGCCAGGCTAAAAAACATGGCGCTGCAAAACAGCATGGTGGGAAAGATAAGTATGAATAAGGTTTGCAGGTAGTGGGATATTTGAGTGGGGCCCAAGCGCTCTGGGTCTAACCAAGGCATCCATGAACCGAACAGCATACCCAGCGCCGTAGATGAGAAAGCCAGAAAGGCCACGGCGAATGATCCTGTGAAGCGCCCCAATAAATAATCACGCTTATTAATAGGGGTACTGAAGACAATACCTTCCATTTTCATATCGCGATCACGCAGCACCGGATTGGCTGCGAAGGCGGCAGTGATAAAAATACTGAAAACGCACATTACTAACAGGGTTAGCATAATCGCGTAGGGAGAGTTGATCAGGGTGCTACCTCCACCGCCGCCGATCTGTATATTGTCGACGGTCATAGCACCAAAAGTCAGTAGAAAAAATACCAGGCTGGTCACATAAAACAGTGGCTGGCGCAACTGGTAGTGAAATTCAAACTTAGCAACCGATAAAAACATTTAGAAATCCTCCCCCACCTCAAGCGACGCTAGCCACTTGAGCTTTTTTATTGCTAAACAGGGTGGAGAAGTAGACATCTTCAAGGTCCGGTTGCAGCTGCTCAAAGCCTACTGCCGGTTGGGTATCTGCCAGCGCATGCACAATATGGCGCCCGGCTAATAAACGAGTGGAAATCACATCAAAATTATTGTGGCATTCTTCCAGCTCAGATTTATCGACGGTGCGCCGCCATACACGCCCTTGCAATTTAGAGATAAGTTCTTCGGGTTTACCTTGGGCCACAATTTGACCTGCGGCCAGGATCGCCATATTGGGGCACAGATCGGCAACATCTTCGACAATATGGGTGGAAAGAATTACCACTACGTTTTCGCCAATTTCGCTAAGCAGGTTGTGAAAGCGATTGCGCTCCTGAGGGTCGAGACCAGCGGTAGGCTCGTCGACAATAATCAGGCGTGGGTCGCCGATCAGGGCTTGGGCAATACCAAAGCGCTGGCGCATACCCCCAGAGTAACCGCTTAGGTTTTTTTTGCGATCCTTAAATAAATTGGTCTGGTGCAGTAATTCAGCCACCATTTCGCGACGCTCTTTGCGATTACTAATACCTTTTAGAACTGCCATATGATCGAGCATATCTTCGGCACTGATTCTCGGATAAACCCCGAAATCCTGTGGTAGATAACCCAAGGTGCTGCGAATTTTCTGAGGGTTACTGGCCACATCGATACCATCAAAAGTGATGGAGCCGCTGTCTGCAAATTGCAGCGTGGCGATAGTACGCATTAAAGAAGACTTGCCGGCACCATTGGGGCCGAGCAATCCGAACATACCCTTGGGAATATCCAAGTTGACGTTTTTAAGCGCATGCACGCCGTTATCGTAGGTCTTGGAAAGGCTGGTAATATTTAGCATTTTTTAAATCCTTTTTAATTTTTTATTCGTGCTTGGATATCGATAGCAGTGTTTAATTCCTTTTGATGGATCTATTTTTAAGGAGAGATATCCACAGAGGTTTATTGAAGGCCTGGCGAGCAAATTAAAAAATTTAATGCCAATTTAGCAGGTGCTGGTGACTTGCCGTAGGGAATCAAGATGTGCTGATGAATTTAAAGGGCGAAGGGTTTATTAAGTTTCAATGTTAGTACGATCGTTTTGGGCTGGATCCAATCGGTAGCGATACAAGGTCTTATCACTACCGATCGTTGTCTTTTGGGTTAATTCTGAACCACCCCCGGCAACCAAGTCACCAGAGCAGGCCAGAGTGCTAGGAGGCACAAAATCAACAGCTGAATAGCGATAAATGGCATAACGCCGCGATAGATAGCGGAAGTGGCCACTGAACTTGGCGCAACGCCGCGAAGATAAAACAATGCAAATCCAAAGGGTGGAGTAAGGAAGGAAGTCTGCAAGTTGATTGCAATCATGATGCCCAGCCAAATTGGGTCCACACCCATCGCCAACAACACCGGCCCAACAATGGGCACCACCACAAAGGTGATCTCAATAAAGTCGAGAATGAAACCGAGCAAGAAGATCACCAGCATGACCAGCAAGGTCGCACCAATAACACCCCCAGGCAGACTGTGGAAAATACTGGTGACAAGTTCTTCACCGCCATATCCACGGAAGACCAGTGAGAACAATGAAGCACCAATAAGAATGGCAAACACCATCGCGCTTACCTGTAGAGTGCTGCGACCCACCTCCCCCGCTTGCGCCCAATGCAGAGCACCGCGACTGTAAGCCAGTAATCCTGCGCCTAGAGCACCTACGGCGGCGGCTTCTGTAGGCGTTGCGGCACCGGTAATAATTGAACCCAGCACTAATAGCATCAAAGCGATAGGAGGAAAAAGGCTGCTCAGTAGCGGCCAAACATCCAGAGGTTGCTGCTGCGCAGCCTTGGCCTTACTCGGAGAACGGCGCGCCACGAACAACAGGTAAACAATGTAGGCTGCTACCAGCAATAGGCCGGGAATAATGGCACCGATAAAAAGGTCGCCAACGCTGACCGGCTTGGGATTAAAAATACCTGCAGATAGTTGTGCCTGCTGATAGGCGTTGGAGAGAGTATCCCCAAGAAGCACCAGAGCAATAGAGGGGGGAATAATTTGTCCGAGGGTGCCGGTGGCGCAGATGGTGCCAGTGGCTAGCTTTGGGGAGTAGCCTTGTTTCAACATGGAGGGCAGGGACATTAAACCCATAGTCACCACGGTGGCGCCCACAATACCGGTACTAGCGGCCAGAAGTGCGCCGACAACTACTACAGAAATGGCCATACCCGCCGGCGCACCCATAAATACTTTGGTCAGATTGACCAACAAGTCTTCGGCGATTTTTGCTCTCTCGAGAATGACTCCCATTAAGACAAAGAGCGGCACGGCAACCAAGGTGCCGTTTTGCATAATGCCGTAGAGGCGGTCGGGGAAGGCACGCAGTAGCTCGGCATCGAAAGCGCCATACACGATACCCAACCCGGCGGTGATTAGGGCCGTACCGGCGAGCGTGAAAGCTACCGGGTAGCCGAACATCAGCAATCCGCAAACAGCGGCAAACATCAATAGAGGTATCAGCTCGATCATGCCTCTGCCTCCTCCACCTGCTTGAGTAATCGTGGTTTCGCTACAGATTCGCTTACCGGGCTTGAAACCTCCATAAGCTGTAGCAGAGCACGAATAAACTGGGCGGTGCCGGCGAGGCCGAGGGTTACTGCCGCGAGGGGAATCAGACTTTTCAGCAGGAAAACACCGGGAAGGCCGCCGGCATTGGCGCTCTCCTCAAGCACTGACCAACTATTCAGAGCAAACTGCCAGCTGCTCAGCAACATAAAAGTGCAGACTGGCAAAAGAAATAGCAGAAAACCTACAGCATTAACCCAAGCCTTGCCCCTGGGACCCATTCGCCGATAGAAGACATCGACACGTACGTGGGCGTCGCTTTGCAGGGCATAGGCCAGGCCCAACATAAAGGCGGCACCGTGCAGATAGATTACGGACTCCTGTAGTGCTATGGAGCCACTGTCGAACAGGTGGCGCAGAGCCACAACGCAGGACTGTATTAAGACCATGGCCCAGGTAAACCAGGCGAGCAGGTGGCCGGTGCGACTGGATAGACTCTCCAGTGCACGCGCTCCACGCATCAGAAATAGCATGGGGGCTTCTCTCTTTACATCTTATTGTTATCTCGTTTGTATGCAGGTTAACGCTTTGCCTGCCCGGGCACCAGCGGGGTAAATTTCCGGCTGTAACTTTTTTGTCATGTTTTATTCATAGAATCGTCATCCGTTGTTCCTAGCATCGCCGCGTGAAATAAAAAACACTCATCGGAGTTACACATGAACAAGCAAATTTTGGCTACTTCCCTGGCGGCATTGACCCTTGCCACCTCTCAGGTAGCCCTGGCGGCTCGCGACTACATCAGTGTTGTGGGTTCTTCCACTGTTTACCCTTTTACCACCACTGTGGCGGAGCGTTTCAGCCGTGCTACCCAGTTCAAGACTCCGGTAGTTGAATCCACAGGTACTGGCGGCGGCATGAAGCTGTTCTGTCAGGGCGTTGGTGAAAGCACTGCAGACATCACTGGTGCTTCCCGCCGCATTAAGCAGTCCGAGCTGGAGATGTGTAACGGCAACGGCGTTGATGTTGTGGAAGTACAGATTGGCTACGACGGTATCGTGCTGGCCAATGCTAAGAAAGCAACGCCTTTCAAGCTTTCCCGCAAAGATATTTTCCTGGCCCTGGCAAAAGAAGTACCGAACCCGGACGGTTCCGAAACGCTGGTAGCCAACCCTTACAAGACCTGGAAAGACGTAAATCCTGCGCTGCCCAATACCAAAATTGAAGTTTTGGGGCCGCCCCCCACTTCCGGTACCCGCGATGCCTTCGCGGAGCTGGCAATGGAAGGTGGTTGTAAGAAATTTGGCTGGATCAAGGCCATGAAGAAAAAAGACAAGAGCGCTTATAAGGCGATCTGTCACAACGTACGCGAAGACGGCGCTTATGTTGAAGCCGGTGAGAACGATAACCTGATCGTCAACAAGTTGGTTGCCAATCCAAATGCCCTAGGCATCTTTGGTTTCAGCTTCCTCGACCAGAATGCCGATAAAGTACAAGGCTCTTTGATCGAAGGACAGGCTCCGACTTTCGATTCTATCGCCGATCAGAGATATCCAGTTTCCCGCCCGCTGTTTATTTACGTGAAGAAGGCACATGCCGACGTAGTGCCAGGTATCAAGCAGTTCCTGGCGGAGTTCACCAATGAGCGCGCTTGGGGTGATGAAGGTTACCTGACTGACAAAGGTATGATCCCGTTGCCCCAAGAGAAACGCCAGAAAATTGCTACTGACGTTCGCAAGCTGAATGCCCTGAGCAATCTTGCTGCGAAGTAAATTTATCTTGGAGTAGTACAGTCAAAGGGAATTGACGGCCAAGCTCGAGAGGGCTTGGCCGTTTTTATGAAAGCCAAGTGGAAACACAGGGAAAAGTCGGGATAATGCCGACATCGACATTTTTAGCACGGTAATTCAATGCAAACCCCCACACTGTTCGCCCTTTTGCTGCTGTTGATTTTAGTGGCCTACGGTACCGGCTTTAGTCGTGCACTGAGTGCAGCGCGCAGCCGAGGAGGCCTGCGTAATCTGGCCTCACTGCCCAGCTATCACGGATTATTTACCGCGCTTTGGTGTGGTTTACCGGCACTTTTACTACTGGGTGCCTGGCTGATTTTTGACGATGCCATTATTCGCTCTATGGTGATGCACAGCATCGCCGATAAGCCCGATACCATTGCCGGGCAGAACCTGCTCTATGCACAAATTCAAAACCTTGCCGCTGGCCATTTGGTGGGAGAGTCATCTCCACAGTTACAGTCGGCTGCCGAGCACCTCAGTCAGTTGCGTAATAATTCCAATACTCTACAGGCCTTTTTAAGCCTGGTATTGGCGGTGGGCCTGGGGGCATTTGCACTGTTGCGTTTTTCTCCGGAGCTACGTGCCCGTGAGAAAGTGGAAAAAGTCCTGAAGGCTATTCTGATTACCTGTGCCTGCGCCGCGATTTTTACCACTGTGGGTATTTTGTTCTCGGTACTGTTTGAGTCGCTGCGCTTTTTCCAGTCGGTGCCAGTGACTGAATTCTTGTTCGGCCTGCACTGGAGCCCGCAGATGGCCCTGCGCGCCGATCAGGTTGGTTCCAGCGGAGCCTTTGGTGCGGTGCCCCTGTTTACCGGCACCCTGATGGTTTCCGCAATCGCCATGTTGGTGGCGGTGCCTGTGGGCCTGATGGCCGCTATTTATCTGGCCGAGTACGCCAGCAAGCGCGTGCGCAACGTAGCCAAGCCTATTTTGGAAATTCTCGCCGGTGTACCCACCGTGGTATACGGCTTTTTTGCGGCACTGACTGTTGCCCCATTTATTCGCGACCTGGCCACCTCAATGGGTTTACAGGCCTCCAGTGAGAGCGCCCTGGCCGCTGGCCTGGTGATGGGGATTATGATTATCCCATTTGTCTCTTCATTATCTGACGATGTGATTAATGCAGTTCCGCAGTCCCTGCGCGATGGCGCTCTGGGATTGGGTTCAACCCAATCGGAGACCGTGCGCAAGGTGGTGATTCCCGCCGCCTTGCCGGGAATTGTCGGCGGTGTACTCTTGGCGGTATCTCGCGCAATTGGTGAAACGATGATCGTAGTGATGGCCGCGGGCCTCGCCGCCAACCTGACTGCGAACCCTCTGGATTCGGTCACCACTGTTACCGTGCAAATCGTGACGCTACTGGTCGGCGACCAGGAGTTTGACAGTCCCAAGACCCTGGCCGCATTTGCGCTTGGCCTGATGCTATTTATCTCCACTCTGGTGCTGAACTTTATCGCCTTGCACGTAGTGAAAAAATACCGGGAGCAGTATGACTAACCTCACCCAGACGCAGGTTCGTGAGCGCATCGAGAAGCGCCTCGCCAGCCGCCATCGCAAGGAAAAATTGTTTCGTGGGCTGGGCATTGCCAGTATCGCTTTCGGCATACTCGCGGTTGTTATTCTATTCAGCGATATTATCAGCAAGGGTAGCGGCGCCTTTGTGCAGACAGCCATTGAGCTGGAAGTGCACTACGATGCGCAGGTACTCGGTATTGAGAAGGTCGATGACGAGAGCCTTGCCTGGGCCAATTTCACCGGGGTGATCCGCGCGGCGTTGCGCGAGCGTTTTCCCTCGGTGACTGGCCGCAGTGACAAGCGTGAGCTCTATAGCCTGGTCTCCTCGGGGGCACCCTTTAACCTGCGTGATCGCCTGGCTGCAAACCCAGAGCTACTGGGTAAGAGCGAGAAGGTATGGTTTGCCGCTGACGACGATGTGGATACTTTTGTTAAAAGTTTGAAGGATTCCAAAGAGGGCTTCCGCGGCCGTACATCCGAACAGAAAGCCGGCTGGATCGAACAGTTGCTACAAAGTGGCGAACTAAAGAAGCGTTTTAATACCACTTTCTTTACCAACGGCGATTCGCGCGAGCCGGAACAGGCAGGTATCCGCGCCGCTTTGATGGGCTCGCTATTTACATTGCTGGTGACTTTGGCGCTGTCTTTCCCAATCGGGGTGGCTGCCGCTATCTACCTGGAAGAATACGCGCCGAAGAATCGTTGGACCGATCTGATTGAGGTGAATATCAATAACCTCGCGGCGGTGCCGTCCATCGTATTCGGCTTGCTGGGGCTGGCGATCTTTATCAACTTTTTTGAGTTGCCGCGCTCTGCGCCTCTGGTTGGCGGTCTGGTACTTACCCTGATGACGTTACCGACAATTATTATTTCCAGCCGTGCGGCGTTGAAGGCGGTGCCGCCTTCGATTCGCGAAGCGGCGATGGGTATGGGTGCCTCGCGTATGCAGGTGGTTTTCCATCATGTGTTGCCGCTGGCCATGCCCGGTATGCTCACCGGTGCGATTATTGGTATGGCCCAGGCCCTGGGTGAGACTGCTCCCCTACTGATGATCGGTATGGTTGCCTTTATTGTGGATGTACCCGGCGGAGTTACCGATCCGGCCACGGTATTGCCGGTACAGATTTTCCTCTGGGCCGACAGCCCAGAGCGCGCCTTTGTGGAGCGTACCTCTGCAGCCATTATGGTGCTGCTGAGTGTATTGATTCTTATGAATACCAGTGCAGTAATGCTGCGCAAGAAACTTGAGCGCCGCTGGTAACAGCGCGGATAATCGGAAAACAGGATTATTTATGAGTACCATGACCCTGGATGCCGCCGGACATTCTGAAGCGGCGCAACCCGAACTGACCGGTGAAAAAATGGCAGTGAGCCAAGCCGAGGTGCGGAAAACAGTGGGCCAGCCCTTTACTGATACCGCCAAGTTACGCATGCGCAATGTGAATGTGTTCTACGGTGAAACCCAGGCTATTCACAATGTGGGCCTGGATATCGGCCGCAATGAAGTTGTGGCGATGATCGGCCCATCCGGTTGTGGTAAGTCCACTTTCCTGCGCTGCCTCAACCGCATGAATGACACCATCGAAGGCTGTCGGGTGGAAGGCGAACTGAGCCTGGATGGCGACCCCATTTATGGTCCCAAGGTGGATGTTGTGCCTTTACGCGCTCGGGTGGGGATGGTGTTCCAGAAGCCCAATCCCTTCCCCAAGTCTATCTATGAAAATGTGGCCTACGGCCCCAAAATCCACGGGATTGCCAGCCGCCGCGCCGACCTGGATGAAATTGTGGAAAACAGCCTGCGCCGCGCCGGCCTCTGGGATGAAGTTAAGGACCGTTTGGACAAGCCGGGCACCGGCCTGTCTGGCGGTCAGCAGCAGCGTCTGTGTATCGCCCGAGCCATTGCCGTGAGCCCTGAGGTTATCCTGATGGATGAGCCCTGCTCCGCCCTGGACCCTATTGCCACTGCGCGTATTGAGGAACTGATCGATGAGCTGCGCGAGAACTACACTATTGCCATCGTGACCCATTCCATGCAACAGGCGGCCCGCGTTAGTCAGCGCACGGCTTACTTCCACCTGGGGCACCTGGTTGAAGTCAACGATACAGAGACCGTGTTCACCAATCCGGAGCACGAACTAACCGAAGCCTACATTACCGGCCGCTTCGGCTAAGCCAATCTTGCTCCGAGGGATAACTATGGAAATGCACTTCGATCAGCATATCTCCCGCCAGTTCAATGAGGACCTGGAGGGAATCAAGACCGAGATGTTGGAAATGGGCGGCATGGTCGCCCGCCAAGTAGCCGATGCCGTCGATGCTCTGTCGAATGCCGATAGCCAGCTCGCCGAGGAAGTCCTGCGCGTCGAAGAGGAAATCGACAAGTGCGAGATGGCCCTGGACGAGCACGCGACTTTAATCATCGCCAAGCGCCAGCCCGCCGCTTCGGATCTGCGTATGGTGATGTCGGTAACTCGTATCGCCCGCGACCTGGAACGTATCGGTGATGAGGCCAGCAAAATCGCGAAAATGGCGATTGCCCTGACCGATGAAGGCACCTCACCGCGCGGCTATACCGAGATACGCCATCTGGCAAATGCTGTACGCAAAATGCTCAACGACGCCCTGGATGCCTACACTCGTTTCGATGTGGAGTCCGCATTGCGCACCCTCGCCGAGGATGAACAGGTGGACATGGATTACCGCACCGCCGTCCGTGAGCTGGTGACTTATATGATGGAAGATCCGCGCAGTATTTCCCGCGTCATTAATGTGCTGTGGACACTGCGCTCACTGGAGCGTATCGGTGACCACGCCAAGAATATTTGTGAGCAGGTAGTCTACTTGGTGGAGGGGGCGGATATTCGCCACGGCCACGAGAGGAATTTGAATTTAAGGAAATCCTGAGTTTCCTCAGCCAAAGAAAGGTCGCTCATAGCGGCCTTTTTTATTGCAGGCAGATTTTAAGAACTTGAAATATTTAGAGGCTTGGCGATGAAATATATTTTTGAAGTTCAAATCAAGGAAGGTTTCACAGCGGAAGAATACGCCGATGCCTGGGTACGTGCGTCTCAACTAATTCAGCAAGCACCTGGGGCTATGGGCACAGAACTGTTACAAAAGATCGGTGATGAAAATAGCCTCATAGCGATAGCCACTTGGCACAGCAAAACAGAACGCGATGCTATGCAGGCTGAACATACGTTTGCGATTGATAAAATTATTCAAAGCGTGGCTCCTTTTGTGGGTATACGACCTTTAGGAGAGTTTAAAGAATTTAGAGAGGTAGTAGCTTCTTCTGCTGATGATGATGAACTTTCTTAAGGTTGCCTCGTCAAAACTGAATAGAAGCTGAATAAGTTAAATTTTTCAAAAATTAAAAAACTGTAAATTTTAATCGGTCTCTGAATGAGTATTTAAAATACTTGATTACGGATAATTACATCTATGCCAGTAGCTTTAATTCTGTCTGCCCCCTGTTCTCATTCCCTTCGTCGCAAAGTCTTCTCAAACTGACTTTGTGTAATTAACTGTTGTTGCAGACAAAAATTCTTTTGTTACAATCCGCAGCCCAATTTGGATCCCTACGTTAACGAAGGATTTTGAAATGAGATTCAAGCTCGCAGCTCTCCCCCTGATGCTTCTTGCGGCTACTGCAACTGCCGAGGAGTACAACTCTTTTACTAAAGCTAACTACAGTAATTTAGAAAAAGGTGATGATAGTTTTACTCTTGATAGTCGCTACTTCTTCAGCGGAAAAGAAACTCTTGGCCCACTGAAAGAATTTGAATATATAAACAAAGTTAGCAATGTTTACGGTGGCTTCTCTCATTTAAACGAAGGCAGTGAAGATTCCGATATTCTGACCATCGGTGGAGAGTATTTTGCATCCAATGGTCTGGTTTTAGGTGCTCAGTTAGCCGATTGGGGTGAAGAAAATATTGATACTTTATCAGTAGGTTATCTCTTCACTCCTAACTTCCTGGTTAGCCTGGAACATGAAGATAACGACAGTGATAATGAGCTGTCTGTTAATGCTCGTTATAACCACCAGCTGAATGGAACCGATTATATCGGTTTCGACTTTTCAGTTGATGAAGAGTTTGATACTCGCAGCCTGTCTTCCAAGTACTTTACTCACCTGGGTGGTGAACAGTACTTAACGATTGATCTGGATTATATCAGCTACGATGAGGACGATGACTATTGGAAGTTGGGCACAGAGTACTTCTTTACTCAGCGCACCTCCGTCGGCTTTACTTTCGATGAAAAAGAAGAGTTTAAGCTGGGTATGAACCATTTCTTCAACCGCAACTTCGCTGTTGAAGCTGCTTATGTTTCCAATACTGATAGTGATATCGATTACGATATCTACCAAATTGGTATGACCGTACAGCTGTAAGTAAGAAAAGGGCTATCTTAGATAGTCCTTTTCTTTTCTTGGTTAATTATTAGGTGTTACCTAAACGCTTATTTCTTGTCGCATTGTTATTGTCTCTAGAAATAAAAAATAAATCCCATTAAAATCTTACAGATCAAATCTATAGTTGGAAAAGGATTTTATGAAGGGTTTTAAAGTATCAGTTGTTCCCCTGATGGTGCTTGCTACTGGCGTTGCGGCGGAGGAGTATAAGTCGATAACTACTTTGAGTTATTCAGATTTAGAGTACTCTTATCACGATCATTACTACAGCCCTATGGGATGGCCATATAGCCCAACGTCCGGTTATAGTGTTGAAGAAACTAAGTATAAAACCTCTTCCGTTGGTACTACTTACTTTTTTGGAGGAAAAGAAACTCTAGGGCCTCTAAAAGAGTTTGAGTATATCAATAAGGTTAGCAATATATCAGCACAGTTCTCCCGATACGAAATACAGAATGATTATTGGCGGGATGATCACCATCAAAATTCACTTTCTACAAAAGGTGAGTATTTTGTAGAAAATGGTGTGGTACTGAGTGTTGGTATAGAAGATCAAAAATATGCCAATATTTATGATCAATCGATTGGTTATTTTTTCACTCCGAATGTTTTAGTGAAATTAAACTACAGTAATACTGATTTTAAGTATTTTGATGAAGAAGAAGAGTTTTCATTAACCGCTCAGTATAGCCACCAATTAAGTGATGCTGGTTATCTTGGTTTTACGATGAACGTCGGCGATGAAACAGACGATCACAGTTTGTCCTCCAAATACTTCGTAGATTTCGGAAATGATAAGTATCTAAGTGTTGAAGCGAATTATTATCATGGGAACGGAAGAACATGGGATAATGTTTCCGAATTGAAGGCCTCCGGGTTGAATGCAGAGTTCTATTTTAATGAAGAGACTTCCGTCAATATAGCCTATGATGAAAATCATCGTTACAAATTAGGGCTCTCCCACTTTTTTAATCGGAATATTGCCGTTGACGTAGCTTACTTAGCTGCAGCAACAAATAAGTACAATGGATATTACGAAGATTATGGGTGTGATGATTGCGATGCTTATCGGTATGACGAATACCGGCTGGGCTTGAGAGTTCAGTTATAATTTTCTAAAAAGAAAAGGGCTATTTTATAGCCCTTTTTAAATTTTTAAATCAAAATTTCTAAACTATAAATTCAGCCCTTCCCAGTCAATGCCTGTATCCGAGCCTGCGCCTTAGAGCCAATCTCTCCCCCTGCCCCGGCTGCAGTCTCGTAGTGCTTGAAAGCACTTTGCTTATTTCCCCGCTTTTCATACACCTCGCCCAGATAGAAGTGCGCGTAAGCTGTTTCCAAATAACGTAGAGAGCGGTTTAAGTCTCTCTCCGCAGCGGTGTAATTTTTAAGTTGTGCACTCATCATGCCGCGTTTTAACCAGTGGGAAAACAGTGCAGGGTTTTTCTGTACGGCACGGTCGTAGGCCTGATGGGCTTTATCAAATTGTTTTTTCTGGGCGAGCAGATCTCCTTCTAGTGCGAAGAAAGAGGCTTCTTTTGGTTGTTGCTTCTGTGCCTTTCGCACCAAATTCAGTGCCGTATCAAACTGCTTTTTATTGGCTGCTTTTAGCGCATCATCATAATTTTCATAGGCATCGGCATCGCGTTTTAGTTGCGCTATGGCCTTTTGATAGGCATCGCGGTTGGTGACCCCGTTCTTGGGCAGTGAATTGCTGTGCTCAATATTGGCGCTGACGCGGGACTGTGATGGGGGGTGGCTGGCGAAAAGGGCTTCCAGGCCATTACTTTGGCGCCCCTTCGAGAGTTCAACGAACTTGCGTTGCAGACGCACGGCGCCTTGGGGATCATAGCCGGCGGCAGCCATATATTTCATGCCGTATTCGTCGGATTCCAGTTCATTGCCACGGCCATAGCGAGCGATATAGGCGGAACCTCCCAGCTGGCTGCCGGTGGAGATAAGGTCCGCATAGGCGGATTCCTTGGTGGCCGCACCGAGAACTGCCAGTCCGGCCCCGAGTACCTGTTGCTGTGACATGGCGGTGGCGGAGTGGCGGGCGGCGGCATGGACAATCTCGTGGCCGAGTACAGCGGCCAATTCTGCCTCATCCTCAAGCAGGACCAGCAGGCCCCGGTTAATGGCGATTTTGCCACCGGGAAGTGCCCAGGCGTTGGGAACGGAGTTATTCAATACCACAAATTCGTAGGGCAGCTGCGGCTGGTCTGAGAATCTTGCCAGCTTTTGCCCGACCCGGTTCACATATTCCTGCAAATTGGGATCTATGGTGTACTGACCGCCCTGTTGTTGCTGGTTGATTGGGTATTGCTGCTGCCCTAAGTTCAATTCCTGCTGGGCCGATACCAGAGAAAACTGTTGCTCTCCGGTCACTGGATTGGTGACGCAGCCACTGATTATAGAGGTTGCCGTCAACGCCACTGCGGCGAAGAAAGCCTGGTTACGCGAGATCATTGCTTGCCTCCCTGTATAATGCCGATTATTCAACGATCACCCATTGTACACAGTCGGGGAATAGAGGTTATGACGGCACTTCAGGTAATAGAGTTATTTGCGGGCACCAACCCCGATGGCGAGCCGGTGGTAGAGCGCTTACAGGTACGTGTCAATGAGGACGACAGTTGCCAGCTGGTGCGTTCTCCCGCATTTATTAAAGGTATCGCCAGTGGCGATTGCATCAAAGTGGATAAAGACACCCAGCAATTTGAGCTGGTTAAGCGCTCCGGCAATTTGGCGATCCGTGTTTTTTGTCGCGGCGATAGCGCCGAACTCTCCGACCGCTTGAGCCCGCAGCTGGAGAAACTTGGAGGAGAGCTGGATCTGGAAGTTCCACGTATGCTGGTTTACAGCATCCATGTCAGCTGTGGTTTCGATAAGATTGAGGAAATTCTCAATAGTATCTGTGATGGTGCCAACAGTGCCTGGTACTACGGCAATGTCTACGATCCGAAGGATGGCCAAACACCCCTCAACTGGTGGCAGGATATATTGAAGCCCGAATAGAGCAGTGCCCCGGTCCTAGCGGTTGGGCTCAAATAGAAAGCGAAGCAGCATAAGTAAGGCACCCGATGTTAATAGTGATTTCTCCAGCCAAGACGCTGGATTACGAGAGCGAAATACCCACACTGGAAACTACACAGCCAGACTTTCTCAAGGAGTCAGCGGCATTAATTGGCGAACTGCGTGATCTGAGCCCACAGCAGATCTCCAGCTTGATGAAGATTTCCGACAAGCTCGGTGTGTTGAATTACGACCGCTTTCAAGACTGGAAACGCCCTTTCACAGATAAAAATGCGCGCCCGG
This sequence comes from Microbulbifer mixtoriginis (SeqCode), assembly GCF_052466695.1. Taxonomy (NCBI): domain Bacteria; kingdom Pseudomonadati; phylum Pseudomonadota; class Gammaproteobacteria; order Cellvibrionales; family Microbulbiferaceae; genus Microbulbifer; species Microbulbifer mixtoriginis (SeqCode). The sequence continues at coordinate 3,466,925 of NZ_CP174285.1, read as the reverse complement.
CCCTGCTCGCCTTTAAGGGAGATGTTTATACCGGCCTGGCCGCTGAAACTATGGGCAAGCGCGATTTCAGTTATGCGCAAAAGCATTTGCGAATGCTCTCCGGTCTCTATGGCCTGTTGCGCCCGCTGGACCTGATGCAACCCTACCGTCTGGAAATGGGCACCAGGTTTGAAAACAGTCGCGGTAAAAATCTGTATGAATTTTGGGGAGAGCAAATTACTGAGACGCTCAATGCCCAGTTACATGTGCTGAAGAGCGGGGAATTGGTCAACCTTGCCTCTAATGAGTACTTCAAGGCGGTAAAGCCCAAGGCGCTCGATGCAGAGGTCATTACCCCCCACTTTAAAGATCTAAAAAATGGTCAGTATAAGATGATCAGCTTCTTTGCCAAGAAAGCGCGGGGCATGATGAGCCGCTGGGCGATTGAGCAGCGGGTGAAGAAAGCGGAGGAGCTTAAGGGCTTTGATGTGGCTGGCTATGCCTATAACTCGGGCATGTCCAATGAGCGCGACTGGGTTTTCACTCGGGATGAGCAGCAATGAGCGATACCAGCCTGCCGGATGCACCGGCTTGTGCGCGTAATCGCGATCCAATTCTTACTCATCTGCGTCGCCTGCTGGATGGTAGCCATAAGGTATTGGAGGTGGGGAGCGGCACAGGTCAGCACGCGGTCTTTTTTGCACCGCGCCTGCCCCACTTAATTTGGCAGACCTCGGAGCGGGCGGAAATGCTGCCCGGTGTGCGAGCCTGGTTGGCGAGTGCGCCCGCACAGAACTTGCGCGAACCTCTGACTCTGGATGTCGATGCGCCCTGGCCAGCGCTGAATTTCGATGCGGTGTTTACCGCGAATACCCTGCATATTATGTCGAGGGAGTCAGTACAGCGATTCTTTCACAAACTGCACACTCTGTTAGAACCCAATGGCTTGCTGGTTGTATATGGACCCTTCAAGATTGATGGCAGTTTTATCGGGCCCAGCAATGCGGATTTCGATACCTACCTCAAAGAGCGCAACCCCGATAGCGGTATCCGTGATCTGGAGTGGTTGGATCAATTGGCCAGTAATGTCGGCATGCGTCGGGAAGAACTAAATTACCTGCCAGCGAACAACCAGCTGGTCATTTGGCGTAAATACGATAACAAGGAGTGATTATGCCCGTTTGGTTTGAAGTGTCTGTTGTTGTAGCGTTTGCCATTGCTGCTGTATTTTTTTTCGCCAAATATCGTGAAACCGCTGCAGCCCTGCATGAAAGCGAGCGCATGAAAACGCGTCTCTCCAATGACCTGAATCGCTATAAAGATGTGCCGCGGCTGCGCGCTCTGCGCGATGCCTTGGTGGGAAACAAGCCTCTGCCTGTGGATGACAATGGCAATGAGCACCTGTTGTTACGAGATGGGGATTTAAAGTTGCACCACCTGATCCTGCGCCGGGAGAGCACCCCGGTGCACGATGAAGAAGAGGCCACCTATATCAAAAATGGTGAGCCGGTAAAGCTGCCGGAATTTGAATAGTTTTATCATTGAGGGGGTGGATCAGGAATCCGCGCCCTCGGTCTCCATTAGTTCCCGAGAGGGGCTCTCTTCCAGCTTGGTAGAGGGGAAGTGCAGGGTGAAAGTACTGCCCTGGGCTGGGACACTGTGTACGCTCATTTCCGCACCGTGGCGCAACAGTACATGCTTGACGATAGCCAGGCCCAATCCCGTGCCGCCGCTGTCGCGGGAGCGGCCGGGGTCTACCCGGTAAAAACGTTCGGTAAGGCGCGGGATGTGAAGCGGGTCTATACCGATACCCTGGTCCCGCACACTAAAGTGGCCGCCATCGTTATCCTGCCACCAGCGCAGTTGTATCTCCCCGTTCCCCGGGCTGTATTTCACCGCATTGAGCGCCAAGTTGGCGAAAGCGCTGTGTAGCTCGCTGGCATCGCCGCGGATACTGCAATCCCCTTCGCACGCTACGCTGACCTGGTGACGGTCGCCGCTAAAGCTGCGCGCCTCACGGGCAACCCGCTCCATCAACTCGTGCACATCTACAGAGATGTCACCCGTTTTTCGCTCTGACGTTTCCAGGCGTGCCAGAAGAAGCAGGTCGTTGACCAAGGTGGTCATACGTGCGGCCTGCTCCTCCATCTGGACCAGCGGGCGCCGCCAGGCAGGGGGGGCCATATCGCTACCCTGTAGGGTTTCCAGGTAGCCGGCGATTACGGTGAGAGGAGTGCGCAACTCGTGGGAAACGTTGGCGACAAAATCGCGGCGCATCTGCTCGAGATTGTGCAGGCGGGTGATATCGCGAACGATAACTAGGGCTTCATCCTTGCCGTAGCGGGTCACTTCCAGTTGCAGGTGCAGGGCTTCATTACCCGGCGCTGGCAGGGTCAGCGGTTCGCGGGGGCTGTTGTCCTCGCTGTGCATATAGCTGACAAAGCCAGGGTCGCGCACAAAATTCACCAGGGACTGCCCCTGATCACTGGACTGCAGGCCGAGCAGCTCGCCGGCGGCGGGGTTCCACCAGGCCAGGTGGTCGCCATTTTCCAGAGCTACAATGCCTTCGCGCAGGGCGCTGGTGCTGTCCTGAACACGGCGTAACATGACATGCAGCTTTTGCTTCTCACGGCGGTGACGGCGCTGCATACGGTAGAAGTCGTCATAGATTTCCCCCCAGATACCAAAAGCAGTGGGAGCGGGGCCGCGGCGGCCATTGGCCAGCCAACGATTGAAGCGGTGCTGCTGCCACAGCACTGAGAGAAGGTAGGCTGCCAGCCCTAAAATCAGGGTGAGCGACCACTCGGACGTGGTGAAGCCGAGGGTCAAGCAGCCCAGAGCAATAATTAAGAAGCGCGAAAATTCGCCAATACTGCGATCCAACATAGCCTTGCCGTGTTACCTGGCAGTTGTCGGGAGGGCTGATGTCCACCCCCGCACTTAATACATCTTAGAAACCCGGTCCTCTGTGGGAGTGACCAATGGTTACTGCGGGAGTCAGTGCCGATCTTTGCAGATTGTCACACTTTTTCGGCAGTTTGCACAGAAAATCGATAGCCGGTGCCACGCACTGTCTGGATATAACGGTCGTGACCGTCAAGTGCCAGGGCTTTGCGAAGGCGACGGATATGCACGTCGACGGTGCGCTCCTCCACATAGACATTACCGCCCCAAACGTGATCCAGCAGCTGGGTGCGTGTGTAGGCGCGCTCCTGGTGAGAGAGGAAGAAAGTCAGCAGGCGAAATTCGGTAGGCCCCATATCCACCGGTTGCCCTTTGATGGTGACCCTGTGGCTCAGCGGGTCCAGCACCAGATCGCCGGCGCTGAGGGGGTCTTCAGGGATGGCCGGGCCGGCGCGACGCAGTACTGCCTTGAGGCGCGCCACCAGCTCGCGGGGGGAGAAGGGCTTGGTGATATAGTCGTCGGCGCCCGTCTCTAACCCTTTGATTTTATTGTCTTCTTCGCCTTTGGCGGTGAGCATGATGATGGGCACCGCGGTGGTCAGCTCATCGCGCTTAAGTCGGCGGGCCAGCTCTACTCCGGATACATCGGGTAGCATCCAATCGAGAAGAATAAGGTCTGGCTTTTCATCGATGACTAAGGCGTGGGCCTCTTGGGCGTTTTCCGCCTCCAGGCAACGGTAGTCTGCCATTTCTAAAGCCACCCGCAGCATATCGCGTACAGGGGCTTCGTCGTCGACAATCAGGATCGTTTTACTGTGCATTTGGCTGCCATACCCGCTCTGTTGTCAGAAGTTCCCGGTTATGGCCGAGGATTAAACGGGATTTATATGACAAATATATGACGGTTATGCCTGAACTCCCAGACCTGGATCAATTGAAGAGGTAATGCAGGAATATTCCGGCAAAAAACACCAACCCTACCCAGTTGTTGTGGATAAATGCCTTAAAGCAGGCCTCTCTATCGCGGTTGCGGATCAGCCATTGCTGGTAGGCGAAGAGCGCCGCTATAGCCGTAACTGCCAAGTAGTAAATGGCGCCGAGGCCGAAGCGCTGGCCGATCAACACCAGTGCCATTAGAACCAAAAGCTGCAGGGTGGCAGTCATGGCTCTGTCCATTTCCCCGAACAGAATTGCTGTGGATTTAACTCCAATTTTTAGGTCGTCATCCCGATCTACCATGGCGTAAAAAGTGTCATAACACAGGGTCCACAAGAGGTTGGCGACATAGAGAAGCCAGGCCTGGGGGGGGACTTCGCCTGTCACTGCGGCGAAGGCCATGGGGATCCCCATACTGAAGGCCGCACCCAATACGATTTGAGGCAGGTGAGTGTGCCGCTTGGCAAAGGGGTAGCAGAAGGCCAATGCCAGCGCTGGCAATGACAATAAAATCGTTAGCTGATTGGTGGTGAGCACCAGCAGAAAAGCTGCGAAGCTGAGCCCGGCAAAGAGGCCCAGAGCCGCCTTGGGGGTAACGCTGCCGGTGGCCAGGGGGCGCGTGGCGGTGCGCTTAACATGGCCGTCAATCTCTCGGTCGGCGAAGTCATTTACCGCGCAGCCGGCCGCACGCATCAGGATGACGCCCAAAGTGAACACTGCAAATAGGTGCAGCCCTGGCCAGCCCCCCGCCGCAAGCCATAGTGCGGCCCAAGTGGGCCACAAAAGTAATAGGGAGCCAATGGGTCTATCCATACGCGCCAATTGCCAATAGGGCATTGCGGCGGGCCAGCGCGCGGCGATTTGTTGGCTAATCACGGTGGCTAATCTCCCTGTATTTGATTATTGGTTTGCGGGGACTGCAGGTGGGCCATCGGGGCAGAACTGCGATAAAAAAGCCTCTGCGACCAAGAGGGGCTTGCCCCGCAGCCAAAAAATTGAGCGGCGCCCCCAGGCACTGTCGCCGCCGTCGCAGAGTCCTTGAGCCTGCAAGTCGGGGTTGCGCCGCAATTGGTTGAATTCTATTTCGCCTCGGCGAATCCCTGGTTCGCTGAACAGCAGCTCCCCCAGAGGGCGGTCGTCGAGACTGCGTAAGTTGCGGGACTTGCCCTGCAGGCTGCGCAGGGGCAGGACACTGCGTGCGTAAACCCAGGGTTGGCCACACCCTATCAGTAGTACCTCCCGCACCAGGGCGCGGCTGTGCCGATTTAAATTGAGCGCACGGCATTCCTCCGCTCGGGGTAGCTGCCAGCTCTGACCGAGTACCCGCACACTGAAATCCCCTCCACTCAGTTGCTTCAGTGCAGCGGTGAGCGAACCGGTGTATGCCAGCCACGGCATCAGGTTTTCAGGTGGTTGGGACTGTGCCGATTCAAACGGCCGCCCCCGCCAATCGCCCGCAGGTACAAATGGAGACTGGTGCAACGATAACTCCGCAGTCGGTAAAAAGGGCATTGTACCCTGCCCACTGGCGGCTGGCGCCACCCCGTTGGATTTTTGCTCACCGGGGCGGCAATGGATATAGTGCTCCCTTTAATGAAAACAATGAATTTATAAAGAGAAGCTTGTTATGGGGCTTACGACCAAAATTCTGCTGGGGATGATCGCGGGTATTGGGTTGGGAATCCTGATCAATATCCTGAACATGAGCCAATTGCTCGGTGAGGGTGTTACCAACGCAATCAACCTCTACCTGACAGGTGGCCTGTTTGACATTATTGGGCGAATTTTTATCGCCTCTCTGAAGCTGATGGTGGTGCCGTTGGTGTTGGTTTCTCTGATCAGTGGTGCCTGTGCCCTGTCTGAAGGAAGCCGGATCGGTCCGTTGGCGGGTAAAACTGTGCTGCTCTATATGCTGACAACGGCTATCGCTATTACCCTGGCCCTGTGCATGGCACTGATCTTCCAGCCTGGGGTAGGTGTGAGCGAGGCTGCTGCTGCGGCAACGTCTTCTTTCCAACCAAAAGAATCTCCCCCACTTTCTGAAGTGCTGGTAAATATTTTTCCCACCAACCCGGTCGCAGCCATGGCCGAGGGCAATATGCTGCAAATTATCGTGTTTGCTCTATTAATGGGCTATGCGATCTCCCGCTGCGGCGAGCCAGGGAAGCGCATTGCAGCTTTCTTCAACGATCTCAATAGCGTTGTACTGCGCATGGTGGGGGTGTTGATGGTGTTTGCTCCCTACGGAGTTTTTGCCCTGTTGGCGAAAACTTTTGCAGGTTTGGGCTTAGAAGGCTTACTGCAACTGGGTAAATACTTCCTGGTGGTACTGGCAGCCTTGATTATTCATGCACTGGGCGTCTATTCGATTCTACTGAAGCTGTTGAGTGGCCTAAAGCCCCTTGAGCTGCTGAAAAAGATGCGTCCGACGATGATTTTTGCTTTTAGTACAGCTTCCTCGGCAGCAACCATACCGGTAACCCTGGCGACAGTTGAGAAGCGCTTAGGTGTGGACAACAAGGTAGCTGCTTTCACCGTCCCCTTGGGTGCAACCATCAATATGGATGGCACCGCGATTATGCAGGGTGTGGCTACGGTCTTTATCGCTCAGTTCTTCGGTATTGAGATCGGCTTGACCGGCTTCCTGACAGTGATCCTGACAGCAACCCTGGCTTCTATTGGTACTGCCGGGGTGCCCGGAGTGGGCCTGATTATGCTCGGCATGGTGCTGCAGCAGGTGGGACTGCCACTGGAGGGGATTGCCATTGTGATCGGCGTTGACCGCCTGCTGGATATGGTGCGCACTGCAGTGAATATCACCGGAGATGCGGTAGTGAGCAGTGTGGTGGCGAAGAGTGAAGGCGCCTTGGACGAGGAGACTTACTACGACGCCAATTACAAGAGTGTCAGCATCAACGACAACAGTACAGTAGGCGCCCACTAGGGCGTTCTCCTCAAGCCTCGGCGAAACGGGGCTTGTTTTGTAACCAGCGCTTAATTAGCTGCTGTCGCATCCCTTCCGTCAAATGTGGGGATATGGCTATTTTTTGCACTTGTGGCAGCAGTTCCGCATCCCGCTGCAGATCCGCAATACGGTGTTGGATCTCTCCAGTCTGGCGGGTGCCGAGAATTTCCCCTGGTCCGCGCAGACGCAGGTCTTCCTCAGCGATGGCGAAGCCGTCGCTATGCTGACGCAGCGCCTGTAGGCGCGCCCGTCCATTTTGTGACAGCGGTGTACCGTAGAGCAGCACACAGTGACTGGCGATGGAGCCGCGCCCAACCCGGCCGCGCAGCTGGTGCAGCTGGGCGAGGCCCAGGCGCTCTGGGTTTTCGATAATCATCAGACTGGCGTTGGGCACATCTACCCCCACCTCGATCACCGTGGTTGCCACCAGCAGGTCTACCTCACCAGCTTTGAAGGCGCTCATTACCTGCTCTTTCTGCTCCGGCTTAAGGCGTCCGTGTACCAGGGCCACACGCGCACCGTCGAGCACCTCCACTAATTCCTCGGCGGTGGATTCTGCGGCCTGAGCCTGCAGGCTCTCGGATTCCTCAATCAGGGTGCAGACCCAATAGGCCTGGCGCCCCTCGGCGATAGCACTGTGCACTCTTTCCATCACCTGGTCGCGGCGGTCGTTAGAGATCGCCACGGTGTTGATAGGCTGGCGACCGGGAGGCAGCTCATCAATGATGGAGCAGTCCAGATCGGCAAATGCGGACATAGCCAGGGTACGGGGGATCGGGGTGGCGGTCATAATCAACTGGTGCGGTTGCAACCTGCCGGTGGCACCGCTGGCGGCGCCCTTCTCACGCAGCTCCAAACGCTGGCGCACCCCGAAACGGTGTTGCTCGTCGATAATCACCAACACCAGATTGTGGAACACCACACCCTCCTGGAAGAGTGCGTGGGTGCCAACCACAAGCTGCGCCTCGCCACTGGCAATTTTGCCCAACTGCTCGCGGCGCTCGGCGGCTTTTAAGCTGCCGGTAAGTTGCGCTACCTGTACGCCGAGAGGCTCAAGCCAGTTACAGAAATTGATTCTATGCTGCTCGGCGAGAATCTCTGTCGGCGCCATCACCACCACCTGAGCACCAGCGCCGATGCCTTTGAGGGCAGCCATGGCTGCTACCAGGGTTTTACCGGCGCCGACATCCCCCTGTAGCAGGCGCATCATGGGGAGGTCTTGGGCGAGGTCTTCGGCGATTTCCTCACAGACCCGCTTCTGTGCACCGGTGAGCGAAAATGGCAGGCGCGAGAGGAAATCTCTCTCCAAAGATTTGTTGGCGGGCAGTGGCGGTGCCGCAACCCTTGCGCTGTTGCGCCGCAATTCCAGTAGGCTCAAATGGTGCGCGAGCAGCTCTTCCAGGGCCAGGCGCTGTTGTGCGGGGTGTGTGCCGGCGGCGAGTTTTTCCAACTGGGTGCCGGCAGGTGGAGAGTGCAAATAAACCAGGGCGTCACTCAGTGGGTAACGCAATGGCTTTGGAAGTAAATCTGCAGGGAGCAGTTCGGTCACGGCTCCACTGCGCAGGAGCTCCACGGCTTGCTGCATCAGACCGCGCATACGCCCCTGGCTGACGCCCTCGGTCAGGGGGTAAACCGGTGTCAGGGTTTCCTCGGTAGTGGCGTTTTCGCTGCCGACAAATTCAGTTTCGGGATGGTAGAGTTCCAGGCCGGCGGCGCCACGCCGCGCCTCGCCGAAGCAACGCAGGCGTACGCCGCGGGCAAAGCGGTTTTTCTGCGCAGCAGAAAAGTGGAAAAAACGCAGAGTGATACTGCCGCTCATATCCTGAAGCTTGACTACCAGACTGCGTCGGCGGCCGAAAACTACATCGGCGGCAGTTACCTCGCCCTCAATAACCGCATCCATCCCGGCAGTGAGCCCAGCCACCGGCACCACCCGGGTGCGGTCCTGATAGCGCAACGGCAAGTGGAACAGCAGGTCTTGCAGGGAGTGGATATGCAGTTTGGCCAGGACCTGGGCAAACTTGTCTCCTACCCCTTTGAGGTTGGTAACCGGCTGATCTGCAAGGTTGTTTATGGCTCGATCAGATGACACTGGCTGATGGCCTCACGCAATATATCGATAGCTCGGTGGCGTGGAAAGCTGGCACGCCAAGCCAATGCGACGGTGCGCCGGGGCCCCGGTGCCTTGAAGGGGCGTGTTTCCAGCAGCCCGCTGGCATATTGCGAAGCAGTGGCAGCGGAGAATGGCAATACGGTGATACCGAGACCCGAGGCCACCATGTGTCTCAGGGTTTCCAGCGAACTGCCATCGGCGGCTGTGCGAATGCCTCCACCACCGCTCTCCTTCTCCATAGTGACCTGCAAGTGTGGGCAGGCCTCCAGCACTTGGTCGCGGAAGCAGTGGCCCTCCCCAAGCAACAGCACATTATCTTTGGTGAGCTGCTCGGGATCTATGAATTCCTGCTGGGCAAGGGGGTGCCCAGCCGGCATCAATACCACGAAAGGTTCGTCATAAAGTGGTTGGGTGACCACATCAGGCTCGGTGAATGGCAACGCGATAATGATCGCATCCAGCTCGCCCTTGCGCAGGCGTTGGCGCAGAGTGGCAGTGTAGCCTTCTTCTACGTAGAGAGGCATGTCTGGGGCCAGGTGCTGTAGCTGCGGAATAAAGTGCGGAAACAAATAGGGGCCGATAGTAAAAATCGCCCCGACCGAGAGGGGGCTCGCCAGTTGGTCCTTGCCGGCGCTGGCGATATCCTTAATGGCGGCAGACTGTTCCAGTACCAGTTGGGCCTGGGCGACGATACGCTCCCCCAATGGCGTGGCCTGTACCCGGGTTTTGGAACGCTCGAAAAGGGCGACGCCCAGCTCTTTCTCCAGCTTTTTTACTGCGATAGACAGGGTCGGTTGGCTGACGAAGCAGCGCTCGGCGGCGCGGCCGAAATGCTGTTCCTGAGCGAGAGTGACGATGTAGCGCAGTTCATTGAGAGTCATGGTAAAGACAATTAAGCGATAGTATTTGATAGCTATTATTCATAAATAATAGCTGCTGACCACACCCTAGCGCTAAGCTGTCACCTCAGGCACAAAGTTGGGAAAAATTACCAATTGTGGACGCCTTTATGGAATTGAGGCGCAAAATTTTGCTATATCTTATGAGGGCCAACAGAATGGAGAAACGCCATGGGAGTTTTATCCTGGATTATTCTCGGACTGATTGCCGGCGCCTTAGCCAAATGGATCATGCCAGGTAAAGACCCAGGTGGTTGGATAGTCACAATGGTGATTGGCATTATCGGTGCCTTCATCGGTGGTTGGCTTGGTGCCCTGATTGGATTCGGTGGCCCCGTGACCGGTTTCGGATTTGGCGACATAATAACAGCCACCATTGGTGCGATTATCTTTCTCGCTGTCTACCGCCTACTCAAAGGGCGCGGTAATTAGTTCAATACCAGAGCGGCAGATGGAATGGTGAGGCGTGAAAGTGCCTCGCATCGTTATTCATGGATGGTAAAACCGCAATCGTTTGCGGATTTTTTTTGGCGCACCGTTTAATAGTTAATGAATAAGACTAGGGACTTCTCACCTGAGGAGTTCTGCGGGACGCAACAGCACAATATCAAGGGAATATGGCAGTCGACGCTGTCCCAGGCGCAAGATTGTCGGGAACTATATGACACAAAAAGAGAAGCTTTGGATCCTTGGGTGTGGTGATCTGGGGGCGCGCCTCGCTCTAAATATAGATCGCAAGCAGTACAGTGTTTACGGCATGCGACGCAACCCTCTGGTGGCTCTGGCGAGTAAGCGCAGAGCGGATGCGGTTAATTGGCGTCGGGGGGATGCCACCAAGGTGGGGGATATCGAGCGCCTGCTGATGGATGGTGCCGATATCGTCCTCGCCACATTTACTCCGGATGAACATACCCCTGGCGGTTATCAGCGCGCTTACGTGGAAACCGCGCGGGCTTTGGGTGAGGCCATTTCACGCCTGCCAAAACCGCCGCGCTTAGTGATATGGGCATCTTCAACCCGCGTGTATGGCCAGAGCGGTGATGATTTTCTTGATGAGCAGACGCCTCCTGCACCTAGTGGTTTTCAGGGAGAGGCGCTGCTCGCGGCGGAGGAGATCATACGCTCGGCGATTCCCGGGGTCTGTATTGTACGATTTGCCGGAATTTACGGTCCGGGGCGTGACCGCTTGCTCTCTCAGGTACGCGCCGGTCGCTGTGCTCCGCCCCAGCCCCCCCAGTTCAGTAATCGTATTCATGTGGACGATTGCATTGGCTTTTTGTTGCACCTGGTTGAAAGGCACAAGCAGGGTTGGATACCAGAGCCACTGTATATCGGCGCCGATAGTAAGCCGGTCCCCATGTATGAACTACAGCAGTGGCTGGTGAAGGCTATGGGCTATACCAGCGCTCATTTGCGTGAGATTGTGCAGACCAGCGAACGCCGCTCGAAAAAACTCAGTAATCAGCGCTTGCTCGCTAGTGGTTACCAGCTCAAGTATCCCGATTACAAAGTGGGCTACAGTGCGCTATTGGAAGCGGAAGGCTGACAGCGGCAAATCTACGAGAGAGAAATCTAGAAATGCAGTGCCGGGCGGAAGTCCGGCACTGCAGGCTGGTGCTCTGCTGGGTTAAGGCACCATCACCCCCTCGGCTTCAAACTGGGCACCAAGCGGCAGCTCCTTAACGACCACCGTGGCACGCGCTGGGTAGGGCTCCTGAAAAAACTCCGCCATAACCTCATTCACTGCGGCAAAGTTGTTGCTGTCGGTGATGTAGAGATTGAGCTTCACAATATGCTGGAGCGATCCATCCGAGGCCTCACAAACGGCTGCAAGGTTGCGGAAAACCTGGTGGGCCTCATCGACAAAACCACCGGAAACCATCTGCTGAGTCTCGGGATCCAGTCCTATTTGCCCGGACAGGTATACCGTATCGTTGACCTTTACCGCCTGGGAGTAGGTACCGGCTGCTGCCGGAGCCTTGTCTGTTTTGATAATTGCGCGGTTGGGCATTGGGCACTCCATTACTTATTGCTATTTGTTGCGGAAAGCCAGTAAATATAGCGCGCTTTTGTAGTGAATGGCAGCGAAGCCATAGGCCAAAAAGCGGAGTAAAAGCTCGCTCTCAGTGAGTCGATAATTAGCTCGCCAGAACGATATCCAAGTATCTTACGGGCGCGAGATACGGATCACCGACGGCAGGTTACGCAGCCTTTTCATGACTCTTGCCAGATGAATACGGCCACTGACCTCTAATGTGAGGGAAATTACGCTGTTATGGGCGTCTTTTTCATCCACATTAATCTGCTCGATACTGGCCCCCTCTTCGGTAATACGGGTGGCCAGGCGCGCGATAATGCCGCGTTCGGACTCCACTTCCACCCGCACATCCCCAAGGAACTCTCCGCGTACGTCTGGGGACCAGTTCACCAGCATCAGGTTTTCCGGGTGTTCGCGGAATTCGTTGGTATTGCGGCAGGTATCCCGATGTACCACAACGCCTTTGCCGGAGCTGATATGGCCGATGATGGTATCCCCCGGAATGGGGCGGCAGCACCGGGCGAAACTGATCATCATGCCCTCCTGGGCATCAATGGTCAGTGGTGAGGAGATATTGCTCGCTTCCGCCTCTTCACTGTGCGCGGGAGCCAACAGCTTGGCCGCCGAGAAGGCGACTTTGTTGCCGAGGCCTATCTCCTCCAGCAATTTCTCCAGAGTGGCACACTTGGCTTCCTGCAGACCTTTTTCCAGTTGCTCCGGTGTCAGTTCTTCCAGGCGGGTATTAAATTTACCCAGGGCCTTTTCGAGCAGGCGCCGCCCCAGAGTAATGGAGTCGTGGTGGCGCTGGTGTTTGAGGAAGTGTCGAATGGCGCTGCGGGCTTTGGCGGTTACAACAAAGTTGAGCCAGTTTGGATTTGGCTGAGCATTTTTACGGGTGAGAATTTCCACCTTTTGCCCGCTGGCCAGCGGCTGCGACAGGGGCGCCAAGCGCTGGTTGATCCGCACGGCCACACAGGAGTTGCCGATATCAGTATGCACTGAGTAGGCGAAATCCACAGCGGTGGCACCGGCGGGCAGGTCGACAATCTGCCCTTTGGGGGTGAATACATAGACCTCGTCGGGGAAGAGGTCGATCTTAACGTTCTCAATAAACTCCAGGGAGTCGCCGGCACGCTGTTGCATCTCCAGCAGGCCCTGCACCCAGCGGCGTGCACGTACCTGGCTAGTACCACCAGTGTTGATCACCTCATCGCCGGAAGCCTTGTACAGCCAATGGGCGGCGATACCGCTATTGGCCATTTCGTCCATTTCCTTGGTGCGAATCTGCACCTCGATAGGCACCCCGTGCATTCCCAGCAGCACTGTGTGTAGTGACTGATATCCATTGGATTTGGGGATGGCAACATAATCCTTGAATTCGGAGATAACGGGTTTATAGAGGCTGTGCATTACGCCCAACACCCGGTAGCAGGTGTCCACGCTGTCCACGATGATGCGGAAAGCGTAGACATCCATGATCTCTTTAAAGGATTTCTTCTTGGCGCGCATCTTTTGGTAGATGCTGAATAGGTGTTTCTCGCGACCAATCACCAGTGAGCTGATTCCTTCACGCTGCAGGCGCAGCTCAATGGCATTCTGGATCTGCTCCAGCAGTTCCTTGCGATTGCCGCGCGCGGCTACCAAAGCGGCACGCAGTCGGCTGGCGCGCAGTGGGTGGATCGCAAAGAAGGATCGGTCCTCAAACTCGATACGCACATCGTTCATACCCAGGCGGTGGGCAATGGGTGCGTAGATTTCCAGGGTTTCGCGAGCGATGCGCTGGCGTTTTTGTGGCTTGAGTGCGCCGAGGGTGCGCATGTTGTGCAAGCGGTCGGCCAGCTTGACCAAAATCACGCGGATATCGCGCGCCATGGCCAGAGCCATTTTCTGGAAGTTTTCCGCCTGTTTTTCCGCGGCGCTGTCTGTCTCAAACTGGGTCAGTTTGGATACACCGTCGACAATATCGGCAACCTCGCCACCAAACTGCTCCTCCAGTGCGGCTTTGGGGATTCCGGTGTCTTCAATCACATCGTGGAGCATGGCTGCAGCCAGGCTCTCGTGATCCATATGCATGCCAGCGAGAATTGTGGCCACCGCCAAAGGGTGGGTCACATAGGGTTCACCGGAACGTCGCTGCTGACCGTCGTGGGCTTGTTCCGCGTAGAAATAGGCGCGACGGACTATTTGGATTTGCTCGGGAGGCAGGTATGAGGAGAGGCGGTGGGCCAGACTATCGATGGTGTGCAATGCCGCGCGCGCCTCTCGTAAAACTCATAAACTCTAGGTCAGAACAGATCGAAATCAGATTTCCTGGTCGGACAGATAGGCCGGGGCCGCCATGGGTGCCGGGGCCTCTTCACGATCTGGCTGGTCGAGAATGCTCGCATCAACCAGGCCCTCTTCGATTTCACGCAGGGCGATAACCGTGGGTTTGTCGTTCTCTTCTGGAACCATCGGATCCTGTCCGCCGGTGGCAATCTGGCGGGCGCGCTTACTACCCACGATAACGAGTTCGAAGCGGTTGTCGACGTGCTCCAGGCAATCTTCAACGGTGATACGTGCCATAAACTTTCGGTTCCATTCACTGTGCCCGGGTGGGCGAATTCTGTTCGGGGGACCGGTTATTTTACCGGACCGGGGAGTGTACGCAATTCGATCAACCGGCTCAATGGCGCAACAGTGCCTGCAACAGTTCACCGTGGCGTTTCTGTTGCTTTTCCAGGCGTTGGCGCTGGGCGGTGAAGATGGAGCCAAGCTCTATTAGGGCCTGCTCGAAATCGTCGTTAATCACCAGATAGTCGGCTTCCACGTAGTGGGTCATTTCATCAATGGCCTGATCCATACGACGCTCGATCACACTTTCGTCGTCCTGGCCTCGACCTGTGAGGCGTTCGCGCAGGGCCTCCTGAGAGGGCGGCAAAATAAAAATACCGACGGTCTCTGGGTGCAGACGGCGCACTTGAGCGGCACCCTGCCAGTCAATTTCCAGGACTACATCGCGGCCACCAGCGAGAATTTCCTCGATACTGCCTTTGGAAGTACCGTAGTAATTATCACCGTATACCTGAGCGTGCTCGAAGAAGGCATCTTGCTCAAGCATTGCCAGAAACTCCTCGCGCGACACGAAGTGGTAATCGACACCGTTGACCTCGCCCGGACGCATGGAACGGGTGGTATGGGAGATAGAAACGGTGACCTGACTGTCGCTATCCACCAGTGCTTTGACGAGACTGGTTTTCCCTGCGCCGGAGGGGGCGGATACGGTATAGAGGGTTCCTGTTTGCACAACTGATCCTGTTCGGGGGCAAAGCGCGCATTATAACCGAAGCCGTTACCTGAGCGGTGACTGGCAGTTGCGCAATTCCAGGAGAAAGGAGGAGGAAAAGGCTAAACCCCGGCCGGAATTGGGGGGTAAGTGTTGGGAGTTTCAGGAGGCGCTATAAACCGCCTTCTGAGCCCGGCCGGGATCGCCCAGCGGGAGATCACTCGATCACCACCAACATCCTGCAATCGAGGTTCACTCCTTGTTGCTAATCGCAAACGACAGCGACTGTATCCTCTTTGCAAGTGATTGCCAACCACCCCCAGACCAGAGCGCTGATCGCAATATAAGCGCTAAAAATTGGGACAAATTGTGTGTTTAACATCGGCAGCACCCCGCAGTAGAGGGCCAGGCGCAAGGGTTCCAGATATTTGGTCAGTGGATGGTTATCGAGAATTCGCCCATTGACTACCAGGCCAAAAACCAACAGTGCTACTGCCCCCAGCAGTAAGGGAATCTCCAGGCTCTGGTAGTACCACAGGAGTGCCAGGGTGGCGGCGGAATAGCACAGGTGCTGGCCCAGCGCGTAGTTGCGCCGGGCCCGATGAATCTGTGGGTTGTAACGCTGGAAAGATTTCAGGTTGGTGGAGGGGACTGGCATTGCCGCTTCAGCATCTGCGGGACGATAGCCGGTGGGGCGGAACCAAAGGGTAAATTTGTCCCACCAGTTTTTTGTATACCAGGCGTCTTGCGCCATGCGTTTCAGATGTTGCAGGTTTGCCGCCAGAGGATCGAAGGTATTAAGGGGTTTGCGCACACCGTAAATACAGGGCTCCCCCTCCAGCTCCTCTTGATAGGTACCAAACAGGCGGTCCCATAAGATCAGGATTCCGCCGTAGTTTTTATCTACGTACACCTTGTTCTGCGCATGGTGTACTCGGTGGTTAGAGGGGGTAATCAGCAGCCATTCCATCCAGCGGATTTTGGGAATTTTTTGCGTGTGTACCCAGAATTGGTAAATCAGATCTATGGCTCCGGCCACGATCACCATTTCCGCTGGCAAGCCAATTAGCAGCAGGGGTAAATAGAATACCCAATCCAACTGCAACCCACCGCTAGACTGGCGCAAGGCAGTGGTGAGGTTGTAGTCCTCACTCTGGTGATGCACCAGGTGTTCCGCCCAGAACACGTTGACCTCATGGCAGATGCGGTGCTTCCAGTAGTAACAAAAATCGTAGGCGAGTACAGCTAGTGCCAGGTGCCAGCCATTACTCATGGACCAGTCGAAGCCGACTGCTTGGTAGTAAGGCTGCAGCAGCTGGTATAGCGGGATATAAATGACTAGAAATAGGCTTTTATAAGTAAGCCCAAGTATGCGGCTTAGGATACCCGTACTCAAATTTCCCAGGGCATCGTTGAGGCGGTAAAGCCCCCAACCTTTCCAGCGGTCCAGTGCGAGTTCTGTGAGTACGGCGATCAGGAAAAAAGGGATGGCGAAGGTAATCAGATCCACGGTGACCTCTTATTGTTATTACTCGATACCGTTTCTCCTGAATGTGCCATAGGGGCTGCGCTGGTCAAATAACCGCAGGGGCTGGATTCCGAAATCCGTCAGCGTTTGTATAAGAGGCCGCTTATAATCGCCTTTTTCTCAACTTGTAGTCTGCACGCAGGCTGGGTCAAACAACTGTTCGATCATTTGCTCAACCGCAGCGCGGTCCGAGGTGGCGCGGAGATAAGTTCGCAGTCCAATCATTTGAACCTGCAATTGGCGAGCGAGCAGCGCCGAGTCTGTCTGTTTGGAAAGCTCTCCAGCATTCACCGCACTCTCCAGATACTGACGGAACTTTGCCCCATGTGCAGCCAGTAAAGCGCGGGCCTCGGCCAATAGTGCTTCTTCCCCTTCATCCAGCTCTGAGATGGCTTTAGCTAATAGGCAGAGCTCGTTTGGGGCATCAACATCGTCACCTAGCAATATGTAATGGAAATAGGCACGCAAGCCTCCAAGGTTGCTGCCTTCGTCATTTATGCATTGAAGGAGTAATTGGTCACGATTTTGCGCGTAATAGCTAAGAACCTCTTTGAAAAGTCCAGATTTACTACCAAAAGCGGCATAAATACTACCAGGACGAAGATTGGTGGCCTGTTGCAGGTCACGAGTCGATGTGGCGTGAAACCCTTTTTGCCAGAAAAGCCAGGTTGCCCGCTGCAATACTTCCTGGCGGTCAAATTTCGCGGTATTCGCCATGTTGCCTCCAATTGAGCAATTGCTCAAATTTTACCCTTTCAAGAGATATCCGCCAATTACTCTTTGCTGTTGAACGATCGCTCAATATTGGTTAGTCTCACAATACTTGATCGACCGCTCAAGTATTTAACCCAAACATCAAAGGTGAGTTCAGCGATGAAAGAGTTCCAGATTTACGATCTTGAAAGTGCACCGCAAGACAGCAAACCCCTACTCCAGAAATCTATCAAGGCCTTTGGCTCTATCCCCAACTTGCACGGGGTTATGGCAGAATCGCCCCAAGCCCTGGCGGCTTACCAGGATTTACATCAGTACTTCCTGGACACCTCATTCAATGCCGAAGAAATGACTGTGGTCTGGCAGAGCATCAATGTGGAGCATAACTGTCACTACTGTGTACCGGCACACAGCGCTATTGCCAAGGCGATGAAAGTAGCGGACGAAGTGAATGAGGCCCTTCGCAATAAGACGCCCCTACCTACTGAAAAACTTGAAGTACTGCGGGATACCACCCTGGCAATTGTGCGTGAACGCGGTGTGATTTCAGATGAGATATCAGAGCGGTTTTACGCAGTGGGCTATAACCGCCAAAACCTGCTGGAGATTATTGTTGGGGTTGCGCAGAAAGTGATGAGCAATTACATCAATCATCTTGCAGATACGCCGGTTGACCCCCAATTTGCCGCGTTTGTTCGCTAGATTGCGTGGGCCGGCACGGGAAAGCTAAAAGGCCGGCATTTGCCGGCCTTTCTATAAGATCCACAAGCGGTGGGGATATCAGTTACTGGCCGCTGCCACTGCCGCAGCAGCGTCGACAATGCCAGAGCCACAGCGCGAGCAAGAGGATGGGAAACTGCGCGCGGTGCTGGTGAGAATAGACTCTACCTGATCGGGTGTCACATTGGGGTTCACCGAATAGATCAGAGCTGCGGCACCGGCTACATGGGGGGTGGCCATGCTGGTACCGGGATAGTAAGCATAGGAATCCGTACCGGCTACAGTGTTGCCGCTGTTGAGAGTGGATAGCACACCATCACTGCTCACCACATTGGTCTCACCACCCGGTGCGGCTACGTCGACCACATTACCGTAATTAGAGTAGTAGGCGCGACCACCGGAGCGATCTGTGGCGGCAACAGTAATAACCCCCGAGCAGCTTGCTGGCGTGTAACGGCGAGCGTTGCGAGCGGAGTTGCCGGCGGCAACCACGACGGTGGCACCGAGGCTGCGTGCGGTATTGATGGCATTCTGCGTTGTGGTAGCGCAGCTGCCGCTACCACCCAGGCTCAAGTTCAGTACCTGGGCGGGGTTGGCGTTGGTTGGGACACCGCTGACAGAACCGCCGGCGCTCCAGATGATGCCGTCGGCAATATCTGAAGTGTAACCGCCACAGCGGCCGAGTACTCGCACGGGTACGATCTTCGCTTTGGGGGCCACACCGGCTACGCCCATATTATTGTTGGTCACTGCCGCTATGGTGCCGGCGACATGTGTACCGTGCCAGCTGCTGTCCGCTTCCGGGTATCGGGGGTCACCACAGTAGGTATTGGTATACCAGTCGCCGGGGTCGGTGGCGTCGCTGTCGCGGCCGTCGCCATCCACAGAGACATCGGTATCGGAAATCATGTCGTAACCGGGCAGCAGGTTAGCGGCCAGATCTGCGTGGGGCAGGAAGCCGGTATCGATAACTGCGACGACCACACCCTCGCCCTGAGTGGTATCCCAGGCTGCCGGCAGATTAAGGCCACCGGTGGACTCAAAATAGTGCCACTGATCGTAATAGCTGGGGTCATTGGGTACGGCCATGGCCTTCATCATCAGGTCGGGCTCTGCATACTCGACATCGGGGTCCTGTTTAAGGCGGCTGATAATAGCCTCAAGCTCTGCTTTGTTTTTGCGTCCCTCCAGGCGCATCACCTGAGCACCTGTGGCCATACGGCGCAGGTGACGCATTTTATGGCCGGCGCGGCGGGAGGCTTTATCTACGGTTTCTGGAGCCAGTCTGGCCGCCAGCCCTATTTTAGCGCCCTGCTTGTATTTGACGATAATGCGGTCGGTGATTTGAGCGTTGCTGGCATCTTCGACCTGGGCGGCGAAGGGGCTTGCACACAGCAGTGAAAATACGCCGGCCAGTGCGGACTTATGCAATAGATTTTTCAGTGATGTTTTCATTATTGTTATCTCTCCGTGATGGATGGTTATCACCCTGGTCAGTATTTAGCTGACAAGAGGGGAAATCCGGGTGCTTGGCTTTCGGTTGAATTGCAAAAAAGCGTGGCACCGTTAGAACACAGGCAAAATATGTGCCCGAAAAAAGTGCATTAAGGAATTTTGTCGATACAGCTGGCAAAGTTCGGGGTTGGTGCAGGGGGCAGAGGCAAGGCCTCTTACTTAGCCACGTAACGCACAGCTCGTTATTTCCCTTTCCCCTGCACCAATTGGGTGAGGTACTTTGGTTCTTTATTGCTAATCCGCACCAAAATACTTCTTCCGTGGCCGGAGCTTTTGGCGCCGGCCTATGTCGTCAATTAGGGAGTGGTTTCAGCCTTAAGGGTGACGCCGCTGTAGGAGTCGTAACCGTAAACACTGACATACCAGGTACCCGAGTCAGGGTTGCTAATAGTACAGCTCTCTTCATTGCCCCAGAGGTAAGGGCGGCAATCGTACCGACGCAGAGTGGGGTAGTTGGCATGGCGGACATAGAGGTCGACCTCGCCACTGCCGCCAGACATCTCTATATTCAAGCTTGTGGTACCCGCAGCGACTTCGATGGTGAAGTCGTTCCAACTGCCGGAGTTGCCGGAAAGGTTGGATTCGGTCCAGTTGACACCGCCGCCATTTCCGTTATCGCCACCGTTGTCTCCATCGCTACCGCCGCTCGCCATGGCCACTGCTGCTGTAGCATCGACAATACCGGCACCACAGCCGCTGCATGAAGATGGGAAACTGCGTGCGGTGGTGGTGAGTATCGATTCGATGTCGTCCGGGCCCAGGTCAGGGTTTACCGAATACAGTAGTGCGGCAGCACCGGCAACATGTGGGGCAGCCATACTGGTGCCTTGCATATAGACGTAGCTATCGCTGCCCGCGACGGTACTGCCACTATTGTGGGTGGAGAGAATGCCGTTCGGGTCGTTAGCAAAACTCTGCGCTCCCCCCGGTGCTGCAACATCCACTACGCTGCCGTAGTTGGAGAAGTAAGAGCGGCCGCCGTCGCGGTTCGTTGAGGCAGTAGTTATTACGCCATCGCAGCTGGCGGGAGTGTATTGGCTGGCGTTATCGGATTCATTACCGGCAGCGACTACGATAGTGGCGCCGAGGCTGCGTGCGGTGTTGATAGCATTCTGAGTTGTCGTGGCACAGCTGCCACCACCACCAAGACTCAGGTTGAGTACTTGTGCGGGGTTGGGGTTGGATGGCAGGCCGCTGACAGAGCCGCCGGCGCCCCAGATGATGCCATCGGCGATATCTGAGGTATAGCCACCACAGCGGCCGAGCACGCGTATCGGTACGATCTTGGCTTTGTAGGCGACACCGGCGATACCCATATTGTTATTGGTGACGCCTGCGATGGTGCCGGCGACATGGGTGCCGTGCCAGCTACTGTCGCTTTCCGAGGGGATGCGAGGATCATCGCCACAGGCTTTGTCCGTATACCAGTCGCCTGGGTCTGTGGCATCGCTATCACGGCCATCGCCGTCTACAGACACGAAAGTGTCAGAAATCATGTCGTAGCCCGGCAGAATATTGCCCACCAGATCAGGGTGTGGCCGGTAACCGGTGTCGAGCACCGCGACAACCGCTCCCTCACCCTGGGTGACATCCCAGGCCGATGGCAGGTTCAGACCGCCGGTGGACTCAAAGTAGTGCCACTGGTTGAGATAGCTAGAGTCATTGGGCACAGCCATTGCGCGCATCATCAGATCCGGCTCAGCGTACTCCACATCCGGATCCTGTTTCAGACGGTTGATAATCGCGTTCATTTCCGTTCTGTTTTTGCGACCTTCCAGGCGCATTACCTGAGCACCAGTGGCCATACGGCGCAGGTGACGCATTTTGTGGCCGGCGCGACGGGAGGCCTTTTCCACCGTTTCCCTGGCCATGCTGGCAGCCCGGCCAACCTTGGCACTTTCCTTGTATTTAACGATGATGCGGTCCGTCAGCAGAGCGTTGTCCGCTTGTTGTGCCTGGGCAGTGAAGGGCGCAGTGCATAGCAGTGTAAAAACGCTCGCTAGAGCCGTCTTCTGCCGAAGGTTCTTGAGTGGTGAAGTCATTATTATTTGCTCTTCGAAATTATTGTTATCCGACAGCCAGCCAATCAGCTGGTCTATCGGTCACTCCTGAAAAGATCTTTCACTGACAGAAATATATCTGCCAATAGAAAGTCCCGAATAGCCGCCAGAATAGGCATTTGGCGGTTAAAAAGACCAAAATTAGTACCAAAGTTTCACATTGGCACAGATATATAACGACTTTGAGATTATTGTCCTCAGCTGAGGAACCTGAAATTGTGTGGCTTATGACGACAAATTTATAATTTTTTAGAAAAAAGTCAGGTAATGAGAACTTGGTCAGTGAGAAGGTGTGTCTTAGTTCACGAGCTCAGTTGGCGAGGGGTGGTTATCGGTTTTGCAGAAAAAAACAGTAAATCACTGTTTGGCAGCAAATGATTTTATGCCTTTCTGGTGCGAGGTAATTTTAAGTATTTTTGTCACAGCGCATGCATTAATCCCCAGTGGTAGCTTCTTTCAGAGTTCGCGCTGAATACTGACTGGTAACTTTTCTGACATCACAATTACTTCAAAACAGCATTCAGCCGTCTGTACGAACTATGGCCGGAAACTTGTTTTTATTTTTTTGAGTGCACACAGAGAGCGGTCATCCGGCTCCCTGTGTGCCTGCTGTGAATTTGCTAGAGAAAAACTATGAATTTTTAGATACAGCTTGTCGGTCCGTAATAGGGTTGGGTGTGTGGGCCCATATTTTTGCAGCCATTATGCCAAAGAGAAAACCGAATAGATGCGATTCCCAGGAAATATACATTCCTTGTGGCAGCACACCAAAAATAAGCCCGCCATAAACCAATCCGACAAAAATGGATATCATTAGTCGAACAAACTGCTTGCTGATAAAGCCGGCCAGCAATAAGAATCCAAAATAGCCATAAATTACTGAACTTGCGCCCAGATGATTCCCGCCTCTAGCAAATAGCCAAACGGCAAGGCCAGTGGTGACAATAATCGTCAGAGTGACTTTTAGGTAGGTTTTCACTCCATATTGCAACAGCAAAAAACTGAAAACGCACAGGGTTACTATATTGGATAGAAAATGCCAGATGCTTCCGTGTAGCAATGGAGCGGTAAAAATATGGGGCAGATGGTCGATGGATCTAGGAACTAGGCCGAAGTAATTCAATGAGCGGCCGGATAATATATTAATAATTTCAATAATGGTTACAGCTAAGAATATAGCCCCAACCCATTTAATATTATTTCGCATATAAAATGTATTTTAATGTTAGCTGGGTAAAGCAGCAGATAGTTTTTTAGCAGAACGTGAATACGGGGCTCTTATTTTGGTTTTAAAAAAGCCCCACAATATGCTTACTCAATATTTTGTACTTGCTCACGCATTTGTTCGATCAAGACCTTCAGCTCTACTGCAGCCTGGGTGGTGTCGGTTACCACGGACTTGGAGGATAGAGTGTTGGCCTCGCGGTTAAATTCCTGCATAAGAAAATCCAAGCGCCGACCTATAGCGCCGCCTCCAGCGAGTACCCGGCGGGTTTCTACAGTGTGGGCATTTAGGCGATCGAGTTCTTCATCGACGTCGGCTTTTTGAGCGAGCAGTACAATTTCCTGTTCCAAGCGCTCCTTATCCAATTCTATAGAGAGCTCTTCCAGGCGGTTGCGCAGTTTTTCCCGCTGTGCCTCTAGAATCTGTGGTAGCAGTTCCCGCACTAGGGCGACTTGTTCTTCAATGCCTTTTAAGCGAGCTTCAATAAATTTGGCTAACTCCGCACCCTCACGCTCACGATTCGCGCGCAGTTGTTCTAGCGCTTCGCGAAACGCCTGCAAAATAGTGGCGGATTGCTGCTCAGTATCGGCTTCCGGTTCGCTAATAACACCGGGCCATTGGAGAATCTGCAGGGGGTTGAGTGGTTGGGCGCCTTCACCGCCGGTCACTTGTTTGGCGGCGTTAATCAATGCTTGTGCCAGCGGCTGATTAATTTCAAGCCCACTCGTTTCCACACTGTTGGGTTTTACTGTAAGCGTGAGTTCCACTTTTCCACGGGATAAACTTTTCCGCAAAATATCTCGTAACTGCGCTTCCAGAGGGCGGGCGACCTCGGGCAGACGGAAGTGCGGCTCCAGATAGCGATGGTTGACCGAGCGCAGCTCCCAAATGGCGTTTCCTGTGGCATAAGCGGCTTCGGCGCGACCGAAGGCTGTCATGCTTCGCACTTTGTTCTGTTCCCGGTTATTGGCCATTGCTCATCCCCTGCAGGCGTATTTATCGGCTCGGCATCATAGCACAGCGTTCGGATATCCATGTGGGGGTATATAATGCAGGGCTTTCATTCATTGACCGAGGTGAGCTATGCAGCGTCCCAGTGGCCGCGCGGCGGCGCAGATGCGCCAGATAAAAATTACCCGAAACTACACCCGCCACGCCGAGGGCTCTGTGTTGGTAGAGTTTGGCGACACAAAAGTTCTGTGTAATGCCTCAGTGTCGAGTGAAGTACCGCGCTTCCTGCGCGGTCAGGGCAGCGGTTGGATCACCGCGGAGTATGGCATGCTGCCGCGCTCTACAGGTTCCCGCATGCCGCGTGAGGCAGCCAAGGGTAAACAGAGCGGCCGCACTGTAGAGATCCAGCGTCTGATTGGCCGCTCCCTGCGCGCAGCGGTGGATCTGGAAAAGCTTGGAGAGAATCAGATCACCCTGGATTGCGATGTTATCCAGGCCGATGGCGGCACACGCACGGCGGCTATTACCGGCGCTTGTGTAGCCTTGGTGGATGCGCTGCGCCATATGCAGCGGGAAAAAATTCTCGCTGAGGATCCGTTGCTCAACCTTGTCGCGGCGGTCTCTGTCGGAATTTATGACGGCGAGCCGGTTTTGGATCTGGACTATCCAGAGGACAGCGCGGCTGATACGGATATGAATCTGGTGATGGCGGCAGACGGAGGTATGATCGAAGTACAGGGTACCGCTGAAGGTAAGCCTTTTTCCGAGAAAGAGTTCGCGCAGATGCTGGGCTTGGGTAAAGCGGGAATCGATGAACTGATCGAGATACAGCAAAAAGCCTTGGATGAGTGAGGCTTTGTATTTTGCTGAGTTAGGACCGCTCCCGCTGTAAAGCGGGTCGGTTCGCGACAGGACTCGGCTCCCCTACTCTCAGCCGAAATGGGCCGAGTCCTCAACGGTTTATACTTCCAGGTCGTAATCCATCATTAGTGGTAGGTGGCTGGAGAAATTCACATTCTTGTTAATCGCACCGTACTCAATACGATTTTTCAACCCGTGTGAAACGATCTGCATGTCGGTACGCCAGCCATCACCTTCGCCTACGGTGCCACTCGGCCACCAGGTAAATTCATCGGTGTCTTTGACCACGCGGCGAAAGGCATCGACATAGCCAATTTCATTGAACAGCTGGTCCAACCAGCGCTGTTCGTGACGCATGAAACCAGGGTTATCCTGGTGGTCCTGCCAGTTCTGCACATCGGCACGGCGGTGTGCCATGCCCCAGTTACCGCAGAAAATAAAATCGCGGCGCTTGCGGCTGATTTTGTGCAGGTGCGCTTGCATGTCGTCGAAAAACTGGACCTTTTTCTCCAGTGAAGCCTCGTCAGTGGCTATTGGCGCTAACAGAGAACCCACACTCAGGCGTTCAAAATCTGCCTGTAAATAGCGCCCATACATATCCTCGCCGTTGGCGAAACCCATACCGAAAATAATGGCTTTGGGCTGGTTGCGTGTATAGATCGCCACGCCGTTTTCATGGGGCGTTCCCGAATCGAAGAAGTAGCTGTAATAGCCATCGGGGTGGAATATGGGGTGGTCTAGCTCCGGCTCCAGAGAGCGCAGGTCTTGAAGGCAGATAATGTCTGCATCCTGCTCAGCTAACCAATCGTAGAGACCGCGCTGTGCGGCCTGATGAACGCCGTCTACAGACAAGCTTACTATTCGCATTATTAGCCCCTTACCAGCGGACTGTGTATCATTAGAAACATTATTTGCATGCCTATCCCCGGAAGAAATGCTACGGGGAGGTCTCCCTTCACCTTAGCTAATAGTTAACAATTTTCCATGCAGCAATATCAGCGCAATTTTATCCAATTGGCCCTGGATCATCAGGTGTTGTGTTTTGGTGACTTCACTCTGAAGTCAGGCCGTCAAAGCCCCTATTTTTTCAATGCTGGCCGCTTCCACACCGGTGCGGCATTAGCCGCACTGGGACAGGCTTACGCCGAGGCGATTATCGCTTCGGGAGTGGAGTTTGATGTCATTTTCGGACCGGCTTACAAGGGTATCCCGCTGGGTGCGGTGACTGCCGTGGCACTGGCTCAGAAAGGTATCGATAAGCCTTTCTGCTACAACCGCAAAGAGGCCAAGGATCACGGCGAAGGCGGAACCTTAGTGGGTGCGCCGCTTAATGGCAAGGTTTTGATCATTGATGATGTGATTACGGCCGGTACTGCGGTGCGTGAGGTGATGCAAATCATCGAATCTCACGGTGCCGAAGCGGCCGGTGTGGTCATCGGTTTAAATCGTCAGGAAAAGGCCAGCGAAGATTGTGAATTCTCCGCTATTCAGCAGGTCGAACAGCAGTTTAATATCCCAGTCATTAGCATTGTACAGCTGGATGATATAGTCAGTTTCCTCGAGCAGGAGTCTCAGGATAGTGAAACCCTGCAAAAAATTGTCGATTACCGGCAGCGTTACGGCGTAACGGGTTAAGTGAGAGGCCCGCTCGTTATAGCGGGCCGCATCAATTTAGTGAGAAGAGCGATGGCAATCGCCCCCATAAAATGTTTCCTGGTTCCTGCCATTCTGTTGTCGAGTGCCGCCAGCGGTGAGCAGTTACTCTATCGCTATACCGATGAGCAGGGCATCATGGTACTCAATGAAATGGTGCCGCCGGAGTACGTGGCTAAGGGCTACGAAATTCTCAACCTTTCTGGCCGTGTTATAGAAGTGGTTCCACCGCAGTTGAGTCCCGAGGAGTTCAAAGCGCAGCGCCGACAGGAAGCACGCGAAGAAGCGGACCGCAAGCTGCTCAAACGCTATAACAGCCTCGCCGATATCGAAAGTGCGCGCAAACGCAAGCTGGCAATTGTCGAGCAGGATATGGCGATCATGCACTCGAATATCACCAGTCTCACTCGTCAAATTACCCAGGAAGAAACACAGGCGGCGCGCACCCAGCGCGGTGGGCGCGAGGTGGCTCCGGAGCTCCTGCAGCGTATTGCCGATCTGCAAAAAGAAGTGGCAGTACTGCGCGAGCGCCTTAAACGGCGCGCTGACGAGGCCAGTTCTATCGGTGAGGAATTTGATAAAGCCGCCGCGCGCTACGCAGAAATTACTAACAGATCCTGATAGTGCAGGACCATTAGCGCCTTTCTGGCTTCGTTACACGTGCGTCCTTCCAGTTATCTTTCACTTTCCATACCGCACAGCCAGTTACCTGGCTGCGGCGACGGTCTCGCGGAAAAAGCCGGAGGTCAAAACCGGCCATTGCTCGGCCCAGTACTCGGTGGGCTTGCGCTTAAAGCCGCTGCGTACATATTGCACGATACGGCCCTCGGCACTGGCCAATAACAGGTTGGCGGCACCGCCCAGGGGCAGGGTTGGACGCAGGTGTTCACGCAGTTCCGCTTCACGCAAAATCTGACGGATTTGGGTTTCCAGGCGATCGAACAGCTGCAGGATACGCCCGTGCAAACGCTCGGTTTCGCCGGTCAACGCATCGCCAGTGAGAAGTCGGGTAATACCCGGATTGCGCTCACAAAAAGCCAGCAGAAGGTGCAGGATTCTCTGGCATCGCTCCAAAGCAGAGGGTTCTTCCTGAAGAATCAGCGCTATGCGACTGAAAATAGTCTCCTCGATAAACTCGATCAGGCCTTCGAACATTTTTGACTTACTGGGGAAGTGGCGGTATAGCGCCGCTTCAGAAAAGCCAACTTCCTTGGCCAGGGCTGCAGTTGTAATACGTGCGCCAGGACTGGCTTCCAGCATATGTGCCAGAGATTCCAGAATTTGCTGGCGCCGATTGATTTTTTCGCTGCTCATTGATTGCCTTTAGTCCACTGGGGGGTGGACGGTGATTTTTGCTCTTGTCGCCATAATATTTCGGCGGCGGAATCCTACCGATTCGGACGTCTGTCTTCAATTGCCAAGCGCTACTGTGCGATGGCTTTATGTCTCACTATTGGTAATCAAGGTGCCGACGCCGGTGTCGGTAAATATTTCCAGCAGGACCGCGTGAGGTACCCGGCCGTCGATAATATGGGCAGAAGTGACCCCGTCTTTTACCGCGTCGAGCGCACAACTGATTTTCGGCAGCATACCGCCATGAATGGTGCCATCTTCAATCAACCCTTCCACCTGGGGCGTCGTCAGGCCGGTGAGTACCTCGCCCTGCTTATCTTGCAGGCCTGCAACATTGGTGAGCAGCATCAGCTTTTCTGCCTGCAAGCACTCGGCGACCTTACCGGCCACCAGATCGGCATTGATATTGTAAGAAACCCCCTCTTTATCGACGCCGATGGGGGCGATTACCGGAATAAAGCCGCCCTGGATCAGCATATTGATGACATCGGTATTGACCTTTTCCACCTCGCCTACCTGGCCGATATCAATAATTTCTGAGGCGTGCAGGCCGGCGCTCTCATTTTTGCGACTCAGTTTGCGCGCTTCGATTAACAAGCCATCCTTGCCGGTAACGCCGACTGCGCGACCACCGTTCTGATTGATCAGATTGACAATTTGCTTGTTGACCGTGCCTCCTAATACCATTTCCACCACATCCATGGTCTCGCTATCGGTTACGCGCATACCGTCGACAAAGTGAGATTCGATATTGAGTTTGTTCAACAGCAGGCCTATTTGCGGGCCGCCGCCGTGTACCACTACCGGGTTCATGCCCACCAGCTTCATCAGGATAATGTCGCGGGCAAAGTCGCTTTGCAGTTCGTGATCCACCATGGCATTACCGCCAAACTTTACCACCACTGTTTTATTGGTGAATTGCTGGATATAGGGCAAGGCTTCATTCAAAACCTGAGCAATACGCAGAGCGGACTTCTTATCGAGGGACATGGCAATTCCTTTATGGTGGGATGCGGCTGGATAGCTTTCCCGCTGTCCAGCCGCTGCTGTAGATACTGCGCGGTCGAGATTTTTTTGATTAAAGCACGGAGCGCTAGTCGGTTGCGGCACCTGCCTGTGCCGCACAGGTTTAAAATTGGTGCGCTAGTTGAGCAGTTCCCAATTGGGAACGACAACTGTGGGAGCAATTTTCTTGATCTGCGCCATGACTACTTTGCGAATACGCTCCAGAGCCTCTTTATTTTCGGCCTCGAAGCGCAGGGTCAACGCGCTGGTGGTATTGGAGGCGCGCACCAGCCCCCAGCCATCAGAAAATTCTATGCGCAGACCGTCGGTAGTATTGATATCGGCATTGTCAAAATTGCCTTGTTCGCGCAACTGCTCAATCAGGGAGAATTTCTCCTGCTCCTCTACGGGCAACAATATTTCCGGGGTGCTCTCCATTTGCGGCAGTGAGTCGAGGAGTTCATCCAGGCTCTGTTCCCGCAGGGCCATAATCTCCAGGAGCCGCGCCGCTGCGTAGATACCATCGTCGAAACCAAACCAGCGATCCCGAATAAAAATATGGCCGGATAACTCACCGCCAAGAATTGCCTTGGTTTCTAGCATTTTGTTTTTCATCGGCGCGTGGCCGGTCTTCCACATCACCGGGCGGCCGCCATACTGGTTTATCAATTGAGCAAGGCTACGGCTGCTTTTCACATCGAAGACGATCGTCTCCCCTGGGTTGCGTGCCAGGATGTCTCTCGCCAGTAGCATAACTAGCTGATCGGCCCAGGCGATGCGCCCGCTGCTGGAAATCAGAGTGACACGATCACCATCGCCATCCAGAGCTATGCCCAGGTCTGCGCCGGTTTCCGCCACTTTGTCGATCAATGCTTGCAGGTTTTCCGGGCGCGAGGGATCGGGTGGATGGTTGGGGAAGTCCCCATCCACTTCACAAAACAGCGGAGTGACTGCGCAGCCCAGCTGCTCAAACAACCGGGGTGCCAAAACGGAAGTGGCTCCATTGCCCGCATCCACTATCAGGTGCGGTTGTCCGGCGAGGGCGACGTTGTTAAAGATCTCGTCAATATATTTGTCTTTAATATCCTGCTCGCGGTTACTGCCTTCCCCGCTTTTGAAGGGCCCCTGCTGCATAAGCTGGTGCAGGCCCTGTAGCTTTTCTTCAGAGAGGGGGCGGCCCTTGAGCACAATCTTGAAGCCATTGTATTCCGCCGGATTGTGGCTCGCGGTCACCATAACACCGCTGCTGGTGTTCTTGCCCTTGGCGCAGGCGTAGTAAAGCAGTGGTGATGGGATCAGGCCCAGATCGATACTGTTGCAGCCGCTATCGAGAATCCCCTCCATCAGGCAGTTGCTGAGCAGTGCACTACTGTTGCGGCCATCGCGCCCCACTAGCAGGATCTGCTCTCCGGCGTGCTGTGCCAGGGTACCGAGGGCCTTTCCCAGCTGGTAGGCAAAGGGCTCATCAATTTCCTCACCGGCGATGCCGCGGATATCGTATGCGCGAAACACATGAGGGGGAAACTCGGTAGTTAGCGGATGTTGGGGCTTACCTGATTTGGTCGCAGATCTTGCCTCAGCGCGATTTGTCATATTCTGTTGTAAAGCTTCGGGAGCGATGCTGGGTGCCGATGCGAGCCCTTGGGGTAAAGCTTCATCCGCCAGCAGAGCATCCTGCTGCGACTCGGGCGCAGGGAATTTTTCACTTTCGCTTCTTCCACCTTTCTGGCTGCGCTCCCAGGGGGCACGGTTGTCTCGGGGCAGGAAGCGTAGAAGTACCAGCAAGGAGAACAGCAGGCCGGCGCCGGCTGTGAGATAGATCCACACAAGTGGCAAGCTGTGTTGCTGGATAAATGCAGGGGAGGGGCTGAACTGCACCTGCAAGTAACTATCCGGAATTGCTTCAGAATGGCTGAAGCCACTGCCCTGCCCGCCGCGCCAAAGGGGCTGTGCAATCGAATCGGGAAATTTTTGAAGCAGCTGAATCTGTCCCTGGTTTTTATCGAGCGTTTCCAGGGATGTTTGCAAAACAGCGAAGGGCTGGCTGACCAGAAGTTGTTGCCCAGCCAGGTTAACAGCATTGTGAAGCTGCCAGCTGTTGTCGGGGCCGGTACGCAGTATCTCTAGGGGCTGTTGACTGTCTTGTCGGGTACGCTTGAGCAGATCTACTAGCGCGAAGTTCAGGGTTGGCTTTTCACCTGCGCCCACGCGGATTTGTGCCTCTGAAAAGACCTGAATTCGCGATTGTTTCGGTAGTTGTGCTGTTTTTAGCTGTTCTTCAAGGGGTTGTCCATTGCGTTCAATTTGTTGCAGCTGCCGCGTGCGTTCGGCTAACAGAGACTCTATATCTTGCGCGAAGATTTTTCCCTGCGCCCGGGCTGCCTGTTGTACTTGCGCTTGATTGTGGGGGATGACTATATGCTCAACGATTAGATAGGCCCCGCAGAGCCAGGCGACGGCCGCCAGCAACGAAGGCAGCAGCAACCCCTTGTGCAATAGTCCTTGGCTCTGATTTTTCTTGTTGAAAACCACTGATTTTCCTGCCTGTTGATCTTTATTTCTGCGCTTTGACGGCAATAATTTCTATTAACTGTCGCGCTAGGTCGGCCTTTAGAGCCTCGGGCAGTTGTGTATTGCCGTGGCGATCTATCACCGTGACGGCATTGCGGTCACTATTGAAGCCGGTTTCACTGCCACTGACGTCGTTGGCGATAATCATATCGAGGTTTTTCCGTTGCAGTTTGCTTTGCGCATACTGTTCGACTTGCTGTGTCTCAGCGGCAAAGCCCACGGTAAAGGGGCGTCGCTCGCTGCGCGCGGCGATGCCGGCGACGATATCCGGGTTTTTAACCAGGGTAATAGCGCTCTCGTCGCAGCCCTCGCGTTTCTTGATTTTTTGTTCCGCCACCGAGGCGGGGCGAAAATCGGCAACAGCGGCAGCGCTGATAAAAATATCGCAGAGGTCGGCCGCACGCTCGGCGGCATCGCGCATATCCCGCGCATCGATGACATCGACGCGCTTCACATGTGCGGGAGTGGCCAAATTTACCGGCCCGGCGATCAGTGTGACCTCGGCGCCGGCCTTCCGGGCGGCCTCGGCCAGGGCGAACCCCATCTTGCCGGAGCTGTGGTTGCTCAGGTAGCGTACCGGGTCCAGGGCCTCGCGGGTTGGGCCGGCGGTAATCGCCACGCGCTTGCCGCGCAGACAGTCGCTAGAGCCGAACTGTGACTCGGCCTGCAGGGCCAAGTCAGCGGGCTCCAGCATGCGGCCGGGTCCCACGTCACCGCAGGCCTGGCTGCCAGCCGCCGGTCCCCACAGCTGTACCCCGCGGTCATGCAGGGTTTTGGCATTGGCAGCGGTGGCTGGGTGGCGCCACATGGCCTGATTCATGGCGGGGGCCAGAGCCACTGGTGCCTCGCTAGCGAGACACAAGGTGGTGAGCAGGTCGTCGGCCATGCCACAGGCCAGTTTTGCCATCATCTGGGCACTGGCGGGGGCAATCAGGATCAGGTCGGCCCACTTGGCCAGCTCGATATGCCCCATGGCGGCTTCAGCGGCTGGGTCCAGCAGATCGGTGTGTACAGGGTTGCCGGATAGGGCTTGGAAAGTCAGCGGCTGCACAAACTCGCGCGCGCCGGCGCTCATTACCACTCTCACCTGGGCACCGCGTTCTTTTAGGCGGCGTACCAGGTCGGCGCTCTTGTAAGCGGCAATACCGCCACTGATTCCCAAAAGTATGCGTTTATCGGCCAGTGAGGACATAGATACAGTTTCCGAATATATGCGAGCGGGTTAGATTAGCATTTCTGCGTCTGGACTTATAAGGCGCAGAATAGACGCGAAAATCGTGCTTGTGGTGAGTTGGGGAGAGAGTTCACAAAAAAAGACAGTCAGGGAAGGCGAGAAACGATTATGAAGATCAAGGATTGGCCGGCGGCTGAGAGGCCCAGGGAGAAGCTATTGGCGCAGGGTGCCGCGGCGCTGTCGGATGCAGAGTTGTTGGCGATATTTTTGCGGGTGGGGCTGCCGGGCGTTTCCGCAGTGGATTTGGCGCGGGGTCTACTCAGTGAGTTTGGCGGCTTGCGTGCCCTGTTGGAGGCCGGTAGGCAGCAGTTTTGTCGCGCTCGTGGATTGGGGGATGCCAAGTTTGTACAGCTGCAAGCGGCGCTGGAGATAGCGCGACGACACCTGGCAGAAACGGTGCGGAAGGGCAGTGCTTTGTGCAGTCCGGCGGCAGTGCGAGACTACCTGGCTATGCAGTTGCGCCATCGCCGCCGCGAGGTCTTTTGCTGCCTTTTCCTGGATACCCAGCACCGTGTTATCAGTTTTGAGGAATTGTTCGAGGGCACTCTGAATGCCGCCAGTGTTTATCCTCGTGAGGTGGTGCAGGCTGCTTTACAGCGGGGTGCGGCGGCAGTGATTCTGGCGCATAATCACCCATCGGGCATTTGCGAGCCTAGCCAGGCGGACATCTGGATTACCGAGCGTTTGGTACAGGCCCTGGAGCTTGTGGATATCAAGGTGCTGGATCATCTGATAGTGGGCGAGGGCCAGGCCCTATCCTTTGCAGAGCAGGGGCTGCTGTAGGCACTGCAATTGAGAAGCTGCGATTGGCGGAGAAGTACTGTACAAAACTTGCTCCCTACGGGCTCTTTTGGTATAAAACGCCGCTCTTTGCGGCCGGGCCAGATTCTGCACAGGTTCCGCCGCCATCCAGGAACCGGATTAGAATCCCGATTTTTATGTTCCCGCACACCCTTTTCCTCTTCAGGATTGGCGCCATGCGGGCACAAGCGTTTTGAAGAGGCCAACAGATGTCCAAGGTATGTCAGGTAACCGGTAAGCGTCCGGTAACCGGAAACAATGTATCCCACGCTAAGAACCGCACCAAGCGTCGCTTCGTGCCGAACCTGCACAGCCACCGTTTCTGGGTTGAGTCCGAGAAGCGTTTTGTGAAACTGCGTGTTTCCGCAAAAGGCATGCGCGTTATCGATAAGAAAGGTATCGACGCTGTCCTGACTGAGCTGCGCGCCCGCGGCGAAAAAGTATAATTAGCTGTATTCAGCTAACTGATTGGAGATTGAGCAATGCGTGAGAAGATTCGTCTGAATTCCAGCGCCGGTACTGGCCACTTCTACACCACTACCAAGAACAAGCGCAACATGCCTGAGAAAATGGAGATCAAAAAGTACGATCCCGTTGTTCGCAAGCACGTTATGTACAAAGAAGGCAAAATCAAGTAATTGCCTTCCGCGTACTCGCAGAAGAGCCCGGTTCTTGCCGGGCTTTTTTGTGTCCGCTCCTCGGCTACAGCCATCGTGAGATGAGAAATGCCTGAACTCCCAGAAGTAGAAACCACCTGCCGTGGCCTCGCCCCCCATCTAGAGGGGCAGTGGGTGCGATCGGTTGTGGTGCGACAGGCGCGACTGCGCTGGCCTGTGGACCTGGACTTCGCCAAGCACATTAAAAATGCCCGTATTCTGAAGCTGGAGCGTCGCGCCAAATACTTACTGGTGCATACAGATAAGGGGTGTGCCATCTGGCATTTGGGGATGTCTGGAAGTCTGCGCCTGGTCGAGCAGGAAGAGTCTCCTGAGAAGCATGACCATATCGACTGGCGACTCGATAGTGGCCTGACCCTGCGCTACAGGGATCCACGCCGGTTTGGCGCTCTTCTGTGGACCGCAGCAGACCCCCTGGCCCACGATCTCCTCAGTCATTTAGGGCCAGAGCCGCTGTCGGAGAGTTTTAGTGGTGACTACCTGTTCGCCGCTTCCCGCAAGCGTAAACAGTCGGTGAAAACGTTCATAATGGATGGGCGTATCGTGGTGGGGGTGGGGAATATTTATGCCAGTGAATCCCTCTTCCTGGCAGGTATCCGCCCGGATCGTGAAGCGGGCTCTATTTCAAAAGCCCGCTATCTGCGCCTTGCAGAGGCGATCAAAAAGGTATTGAGTCGTGCCATTGCCCAAGGTGGCACTACCCTGCGGGACTTTATCGGTGGTGATGGCAAGCCGGGATATTTCGCCCAGGAACTCAATGTCTACGGCCGCGCGGGAGCACCTTGCCCCAGTTGTGGGAGCCCGGTGCGGGATATGGTTCTGGGCCAGCGCAGTACCTTCTTTTGCACTCGTTGCCAGCGTTGAGCTTACTTTGCGGTAGGGCATTGGCGGGAATTTACTACTAATATCAGAGTATTGCTGTCTGTGGAGATGGCCCGTGGTATTGGTACTGCCTTTTCTCACCGTTCTGATTGCAGCCTGGTATATATGGAAGCGCCGCCAGCGCGCGGCCACCCTGTGGTGGTTGTTGACTATGGTGATTTACATCATCTGGTTGATTTATCACTCGAACACAACGCTGGACCTCTCCTTCTAGCCGGGGTGCCGCTATGGTGTATATGGTCCGAAGGCTCGATGCCCTGGCTCTTCTCGGCCTCTCTGTGGTTCTCTGGGCGGCTTTTATCATCGAGCTTTACGAGCACCAACTGCCCTGCCCCATCTGCCTGCTTCAGCGTGTAGCCTTTACCATGGCTGGCTTGGGCTTGCTGATGAACCTGCGATTTGGTGTACGTCCCGCTCACTACGGAATTGTTATCCTCTCGAGTATTGCCGGGCTGGCTGCTGCCGGGCGCCAGGTGTTGTTGCATATTCTGCCCAATAACCCCGGATTTGGAGAGCCCTTTCTCGGCTTGCATCTCTATACCTGGGCGGCCGTGGCCTTTTTTGGGCTGCTTACTTATTGCGGGGTCGCAATGATGTTGGGCTTCTTGCGGCGCAATTTGTCACCGCGTCGATTTACCTTTCCCGAGAAATTTATCGCGGTGCTTTTTCTCACCATTGCTATGGCGAACCTGGCCAGCACCCTATTGGAGTGCGGTCTAGGTCCCTGTACGAGAGGCTCTTTCGGCTATCACTGGCTGTGGCCTTGAGAGAATCATTGAATTGCTAGTCTCGCTGAATTTTTTCACAGTGGAAAATTGAGGGGATAGGGCAAATCCGTGGGAAGCTATATGCGTTTATTCAGTTTGCTATCGGTTCTTTTGCTCCTCTCCTGTGATCCTCTAGAAAAGAGCGTAGGCTCCATTCCCACCGCCAATCCCACCCCAAGCAAGCCCGCTCAGTTAATTATCCGCAACGCCACTATTTATACCGCGGATAAAGCCCGATCTATTGCTGCGGCGATGGCAATCAGGGATGGACGAATTGTCTTTGTCGGCACTGAGGCAGGTGTTGAGGCTTATATTGGCGGGGATACTGAAATTGTAGATCTGAATGGTAAGCTGGTTTTACCTGGCTTTTTCCAAAGGGCAAAAATTCGGGGGGCGGCATCCAGAATCAACTTATTTTCTGGAGGCTCCATTGAAGATTACCGTTTTGCGGTAGCGCGTTATATTCGAGAGAATCCGCAACAGCAAGTGATTGTGGGTGATGGTTGGAATTTGCAGGCATTTTCTGTTGAGCCTCCGCACAAAGGGATTCTCGATCAAATTAATGACCTGATCCCGATTATTTTATTTTCTACAGACCGAAACAATATCTGGACAAATTCAGAAGGTCTGGCTGCCGCAGGATTTAATAACGATAGTGTGAATCCTCCTAATGGATTCATAGAAAAAAACGAACACGGCATTGCTACTGGTTGGTTGCGGGGTCCTGGCGCTGTCGCACTAATAGAGAAATTGATCCCGCAGGACATAAACGGAGATTACCGAAAAGACTTGCTCAGTATGCAAGATTTAGCGGTTAGTAATGGTGTGACAAGTCTCTATGATTCCGTTGTTGTATTAAAAGATGAGGAAGGTCAAAAGCGTTATTTTGATCAAATATCCGAAATTGAACCCATGGGTTTTCGCGTGCTGGCCTCAATGGCGGTTAGTACAGATTTTGCCGACAAAGATTTTAGTTCGTTGCAGCAAAAGGTTAGTCAAATAACAATCGATGACTTTAGGCTGATTTCGATAAGTTATATTGGATGGTTACCAGAAAATTTAAAGGTGTGGATCACTACTGAACCAATCTCAAGAACTACTGGTTCGCTTAAAGAGGTTATTAGTTTGGCGCAAAGGGCGAACGCTCACCAATTTCCCATACAGATTTTGGTTTCTGGAGGAGAGGAAACTGATAAAGCTTTAAATATACTGGAAAAGTTGGAGGGGGGCGACACCAAAATACGCAATGCAATTGTTAATGCTTCTTTAGATAAAGAGTCCACTCTGGATCAGCTTTCCCAGATGCATAGTGCCGTATTTGTACAGCCAAAAAATATTTTCCTCTTGTATAGCGGCCGAGAAGGTTCAACTGGGGGTGGAGTTTTAGAGGGTGGAGAAAAATATATTCCCATGAGTGTCTCTTTATTATCTTCTGACCCCTCTCAGATTCGTGGCATGGTGGATCCAATGGCGGTTATTTATCGGGGATTAAATCTAGGAATTTCTATTGATGACCTGGTTGAGGCTTTTACAATTAATGCTGCCTATTCTGGAGGCTTGGAAAAGGAAACGGGCAGTATCGAAAAGGGTAAGTGGGCTGATTTTATTGTTTTAGATAGAAATATATTTAATGTTTCTAAAAGTCAGGTTGATGAAGCCAAAGTGATAAAGACTTTTTATAAGGGACGCTTGGTGTTTGACCGGAAATCTTTAAGAAATTCAGACAATGAACCAAGATCAATACAACTAGACACCTTCTGACCTTTGTTGCATTGGGTTAAATTCAAATATAAGAAAGATATTCAGCTTTATAAGTATGTTTTTCTATAAATTCTAAAAAATCTTTTGGCGGCTCCAGTGTGCTGAGTCCAAGTTCAAAGATTTTCTTGCTGACTTTTGCGGCTGTATTTTGGGATATTTCTAAAATTTTTGATTGTGGCGGAAACAGACAGCCCTGCTGCAGCAGATCTTGACCAACTTGCTCAGCAACTCCACGGGCGGCCTCAATAAATAGTGAATCGGGCACACGTTTAGCACTTGTTGCATAAATTGCCATTGCTATCGCGGGGAAGATATATAAATTATTCGCTTGGCCTGGCAAATAGGTTTTTCCATGCAGTGTGACCTTGGGGAATTGTACGCCGGCGGCATAGATGGCTCGGCCTTGGCTCCAACTGTAGGCCTGCTCCGCACTGCATTCGGCATGTTCGGTTGGGTTGGACAGAGCAAAAATAATGGGTCGCGGGTTGTGTGCGGCCATAGTTTCCACGACTTCCTGGGTAAATAATTGACCAACAGTACTGACGCCAATCAAGGTGGTTGGCTTGTGAGTTTTTATGGCCTCCAATAATTGTGAAGTTGGGGATTGGTCGTGTGCGTAGGGGCGCTGGAAGTCGAAAAGGTCTTCACGACTTTTTACCAGCAGTCCCTTTTCATCGAACATAATAATGCGGGCTTGGGCCTCTTCCTTACAGAGCCCTTCATTGACCAGTTCACTCACAAATAAATCTGCAAGCCCTATGCCGGCAGAGCCGGCACCGGCGAAGAAGATTTTTTCATCCTTTAACGAGCCCTGTTTGATTTTCAGGGCGTTGATCATGCCGGCCAGGGCAATACCCGCAGTGCCTTGGATATCATCGTTATAGCAGCAGGCCCTGTCTCGATATCGTTGCAGCAGGTGGACGGCGTCACTACCGGTCCAGTCCTCAAAGTGCAGGCAGCAATGTGGATAGCGCTGCTGGATAGTGTCCACAAATTCATCCACAAAACGGTAAAGCGTCTCGGTATCCGGGCGTTTACGACGCAGGCCTACATAGAGTGGGTCTGCGAGTACTTGTTCATTATCGGTGCCGGCATCTAAAAAGAGTGGCAGTAAATGTTCTGGCGGTACGCCCCCGGCGGCGGTGTAAAGCTGCAGTTTACCAATGGGGATACCCATGCCATTCGCGCCGATATCCCCGAGCCCCAGAATTCGTCCGCCATTGGTGACACAAATAAATCGAATGTCCCGGTCCGGCCAGTGAGACAGGGAGTCGGCGATACTGCCCTTCTGTGCAATAGACAGATAGACACCCCTGACCCTGCGCATGATATGGCTGAACTTGGTACAGGCTTCACCGATAGTGGGGTCGTAAATGATCGGAAGGAAGCGCACCGGATCAGACATCACCACTCGGTAAAAGAGCGTCTCATTGGTATCCAGTAGACCGGTCAGGTAGACAAATCGATCGATATCCGAATGTTTGTGGCTCAGCTGCATCATCACCCGCTCTACCTGGGTTTCGATGGTTTCCAGAGCGTAGGGAATCAGGCCGTTAAGGCCAAACTTGTTGCGTTCCGCTTCTGTAAAAGCAGTGCCCTTATTGGTGCTGGGGTCGTGCAGGAGTTCGATGCCAGTGGCATCTACTTTGCGGTGGTCCAAGAGGGGCCCTCCAGTTGCGTTTTGGCTTACGCTAGCTAGGGGGAAGTATGGACCACTCTAAAGAAGGGGCACGCTATCCGGAAAGCTGGTTTATGAATGGCAGCTTTCTAGGGGGGATGGTTTTGAGGAGGCATGCAATATGCCTCCTCCAGAAAATCAGTGCCCTAGCGCACTACCTTCCCGGCGGGGGTCGGCACCGCCGTGGAGTGTATTGTTTTTTACCGCGATTGCATGAATGCCGCTGTTGAGATCGCGCTCGACGACCTCGTGCCCGCGTGCCCTGAGTTTATTGATGGTTTCCTGGCTAAAGAAACCGGGTTCAAGTTCGACACGCCGCCCGATAGCGCCAATGTTGCCGGCTGCGATGGCATCGGCAATCGGCATATTCAGCCCCAGGTGGTAGAGAATGGTGCGGGCGGTGTAGTCGATAATACGTGACCCCCCGGGTGAGCCCACCAGTAGGCGCAGGCTGCCATCTTTATTAAATACCACCGTTGGCGACATGGAAGAGCGAGGTCGTTTGCCGGCCTGGATACGGTTCGCCACCAACTGCCCTTTGGCTGTTTTTGGGGTAAAGGAAAAATCGGTCAACTGGTTATTCAGCAGAAAACCCTTTACCAGCAGGCGAGAGCCAAAGCCCGTTTCGATGCTGCTGGTCATGCTGACGCCATTGCCGTAGCGATCCACAAAGACCAAATGGCTGGTGTTGGGCATCTCAGGTGATTGGGCCGTGAGGCGCTTGGTCGCCCCAGTGTTCGGATTGCCGGGCTTGGCTATGCTGGCGCTGTCAGGGTCAATGAGTGTCGCACGTTCGCTCAAGTAAGCGGGGGATACCAAAGCCTTACTGGGCACACTGATGAAATCCGAGTCGGCCGAATAGGTGTTGCGATCGGCAAAGGCCAGTTCTGAGGCTTCGATAAACAAATGGGTGAGCAGGTCGTCCCCGGCTTCCATTTCAGCGATGGGAAAAGCTTGCAGCATGCCCAAAATACCGCCCACGGTGGTGCCGCCCGATGAGGGGGCATCCGCACCACAGACCCGGTATTCGAGAAAAGCGGAACAGAGAGGCTGGCGCAGTTTGGCCCGATAATTGGCCATATCCTCAAGGTTGAGCAGACCAGGGTTTTCAGTGTCGCCGCGAACGGCCTTGACGACCGCTTCGGCGATCTCTCCTTTATAAAAAGCGTTCGCACCATCGCTGGCAATCATGCGCAGGGTGCGGGCATATTCCGGATTCTTCAGCCGGTGGCCCACCGGCAGGGGCCTGCCGTCGCTGTCAAAGAAATAACTGGCGATCGCCGGTCTTGCATCTACATGGGGTAGTCTGCTCAACAATTTGTGCAGACGTGGAGAGACTTCAAAGCCGCTTTCGGCTAGCTGGATGGCTGGCTGGAATAAAACTTCCCATGGCAGTTTGCCATCGCGCTGGTGCGCCATTTCCAACATGCGGATGACGCCAGGGACGCCCACTGAGTAGCCGCCAATAACCGCCTGCATAAATGAACGCGGTCTACCGTCGTGCATAAAGTAGTTTTCATCCACCTCTGCCGGAGCGGTTTCCCGGCCATCGTAATAGCGCAGCTGTTTATCTTTGGCGTCGTAGCTCAGCATAAAGGCGCCACCGCCAATACC
Source organism: Microbulbifer mixtoriginis (SeqCode) (assembly GCF_052466695.1). Classification (NCBI taxonomy): domain Bacteria; kingdom Pseudomonadati; phylum Pseudomonadota; class Gammaproteobacteria; order Cellvibrionales; family Microbulbiferaceae; genus Microbulbifer; species Microbulbifer mixtoriginis (SeqCode). Next base: position 3,426,256 of record NZ_CP174285.1, on the reverse strand, counting down.
CGATGACTGGGGCTCCACCAGCCCGAGTACCAACTGAGCGGTGATGGCTGCATCCACGGCACTACCGCCCTGTGCGAGGATTTGTTCGGCGGCGCGACTCGCGTGGGGGTTGGCGGTCACCGCCATATAGGATTTGGCCGTGGCAGACTTGATTGCACTGCGGCCGGTATCGACTTCCGGTTGCGGCTCATCGGCCATGGCCGGAGATAGAACAAGGGCGAGAGCGAGGAGAATGTGACGCACGAAACACTCCGCGGATTGTGGAAAAATCCGCTCGAGTGTATCAGAAATAACCAATTCGGGAGTTAGCGGAATTTCTCTTCCAGTGCCGCTTGTACAGCACTTGGAACAAATTTTGCGACATCTCCACCGAGAGAGGCAATTTCTCTAACCAAAGAGGAAGAAATATAGGACAAATGTTCTGCTGGGGTCAGGAACAGGCTTTCCATATTCGGCGCCAGTTGGCGGTTCATATTAGCCAGCTGAAACTCGTATTCGAAGTCGGATACTGCGCGCAGGCCGCGTAGAACCCCATAGGCATCCACCTGGCGCACCAGGTCAGCCAGCAGGATATCGAAGCCGATGACTTCCACATTGGGCAGGTGGCCGAGTACGCGCTGGGAGAGCTCCACCCGCTCATCCAGTGTAAATAAAGGATTCTTTCGACTACTGGCGGCTACGGCCACGATGACGTGGTCAAACAGGCGACAGGCCCGCTCCACCAAATCGAGATGACCATTGGTGATTGGGTCGAAAGTTCCGGGGTAGACAACTTTTTTCATACGCCAAGGATAAATGCGGGCTGAAAGGGATGCGAATGGTAAACAATTTACGGCTAAGGCTCAAAACCGAATGCGTTAACCTGACCCGCTGACCGGTCAGTGTTCAGTGGTTGTATCGGAGTTATTACGAAACAGTCGCATACAGACCTGACCAGCGCGCTTTTCCTTGATTAACGACCAGTCGTTCGCAGCAGAAATAACAATGTCTCGGGGTGTCTCGATATAAATCAGAGCGCCTTCTGAGAGCCTGCCAGTGAGAGCGCCGAGACTCTCCTGCCACAAATCGTCTGCAAAGGGCGGATCGATAAAGACAATATCGTAAGGCTTGCCGCCACCGACCAAAAAATCTGCTGCCCGGCAGTTATGCACCTCGCCATCTGTGGCTTCGAGTAGCTGGAGTTGCTGGTTTAGGGTGCGTGCAGCCTGGGGATTCAGTTCGACGAAATCCACTGAGGCCGCGCCACGGGATAGAGATTCCAGACCCAGGGCGCCGGAGCCGGCGAAGAGGTCGAGGCATTGTGCGCCAGGTAGGTGAAACTGCAACCAGTTGAACAGGGTTTCGCGCAGGCGATCGCCGGTAGGTCTCAATCCCTCAACCGGCGCAAATTGTAATTTGCGCCCGCGCCACTGCCCTCCGATGATGCGCAATTGGGAAAGGGGCTGTGTGCTTTGCTTGCGCGATGAACTTCTGGCCAAGGTAACTCTCTACTGGGGGCTTAGCGATGCTAAGATTAGCGTCTTTCTGCAAGCGGTACACCCGGATAAACGAATGATCTTTGATTTCCTGCGCAAAAAGAAAAAGCGCAAGCCCGAACAAAGCGAGCCCCAAGGGGAGCAGGCCGAAGCGGTTGGCTCACCAGAGGAGGCCCCGGCGGAAGAGTGGCAGGAGCCATCTGTCACCGATAAAGAGCCCGCTGCACCCCAGGAGGCCGCTGCCGAGTCAGCAGAGGCGCCCGCTCCAGAGATGGAACAAGCGACTGCTGATGTGCAGGAACCTTCCACAGAAGCTGTTGAGCCTTCGCCCGCTAGTACAGCCAATGCGCAGCCCGAAATTCCGTCTAGCCCTGAATCTGAGTTGCCAGCCGATACTGCAGCAGCAGCGTCAGAACCGGCTCCTCGGGTTCAGGAGCCAGCGCCCAAGCCCACCCCCGTGCAGGAAAAACCCGTAGCGAAAAAGAAAGAGGGTTTCTTTGCACGTATTCGCCGCGGGCTCAGCCGCACCAGCAATCAGTTTGTCGAGGGCATGGGCAACCTGTTCCTCGGAGCCAAAGAAATCGATGAAGATCTGTTGGAAGAGCTGGAAACCCAGCTGCTGATGGCAGATGTGGGTGTCGAGGCCACCAGTGAAATTGTTGAGCGCCTCACTGAGCGCGTCTCGCGCCGCGAGCTGGCCGATGGCGATGCGCTCTATAAAGCGCTGCAGCAGGAGTTGGCAGAGCTGCTCGACAGTGTCGACGCGCCTTTAGTGTTGGATACCAGTAAAAAGCCCTATGTGATTTTGGTAGTCGGCGTTAACGGCGTTGGTAAGACCACCACTATCGGCAAGCTGGCGCACCGTTTCCTCGGCGAAGGCAAATCGGTGATGCTCGCCGCCGGCGACACTTTCCGCGCCGCTGCGGTAGAGCAGTTACAGGTTTGGGGGCAGCGCCACGATGTGCCGGTGGTGGCTCAGCATACCGGTGCGGACAGCGCCTCGGTAATTTTTGATGCCGTGCAGTCGGCCCAGGCCCGTGGTATTGATGTGGTGATCGCCGATACAGCCGGCCGCCTGCACACCAAGTCCAACCTGATGGAAGAGTTGACCAAGGTGCGCCGCGTAATGGGCAAGCTGGATCCCAGCGCTCCCCACGAGGTGCTATTGGTGCTGGATGCCGGCACCGGCCAGAATGCAATTAACCAGGCTGCGCAATTTCGCGAGGCGGCCGGTGTCACCGGCCTGGTACTCACTAAGCTTGACGGCACCGCCAAGGGTGGCGTGATCTTTGCCCTGGCGCGGCGTTTCGGTATTCCTGTGCGCTTTATCGGTGTGGGTGAACAGGCTGAGGATCTGCAGCCGTTCCGCGCGCGCGAATTTGTCTCGGCGCTGTTTGGCCGCGATACCGCTTGATCGCTACTAAACCCTCTTAGGGAATAACAAGAACAAAATCGTGATCACCTTTGACAATGTGAATAAGCGCTATGCATCGGGGCAGGACGCCCTGGTGCGTATCAGCTTGGAAGTCCCCCGCGGCGATATGGTGTTTCTCACCGGTCATTCAGGTGCGGGTAAGAGCACACTTTTGCGGCTGTTGACCGCCATCGAGCGCCCCACTAAAGGCTCGATTTTGGTTGCTGGGCAGAATCTCAACCGCCTGCGCAATAGTCAGATCCCCTATTACCGCCGCAACCTGGGTATCGTTTTTCAAAACCACCAGCTGCTGTTTGATCGCAGTGTGTTCGACAATATCGCTCTGCCACTGGCAGTGGCCGGCTGCAGCAAACGCGAAGTGGGCCGCCGGGTGCGTGCCGCTCTAGACAAGGTAGGCCTCCTGGACAAGGAGAAACACAATCCCATTACCCTGTCTGGAGGGGAGCAGCAGCGGGTGGGTATCGCCCGCGCAGTGGTGAACAAGCCGGCGATCCTGGTAGCGGATGAGCCTACAGGTAATCTGGACCCTCAGCTGTCACAGGAGATCATGCAACTGTTTTCCGACTTTAATGCTGTGGGCGTCACTGTATTGGTGGCAAGCCACGACCTGGAATTGATAGCGCGCATGCGCCGGCGGGTATTGACCCTGCAAGCCGGTCAGTTGATCTACGACGGAGTCCCAAGCCGTGAAGCACACCCAGTCTAGAGTCCAGCGCCCGGCGAGTAGTAGCATTGAAAAGCGCCCGCGTAGCAGTGGCGCGGTGGCTGCTCGCACCGGTATTTCGGATCGCTGGCAGTCCTGGCTCGACCACCATCGCCAGGTAGCGCGGGAATCCCTGCGTCGTTTTTTCGCTACGCCCATGGCTAGTGCTATGACCGCCCTGGTAATCGCTATCGCCCTGGCCCTGCCCGCCGCTTTGCAACTTGGATTGGCAAATTTTCAGCGCGCTGTGGCTGGCTGGGATGGCCAGCCGCAGATTTCAGTATTTCTCAATAAGAGAGCGCAGAAAACGGCAGTAGACTCCTTCGCCGCCAAACTACGCAGCGACCCGGCCATCGCAGAGGTGACTTATATTTCCCCGGAAGCGGCGCTGGCGGAATTCGAGCAGGCATCCGGGCTCGGCGACCTCCTGGTGGGGCTCGATGCCAACCCTCTGCCGGCAGTATTGCTGCTGCGCCCGCGAGATACCCATAACAGCGAAAAATTGCAGCGCATTGTGGATAACCTACAGGAGCACGCCCTGAGTGACTCGGTGGTGCTCGATCTGGCCTGGGTGCAGCGCCTAACCCAGCTGACGGAGCTGGGGCAACGGATGTCCGCAGGGCTCGCGCTGCTGTTGGCGCTGGGGGTTATCCTGGTGGTGGTCAATACGATTCGCCTGCACATTGAGAGCCGCCGAGAGGAAATCCTGGTGGTAAAGCTTGTGGGTGGCACAAACGCTTTTGTGCGCAGACCTTTCCTCTACAGTGGTCTCTGTTATGGGGCTTTTGGCGGACTGCTGGCATGGGCTCTGTTACTGGGGGCGGTGTTGCTATTGTCCGGGCCGATCTCAGGCCTCTCCTCCAGCTACGGCAGTAATTACAGCCTAGTGGGGCCCGGTTTCAGCTATTTTGTTGGCCTTATCGGTGGCGCTGCTTTGCTTGGGCTGCTGGGGGCCTGGCTGGCGGCGGGCCGTCACTTGCGCGAGATCGAACCCAGCTGAGACGAGTGTTTACACGCCTTGGTTTAGCCAAGAAGCGTAAAGCTGTAGCGAATTGGGGAACCTAGGTGGGATTTGGTCCCTCTAAACGGCTGCAATACAAGGGAATACGGCAGTTGGCGGCGGACTTTCTTAACCGCTCGTGCAAGTGCTACACTGAGTCCAGCCTGTTGCCGGATAAAGTGTCCGACGACAGCGGCCGCTGGAATCGGCCGACTAATAATGAGAGGAGAAACCTGAATGGGAACCAGCCTACAGCCAGTGCATACGCTGTCTCCGGGCGCCAACCTGGGAGCTTACATCCAGACCGTCAGCAGCTTCGATGTGCTGTCCGCGGAGGAAGAAAAGCGCCTGGCAGAAGACCTCTATTATCGCGAAGATATTAACGCGGCCCGCCAACTGGTCATGTCCCACCTGCGCTTTGTCGTACATATTGCCAAGTCTTATTCTGGCTATGGACTCAACCAGTCGGATCTGGTGCAGGAAGGCAATGTTGGTCTGATGAAGGCGGTTAAACGCTTTAACCCCGAGAAAGGGGTGCGTTTGGTCTCCTTTGCGGTGCACTGGATCAAAGCGGAAATTCACGAATTTATCCTGCGCAACTGGCGCATCGTGAAGATCGCTACCACCAAGGCACAGCGCAAGTTGTTCTTCAACCTGCGTGGTCAGAAGAAGAAACTGGCCTGGCTGAGCAACGATGAAGCCAAGGCGGTGGCTAAAGATTTGAATGTAGATGTCGCCCAGGTCCATGAGATGGAGGGCCGCCTTGCCGCTCATGATGCCGCATTTGATGCGGGGGTGGACGACGATGACGACACCGCCTGGCAAGCGCCGGCACACTACCTGGAAGACCGCAGTTATGACCCGGCAGCTCAGTTGGAGCGGGATAACTGGCAGGAAACCAGCTTCAACAGTCTGGCCAATGCTATGGAGCAGCTCGACGAGCGCAGCCGCGATATTATCCAGGCACGCTGGCTGAGCGAGGAGAAATCCACTCTGCACGAGTTGGCAGATAAATACGGAGTCTCCGCCGAACGTATCCGTCAGCTGGAGAAGAACGCCATGAAAAAAGTGCGTGCGGCTATGGAGGCCTGATAGCGCACTTTGGCAGTTCGGAAAAAACCGCGCAGCAGCGCGGTTTTTTTATTTCTGCGATGCATGGACCCGCTTCGTCGGGCGCAAAAAAATGGGATAAGCCATGGCTAAAGTTTACCTTCTACTCGCCGCATTATTTGGCGCCAGTGGCGTTGCTCTCGGTGCCTTTGGCGCACACGGCCTGCGTGGCAAGGTCGCCGAGCCGCTATTGGAAGCCTACAAGACCGGTGTGCAGTACCAGATGATCCACGCCCTGGCGCTATTGGCTGTGGCGCTGCTGATACAGAATTGGGGAGAACGTCTGTCACTCACTCTGAGCGGCGCTTTCTTTATATTTGGCTTGGTGTTTTTTTCCGGTAGTCTCTACGCCCTTACCCTGGGTGGGCCGCGTTGGCTGGGGCCGATTACACCGATTGGTGGGTTATTGATGATCGCCGGCTGGGTGACACTGTTTATTGCCGCCGTGAATGCCCCCAAATAGCCGGGCTGTCGCCTATCAAAACCCGAATAAGAGAAAACCGTTTCGCATAAGAGGTCGCGAACAATGCAAGACGAATCCGCGGAAGAGTTTCCCTACCGCACCGAGTACAAGAAAAAATCTATCCGCAGCTACGTGATTCGTGCGGGGCGGATGACTGAGGGGCAGCGCCGCGCCTTTGATACTTACTGGGGAAAATATGGTCTGTCGCTCTTCGATGGCCCTCTGAATCCAGTTGAGGCATTTGGCCGTGAGGCTCCGCTTGTGTTGGAGATCGGTTTTGGTATGGGCGACTCACTGCTTGCCATGGCCCAGGCCGAACCGGATAAGAATTTTATTGGTATTGAGGTGCATCCTCCCGGTGTGGGTCGGCTGATTAACAATGCCGGTAAAGCCGGGATTGATAATCTCAAAATTTATATGGCCGATGCGGTGGATGTTTTGAATGACTGCATTGGGGATGGCATCCTGGACAGGTTCCAATTGTATTTTCCCGATCCCTGGCATAAGAAGAAGCACCATAAGCGCCGCATCGTGCAGCCGCAGTTTGTGCGCCTGATTTGCAGCAAGCTGAAAACCGGCGGTGTTATGCATATGGCTACGGACTGGCAGAATTATGCCGAGCATATGCTGGAAGTGTTGCAAGCGGAGTCGCTGCTGGAAAATACCTCCTCCAATGATGACTATGTCGAGCGTCCAGAGTGGCGCCCGGAAACCAAGTTTGAGCGCCGCGGCCAGCGCCTTGGGCACGGTGTCTGGGATCTGGTGTACCGCCGCCTGCCCGGAGAAGCTCCTGCCCTAGCGCCGAGCGAAGAGACAGTTGAAAAGCCTTCCAAGTCGGCACCGGAGGTCGAATAACATCCAATTTGCCACTTGGAGAGTTTTAGCAATAAGCGCCGACTGTAAGTCGGCGTTCTCCCCCACCTACGGCAGTACCCCACCCTTTCTTTAAACGTACAGCTGCCAGTTCTTCTTAAAAGATTCCCAGCGCTGTTTGTCTGCGGTGATACGGATATTTCTTACCGAGTTTTCGTTGTAGTACATCCAATCCGATAACACGATATTGTTTTGGCTGCCGGCATAGTAGCGCATGCGGAAGCGGCGAATATATTGGTTGGGTATTGCCAGGAAGGCTACCTCACGACCGGGGGTGACGTTGGCGACCTCAACGCATTCATGTCCAGTTTTGTCGAACTCATAGACAAATCCAGCGATGGCTTTATCCACCCTGTCGGTTTGGTGCAGGTAGTAGTAACGCACCGGACAGTAAGTTTTGTTGTGCCAGGCAAAGCGTGCTACCACGTTGGGATCGTCGGTACTGGATATCACCTGGCAGGAAGCGCCGCTACCGAGATGGGGGTCGTGGCGGTTGTTGTTATCCATTTTTGGAAAAAATCCCCCTGACTGCCACAGCATTTGCGGCGGCCGGGTATCCCCCCGGTACAGACGCCCCGGTGTCATATGTAGATTAAAACCCGAGCGACTAAAACGATAACGATACAGATTGAAAGGGATGTCATTGTGGTTCTGAATATTGCCCAGAGCCAAAGGTTCTGACAATGCGGCTTCACTGGCCTGGCGATACCAGCAATAGGCGCCGCCCAGCAATGTGGTAATGGCGTTTTGACGTCGCTGTATTCCATCCGAGGTGAGCTGTTGTACCGGGTTAGAGGGATTGAAGCCGGTCAACCAAGTATACATTGCCTCTATAAGGCTTTGGGATGTGTTGGATATGCGGGTGTAATCCAGAGTCTGGATCAGTGCAGCCTGAGTCACTAACTGATCAATTCGGGTTAGTCCATCTTTACTGCGGCTGTACTTCCAACTGCAGCGAGAATTCTGTTGAAAATCGGTGGCGTATTCTCGAATAGTTTTTGGTGGGCGGCACGAAGTTTGAATCAACTCTGGGCGAACCAGGTTTCTTACGTAGTTATCTATGTTTGGCGCCAGCATCGGTTAACTCTCCGCTGTTTATAAGTATATTTTTTATTTCCCGTCTATGATTTTCATATTGGGCGCGGCATTAAATAGTAGTTTTATTAAAAATGCAGAACAAATAACACAAAGATAACCGAATTAATTTGAATTTAAAGTAGTTAATCAAATTAATAAAAATTGAAAGGGGGATGGTTTTAAAAAGATTTCGGTGTCAGTAATGGGTAAATGCCATACTTCCATTTCAATCCTCTGCGGTGTTGTGTTGCTTTTTTCCGTAAGCAATGTTTCGGCCGATTTTGTCGGTACCCTCAATCTCTATGCCAATGGCGGTAAATACTGGTTTAACAGTGACCGTTTAAACGGAACCCCTTTTCACGGATTGACTTTGCAGGATACCACCGGTGGCGGTGGTGGCCTGGGATTTAATATGACCAACTACTGGGCGATGGAGGGGGTGGTCGATTACTTTATTGTTGGAGTGGATGATTTTCCCGAAAAACTCGAGATTTACAATTACCACCTGGACCTCCTCTACCAATTTGGTGGGCAATTCTGTGGTGATTTTTGTTGGCAGCCATATGTGGCTTTTGGCGTTGGCGAGATGCGCATTAATTATGATAAAGCGCCGAAAAAACGTTACAGGAGATATTACACGGACGAGGATGGGATAGAACGTTACGACTGTAAATATCGGTATAAACACGGTTATAAATATCCTGACTGGCACCCCTACCGGAGATATCTGTGCAACTGGCATGATCGCCAAACCATGGTCAATCTCGGTCTGGGGATAAAATATAGCCTCGGTCCCCGCTGGCAGGCCCGTGCGGATGTGCGACTTTTTCAGGGGGTGGATCACGGTGGGTTGGATGGTTTTGCCAGCGTTGCGATTGGCTACCAGTGGATCGAGTACCCGGACTTTTGGTACGACGAGGATGCGGACGGGATTATCGATGCAACCGATCAGTGCCCACAGACCCCGGTAGGTGTTGATGTTGGCCCCGATGGCTGCCCCATGGATATCGACTTTGATGGCGTGCCGGCCTATATCGATCAGTGCCCGAATACACCAGTCGGCACCGCCGTGGATGAATATGGCTGTATTCGCAGATAGCTAATGCCTTTTTAAAGGCTTCCGGGGTAGCTCCTGGAGGGCGGTGAAGATGCCCTCCAGGAGCTATTTTGATAGGCAAACGGTCGAGTTACTCCCCGCGCAATTGCTCAAGTTGCTCAGAAATTTCCAACCACTCCATTTCCAGAAGGTCGAGAGCTTCGCGATATTCGGTTTGCTCTTTATTGAGACGTGCAATTTCATCTTGCTGACCTCCCATGTAGAGTTGCTCATCGGCCAACTTGCCTTGAACTTTTTGAAGTTTTTCCTCTGTTGCGGCCATTTGCCGCTCAATATTTTTTAATTTATTGGTCAGGGGTTTTAGTTGTTCTCGCAAGGCGGCAGCGGCACGGCGTTGGGCCTTTTTATCTTCTGCAGGTTTTTCCTGATTATCACCGCTTTCTACTGATTTTTCCTCACGCCGCTTTTCCCGGTTAAAACCCAATAGCCACTGTTTGTAGTCCTCGAGGTCACCGCGATAGGGTTCCGCACGACCATTTGCGACCAGAATAAATTCATCGGCGGTATTGGCGAGTAGATGGCGATCATGGGATACCAAAATAACCGCACCGGGGAACTCAGCCAGGGCCATGGTAAGAGCATGGCGCATTTCCAGGTCTAGGTGGTTGGTGGGCTCGTCGAGCAGTAGTAGGTTGGGTTTTTGCCAGGCGAGGATCGCCAATGCCAGGCGGGCCTTCTCTCCACCAGAGAAGCCGGCTACGGTTTCAAAGACCCGGTCGCCAATAAAGCCGTATCCGCCGAGGAAGTCGCGCAGAGATTGCTCACTGGCCTCGGGACTCAGTCGTTGCAGGTGTAATAAAGGAGAGGCCTTGCCATCCAGAGCTTCGAGCTGGTGTTGGGCAAAATAGCCAATAGCCAGATGTTCGCCACATTGGCGCTCACCGCTCTTGGGAGCAAGCTCGCCGGCAAGGGTTTTAATTAGCGATGACTTACCCGCGCCATTGGGACCGAGCAGGCCGATACGGCGGCCGGGCTGAATACCCAGTTGTACTTTCCTCACGACCACTTTGTCGGCGTAGCCGATATCAGTTTCGCGCAGGTCGATCAGCGGATTGGAAGTTTTATCTGCAGATGGCAGGGTGAAGTGAAAGGGTGAGTCCACATGGGCTGGGGCGATTTGTGCCATGCGGTCCAATGCCTTTAAACGGCTCTGCGCCTGTTTGGCCTTGCTGGCCTTGGCGCGAAAGCGCCGCACAAAGTCTTCCATGTGGGCGCGTTCGGATTGCTGTTTTTCGTATTGTATTTGTTGCTGGGCTAAGCGCTCGGCGCGTGTGCGTTCGAAGGCGCTGTAGTTGCCGCTATAAAGCACGAGTTTTTGCTGTTCAAAACTGACAATGCCATCAACCACTGCATCGAGGAAATCGCGATCATGGGAAATAATTAACAGGGTACCGGGGAAGCGCTGTAACCACTGTTCCAGCCAGAGGGTCGCGTCTAGATCCAGGTGGTTGGTGGGTTCGTCCAGCAGCATCAAATCCGCGGGGCACATCAATGCTCTAGCCAAATTGAGGCGAATGCGCCAGCCACCGGAAAAGCTGCGCACCGGGCGCTGTTGTTCCGCGTGCGCAAAACCCAGGCCGTCGAGTAACTGTGCGGCACGCGCGGGCCCGCTATAGCCGTCGATGCTGGCCATACGCTCGTGCAGCTCAGCCAGTTTGTGGCCATCGGATTCCCCGCTGGTTTCAGCCTTTTTGAGCTGGTCTTGCAGGTTGCGCAGTTCCCGATCGCCGTCGAGTACATAGTCGAGGGCCGACTGATCGCTAGCCTCCACCTCCTGGGCCATATGGGCAATTCGCCAGTCACCGGGGATATCCACCTGTCCAGCGTCGCTTTCCAGTTGACCCAGTAGCAACTTAAACAGCGTTGACTTACCACAGCCATTCGCGCCGATAATTCCCACCTTGTGGCCGGGGAATATACGGCAGTCTGCACCGTTTAGCAGGTCGCGCTCGCCTCGATGCAGGGAGACACCTTGCAAATTAATCACTGGAAAAAACCTCTTATGAACAGGCCGATGAATGCTAGGCTATTCGACGTATTTGTACGTATTCGCCGCCGCTTGAGCGCGCCGAACCGCAAAGGGCCTGGATTTTAACGTGACAGATAGCACACCTCCATCCTCTTCCAAGGAAAACCCACTGTGGCAGTTCAGTCTGGACTTCTATCGTCATCAAGGGGTTGAAGACTTCTTGCTCGACTGTCAGGACACGAGGGGGGCCGACGTGTGTTTAATGCTTTGGGCTAGCTATGCAGCGGTTTGTGGACACCAGTTGAGTGAGGAGGGGTGGCGTGTGGCTGATCGCGGTTTGGCACCGCGTCGTAGAATGATTATCAGTGTACGCCACCTGCGTCGCTTACTGGGGCGCTTTCGCCCTCATACAGTGCGCGTGTATGAAATGTGTAAGCGTTATGAATTGAACTTGGAACGCTTGCAGCTGGCGGCACTTTGGAAAATTTGCCTGGAGGCATGGCCGGGAGATAAGCCTGCGCTACAACTTGCGGGACAGCAATATGGGCTTTTACAAAAAGATCAGGTTCACTGGGCAGGTCTGATTGAGAGTTTTATGGCTTCAGTCGAAAATCCGGATGCCGTCTGAATTTTTCAGGCAGCGGCTTTAGCAAACACAGTGTGCTGCCAATAAAATTGGAAGGTTTCTACCTACTACTAACCCCATACTTCCAATAAATTACACCGTAATGGACTGGCTACTTGGCACCCACCCTAATAGAACCGGCCGGGTGCCAATCTGTTTACAAAGTATTAGGAGCGCCTATTCGCCACGGTGACCCTCTGTGGAAAACAGGCTATTGGCCGGTGTAGTTGGCGTAATCGATGGTGCTGGTGGAGTTTGCTCCAGTGGTTTTTGCTGCTCATCAGATGCCAGGTTCTTTGCTTCTTCAGTGGGTTTTTCCTGAATTTTGCTTTCACTGGGTGCGGCTTGCTTGGGTTTTTCCTGTTGCGGCTTTCCTTCTTTGGCCTTTATCTGCTCAGGTTTAGCAACTTCAGAAGTTTTTGTCGCTGTTGCGGCTTTAGTTTGGGTAGCTTTCTTGCTGGCGGGTTTTGCTACTTTTTGCTTGCTCGCGGTGGTAGTTTTTGCCGGCTTGGTAGCGGTTTTCTTTGTGCTACTAACTGCTGCCTTCTTAGACGGTTTAGCAGTACTCGTCTTTTTCGCAGCAGCTTTCTTTTCGCTGGCCTTTGCTGCTACCGTCTTTCTCGTAGATTTTGCCGTGCCAGCTTTTACAGACTTAGCAGAGGTTTTACTGGTGGCTTGCTTAGTGGCGGTGGGTTTTTTCGCCTTAGGCTGAGTCTTAAGCAGCTCTTTTTCCGTTTTGGCTGCGACTTTGCGTACGGTTTCCGCCGCTTTGAGCTCTGCTTTGGCTCTGGCTTGCAGATACTTGGCGTCGGCAGCAGCTTGCTTAGCCTGTTGAAATACCTCGTTAAATTTCTCTACATTGCTTTTAGCGGTTTCCACACGCTTTAGAGCTGCGGGCGTCTTGGTGGTTTTCGCCTTAGCGCGGGCTTCACCCAGCTTGTCCTTTGCCTTACTCAGCTTGTCTTTTGCTGAGGTCAGGTTTTTTCCGGCCTTAAGTACCGCTTTGCCGGCATCGGTGATTTTCTTATTGCGGGCTTTGTCCAGTTTTGCGGCGAGTTTGGAAATTTGTGCTTCCAGCTCTGCAACCGGATTGACAGCTTTTGGTTTGGCAGCCATGAGTAAATGTCCTGACGTTTATTATCGATTGGCACTTCCGGATAGTGCGCTCTTCTTCCTTTAAATACGATGGATACCGCTCTAGCAAGAGATATGCGCACCGCGCACTGCCCCAAACTGAAAAGCACTTCAAACAGTCCAGAACAATAACCGGTTACTGGCCGATAATAGCGCTGTTTTTAAAAAAAATGTATGCCGTGTACTGCGAAAAAAGCGTTGTCTGCAGATTTTTTGTGAAGCGGCTGGAACCAGCAAGGGGAATGTGGTGTCCTGCACAGTGTGCGCGTCATCAGTATGCACTGGGAGTCGCCTTGGGTTAGACTTGGGCGCACTGGCGGAAACTGTGCGCCTGGTGGCTTAGGGCCGGAACAGAGTTGCTTGAAATACCGCTGTTGGCGTTGGACCAAGGTCAAGCGCGAATCTATAAACGCAATACGGACAAAGAGACAACACCCATGAATAAATACCCTTTGGCTGCAGCAATTGCCCTTGGCCTGGCGCTGACCGGCTGTAACGAACAGGGACAGAAGCAGGAAAAAGAAGTTGCCCTGGACACTCAGGAGAAGAAGGTCAGCTACATCATTGCCGAAGACATGGCTAAGCGCCTAAAGGCTCAAGATGTGCAGCTGGATCCCAAAGTGGTTGCGATGGCACTGAACGACGTTGCCAGTGGCCGCGAGGATCGCTTGTCCGATGAAGAAAAGCAGCAGACCATTGCCGCTTTCCAGGAGCAGATGCAGAAGAAACAGCAGGAAATGCTGGCTCAGCAGGAGAAAGAATTTAAAGAGAGCGCCGACAAAAATATGCAGGAAGGCAAGACTTTCCTCGAAGAGAACGCTAAGAAAGATGGTGTAGTCACCACTGATTCTGGCCTGCAGTATAAAGTGATTAAAGAGGGTAGCGGCAGTAAGCCAAGCGCTACCAGCACCGTTGAAGTTGATTACAAGGGCACCCTGATTAACGGTGAGGAGTTCGACAGCTCTTACGCGCGCGGTGAGCCGGTTCAGTTTCCGGTAAACGGGGTAATCAAGGGCTGGACAGAAGCTCTGCAACTGATGAAAGAAGGCTCCAAGTGGGAACTTTATATCCCCTCTGAGCTTGCTTACGGTCCCGGTGGTGCAGGCGGTAAAATTGGCCCCAATGCCACTCTGATTTTTGAAGTGGAACTGCACAAAGCAAATGTTGCTGGTGATGAGGGTTCCGAGAAAAAAGAAGAAAAGAAAGAAGAAGCTCCATCTGAATAATCTGACTTTTCGAACTTTACTGAAAAAGGGCGCCAATAGGCGCCCTTTTTTTGTGCTTGAATTTATTTCGCTTGGCCACCTGGTTTTATTTAAAGTTTAAATGCATTCGCAGATATATTCCGGCTAACTGGTCGTCAGCCGGCGAGTGAAGGCGAGCAAAAAATAGGAGTCCCTGTGCAACGAAAAATTGCATGCAACAAGAGGTGGCTGTGCTAGGCGATCCGATTTTTGTGAGCGGTGTGTAACAGGGCGATCATTCTATCTTCGGAGCTAAAGCGGGTTTCTAGCGCCTCTCCCAGTTCGGACAGATCTGGTGCCAGGCTGGAAAGGTCGTCCGTCTCCAGATATTTATCGTTGAAATCAACGGCGATATCTGTAGTCCTATCAATATCATCGTAGAGTTCACAGGCTTTTTGCAGACCTTGTTTATCATCGAAGGCCTGCCCCTCACGCATCAGTTGTTCATAGACCTCAAAATGACCGGCCGACACATAGTCCACCAGCAGCTGGCACAGCTGACGGACACGGTCTTCGGTTTCGGGGTCATCCTCACTGAATTCCTTTTTTTCGGAGAGGTGGTAGAAACTCACTAATAGGTTTTGTCGTGACTGAAGCCAGCGGTCAATAATTTCGCTGACACCACCCCAGCGCTCCCGCGCCGACTTGCAATTTTCCAGCATCGCCAAGATGTCCTTTTGTTACTGTTGCTGCAGTGGCAGCTTATTAGCTTTTTGCTGATCTCGAAGGCCCTTAGGAAGATAGGAGATTCCCCCGCCGGCAGCAAGGAGTCAGGCGCAAAGTACGTCAGAATGCTGTGACGGCTGTGCGAATTTCACTGCTCGCGTCGGCAGGTGACTCAGGGGGCGATAATTAGCGGTAACAATAGCGCGCTTAAGGCGCCACAAAGTCCCATAGCGAGGGCGGCACAGGCGCCACACAGTGCACTGATTTCCAGTGCGCGCGCCGTGCCCACGGCGTGGGCATTGATACCGAGCACCACGCCGAGAATCCGCTCGTCGCGAATACCTAGGCGGCGCACCAGCGGTGGTCCGGCCAGGGCTCCTACTACGCCGGTGAGCACCACGATTGCTGCGGTCAGGCTTAAGCTCGCGTGAACTTTTTCGGCAATTGCAAGTGCGATGGGTGTGGTAATGGATTTTCCGCTAAGGGCGAGTAGTACAGACTTCCCCACTCCGAGTAAAAGTGCGATCCCCACAGCAATTGCTGGGGCCAATAGGGCTCCGACGGTGATGGTTACCAGCAGGGGCCAGCCAGCGCGGCGAATCACTGTCAGGTTTTGTTTCAGCGGTACGGCCAGCGCGACTACGGCCGGACCCAGTAAGGCGTAGAGTAGACCGCTGGCATCCTGGTAGTCGCGGTAGGGAATATCCAGGCGATAGAGAGCTGCGAAAACTAGCAGACTTGCGGTGATTATCGGGTGTAACAGTACCGTACCCGTGCGTCGGTACAGCAGTACCCCAAACCAGAAGGCACCGCAGCTCAATGGCAGGGCAAACAGCGGGCTGTGTAGTAACTCACTGCTCATTGTTGTGCACTATATCGGTTTTTCTGAGTAGGCGGCGCAGCAACAGAGTGCACAGCGTAAGGCTGATCAGGGTGCCAAAAAGAATCGCGGCGAGCAGGCCCAGCCAATCGGATAAGGAGAGATCGCGCAGAAAGAAGACCCCAGTGGCGGCGGGTAAAAATAGCAGCGGCAGTAAAAAGAGCAGCTGTGCACTGACTTTTGCCAGGCCGCGGGGCACGCTGCCGTAGACCATTAGGCCCACCAGTAGCAACAACATCCCCACTACAGCACCCGGCACCGGTAGGGCGAGCGCCTTTCCGATCAGGCTACCGAGCCGTTCGCAGCCAAACAGGATTGCGATACCGAGCACCCAATGGGCTAGCTTGCGTGGGGATGGTGCTGTCATTGGCAAAGGGCGGCTCCGCTGAGCCGCGGTTTAGTGTCCGGTTGATTCAGGCTTTGCGAAATGCCTGCCAGCCGCCAAATAGGATCAGTCCGGCAAAACCGATAGCGGACCAGCCGGGGATACTGAGGCCCATCATGGTCCACTGGACTTCGGCGCAGTTGCCGTCGCCGGTGAGCAGTGCCTTAAGTACATCGGCCATAGGAAAGACCTCCATCATGTAGCTGACACTGGGTCCGCAGGCGGGCACCTGGCCCTCCGGCAGGCTCTGCAGCCACAGCTGGCGCCCGGCAAAATAGAGGCCGCCCAGAGCCCAAATGGAAACCAGCAACCCATAAACGCGCCGGCCGATCGTTGCAGGATTGTGCAGGAAGGCTATGAGAGAGACCAGTCCAATGCCAAGTAACATCACCCGCTGGGTAATACACAGCTTGCAGGGCTCCAGGCCCCGAGCGTACTCCAGATAAAAGGCGGAGCCGAGCAAAAAGACGACAATTAGAAATACCAACAGAAAGGTAATGCGCGGGTTGGGTAAGGTCATGGTTTATCGGATCCTGAATAGTGCTGCCGAAAGCGCTGGGCTTCGAGATTCAAGTCGGTTAGTAGTTTATTGAAATTGTTTTCCAGTTTTGCCCGCCCGCTACTGAGCTCAGGCAGTATTTCCTGCAGCGCAACCGGTTGGCGCAGGCGCTGACCTACCCGCTCCAGGGTGAGGCCGATGATGCGTTCCTCGCGGTAACTCTGCAGTAATTTAATTTGCTCGGCACGGGCCATAAATGCCCGTGCCTGCGGCGGAATATACCGGCTGTGGCTGCGAAAGTCTCTCCAGCACTGGTCGCAAAATTCTTCCAGGCTCTGTGGATGCCACTCCTGCCAATGCTGTGCCAACAGATGGTCGAACCAGATATCCAGTGCGATACCGGCATAGCGGCGCCAGCTGGGGTCCAACTGCGCCAGGGCCTCACGATAAGAGGCATTGCTGTCGGTGCTGGCATCAATGCGGCGGTGCAGTTTGATACCGGCCTCAATGGCCTCCGGCCGCTCGCCTTTGAGTGGACCCTTCACAAAATCTCCGAGTAGCCCACCCAAGCGCCAGCGGGTGTCGGGACCAGAAAGCAGCAGGTGGGCGAGATAGTTCATGCGCTCAATCCCTATGGGGCGGATATCCGGACCCTGCGCCGGTGCTCTATGTTGCCAGGGCTAGCCCTGGCAACACATATATTGCGCGTAGTAGTGGCTGAGGAATTCCTCGAAGGAGCCCTTGTCTTCCGCTTCCACGCGCTTTTGTCTGAGCAGGGACTCCTCGGCTTCACGAGAGAAATCCCGCACCGACTCGCTGTCGAGAGGGCGCTCGAGAAAGTAGCGGCGATGTTGCTCGGCTTTGTGCATAGCCCAATGGTAGAAGTTCAGGTTTTGCTCCTGCATTTCCGCCAGGATCTGCTGGGCTGGGGTGGGTATCTCCCCTTTGACCTTGGCGCGCTGAACTCCTACGGCACTGCGGTACTGGTCGCCGCCCCAAGCGCTGTCGAGCAACTCGGCTACAGTATCCACCTCCCCGAGTAGCTGGGAAGCCCACTCACTGAGCTGCCGCTCGCTTCCGTTGCAGCGCAGCTTGAGGCCGGGCTCGTGGCCGCGATAGACGATACGCTGTTGGTTTTCCTGGGTCGAACGGTAATCGACCTCATCGGTCTCGGGGCTCTCTGTCAGCAGGCAGTGCAACAGGAAGCTGTCGATAAAGCGCATTTGTTGCGCATCAATGCCCAGCGGCATAAACGGGTTCAGGTCGAGGCAGCGCACCTCGATATATTCGACTCCGCGATTATCCAGTGCCGCCAGGGCGGTCTCGCCGCGTTTGGCGGGATTCTTTGGCCTGATCGGTGAATAGAATTCATTTTCGATTTGCAGCACGCCGGCGGAAAGCTGCTGATACTGTCCATCGCTATCCTTGACTCCGAGCTCGTTGTAGGGGCCATAGGGCCGGCTAATCGCTGAACAGAGCGTGGACAGGTAGCTACGCAAGTTGTTGTAGCAAACCACCAGAGACTGCTGCACTTCGCTGTTGTAGCCCAGGTCGCCCATGCGCAGGGAGGTGGCGAAGGGAGCGTGTAGGGTGTGACCGTCGCCGTTAAAAGCTTCGAGCTTATGCTGGCGTCCTTCGACAAAAGAGGAACACACCGCAGGTGCGGCTCCAAACAGGTAGATCAGCAGCCAGTAGTTGCGGCGGAAATTACGGATCAGGTCGAAGTAGCGGCGGGTCTTGAATTCGCACAGGGCTTCACTGCTGCCTTCGAACTCGTGCAGCCACAGCCAGAATTCATCCGGCAGAGAAAAATTGTAGTGGATACCGGCGATGGTCTGCATGGCGCGGCCGTAGCGCAGGCCGAGTCCCAGCCGATAAATGGTCTTCATAGTGCCGCTATGGGAATCTCCGTAGCGGGCCACCGGGATATCGCTATCGGCGCCGATAACACAGGGCATGCTGTTGACCCACAGGCGTTCGTCTCCGATCTGGCTGTAGGTAAAGCGATGAATGCGGTCGAGAATCCGCAGGGCTTCCTCCGGGGTAGCCACCGGAGGGGTAATAAATTCCAGCAGCGCCTCAGAAAAATCGGTGGTGATGCTCTCGTGGGTCAGCGCGGAGCCCAGTGTCTGCGCGTGTGGCGTTTGCGCCAGGGTGCCGTCGTGGGCGACCCGCAGACTCTCTTTTTCCAGGCCGCGACGTATGCCCTTGAGCAGTTGCACGGGTTTGGCCTGGGATAGGGCAGCCAGGTGGGGAATAGGCACTCGAATCTCCTTGGTACTACCGGAACTCTTTCTTGTTGTCGCCGTTGGGGCTACTTGTGCCGGTGCTAAAAGAATCTCCGCTCAGGCGGCAGACTCCGATTCCGATTTGTGCTCGCCGGGTTGTGCGGGCGTCTCATCCGGGGTTTGTGCTGGCGCGACCTCAGGAGCCTGTTCCGGGGCCACTTCCGGCTCTGGCTGTGGTTCCAGCTCGGTGGGCTCTGCAGCCGGGATCTCCTCTGGTACACCGGGCTCGATCTCCGGATCCTCGGGCGCCGAAGATTGCTCAGCGAGAGCTTCTTCCGGTATCAGTGGCTGGGCCTTGGGGTTCAGCGCACACTGCAGCAATTCGATACGCAAGCCGACATCACGGGT
Source organism: Microbulbifer mixtoriginis (SeqCode) (assembly GCF_052466695.1). Classification (NCBI taxonomy): domain Bacteria; kingdom Pseudomonadati; phylum Pseudomonadota; class Gammaproteobacteria; order Cellvibrionales; family Microbulbiferaceae; genus Microbulbifer; species Microbulbifer mixtoriginis (SeqCode). Next base: position 3,406,965 of record NZ_CP174285.1, on the reverse strand, counting down.
ATTGGCCTCGAACATCTGGTTGATGGCGACATCTTTATGCTCGCTGCGAAACAGTTTGTTGGGCTCGCGGCCATCAAGCCATTCGCCGCTTTTGCTCAGGAACTGCTGGTGCTGGTTTGTCAGCACATACACGTGACTCATTGTGTTGGGCAACTTTGATGCTGTGACAGAAAGGCAGTTTAGCGACGGGTGCTTTATGGCTCAAGAAGTCTGTGGGGGTGAAAGCGGCAAACGCCCGCCCCGGGAGGATAAGGCGGGCTGCTAGGGACGAATTAACCGGCCCTAGAGTGTTTGCAGCGGGTAGTTTTCGGGGTAAGGCAGGCGGGCACAGCCGCTGTCTACCGCTGCGCGCGCTACTGCGGCGGCAACCTCCGGAAGCAGGCGTGGATCCGTGGGTTTGGGCAAGATATAACTTGGGCCAAAGCTCAGTTCTACCCCGCCGTAGCCCTCGCGTACCGAGTCCGGCACCGGTAAATGGGCGATCTTACGGATGGCTTCAATTGCGGCCAGCTTCATCTCTTCATTGATACGCGCCGCACGCACATCCAGCGCGCCACGAAATATGAAGGGAAAGCAGAGTACATTGTTGACCTGGTTGGGGTAATCCGAGCGCCCGGTAGCCATGATCAGGTCGTCGCGTACGCTGTGGGCCAGCTCTGGTTTGATCTCCGGATTTGGATTTGAGCAGGCGAATACCACTGGCTTCGGCGCCATGCGCTGCAGCTGTTCGGCGGAGAGCAGATCTGGGCCCGATACTCCGAGGAATACATCGGCACCGGTGATAGCGTCATCGAGGGTGCGCATATCAGTATCCCGCGCCCACTCACCTTTATAAGCATTGATATCGGTGCGGCCGGAGTGAATTACCCCACGGCTGTCGAGCATGGTGATTTGATCTTTGCGTGCGCCGGCGGCCAGCAGCAGTTTGCAGCAAGCGGTGGCGGCGGCACCAGCTCCAAGGCACACCATGCGCACGTCGCTGATTTTCTTTCCCTGGATCTCCAGGGCATTCAGCATGCCGGCAACGGTCACAATTGCAGTGCCGTGCTGGTCGTCGTGGAATATGGGTACTGGGCAGCGCTCAATCAGTGCCTCTTCAATATGGAAGCACTCAGGCGCTTTAATATCTTCGAGATTGATGCCGCCGAAGGTATTGGCGATGGCGGCAACTGTCTGAATAAACTGCTCCGGGCTGTTGACGTCCACTTCGATATCCACCGAGTTGATATCGGCGAAGCGCTTGAACAGTAGTGACTTGCCCTCCATCACCGGCTTGGAGGCCAGTGGGCCCAGGTTACCGAGGCCGAGGATGGCGCTGCCGTTGGAAATGACCGCCACCAGGTTGCCTTTGCCGGTATAGCGATAGGCGGCCTCTGGGTCCTTGGCAATTTCACGCACAGGTTCCGCCACACCGGGACTATAGGCCAGCGACAGGTCCTCCTGAGTTTCAGCGGGGGTGGTCAGCTCGACTGAAAGTTTGCCGGGGCTGGGGAGTGCGTGGTAATCGAGCGCTGCCTGGCGCAATGAATCCGTCATTTGGGGGCTGTTCTCTCGAAAACGGGGGGCGACACTTGGGGCGTCATCCCGGTTACTGCGGGTTTCAGAGAATAACCGAGGGGTGCTTGCGGTCACAAGCTCACAGAGGTAATGAAACAGCTACTTATTACTATTTTGCCCTTAACATTTGGCCAAATTCAGGATGATCAGCCGTCTAATATTCAATTTGAAGGATAAATTTACTGCTAATAACGAATATATTAAGCGATACAAATCGATTTCGCCCCAGCGCTCTGGATCTGAGCAGAGCGCTGAATTTGCAGCACAAAAAAGGGCGCCGTGGAAAATTCCAGGGCGCCCTTTCTGAAGTACCAAAGTACCTCTTTATTCGGATTACTTGCCGATGCGGCTGCCGAAACGCTTCTTGAAGCGGTCCACGCGTCCACCGGTAGTAGCCTGCTTCTGCTTGCCGGTATAGAAGGGGTGGCACTGGGAGCAGACGTCGATCTGCAGGTCTTTGCCCAGGGTGGAGCGGGTCTTAACAACATTGCCGCAGGAGCAAGTAGCGGTGATGTCAGTGTAGTTAGGATGGATATCTGCTTTCATGATTGCCTCTTTCCGAAACCGCCACTCGATCTGTTGCCGGGCACGGCATCGTCGTTGGAGCAGGAACCGGATTGGTTCCAGGCTGATTAAAAAGTCGGCGCATACTATCAGATTAGCGCCGGGGTTCAAGCCCAAATAAAGGCCGGGCAATGGTGTTATTCCGCGGCGGCGATAAGTTGCTGCAGAGCCTGCAGGTGCTTGTTTAGCGCCTCTCGCCCGCTCTCAGTGAGGCGATACCAGGTGACGGGTTTACGCTCTACAAAGTCTTTGCGTAGAGCAATATAGCCCTGCTCTTCCAAGCGGCGCAGCTGCGCGCCGAGGTTGCCATCGGTTACCTGCAACTGCTCCTTGAAGAGAGAGAAGCTGATTTCCTCGTATTTCGCTAGCATCACACAAATCGCGAGGCGTACCCGGTGTTCGAGGACCGGGTCCAAGTCCGCAAGGGCTTTCATTGCGCTGCTCCATTAGTTTGCCTGGCCCGCTGTACCAGGCCGGTCCAAACAAGTCCACAGCCGATCGCCAGGCCGCTCAGTACCCAGGCGTAGGGCGGTGTCAGCAAAATGATCAGCAAGTAACTGGCCAGCATCAATATACCGCTATAGAGCAGTGGACGGATCAGGTGGATACCGGCGAGGCTATAGGAGAGTCCGGCTAAAAGCAGAAATTGCTCCGGGCCAGCAGCGTTGGGCTTGGCGATCATTGTGGCCAATATCAACAGGAAACCGATCCCAGTTACCATCCAGTGCCAACCATACTTGCGACCAAAGGTACTGTTATTGATGCCAGTGCGGCGTGCTGTGCGCTCGCCCAGCCACCAGCTGAACAGTCCGCCGGCGGTACTCGCCACCAGGAAGTAATACACGGTAAGTTGCGGGGCCAGGTCCGCCAAAGCGAATCCGATAAAAATTAGTAGTCCCCACAAGAAATAGAGTGATGGGATGCCGTTCTCCACTTGGTTGCTGCGCACGGCATCGCTGACAAAATCCAGGCTGTCTTTGAGTTTTTCCATATCGGTCATGGCTGTCTTCCTTGCTAACTTAGTGAACTCTAAATATTAGAGTTGATTTATAGAGTACTCTGAATTTTAGAGTTGGCAAGTAAAATTTGCAGTCTCTGTACCTTGTCGTAACAGCCAGTACACTAGCGCCTTTTACCGAGGTTATTGGGGGCGGGGTGCAGCAGACGGTACCAAAGACAGTGCAACAGGGAGTTATCCTGCGGTTGGCGGTGCCAGTGCCACTGCGGCGTCTCTTCGATTATCTGCCCCCGGAGGGCCTCAATCCCGCTGAATTGAAACCCGGCCAGCGCTTGTGGGTACCTTTTGCTGGGCGCAAATTGGTAGCCGTATTGGTGGAGTTAGTGCCGGAGTCGCCGCAGGCACAGCTGAAACCGGCGCAGGAACTGATTGATAGCAAAGCCCTGTTCGACAGTGGCGCGCGCAAACTTCTCAACTGGATCGCCGACTATTACCAGGCCCCGGTTGGAGAGGTTTACGCCGCCGCCCTGCCCGCCGCCTTGCGCAAGGGCAAGCCGGCTGATCATTGGGCTGAGCAGTGGTTGCAACTCACTACCGAAGGCAAGGGGCTACCGGAATCTGCACTGGCGCGGGCGCCCAAGCAGCAGGCCCTGTTGCAACAATTACTGCGCGCCGGCCAGCAGAGCCGCACCTACCTGAAAACCCAGGGGCATACTCCGGCGGTGATTCGCGCCTTGCAGGAGCGCCAACTGGTGGAGTGGGTTTCGGGTCCTACGGTGCCGCCGCCGATGCCGGCTGCGGAGGCCACTCCGCCACCGCAGCTGAATAGTGAGCAGCAGCAGGTACTCGCTGCGGTAGATTGCAGTTGCTTTTCCGCCACCTTGTTAGAAGGCACCACTGGCAGTGGCAAGACCGAGGTCTACCTGCGGTTAATGGAGCGGGTTCTGGCCGAAGGGCACCAGGCCTTGTTGTTGGTGCCGGAAATCGGTCTCACTCCGCAGACCTTGCGGCGCATCGCCGCGCGCTTTCCCGAGCACAGTATCGCCGCCCTGCACTCGGGGCTGGCCGAGGGCGAGCGTGCCCAATCGTGGCTCGCCGCCTCTGAGGGCCAAGCGGATATCGTTATTGGCACCCGCTCGGCAATTATGACGCCACTGCCGAGACTCGGTGTGGTGTTAGTAGATGAGGAACACGACGCTTCATTTAAGCAACAGGATGGTGTGCGCTATTCCGCCCGTGACCTGGCGGTGGTTTTGGCGCGCAACAGTGATGTGCCGGTGCTGCTGGGTTCTGCAACGCCTTCCCTGGAAACCTTGCACAACGCCCTTAATGGTCGCTATCAACATTTGCGCATGCGCCAGCGCGCCGGCGATGCGCGCCCGCCGCAGATCCACGTGGTGCCGACCCTACGCGAGCCCCTGGAAGAGGGTTTTTCGCCTCAGGTTTTACGTCATATCGGCGAGACACTGGCTCGCGGAGAGCAAGTGCTGGTGTTTATTAACCGGCGTGGCTTTGCACCGGCACTCAACTGTGATGATTGCGGCTGGATTGCCGACTGTCCGCACTGTTCCAGTAAACTCACCATGCACCGACGCCAGCGCCAGCTGCGTTGTCACCACTGCGATTATCGCCGCCCCCTGGTGGATACTTGTCCGCAGTGCCACAGCCGCTCAATCTCTGCCCTGGGAGGCGGCACCGAGCGCAGCGAAGAGTTGCTGGCGCGGCGCTTTGCCGATTACCCGGTAATTCGCGTTGACCGGGATACCACCACCAGTAAGCAGGCTCTCGATCGCTTGCTGGCGCCGGCCCGCGATGGCGATCCCTGTCTGTTACTGGGCACTCAGATGCTGGCCAAGGGGCACCATCTACCGAGGGTGACTCTGGTGGTGATTCAGGATGCCGATGGCGGCTTGTTCAGTGCCGATTTTCGCGCGCCCGAACGCACAGGTCAGTTGCTGGAGCAGGTGGCGGGGCGCGCCGGGCGCGGCAGCTTGAGTGGCCGCGTATTGGTGCAGAGCCGCTTCCCGGAGCACCCGCTGCTGCAAATGTTATTGGAAAAAGGCTATGGGACTTTTGCGCGCCAGCTGTTGCGCGATCGTGCGGTGGCACAGCTGCCTCCGACCCACGCCATGGCACTGGTGCGAGCCGAGTGTGAGGAGCCCGCCTGGGCCGAGGAATTTCTGCATAATGCACGCCTATTTATGCAATCCCTAGTACCGCCCTCACCTCAGTTGCAATATCTGGGTCCGGTGCCGGCGCTGCTTGAGCGCAAATCTGGTCGCTACCGTTTTTATGTTCAGGTGACCGCACAAAATCGCGCCCAGTTACAACCCCTGCTGGCCCGGGTATGTGCCTGGGCCGAGAGCAATAAGAATCGCCGCTTGCGCTGGGCGGTGGACATGGATGCGCAGGAATTGTCGTGAATTTTGCGAGAGAGCAATGCCCTTGTGTAAATTGGCGGTACAATTTGCCCGCTGAGTAGACTATCCAGGGAAGAATTCCACCATGAGCCGTCGCAACACGAAACGCCGCAGCAAAAGTGCCTCGGGCAAACCAGCATGGGTGTGGTTTGTACTGGGCAATGCCGTGGGTGGCTTTGCGGTGTTTTTGCTGCTGCAGTTCGGTGTGGCCGGCAATGGCAAAGGTGCCGCTGGTGACAGAGCTCCGGCAACCAAACCGACGGCGCAGGCGCCGTCCGAACCGCGCTTTGATTTCTATACCATGCTTAAGGAAAACGAAGTTTCGGTACCGCCACCCAAGGTGGCCAAGCCCGCCATTCGTGGGGAGTCTTCCTCCAATAAACAAGGGGCTGCTGACAAGGTCAAAGCGCAGGTTTATATCTTGCAGGCCGCCTCTTTCCGCGAGGCGGCGGAAGCCGAGCGCCTGCGCGCCCAGCTCACCCTGGCCAATCTGGATGTCAAAGTGGAGTCTGCCAGTGATAGCCGCGGCACTTGGCATCGGGTCTTGGTTGGACCCTTCGACAACCGCTCGCGCATGGCCAAAGCCCGCCAGGTTCTGGCAGAACATCGCCTGATGCCGCTGGTATTGAAGCGACCTGCAAATTAAATCAACCGCTGGATTCCTCGTCTGGCGCCGCCAGTTTGCCCAGCAGACTTTTTATTACCGGTCTGATCAGTGGCGGCAATCCCAGTGAAATTATCCAGGCCAGTAACCAGGCCCGGCCCCATATCGGCAGAAATCCTTCGCTGAATCCCTGGTGGGAGTAGGTGATCGCCCCAGAGATTACTCCCGACATCACGCAGGTCATAACCAGGGTGAAAAGCGGCTTGAAGTAGCGGGAGGGAAGCAGAGCCAAGAGGCGAATCCGCAATGGATGACGGGTTCTCAGTATAGCAATTGGCCCTTCTCTTATTGAAATCGGTGCGTCCCGTCCTCACTTATCTAATCTGACTAATTTTCCCGGCGTGTAAGGCAGCAGGCCTTGCACAGCCACAGTACACGCGTAATCCGAGAGGTCTCCATTGGAACAGTATCGCGGAACCACCATTTTATCCTGTCGCCGCAACGGCAAAGTTGTGATTGGCGGCGACGGCCAGGTGTCTCTGGGCAACACCATTATGAAAGGCAATGCCCGCAAGGTGCGCCGACTTTACAAAGATAAGGTTATCGCTGGTTTTGCCGGTGGCACCGCCGATGCCTTCACCCTGTTTGAGCGTTTTGAAGCCAAGCTGGAAGCTCACGGTGGCCAGTTGACCCGCGCTGCGGTGGAGCTGGCCAAAGACTGGCGCACAGACCGCGCACTGCGTCGCCTGGAAGCTCTATTAGCGGTGGCAGATGACAGCGCTAGTTTGATTGTGACCGGCAACGGCGATGTGATTCAGCCGGAAGATGACCTGATTGCTATCGGTTCCGGCGGCCCCTTTGCCCAGTCGGCGGCGCGCGCGCTGCTCGACAATACCGATATGGATGCGCGCTCCATCGTTGAGCAGGGCTTGAAAATTGCCGGTGATATCTGCGTCTACACCAACCACAACAACACTATCGAAGAATTGACTTACTGACCGGGCGCACTCAGAAGAAGCACCTGAGTCCAGCGGGCTGCAACCTGGCCCGCACAACCGTTTTGCAGGAATTTGTATGTCCCAGATGACCCCCCGTGAAATCGTCCATGAACTCGATCGCCACATCGTTGGCCAGCAGGATGCCAAACGCGCGGTAGCGATTGCGCTGCGCAACCGCTGGCGTCGTATGCAGGTGAGCGAGGATCTCCGTGCCGAAATCACCCCGAAGAATATCCTGATGATCGGCCCCACCGGTGTGGGTAAAACCGAAATCGCACGCCGTCTGGCAAAGCTTGCCAATGCGCCTTTCATTAAGGTTGAAGCGACTAAGTTCACCGAAGTGGGCTATGTTGGCCGCGATGTAGAATCTATCGTGCGTGATCTTGTCGAGATGGCAGTGAAGCAGGAGCGCGAACTGGCCATGGCCGGCGTGCAACAGCGCGCTATGGATGCAGCCGAGGAACGCATTCTCGACGCTCTGCTGCCACCTGCGCGTTCGGCTGAGCCCAACGACAAGGATTCCAGCACCCGCCAGCTGTTCCGCAAGAAGCTGCGCGAGGGCGACTTGGACAGTAAGGAAGTGGAAATTGATATGGCCGCCGCGCCTATGGGTGTGGAGATTATGGCCCCTCCTGGGATGGAGGAAATGACCAACCAGCTGCAGGGCATGTTCTCGAATATGTCCCAGGGCAAGACGCGCAAGCGCAAGCTGCCAGTCAAGCAGGCGTTGAAACAGCTTACCGATGAGGAAGCCGCCAAGCTGGTGAACGATGAAGATATCAAAACCCGTGCGATTCGCGCTGCCGAACAAAACGGTATCGTTTTTATCGATGAGATCGACAAGGTGGCCAAGCGCCAGGAGAGCGGCGGTGCCGATGTCTCCCGTGAAGGGGTGCAGCGCGACCTGTTGCCGCTGATCGAGGGCAGCACCGTCAACACCAAGTACGGCATGATCAAGACAGACCATATTCTGTTTATCGCCTCCGGTGCCTTCCACCTGTCCAAGCCCTCGGACCTGATTCCCGAGCTGCAGGGGCGTATGCCGATTCGCGTGGAGCTGAGCTCGCTGACTTCCGCTGACTTTGAGCGTATTCTCACCGAACCCTCCGCGTCTCTGACCGAACAGCAGAAGGCTTTGCTGGCGACAGAGGGTCTGGAACTGCAATTCACCGAAGACGGCATTCGCCGTATCGCTGAAGTGGCTTACGAAGTGAATGAACGCACAGAGAATATCGGTGCACGCCGTTTGCATACGGTGCTGGAGCGCCTGCTGGAGGAGGTTTCCTTCGATGCCGGCGACGGCGACAAGTCTCTCAAAGTGGATGCGACTTATGTGGACAGTCACCTGGGTGAGCTGAGCCAAAACGAGGACCTTTCGCGTTTTATCCTGTAAATGAAACCGCAAAAAATACGATTAAATCGCGCAGAGAAAACTCTGCAGTTGCTGTTTGCCGATGGCGAGTTCAGCCTGCCGGCAGAGTATCTGCGTGTCTACTCCCCCAGCGCCGAGGTGCGCGGCCATGGCAATAGCCCCGCACTGCTGGTGGATGGAAAAATCCATGTGGGTATCGACAGGGTCGAAGCCGCCGGTCGTTACGGTCTGAAAATCGATTTTGATGACGGCCATGACACCGGCATTTACACCTGGGAATATCTGCGTGAACTGGCCGAAAAATACACCGTCAATTGGGAGGCCTACCTGGAGCGCTTGCGCGCGGCGGGCAAGGGGCGCGACCCGGATGAAAGTGTGGTGAAATTTATCGGTTAGCTGCCAAGTGCGCCCTTCAGTGGCGCACTTTCCTTCCCTCCCAAAGTATTAAAAAGCGAGGAAAAACTATAATTTCCAGCATTATTTCACAATACTGTAACAATTATGTGGATGCCTTTTTGCAGTTGTAACAAGCGTACAAATCTTTATGACAAAGAAAACGAGATGTTAATCGGCGCGTAATTCTTTTGTCATATTTCCGGACTCTAATGCTCGCCAAATTCACGAGTTCCGGAGGCCCACCGTGGCAAAAAAACTTGCCCGCGCACTCAGCGCCTTTTGTTTGATTCCTCTCGCTTCCGCGGTTTCCGCCGCGAGCCTGCCCGATTACCAAACTAAGAGTGAATGGTTTACCGAGGCGTCCGATCGCCTGGAAGAACGCGTTTCTCTTACCCGTGAAGCCAAAACTGCCAAAAACGTCATCCTATTTGTTGGCGATGGCATGGGGATTTCCACCCAGACCGCAGCCCGTATCTTCGAGGGCCAGCGTCGCGGTGAACCCGGTGAAGAGAACAGTCTTTCTTTTGAGGATTTCCCTCACAGTGCCCTGATCAAAACCTACAACACTAACCAGCAGACCCCCGACTCCGCCGGCACCATGACCGCGATGATGACCGGGGTGAAAACTCGCGCTGGTATGATCAATGTGGATGGCAAGGGCCTGGTGGCTGACTGTGCTGCGAGTAAGGAGCTGGGTTTGAACAGCTTTCTTGAGATGATGGAAAGCCGCGGTAAGGCTACCGGCATTGTTTCTACCGCACGCCTCACCCACGCTACTCCGGCAGCCACTTATGCCCACAGCGCCAGCCGCAAGTGGGAACACGCGGCCGATGAGGGCTGTACCGATATCGCTACACAAATGGTAGAAATGAATATCGGCGATGGCATGGAAGTTATGCTCGGTGGTGGCCGCAACTACTTTACACCGGTGGCCGAGGGTGGCCTGCGTGAGGACGAGCGCAACCTAACGGGTGAATGGCTGCTGCGCTATGACGGTGAGCAGAATGCGGTTTACGTCGAAAATAGTTTTGAATTGTCGGCAGTGGATATCGCCAAAACGGATAAGCTGTTGGGTCTCTTTACCGAAGATCACATGAGCTACGATGCCGACCGCATCGCCAAGAACAGCGAAGAGCCCAGCATCGTCGAGATGACCACTACCGCTATCGATATGCTGCAAAAAGATGAAGACGGCTTCTTCCTGATGGTGGAATCCGGCCGAGTCGATCACGCTCACCATTCCGGCAATGCCTATAACGCACTGAATGAAGCGATCGAGTTATCTGACGCGGTCAAGGCAGCACTACAAAAAGTGAATCTGGAAGAAACCCTGATCCTGGTGACTGCTGACCACAGCCACGTAATGAATATGGCGGGCTATCCCACCAGAGGTAACCCTATTCTGGGCAAGGTGATCGGCAACGATGACAGCGGTGCGCCAAATCAGGCCGTCTCCCTGGCCGAGGACAATAAGCCTTACACTACCCTGACTTACACCAATGGGCGCGGCTTCGCCTATGTGGATTCAGGTGAAAACACCGATGCGGACAAGCGCGATAACTATGATATCGCCGCCGGTCGTCATGATTTGACAGAGATAAATACCGAAAAACCGGGTTTCCATCAGGAGTCCCTGGTTGCCCTGGGGGGCGAAAGCCACGGCGGTGAGGATATTAGTCTGCACGCGATCGGCGCCGGTGCCGAAAAAGTGCAGGGACATCTGGAACAGAACGCGGTTTTCCACATAATGACTGCCGCGACCGACCTGTCGCTGTCAGAAGAATAATTGGGGGTATTGACCATGAAACAGTTTAAAAAGACCCTGCTGGCCTTTTCCGTTGCCGTACTGGCCAGTGCCTGTAGCGACGATAACTCCAGCTCCAACAATGTTGCCGAAGTGCCGGATGCTACTGAAACACCGCAGCAGCAGAATTATTTAGGCCTTTCCTCAACCCAAAGTGAAAGCAGCTGGTTCGAAGATGGCCAGAAAGCGGTAGCTGCGGCGAGCGCAGAGAAAATCAACAATACGCCGGGTGCCGCAAAAAACATTATTCTGTTTGTGGGCGATGGCATGGGTATCTCCACTGTCACCGCCGCGCGCATCTTCGCCGGCCAAAAACTAGGCCTAGACGGCGAGGAATACCAGCTGAGCTTCGAAAAAATGCCCTTTGCCGGTTTGGTAAAAACTTACAACACCAACCAGCAGACCCCGGATTCCGCTGGCACCATGACCGCTCTGGTTACCGGTGTGAAAACCAAGGCGGGTATTCTGAGTGTGGCTGAAGATGTCGCCCGCGGTGACTGCGCTGCCAGCCTCGAACGTCCCCTGACCACCTCCCTGGAACTGGCCGAGGAACTGGGTAAGAGCACCGGTATCATCAGCACCGCGCGTATCACCCACGCCACGCCCGCAGCCACCTATGCCAAGGTGCCTGAGCGTGAGTGGGAATACACTGCTCCGGATGGCTGTCGCGATATCGCCACCCACCTGGTTGAATTGGAAGCCGGCGATGGTATCGACGTGGTAATGGGCGGCGGCCGCCGCAACTTCCTGCCAGCGGACTTCACCGATGCGGAAGGCAAGACTGGTAAGCGCACCGATGGGCGCAATTTGATTGAAGCGTGGAAAACTCGTTACAACGATGGCGTAACCACCGCGCACTACATGGAAGACAAAGCCGGGTTTGACCAGCTGGATGTGACTAACACCGATAAGCTATTGGCATTATTTAACTCCTCTCATATGCGCTATGAGGCCGATCGTGGCAACGATGTTGGCGGCGAGCCTTCCCTGAGTGAGATGACTGCCAAGGGCATCGAGATGCTGCAGCAAAACGACAAGGGTTACTTCCTGATGGTGGAGTCCGGTCGTATCGACCACGGTCATCACGCCAACAATGCCTACAATGCCCTCAGCGATGCGGAAGAGTTTGCCAAAGCCGTGCAGGTAGCCCTAGAGAACACCAGTGCCGAGGATACTCTAATCGTTGTTACCGCGGATCACAGTCACGTGATGACCATTGCCGGTGGGACTACCCGTGGCAACCCAATCCTCGGTAAGGTAGTTAAAAATGACAAGACCGGTGTGGCTGAAGAGATGCCCAAGCTGGATAAAACCGGCTTGCCTTACACAACCCTGAACTATGCCAATGGTCGCGGTTTTGCACATTACGGCGACAATACCGATGCTGATGACCGCTACTATGACGATATTGTTCAAGGGCGTCAGGATCTTACCGATGTGGACACCACCGCTCCTGGTTTCCACCAGGAAGTTCTTGTTCCTCTTTCCGGGGAGACCCACGGCGGTGAAGATGTAGGTGTCTGGGCCCGAGGACCCGGTGCGCACCTAGTAAGCGGTACCAATGAGCAGAACTATCTGTTCCATGTGATGGCCCGCGCCGGCGGCCTGCTGGAGCAGAGCGCCAAATAAGTTGGCGAGTTTAAGGCGCGGGAAACCCTCCTGCGCCTTTTTAGTTTTTTGGTGAGTAGTTTCAGCGCCCTCTGTGCCAGCATCACTTAGATCACAAGTGTTTTGTGGGCAAAGAAAATGGCGCAACCGTCTTCTATTTTCCTGCGCAGTCGCATCTTGTGCCAGTCCCCCATCTCCAATAACTTGATTAACTCTTCCCCTAATGGCTCTCCCACAGTGATGGCAAAGCGACACAGTAGGTATAGATCACGCCAGTCCCCTAGTATTTGTGCGAGTTGTTTGAGCGGTTCACAGCGCAGCGCAATAGATTGGGGGTGTTTCTCTCTGAGTAGGCGACAGTGGTACCAGTGATCTTTTACCCTTTTACGCAATTGATGCAGTTTATGGGCGCTGTCTCCTTCGCGTGTTTCTAGCCAGGTTTTGTGCGTGCGCTGGTAGCCGCGTAAATATCCTACGTCGATATCTCTCCAATCAATATTTTGCAGGGGCCAACACTCAATACTCTTTTGTGCCTCATGCAGTAACCCTTCGACCCGAATAAGGCTCTCCTCATCTCGCAGCGACCGCTGTAATTGGTGCAGCACTCTATGCATTTTTTCAAAGTGGTTGGGGGGAGCTAGGGTAAGGAGCGCGGTGCGCATGGAGACAAGATCGCGGCTCGCCGATAGGGATCGCGCTAATTTCCGGTAGCGATCGTTCTCGAGTTGGAAGAGTGAATTTTCTTTCGGAAAAATCAGTCGCAGTAGAGCACGCAGTTTCTTGCAGTGTTTACGTAGCTCATGAATGGCATGTTCACCTGGCAGAAGCCGGGCATTATCACAGGCGGCGCGTATTTCTGCGTGAGCCGCAGTGCGCAGACTCAGTGCAGCGGGCATGTCGCTGTCGAGTCGGTAATCCATGAATTGGCCCTGGACTCAGTATTTTCTCTAGTGTGATTTAATTTTAGTGAGTTGCCACTGGGCGAATCATGGGCACTGTTCCGCCGGCTTGGTCGATGTACAATGGCGCACTGAATTTGGCTCAGCAGGCAGCACAGCATGAAGGATCGCAAGACCACCCACTTCGGCTACCAAGAGGTCCCGGTGGAGGAAAAGGCCGGTCGTGTGGCGGAAGTGTTCCACTCAGTGGCGGCGCGTTACGACGTAATGAACGACTTGATGTCCGGGGGTATTCACCGCCTCTGGAAGCGTTTCACCATCGAATTGTCCGGTGCGCGGCCGGGACAGAAAATTCTGGATATCGCCGGGGGCACCGGTGATCTCACCGCGCGTTTCTCGCGTATTGTGGGCGCCAGCGGTCAGGTGGTGTTGGCAGATATTAATGAATCGATGCTTAGGGTCGGCCGCGACCGCCTGCTCGATCGTGGCATTGCCGGCAACGTAGTGCCGGTACAGGCGGACGCCCAGTACCTTCCCTTTCCGGACAACACCTTCGACTGTATTACCATCGCTTTTGGTCTGCGCAATGTCACCGATAAAGACTTGGCGCTGCGCTCCATGTTGCGGGTACTGAAACCCGGTGGGCGCTTACTGGTACTGGAGTTCTCCAAGCCGGAATCGAAACTGCTGGAAAAAGTCTACGATCACTACTCGTTCCGCCTGCTGCCATTTATGGGGAAATTGGTGGCCAACGACGCGGAGAGTTACCGCTACTTGGCGGAGAGCATCCGCATGCATCCGGATCAGGAAACGCTCAAGCAGATGATGGTGGATGCTGGATTTGTCGATTGTGAATTTCACAATATGACCGGTGGCATTGTGGCGTTGCACCGTGGTATCAAGCCCTGAGAGGTGCCCGTCGTGATTGACCCCCAAGTGATGGCACGAGGCCAATAACCACCATGAGCGATCCCACCTATCGCGCGGGTTTTGACGCCGCGCTGGAAACCGCTATTAATACTGCCTTGCAATACGATCCCGCGACCCGAGCACGCCTGCAGGAGTTGGACGGCAAAACCATGGCGCTCGACCTGACGGCTCCAAAGTTGCAATGCTGCCTATGTATTGAGGGCGATCAGGTGCGCGTGCGCCAGCACTGGGAGGGAGATGTAACGACCACCATCAGCGGCTCGGCTATTTCCCTGGTGCGATTACTAAAGGACCCCGATGCCACGCCTGCGGCACTGGGCGTTTCTATCAGCGGCTCCAGTGCCCTACTGGCGGAGTTGCAGTGGATCATGAGCGATCTGGATATCGATTGGGAGGCGCCACTTGCGCAAGTGTTTGGAGATATTCCCGCCCACTCCATCGGCAATGTGCTGCGCAGTGCTAGTAGCTGGTTAAGTGCCAGCCTTAGTCGCGCGCCGGTTGCGGCCGCAGAGACGATCAGTGAGGAATGGCAGTTGACGCCACCACAGGCACAATTTGAAGCTTTCGCGGATGACCTCGCCGAGTTGTCCCTGGCCACCGAGCGCCTGGAGGCGCGGGTGCGCCTGCTGCAGGAACAGTTTTCCCGCGGGGAGGCCGAGTAGTCTTGCCTATATCCCGTACTTTTACTATCGCGCGGGTTTTCCTGCGCCATCGCTTAGATCTGTTATTACCGGCCGAACGCCGCCCCCTGTGGCTGCGCGGATTACTGGCTCCACTCAAACTGTTGCCGCAACCAAAGATGGAGCGCGGCGAGCGACTACGCCGCGCCCTGGAAGAGCTGGGACCGATCTTCGTTAAATTCGGTCAGCTGCTCTCCACTCGCCCGGATTTGTTGCCGCCAGATGTGGTTGAGCAGCTCGACTACCTACAGGACAAAGTACCGCCCTTCCCCAGTGATCAGTGTCGCGCATTGATTGAGGAAGCCCTTGGCGCTAGTGTCGATGAAGTCTTTGCCAGCTTTGAGCACGAGCCCCTAGCGGCAGCTTCGGTGGCACAGGTTCACGCCGCCGTGCTTAACAGCGGCGAGTCAGTCGTGGTCAAGGTGTTGCGCCCGGGCATCGGCGAAGTGATTCAGGAAGATTTGCGCCTGTTGCGGGTGATTGCCCGGGCTATCGAACGCTTCGTGCCAGAGGGCCGCCGTCTGCGCCCGGTGGAAGTGGTGGAAGACTACCGTCATACCATCGAGGGCGAGTTGGATTTAACCCGCGAGGCGGCCAACGGCACCCAGTTGCGGCGTAATTTCACTGATTCCCCACTGCTATATATCCCCCAAGTTTACTGGGATTACACCCGCGAAAACGTGCTGGTGCTGGAGCGTATCAATGGTATTCCTGTCACTGATTTAGCGCAGCTGCGCGAGCAGGATACCAATATGCCGCTGTTGGCCGAGCGCGGCGTGGAGATCTTCTTCAAGCAGGTTTTTGAATACAACTTTTTCCACGCGGATATGCACCCGGGCAATATTTTTGTCTCCCGGGAACACCCGCAGCGTCCGCAGTATATCGCCATCGACACCGCCATTGTCGGCAGCTTGTCGCGAGAAGATCAGTACTACCTGGCGCGCAACCTGCTCGCCATGTTCCGGCGCGATTACCGCATGGTGGCGGAGCTGCACGTACAGAGTGGCTGGGTTCGTGCGGATACCCCTGTAAACGCCTTCGAGGCGGCAATCCGCGCCGTGTGCGAGCCGATCTTTGAGAAACCGCTGGGGGAGATTTCCTTTGCGCGGGTATTGATCAGCCTGTTCCAGACTGCGCGACGCTTCGATATGGCGGTGCAGCCACAGTTGGTGTTATTGCAGAAGACCCTGTTGAATATCGAGGGTTTGGGACGCCAGCTTTATCCGGAATTGGATCTGTGGAAGACTGCTCATCCATTTTTGGAGCGTTGGATGCGTGAACGCATCCACCCCAAAACACTGGTGGGTGAAATCAAGCGCTACGGTCCCGAGTGGCTGGAGAAGTTTCCACAGATGCCGCAATTGGTCTATTCAGCCCTTGAGCAGTCGCGGGAATTGGCGCCACAACTGGAAAATATCGGTGAAAAACTGGCGAGCAGTCAGCGCCGTGGGCGCTGGCAGTATTTGCGTCGGCTCGGCGGTGTACTGCTCGCGGCAGGTGCCCTGGCCTTAAGCCGGCCGCAGTGGCTGGAGCAGTTGCCACCCTCTGGTTGGGTATTGGGCATCGCAGCCCTGATTTTACTGCTCTGGCCCTAATGACACTGGCGGCAGTATTTTGCCGGCGTCGCGCCGGCCTACACTTGGAATTCTGATGGAAGAGACATTGACCCAAGCTGTGCCAACAAGCGGCTTTATTGATCAGGTCAGCTGGAACAGCGATGGCCTGGTACCCGCCATTGCCCAGGATTTTAAAAGCGGTCGCGTGCTGATGATGGCGTGGATGAATCGCGAGTCTCTGGCACTGACCGCTAGCGAGGGCTATGCGGTCTACTGGTCGCGTTCGCGCAAGGGCCTGTGGCGCAAAGGGGAGTCATCCGGCTTCCTACAGAAAATACGCGAGATTCGCCTCGACTGTGACGGTGACACCGTGCTGTTAATGGTTGAGCAAGAGGGCGGAATTGCTTGCCATACGGGCCGTAGTAGCTGTTTTTACAATCTCTTGCAGGACGGTGAATGGCGCGTTAGCCAACCGGTATTGCAAGACCCCAAAGCCATCTACAAGTGAGCCCGGAAATGAGTGATCTGCTGCAACAACTCGATGCGGTACTAGAGAGCCGCAAGTGCGCAGAGGATGCCGATAAATCCTATGTGGCTAGCCTGCATAGGAAGGGGCTCAACAAAATACTGGAAAAGGTGGGCGAGGAAGCCACCGAAACAATTCTCGCCGCCAAAGATGCGCAGGCCAGTGGCGACAACCGGGATATGATCGCCGAGACGGCGGATCTCTGGTTTCACTCATTAGTGATGCTTTCGCACCTGGGAGCGGACTCCCAGGATGTAGTGCGTGAACTGGGTCGACGCTTTGGCCTCTCTGGCCTGGAGGAAAAGGCATCCCGCAGTAAAGAGGGATAAGAATTCAGTTGGAAGGACTGGCGTAACAGTCCTCTGATAATTTGTGGTTTTACCCATGGTGGCCAATGGCAATGCAAATCGGCTGCCGTATTAAATGACATGGAGACAATTATGGGATTCGGTGGAATTAGCATCTGGCAGCTGTTGATTATCTTGGTCATTGTCCTGCTGCTTTTCGGAACCAAGCGCTTGAAAAACCTCGGTGGTGATCTGGGCGGTGCACTGAAAGGCTTCCGCAAAGCGGTGAAGGACGATGATAAAGATGAGGACAAAGATAAAGACAAAGACCCTGAGCGTCTTCAGCACGATGAGGAAGAAAAGCCGCAACAGGGCAGCACCTCGAAAGAAAAAGACAAGCAGTCCCAGGACAAATAATTCGGCACTGTTAACGCGAGTAATGCCCCGTGTTTGATATTGGCTTTTTTGAACTACTACTGGTCGCGGTAGTGGCACTGCTTGTGGTGGGCCCGGAGCGCCTGCCCGATGCCATCCGCACGACAGCGCGCTGGTGGTCTGGCCTGAAGCGAACCTTGCAAGGTGCGCGTGAGGAACTGGAACGGGAAGTCGGTGCCGACGATATCCGCCGAGAACTGCACAATGAGCGCATCCTCAAGGAGATCGAGGAGAGTCGCCGGGAAATGGAGCGTACCTTTAGTGAGGCTAACCGCGAGGTGAATGAATCCCTGCAGCAGCAGGAGGAGCCACAGCCCAGCGAGTCGGCCAAACTTAAGGAAAAAGCTCCAGCCAAAGTGCCCCAGGAGCCCGAACATCCGCGCGCGGAAAAAGAAGACTATTTACCGGAGCAGGATGAAACCGTTGAAGAGTTGCAGGACCCGGAATACCCGGAGCACTGGCACGATTTAGGTGATCCCGAACTGAATCCGGAGCACCCGGAAAATACGCCTAAAGACCTAGAAAAAGAATCGCAACAGGAAAAAGACAAGCAACCATGAGCGATCAATCACAAGACAGCCATCAGCCCTTTATCGATCACTTGATCGAGCTGCGGGATCGGCTGCTGCGCACGTTACTGGTTGTAGTGGTTTTGTTCGCCTGCCTGGTACCCTTTGCCGCGGATATCTACAACTTTATTGCCAATCCGCTACAGGAACGTTTGGTCGGCGATGCAGGCATGATTGCCACAGAGGTGACCTCCACCTTTCTTACGCCATTTAAGACCACCTTTATTGTATCGTTTTTCATCGCCATTCCCTTTGTGCTCTATCAGGCCTGGGCTTTTATAGCTCCCGGTCTTTATAAAAATGAAAAACGTATTGCGATTCCAATCTTGGTCACCAGCGTATTTTTGTTTTACGCCGGTGTGGCCTTTGCCTATTTTGTAGTGTTTCCTATTTTATTTGATTTCTTTGTTGGCTCGGCCCACGCAGATATCAAAGTTATGCCGGATATGCGCAGCTATCTGGATTTGGTATTGAAGTTATTTTTTGCCTTCGGCTTCGCTTTCGAGATCCCTATCGCCACGGTGTTATTGATTTGGAGTGGCGCAGTGGATGCCAAAACCCTGGGGAGTAAACGTCCCTATGTGATTGTGGGCTGCTTCCTAATCGGTATGTTGCTCACCCCACCGGATGTTATCTCCCAATCCCTACTGGCCGTACCCATGTGGTTGCTGTTTGAGGTGGGAATCTTGTTTGGTCGCTGGATTACATCGCGCCGGTCGAAAGAGCAAGCCGAGCAGTCTTGATTTGCGGATTTTTAAAAATTACATTTCCGCCATCAGTTAAACGGCTCGAAGTAGTTTTTCAAATCAACATTTTGCTTGCGCAATAAAATGCCCCGACTGCTTTCGCAGCCGGGGCAGTCGCCCTGTTGTTTTACCTGCCCTAACCAAAATCCAACGCCGTGCTCTCAAACAGAGCTGGTTGTGGATAGACAGTCTGCGTTCCATGCAATAAAAAGCCGAACGATATTGGTTTTTGCGCCACTACTGGCAAGCCCCCATCGCAACAAAAACCAAACGGTCAGCTGAGGAAATTAGCGATTAAGATCCGAAACTCCTGTTTCTTAAAATAACCGCCTGCGCCGCAAAAAACTTGCGGCAATGGTACTACCCTGAGACCCCAGGTATTAGCGAGATGCAGCCGCCGTTTTATTGACACGGGTGGCTGCAGCGCGCTCTTTCTTTTCCTGCTCCGCTACTGCTTTTTCCACATTGTTGCTAACCAGTCGATAAAAATAGAATGCCATCAGGAATATAAACCCGATTACGGCCAGACTGAGCAAGCCGGAAAAGCTGGTAAATAGATCAATTAAGGCATCCATCTTTCTCTCCAGTACGCCAATGCTTCAGTTATGCAGTGTATGGAGTAGTGCTACAAACCTCTTGACCTAAATCAACTGGGCTTGAGTTACTGGAGAAGAGAAGGATCGGAGGTCTCTGGCTGGGCGTATATAAGCGGATACCAAGTGCAGGTGTTCTTAGGGGGCTACTTTTCCTAAAGGAGAAGGTGCAGTACTGCGACTGACCAGTATTTTACCTGATAGAGTTAGCTAGGTTCATATATGCGCTTTAGAGCATAGGGAATTTTTTCATCAATGCAGCACAAAACTTAATAGCAGGCAGGCAAGTGCTGCGCCCCATAAAAGATATAACTCCTGCTCCTGGCGCCAGCGAGGGAGAAGCAGCATAAGTGCCAAGGGAGGTATAAAAAGAGCGAGGAATCCGGCTATAGTGCTGTCGTCAAAGCACACTTTCACTAATCGCAGCCATGCAATGGCGGCAAAAGCCAGGGCAAATACTGTCAGAACCGCGCTAACTGGCATCATGCTATAACCCTTAGAGGCTATTGAAGGGAAAGAAAAGGCCCTGGCAAGATCACATTAAAATGACAATAGGAAAGGAAGTGTATAGCAGATTGCTTATCACGGGCCTGCCAAAAAAATGGCTTAATTTGCGCTTATGGCTGCTTATCATCCCACTGTATTTGGCGGGCTGTGAAACCGTCGGGTATTATGCCCAAGCAGCTTCCGGCCAGTGGCGTATTTTGTCTGGGCGTCAGCCGATAGAAAAAGTCATTAATGAACCGGGTACCAGTGAGCAATTACAACAGCAGCTACAACTGGTATTGCAGATTCGTGCCTATGCAGCTGAAGTTTTGCAACTGCCGGTAGGTGATGCCTATAACGCTTATGTACAGTTAGATGACACCTACCCGATTTGGAATGTCCTGGCAGCGCCAGAGTTTTCCCTTGAGCCTAAGCGCTGGTGTTACCCTATCGCCGGCTGCGCCAGCTACCGAGGTTATTTTCGCAAGTCTGCGGCAGAGGCAAAAGCGAATCAACTGCGTGGACAGGGCTATGATGTATATCTGGGCGCGGTGCCCGCTTACAGCACCCTCGGTTGGTTTAACGACCCAATATTATCCAGTTTTGTTAATTGGCCTCAGGAACGCCTAGCCGGTCTTTTATTTCATGAGCTGGCCCATAGAAGGGTTTATATCTCCGGTGATACCCAGTTCAACGAGAGCTTTGCCACCGCCGTCTCAGAAATTGCCCTACCCGGCTGGCTCAGCAGTCAGGGCCTGGTCAGCTCCGCAGATCAAGCCCGCGCAGAAACCTTGTCTGTGCGTCAATTGATGGCAGCCGCACGCAGCCAATTACAAACAGTCTATCAATCTTCACAGCCAGATGATTTAAAGCGCGAACAAAAAGCCCGTGTTTTATTTCGATTACGTCAATGCTATAGAAAGCTATCTGCAAACTGGCCCAATCCAACTCGCTACCAGAGCTACATAGAAAAAACGAATAATGCCACCCTGGCTCTAGCCGCCGAATATGAATCCCAGGTGCCTGCCTTTAAGCAGCTTTATTTGGATAGTGGTAGTTGGGAGGCTTTTTATAATGCTGCGCAAAGGTTGGGAGATTTAGGTAAAGTTAATCGCGAAGAACGTTTACGCCAGTTGGGGGATGAATATCGCCAGTCAAACTCAGAGATAAAGCAAGGAGGGCTAGATGAAATGAGTTGCATTTTACGTAATTAATATAAAAATCTCGTAGACGCCCCTTTCTTGACAAAGGATTTTTATTGGGAATTTTTTCTAACCATAAGAAGGATCAAACCTGATCCTATCATTATCAACAAGCCATGTTCAGACATTTATTTGCATTGTGTGACAGCTAGTTAGTGTAATTTCAAAATTTCATATCTTAATTTTTCTGGCCTGGCTCTGCTTGTTTCTTTATAGTCCCGTCCCTCAGAATTCCATCCAGTATGAATGAGTAGAATGATGTACCCTAAATTCTTATCCAATTTTCTAATAATTGGTTGCTTGTTACTTCTATCAGCTTGTAGCAGCGATGATAAAGACAAGAATAATGAGCTTCCCGAGAAAACGGTTAGCTTGACGATTGAAGGATATGTGGAAACTACGAGCTTTACCCATGCTGAGGTGAGGTTACAGGTAGCTGATACTGAATTTTATGGAGAGGTAGATGCGTTAGGGAATTACTCTATCGATATAGATATCCCTGAATCTCAGATTGATAGCTTTGTAAGAGCTGAAGCCATTTTTCCTGCCGAAAGTAGTATAAGACTTGTGAGTCTACTTGGCTCTGTAAGAACTTTGCTAGAGAAATCTGGTGAAGACGGAGTTCTAGTACGTACTGAATTACTTGATGTAAATATTACCTCTCTTTCAACTGCTCTCTCAGCAGTTATAGAAACTACAAATGATGGCCCAGTTATATCTCAATCTCAATATGAGTTGGCTTATCACAAGATAGATGCCTCTGTAGTATTTGCTATTGCCACATCTTTAAAGATGTTAATTAATGATTCACCTTATTTAGTTGAAAATGGTCTTGGCCTACCTGAGAAATTCATTGATATTTATGAATTAGCCACAAATTATAACGAAATATCTCTTTATGTTGCTAAAGTCACAGATAGTGTTTTTGATCTATTTGTGGAAACAAAAAAGGAAATTGTTAGGGAGGAAGGGATTCTCGCTTCCTCACCATCTAAATTTTCTTTTATCGCTGATTCATATTATCTACCTTCAAAGGGGGTAAGATTAATTCTAAGGGATGATGGCACAGGTGAAATTAATAGTTTAGTGGATAGCGTAGATATTACTTGGGTGCAAACTAATAACGCTATTATTATAGATGGAGCAGATCTAGTAATAAGTTCTAATTACAATGAATTTGATTCATCCTACGAAGAAACACACTATAAAATTAATAAAATAAATTGGCTTTCTGAAGGCTCAAATCACGACTTGATTGTTATCGATGCGCAGGAGTATGAGCATTCTCAAAATGAAGAATATAAGAATTCAGTATTTGGAGATAGAACAGATTTGGCAATTGCACTTCGATCATCTGGAATGCTTCCTGTATCTGATAAAATTGAGTTAGGGAAGTTGTATAGCCTTCCTATAGTGACTACACCAAGTGAAATTATTAATCCTATAGTTGAAATAACTTCAAAATATACCGTAAAAGTCTTAGATATGCGCTTTCATGGAAGTTATGAAAGTGGTGGTATTGTTGATATTACCTTCCCAGAAATTAATGAAAGTGGTGAATTGCTTGAGTTTGAGAGATCTGGAGTTTGGTATTTAGATTATGATGACAAAATCGTGGTGGAAATGCCAAATGGAGTTAAGTTAATTTATTGTTTTTTAAATTATGAATACAAAGATCTAGACTGGGTATTTGTACTTGAGGACTTTGAAGGAAAAAAAACAGCAAGATTTTACACGAGTTTCGTTCAGAATTTAAAGGGTTGGGAAGAGACAGAGATTTCAGGTCTTTACCAGTTGACAGATCCAAAATACAGTTTCTGGTGGCCGCTGGATCACTATTGGGTTGAATTAAAAACTGATGGGGCTGTAATGATGATAAGTGCTTACGACTCAGATTTAAGTGGAAGCCTAGAGGATGATGAGATTAGTATTCGTCATGGACTGTGGAAACTTAATAGTAAAAATAATATAGAAATTAGGCAGTACTCTGATCAATCATATAAAGATTGTGACCCATTGTCTTGGAATCCACCTATGAATTCTGATTGTCAGCTACATCTGGTACGTAATTGGGAAATATTCAGTGTTGTCGACGACCAAACTCTTCATGTTAAAAGTAACTTTCAGTTTTTTTCTAATACTGAAGGGGAAAATGTTCCAAGTGATTCGAATGGTGGTAGGCTTAATTTGGAATCAACTTTAATCTACCACTCGGTAGTGAAAAAATTATCTGAAAGACCAATCAATATTCCTTATCAATAGCTTATATTTTCTATAAGCTTTAATTTTCGATAGTAAGTGTTATTAGGAAAGAGAGAGGTCAGTTGCTGGTTTCAGCGCCTCTCCTTACCAGGTGAAAATATCGACAGGTTACTACCAGTCAGGTGAGAAAGGTACGATACTAACTCTATAAGCTAAAAAATGGCTGTTGTCTGGCTGTAACTGTAGACTTTCTGGAGAGAGGCTGAATGGCGGTTAGCTAAAAATTGCGGCGAAATCTTGGACCAGAAGATAGCCTTATGGTTAAATTCTAAAGTGCCAAAACCTTAAGTTTAACCACACTTTATAATAATGACCGACAAAAAATATTAGGAAATCTATGATTTGACTCTAAAGAAGAGGAGTCGATTGAAAGTGAAGAGTAATTTAAATAGACACATAGGGTTATTGTTGAGTTACAAGAACACTCTGTGAGCAGATTTATAAGTGCTATAGATTTAATTTTTACATGCTCAAACAGCTTCTCTCAAAAGTCTTCCCTAAAGGGCCCTGACATTTACAGTATGAAGGTTGAGATTTGTCAATTTGCATTCTGTCGACTGAAGCCGGTTAAGTTATAACTGGTACGAGAGATATACAGTTGTACTTATAATAAGGTGAAGAAGTGATCTATTTTCAGTGTAAGAGTATAATAATTATGCTTTGAAACCAAAATATATGAATAGACGCCAAATGAAAAATAATAGAGTGTTTTTCACTCTATTATTTTCCCAACTTGCTTGCCACATCCAACATCCGATTCGCAAACCCCCACTCATTATCAAACCAAATCAATATCTTTACTAATTTTCCGCCGGCAACCCGTGTTTGACTGGCATCAATAATTCCCGAGCGCGGGTCGTGATTAAAGTCGCAGGAGGCGAGGGGTTCTTCGGTGAAGCCGAGTACGCCTTTAAACTCGGTCGCAGCTGTGGATTTTAGTAAAGCGTTGATCTCACTTTGACTTACGTCTTTTTGCAATTGAACCGATAGATCAATAGCGGAGACATTGACCGTGGGTACGCGCATAGCCTGGGCTTCGAACTTTCCAAATAAGTGCGGCAATATGCGCTCGATGCCGCGGGCGAGTGCGGTGTCGACGGGAATAATTGAGGTAACGGCGGAGCGTGTTTTTCTTAAATCGGTGTGGTGATAGGCATCGCTTACCGGCTGATCGTTCATGGCGGAGTGGATGGTGGTCAGCACGCCCGCTTCTATACCAAACGCCTTGTCGAGCGCTGCGATTACCGGCACGCTGCAATTGGTGGTGCAGGAGGCGGCAGAAATAATAGTTTCATTGCCGTTCAGGGTGTGATCGTTAACCCCATAAACAATGGTGGCATCCACATCGCGACTGGCGGGCTGGGAGAATAAAACTTTCTTTGCCCCTGCGGCCAGGTGCAGTTCGGCACAGCGCCGCTCTTTAAAACTACCGGTGCATTCAAGCACGATATCGATATTTTCTTCGCGCCAATTCAGGTCTTCCAAACGCTCGAAATGCGTAACTGCAATGGAATCGCCATTAACTGTTAGTGTGTCATTTTTCACTGAGACATCACCGGCGAAGCGACCGTGTACCGAATCGTACTTGGTAAGGTGGCCGATGGTAGCGCAGTCTGCCAGCTCGTTGATGGCGACAATCTGTAGGGTATCGCGGGCGCCGGATTCGTACAGAGCGCGCAGAACGGAGCGGCCGATACGGCCATAGCCATTAATGGCGAGTCGGGTGGTCATAGCGGTACATGCCGGATAGGAATTGAAGGCGTAGCCGAGACGCCCCTCGCGATATTGTGTGCAAGGGGCGCCCGGCTAGAGTGCTGAAATTAGTTCAGCACTTTCTCGATGGTTTCCACCACATTTTCCACGGTGAAACCAAAGTGGTGCATCAGCTCGCCGCCGGGGGCGGACTCACCGAAGCTGCTCATGCCGATAATGGCGCCGTCAAAGCCGACAAACTTATACCAGTAATCCTGGTGGCTGGCCTCTACGGCCACGCGTGCGCGCACGGCGGAGGGCAGTACCGATTCGCGGTAGGACTCGTCCTGCTCCATAAAGGCCTCGGCGCAGGGCATGGAAACCACACGCACCTTCTTGCCCGCGAGCTTCTCTTGGGCGGCCATGGCCAGTTCCACCTCAGAGCCGGTGGCGATAATGATCGCTTCCGGGGTGCCGTCGCAGTCGGACAGTACATAGCCGCCCTTCTCTACCTGGGCCAGCTGTGCGGCATTGCGCGGTTGCGGCGCCAGGCCCTGACGGCTGAACACCAGGGTGCTGGGGCCATTTTTACGTGCGATAGCCATTTTCCAGCTCACTGCGGATTCGGTGGCATCGCAGGGGCGCCAGGTGTGTAGATTGGGGGTAGAGCGCAAAGCACTCAGCTGCTCAACCGGCTGATGAGTGGGTCCATCTTCACCAAGGCCAATGGAGTCGTGGGTGTAGACAAAGATCACGCGCTGCTTCATCAGTGCGGCCATGCGCACGGCGTTGCGAGCGTATTCCATAAACATCAGGAAAGTGGCGCCATAGGGGACGAAACCGCCGTGCAGGGCGATGCCGTTCATCATGGCGCTCATGCCGAACTCACGCACGCCGTAGTAGACGTAGTTGCCGGAGGCATCTTCTGCGCTGACGCCCTTGGAGCCGGACCAGATGGTGAGGTTGGAGCCGGCCAGGTCGGCGGAACCACCGAGGAATTCAGGCAGCAGCGGACCGTAGGCGTTCAGTGCATTCTGGCTCGCCTTGCGCGAGGCGATTTTCTGCGCATCGTCCTGGCACTGCTGAATATAGTCATCGGCCTTTGCAAAAAAGTCTGCGGGCAGTTCGCCGCGCATACGGCGCTCGAATTCGGCAGCCAGCTCGGGGAACTCTTCGCGGTAGTCGGCGAAAATGTCTTTCCACTCGTCTTCCTGGGCTTCACCTTTGGGTTTGGCGTCCCAGTCGGCATAGATCTCCGCGGGGATTTCGAAGGGGGCGTGGGCCCAGCCGAGGGTTTCGCGTACCAGGGAGATTTCATCGTCACCCAGAGGTGCGCCATGGCATTCTTCGCGGCCCTGCTTGTTGGGGGAGCCGAAGCCGATCACGGTTTTACAACAAATAATGGTTGGCTTATCGCTGTTGGCGCGGGCCTCTTCGATGGCGGCTTTAATGGCGGTGGCGTCGTGGCCATCCACATTGGGGATTACGTGCCAGCCATAGGATTCAAAGCGCTTGGGCGTGTCGTCGGTAAACCAGCCTTCTACTTCTCCGTCGATGGAAATGCCGTTGTCGTCATAAAAGGCGATTAGTTTGCCCAGGCCCAGGGTGCCGGCCAGGGAGCAGGCCTCGTGGGAAACACCTTCCATCAAACAGCCGTCACCCATAAATACATAGGTGTGGTGGTCGACCAGCTCGTAACCCGGACGGTTGAACTGTGCTGCCAATACTTTTTCAGCCAATGCCATACCAACGGCATTGGTAATACCCTGGCCGAGAGGGCCGGTAGTGGTTTCTACGCCCGGCGCATAACCGTACTCCGGGTGGCCCGGGGTTTTGGAATGCATCTGGCGGAAATTTTTCAGCTCTTCGATCGGCAGGTCGTAACCGGACAGGTGCAGCAGCGAGTACAGCAGCATGGAGCCGTGGCCGTTGGAGAGCACAAAGCGGTCGCGGTCGGCCCACTCGGGGTTGGCTGGATTGTGCTTCAGGTAGTCATTCCACAGCACTTCGGCGATATCCGCCATACCCATAGGCGCACCGGGGTGGCCGCTGTTGGCTTTCTGGACGGCGTCCATAGACAGGGCGCGAATAGCATTGGCCTTGTCTGTGCGAGAGGGAGTAGAAGACATAGGAAGAACTCTCTGATTTTCGGATGGCCGCGGGGTGCTCTACAGGCGCTTCCCGCAGCGACAAAATGGGGGCGTATTTTCCCGTAAAGGTGCGTCTCACGCAAAGGCTTGCGGAGGGAAATTGCTATTAAGTGAAGCAACAATTGCCCAGGTTTATGTGCAGATGGTGGCCATAAGCACCTACATCAAAATAATTTTATGAAGCTATATCAAAGTTCTTTGATATAGGGTGGTGTGCCTGATAGACTCGTCCGCATGTCTGAAATCCAGCCCATTTCTCAATCCGGCACCGGCGCGGAAATTCCCCAACTGGCGGCGACCCTAAAAGCTGCGGGGGATCCCCTGCGTCTGGAGATTTTGCGCCTGCTTAGCCAGGACTCCTACAGCGTGCTGGAACTCTGCCGAATTTTTGATCTGCGCCAACCGGCCCTGAGTCACCACCTTAAGGTGCTTGCCCAAGCGGGGTTGGTGAGCAAGCGCCGCGAGGGCAACAACCTCTTTTACCGGCGCACAGGCAGCACACCGCTGCTCGCACAGCTGTTCGCGAACCTGGACCAGTTGTCGTTATCAGACGCGCGGGCTCAATCGGTGGCGCGTATCTCGGAGGAGCGCGCCGAAGCCTCGCGTCGCTTCTTTGCGGACTACGGCAATCGCTTTCGCGAGCAGCAGGAGTTGATCGCCAGTTACAGCGTGTATGGCCCGCAGGTGGCACAGCTGCTCAACTCTGGCCGCCATGCCCTTGAAGTGGGGCCCGGCGAGGGGGAGTTCCTACAGGAGTTATCCCTGCGTTTTGCCACAGTCACTGCGCTGGATCTGTCCTCGGCTATGTTGGAGCGCGCGCAGGCATTCGCCGATGAGCAGGGCCTGGCCAATATCGAATTTGTCTGTGGTGACACCCGTGCTGCATCTGCACGTCCAGCCAGTGCGGACAGCATTGTGGTGAATATGGTATTGCACCACACCCCCGACCCCGCACAGATTTTCCAGGACTTACAAGGCGCACTGAAAAGCGGCGGCCAGTTGCTGGTGGCAGAGCTACAGGAGCACGGTCAGGACTGGGCGCGGGAAGCCTGCGGTGATCTATGGCTGGGATTTGCCCCCGAACAGCTGAGCCAGTGGGCACAAACTGCCGGTTTAAGGGACGGCCGCAGTGTCTACAGTGCGCTGCGCAATGGCTTTCAGATTCAGATCAGAGAATTTGTAAAACCCTGACAACTGCAGTCGATTGTCAGGCCCAGAATTTTGCTAACCGCCCGCGGCGGAACACATGGAGACTCTCACATGAGTGAATACAAACTGTTTACCTCGGAATCCGTGTCTGAAGGGCACCCGGATAAAATCGCCGACCAGATTTCCGACGCGGTATTGGATGCTCTGTTGGCTCGTGACAAGCAGGCGCGCGTTGCCTGTGAAACTCTGGTAAAGACCGGTATCGCGGTTATTGCCGGGGAAATCTCCACCTCCGCCTGGGTTGACCTGGAGGAATTGGTGCGCAAGGTGATTACCGATATCGGCTACACCTCCTCCGATGTGGGTTACGACGGGGAAACCTGTGGTGTGATCAACGTTATCGGCAAGCAATCCCTGGATATTGCCCAGGGTGTCGATCGCGCCAAGCCGGAAGATCAGGGTGCTGGCGACCAGGGCCTGATGTTTGGCTACGCCACCAATGAAACACCGACTTTTATGCCGGCGCCTATCTATTATTCCCACCGCTTGGTGGAGCGTCAGGCCGAGGCGCGTAAGTCCGGCCTGCTGCCCTGGTTGCGCCCGGATGCCAAGAGCCAGCTTACTTTCCGCTACGACGACCAGGGCCGTCCCTGCGCTATCGATGCGGTGGTGCTCTCCACCCAGCACAATCCCGATGTGAGCCAGGCCGACCTGCGCGATGCGGTGATGGAGCTGATCGTACACCACACCCTGCCGACAGAGTGGCTACACAAGGACACCAAATTCCATATTAACCCCACCGGTAATTTTGTGATTGGCGGCCCCGTCGGTGACTGTGGCCTGACCGGGCGCAAAATTATTGTGGATACCTACGGCGGTTCCGCGCGTCATGGTGGCGGTGCCTTCTCCGGTAAGGACCCGTCCAAAGTGGACCGCTCTGCGGCCTATGCCGGTCGCTATGTGGCCAAGAATATTGTCGCCGCAGGCCTGGCCAAGCGCTGTGAAATTCAGGTGTCCTATGCCATCGGCGTTGCCGAGCCTACCTCGGTTGCCATCAATACCTTTGGCACAGGCGTGGTTTCCGAAGAGAAACTGGTGGAGCTGGTGCGCGAGAATTTCGATCTGCGCCCCTATGCCATTTCAAAATCCCTCGATCTGCTGCACCCCATGTATCAGCTGACTGCAGCCTACGGCCACTTTGGTCGCGATCCCTTTACCCACACCTATAACTGGGTGGATGGCAACGGCCAAGCGCGCAGTGAAACTTTCACCGCCTTCCCCTGGGAGAAGACTGACAAAGTCGATGCGCTGCGTGCGCAGGCGGGTTTGTAATCTACTGGATAAACGCGGCTCCATAGCGTGAGTCGCTATCAGGGGGCGCTGCGGCGCCTCAGTGAGTGAAAAGAACATTACTGGAACTCAAAAGAATGAATCAAATGAGCACTGAATTTAAAGATTTTAAGATCGCGGATATTTCACTGGCCGAGTGGGGCCGCCGTGAAATCGAAATTGCCGAAGGTGAAATGCCGGCGCTGATGACCCTGCGGGAGAAATACCGCGCGGAACAGCCTCTCGCCGGTGCGCGTATTATGGGCTGTATCCATATGACCATTCAGACCGCAGTACTGATTGAAACTCTGGTTGCCCTGGGTGCTGAAGTGCGCTGGTCTTCCTGTAATATTTTCTCTACTCAGGACCACGCTGCTGCCGCTATCGCCGCACGCGGAATTCCTGTGTTTGCCTGGAAGGGTGAAACGGAGGAAGAGTACGAGTGGTGTTTAGAGCGTACCGTGGGTGCCGATGTTGCCGGCTGGCAGCCGAATATGATTCTCGACGACGGTGGTGACCTCACCGAACTGCTGCACCGTAAATACCCCGCCGTCCTGAACAATTGCCACGGTATCAGTGAAGAAACCACCACCGGCGTACATCGCCTGCAGGACATGTTGCGTGAAGGCACTCTTAGAGTTCCGGCGATCAACGTCAACGACGCCGTAACCAAGAGCAAAAATGACAACAAATACGGTTGTCGTCACAGCCTGAACGATGCAATCAAGCGCGCCACTGATCACCTGCTGGCGGGTAAGAAAGCGCTGGTTATCGGTTACGGTGATGTGGGTAAAGGCTCCGCCGCTTCGCTGCGCCAGGAAGGCATGATCGTAAAGGTTTCTGAAGTGGATCCCATCTGTGCCATGCAGGCCTGTATGGATGGTTTCGAGCTGGTTTCTCCCTATATTAATGGTATTAACACCGGCACCGCCGAAGGCATTAATAAAGAGCTGCTGGCCAATACTGACCTGATTGTCACCACCACCGGCAATGCCAATGTCTGCGATAAGCATATGCTGGCGGCACTGAAGAGCGGCGCTGTAGTTTCCAATATTGGCCACTTCGATAATGAAATCGATACCGCCTTTATGCGTGAGAACTGGGAATGGCAAGAAGTGAAGCCCCAGGTGCATAAAATAGTGCGCAATAGCGAAACCAATGATCACCTGCTGTTGTTGTCCGAAGGCCGTTTGGTAAACCTGGGCAACGCCACTGGTCACCCCAGCCGTATTATGGATGGGTCATTTGCCAACCAGGTTCTCGCGCAAATTCACCTGTTTGAAGAGAAGTTTGCCGACTTGGCCTCCGATCAAAAAGTGTCTGCACTCTATGTCAAGGTACTGCCCAAGCACCTCGATGAGGAAGTCGCGCGCTATATGGTGGAAGGTTTTGATGGAGTAATTACCCGTATGACCGAGGAGCAGGCCAAATACATTGGTGTTTCTGTCGACGGTCCATATAAGCCCGAAAGCTATAAATATTAATACCCTCATAAAAGATGCCGGCTGTGCCGGCATCTGAATTTCGGAGGGCCTGGAAAATATAATGAAAAATCCCATTCGCATCAGTTTCGAATTTTTCCCACCCAAAACCCCCGAAGGCCGCGTCAAGCTGTATAAAACCCGCGAGGCTTTACAGGCGTTTAATCCCGAATTCTTTTCAGTCACCTATGGTGCTGGTGGTACCACGCGTGAAACTACCGCCAATATTGTTACCAATATGCGCAAAGATGGTATTTCCATCGCGCCGCACCTGTCATTTGGCGGAGACAATGAAGAGACTATTCTAGGATTATTAGATATATATAAAGAGGCCGGTGTAAATCGTATTGTGGCCCTGCGCGGGGATATGCCCTCTGGAATGGGTGCGGTGGCGCAACTGGTCTACGCGAATGAGTTGGTGGCTTTTATTCGCCGCCATACTGACGATTATTTCCACCTGGAAGTTGCCGCCTATCCGGAAATTCATCCGGAGTCCAATAGTTATGATGATGATATACGCTATTTAAAAGGAAAGTTTGAGGCGGGAGCGAATAGCGCCCTGACTCAATACTTCTATAACCCGGATTCATATTTTTATTTCATAGATCAGTGTGAGAAAGCCGGTATCGATGCACCGATCTATCCGGGGATTATGCCAATTATTAACTTCGATAATTTAGTGCGTTTTTCGCGTAACTGCGGTGCAGAGATTCCGCGCTGGCTGAAAAAACGTATGGAAAGTTATCGCGACCCGGATGATATCCGTAAGCTGGGTCTCGAAGTAGTTACCGACCTGTGTGAAACCTTATTGGAGGGGGGCGCACCGGGATTACATTTTTATACGATGAATCAGATTGGTGCCTCAGAGAGTATTTTAAAGGGCTTGGGCCTTGAGGCTCGCTAGTCCTCCTTGATATTTTATAGTGCCACCGGGTGTGGGCATTAGTATTTAGCAGGTTGTAAGAGTTAAATAATGCGTAAATATTGCCCACCAACCGAGCCTTTTTTATCGGTCATTTATCAGGATTCCTCCCTTCTAATTTTAAATAAACCCAGCGGTCTCCTCAGTGTGCCAGGTAGAGATCCGGCCCATAAAGATAGTCTGGCAAGCAGGGTACAAAAAAACTACCCGGAAGCACTGATAGTGCACCGCCTGGATATGGATACTTCGGGCCTGTTGGTAATGGCGCGGAGTCCTGAAGTTCACCGCAAACTCAGCACACTCTTCCAAAATCGCAAGGTCGATAAAACCTATATTGCCAGAGTGTGGGGGATACCCACTGCAGACTCAGGTGAGGTGAACCTGCCTCTGATTTGTGACTGGCCAAACAGGCCAAAACAAAAAGTGGATCATGAGGTGGGTAAGCCCTCTCTCACGCGTTGGGAAAAAATATCTAGTACAGCAGACAGCAGCTTACTGCGCCTCTTGCCGGTTACAGGCCGTTCCCATCAGCTGCGGGTGCATATGCAGGCGATGGGACACCCGATATTGGGTGATCCATTCTATGCACATTCAGAAGCCTTAGCTGCGGCCCCGAGATTATTATTGCATGCGAGTGCTTTGGAATTTGTGCATCCGGAGACGCAAGAGCGCCTGAGTGTTACCAGTGAATTACCAGAGGCATTCTCAGCTGAATAATCGTTAATGCTAGTTTTACAACCGGCTTTGATTTTTCATTAAATAAAAAAGGGCGATCACCAGATCGCCCTTTTTGTTGGTCCGCCGTATTATTTTTTATTCTTCATTGCCGCCATTAACAGATCGCCCATGCTGCCACGGCTATTCCCTTGGCTGCCCTTCTGTTGCCGATTGCCCTGCTGCTTGTTATAGCGCTGGGCCTGGCGGTTTTCACGCTGGTCGCCTTTGTTGATACCGCCGCTGCCCTGCTCGCCGGGCTCGTCGGAGAGGCGCATGGAAAGACCGATGCGCTTGCGTGCGACATCCACTTCCATCACTTTTACTTTGACGATATCGCCGGCTTTAACCACCTCGTGGGGATCTTTCACGAACTTTTCTGAAAGCGCGGAGATATGGACCAGTCCGTCCTGGTGCACGCCGATATCCACAAACGCACCGAAGTTGGTGACGTTGGTTACCGTGCCTTCCAACACCATGGCCGGGCGCAGGTCTTTGATTTCCTCAACGCCCTCTTCGAAGCGCGCAGTGCGGAATTCCGGGCGTGGGTCGCGGCCGGGTTTTTCCAGCTCGGCGATGATATCGGTAACGGTGGGCACACCGAATTTTTCATCGGTGTAATCCGCCGGGTTGAGGCGGCGCAGGAAGGCGGAGTCGCCGATCAGGCTATTGATCTCGCGGTCGTTTTTCTCGGCGATGCGTTTCACCACGATATAGGATTCGGGGTGTACGCCGGATTTATCCAGCGGGTTTTCGCCGTTATTAATACGCAGGAAGCCGGCGGCCTGCTCAAAGGCTTTGGGCCCCAGGCGCGGTACTTCCATCAGCTGTTTGCGGTTTTTAAAGGCGCCGTGCTGATCGCGGTAGCTGACGATATTGCTGGCGATGGAGGCAGTCAGGCCGGAAACCTTGGCCAACAACGGCGCTGAGGCAGAGTTCAATTCGGCACCGACACCGTTTACACAGTCCTCTACTACAGCGTCGAGGGAACGCGCCAGCTGAGTCTGTGAAACGTCATGCTGATACTGGCCGACACCAATGGATTTAGGCTCGATTTTTACCAGCTCAGCCAGCGGGTCTTGCAGGCGACGGGCAATAGAGATGGCGCCACGGATGGTGACATCCAGATCGGGAAATTCCCGCGCGGCGAATTCGGAAGCGGAGTACACGGAGGCGCCTGCCTCGTTTACCACCACCTTTTGCGCATTTAATTTGTATTGCTTAATGGTCTCGCCGACAAATTTATCGGTCTCGCGACTGGCTGTGCCGTTGCCGATGGCGATCAAGCCTACATTGTATTTATTGCACAGGGCGGCAATAACCGCGGCGGATTCCTGATGACGGTTTTGCGGCGGATTGGGGAAGATGGCGGTGTGGTCCAGTATCTTGCCGGTGGCATCTACCACTGCAACTTTCACACCGGTACGCAGCCCCGGGTCCAGGCCGATAGTGGCCTTGTGTCCGGCAGGTGCGGCTAACAGCAGATCTTTGAGGTTGCGGGAAAAGACCTTGATGGCTTCCTCTTCCGCCTTCTCGCGCAGCTCACCCAACAGGTCAGTTTCCAACGCGGTAAGCAGCTTGATGCGCCAAGTCCAGCGCACCACTTCGCCGAGCCATTTGTCCGCCGGGCGGCCTTCGTCGCTGATATCGAAATGCCGAGCGATCATAGATTCACAGGGATGACTGGCGGTGGCTGGAGTGCCTTCCTCTTCTGGTAATCCAACACTGATGGCGAGGATGCCCTCGTTGCGGCCGCGGAAAATCGCCAGGGCGCGGTGGGATGGCACCTTGGACCAGTCCTCGGCGTATTCGAAATAGTCGCGGAATTTGGCTCCCTCTTCCTCTTTGCCGTCGAGCAGCTTGGATTTAACCTGGCCATCGCGCTTGAGGAAGTCCCGCAGTTTACCCAGCAGCTCGGCATCTTCGGCAAAGCGTTCCATCAGGATAAATTTGGCCCCGTCTAGGGCGGCCTTGATGTCTTTTACCTGTAAGGAGGCGTCTTCGTGATCGGTGTTGAGGTATTGCTGTGCTTTTGCGGCCGGATCGAGGGATGGATCGTTAATCAGGGCGTCGGCGAGAGGTTCGAGGCCCGCTTCGATGGCGATCTGCCCTTTGGTACGACGTTTGGGTTTGTAGGGCAGGTAGAGATCTTCGAGGCGGTTCTTGGTGTCGGCACCGTTGATTTGCTGCGCTAATTCTGCGGTGAGTTTGCCCTGTTCATCAATACTCTTGAGGATGGCTGCGCGGCGCTCTTCCAGTTCGCGCAGGTAGCGCAGGCGCTCTTCCAGTGTGCGCAGTTGGGTGTCGTCTAAAGCTCCCGTTACTTCTTTCCGGTAGCGGGCAATAAAGGGCACCGTGGCGCCTTCGTCCAGCAGGGATACTGCGGCAGTTACCTGTTGGGAGCGTACGTTGAGTTCTTCTGCGATGCGAGCGTTGATATCCAGCATTTGATGTCTATATCCGTTTTCCGGGGGTTCGTACCTTAAGGAGCGGCGTTTGACCGGGAAATAGCCTATCGGTTTCCTTGGCTTTGCGCGGCCCGTTGTCTCTCCTGCAACGGTAAATTGGGGCGGGCATTATGCGTTACCAGGGGCCAGCGAGGAAGGTTTGCGATAAAGCACAAACTCCTGCGGCGACCTGCATCCGAATCGACTCTTATCGGCGTCGAACTCCAGTAGAATGCGCGCTAATTAAAATTTGACCAGTATCGGTCACAGAATGGGGTAGAGGGTGCCTGTGAAAGTGTCGAGCAAGAACAAGCTTTTATTTACCGTTTTGGCTATCGGGGCGGCAGCCATTACTGCGGTGGTGCTATTGAAGCCCAAGCCGGAAGAAAAACCACCGGAGGCGGTGGTACCGCCGGTGGCGGATGTCCTGTATGCGGAACCGGGGCGCCAGACCCTGTTGGTACCGAGCCAGGGCACCGTGCATGCTCGCCATGAAATTGAGGTGGTGGCCCGTGTCGGCGGTGTGATTGAAGGTGTGGGCGAGTCCTTTGTGCCCGGCGGCTTCTTTGCCGAGGGGGAATCATTGCTGCAGCTCGAGCAAGCCGACTACATCCATAAAGTGACACGTGCCGAATCACAGCTGGCCGATGCCAAGTCCGCCCTGGCTCAAGAGCAGGGTCGCGCCAAGCAGGCCAAGCGCGAGTGGCGCAATCTGGGCAGCGAAGCTGCCAACGCCCTGTTTCTGCGCAAGCCACACCTTGAAGCCGCCGAGGCCGCAGTGGCCGCAGCGCGAGCGGATCGCGACCAAGCCAAACTCGATCTGGCGCGCACCGCAGTGAAAACGCCGTTTGCCGGGCGCGTAGTGGAGACTTATGTCGATCTGGGCCAGTACATCACCCCTGGCACGCCTCTGGCAAAAATCCACAGCACCGGCATCGCCGAAGTGCGCCTGCCTCTGACCGATCAACAGCTGGCACTGCTCGATCTGCCTCTGGGTAAATCCTTCGAACATGGCCCCGAAGTACGCCTGCGGGCGATGGTAGCTGGGCTTGAGCGCGAGTGGCGTGCCCAGCTGGTGCGCACCGAGGCCAGCATCGATACCAATAGCCGCTTTATTTATGCCGTGGCTCAGGTGCAGAACCCTTATGAGGGTGCTGTTCCCCTGATGAATGGCCTGTTTGTGGAGGCCGATATTGCCGGTCGCACTCTGGATGGCATAGTGGTTTTGCCGCGCCAGGCTTTGCACGAGGGCGACCACTTGCTGGTGTTGGATGAAGAGAGCAAGCTGGTGTTCAAAACTGTGGAGCTGTTGCAGAGCATCGGCGAGCAGGTGTGGTTGCGCGGTGATATCGCCGTTGGTGATCGCGTCGTGGTGTCCAGCCTGGGCTACTCCCGCGAGGGCATGGCACTTACCGCTAATCCTCTCAACGAGAAGCCTGCCGGTCTGATCGATAGTGTTAAGAGCGATGCCGAAGCCGATTCAAGTACCTCCGGTGAGACCGCAGCCACGAATAGCGCTGCCCACGGAGGCCACTGATGAACGGCATTATTTCCTGGTTTGCGCGCAACAGTAAGGCCGCCAACCTGTTGATGATTATGATCATCATCGGCGGCTTCTTCGGAATCAGTGGGATTGATCGCGAGGTCTTTCCAGCGATTCAGCCCGGTATTGTCGAGGTGGAAATCTCCTACCCCGGTGCCGGCCCGGCGGAGGTCGAGCAGCAGGTAACCGTGCGTGTGGAAGAGGCTATCTCTGAGGTGAAGGGCATCAAGGAGGTGAACTCCGCCTCTCGCCGCAGCCACGCCTCTATCGAAGTTCAAGCGGTGGATGGCTACGATGAGTTGCGTCTGCTCAACGATATCAAGGTGCAGGTGGATAGTATTAACACCTTCCCCGAGGGTATTGAGCGCCCGGTGATTCGCCTGCAGGAGTGGGATACTCAGCTGATGATGATCGCCATTGGCGGTCCGGTTTCCGAGCGCCAGCTCAAGGAGACCGCGCTGGACCTGCGCGACAAACTCACCCTGATTCCCGGTGTGCGCCGTGTGGATATCTGGGGCGAGCGCCCGGATGAGCTGTCCATCGAGGTTTCCGAGCTGGACCTGCGCCGCTACAACCTGAGCTTCAACGATGTGGCCAATGCGGTGCGCCGCTCCTCCCTCGATCTGCCCGCGGGTATGGTGCGTTCGGATCGCGGTGATATCCAGGTGCAGACCCGTGGTCAGGCCTACACCGCCGAGGACTTCGAGCGTATTCCGGTAGTCAGCCGTGCCGACGGCTCTGTGCTGCTGCTGCGCGATGTGGCCACCGTGCGCGATGGCTTCGAGGAGTACAACAACGTCATTCTCTTTAACGGCAATCCGGCTATGAACCTGCGTGTGGTTCAGGGCGAGCCGCTGGATGTGGTGGCCACCGCCGAGCGTATCAAGGCGTTTATGGCGGAGGCGCGCACCCAGTTGCCGCCGGGTATGGAGTTCGACGTCTGGTTCGACTTCTCCAAAGCTTTTGAAGGCCGCATGAACCTGTTGACCACCAACGCCTTAAGCGGCTTCGCCATGGTCTTTATCATGCTGATGCTGTTCCTGCGCCCGGCGCTGGCGATGTGGGTAACGGTGGGCATTATTGTGGCCTTCCTCGGTGCTTTCTGGTTGCTGCCGATTACCGGGGTCAGCCTGAATATGCTGTCGCTGTTCGCCTTCCTGCTGATTCTCGGGATTGTGGTGGACGATGCGATTATTGTGGGGGAAGCCGTGCATGCGGCCCACGATCGCGGTGTTACCGGTCTGGCCGCCGCGGAAGAGGGCGTGAAGCAGGTCTCCGCGCCGGTGATCTTCGCCGTGACCTCCACCATGGTGTTCTTTATCCCCATGCTGTTCCTGCCCGGTTATACCGCGCAGATGATGTTGGCACTGCCGGTGGTGGTGCTCTTGTGTCTGGTGTTCTCCCTGGTGGAGTCTCTGCTGATTCTGCCGGCGCACCTGGTGGGTATGAAGCCGGAGCAACCCGCCAAATCCGCCCTGGGTATCAAGTTGCAGAAGCTGCGTGGCCGCTTCGCCGGAGCCATGAAGACCGCCGGTGACAAGTACTATTTGCCGCTGCTCAAGAAGTCCCTTGGCAACAGCCGCACCACGGTGATGGTCTTTTTCATGGCGCTGGTACTTTCCATCAGTGTCTTTACCAGTGGTTATGTAGGTTCTTCCTTCTCGCCACAGGTACCGTCGGATCTGTTGGAATTGCGTGCCAGCATGGCCGATGGCGAGCCTTTCCATGAGGCCGAGCGCGTGATGAATCAGGTGCTGGAGGCCGCAGATAAGCTCGCTACCGATGAGGAGATGCTGAAGCTCAACGACGGCGAGCCCTTCGTAATGAACTCCATGGTGTTCAACTGGCGCGGCAACATCTTTGTGATCTTGCAGCTCACCGACGGAGAGATGCGTGATGTGACTTCCAAAACCCTGTCGTTGCGCTGGCGCGAGCTGATCGGTGAAATGCCGGCCAGTGTTGAAGACCTCAATATTGATGCCACCATCAATGATGGCGGCAACGGTATGAGCCTGAACCTGAGCACCGCTTCGGGGGATATGGACGAATTGCGCGCTGCCGCCGATGCGGTGAAGAAGAAGATGAACGGCTATGCCGGTGTTTACGATGTGCGTGACAATCTCACCAGTGCGCGTCGCGATATCGAAATTCAGCTGAAGCCCCACGCCACTACCATGGGTATCAACCTGGCGGATGTGGCCAGGCAGGTGCGCCAGGGTTTCTATGGCGAAGAGGTACAGCGTATTCCCCGCGGTCGCGAGGACGTTAGGGTGATGGTGCGCTACCCGCAGGAAGAGCGCGCCAGCGAAGAGCAGATGGACCGCGTGCGTATTCGTACGGCGGAGGGAGAAGTGCCCTTCTCTGCGGTGGCCGATGCGGTCTATGTGCCCGGTTACACCACCATCCGCCGCAACAACCGCGAGCGCACCGTGCGCGTGTTTGCCGAGTTGACGCCGAACACCTCCACTGCGCAGGAAATTCTCAAGGATATGCGCGAGACTCTGGTGCCTGAGCTGGAGCGCCAGTTCCCCGGTTTCTCCCTGAGAACTGCCGGTGAAATGCAGGAGGAGGAAGAGTTCAACGGTGCGATCCTGGCGTTCTTCGTGCTGTCTCTGTTCGCCATTTACGCCCTGCTGGCCATTGCTTTCCGCTCTTACTCGCAGCCGCTGTTGATCCTTACCGCAGTACCGTTCGGCTTCTTCGGCGCGGTAGTAGGCCACCTGTTGATGGGCCACGATATCAGCATCATGTCCATGCTCGGCTTCCTCGCCGCAGCGGGGGTTGTGGTGAACGATAACCTGGTATTGATGGATCGCATCAATCAGCTTCGCGCCCAGGGCGTAGCTGTTATGGATGCGGTGGTGCAGGCGGGTCGCGATCGTTTCCGCCCGATTATCCTCACCTCTATCACCACCTTTATCGGGTTGGTGCCGATCATGTTCGAGCGCTCTATCCAGGCGCAGTTCCTGATCCCCATGGTGATCAGCCTCGCCTTCGGCGTCCTGTTTGCCACTGCGGTGACTCTGGTGCTGGTGCCAAACCTGTACAAGGTGATCGAAGTGCTGCGTCCGAAA
Organism: Microbulbifer mixtoriginis (SeqCode); assembly: GCF_052466695.1. Taxonomy (NCBI): domain Bacteria; kingdom Pseudomonadati; phylum Pseudomonadota; class Gammaproteobacteria; order Cellvibrionales; family Microbulbiferaceae; genus Microbulbifer; species Microbulbifer mixtoriginis (SeqCode). The sequence goes on along the minus strand of NZ_CP174285.1, from coordinate 3,367,012 downwards.
GGCAAGCGCCATGGCCAAATTGAGACCCCGGTGTCTCTGGAAACGGCCTGATAGCAATTTGTGTTTCAGGCAATGGCGGGGGTTTTCCGCCATTGCCTGGCCTGCGCATTAGTGCCTAAACTACCCGCCTGCAAAATGCCGACATCTCTGTCGGCTTTTTTATAGTGCTTTACAGGATCTTTACTCATGCGCATCCCGCGTATTTACTCCCAGCAGGCCCTGGCCGGTGTTTCGCAAATCGAGTTGGATGAGGGCGCTTCCCGGCACCTGGTAAAAGTCCTGCGCCTCGGCGCTGGCCACCCGATGACTCTGTTTGATGGTTTGGGTGGTGAGTACAGTGCGGAATTGCTGGCTACGGGTAAGCGCGCGCAGGTGGGTGTTGGTGCATTTCGCGAAGACAATCGCCAGTCGCCTCTGGCGTTAACCCTGGCTATTGGCATTTCCCGCGGGGACCGATTTGACTGGGTGATACAGAAGGCCACGGAATTGGGAGTAGCGGCTATACAGCCTTTGTTCAGCGAGCGCTGCGAGGTCAAACTATCCGGTGAACGCCTGCAAAAAAAACTCGGCCACTGGCGCCAGATTGCTATCAGTGCTTGTGAGCAGTGTGAGCGCAATCTGTTGCCGGAAATTGCCGAACCGGTAAAACTCCCTCAGTATTTACAAACCTCAACCCAGCAGGGCGCGCCGCAAACCAAGCTGGTATTACACCACCGTACCGAGCTGGATCTGCGCCGCTGGGAAGCGGACAATGGCAAGCCGGATTCGGCCCTGTTGATGGTGGGGCCAGAGGGTGGATTGTCCCAGGCGGAGATTGATCTGGCCTTGGGGCACGGCTTTATGCCACTGCGCCTGGGGCCTAGGGTCATGCGCACCGAAACCGCGCCTATCGCCGCACTGTCTGTATTACAGTTCCAATGGGGTGACCTGTAGGAGCCGACGCAAGCCAAAATTGGATAGGATGAAAACCAGGAAGGGAAACTATGATTCGAGTAATTGTAGGGTTATTGGGTATCGCCATTGTCTTGTTGTCGCTGGCGGTTATTGCCAAGCCCAAGTTGGCGCAAACCATCAGTGAGCGACTCAGCGAGACGGGCTATTTCTTTTCCGCCTGGCTGCGCATTTTTATCGGTCTCTTCCTGCTGTTGATCGCTGACACGCGCCACTGGTATATCCTCTTCAACGCCCTGGGCGTATTGGTGCTGCTGAGTGGCGCTTATATGCTGCAAATGGGTTTTGAGCGCGGCAAGGCGCTGGCCATCAAAATCTCCCAGGGCAATGAAAATTTCCTGCGTATCAGCGGCATACTCGGTGTGGTTATCGGTATTATGCTGCTTTCAGCGCGCTGATTTTACGGGGTCCCATGTCTTCCATAGATTTAATTATTTTTGATTGCGACGGTGTGTTGGTGGATAGCGAGAGTATCGTCTGCCGCATCCTGGCTGAAGAAATGAATAAGTTGGGTATGGCCACCACTGCGGAGGAGCTGGATGAGCAATTCAGCGGCCGGCCCGCCAGGGACTGCCTACTGGAAATCGAGAAGCGTTTCGGCGGCCCCCTGCCAGACAATTATTTTGGCAATACCGAGCGCCGTATTCGCGAAGCATTCCACGCCGAGTTGGAACCCGTAGTCGGTATTGAGGGCTTGCTCGATCACTTACAGCAGATCGGCATGCGCAGTTGCGTGGCCTCATCGGGCTCTCACCAGAAAATGCATCTCACCCTAAATAAAACCGGTCTCTACGACTACTTCGACGGCAGGATCTACAGTGCTGAGGATGTTTCCCGCGGTAAACCCTGGCCGGAGCTGTTCCTGCATGCGGCCACCAGTATGGGGGTGGAGCCGGGGCGTTGTCTGGTCGTGGAGGATTCTAACGCTGGCGTGGAAGCTGCGGTAGCCGCTGGCATGCGGGTAGTCGGTTACAGTACCCATAAGCAGAGAGCGCCACAGCTGGAGCAGCGCGGTGCCCGGGTAGTTAGCGATATGATGTCGGTGTTGAATTTCCTCTAACGGCTAGATATCTCCTCCCGCCGGCAGCTTGTTCTACACTGAATTTGACGTCTGCAAACCGGAAGTTTTGTCTATGGCGGGCAAGCCTTTATTCGTCTGCTATCTCGCCCTGCTGGTGCTATTACTTGCCGGCTGCCCCACCCCCGATCCCAATAGAAAATATGCCCTTGAGCCTCAGTCTGCGGTGCAGTCCGGAGACAGTGAGAAAGAGGCGCGGCAGGCGGCTCCCTTTGCCGATGATTTGGTGCGCTTTTTACGCGGAAATTCCCGTAAAGATGGGGATACTTTTAGATTGCGCCTGGAGTTTGACCCCGGTGGTTTTGCCCCGCGTATGGATAGCATCGCCGATCTGGAGGCGCTATTGGTGATCATGCGCGATTTCCCCGAGATGCGTATTACGATTGAGGGGCACACGGATAATGACGGTGACCCAAAGAAAAACCTGCACCTCTCTCAGTGGCGCGCAGACTGGGTACGCAATTTTTTGATAGAGCGCGGTATTGATGGCGACCGCATGCGAGCACAGGGCTATGGCGATACAGATCCTATCGCTGATAATGAGAGCAAGGCTGGGCAAAGGGAAAATCGACGCCTGGTTATCCGCGTCTTGAACTTCGATCGAATGCCGAGCAGATTGCCGCGATTAAATACGTCTCCGAGCCCATAAATTTAATAAAAACCCGGCATTGATCGCCGGGTTTTTATTATTGCAGTTGCCGAATGAGCGTTATTGCCGACAAATCAGGTGGATGCTTTGCCTAGCGCCTCACCGTTATTTGCCGGTGTTTGAAAAGGCTGCCCACTAATAACCTGGCGCATCAACTTCGCCCCCTGGCGCAAGCCGAGAATACTTTGAGCGGTTAATACCCCCGAGATCATTGCCCCGGCGACACCGCAACTCATCACATCCTGGCCGGTGAGATAGAGTCCATTGAGTCGTGTCTTGGGTCTCAGCCAACGCTGTTCAAAACGTTTGGGATCGTGGTCTAGGCCATAAATTTCACCGCGTGGATAGAAGCAGAAATAATCTGTCGACAGCGGTGTGGATAACTCGTAGTAATCGATTTGCCCGCGCAGATGGGGGAAATGTTTGTAAAGGTGCTCCAATAAGCGCTGGCTGAAGGCCTCTTTCAGGGCTTCATAGTCATCACCGCGCTTGCCCCAGGGTTTGTCATGCCACTGAGCGAACCAATCGTAATTGGCTGGTGCAACGATTTCGATAGTGGCGCGCCCAGGGTAGCGCTGGGTAAAGGTGGGGTCCTTGGCCGAGGGGAAAGAGATATAGGCTAGCGGAATATCTTTGTCGCTATCCTGCAGGAAGGCCTGCATATCCTCCTCGTAGTTCTCACTGGTATAGAGCCAGTAATTGGTTTTCGGTAGTTGTAGTTCTTCGGCGGTCTTTTCCAGGCCGATATACAGGCACAGGTGAGACATAGATGGAGTGACGGTTTTCAGGTCGCGCAGGTAACCGAGGCGCTCACTGGCACTCTGGGGCAGTAATTTTTCGAAAGTATTGAATACTCCCGCTCCGGAAATCACCATGGGCGCCTCAATTTCGGTACCATCGCTCATGCGTAGGCCGCGAACTTTATTGCCATCTAACAGAATGGTTTCCACCTTGGCATAGGTAAATACATCGCCGCCACTGGCCTGAATTTGCGGAATAATGGTCTCGGAAATCTTGCTGGCACCGCCCACGGGGTAGTAACCCCCATACAAATAATGTTTGGCAATCAGGGCGTGAATAATAAAGCTGCTCTGTGCCGGGGCCATGCCGTTGTCGCCCCACTGACCAGTGAGTACGGAGATCAGTTTCTCGTTGTTGGTGATTTCAGCCAACACTTCGCGGGTGGTTTTGTTCAGCCAGGAGGGGTCGCGCAGTTTACGCCAAAGCCGCAGGAGTGGGCCGCACCAGCCGGGAAACAGCTTCTCCATCGCAATGCGTTGCATGGATTTGGCCACCTCGTTGAGGCGGCCCAGATAGCGCTCGATATTTTCCCGCTCGTCGGGAAAATGTTTAACCAGTTCATCGATAAACGTTTGGCGACCGGCGCGCAGATCAAACTGCTCTTCGCCGATACAAATGCGATCGTAGGTGTCGTCCATCGGCGCCCAATGCAACTTACCCCCGCTGATAAAGTCGAAAATCCGGCCTGTCATGGTCGGGTGCTCGCCCACATCGCCAATGTAGTGCACGCCGACATCCCACTCGTAGCCATTGCGGTCGTAGGCATGGGTATAGCCGCCGGCGGTGTAGTGCTGTTCCAGGACCAGTACCTTCTTACCGGTGGCACTCAGCATAGCCGCAGTAGTCAGGCCGCCGATTCCAGAGCCGATTACCAGGGCATCGTAGGGGCCGTTCAATCGACTGGCACGGTAACGCTGGCCAATACGCAGGCGGCTGGGCTTGGGGGCACTGCGTTTCTTCTCGGTGGTTTCGGACATGGTGGCCTCATCACTATTGTTTTTATCTCTCAACCATATCGTTCAAATATTGACTATGCAACAAGTTGCATATTTTTGATCTTGCTGGTCGGCTTGTACTTCTAATGAAAAGAAATATACACTTTGTATATGAATAATGTATGCGGTGTATAAAATGGGTATCGTCAAGATCTCGGATGAACTACACGATGAAATCCGTAAAGCGAGCACAACGCTGGCGCGTTCCATCAACGCCCAGGCCGAGTATTGGATAAAGATCGGCATGTTGGCCGAGTTAAATCCAGAACTCAGTTACAGCCAGTTGTGCAAGAAACTACTGCGCACCGAATCATTTACTCTGGAAGAGCTCACTCGTGAATAACATAAAAATAAAGACCGCCAGGGAACAGACGTTGATGCGTAACTCCGGTGAATTGTTGAGCCGGGTGTTCGCCATGCTCGATGGTATTGTGAAGCCGGGTATTACTACCATGGAAATTAACGACCGGGTGGAAACGTTTATTACCCGGGAGCTGCAGGCGCGCCCGGCCAGCAAGGGGCAATACGACTATCCCTACTCTCTCAATACTTCGATTAATGAGGTGGTTTGCCACGGCATGCCACGTGAGGGGCAGGCGTTGCGCGATGGCGATATCGTCAACGTGGATATAACCCTGGAAAAGTCCGGTTATATCGCCGATTCCAGCAAGATGTATATGATCGGTAATGTGACTCCCATTGCCAAAAAACTGGTGCAGTGTTGCTACGATGCCATGTGGGCCGGTATTCACACTGTAAAACCCGGCGCGACTTTTGGTGATGTGGGCCATACGATTCAACAGTATGTTGAAAAGCGCGGGTTCAGTGTGGTGCGTGAATACTGTGGCCATGGTATTGGCCGTGAAATGCATGAAGAACCTCAGGTAATGCACTTTGGCCGAGCGGGCAGCGGAGCTGTTTTACGCGAGGGAATGACATTTACGATTGAGCCCATGATCAATCAGGGCAATCGCAAAACCAAACTCAAAAAAGACGGTTGGACCGTGGTGACCAAAGATGGCAGGCTCTCCGCGCAGTGGGAGCACACAGTGCTGGTTACGGCGGATGGATATGAAGTGCTGACTTTGCGGGAAGAGGAAAAGAAGAGTTAGAGGAGAGGCTAATTTCTTCGCTTTCATAGCACGTAGAGAGTAATTCTCTACGTGCTATGCGCTTGATCTAGCGCTCGGACTCAGGATATCTGCCCTGAACTCACTCCACTGTCAGTGGAGGTTTCCTTTGCTACCCAATCGAGCAATTTTTTAGCGCGTGATCGAACCTTGTGATTGTGGGACCAGGCCAGAGTTCTCTCCAGAAATGGTTTTGCAAGCTTTGGCTTTTTAAGTTTTGCGAGGTGAAAGCCAATAGCGCTATTTATTTCAATACTATTTGGATTCTTCTGATAGGCTGCCATCATGGTTTTCAGTGCGGCAACACTTTCGCCTTTGTACTGCTGAGCCATCCATTTGTATTGGTAAGCCGATAGGGAAGCCGGATTTAGCGCTATAGCCATATCTGCATAATGCACCGTTTTGGTATAGCTCCCCTCATCCCATTGCCGGGATTCAAGCGTATCATGTAAGCTATATAAATGGTAAACAGATAGATTCGTTGCCGCTGTATGATTCAAATCAGATATTTCTGATAATTCCTGAAGTAAAGCCTGTGCCGCAGCCTCCTGCTGATTGTGCATTAATAGATTCGCTTTCAGAGCGATAACTCCTGGTAACTTGGCAGCATCTTTTTTTACTTTATTCAGATAGCTTAACGCCTGATCATATCTTTCAAGGTCAACCGCTCGCTCCGCCAATAATAGGGATTTTTCATTATGGTTCAGTTTGCGCTTTTCGATTTTAAAGACGTTTTTGGTTAGATTAACCTTGTAGCCCGACAGACGCCGTTCTTTTAGGTAGCGAGTTAATGCGATATCTAAATCTTCCTCTCGGATATCATAATGTTGTGTAAAGAGATCTAGTGGATCTCCTCCATTATTGATATCCGCTAGGTAATTTTTGGTTTTTTCATGATATGCATTTTTTCTGGCATCTTCGCTAAAAAATAAATAATGTAATAATAACCATGCACTGGCGTAATACTGGTTAGCATGTTTCCAACCTTTCCTGTTGTAGTTTGGTTGGAGGATTTCCCTGGCTTTCAAAGTGCCTTCTTCCAGAGAGTAAGCTCTCCACTCCGGAACATTGCCGATGGTGATGGAATTCCTATCAATAGTCGCACTGGCTAATAATTCTGCGAAGCCCTCTGAATACCACCTGGGGTAACGCATGGAACCGCGTTCACGCATAAGATGGTGAACATATTCATGAAACATGATTGCTTGGCCACTAAATATGCCACGTTTATTTTCCTGGGAAAAAATCAAGGGTCCATTAATAGTGTTGGTATAAAAACCTCCGATGCTTCTTTTTCCAGAAAATTTATCAAACTCTTTAGAGCTATTAAAATGATAGACCCTAAGCCTAGAATTTTCAGGACGGTCTTCCATGCCTGTTACCATAAGTGAGGCACTGCGAAATTTTTCCAGTTCGCGCAATAAGTTCTCAGCTTTTTTCGGTGAAACATCGGAATAGACGGTAAAGTTAGTGCTTTTATATTCCCGCCAATCTCTGGCGTAGGCTGATACCGTTAAGACGGATAGCAATAGAAAGGATATAAGGCAGTAAACTCTGCTTTTCATGGAATATCTCTAATAAAAGTGCGGAGAGGCTTGAGCCAATTAAAGGGGCGGGATTTTATAGGGGCATATACGTTTAGTACATGCCAAATCATATGGCCATTTGGTATAGGTGTTGCCTGCTCTGCCTTCCTTGGCCTATGGCGACAGTATGTCTCTCAGTTTGTGACGTTGGCTTTTATAGTGTCTTTATCTGAGATTAAATTGTTGACGAATATCATGAATCAGTATTTGCCTCGAACTCTTATGCCGCTCATGGGGTGCGAAAAGGCTGCTGGTGCTCTCTAACAGGTCAACAGCCCTCTGTAATTTTTGTAGGCCTATTCTGCTGAGATTTCCCTCTTTTGTTAACTCCTTGATCACTAGAGAGGCCAGCTCTTTGCGTGCTATATCCTCGGGGAGTCCGCTTTTAGTGCATAGCCCATAAGTACCATCGATAAAGTGTTTCCATTCGCTTTCAATATGTGTGGTAAGCCCCTTGTTCATTTTTATGTCAGAACAGCTATGGCCAAGAGACTTTAACTGATAGATTGTATCCGTGTATCTTGTTTTAAATAAATCAAAAATCTGTTTTGGATTATTTTTTAGCCGAAGGTCTTTTAACCAGGATACATAACCTTTGGCGTAGAACTCCTGGTTATGGGATTCATTATGGGTGCCGAAGAATGAATGGCATTGCAGGCCCAGTACCAGCGTGTAGGAAGCTTTAGGCATAACAAGGGCATTCTGGTAGTTTACAAATTCTTCCTGCCTTAAACCGCTTAGCGATAGCAGCTTCTCTTTACTATAAAAGTAACTCTGTAAATATTCTATTAATTCCATAAGTACACACCCGAATGTGTCGTTGCGATCAGATTGGCAGTGCAGCTTGACATAAACCTTACGGCAATACTTCGATGGAGGGCGTAGTATATAAGTCGGGCTATAGATTATATGCAGCGACTTTAGGGAAGCTCTAAGTAGCGATTTATTGTTATTTAAGTTCGAGACGCTTCCCTGCGACTGAATGCTTTATTAAGATTTTTTAAATAAAATTGTTAACCCTGTTAATCAATCCTGAAGAAATAATATATCTGTGCGAATAATATATTTTATCCCACGAGTAATTGGCGTTGAGCTGTGGATCCTATGCAAGGGGTGCATACCATGGGGGAAACACAGTACGGATCCAGCGGGGGTTCTTACATCAATATCCATCATGGAGTGCCGGCTGGGCTGTTGGTAGGGGTTATCTGCATTGACACGAAAACGTGTGGCGCCGCCGTCAAAATCTTCACTGAGTAAAACTAGAAAAGTCATTTCGCTAAAACGGTCTGGAAAACCATTAGCGACCAACTGGCCATCTATGATTCGGCTGCCCGGCCAGGCTCCATCGGTGTGAAATTGAAAGTAATCACCTTCGCCGTAACGATAAAAGCGAAAACGCTGATTGAGTCCCACTGGCTCCCGCCCTTCAAAGTAGCCATTGGGGTCCTGCATAAAAGCGCTGCACCGCTGCCAGATTAGCCGTTCGGTAGTTTCATCTACCACCCAGGTAAGGCTGTCGTTATGGCGTACCTCCCTAGGCAAAGAAACGGCGGCATCTGGCAGATAACCGATATTTTCAGTGATATCGATGAGACGCTGGCATTCCTCACTGGAAAATACATTGAGTAATTGAAAAGCGCCGGGCACCTCGGCAATTTCTCTGCGCTGAACCAAAGACGGGGCGTTACCCTTTAGTGAGGCTGGATTTGCCAGTCGTGCGGCCCAGGTGGGCAGAGCAGGATGCTCCGCACCGGGTTCCCTGGCGATAATAAAGAAATCCTGCTCAAGGCTGCTGTTGGCCTCAGTTGATGGATTCATCGCAATGTCTTGAGAACTTGGCATAATGACTTCGTCCAAAATATCTGCACTCGAGTTTTTTAATTAATGATTAATAAGGGTGAGCTGGGCAAATTGTCGGTGTCCCTCAGCCCCGCCGTGGTAGCCAAAACCACTCTGTTTGGCACCTACCCATGGTGTCCCACCGGCACCCTGGTTAATACCAATCATGCCCGCCTGTAGTTGATTCGCGACTTCCTGAGCATCCGCTGTGCCAAATACCACGGCGCCCAAGCCGTATACAGAGTCGTTGGCTCTGTGAATCCCCTCTTCAATGGCGCTGAAGCGGTCTATTGCGACTACCGGGCCAAAAGTTTCCTCGTCCTCAAGTTGCATACCCGGTTTGATACCACTGATGACCGTGGGAGGAATAAAAGGAAGCTCGGGGGATTTTTCTCCCAGCAAAAGCGTTGCGCCCTTCTCTATGGCGTCATGAATATGCTGAACCACTTTTTGATGCTGACGGGGATTGACCAGTGGACCTATATCGACATCCCCTTCTGGCCAACCACCGGTGCGATAATTTTTTGCAATGGCAACCACCGCTCGCTCAAACTGGTCCGCGATACGCTCGTCCACATAAACACGCTCGGTTGAAGTACACATTTGTCCGGCATTTTCAAAGCTGGAAGCCACGGCGAATTGTGCGGCGCGGTGAATATCGGCGCTGGCCAAAACCAGCATGGGATCATTGCCGCCCAACTCCATGATCAGGCGTTTTAATTTGGGAGCGGCATTAGCCATGATGGCCTGGCCGGTTGCACGGGAGCCGGTGAAAGCAACCATATTGATGTCCGCTTTGACCAGGGCTTCTCCGGTTTTTCCATCTCCATGGGCAATCTGTAATACCCCGCTGGGCAGCGACTGGTTCAGGGTTTTTACCAGGAGGTCCGCAACCAGAGGGGTTTCTTCGGAGGGTTTTAAAATCACGCTGTTACCGGCAATCAGTGCCGGTACGATCAGGTTATTGGCCATCGCCAGGGGATAATTCCAAGGGGAAATAACCGCGACCACGCCCAACGGACGATATTGAATTTCACTGTTACCCTGGCGCTGGCTGCGCAGGGCCTCACCGGAATCTCCGGCCAACCAGGGGCCACTGTGAATGGCGCCGCCAGCCTCGTAGCTGGCCCGCCGCGCATCTTTGCCCATCTCACGGCTGATCAGTTTTGCCAATTTCGCCTGTATGGGGTCAAGCTTTTTATAGGCTTGTTGTACAAGCTGTACACGCTGCTGAATGGATTTTTTGCCCCACTCAACCTGTGCCTGCTTGGCCTGTTGCAACAATTTTTTTAAATCGTCTTCATAACAAATATCGACGCTGCCGATAACTTCGTTATTTAAAGGATCTATTGAGTTCAGGGTTTTATTCATGGGGTTTTGATCGATATTTCAATTTATTTAGTGTTTAAACAACCCGATAGTGCGAATTTCCAGGCTGGTACGCCGGGGGGCATTTTCGCTTTCCGGTAAGTCGAAGGCGCTATGGGGGCTGCCGGTAATCACATCGCTGTGTTCGCTATCAAAAACCCGCAGTAGCAACCCTTCGCCGGGGCGCATATCACTAAACCAAATCCAGCGGTGTTGAGGGTTGGAGCTAATGACAGAAATCTGCCCTTCCCGCTCTGGGTAAATCAGGCGCATCTTGTGGAAATCCGCTGCTTCCACGCTGCGCAGATCCGCCATAGCCAGAGGGGACTCTTCAACCCGATGCAGCAGCGGCAGCCACAAGTTCACAAACTTAAACCGGGGATATTCGTCCGGATTTAAGCCGTATTCCGGTAGCGTCTGCTTGAGCTGGCGCTGGGCAGACCAGGGCGTGTAATCGTTGTGCGCGATTTTTACTGGGGCGCGGCGACTGCGGCTCTGCTCAGCGATGGCGTCTGCTTTAGTCTGAGCGCGCAGCGTGTGATCGAAGGTTACAACCTGGTCCGCTCCCAAATAAGCAGCCAGCCATCGCTCAATCGCCGGATACCATTGAGTACGGATCAAGGTGTCTCGGGATTCTGGCGAAAGCACTTTGCTATTGGCTGAAGGCTTGTTGCTATCCAGCGCTTTTAAAGTGTCATCCAGCTGGTGCAGGTCGATATCGAGGCTGGGCTCTACCAGCTCAAACCCCTGTTCGTCCAAACGGAAGGTCTCCCCCGCAGCCTGCAGTTGCCTGCCGTCATGAACTGTCACCAGGTGGGGGATTACCTGATCGATCAGGCTAGCGGGGCCGGGGCCTGTATGGCGTTGGTCGTAGACCAGCTCTGCGCTGGGGTCCGCGTAGTTGATACTTGCCCGCATTAAGCCCGGTATCGATGATTGCAGAGTCGCGCCTGGCATAGTGGGTTCCTCACTCATGGGGGTCTATGTATCGGCAATGCTAGGCTGGAGCAGATACAATGAAAATCAAGTAACGATTGTGAGTGATACAGGTTTGACTAGGGGCAACAGAGACGATCGCCTGGATCGGCTGGAACTAAAGCAACTGCGGCTGCTGCAGGCAATTCTGCGGGAGTTAAATTTATCCCGGGTGGCCGACCAGCTCGGTGTGACTCAGCAGACCGTGAGTGAACAGCTCAAGCGATTGAGGGAGATCTTTGGCGACCGCTTATTTATTCGGACCAGCAACGGAGTGGTAGCCACTCCCCTGGCAGAACGGCTGGCACCGAGGATCGATAGCGTATTAAACGAAATCGCCTCACTGTTGCGTGGGCACGAATTTCTGCCGGCCGAGTACACCGGCATTTTTACTATCAGCGCCACTGACTTTGAACAGCGAGTGGTATTGCCGGGTCTGCTGAAAAAACTGCGTGAACAGGCCCCGGGTCTCAAAGTGGTTGTGCTCAAGCTGGAAATCGACCGCATGGCGCAGCAGCTGCAAACCGGCGAGGTAGATTTGGTCTTCAGTACACCCGGTTTTGTGCCGGACAACTGCCCGACAATGCTGCTGTATCGAGAGCACTATGTTTGCGTGTGCTGCCGGCATGCAAAAATACCCGGCCAGTTAACAGGAGAGACTCTGGCATTGGCACAGTTGGCGGCGCTACCGCAATTGGTGGTGTCTCCCTCCCGCGGAGAACTGCGTGGCATGGCCGATACCTGGTTCGAGGAGTTTGGCCTGCAGCGCAATGTGGTGTTGTCGGTTCCCTCTTTCGCCGCTGCAGCCGAATGTATCGCCTCCACCAATACCGTGGCTTTTCTGCCGTCGCGCCTGTTGCCCGATGAGCGCCTGAGTACCCTGCCAATTGCCGACCAGCCCCCCGGTTTCGATGTGATCGCCGCCTGGCACAGTCGCAGCGGGCAGGACCCACTGCATAAATGGATCAGGGAGTTATTGGCGTAGCAATTTGCTCCAGCGACGGATCATCAGTAAAAACGCGCAAGAGTATTCTTTAGCGGCCTCGCTATTAGATAAAGCATTGATGTTGAATGTGGGTAAACAGGCCGTAGTATTTTTAGAGTGGTGAACGATCTATCCCTTGCCCTTTTCCACTAGGGATGCACGGTGTCATCTTTCTGCAACCGCTCTTAACAATCATTGCCTGGGATTGCGTGATCGCCCTCACTTGATCTGACTAAAGAGTTTTACTCTAGAGCTGCAGGATACTGGTGGCTTTCCTTTTGGGTGCCGAGTTAATGAATTTGAATCTGGTAATTCTCGTATGAATTATGGTTCCAATGTTTATTTGTTCAGGATGGTGGAATCCCTGGGCCTATTGATGCGCACCCGGCTGTGGATGCAAATCCTGTTGGCTATGGTGCTGGGGCTTGGTATTGGCCTGCTGCTGTCGCCGGAAGGGGCTGGGCTGGTCGATGAGAATCTCAGCGTAATATTGGCCAGCTGGTTCAAGCTGCCCGGTGCCCTATTCCTGAATATGATTCAAATGGTGGTGATTCCACTGGTGGTCTCCTCCATTATCCTCGGGCTCTGTGGCAGTGGAAATGTATCCCAGCTCAAGCGGGTTGGCCTGCGTATAGCGCCCTATTTTATTGCCACCACCACAGTAGCGGTGATTATCGGCATAGTCCTGGCCCAATTTATTCAACCGGGTAACTATATCGATGAGGCCCTGCTCACAGCGGCTACTGAACTACCAAGTAGCGCACCGCCACAGATGCTGGAATCCAAGCCGCTTCCGGAGCGAATCGCTGAACTGATACCAGCCAATCTGAATCAGAGCATCGCCATGCGCAATATGCTACAGCTGGTGGTCTACGCGATTTTCACCGGAGTGGCAGTGATGTTGCTGCCGCAAAAGCAGCGTGATACCGCGGTCTACGCCTTCGGCATAGTGCAGGAAATCGCCTTGAAAATAGTCGGTTGGGCCATGCTGTTCGCGCCGCTGGCGGTATTTGGATTACTGGCGGATATCGCCATTCGCGTGGGTTTAACGGCGATAGTGGGGATGTCTGTCTATGTGGGCACGGTTATTCTGGGGCTACTGATCCTACTGCTGTTCTATCTGTTGATTGTCGCACTGGCCACGCCAATGCGGCCTCTGAGCTTTCTGCAGCGCATCAGTGGCGTACAGCTACTGGCCTTTTCCACCTCCAGCTCCGCGGCCGTAATGCCGCTTTCAATGCGCACTGCCGAGACTTCCCTGGGAGTGAAACCTTCTATAGCCAAATTTATTGTGCCTCTTGGCGCTACGGTGAATATGGACGGCACTGCCCTCTATCAGGTAATTGCGGCGATTTTTCTCACCCAGGTTTATGGCATTGACCTCAGCACGGCACAACTGGTGGGACTTACCGTAACTACTGTGGGCGCTTCAATCGGTTCCCCAAGTACACCGGGTGTGGGGATAGTGATTCTCGCCAGTATCCTGGCTGGAATAGGTGTCCCGCCAGAGGGTATTGCACTGATTCTCGGTGTGGACCGCATACTCGATATGTGCAGGACCGCCGTAAACGTCACGGGCGATCTCACCGCCTGTCTGATGATGGATAAATTATTGGGCAGCGACAGCCTGGAGGAACCTGAAACCCAAACCGCTTAAGTGTCTTTTCGGGAGGTTTGGGGGCTAGAGGTTAATGGGAGCTTTGCAGTATCTCCAGGGTGCGGGGGTCCTGTTTGCCCTCATAATATTTCGCTAAAACCTGCATAAATAGATTATCTGTGCCACCCGCAGCAAGGGCGAACAGGGTCATACAGGATCTGACCTTGATTGCATCAAGGCTACCGAATATTTCCAGGGCGCTGAGATCTTGCAGGTGTAATAACTTCTGACAACACTCCCGCAATCGTGGCCCAAGCTGTGGATGTTTCAGGTAAGCATGCGCCTCCTCTAGACCTGTCACTCCATATCGTTGTGAAGTAGCACTGTGTCCCAGTCCCTTGAGCTGCGGAAAAATATACCAAATCCAATGGCTGCGTTTGTGCCCCTGCCGCAACTCCTGCAAGGCCTGTGCATAAGAGTCGTTTTGTGCCTGGCAGAACCGCTCCAGGTCAAAATAATCACTCATAAACATTTTCCCGTAAAAGGTCATTGATGTTTTACAGAAAGAAAAGCGTAGCATGAATATTCATGCGCGAGGTTATAGCGGCCATGTTCTGGCAGGAGTAGTAAAGTGGTAGTACTTACCCTCTAAGCAGTTGCTTTTTTGACATGTGTACTCGTGGTGATCAAACCCTTGTCTATTACGCCCTGTTTAACGGTAAAATTTTTCAGGGTCAGTTATTTGAAAGACGGGGTTAACCGTCTTTTTGAATGAAGAAATCCAATTTAAGCGGTGGGCAATAAAGCCCGTATATCATCAGGTACCGGCATGGATTTCCCAGCCTGTTGGTCTACCCAAACAATCTTAGCTTCACCGGTGGTGTAGAGTTTATCGGTGTTATCCGCATCTCTGATCTCGTAATAGCTATTAAAGCTACTACGCCCAGGAGTGCCGCCATACATACTAACAGTAATGTTGGCTGGAAATACCAAAGGTAAATGAAAATTGGCCGAAGCATTGAGTAGTACTGGGCCATCTCCTTGATTACTGCTTACCGCGCCGGAGCGTTTAATAGCCGCTAACCAGCTGCAGCGGCACTGCTCAAAGTAGGTGAAGTAGGTAGCGTTGTTGATATGCCCTAAGGCGTCCATATCACCCCAGCGTACAGCTAAGGTTTCCTGATGTAGAAGGTTACGGGGGGCTTCACTCATTGTCATTACACTTAAATCAAAACAGTAAAGCGGTTAATTGTAATGGGCCGTCGAGGCTGTGAGTAGGGTTATATTTTATATTCTTAAGTTAATGCAAGACTGCAAGAAAACATCAATATTACTTTTGTCTTTTCTGCTTACTCCTACGTTGCGGCGGTTGATTAGTAGTAAGTGCCAGCAAAAAATAGTTGGCATCAAATAGTTACTTGCTGAGCCGCTTCCGCAAACTGGAGCCGGGAAACCCATGGGAATGTTCGCAAGAAATCACTACGCCGTATTATTGAGGCCGCCGAAATACAGTCTCCCTGTGACAACGAACACCGCCAAGCGCGTTAGTATTCCATGGAATATCCAGGAGAGAATGTGAAGTCAAAGAAAGTGACTTCTTTTTCGCAGGCGTTTAATGGTCGTGTGGTAAATTATAAATGGCTCTTGTATGTAGTGGACATGTAATTTTTATAGTTTTGTATCTTTGTTATAGGGCTGAATGGTTTTTTAATTTCAGATTTACAATTTATGGCTGCTTTGAAAGTAGTAGCCTTTTAGGCAGGTGAGAGTTTTTAAATATTATTTTAGTGGGAGGTCTCACTTACATGATGCACAGGAGTTAATATCCGGTGCATCATGATTGATTTTCTAAATTATTTTTGCTGCTTTATTCGGCTTCAACGGTAATTCGTAGTGTTCCAGAAAAGGGGGCCGATGCCTGATTGGGCTCCCACTGATTTTCGGGGATAATAATAACAAAAGTGGCGTTATCATCCGCGCAGTTGGACGCTTGAAGGACATTGTTGGTGATGGCTTGTCCAGCTGGGGCCGATTCAGGAAGTGCACCATCATTCTGGTAGACCACACCGTAACTAATTGAAGTCCCGTCAGATCCAATTAAGCTATATGTAGGGTCAGCACCATCATTTTCAAAGGTTATGCCATAAAGTGAAAAACCATTTCCGGCAACACAAAACCTGTCTTCGGCTATTGCGTCATTTCCCGGTGTGGGGTTTGAAATAGTAATTGGATCAACATTATCTATTGTGATAGTTGTATCAAATTGGAGGGTTATCAAACTGGTTGCACTATCTGTGGCTTGGGATAGCGCGGATGGAGTAAAGCCAATGGCTAATCCGGTAACTACTATGGGTGCCAGAAAATTTGCTGTAACAATTCTCATTGTGAACTCCCTTTCACATTAGATCACACAATATCTGTAAATCAATAACGACAAAACCAAATGAGAATGAGTGGTTTCTGTATTGAAATATTAGTCGTGAATTTTCTGTGGAATCTTGCTGGGCGGTTATCTAATTATTTTAGAGAGATAACTACTAGTTTTAGAGAGAGTTTTCTTATTTTTAGGTTGGGGCTTTGGCGGTTAAGTTGCCTTTGTAAATATTCTAGTGAAGCTTTTTTTGAGGTTTATGGGTCTTTAGGCCTGTTGTTAGGCGGCGGTTTCAATTTTTCGGTGCCGGAAAATTTAAATCTGATAGGCTCAAGTGTCCCCAATCACTAAGTAGACCGTTACCTAAAAGGGCAAATAGGGAATATTCACGAATCATTGGCCAAGGTCCGCCAAGCTATCAAAGTAAAAGACGGCGGCAAGGTCTGGTTAGGCAGTGAATCTTGAAGGTATTAGAAGATTTAATCGGCGTAGTGTCGGCCTTGGCCGGCACACTCACTACACACGCACTTCGCAATGGAAAAAAACTGACCAGGATGCGGAAATCAACGGCAACAAAAGCAGTGCGGATAGTTTGGAGTCTCAACTTAGGCCAATAATGGCCTAAGTTTTTTATTGTGTTAAAGGATGTTGTTTATGGAAAAGAATATAAGCAGATACGCCTTTTTTCTGAGAAAGTCCACCTTATAAATGATAGAGCAAAGAGTTTCAGAGGTTCAGCACCTACAGAAGAAACGGCAATGGAGCTGGCGGAAGAGCTTGTGAAATTTAAAAGAGCCGAGTTTTATTTCTGCCCACAAATGCTTGATTTTGTGGTCGGGGCTTACAATGAATTTTTAGTAAAAAGGGCCGGCAGTTAGATGAAATGAGAATAGGTATAGTCAGTCATAAGCTATAGTTATTTTTGTGCCCCCTACTGTTAGTTAGGGGCACATTGGTTACTGTGCTATATCGACCATATTGTTGTTGCCAATTTGAGATACAAGTACTGATTGACTGTTACCATTTTGGGTGGCTAGTAGTGCATTAGCATCGCCACTTTGAAAAGCTTGAAATGAACTACCGATACCCATTGCGGATATATTTGCAATGTTAGAAGTACCCAGCTGTACAGTGAAGGCTTTGTGGTTAGAGCCGGTTTGATTGTGAATTGCTATATTCCCATCTCCGTCCTGCCAGAGGCTGCTTTCATTATGATCAGTGGTTTGAAAAACATTAAAAGTATTACCGCTACCACTCTGATGTGAATAAGATCTGTTTGAGTCGCCATTCAGTTGTGTGCATGGCGTCGTTGGAATCACCGAGTTGATGTATTTCAACTACACTATTTTCTGTTAGATGTTGGGCTGCATTTAAAGAATGATTTTGGCCGAATTGACTGACAACAATTATGTCGTTGACGCTAATAAATTGATCCAACATTCCACTATGGCTTACTCCGGTTTGAAGGACTAATGCACTACTATTGTTCGTGAATGATTGTTTTGTTTCTATGTTTTGCTTATTCAAGACTTGTTGAATCGTGACAGAGGAGTTTATTGAGTTGTCCTGATGCGATACTGCGGTATTCATCTCGCCGCTCTGGCTATGAATAATGGTTCCTGACTCGCTCTTTGTTGATTGTTTGGTGTGGCTAGAGTTGTTGTTACCAAGCTGAAATATCTCAATGGTATTATTTGTGGCTGTTGGATTATTTTGATCGGCAGTTGCTGAGTTATTAGCCCCTGCCTGAATAACTGTTAAGGTATTGTTGCTGGCGGTAACATCATTATTGGAAATCGCTAAAATAATACAAGTAGTGATGTAGCCTATTTTTTTCATCATTAGTTTCCTTATGAATCTACTGGTGATTAATGTAGATTTTTTGCCTCAATAGAATTTCTTGAATGACAGTGAGCTTCACTAGCTTTATTGTTAAATACTGGTCGACAATATGGCTAACATCTTTGTGTGAAGGTGCTGAATGGTTACAAGTGTTGGCTGGTTTCTTGCATTTTTCACTAAGAATTAAGCACTAATTTATTAGGAAATAAGTTTTTGACTCTATTTTTTATTCTGGCACTTCATGTGCCAGAAAGGCAGTAACTTTAATTCTTCAGTTGATCTTGGCTTATAAAATTGAAAAGCTAGTGGTTAGCGTTAATCTACTGGTTAAATTCACCGCGTTCTTGCGTAGATTTCACTTCCTTTCATTGTCTCCTGGCAGCCATATGAAGCTGCCAAGTAGACTCAAACTTTCAAAAAGCCCTTAAAAATTCGCATAACCAGCTCCCTCTGATTTTTTGTGATCAATAATCGTGCAGTAAAAATGGTCGCCGGTCACTCCTCCCCACGCCTGCCGATTTTAGGTGCTCTTTTAGTTGATGAAATGAGATTGGCGGTGAGGGCCTGAGCTGGTGCGGGGTTTGGTTAAGAGTTGGATTTCACACTTTGAAGAGTTGGGAAGAAAGGTGAAGAAAGATTGCACGACCAAAAGGCTTGAGCGGCGGCAAAGTGTCAGCGTGATTTTGCGGTGACACCATGTTGACACTTTGGGGAAATATGGCGCCAATTTTTTAGAGAGGGGGAGAATTAAAAAACCCGCGAAAGCGAGTGCTTGCGCGGGTTTTAATATGGTGCCCGGAGGCGGAATCGAACCACCGACACGGGGATTTTCAATCCCCTGCTCTACCGACTGAGCTATCCGGGCTTTGCGATCTTGCTGGGCTTCCCCTGCGTCGCGAGGCGCGTATTAAAGCTTTATCGCGGGGCTGAGTCAACCCCTTGATTGTAAAAAGTTTTTTTTCTTTTACGGGGAGGCTTTGCGGAGCCTGTTTACTGCTGTTCTGGGGGCACGTAGCCGTCGGCTGCGTCGTACTCTCCACCGCTCAGGAACTTCATCATCTGCTCGCTCAGGTAGGCGCGGCTGGAGGGTTCCATCATGTTGAGGTGCTTTTCATTGATCAGCATAGTCTGGTGCGACATCCACTCCTGCCAGGCTTTTTTGGAAACATGCTCGAAGATATCGACGCCTTTGGGGCCGGGGAAGGGCGGTGCGTCCAGGCCTTCCAATTCCTCTTGGTACTTGCGGCAGAATACGGTTCTGGACATGGACTCCTCCTGGTTCTAGTCGGCCGTAGTTGGGGCGAGCAGGGGTGCCTGCAGCGCCAATAGTTGTTTTGCCAGCTTTACGATCGGGGCGGGTAGCCCCAGTTCCTGGGCCGCGCGGGCGCGGTTTAGTTGCCGCAGTTTATACCAGCCGGCGCCGCTCTCCGCCACCTGGGTGGAGACTTTGTCGAGCTGTACCCACAGCGGGGTAATATCCAGGTGGAAGTGAGTAAAGGTGTGGCGCAGCAGCGGCAGCGTTTGTATTTCACTGGCGCGCCAACGCTGTTGTTTGAGCCAAGCCTTGGCATCTTCTGCTTGGGGAGGGCACCAGAGGCCGCCCCAGATGCCGCTGGCGGGGCGCTGCTCTAGATAAATTTCGCCCTGGTATTCCAGCAGTAACAGGGTGGCGCTGCGCACCGGTTTTTCCTTGCGCGGTTTTTTGCCGGGGTAATCCTGCGGATTGCCTTGGGCGTGGGCCACACAGGATTTCTTTAACGGGCACTCTTCACAGCGGGGTTTGCTGCGGGTGCACAGGGTGGCACCCAGATCCATCATCACCTGGGTGTAATCGTTAACGCGTTTGTCCGGGGTGTAGGTCTCGGCCAGCTCCCACAATTGATTGGCCACGGCACTCTGTCCCGGCCAGCCTTCCACGGCGTGGAAGCGCGCCAGTACCCGTTTTACATTGCCATCCAGAATCGGCGCTCTGAGTCCCATGCTGATACTGGCGATAGCGCCTGCGGTGGAGCGGCCAATGCCGCTCAGTTCGACGAGCGCTTCTACATCCTGTGGAAATTCCCCACCGTGTTCCTGCAACACCGTCTGTGCACATTTATGTAAATTGCGCGCGCGGGCGTAATAACCGAGGCCGCTCCAGTGGGCCAGTACCTTATCCAGCGGCGCGGTGGCGAGGCTCTCCAGGGTGGGAAAGCTCTGCATAAAGCGCTCGAAGTAGGGGATCACCGCGCTGACCTGGGTCTGCTGCAGCATGATCTCGGAAACCCACACGCGATAGGGATTGATACTCTGCTGCCAGGGCAGGTCCTTGCGCCCGTGTTTGTCGAACCATTTGAGAACGGCGTTTTGGAACTGCTTTGGGGTCATGGAGATACTGCGGGCTGATGTTTGTGATGGAAACCTTGGGCTGTGCGCGGGGTAACCTTGGTGCACTTTGCTTTGAGCCTTAGCGGCTGAAGAGATTTTTCATGGTTTCTCTCAATTCGTCGACCTTTTCTTCTACCCAATCGCCATATTTTTTCTTGGTGTTGTATTGAAGCTCTTTTTTGCACTGGGTCTTCAAGGCGACTTATGTCGGGTGTTGCCGTATCTATATCTTCAAAGTCAGCCTTGCGGCGCTGTGGCAGCGGGTCGATGCGCTAGCGGGTTATAACGAGAGGGATACCGCCTGTGCGGCCAATGGAGGGGTAAACGCGCTATCAGATCAGCATTGATCAGTTGGAATTTGAGCGGAGGAGATTACTATCTGCCCGAAGCAGAAATTGTCTCTGCTAGACCCCCCGCCGGCTGCGAATAGCCTGGGGGAGCTTCCACTAGCGTTGCGGACACTGGGTGGACCGCTCTGGTGAAAATTCGGTGAGGGCAGGCTTTGCTGCCCATCTTATCTAGCTCAGGCTGAGTAACACTGTGAAGACCTGGGCTTAGCCCTCAGACCTGAATACCCTCTTCCGGCACATAGAAATAGCCGACAAAGTGATAATTTGTGGCAGCCATACCATAGTTATGGTTTGCCGTCTCCAGCTGCTTGGGCAGAATCACAAAACCGGGCCCGTAGTTTTTCACTCCGTGAGCGCCTGGTTTGTGCGTCCAGTAGCCGGTTTCCGGGTCCCGTCGGTACCAGTGGTGATCGGTTGTGGACTTATACAGGGCAACACAGTAATAACCCTTGGTGAAAGGCGGGGGATTGTTTGCTGGGGCGTTGGCTACATAGGCCATCCCATCGCGTTTGGCGCCCTCAATCAGGCGGTCATTATCCAAGCCCGCGACATAGCCGGAGTTGGAGCCAGGGTCTGGCTTGCCCTTGTGGGGCTTCTCGCAGTTTGCGGCCCAGGCATAGCAGTTCACGTGGTGGTTACCCCAGGCCTCCTCTGCAGGTGTGTTTTTCGCAGCGCTAGTCACCAGCTTGGTGATCACCTGTTTGGATTTATTGTCTTGCGCTCGTTGCATTAATGGCATTTGTTATTCCCTTTATATGGCCGATCAAGCTTGTACTGATCTTGGGAAAAGAAAGTGCAAGTAATAAGGAAATTGTCGCGCAATGGGAAAAAATATAAATAAAGGTAAAAGATGGCCGGGGTGATGTAGAAGCACCTGATGACAGCTCCCGGCACCGGCTAGGGGCCGCGTTAAGTAAATCGCACTAACCCCGTTCTTTAACGGTTTATTCGCACTCTATGCGCTTCGCGGTCATTGGTTGCTGCAATTTAGCGCGGTATTTTTGTCGTGGCTTTGGCGCTTTGGCGCTTTGGAGAGGATTCGGAGATGGAATAGCGTGCAATATTGGGGGCGGGGTTACGCACCGGGCGAAACCCGGTGCGGCTTACATTAACGGCCGAAAAGATTTTTTAGTTTTTCTTTTAGTTCGTCGACTTTTTCTTCCACCTTATCGCCATATTTTTTCTTGGCTTTGTATTTCAGCTCTTCGCGCACCAAGTCGTCGAGGCGGCGGCTGTCGGGTTTACAGGTTGTTGGACCCACATCGTCGAAGTCGCCTTTGCAGCGCAGTGGCAGCGGGCGGTTGCGCCAGCGTTTGTTTTTTACGGTGCAGCCATCCGCGGAGGTGCTCTCACCCACTAGAGCGAGGCCGAGGGCGAAGTCGAAATCCTGTTTCTTCAGGTCCACCTCGCCATCGCCGGTCATGGCGATATTCTCGATGCCGGCGAGAATCTCGGTCACTTTTACTTCGTCCCCTTTCACCGCGATTGTGGCACGCACATCTTGCAGATCGGTCTGGGCGGGCCAGTTTCTCTCCGGCAGTGGAGTATTCTCGGCGTAGCTGAACAGCTGGCACATGCTCTTCTCCAGGTTGAAGGGCGCTATGGACAGCTCTTTACTGGACACATTGACGGCGGCGCGCAGGTTCTGCTGCAGATCTGTGGAGGTCTTGCCCTTGGTCTGCCCGTCCCAGTTGACACTGGCTTCGCCGGCCACCTGCACTTTTTCATTGGGGAACAGTGCCTTCTGGACCTTGCCGATATCTACACCGACAAGGCCGCCGCGCACCTGTCCCTCTGCGGTCTGGGCGCGAGCATTGAACTGGCCGTTGCTATTGAGCTGGCCGCCGTAGAGGTCGGCGCTGAGTTTTTGCAGCTGGTAGAGACCGTTATCCACGGTGAGTAGAATTTCGGGGCTGTCCAGCTGTAGGCCGGCGGCCTGTAACTGGTCCAGGGCCAGGTTGATATTGGCGTTAAAGCCACGCAGATCGCTCAGAGGTAGGGGCTCGGCGGATACCTGTTGGGCACCGGCTTTGGTGGTGGCTTTCTTTTCTGTCTGTTGGGCACTCAGGGTCTCCGCGGAAGTTGGGGTCTGGGTAGACTCTACACTCTGTGCGGTGGCTTCAGTAGAGGGCGCCTTGGTAGTTGACTCTCCACTGGTTTTTTCGTCCTGCTTACCACCTTTTTCATTGGCGGGTGGCAAGTAGTTGTCCAGATTGAAAGCGCCACCGCGCAGACTCAGATCTAACCCCGGCATCTCCGCATTGCGCAGCTGGGCGTTGCCGTTAAAGGTGGTGCCGTCGAGCTGCAGTTGCAGAGGGGTCAGGTTGATCTTTTGTTCGGTGCCTTCGATGCTGGCTTCGATACTCAGCTTTTGCAGTGCGGCGCTATCGCGGGTCACTACTTCACTGCCGGTCAGCTCCAGCCAGGGGCGCAGGGGATCGGCGCTGGCGTTTAGATTCATCTGCACGCGCCAGGGCTGGTTGCCGTTGTCGCGGCGGACATAGCCGCGCAGGTGCATCGTGGCTTTGGCGTTGTTGTCGGAGGTGAGCACCAGCTGCAGAGGTTGCAGGCGCAGGCCGTTGAGGCCTTCATCCAGGGCCAGGGTGCTATCCATTTTGAGTTTGAGCGGGTAACGTAAGTCGCTGCCTGTCACGCTGGCATCGGCGTTGAGTCGCCCAGGCTCGCCGCCGGGCACCAAGTTGTCGGCGGTTATGCTCAAGTTTTCAACCTTGTAGGCCTTGCCGCTGCGGGCGTCACTGTAAGAGAGCAGGCCTTTTTCAATACGCAGTTTATCCAGGCTGAGCTCAACCTGTTGCGCGGCAGGCTCTTGCGTTTCCTTGGGAATCTCCAGCTTGGGTGGCTGTTTTTTCTTTGCCTCCAGAGCCTCACTGATCAGCTCCCAATTACCGCGCCCCTCTTTGTCCACGGAGAGTTCGATCTGCGGTGCCACTAGCACGATTTCCTCGGCTTCCACGCGGCGCTGCAGCAGTGGCTTGAGGGCCACACCCACGGCGATTTTGTCGGCGCGCACCAGGGTCTCTTTCGGCAGCTGCAATGGCGCCATGGTGACATCATCTAATTGCAGCCCCAATTTGGGCCACAGCTGCCAACCGATATCGCCCTGGAGTTGCAGGGAAATGCCCTGTTTGGCGGCGAGTTTTTCCAGTTGCGGCTTGTATTGATTGATGTCGAGGCCGGCCAACAGCCAGGCGACAGCGCCGGCGAGTAGCAGGAAAACGACCAATAGAGCGATAAATGTGCGCTTGATCCAGGCCATGGAGTGGATTGTCCCTGTGTTTTTTTAGAAGGTACGTCGAGCGTGTAGTAATACTTCAGACGCCGCGGTGGGGGTTGATGTTCCCACAGGTGTTCACCGAGAGCCTATCCGGGAAGTGTAGGAGATGCAGCCCCGCGGAGCTGGGTGCGCCGCGGGGCCATTGAAGCAGTTGTGGCTTAGAAAATAAACCGCACGCCGGCTTCGATACTGCGGCCTGGTGCCGGGGCATAGTCGCGCAGCAGAGAGGTGGAATTGCGGATTTCTTCGTCGAGTAGGTTGCGGGCGCTGGCGAAGAGCACCGCGTCGCTGCCGCCGATATTGAGGTTGTACTCGGCGCTCAGATCCATACGAGTGTAGCCATCGGTGGGCTCCTCATAGGCACCGGCGCGGTCCTGGTCCGCCGCCTGTACGGTGCGCCACTCCCAGCCCCACTGATCGTACTCGGCCCCCAGGGCCAGGCCCATACGCAGCGGCGGCATACGTGGTACATCGGAGCTTTCGCCGGCGATGGCATCATCGAAGCTGGCACGCACCATATCGCCAAACAAGGTGACATAGTGGCCTCCCTGTAAGGGGAAGGTCACCGAGGCCTCGGCACCGTAGAAAGTTGCATCGCGGTTGGCATAGGCATAGACCGGTAATTCCTCTTCCTCACCGCCGGTGTTTTGCGCGTAGATATAGTCACCGATCTGGTTGTAGAACACACTGGCCTCAATACGCGTAGCGTGCCAGCCGTTGGCGGCTTCGTTGTGGTGGTGATAACCCAGTTCCAGGTTAACGCCGTTCTCTTTATCCAGCTGGTTGTTGCCCAAGAGGTAGCGGGATTCTGCCAGGTGCGCTCCGTCGGCAAACAGCTCCTCGGCCACGGGCGCGCGCTCGGAGTGGGTAGCGCCGAAACTGATATGCTGGTGCTCGGCGAGGAAGTACTGCAGCGTCGCGCTGGCGCCGATCAGGTTGTAATCGCGGTCGCTGGCGGTTTCCGGATCTATATCCACTCGCTCCAGGCGGGCGCCCAGATCTAGGTGCCAGTTACCCCACTCGCGCTCTTTCATGGTGAAAAAGCCAGCGCTGCGGGTGCGTGAGGGCTGGATAAAGGCTTCGTCACCCACTGCGGCAAAGTCTTTGTCGGTCAATTGCAGGCCGTAGGCACCGCGCCAGCCGTTGCCGGCATCGTGGGTTATTTCAACCCGGCTCTCCCAGGCTTCGTTGGTGAAGCGGGTGCCCGGATTACCGGCATCCAGCTCCACATGCTCATAATCGTTGTAGCCGATGCGCAGGCTCAGTTTGTCCCAGTAATCGCCGTCGAAGCGGTGCTCACCTTTCAGGTCATAGCGGGTTTGCACCAGGTCGATACGTACCGCATCGATCTCACCGGCCTCGGCGTGCTCCTCGTGTTCATCATGGTCGTGATCATCGTGGTCTTCACCCGCATGATCCTCATCGTCATGGTGATGCTCATGGGTGCCCAGGGGGATGCCGTAATTGTTTTCCAGTCGGTTTACGGAGAAACCGATAAAGCCGCTGTCGGTGATCCAGGAAACGCCACCGCTATAGCTGTGGGCGCGGGCATTGGTGTTGCCCACGAAGCCATCGGTGTTGAACGCCTCTTCGTGTTCGCCTTCTTCGCCGGCGTGCTCTTCATGATCATGGTGTTCTTCATGTTCACCGTGCTCAACGATAGCGAGACCCGGGATTTCGGTATTGTCATTTTCCCGGTAGACACCGTCCACATACCAGGCCAGCTGCCCGGCGCCACCGGTGAAGCGAAATACCGAGGCATCCTGATTGTCGGCGCTATTGTGGCGCAGCTCTACCGCGCCTTCCACTTTCTCGGGCACGGCGGTGGGGATGCGTCCGTCGGTAATATTCACCACACCGCCCACGGCGCCGCTGCCGTAACGCAGGGCGGCGGGGCCGCGCAGTATCTCAATGCGCTCGGCCAGTAGGGGTTCGATGCTGGCGGCATGATCGGCGCTGGTATTGGAGGCGTCGGACACATCCAGGTTGTCACTGAGTATTTTTACCCGGTTGGCGCTTTGGCCGCGGATAACCGGCAGGCCCACGCCGCTGCCGAAGGAGGCATTGGCGACGCCGGGCTGGTCTTGCAAAGTCTGGCCCAGGGTTGCGGCTGCTGATTTGCGCAGTGCGTCGCCGGAGAGAATAGAAACTGGTGCCGCCACAGCATCGGCGGGTTTATCCAGCGGCGATACGGTAACGTTGACCTCTTCCAAGGGCGAGTTGTATTCAGCGGCGTAAATAGTGGGCGCAGCCAGGCTGGCAATGGCCAGGGCCAGAGTATTGAACTTGATCATTTGTTTTTTTATGTCCTGTCACAGGCGGATGCTGCCGTACGCGCACAGGCGCGGGCATCCACAAAATAAATTGTTGGTTTTTTTAGGGTTAGCTGAGAGACAGGGACAGGGGAGGGGCGCGCGCGCTCTGGCGTTCCGGTTGGCGATCGCGCGCTGCTAGCGCAGAGGGCCAGTTGTAGTGACTTTGGGGCTCAGCCTGAACGAGCAGTGGCTCGCTGCCGAGTGCTGCGGGTGAATGCATGCAGCACAGGTCACACAGTTCCACCTGGCTGTTACCAAGATGGAAGTGCTCCGCCCACAGCGGCTGAGCTGCTACTAATGCAAGTAGCAGGAACAGGCTGGCCCAGTAATGGGATTTTCGGCGCTTTAAGGTAACCATACCGCGCATGATAGGTACTTACGGTTACGAATCAAGTTTCATCTGACACTAGCGAACCACAGAGGGCATCATTCATCTTATAATCTGCGCCCTCTGTCTTATTGCTCATAAAAGGAACGCTTTCGATGCGCAAGGCTAGCGTCACCCGCGACACACTGGAAACCAAGATTCAAGTCAGCGTCAATCTGGACGGCCAGGGGCACGGCCAGTTTGCTACCGGCGTTCCTTTTCTCGAGCATATGCTCGATCAAATTGCCCGTCATGGCATGATCGACATGGATATTCATTGTGATGGGGATATCCATATCGACGACCACCATACGGTGGAAGATATCGGCATTACCCTCGGCAAGGCCATTACTCAGGCTCTGGGGGACAAGAAGGGGATGACCCGTTACGGCCACAGTTATGTCCCCCTGGATGAAGCTCTCTCCCGCGTGGTGATCGATTTTTCCGGCCGCCCCGGTCTGGTGATGGATGTGCCTTTTACCCAGAAACGCATCGGTAATTTTGATACCGAGTTGTTCTATGAATTCTTCCAGGGCTTCGTCAACCACGCATTGGTAACAGTACATATCGATTGCCTGCGCGGCCACAACGCCCACCATCAGGTAGAGACGGTATTCAAGGCCTTCGGCCGCGCCCTGCGCATGGCGCTCACCCTGGACCCGCGCATGGCTGGCACCATGCCCTCTACCAAGGGGGTGTTGTGATGGGCAAAATCGCGGTCCTCGATTACGGCATGGGCAACCTGCACTCGGTTGCCAGTGCTCTGGATAAGGTGGCGCCGGAAGCCGAAGTGGTACTGGCGCAAACCCCGCAGCAGGCCCAGGGGGCAGAGCGCTTATTAGTGCCGGGTGTGGGCGCCATTCGCGACTGTATGGCGGGATTTGTTGACGCGGGCTTTGCGCCGTTGCTCAAAGACGCTATCGCCGCGGGTACACCGGTATTGGGTATCTGCGTGGGTATGCAAATCATGATGCGCCACAGCGAGGAGAATAACGGTATCGATTGCCTGGATATCTTCCCGCAACCGGTGAAGTTTTTTGGCAAGGATCTGCCGCGAGTTGCCGCGGGTGAACGTTTAAAGGTTCCACATATGGGGTGGAACCGGGTGCAACAAACCCGCGAGCATCCACTGTGGGCCGGTATCGCCGACGGCAGCCGTTTCTACTTTGTGCACAGTTACTATGTGCCGGCTGATGATAATCGGGATCTGACTGGGCGCACCGATTATGGTGTCCCCCTGGCGGCTGCGGTGGCGCGTGAGAATATCTTCGCCACCCAGTTCCACCCGGAAAAGAGCGCCGAAACTGGCCTGCAATTACTAAAGAACTTTGTCAGCTGGAATGGCCGGGCCTAAGCCCAGCAGACCTTTCCTGACATCAATAACTACCGCCGACGAAAGACAGAGCATGATTGTAATTCCCGCTATCGACTTAAAAGACGGCCAGTGTGTGCGCCTGCGCCAGGGCGAGATGGACGACGCCACCGTATTTTCCGATGATCCCCTGGCTACCGCCCAGCACTGGGTGGACCAAGGGGCCAAGCGCTTGCACTTGGTCGACTTGAATGGTGCCTTTGCAGGCAATCCAGTCAACGGTGAAGCTGTAACTGCCATTGCCAAGCAATTTCCCACATTGCCGGTACAGATTGGCGGTGGCATCCGCGACTTGCATACTATCGAGCGCTATCTGGATGCCGGTGTGACATGGGCCATTATCGGCACCGCTGCGGTGAAACAGCCGAAACTGGTCGAGGAGGCCTGCCGCGAATTCGAAGGCCACGTTATCGTCGGGCTTGACGCCAAAGATGGCCTGGTGGCCACTGAGGGCTGGGCCGAGGTGTCAGAGCTAAAGGCCACCGAGCTGGCCAAGCGCTTCGCGGATTGTGGTGTCAGCTCCATTGTGTACACCGATATCGCTCGCGACGGCATGATGCAGGGCGTCAATATCGAGGCCACTCTGGAAATGGCCCGTGCGGTACAGGTGCCGATAATCGCCTCCGGTGGTGTCAGCAGCATTGAGGATATCGAGCAGCTGTTGGAAACCGGTGAGATCTACGGCGCGATTACCGGCAGGGCGATTTATGAGGACAAGCTGGATCTGCGCGCGGCGCAGCAGCTCTGCGATCAACGGAGCAAGTAATGGCACTGGCGAAACGTATTATTCCCTGCCTCGATGTCGATGCCGGGCGCGTGGTAAAGGGCGTTAATTTTGTCGATATCCGCGATGCCGGCGACCCGGTGGAGATTGCCCGCCGCTACAACGAGGCGGGTGCGGATGAAGTTACCTTTCTCGATATCACCGCTACTCATGAGCAGCGCGACACCCTACTGCACACCGTGGAAAAAATGGCCCACGAGGTGTTTATTCCACTTACCGTGGGTGGCGGTGTACGTACCCTGCAGGATATCCGCAACCTGTTAAATGCCGGCGCAGACAAGACCGCGATCAACTCCGCAGCGGTGAAAAATCCCGAGTTTGTGCGTGAGGCCGCAGAGCGTTTTGGCAGCCAGTGCATCGTAGTGGCGATTGACGCCAAACAGGTGGGGGAGAACCGCTGGGAAATATTCACCCATGGCGGGCGCCAGCCCACCGGCATAGACGCTGTGGCCTGGGCTCGGCAGATGGCGGAGTTGGGTGCTGGGGAAATACTGCTCACCAGTATGGACCGAGATGGCACCAAGAACGGTTTTGATTTGGCCCTGACCCGCGCGGTCAGCGAGGCGGTGCCAGTGCCGGTCATTGCCTCCGGTGGCGTCGGCAATCTCCAGCACCTGGCCGAAGGTGTTCTGCAGGGCGGCGCCGATGCGGTGCTGGCGGCCAGTATCTTCCACTTTGGAGAATACAGCATCGCCGAAGCCAAGGCGTTTATGCAGGAAGCGGGAATAGAGATGCGAGTTTAGCCTGCGGGCTGACGATCGCGGAGGCTTGATGTCACTGCTGGGGCGGATGCGCTGGCGGCGGGCTTGAGCCCGCCGCGCGCCAGTTACTACTGTTTATCTGCGCGGGCAAAGCGTTCGCGCAGACCCCGGTCCCTGTGAGCGTAGAGATTCAGCCCTTTAAGTACATTGAGTGCTTCGAAGATCTGGTTGTCGCGATCCATCCAATTGTCGCGCTCTCCCTCTTCCCGTTCCCGCGCGCGGTCTTCCGAGGTGCGATCAGCCCCGCCGTTGCCATTGTTCAAATGGCCGGCCAGGTCCGCCTCGGTGGGGCGCTGCATATCTTTCAAACGGGTGATCTTGGCCCTTTCCACAACAATATCTGGCGTGATGCCCTGGGCCTGGATGGAGCGGCCATTAGGGGTGTAGTAGAGCGCGGTGGTGAGTTTGATGGCGCGTTCGCTATTGATAGGTATCACGGTCTGTACCGAGCCCTTGCCGAAGCTGTCGGTGCCCATCACCACGGCGCGGCGATGGTCCTGCAGGGCTCCGGCGACAATTTCCGCCGCCGAGGCGGAGCCGGCATTAATTAGCACTACCAGCGGGGCGCCTTCGGTGAGGTCGCCGGGTTCGGCGGAGTAACTCAGGTTGGCAGCCTCATTGCGGCCTTCGGTGTAGACCACCAGCCCTTCCTCAAGGAAGGCGTCGGCCACTTCTACCGAAGACTGCAGCACGCCGCCGGGGTTGTTGCGCAGATCGATAATCAGGCCTTTGAGCGCCCCTTTCTTTTGAAGTTTGATCAGCTCTTCCGCCACATCGGCGCCGGTATCCAACTGAAACTGGCTGATGCGCAGATAACCGTAGCCTTCATCGAGCACCTTGCTGCGCACACTGCGCACGCGCACGGTGTCCCGCTTGAGGGTGACGTCGAAGGGCTGTTTGCGGCCCTTGCGGGCGATAGTCAGGGTGACGCTACTGCCTTTGGGGCCGCGCATCCATTCCACCGCCTCATCGAGGCCGACCCCCTTCATGGATTTGCCGGACAGGCGCAGTATCACATCACCGGCTCTGAGACCCGCGCGCGAGGCGGGAGTGTCATCCATGGGGGTGATCACAGTGATATGGTCATCTTCGATACCCACCTCAATCCCCAGGCCGGCAAATTCGCCGGTGGTGTTGGCCTGTAGATCGTCGAAAGAGCGGCGGTCCAGGTAGGAGGAGTGGGGATCGAGTCCTTGCAGCATACCTTTGATGGCGTACTCCAATAGGGTGCGATCATCCACTTCTTCCACGTAGCCCTGACGGATCTGTTCGAACACCTTGGCGAAGCTGCGCAGGTCTTCGAGGGGGAGGCGCCCGCTGTTCTCGGTGGCGAGATTGGGTTGTTGGCCACCTTCGCTGAGACCCATTAACGGCAGGGCTGTGAGGGCGGCGGCTCCGAGAAATGTGGTGAGCGCCTTGGAGATGAACATATTGTTGTGACCTCTGCCTTATTTCTTCGCTGCTTTGCGAAAGTGTAGACCGCAGAGATTGGCAGGGATTCTAATGCGCCGCCAAATTCTACTGTGCCACAGGCTTAGTCGTGAAAAGCCCAACTGCCTTACAACTCCCTTTTGCACTGGTACACAAGTCTGGCGTCAAGAGAAAAAATGGGCGTATCGTCGCAGAAGAGAGCGGCAAAGTGTCAGCCACGGCACCAGCCGGTGGGATCGCGGGCCTGGCCGCGATGGCGTATTTCAAAATAAAGCCCACTGTGGGTGAGGCCGCCACTGTTGCCTACCCGAGCGATAGTGTCACCGCTCTCCACCCACTCACCGACATTGCGGCTGAGGGATTGGTTGTGTGCATAGAGGCTCATATAGCCATCGCCATGATCGACAATCACCAGCATGCCGTGGCCGCGCAGGTAATCAGAAAAGACGACGCGCCCGCGGTGGATTGCCTGCACGGGCTCCCCCTCGGCGGCGCGAATAATCACCCCCTTCCAGCTGATTCCATTGGCGCGGCGCTGTCCATAAGCATTGGCGCGGCGGCCCTTGACCGGCCACTGTAATTTTCCCCGCTGCTTTGCGAAGGGTTTGTGTTGGTCCGGATTTACCAGGGTGGCGATTGCGCGCCCGACTTCATCGATCAGGGTCTGCAGGCGTTTTCGGTCCCCTTGCAGTTGCTTGAGTTCACCACCGCCATTGGCGAGCCGCGCCGCGAGTTTTTCCAGGGTGCGCTTGCGTGTTTGTTGCGCGCTGCGCAATTTGTCCTGGCGCTCCTGCAGCTGTGCCCGTTCCGCCTGCAGGCTATTGCGCTCGCGCTCGATCGAGGCGGAAACCGTTTCCAGCGAGGCGAGGGTTTGCAGGTAGTTGTCGATAACGCGGCTGCGTTCTTGGAGGAAGTAATCGTGGTAGCGAAGTTGGCGGGCGATATTCTGTGGATTTTGTTGGTTGAGAAGGAGCTTGATCTGTTCTTGTCGGCCCAGTCGGTAAGCGGCGGCGATCTCCTGCTCGACCCGCCGCTGCATACTTCGTCGCGCTTCTTGCAGCTGTTTCTGCTCTCGCTGCAGTTCGCGCAGCTTGTCCGTGCGGCTGCGCATATCCCGCTTGATCTGGTCTATGCGCTGGTACAGCCCGGAGATATCTTTCTCGTTCTCTTCCAGATCCTTGAGCAGCTGGTCGCGCTGGCCGCGCACCTGGTTGAGCTCCTGTTGCAGGGAGTCGATGCGCTGCTTGATTTCCGCGAGGCGTGCCTGCTGGTCCGCTTCCGCCTGGCTCCAGGCGGGCAGTGACAGCAGGGCAATCAGGAAGAGTACGAGAGTTTTCATCAGTCCATTTTTACCAAACTGTGGCCGGTCATTTCCGCCGGCTGTGGCAGATCCATCAACGCTAACATGGTTGGCGCCACATCCGCCAGACTGCCTCCGTCACACATTTGCACATTGCGTTCGCCGATGTATACAAAAGGCACCGGCAGGGTGGAGTGCTGGGTACTGACCTGGCCGGAGTTGGTGTCGAACATCTCTTCCACATTGCCGTGGTCGGCGGTGATCAGCACTTCGCCACCGGCACTCAGGGCTGCATTCACGACACGCTCAACACATTGGTCCAGGGCTTCTACCGCTTTTACCGCCGCTTCAAAAACACCGGTGTGGCCGACCATATCACCGTTGGCATAGTTGCAGATAATGGCGTCGTACTCGCCGCTCTCAATCGCCGCGACCAGCTTGTCGGTTACTTCCGGCGCGTTCATTTCCGGCTGCAGGTCGTAGGTGGCTACGTCCGGAGACTTGATCAGCTCGCGGGTTTCGCCGTTGTACGGCTCCTCGCGGCCGCCGCTGAAAAAGAAAGTCACGTGAGCGTATTTTTCGGTTTCGGCAATGCGCAGCTGGGTCTTGCCCTGGGCAGACAGATATTCACCGAGGGAATTCACCAGGTTTTCCGGTGGGAAAGCGCAGCTTGCGTGGATGTCTGCGGCGTATTCAGTGGTCATGACAAAGTCTGCCAGCTTGGGCTGGGCCTTGCGCTCGAAGCCGCTGAAGTCTGCTTCGGTAAAGGCGCGGGTCAGTTGGCGTGCGCGATCTGGGCGGAAGTTCATAAAGATCAGAGCATCGCCATCTTTGATGGGAGCGGGCTCGCCGATCACTGTCGGCGCAACGAATTCATCATTTTCACCGCGCTCATAGGCGGCGGCTAATCCCGCCAGGGCGTCAGTGGCTTTGTGTTCTGCGGTACCCAGGGTGAGCATGTCGTAGACAGATTCGGTGCGCTCCCAGCGCTGGTCGCGATCCATGGCAAAATAGCGGCCTGCCAAAGTGGCCATATGGGCATTGCCGACGGTGTCGCACACCTGCATCAGGCGCGCGATGGAGGGCTCGGCGCTGCGCGGCGGCGTGTCGCGGCCATCCAGGAAAGCGTGTACGTAAATGGCGCGGGCTCCGCGCTGGGCCGCCAGGGTCACCATCGCGACAATATGGTCCTCGTGGCTGTGTACGCCGCCCTCGGACAGCAGTCCCATAATATGTACCGCGCCGTTGTTGGCGATGGCCTTATCTACCGCAGCGGTGTAGGCGGTATTGCGGAAGAAGTCGCCGTCCTGAATGGCCTTATTGATACGGGTGAAATTTTGGTAAACCACACGGCCGGCTCCTAGGGTCATGTGTCCCACCTCGGAGTTACCCATCTGCCCTTCGGGCAGCCCCACCGCCATACCGGAGGTCTGGATCAGGGTCTTGGGGCGCGTCGCCCAGATTTTGTCCCACACTGGAGACTTCGCGGCGCGAATGGCGTTGTACTCGGCATTGTCGCTGTGGCCGAAGCCGTCCAGAATCAGCAGGACCAAGGGGCGTTTGTGCGGGGCTTGCGAAGCGGCCATAGCGACGGATTTCCTCTATCGGGTGGTTTGGATTGCGGACGCGGATTTTAACCCGTTCGGCCATCGTTTAACTACGTCGAATAGTGTTGGGTGAGTCCATTTGAGTCTATATCCATGCCGTTGGAGTATGATTTTGCTGGTTAGAAATTCGCCACAATCGTGTATACTCCCGCCAGCTTTGGCGCAGCTGCGCCGTAACGATAACCACGATGGATTTTGGGGGCGGAGTGGATTTTTTCGTTTTTTTAAGTGAGCAATGGCTGCTGGTCGGCCTGCTCGTGGCACTGCTCTATGCGCTGGTTCTGAGCGAGCGTTACAAGGCGGGCGTGCCGGTTTCCCTGCACGAAGTGACCCGGCTGATCAACAGTGATGGGGCCAAGGTGTTGGATGTGCGCGATCGCAGCGAGTTTACCGCCGGGCATATTGTCGATGCACTGCATATCCCCCACGGGGAAGTGGCCGAGCGGTTCGCCGAGCTGGAACCCTTTAAAGATAAGGTGGTGATTGTCGCCGATAAAATGGGTCAGCACGCAGGCCCTGCGGGCCGCCTACTTAAGCAGAAGGGCTTCCAGGTACGTCGCCTACAGGGCGGTATGAGCGAGTGGAGTAATCAGAATCTGCCCCTGGTCAAAGGCAAGGGTTAGCTCAGTAGTTTTATAGATGGCTTTAGGCGGAGTTTTATTATGCAGGATGTAGTCATCTACACCACCCGTTTTTGTCCCTACTGTATTCGCGCCAAGCAGCTGCTCGACAGCAAGGGCGTGAATTATCGCGAGATTGCGGTGGACAATAAACCTGAGCTGCGCGCACAGATGGCGGCCAAGGCTGGGCGCCGGTCGGTGCCGCAGATTTGGGTCGGCGACTTCCATGTGGGCGGTTGCGATGATCTGATGGCCCTTGAGCGCAGCGGTAAGCTTAACGGCTTACTTAAGTCAGCAAGCTGATAAAGGTTGACGCCGTGTGCCTCACGCGACTCTTTATATTTGCTATTAATCCGGTCCGGGCCTTGAAACGGTATTTGCAGGCCCCAATCTGAAGGCTCATACAGGGAGTCTTTCTCACGGAAGGCATCAATAAACTTTTTATAAAAACAGGCAGTAACATGGCTGAAGAATTAAACGGCGCGGCAAACGCAGAGGCTCCACAAGTACAATTCGCGATGCAGCGCATCTACCTGAAGGATCTCTCCTTCGAGACTCCCATGGGCGTTGAGGTTTTCAAGAAACAGTGGAAGCCCCAGGTAAATCAGGAGCTGAACACCAAGACCGCCAAGGTTGAAGAAGACCTGTACGAAGTGGCACTGACGCTCACTATCACCGTGAAGCTGGAAGAAGACACGGCTTTCCTGGTGGAAGTGAAGCAGGCTGGTCTGTTCGGTATCAAGGGACTGGAAGGTCAGCAGCTGGCTCAGGCCCTGAATACTGCCTGCCCACAGATCCTGTTCCCATACGCTCGCGAAGTGATCGACAACGCGGTTGTTAAGGGTTCTTTCCCGGCTCTGATGCTGCCGCCGGTCAACTTCGACGCCCTGTTTGCCCAAGCCCTGAATCAGGCGCAGCAACAAGCGGAAGGCGCACAGGCTAACGCGGACGCATAATCCGGTCAGCTTGCAAAAAAGGTCCCATCAGGGGCCTTTTTTTATATCTGCTATTTGTCCACTTAGCGGGATTAGTAGAAATAAATACCAGTTATTTGTGAGATCCAGCGGGGGCTGCCTATGCAATGGGATTTACCCAATCCCTTTATCCACAGAGTCAGGGTAAGTGCTGAGCATGTGGATGGATTACACCATGCCAATAATGCCGAGTATGTGCGTTGGTGCGAGGCTACCGCCTGGGCCCATAGTGCCGCATTGGGTCTGGATGTCATAAATT
Organism: Microbulbifer mixtoriginis (SeqCode); assembly: GCF_052466695.1. Taxonomy (NCBI): domain Bacteria; kingdom Pseudomonadati; phylum Pseudomonadota; class Gammaproteobacteria; order Cellvibrionales; family Microbulbiferaceae; genus Microbulbifer; species Microbulbifer mixtoriginis (SeqCode). The sequence goes on along the minus strand of NZ_CP174285.1, from coordinate 3,331,040 downwards.
ACCAGGACCTCGACCGGGGAATGGCCATTCGTCATGGGCAGTATGACTATATACTGGCGGCGAAAGAGGCGGATGAACTGGTATTCGGCACCTGGCTCACCGAGGTGGATGGGCGCCTGAATATGACCCGCCACTTTCAAGTCTTTCGCGCCGCCGATGGAGCATTGGTATTGCGGGCCCAGTGGCGGTTGGTATGCATCGAACTTTCCAGTGGTAGACCGAAGCGCATGCCGGCGATCTTCAAGGAAATTTACAGTCCGGCAGTGACTGCCCCGGAGGCTGAAAAAAATGAGTGAAGAGTTTGTAACCCTGACAGAAAATACAGGGGCGCTTAAGGACAAGACCATCTTTATCACTGGCGCTAGCCGCGGTATTGGCCGTGCCATAGCGCTCAAGTGCGCGGCGGATGGCGCTAATATTGTGATCGCCGCTAAGTCTGCAGAGCCACACCCGAAGCTACCCGGCACCATCTTCTCTGTAGCGCAGGAGGTGGAGAGCGCTGGCGGTAAGGCCTTGGCCCTGCAGGTGGATGTGCGCGATGAGCAGCGGGTGCAGGAAGCGATGGCGCAGGCAGCCGACAAGTTTGGTGGTATCGATGCTGTGATCAATAACGCCGGCGCGATCAACCTGAGTAATGTCGAGTCCACCCCGCCCAAGCGTTATGATTTGATGCAAGACATCAACAGCCGTGCAGTGTATCTGACGGCGCACCTGGCGATTCCCTACCTGAAGAAATCGGATAGCGCCCATATCCTCAGCCTGTGTCCACCGCTCAACCTACAGCCCAAGTGGCTGGGGCCTTTTGCGCCCTACGCATTGTCCAAGTTTGGCATGACAATCCTCAGCCTGGGATTGGCGGAGGAGTTGCGCGAGGCGGGGGTTGCCGTTAATACTCTGTGGCCGCGCACTCTGGTGGCTACCGCCGCCATTGAGTTTGCCGTGGGTAGCCGCGAGATGTTTGAACAGAGCCGCAGGCCGGCGATTATGGCCGATGCTGCCTACGAAGTACTGATCACCAAGGAAGCCGCCTTGAGCGGGTGTCAGCTGATCGATGAGGAACTTCTGGTGGAACGCGGGGTAAAAGATTTTACCGACTATGCCCACAACCCCGATAATGCGGGGGACCTGACTAAGGATTTATTTTTGGACTGACGCTGGCGGGGGGTACTTCATGAGCGGCGACAGCAAGTTATTCAAAGACGCTCTCGGTGAGCTGGGAGATGTGAAACCGCTGGTGCAGGAGCGCCGCGTCACCCTGCGCAAGGAGAGCGAGCCATCCGAGCGTATCTTGCGCGAGCGCCGTGCTGCTGCGACGCGTTTGACCGAGCGCGAAATGAACCCCCTTTCCGGTGAGTATATTGAGCTTGTGGCGCCCTGGGACCCTATCGAATTCAAGCGTGATGGGGTGCAGAACGGTGTGTATCGCAATCTGCGCCTGGGCAAGTACACGGTGGATGCACGTCTCGACCTGCATCGTCACTCGGTGGAAATGGCGCGCAGCGCCGTTGTGGAGTTTGTGCGTGATTGTGTCGAGGCGGATGTGCGCTGTGCGCTTATTACCCACGGCAAGGGCGAGGGCCGCAAGCAGCCCGCACTTTTGAAAAGCTGTATCTATCATTGGCTGCCGCAACTGGATGAGGTGCTGGCATTCCACAGCGCGCAAAAACAACATGGTGGTATGGGCGCTACTTACCTTTTGCTGCGCAAAAGCGAGCGCAAGCGTCAGGAGAATCTGGAGAGGCATCAGCGGCGCTTTTGAGGTCCGTTATGTCATTTTTCTGTCATCTGTGAGAACTATGATGCGCGCCGAGGCTTTCCAATGCGATTGCGCATCTGACTCATCTTTTTGATTCTTCTTGATTGTAATATTGGCGACCCTATGGGTCGCCTTTTTTATGGCTGCGCTACAGGCATTGGTGTCGGGAATTCAACGCATAATGTCATCGACCCGGTTAAATTCTAGCCGTGTGGATTTGTCATTACTGCTCAAGATCAGCTTGTCACCCACCACTTCGAGAAAACGGGTTTTGCGCAGGGCTTTCAGGTAGTCGGCCTCTAGTTCATCACTGGGGCGGCGGTTCCCCACTCTGGAGATAATCGGCGACCTGGGCCAGGAAAGTTCGCCGCTGCTCTCGAGAGAAAAACGCCCCAGATAGGGATTGATGCCACCGTTACCCCGTACGTAGCCGAAGCGATCACAGGTAAAGAATGGGCGCTCGCGCCAGAACTTTTTCCACAGCAGCGTGTACTCGTAGGTGTTCTCGCCATCTCGGAGGTTTGAGAGTATCCAGTCGTGCTCACAGGCAGACCACGCCGGCTGTTTGGGGGGCTGGGGAGTGGGCTCCCTGAAAGACATACACCCGGAAAAAAGCAGGCTCAATACGGCTGGGACCACAAGCTGCAAGCGTAAGTGAGATCGCGGCATGATGTCGTTCTCATTGTTTTTGCGACATTTAATCGTAAAAGCTATCAGTGGTCTGTGGTGGTGTTCAAGATCCTGCCCTGACATATTCAATATAAATATCGCCAGAGGCGTCGCGAAGGATCAAACGCTTACCGCGGGACTTGGTAAATGCCTGGCGAGTACCGGCCAGGGCGCGCAGGTAGGCATTTTCCTGCTGCAGTAGGATCTCCGGGCCGCTCATCTTGGTCGAGGCGAAGCTGGAACTGTCCCACAACATCAGGCCGTTTTCAGTTATCTGCAGCTCGCCACGGTAGGTATTAATACCGCTGCGCCCCATCACATTGCCATCGAGATTACACACGAAAGTAAAATCTGCAGGCTTCTGGATCGGTACCGCAGCGCCGTTAATACGCAGGCGTACCAGCTGCCACTTCTTATTGCAGACTGAACTTGCTGTTCCCGCACTCTGCACAACTCGGGCTTCTTCCGCACTGTTCGACAGGCATCCGCCAATGACCAGTAGGGCCCCTAGCAGCCACAGTTGCACCAACCTGCTCATCGGCGAGTTACTCCCTGACCCTTGCACCTACAATCTCAAACGGGCCTGTCGCTTTAGCCTATAACCCGCTCTATGCAAAGCTTAGTCGCTGGCCTCTGTTGAGAGACGACAGGTGTGACAAGCTATGCTTCTCCTTTGAAAGCGAGTGCTATCCGGGCAGTAAAACGAGGCTAGGTGCGGCATGATCCGGCGGACAAAAATAGTCGCAACACTGGGTCCCTCAACCGATAAGGGGGACACCCTGGGGCAACTGGTCGCCGCCGGGGTGAACATCGTGCGCCTGAATTTTTCCCATGGTGAAATCGACGAGCACCGCCGCCGCGCCGAGCAGGTTCGTGCAGAGGCCGCTCGCCAAGGGTGTCATATCGCCATATTGGGTGATCTTCAGGGGCCGAAAATTCGTGTGGGCAAGTTCACCGATGGTGGTGTGCATCTCAGCACTGGTGCCGAGTTTACTCTGGACCCCACTTGGCCAAGGGAGCAGGGCAACAGCGCCGGGGTTTCGGTGGATTACACCGAGCTGGCCGAGGACTGCCGCCCAGGAGATACCCTGCTGCTGGACGACGGGCGACTCAGTCTGCAGATCAAGAAAATTGATGGCAGTGCGGTTATCACTGAGGTACAGGATGGGGGCTGGCTCTCTAATCGAAAAGGAATTAACAAGCGGGGCGGTGGCCTCACCGCGCCCGCATTAACGGACAAGGATTTGTGCGATATTCAAGTTGTCGCCGATCTGCAGCTGGACTACTTGGCGGTGTCCTTTCCTCGCGATGCGCGGGATATTCATAGGGCGCGGGAGCTTCTACAGCAGGCGGGGGGTAGCAGCCAGATTGTCGCCAAGATTGAACGGGCCGAGGCGATCTCTTCTGATGAACACTTGCAGGAGCTGATTCTGGCGAGCGATGTCATCATGGTGGCGCGCGGCGATCTGGCAGTAGAGATTGGCGATGCGGAATTGATGGGGGTGCAAAAACATTTAATTCGTTTTGCCCGCTATCTGAATCGCACGGTAATTACGGCAACACAGATGATGGAGTCAATGATCTCCAGCCCTGTGCCTACGAGGGCGGAGGTGTGTGATGTCGCCAATGCGGTGTTGGATGGCACCGATGCGGTAATGTTGTCGGCAGAAACCGCCAGCGGGGACTACCCGGTGGAGACTGTTCGGCATATGGACGAGGTAATTATTGGGGCGGAAAAACACCGTGCAACACATCGCCCTTCGGATAGTTTGCGTGGCAATTACCCTGCTGGGGATGCCTGTATCGCCATGGCTGCCATCACCATTGCCAATCACTGTCGAGATATCAAGGCTATTATCTGCCAGACAGAAACGGGCAACACAGCCCTTTTGATGTCCAGGGTTCGCGCAGCCATTCCTATTTACGCCTTTTGTCGGCACCGTAGAGTTTGTAATCGGGTTGCCCTTTATCGCGGCGTCGATCCGGTTTTAATGGCGGTGGCAGGTATGGATGGTCCCTCCCGTGACCACAAGGCAATCGACCATTTGAAGCAGCGCAGTCTTTTAAAATCGGGGGATTTTGTCTTGGTTTCCCGTGGCTATCGACAAGATGCCGGCGGCCAGACCGATACCCTACGGGTCGTAAGAGTTGAGTAAGCATTTTTTCCGCTCTGGGCGAAAATTCAATTTTTATTTTTAAATCGAAATCCCGACTTTTTTATCTGTATTTTTCTGGCAATTAATAAATTCGTTTTTTAGCCGGGTCGTGCGCAGCGCACTAGAGTTTTTGTTTCCAGTTCCTGTTCAACGCAGTGAAATTTTTTTCCGTTGAGTGATAAAGATTTTGGGGTGCCCTGTGATTTAGTTGTGGAACAGCCGGTAATGCTTATTACCAGTGTCACAGCAAGCAGTTTCGGCAGGAGTTTCTGCACTGCACTTACCTCGCAAGGTTTACAGGATTCGCTTTCTTAACTCAGGGTAGTGGTAATAGCTGTCAAAGTGAGGAAAAGAACGCCAATTTGCAAAAAGTAGCGACAGAGCTGTTGAATGGCTAAAGATAAAACAGGCGTTGGTACCCAGTGAGTAAACTCGCTGGTCACTATTGTGGAGTGGATGTGAATTATCGAAGAGAGATTTTTCTGATCACTCTTTTTTTTTGCGCGCAAATAAGTAATCAAATATTTCTAAATGATTAATTCAAAGTTATTAGAGGACCCATTTAAAATTGGTTTTGATGTTGTTTTGTGGATTGGTGAGCCCGCAAAATACCAGTAATGTTATTGATCTGTACCGGCATTTTGCGGGCAAAATGAAATATCTGGATTTCAGCTATTTCAAGGCTGGATTAATAGCAGCTAAACGCTAGCGTCTTCTATGGTGATATCCACCGCGGACGCGATGGTGCCCACGCACTCTGTAGCTGCGGTGGCTGCGATATCCTCGGTGGCCACCGCGATAGTAACGGTGCTGGGCACGATAGCGGATTTGTGCAGCACCGGGGGAGTTAAAGCGGTTGTAGTAGGGAAGCCCGCGATAAAAGTACCTGGCCCGGTAGCGGGGGTTGCCGCGATAACCTGGTGCGCGGTAATAGGAATAGGCACCGCGATAATAATAGCCATAGCGCGGGGTTGCCCGGTAATACTGGTAAACCGGTGTGCGGTAAGAGACATAGATATTACTGGAGGGATAGTAGTTCGGGGTTGCGTAAGGGTAAACAAAGGAAGATGTGTAGGCCACTCCCCCTCCTCTGTAGTAACCGCCGTAGTAGCCACCGCTATAGTAACTATCGGTTGCACAGGCACCTAAAGTTAGGGCCGTGCATACCGTGACGGCAATAAAAGCCGTCTTAACAGCTCTATTCATAGTGCAATCTCCGGTAAGCGAAAGTTCCCCCCGGAGAGGCCCGGCAGGGGCCAAGCCCCTTTATGTGTGCCAAATGGATGCACACAGAATTTCTTTGTCAGTAGGGCCTGGCCTGGTAGGGCGGATCCGGCAGATCAATTACCTGGTAACTTGTGTTCACCACCGCGGGTGGCCTCAGGCGATAAAAATTCCCATCCCAGTAAAAGTTGCAATGCTGCATGTTGTGGCAGGTTCCATCGGGGTGGCAGTGGGCATAGCGGCCCCGTAGGTTGTAATATGACTTGCTGTAATAAGGGCTATATCCGTAATAACTAGCTGAGCAGTCATAGCCTCCTCCGCAGGGATAACCTGTCCCGTTACAGGCTGACAGGGCAAACCCTGTGGCAATAGCCAGCGCGTAGCCCGAGTGGCGGAGCAGCCGAAGCGACAGCGGTTTCATCTAGACCTCCACACCTTTTGGCGGGTAAAACGTCTAATTGTCAGCCTAGCACTTTTGGCGCAAATTTCCTCACAAAGAAAAAAAATTGTTCTAGCAGTACTCGATAAAGAAAAGCTTGTCTCTTTACTGATTTTTTTGTTTTAAAACGCGACCGTGGACAAACAGCTACTTTAGAGTCGCTGTTGCTGGCGGACCAAAGACAGAGGAAAAAATACCGGGATTTAGGCCCCGGTACTTAGTAACGAAATCTTCTATAAAAATTAATTTATAGAAATTAAAGGAAATTAATGACTGCTTGGGAGCAGGGCTGGATCAATGGATTCCAGGTAGGCGCCGCTGCTCAGCAATTGCTTCGCCTCTTCAATATCCGGGGCAAAGTAGCGGTCCTTGTCATAGAAAGGTACTCGGGCGCGCAGTTTTGACTTGGCTGCCTCCAGTTTATCAGTGGATTTTAACGGCGCGCGGAAATCCAGTCCCTGGCAGGCAGCGAGTAGCTCCACCGCCAGGATGCCACAGGTATTGTCGGCCATATCCCGCAGGCGACGGCCGGCAAAGGTGGCCATGGATACATGGTCTTCCTGGTTGGCGGAGGTGGGCAGTGAATCCACGCAGGCTGGGTGCGCCATGGATTTGTTCTCACTGGCAAGCGCCGCTGAGGTGACCTGGGCGATCATAAAGCCGGAGTTCACCCCGCCATTTTCCACCAGGAAGGGAGGCAGGCCGGATAGGTTACTGTCGATCAGCAGCGCCATGCGACGCTCGGATAGGGAGCCGATTTCTGCCAATGCCAACGCCAGGTTGTCGGCGACCATAGCAACAGGCTCTGCGTGGAAGTTACCACCGGAAATAATGTCGGAGTTATCCGGATTTTCCTCATCGGTAAATACCAGCGGGTTATCGGAAACACCATTTGCCTCGGCCAACAATACTTCTGCAGCGAAGCGCATCTGCTGCAGGCAGGCACCCATGACCTGGGGCTGACAGCGCAGGGAGTAGGGGTCCTGCACTTTTTCGCAGAATTGGTGGGAATCACCGATCTGGCTGGTTTCACCGAGCAGGTCCCGATAAATTGCCGCTACGTCGCGCTGAGCCTGTTGGCCGCGGGCGTTGTGAATACGATCATCGAAAGGGCGGCGTGAGCCCTTGGCGGCTTCCAGGGTAATAGCACCGGTTACCAGGGCGCCGGCGAACAAGTCTTCACTGGCGAACAGGCCGAGCAGGGCAAAGGCGGTAGAAGCCTGGGTGCCGTTTAGCAGGGCGAGGCCCTCTTTGGGAGCCAGGGTAATAGGCTCTAGCCCTGCCGCTTTGAGGCCTTCGTGAGCACTCTTGCGCTCACCCTTGATAAATACTTCCCCTTCACCGAGAAGTACCACGCTCATATGAGCCAGCGGCGCCAAATCGCCAGAAGCGCCGACAGAACCTTTCTCAGGAATAGCGGGGTATACACCGGCATTGACCAGTTGCATTAAAGCTTCGATAACCTGCGGGCGCACACCGGAGAAGCCGCGCGCGAGCGAGTTGATTTTCAACACCATCAGCAAACGCACGGTGGCTTCACTCATAAAGTTGCCGGTACCGGCGGCATGGCTCAGTACAATAGCGCGCTGCAGGTTTTCCAGGTCGTGCTTTTCAATGCGGGTGTTGGCCAATAAACCAAAACCGGTATTAATTCCGTAAACCGTGCGCCCCTCGGTAATAACCTGGGCAACAGTGTGGGCAGAGGCTTCAATAGCGGGGTAGGCGCTTTTCGCCAGGGACAGCTGCACCGACTCGCGGGCTACCCGGCGCAGTTGCGCAAGGCTCAATTGACCGGGATCGATTTCCAATTGATACATAAATTCATTCACCAAAAAATATTTACTGCTTAGCAGGCTGTTGAAAAACAGCCTGCGTGGGCGGTGCGAAAGCGCCTGCCGCAAAATCAAGCACTGCAAATGCTTTATTTGAGTGCCCATCTTTGTGGACATGTGCCGCAAAGATGGCTTGAAAAAGTCGCTTGTTGGCTTTTTCAACACCCAGTTAGGTGCCGGCGGCGCAGCCCGATCAAAGTTATTCGGGCTGTAAAAGATTTCCGCCGGCGGTATTTTTATTGCGGTAAAAAATCAGTCGTTCAGCATGGGCAGGTCTAGGCCCTGCTCTTTTGCGCATTTTTTTGCGATCTCATAACCGGCATCGGCGTGGCGCATTACGCCGGTGGCGGGATCATTCCAGAGAACCCGTTCGATACGTTTGCGCGCAGCTTCGGTGCCGTCACAGACAATGACCACACCAGAGTGCTGGGAGAAGCCCATGCCTACGCCACCACCGTGATGCAGGGATACCCAGGTAGCGCCGGAGGCAGTGTTCAGTAGGGCATTCATCAGCGGCCAGTCGGAGACAGCGTCGGAACCATCCATCATGGCTTCAGTTTCGCGGTTGGGGCTCGCTACAGAGCCGCTGTCGAGGTGGTCGCGGCCGATCACTACCGGTGCTTCCAATTCACCGTTGGCTACCATCTCGTTAAATGCCAGTGCCAGGCGCGCGCGATCTTTCAGGCCCACCCAGCAGATACGTGCGGGCAGTCCCTGGAAGTGAATCCGCTCGCGGGCCATATCGAGCCAGTTGTGCAGCTGCGGATTGTCGGGAATCAGTTCTTTAACCTTGGCATCGGTCTTGTAGATATCTTCCGGGTTGCCGGACAGGGCCGCCCAGCGGAAAGGACCTACTCCTTCGCAGAACAGAGGGCGAATATAAGCGGGTACAAAGCCGGGGAAATCGAAGGCATTTTCCACGCCTTCCTCGAGAGCCATCTGACGAATATTGTTGCCGTAGTCGAGAGTTGCGGCGCCGCGCTTTTGCAGCTCCAGCATGGCTTCAACCTGAACCGCCATAGACTGTTTGGCTGCCTTTACTACTGCGGCTTCATCTTTCTTGCGCATCTCCGCAGCGTATTCCATGGTCCAGCCCTGGGGCAGGTAGCCATTTAAAGGATCGTGTGCGGAAGTCTGGTCGGTAACCGAATCCGGCAGAATATTGCGTTTTACAATTTCCGGGAAAATATCTGCTGCGTTGCCCAGCAGGCCAACGGAAATGGCTTCACCTTTTTCCATCGCGGCTTCAATCATTTGCAGGGCTTCGTCGAGGCTGGTGGCTTTCTTATCTACATAGCCAGTACGCAGGCGGAAATCGATTCGGGTTTCGTCGCACTCTACTGCGATCATGCTGAAACCGGCCATCGTCGCCGCCAGTGGCTGAGCGCCACCCATGCCGCCGAGGCCACCGGTAAGAATCCATTTGCCTTTCGCTTCGCCCTTAAAATGTTTGCGTGCGACTGCGGCAAAGGTTTCATAGGTACCCTGGACGATGCCCTGGGAGCCGATATAAATCCAAGAGCCGGCAGTCATCTGGCCGTACATGGCCAGGCCTTTTTTATCCAGCTCGTTGAAGTGTTCCCAGTTGGCCCAGTGGGGTACCAGGTTGGAATTGGCAATTAATACCCGGGGTGCATCGGCGTGGGTTTTAAAGACTCCGACGGGCTTGCCGGACTGCACCAGCAGGGTTTCGTCGTCTTCCAGGCGCTTTAGCACCTCGACAATTTTGTCGTAGCACTCCCAATCCCGCGCGGCGCGGCCGATACCACCGTAAACCACCAGGTCCTCCGGGCGTTCAGCTACCTCGGCATCCAGGTTGTTCATCAACATGCGCAGGGGAGCTTCGGTGAGCCAGCTTTTGGCATTGAGCTCACTGCCGCGAGGCGCGCGGATTTTGCGGCTGGGGTCGTGGCGTTTATCAGCGGACATACATTCCTCTCAAATTATTTGTTAAAAATTCTTGCGCCCTATGATTAGCAATCTAGTGTTGCCGGGACGTATGAGATACATGCAGAAATTAGAATCTCAGCTGTGCCCCCAGGCGGTAGCGTTTACCCGGGTGCACCAGGCGGGCAAAGCTCACAGTGCCGGCGCTACTCTTGGTACGCCGCCACACCTGTAGGCAGGCATCGCCGGTGGCGATCTCCAGTGCGTAGGCAATAGAAGCTTCTGCTGCGATTGCCTCAACCGTGGTATCCGCCTCGGTCAATGGTGCGACCCTGGAAAGATAGGCGTTTGGCGTGGTGTGGGCGAAATCCTGTTGTAAGTATTCGGGAGCCAGGGCCGGATTGGTAAAGCGTTCTTCCCACTGAATGGGAACGCCGTTATCACAGTGCACAATAATGGTGTGAAAAACCTTGGCCTGTTCCGGCACTTCCAGGGCACGGGCTACTTCGGCATTAGCCATACAATGTTGTGCCAGCAAAATTCGATTGCTGTAGCTGTGGCCGCGTGCGGAAATTTCATCAGCAATATTGCGCACTTCTAACAGGGAACCAGCCGGTACTGGTTCGGCCACAAATGTACCGAGTCCCTGGGAGCGCATCAGCACTCGCTCATCGGTCAATTCACTTAAAGCGCGTCTGGCGGTCATACGGCTGACACCGAATTCCTGTGCCAGCTGATTTTCTGAGGGCACCTGGAAATGCACAGGCCAGCTGCCGTTTTCGATGTTTTGCCGGATATGGCGCTTGATCGCCGCGTAGCGGGGTTCGCTTGCAGTATTCATACTCGGGTTTAATGCCTTTATGGCTTGTATATGGTTGTATATACAAGAAATAATAGAAGCTACTATGGTTGTCTTAAAGATGACTGTCAAGCCGGGGCGATGGTCTGTATGCTGACTGCCCAAATCCCGCTCGGTATTGCACTGGGCATCTATGGTTAAAGAAGGAAAAGCGCGCCGCTAGAAGCTTATGACAGAACGCTGTGACCTACTGATTACGAATGTGAACGCCGCTACCATGGACCCTTCGATTGCCGGGGGCTACGGTGCTGTAGAGGATGCCGCAGTGGCGGTAACCGGCGGCAAGATTGTTTGGCTGGGGCCGCGTCGCGAGTTACCGGACTGTGCTCCAGATAAGGTGATCGACGGTGAGGGGCAGTGGTTGACACCGGGCCTGATCGATTGCCATACCCATCTGGTTTACGGCGGTCACCGCGCCGGAGAATTTGCGCGCCGCCTGGGCGGGGAGAGCTATGAAGAAGTAGCCCGTTCTGGTGGTGGCATTATTTCCACTGTGAGGGCCACTCGTGCCGCCAGTGCTGAGGAATTATACCGTTTGTCGGAGCCCCGCCTTCGCGCCTTGATGTCTGAGGGGGCCACCACTGTCGAGATCAAATCCGGCTATGGCCTGGATCTGGATACGGAGTTGAAGCAACTTCGCACCGCTCGCCGTTTGGCGCAGCACAATTCGGTGGAAATCGTTACCACCTGTTTGGCCGCTCACGCCTTGCCGCCGGAATACGATGGTCGTGCCGATGAATATATCGATTTGATTTGCGAGCAGATATTGCCGGCAGTTGCGCGCGAGCAACTGGCCGATGCGGTGGATATGTTCTGCGAAACCATCGGCTTTACGGTAGAGCAGTGTCAGCGGGTGATTGATGCCGCCAAGCAGTTGGACATGCCCATTAAAGTGCATGCCGAGCAGCTGGCACGCACTGGCGCCACTGAGATGGCAACCAAAGCCAGCGCCCTCTCCGTAGATCATATTGAATATATTAGCGATGCGGATGTGCTGGCCATGGCTGAAAGCGGCACCGTGGCAGTTTTGCTCCCTGGAGCTTTTTATACTCTGCGCGAGACCCAGATGCCGCCGGTAGAGAAACTGCGGGAGGCGGGGGTTTGCATGGCTCTATCCACCGATCTGAATCCCGGTAGCTGCCCTATCGGTTCTCTGCGGTTAATGATGAATATGGGCTGCAACCTATTTGGCCTTACCCCAGCGGAGGCGTTGGCCGGGGTGACTCGCGCAGCCGCGCGCGCCTTGGGGCTCTGCTGTTCCCGCGGAGTACTGCGGCCCGGATTGCGCGCAGATATGGTGTTATGGCCGATGGATACCCCAGATCAGCTGGCCTATGAATTTGGCGCGCTGAAACCCGCACAGATTTTCCTGGGAGGTAAAGATGTTACAGCTGGCTGATATGCGCTTGTGGAGTGGCCGCACAGACAGCGAGGACGGTCGCGCCGGGGAGCGTTGGCACCAACGTGTTTCGCCGCTGCAACTGGATAACCCCCCTGGAATTGCCATCCTCGGTTTCGCCTCGGATGAAGGTGTGCGTCGCAATAAAGGGCGTATTGGCGCTGCGAAAGGGCCGCGAATCCTACGCTTGGCGACTGCCAATCTGCCCGCCACCTTTGATTTACCTCTTTATGATGCCGGCAATGTGCGCGTTGATCGTGAGGATTTGGAATCCGCACAGGCACTACTCGGTGCGCGTATCAATGAGTTGCTGGCTAACGGACACTTTCCCCTGGTTTTGGGGGGTGGACATGAAATCGCGTTTGGTAGTTATCAGGGCATAGCGCGATGGATGCGCGAGCTACACCGAGAGAAGACCCTGGGTATTATCAATTTTGATGCCCATCTGGATTTGCGCATCCCTTCACCCAAGGGTTCCTCGGGTACACCTTTCTATCAAATTGCGGAACAGTGCCAGATCAATGGCCGCCCTTTCAATTATCTCTGTGTCGGTGCTGCCGATAATGCCAATACGCCGGCGCTTTACAATCGTGCCGATGAACTGGGTGCAGAAGTCATTCGCGATCGAGAAATTAGCAGCTGGAATCTGGATAAAATAAAACAGCAGATCCGGGACTTTACCGATAAGGTGGACTTTGTGTACCTCACAGTATGCCTGGACGTATTACCAGCAGCAGTAATGCCTGCGGTCAGTGCCCCCTCTGGGCGTGGAGTCCCGCTGGAATTACTCGAAGAGCTGCTGGATACCGTTCTGGACTCAAACAAGGTTTGCTTGGCGGATATGGCTGAGTTTAATCCCTATTTCGATATTGAAGATCATGGTGCGCGCACTGCAGCAAGGTTGGTTTTCCAAATAGCCAATGGGGCCGCGCGCTCAACTCGCCAAGAGTAAGAGGGTAAAGTGGCCTGTAAGGCTGCCAGGGGTTGGCAGCCTTATGCTTCTAAACCGTAATATGCAGCCTCACGGTAATATTATTGCGGGTTGCATTAGAGTAGGGGCAAACTTCCTCGTGAGCTTTTAAGGCCACGCGTTCAGCTACCACCTGATCCATGCCCGGTAGCTCTATATAGAGATCAACTTCCAGCCCAAAGCCTTTCCCGCTGGGTCCTATGCCAACTTCAGCTCGCACATTGGTATCGTTCGGTGTAGCGACCTTTTCCTTGTCCGCAACAAATTTCATTGCGCCGATAAAACAGGCCGAATAGCCTGCCGCAAATAATTGCTCAGGGTTGGTACCACTTCCGCCATCCCCGCCCAG
>NZ_CP174285.1:3310000-3312500 GCF_052466695.1 Microbulbifer mixtoriginis (SeqCode) | reverse complement strand
AACCAGTACCGTGAGGGAAAGGCGAAAAGAACCCCGGAGAGGGGAGTGAAATAGAACCTGAAACCGTATACGTACAAGCAGTAGGAGCCCTTCGGGGTGACTGCGTACCTTTTGTATAATGGGTCAGCGACTTATTGTCTGTAGCAAGGTTAACCGCTTAGGGGAGCCGTAGAGAAATCGAGTCTTAATAGGGCGTTTAGTTGCAGGCAATAGACCCGAAACCCGGCGATCTATCCATGGGCAGGTTGAAGGTTGAGTAACATCAACTGGAGGACCGAACCCACTAATGTTGAAAAATTAGGGGATGACCTGTGGATCGGAGTGAAAGGCTAATCAAGCCGGGAGATAGCTGGTTCTCCTCGAAAGCTATTTAGGTAGCGCCTCGCGTCTCACCCTCGGGGGTAGAGCACTGTTTGGGCTAGGGGGTCATCCCGACTTACCAACCCCATGCAAACTCCGAATACCGAGGAGTGCAATCGCGGGAGACACACGGCGGGTGCTAACGTCCGTCGTGGAAAGGGAAACAACCCAGACCGCCAGCTAAGGTCCCAAATACCAGTTAAGTGGGAAACGATGTGGGAAGGCCCAGACAGCTAGGAGGTTGGCTTAGAAGCAGCCATCCTTTAAAGAAAGCGTAATAGCTCACTAGTCGAGTCGGCCTGCGCGGAAGATATACCGGGGCTAAAACTGGTAACCGAAGCTGCGGATGCTCTTAGGAGCATGGTAGAGGAGCGTTGTGTAAGCCGTCGAAGGTGGATCGGGAGGTCTGCTGGAGGTATCACAAGTGCGAATGCTGACATGAGTAACGACAAGGGAGGTGAAAAACCTCCCCGCCGGAAGACCAAGGGTTCCTGTCCAACGCTAATCGGGACAGGGTTAGTCGACCCCTAAGGCGAGGGCGAAAGCCGTAGTCGATGGGAAACAGGTTAATATTCCTGTACTCGCTATTGCTGCGACGGAGTGACGGAGAAGGCTAGGCCAGCATGGCGATTGGTTGTCCATGTTTAAGGTTGTAGGCTGGGGACTTAGGCAAATCCGGGTCCCTAAGGCTGAGAACTGATGACGAAGCCCACTTGTGGGTGAAGTGGTTGATGCCCTGCTTCCAGGAAAAACTTCTAAGCTTCAGGCAATAGTGAATCGTACTCTAAACCGACACAGGTGGTCAGGTAGAGAATACCAAGGCGCTTGAGAGAACTCTGGTGAAGGAACTAGGCAAAATGGTACCGTAACTTCGGGAGAAGGTACGCCGGTTTTGGTGATGGGACTTGCTCCCTAAGCTGAGGCCGGTCGAAGTGACCAGGTGGCTGCGACTGTTTATTAAAAACATAGCACTCTGCAAACTCGTAAGAGGACGTATAGGGTGTGACGCCTGCCCGGTGCCGGAAGGTTAATTGATGGGGTTAGCTTCGGCGAAGCTCTTGATCGAAGCCCCGGTAAACGGCGGCCGTAACTATAACGGTCCTAAGGTAGCGAAATTCCTTGTCGGGTAAGTTCCGACCTGCACGAATGGCGTAACGATGGCCACGCTGTCTCCACCAGAGACTCAGTGAAATTGAAATCGCTGTTAAGATGCAGTGTACCCGCGGCTAGACGGAAAGACCCCGTGAACCTTTACTACAGCTTTGCACTGAACTTTGAGCCTACTTGTGTAGGATAGGTGGGAGGCTTTGAAGCAGTAACGCTAGTTATTGTGGAGCCGTCCTTGAAATACCACCCTGGTATGTTTGAGGTTCTAACTCTGGTCCGTTATCCGGATCGAGGACAGTGTATGGTGGGTAGTTTGACTGGGGCGGTCTCCTCCCAAAGAGTAACGGAGGAGTACGAAGGTGCACTCAGCATGGTCGGAAATCATGCAATGAGCATAATGGTATAAGTGCGCTTGACTGCGAGACAGACATGTCGAGCAGGTACGAAAGTAGGTCATAGTGATCCGGTGGTTCTGTATGGAAGGGCCATCGCTCAACGGATAAAAGGTACTCCGGGGATAACAGGCTGATACCGCCCAAGAGTTCACATCGACGGCGGTGTTTGGCACCTCGATGTCGGCTCATCACATCCTGGGGCTGAAGCCGGTCCCAAGGGTATGGCTGTTCGCCATTTAAAGTGGTACGCGAGCTGGGTTTAGAACGTCGTGAGACAGTTCGGTCCCTATCTGCCGTGGGCGTTGGAAATTTGAGAAGAGTTGCTCCTAGTACGAGAGGACCGGAGTGAACGAACCTCTGGTGTTCGGGTTGTCACGCCAGTGGCATTGCCCGGTAGCTATGTTCGGACGGGATAACCGCTGAAAGCATCTAAGCGGGAAGCCTCCTTCAAGATTAGATTTCCCTGACTCCTTGAGAGTCCTAAAGGGCCGTGGAAGACTACCACGTTGATAGGCTGGGTGTGGAAGCGTTGTGAGGCGTTGAGCTAACCAGTACTAATTGCCCGTGCGGCTTGACCATACAACAGAGATGGTTACTAACGACTAGCTAAGCTAGCGGATTGTGGAATGAAAGACACA